>NZ_BAAANL010000002.1:82635-647660 GCF_039529775.1 Myceligenerans crystallogenes
CGCCCACGCCCAGCACGAGCCCGTCGCCGAGCCCGTCGCCGTCGCCGAGCGTGAGCCCGACGCCGTCACCCACGCCCACGCCCAGCACGAGCCCGACGCCGAGCCCGTCGCCGTCGCCGAGCGTGAGCCCGACGCCGTCACCCACGCCCACGCCCAGCACGAGCCCCACGCCGAGCCCGTCGCCGTCGCCGAGCGTGACCCCCACACCGTCACCGACGCCGTCGCCCAGCACGAGCCCGACCTCTTCGCCCGGTCCGACCGCGACGCCGTCGCCCGGTCCGACGGTGACGCCGAGCCCGTCGCCGTCCGGCAGCGCGGATCCGACACCGGCACCGAGCCCGACGCCGCCGGACGGTCCGGACGGCACTCCGTCGCCGGATCCCACGCCGTCGCCGGAGCCTCCGCTCGCCGCGACCGGCATCCCGCTGGGCCTCCTCATGGCGATCGCCGCGGCCGCGGTGGCGGCCGGGAGCGTCCTGCTGCTGGGGTTCCGCCGGCGCGACGCCTGAGGGCAGGGTGACGTCGGTCGCGGGGTTCCCGCGACCGGCGTCACCCGATAACCTCGCAGGTCAGTCCGCGTTGCTGTGGCAGAGTAGGCGCGTGGAACCCTTTGTCCTCGCCAACGAGTCCGTCCGGTTGTCCGTGCCCACGGTCCGTGACATCGACGCGATCATGCTGGCTTGCCAGGACTCCGCCATCGCGGACTGGACCGTGGTGCCGTCGCCGTACCGGCGCGAGGACGCGGAGGTCTTCGTGCAGCGGTTCGTCCCGGAGGGCTGGAGCCGGGGCAGCGCGTACAACTGGGCGGTCCGCGAGGCCGGCACGGCCGACGGGCCGCTGCTCGGGATGGTGGGCGTCCACTTCGAGGGGCGCGCGGGATCGCCCGATCACGAGCAGTGCGCCGAGCTGGGCTTCTGGACCGCGCCCGCCGCGCGGGGCAAGGGCCTTGCCACGGAGGCCGGCCGGCTGGTCGTGGACTGGGCCTTCGATCCGGAGGGGCTGGGGCTCGCCGTCCTGCAGTGGGTCGCGTACACCGGGAACTGGCCCTCGCGGCGCGTGGCCTGGAACCTCGGGTTCCGCGTCGAGGGCACGATCCGCCGGTACGGGCTGCAGCGCGGCAGGCGCCGTGACGCCTGGGTGGGCACGCTGCTGCCCGGGGACCCGCGGGAACCGAACGAGGAGTGGACGGGGCCGTCGGAGGCGCATCGTTCATTCGGGTGAAAAGGAATATTCACACTGATGCCGCGAGCGCAACACCATCTCATATCGTGAGATGTGCTCCCGTTACTGCTCTGCGCTCCAATAGGTTCCCTGAACGTGTTCAGTGAACAGGTTCAGCCGCAAGGCCGCGCGGCCCAGCGCGAGGCGACCCGGAGGCAGGTGCTCCTCGTCGCCGCGCGCCTGTTCGGCGAGCACGGCTTCGAGGGCACGAGCATCCGGCAGATCGCCACCGACGCCGGCGTCAGCGTCGGCACCGTCATGGCGATCGGCGACAAGAAGCACCTGCTCGTCGAGGTCTTCAGCGACTGGATCGCCGAGATCCACCAGAAGGCCGCAGAGCTGCCTCCGGTGGCGCCGCCGGACGACCTCACCGACGCGCTGTGCGCCGTCGTCGGCCCGTTCCTCGACATGTTCCTCGACAACGGCGAGCTGGCGCGCCACTACGGCGCCGCGCTCATCCACGCCGGGGACCGCACGCGGACGCTGAACCTGCTCGGCGACCGTCTCTGCGCCGAGGCACGCGCGGCGATGCTGCGGTTCAGCACCGACGCCGAGCAGGCCGACGCCGTCGCGGACCTGCTCTACCACCTGTACCTCGGCCACCTGTTCGCCTGGGCGATCGGGCGGTTCGGGGACGACGAGCTCCACCGGCGGATGCGCGGCTCGATCGAGTTCGTCGTCACCGTGCACCGCCCGGAGACCACCGTGCGGTAGCCGGCCCCCCAGACCGGATATCCGCACCCCAGCACCACCAACACCCCAGCACCACCGCACTTCCCCCCCCCAGCACCATGTGAAGCGGAAGGAAGCACTGCCCGATGACACCCCCCAAGAACATCGGCGTTCTCTACGACTGGCAGGCCGAACGCGGCCACCGGACCGTCGTCCACGCGGACCGCCCCGCCGACATCGCCCCCGGTCTCGGCACCTCGTTCGACGCCGCGGCGCTGGCGACCCTCGTGGCCGACACCTCCGCGTGGCTCGCCGCCGCCGGGGTCGAGCGCGGCTCGCGCGTCGGCATCGTCAAGGAGAACCACCTCGACATCCAGCTGCTCGCCGCGGCGACCGCCCGCATCGGCGGCCTCCCGGCGACGATCTCGGCCCTGAACCGGCCGGACGACATCGCGATCATGCTCGGCAAGCTCGAACCCGCCGTGGTGGTGATCGGCACCGGGGCCCTGGAGAAGATCAGCCGCGTCGAGAACTACCCGCTCGCCCACGTCCCGCACGTCGTGCTCGGCGCGGACCCGATCCCCGCGACGTCCGTCCGCACCGCCCGGATCGCCGACTTCTCCGGCGCGGCCACCCCGGCCGTGAACCTGCGCCCCGACGACGAGCCGATGATGGTCACCCACACCTCGGGCACGACCAGCACGCCCAAGCTCGTGGTGCACACCGCCGACACGAACCGGGCCGGGACGCGCGTCGAGCTGCTCCCGATCCCCGGCGGGGTCAGCAACCACCGCGACACCGTGCTGACCTCGATCTCGTTCGCGCACTCGCGTGCCTACCCGTTCATGATCGCCCAGTTCCGCTGGGCGCCCGCGAACATCGTCATGGTCGGCGACCACTCCGCGGCCGTGGCCGAGCGGATGTTCGAGCGGCACCGGCCCACCACGGTCGAGGCGACCCCGAACGTCTACCAGCACTGGGTGCCGATCGTGCGCCGCCGCCCCGAGCTGTTCGGCCAGGTGCGGATGTACATCAACACCTTCGACACCATGCACAGCTCCATCGCGCGCCCCTTCGTGGAGGCCTCCCGCAACCCCGCCCTCATGTGGGGGCACAGCTGGGGCCAGAGCGAGGTCGGCCCCATCGCGCTGGGCATCTACACCAAGCGCAGCCTCCGGCCCGGCGCCCAGGGCACCGGCACGCACATGAACCGGCTCGGCATCCCGTGGCCCGGCATCGCCAAGGTCAAGGTCGTGGACCCGGTCACGATGCGCGAGCAGCCCCGCGGCACGCCCGGCATCCTCATGGTCAAGGCCACCTCCGTCTGCGTCGACTACCTCGGCGACACCGACCGCTGGCAGGACAAGCGCGACGGCGACTGGTGGAACACCGGCGACTACGGCACCAAGGACCTCCTCGGCCGCATCCACTTCCTGGACCGCGGCGTCGACCGCATCGAGCACTCCAGCGCCATCGAGATCGAGACCACCCTCCTGGAGCGCATCCCCGACGCCGAGGAGGTCGTCGTCCTCGCGAACGGCGACGACGCCCCGCTCGCCGTCGTCGCCATGCGGGACGGCACCGCGTTCGACCGCGACCACTGGACCGAGATCACGCGCGACCTGCCCGCCCTGGCCGAGCCCGTCGTCATGCCCTGGGCCGACCTGCCGCGCACCTCGACCTGGAAGATCCGCCGCAACGAGCTGCGCGAGCTGCTCGGCGAGAACAAGGTCCTGGCCGCCCATGCGCTCGACCAGCGCTTCATCTGACCCGGACGCACACCCGGCTGCCTCACCCACGAGCAGCACACACGAAAGGGACGCCCCGCGTTGACCAGCCTCTACGACACCGCACTGACCGAATCGCTGCGTGCCATGCCGTACAACAGCGCGTCGCAGTTCCAGACGTTCGTCGCCGGAGACACGCCCGACCCACGGTTCGGCGCCGCCTGCCTCTTCCAGACGATCGACGCCGCCGACCGCGCCATCGCGGCCGGCGCCCCTGACCCCGTCTACCTCAAGTCGGGCCGCCACCTCGCCGCCGTCTTCGACGACGGCGAGTCCCTGGTGGTCCTCGACCCCTACCTGCTGCACCGCGAGCCGCTCGTCTTCGACCTCGCGGCGCTCCGCGAGGCCGGGGAGCTCACCGTCACGTCGCCGGCCGTCCAGACCCGGTACGACGACGACGGCGCGCGCAAGGACTCCATCCTGACCGGCACGGTGCGCACCCGCGACGACGGGTACGTCCTCGCCCTGGAGTACCGCCGGTACAGCCCCACCCGCCGGCACTACGTGGTGAACCGCTTCTTCGAGCTCGCCTCGACCGGGGCGATCTCGCGGGACCTGTCGGCCTTCGACGCCGACATCCACCTCACCCACCCCGAGCAGACCAGCCTGTCCATCCGCACCCTGAACCACGAGCTCACCGACACGGCCGAGGTCATCCTGCCGCTGCGCGGCTGGCAGGACACCGTTTTCGGGGTCGCGGACCTGTGGACCAGGGACAACCAGGGCGTCAGCCGCCCGGCGTCGTCGGACGCCTCAGGGCCGGTCTGGGAGAGCGTCACCGCGAACACCGGCCTGACCCGGATCGAGATCGAGGAGCACCTCGTCGAGGCGTCCGAGCTGTACCGGAAGAAGGCCGACCCGGCCGTCGCGATCGACCCGTACAAGCTGGACCCGGAATGAGCGGCCACCCGACCGGCGCCACGACCGGCGCCACGACCGGCCCCCGCGTGTTCGTCGCCGGCACCATGCAGGGCGCCGGCAACGGCCTCGACATCGCTGACCAGACCTACCGCGACGTCATCCGGGACGCCGTCCTCGCGCGCTTCCCGGACGCCGAGTGCCTCGACCCCGGCAGGCCCGTCCAGGAGCTCGTCGCCGGGATGGCGGCCCGGCCCGACGAGTTCGCGGCGCTCGCCGCGCAGCTCGGCGCCGAGCGCGTCGACCTCGACGCGCTCGGCGCGGACGTGCAGCGCATCCGCGGCGCGTTCCGGGAGATGACGGCGCTCGCGGCGGAGTGCGACCTGGTGATCGCCTATCTGCCGGGCACGACGCCGAGCATGGGCACCGCCATGGAGATGTACCAGGCGTACCTGGCGGGCGTGCCCGTGCTGGCGATCACGGAGCAGCGGATGAACCTGTCCCTGCTGTCGACGGCGACCTGGGTCATCTCCGGCCTCGGCGGCCTGGGGGCCTGGCTCGAGCGCCACGAGTTCCACGACGACGCACAGGAAGAGGACCAGGAAGGTGACGATGAGCGCTGAGCGCCTGACGCTGTTCGAGTACCTCAACGAGTACAACCCCGTTCGTTACGAGGCCGTCGACGCCGACAACACCGTCGTCGACTCCATGACCGCGCCCGAGCTGCGCGAGCAGTCCCTGCGGCTCGCCGCGGCCCTGCGCGAGGTGGCCGAGCCGGGCGATCGCGTCGTCATCCCGCCGCTGTCCGGGCTCGACTTCGAGCGAGCGTTCTTCGCGTGCGTCGCCGCGGGCATGATCGCGGTGCCGCTGCCGAAGATGCCCTCGGTGGCGTCCAACAAGCTGCGCCGCGTGGAGAGCATCCTGGCGGACTGCGACGCGCGCGTGATCGTGTCCCCGCCCGACGAGGTCGCCCTCGTCGCCGAGCGGACCGGGGTCCGCGCGCTGGACCCGGCCGTGGCCCGGCAGCCGGCCGGCGACGACGGGCCCGGCCCGGCCGAGCCGGTCGCGCGCGACCCGCACGACATCGTGCTGCTGCAGTACACGTCCGGCTCCACGGGGGACCCCAAGGGCGTGGAGATCAGCCAGGCCAACCTGGTGATCAACCAGCGCGAGATGGGCTCGCGGTGCGACGTGACCGCCAGCACCGACATCGTGGCCTGGCTGCCGTCGTACCACGACATGGGCCTGTGCTCGATGGTGATCCAGCCGGTCGTCACCGGCGCGCGCGTGGTCAAGATCCACACCACGGACTTCATCCGGCGCCCGCTGCTGTGGCTGGAGGCGATCTCGGGGCGCGGCGAGGTGTGGTCGGCCGCGCCGGACTTCGCGTACCGCACGTGCCTCCAGGCGCTGGAGCGCGCGGAGTCGTTCGACGCCGACCTGTCGGGCTGGCGGACCGCGGGCAACGCGTCCGAGCCGGTGCGGGAGTCGACGATGGTGGCCTTCGAGAAGGCCATGGCACCGTACGGGTTTCGCAGCACGGCGTTCCGGCCGGGCTACGGGCTGGCCGAGTCGACCGTCTGCGTCGCGGTGAACGCGCCGGTTCAGGCGCGCACGGTCCTGTCGGTGGACCTGGCCCAGCTCGCCCAGGGCGTCGTCGTCCCCGTCGAGCCGGCGTCCGGACGGGCGCCGCTGGTCGGCTGCGGCCGGCCGATCGACGACAGCGACGTGGTGATCCTCGCGCTGGACGACGCCGTGGTGCTCGGCGAGGACCGGGTGGGCGAGCTGGCGGTCGCCGGGCGCTCGAACGCGCGCGGCTACTGGAAGAAGCCGGAGGTCTCCGAGGCCACGTTCGGCACGCGGATCGACGGGCGCAGCTACCTGCGCACGGGCGACATCGCGTTCCTGCACGACGGCGAGGTCTTCATCTGCGACCGGCTCAAGGACCTCATCATCGCGGGCGGCGAGAACTACTTCCCGTCCGATCTGGAGGCCGACGTCACCGCTCGGGTGGCCGAGCTCGACGGCACGACGGTCGCGGTGTTCCAGGACGCCGGCGGGGACGTCGTGTTCGCGTTCGAGGCGGCGTCGTCGGCGTCGGCCGGGGACCTCGAGGCGCTGATCAAGAGCGTCGTGCGCGCGGCCGCGCAGACCTACCCGGGGCGGCTGCGCGGCGTCGCGCTGCGGCGCGGCCTCATCCCGAAGACGACCAGCGGGAAGGTGCAGCGCACGCGCTGCCGGGACCTGCTGGCGACCGGTTCGATCACGCCACTGCACACGTGGCCCGAGAGGGGATGACATGACCCAGGAGAAGGACATGACGGCCGCGCGGACGCGGGAGGAGCTCGAGGACCTGGTCGCCGGGCTGCTCGAGGACAAGATGATGGTGGCGCGGGGGCACGTCGACCGGGAGACGCCGGTCGGGGTGTACGGCGTGGACTCGGTCACCCGCACGTCGCTGATCTCGGAGATCGGTGGGAAGCTCGGGGTCGGGCTCGACATGTCGGCGTTCGGCGACAACCTGACCGTGCAGCAGATCGCCGCCCGCCTGCACGAGGCGCTCGGGGCCGGCGGCGAGGCCGACGACACGTACGAACCGGTGTGAAGCACGGTGCGAGAACAAGGGAGAGCGGCATGAGAGTTGCGGTCATCGGCGGGGGATTCTCCGGCGAGGCGTTCGAGCGGGCGCTGACCGAGCGCGGGGCCGAGGTGGTGCGGCTGTCCCGCGCGACCGGGTTCGACGTCCTGACGGACGACGCCGCCGCGTCGATCGGCGAGGCGGACGCGATCATCGAGGCCACGGGCCACTTCACGACCAGCAGGAAGGTCGCGGTGGACTTCTTCACGCGCTCGGCGCGGAACGTGGCCACGGCCGCGGGCAAGCTCGGCGCGAAGCACGTGCTGCTGTCGATCGTGAACTGCCACCTGCCCCTGGCCATGGAGTACGGCTACTTCGCGGGCAAGGCCGAGCAGGAGCGGGTCGCGCGTGAGGAGGGCACGAACCTCACGATCGTGCGCTCGACGCAGTGGTTCGAGTACCCGCGCCAGAACCTGGAGCGGATGAAGTTCGGGCCGATCGCGCTGGTGCCCGCGATGACGATCCAGCCGGTCGCGGTCGACGCGGTCGCGGGCGTGCTCGCCGAGGTCGCCCTGGGCAGCCGGGGCGGCGACGTCGTCGAGGTGGCGGGCCCCGGGACGACGACGCTGTGGGACATGACCAAGCCGCTGGAGAACAAGGGCGCGGCCCCGGTCCCGCTCCCCATCCCGGGCGCCATGGGCAAGGCCTTCCGCGACGGCCTCCTCACCCCGGGCCCGGACGCGGTCATCGCGGGCCCGGCCTACGGGGAATGGCTCGCGAGGCAGGCGTGACCCCCTCCGCGGGGTAGCGGGCACGGGGCAGGGCTCTCGGGAACGAGGGCCCTGCCCCGCCTTCGTGCGCCCTGCCCGGCGCCGGGCAGGGCCGGGCGCCGAGCCCTGCCGCGCGGCAGCACTACCCCGCGCCGCAGCCCCGGGTCTCCTGGAAGGCCTGCAGCAGGGCGCCGTCGTCGGTGCCGGGGCCGGCGTCGAGCATCCGGCCGCCGGTGAGGTCCGCGATGCGCGTGAGCTCGGCCGGGTCGGCGTCGCCGTAGCGGATGGTGTAGGCGGGGACCGCGCGGACCTCGGCGGGCAGGGCCTCGTACCGGCGGGTGAACGCCTCCGGCGTGGTCCCGGAGTTGTTCTCGCCGTCGGTCATCAGGACGACGGTGACCGGGCCGTCGCCCGCCGCGACCGCGTCCGAGGCGACCGCGTACGCCTCCTCGAGCGCCGACCAGACGGCGGTGCCGCCGTCGAACTCGTCGGCGGCCGCGAAGGCCTCGATCCCGGCCAGCGAGGCGGCGTCGTCGACGGCGAACTCCCGCCGTTCGAGCACGCCGCGGCCGAAGCGGAGCACGACGACGGTCTCGCCGCGGTAGAACCGCACGAACCGGCCGGTCGCGGACCGGTCCTGGCCCGCCAGCCCGCCGAGCGTGGCCCGCAGCTCGGCGATGCGCCCGCCCCGCATCGAGCGGGAGAAGTCGAGCGCGAGGACCGTGGTCCCGGGGCCGGCGTCGCGCGCGGCGGCGACGAGCTGGTCGACGACGCCCGGGTCGCCCGGGAAGTACAGCGCGTTGCCGAGCTCGCCCCGCAGCACGTCCAGGCGTGGCACCTCCGGGTCCACCGGGCGGCGCAGGGTGGTGGTCATGAGCTCGCGTTGCGTCCGCGGGGCGGTCAGGTGGCCGACGACGGCGTCGAACGCGGTGCGCCGCCGCGGGTCGAGCAGCATCAGCGGGTAGTCCGCCATGACGATGCCGTCCTGCGGCTGGATGATCTCCAGCGGTTCGGCGAGCTGCTCGTTCAGGCCCAGCAGCACGGACTCGTAGCCGATGAGGCCGTCCGCCGCGGCGGGGTCCGCGCGGTAGGCGTCGGCGAGCCGCCGCGAGTCCGGGGCCTCGAGCGTGCGGCCGGCGAGGAACCCGCCGAGCCGGTTGCAGGCGACGTCGTCGGCCCGCAGCGCGGTGCCCGTGCCGGCCGCCGCCGTGGCGACGCCCACCATCGCCGCCAGGCCGCTGAAGCTCCGGGCGGGGTCGGCCATGCCGTAGCTCAGCGTGCCGGCGGCGGCCTGGTCCGCGACGTCGGCCCACGACAGGTGGTCGGGGTCCGGCGCCGTCCGGCGCAGGGCGTCGGCGGCCTCCGGGCGCAGGCCGAGGACGACGGGCGTGCTCATGATCGGCTCGCGCAGGGGCAGGGGCCGGTCCTCCGGCCAGTCGCCGGAACGGAGCTGGAAGTACGCGTCCGAGGCGAGCCAGGCGGCGTCGTACCGGTCCGGCTGCTCCAGCACGACGCGGGTCGCCTCGAGCGTGCCCATGTACTCGAGGTCGATCCGGACGCCGGTGGCCTCGCTCAGGCCGGCCAGCAGCGGCTCCAGGTCGCTGAGCTCGGAACTGGCCACGACGTGCAGGGCGGCCTCGTCGCGTTCCAGGGCGGTGGTGCACGACGCGGCGGTCAGGGCCAGGGCGGCGGCGAGGGCGGCTGCGGCGGCGCGGGTGACGGCGGGGGTTGTGTGCGGGCGGATCCGTCGTGACCTCACCTCTCGACCTCCGAGTTCGTGGCGTTCTCGATGAGCTCGGTCAGCGCTCCGGTGTCGGCCGGGAACTGCGCCTGGGTCAGGCTCGCCGGGTCCGGCGGCACCGGGACGCCCTGCTGCTCGAGGTAGGCGTAGAGCTGGTCGGTCCCGCTCGCGCCGGCGGTCGCGTCGACGTAGACCCGGAACCCGAGCTCGGTCATCCGGTGCCGCAGCTCCGGGTCCTCGGCCAGCACGTCCTCGGCGAACGTCTTGCCGCGTTCGGTGAGGAAGACCAGCTCGGGGTCCGTGATGAACTCGCGGTCCGGGTAGAGCAGGACGCGCTCGCGGTCGAGCCCCTCGTTCCGGGCCTGGCCGACCTGCCAGTCGAAGTACTGGTGCTCGTAGATCACGGCCACCGGGGTCTGGCTCAGCCCCTCGTCGGAGAAGTACTTGGTGCGGATCCCCGGCTGCGGCAGGCCGGCCCCCTCGAACAGCGGCCGGATCCGGCGGCCCAGGCCCGCGACGTCTCCGGGGGTGGGGGCGGTGTCGCCGTTCGCCACGAAGGCCACGAGGGCGAGGTAGGTCGCGGCGGAGTTCGACCGGCCCGCGCCGGTGGTCTGCGCCAGCACCACGTTCCCGTTCTGCCGGCCCTCGCCGGAGGGGGTCCGGCCGAACCCGATGTCGTCCCACGTGCGGCCCTCGAGGCCCAGCTCGACGAACTTGTCGACGTCGAGGTCGTAGTAGAGCGGTTCGTCGTCCTGGCCCTCGCGGGGCGTGGCGACGCCGTCGGCCACCAGGGCCTCCGCGTACGGCCGGAAACTGGCCAGGACCAGCGGGCTGGTGAACAGCGACCGGCTGCCGACGAACAGGTCCCGGGAGCGGCGGTCCTGCGTGATCAGGTTGGCGGGCGGGCGGCCCGAGGGGAACGCGAAGTCGTACTCCCCGCCGCCGATGACCTCCTGCGCGACCTCGAAGGAGCCGCGGCGGGTCACGTCCACCCGGTAGCCGCGCTCCGCCAGGAGCCGGATCACCTCGGCGTCGTTGAAGTAGTCCTCCTTGGAGGCCATGATCCCGCTCACCACGGTCGGGCCCGCCCCGGGGGACGAGGGGCCGCCCGGGAGCGCGTCGCCGATCAGCACGCCCAGGGCGACGGTCAGCGCGAGCACCCCCGCGCCGATGGTCGCGGCGGCGACCTTCGATCCCGGCCCGCCCCGGAACAGGGCGAGATAGCGGGAGAACGCGTCCCGGACCGAGGCCCGCAACGCGCTGGGCCGGCTGAGGGCCGACCGCAGCGTCTCGTAGGGCAGCACCCGGGCGTCGCGGCGGCCGCCGCTGCCCGCGGTCACGAGCATGCCCACCACGTGGCCGCCGACGACGGCCGGGCCGCCGCTGAACCCCTGCTGCAGCGCGAGGGTGGCCTCCGGGGCGGTGTCCACCTGGACGAGGCCGCCGGCGACCCGGCCCCGGAGGGTCGCCGGGACCCAGCGGCCCCCGCTGTCGGCGGGCGGGTGCCCGAACATGGACACCTCGGCGTCGGCGACGTGGCGTCCGAGCCGGAGCGGCCGCACGCCCCGCGGCCGTCCCTCGCCGGGCAGCAGGTCGAGCCCGGCCAGGTCGTGCGCGGGGTCCCAGTGGGACACGCGGGCGTCCCGCGTCGCGGCCCGGGCCCCGGGCAGGTGGGCGAAGGTGACGGTCAGGATCTCGCCCGTCGCGCCCGTGGCGCGGTCCAGGCCCAGCGCGTCGCTGACGACGTGGGCGCACGTGATGATCCGGCGGCGCCCCGCGACGAAGCCCGAGCCGATCGCGTCCCCGCCGCCCGGCGGCGTGAACGCGACCATCGCGGACTCCCACTCGGTGCGTCCCCGCAGCCTCACCGGTCCGTCCGCCAGGTCATCGTCACCGCGAAGTTCACCTCGGAGGTGCCGCTGGTGATGACGGCCGACGTCGTCGCGCCGAGCCGCAGGCCGAACTCCACGGTCACCTCGTCGGGCCCGGCCTCCCTGGCCCAGCGGGCGACCGCGTGGGCGGTGGGGGTGACGGCGTCGAGCGCGGCGGCGACCGAGCGCGCGGCCCGGCCGACGGCGCCCGCGCCGCCGCTCGCCGGGGCCAGCTCCTCGGCGGGACCGGCCACCTCGACGAGGACGACGTCGGTGGTGCCGGCGTCGTCGTCGACGGGAAACTCCAGGACGCGGACGCCGTCCGTGCTCATGCGCGCGGGGTGGGGCGGGGGGCGGGGGAGGGGAGTGCAGGACGAGCGGGTCTCATGACGGATCTCCGATGCGGGACGACGAGTCGGGCCGGTGCGTCGAGCGGCTCGATCCTATGGCCGGCGGGCCTCGCGGGAAAGGAAAATGAGGGGGTATCAGCTCGCGAGGGGAGCCACGGGCTCGGCGACCGCGGTCTCGGCGCCCTGGGGGAGCGCCGAGGCCGGATGGCCGGGATGATGTCGACCCATCTGATACCCCACCCCGCGGATCGTGACGATCCAGTCGTTGGACCGCAGCTTGCGCCGCAGGCTGCGGACATGGGTGTCGATCGTGCGGCTCGGTATCGGCCAGTTCGTGCCCCAGACGCCGGCCATGAGTTCCCGGCGGCTGAGCGTGTTCCCGGCGTGCTGCGCGAGGGTGAGCAGCAGGTCGAACTCCTTCGCGGTGAGCTCGACCGGCTCGCCGGCGAGGAACACCTTGCGGGTGTCCGCGTCGATCTGCAGGGGCGACAGGTCGATGGCCTGCCCGGACCGCCGGTGCGGCGCGACCCGGCGGAGGATCGCCTCGATCCGCGCGACGAGCTCCCGGCGGCCGATGTTCTTGTCGATGCAGTCGTCGGCGCCCGCCTGGAGCGCCAGCACCCGGTCGAGCTCCGATCCGTCGCGGGCGATCGCGATGATCGGGGTGTCGCACGCGCGCCGGATCTCGCGGCAGAGCTCGATGCCGTCCGTGTCCGGGAGATCGAGGTCGAGCAGGACCAGCTCCGCGTCGTGGTGGTGCGCCGCCATGAGCTCGGCGCCGGTGCGGAAGACGTCGACGGAATGACCCAGGCGCTCCAGGTCCAGTGTCTTCGCCTCGGCCTCGCTCGGTTCCTCCACGATGAACACATGCATTGTTTGATCTCCTTTGACCGGACAGTGCTGCGACGAGGTCTTGAATTGTGGCGAGGTCGTTCGTGGTGCGAGGATGAATATGAGGCGTTGTCCTGGTGCGCGATAACGTGCTCCGGGTCCGTCGTGATGGCCGGACACCGGAGACCGTAAGCATTGATGGGGGACGGCGGAAGATTTTGCCATCTCCCGCCGCCCCACGATAGCTCAGAGCCATCTAGCCAACAAGACCCCTCTGACCTGCGATGACGAACACGGATGTGGCGCTTGTCACAGGCCTTGACGGCCATCCGGCCATGCGGTCGAGCGCCCCGATGATGCCGGGCGCGCACGTGAACCGAACCCGTTCCTCTTTCGCCGGACGGCGTCGAGGAACAGGTTCGGTTCGGCTGTTCAAGATGTTCGGGTATGAATCGCTGCGAAGGCCTCCGCGATTTATTCCGTCACGGTGGGACGTTTTGCGGGGAAAGCGTGCGCGCGAGCCGCCACGACCACCGCGACGACCGGCGCCATGAGGGCGACCACGCCCCACGGGAAGGACGCGGGCCCGAGCAGCCCGAGCATGATCCCGCCCACCGCGCCCCCGCCCGCCATGGCGGTGTTCCACGTCGTGACCAGCAGCGTCTGGCCGCGCTCGCCGCCGGCGTCCGTGACCGCGGTCTGCAGGAGCGTCGTGACGCCGCCCCACCCGAGGCCCCACATGATGACGGCCGTGTACACGAGGGCGGGGTTCCCGGCGAGACCGGTCAGCATCCCGGCGGCCGCCAGGAAGAGGCCGGAGCTCACGATGGTCAGGATCCGCAGCCTGCGGTCCACGAGCGCGCCGGTGACGAAGATGCTCACGACGGACGCGATCCCGAAGACGAGCAGCACGAGGTCGCGGTCCCCGTCCATCCCGTTGGCCTGGAGGAACGTGGCGATGTAGGTGTACAGGATGTTGTGGGCGAGCACGTACGCGGCCACAGTGAACAGCACGGGCACCACGCCGGGCAGCTTGAGGGCCGCGACGATCGGCTCCCGCTTGCCCGGGAGCTGGCCGGGGGCCTCGGGGACGGAGAGGCGGATCCAGGCCATCAGCAGCACGGAGATGACCGCGACCAGCCCGAAGGTGAGGCGCCAGCCGAACAGCTCGCCGAGGAACGTGCCCACCGGGATGCCGAGCGACAGCGCGAGCGGGACGCCCGCCATGGTGATGGCGATTGCCCGGCCCTGCAGGTGCGGGGGCGCCAGCCGCCGCGCGTACCCGACGAGCCCCGCCCAGACCACGGCGGCCGCGACGCCCGCCGCGAGGCGGAAGCCCATGGTCAGGACGTACGAGGGGGAGACGGCGGTGACAACGTTCGCGACCGCGAAGGTCAGGACCGCCAGGAGGAGCAGACGCCGCCGGGGCCACGTCGCCGTGGCGGCCACGACGGGGATGGCCGAGAGGCCCGTGGCGAGGGCGTAGATCGTCAGCGTCTGGCCCGCGGCGGACTCGCTCACGGAGAGATCACGTGCCATCTCGGGCAGGACGCCGGCCGGCAGCGCCTCCGTGAGGATGCCCATGAAGGCCGCCGTCGTCAGGGCCAGCAGCGGGGACCAGGGCAGGCCGCCGCCCTCGCGGGTCTGTGGATCTGGTGTGGGGCTTGTGCGAGTCGTGGTCACAATCAGCTACTCTCCAACCATCACATCAATGTGATGGTCAATCGGTGTGAGGTGAGGTGGGTCACATGCGGATCGGTGAGCTGTCAGCACTCACGGGGATCCCCCGGCGCATGCTGCGCTACTACGACGAGGCGGGGCTCCTGATCCCGGACCGGTCGGCGAACGGCTACCGGGAGTACGACGCGCAGAGCGTGGACCGGGCGCTGCAGATCCGGGGCCTGATCGAGGCCGGGCTGCCCACCCGCGTCATCAAGCAGGTGCTGCCCTGCCTCAAGCAGTCCCGGGACATCCTGGTCGCCGGCGCGACCCCGGAGACGCTCGCCCTCCTGGAGGGCGAGCGGGACGCCATGACCGAGCGGATCGAGCGCCTGACCCGGAGCCGCGACGCGATCTCCCGTTACATCGGCACGGTGCGGCGGATGCGGCTCCACGAGGTGTCCGTGGCCTCTTGACCGTAGCGGACGGGGTTCGCGAGCACGACGCCGTGGCTGGTGACGTCGATGACGATCCGGTCCCCGTCCTCGATGCGGAACCCGTCGTGGAAGCTGGCCTTGTCCGCCCCCAGGAGCAGGTAGTTCACCGTCCCGGGGTGCCGCAGGAGCGGGTAGGACAGCAGGTGGTCCACCATGTCCGGGATCCGCTGGAAGATCGAGTCCGCGCCGCACGAGAAGGGGCCCTCCCACGCCTTGGCGCCGTCCCGTTCGATGGTGACCCGCCCCGTGGCGGTCTCGGGCGGGTCCTCCAGGAAGAGGTGCGGCACCACGGAGGTCTCGCACAGCTTCGCGTACGGGGTCCAGGCCCACGGGTTCTCGCGGTGCAGCCCGATGTCGTTGAGGTCGTTGCCGAAGGTGTAGCCGGCGTAGTGGGGCACCCCGTCGTCGTCGTTCACCCAGACGAGCGTGACCTCCGGCTCCTCGAGCAGCCAGAGGGGCTCGTGCGGGACGACGAGATCCTCGCCGGGCACCCGCAGCCACGATCCCGGGCCCTTCAGGTAGTAGTTCGGGCGCGCGAACGGCTCGTCCGGCGCCGGCGGCCGGTCGAACTTCGAGCGGTGCGTCCCCATGAACCCGTTGACCAGGGAGTCGCCGGACGCGGGCGGCAGGAGCGGCGGCAGGAACCGCAGGCCCGCGCTGCCCGGGTCGACGGTGATCGTGTCGTGGATCTCCTCCAGCGCCGTGGCCAGCGCGGCGGGGCCCCCGCCCTCGAAGAGGGCCTTGCGGTACCAGCCGTCCTGGACGGGACGCAGGGTCAGGGGCGCGCCCGGCTCGGGGATCCCCGTGCCGGCGTAACGGCGTCCCTGGTACTCGCACTCGAAGATCGTCGTCATCGGTGTTTCCTCCTTGAGCTCGGGATCGTCAGGTCGTCAGGTCGTGCAGGGCCGTGGCGAGGTGGTCGAGCGCCCGGCCGATCCACGGCAGCCGGAGCGGGAGGTCGGCCGACAGGGCGGCGTTCCGCTCGGCCTCGGCCTGCCCGTACAGGCGGCTCGTGGACACCCGGACCGTCAGCGATCCGGCGGCCTCCCCGAAGAGGCTTCCGGGCAGGACGCCGATGCCGTGCCGCTCGACCAAGAGGCCGGCGAGGCCGGCGCCGTCGCGGACGCCGTGGACGGCCGCGAGCCGGCCGCGCAGCGGCTCGAGGTCCGGGTAGAGATAGCAGGTCGCGCGGACCGGCGGCACGGGGACGCCCGCGGCCCGGAACCGCTCGGCCGCCGCCCGGGCCACCGTCTCGTGGAGCCGGCGGGCCGCCCGCAGCCTGCCGACGACCTCGGGCGGTTCCCGGAACGCGCACGCGGCGGCGGCCTGGACGGGCGCCGCCGTCGCCGACCAGAGCTGGCTGGCGATCGCGACCAGGCGTTCGTGCAGCCGTCTCCCCAGCGGCCCGGCGGGCAGGCGGCAGACCCCGATCCGCCAGCCCCCGAGGGCCAGGTTCTTCGCCAGGCCGGTGGTGACCACCGTCCGCTCGGGGGCGAACCGGGCGGGTGAGGACGCCCGTGCCCGCTCGTCGTAGACCAGGTCGCCGTAGATCTCGTCCGACACGATGACCAGGCCGAGGTCGCGGCACACCTCGGCGAGCGCGCGGACGGTCTCCGGGCCCGCGACGGTCCCTGTCGGGTTGTCCGGGACCGTCACGATCACCGTCCGGGGGTCCCGGCCCCGGGATCTCGCACGGAGGACCGCCGCGCGGAGCTCCGCCGGGTCGGGGACCCCGCCCTCGCCGGGCGGCGCCGGCACGGCGATCGGCTCGCCGCCCGCGAGGATCGCGTGCTGGCGGTAGCTGACCCAGCTCGGGACAGGGACGACGACGTCGCCGCCGATCGCGAGCACCAGCGCGAACAGCAGCGGCTTGCTCCCGGGCCCGCAGACCACGAGGCCCGGGTCCGTCGGCAGCCCGCGACGCTCCCAGTAGCCGGCGGCCGCGGTCCGCAGCGCGACGGCACCGGCCACGGGCCCGTAGCCGTTCTCCGGCGCGGCGTCGGCCAGCGCCCGCCGGAGCAGGGGCAGCACCGGGAGCCCGATCTCCCCGCTGGTCAGGGAGAGCACGGGCAGCCCCTGCCGCCGGCGCGCGTCGAGCGCCGCGTCGGCGGTCAGGGTCGGGGAGACCTCGACGGGTCGCGCTTCCGTCGCGGTCATCGCACCGGGTGCAGACGTCGTAGCTCGGACTTGCGGACCTTGCCGGTGAGCGTCTTCGGCAGGCTCTCCACCACGGCGATCTCCTCGGGCAGGAACCGTGGCTCCACGCCGCCGGAGATCAGGTGGGCCCGGATCGCGCCGAGCAGCTCGTCCGGCAGAGGGGAGTCCTGGCCGGCCGGCGCGACGACGGCCCGGATCGGGTCGCCGGGGTTCCCGTCCGGGCCGAGCACCGCCGCCTCGGCGACGTCCGGGTGCGTGGCGATCCGGGCCTCGAGCTCCGCGACGGGGACGAACGCCCCGTCCCGGACCAGGGCGTCCTTCGCCCGGCCGAGGATCCGGATCCCGCCCCGCCCGTCCTCGTGGGCGACGTCACCGGTGTCGAACCACCCGTCGGCGTCGAGCGCCGCGTCGAACTCGGCCTGCCGGTGGAGGTAGCCGAGCGCCTGTGACGCGCCGCGGATCCGCAGCCGCCCGGCGGACGCGCGCCGGCCCGGGTCGTCGAAGTCGTCGATCCGGAGGGCCATCGGCTCGATGGGGCGCCCGTGGGACCGGCCGGCCTGCGCCGGGTCGTAGTCGAGCCGGCTGATGGTGACCGGCCCGAACTCCGACATCCCCCACAGCGAGCTGGTGCGGGTGCCGAGCGACTCCCGCAGTTCCTCGACGAGGTCGGGGACGACCGGGGCCGCCCCGGCGATCGTGTGGCGCAGCGCCAGGTCGCGGGGCGCGGACCGCTGGGCGGCGGCCACGCCCCGGAGGGTCGGCGGCGGCCCGTACAGGAGCGTCGCGGAGTGCCGCTCCATCAGGTCCAGCATGCCCGCGTGGTCCCGCCGGTCCTGGAAGAGCGCGGTGCCCCCCAGCATGACGGCCGCCAGGATCCCCTGGGCGAACCCCGAGTAGTGGATCAGCGGGGTGGTGATCGCGACCGTCAGGTCGTCGGCCCAGAGGAAGGTGTCGACGTATCCCCGGACGCCCGAGTGCACCGTGTTCTGGCTGTGCACGACGCCCTTGGGGAAGCCGGTCGTCCCGGACGTGAACAGGACGACGAACGGCTCGTCGGGCGTCAGGGCCCGGCTCGTGAGCTCCGGGCCCGTGAGCTCCTGGTCCGCGAGCCCGGGGCCGGCACCGAACAGCCGGTGGAAGCTCTCGCCGTGCTCCTCGCCGTGCCCGGCGTGCTCGCCGTGGGCGCCGATCACGAGCAGGCGTTCCAGCGGGAGCTCGTCGCGCATCCCCGCCGCCGTCGCGGCGAGCGGGTACCCGTCCCACTCGTCCATGGTCACGAGCACCCGGGCCCGGGTGTACGAGAGCCGGTGCCGCAGGTCCTCCGCCCGGCAGTCCGGCGCGATCGGGCAGATGACGGCGCCGGTGATCATGCAGGCGAACATCAGCGGCGCCAGCTCCCAGCGGTTGGGCAGCTGGACCGCGACGACGTCGCCGCGCTCCACGCCCAGGCCGAGCAGCCCGCGGGCGTACCGGTCCGCGAGCCGCGACAGCGCCGCGTAGTCGAGCGCCTCGGTCCGGGAGTCGCCCGTGCGCTGCCCGACGACGGCGAGCTTGCGGGGCCGCGTGCGCGCCTGCCGGCGCAGGTCGTCGAGGAACGTCTCGTCCCGCCACCACCCCTGGCGCCGGTACTCCGCGGCGGTCCGCTCGGGCACGGCCGGCGTCATCACAGCTCCCGCGCCCGGACGGCCAGCAGCTCGCCCAGGGCGTCCGCGGAGCCGCCCGCGATGATCTCCAGGAGCTGCCCGGTGTTGGCCCGGACCCGGTTCGCCACCCAGTCGAACACCCAGTCCTTGCGGGCCGCGGCGGACAGGTCGAAGGGCACCACGCGCGTCACGGCCAGCGCGGCCGCGGCGGCGCCGCCGATGTTGGCGATGACGCCGGGCACGAGGATCGCCCCGGCCGCGGCCGTCTTGGCCCGCGCCTCGTCGCTCGAGGCGAGGTTGGCCCCCTCGACGACGATCTCCGCCCGCAGGCGGTGCACGTTGCCCGCGTCGAGGGCGTGCTTCTGCGCCGCGAGCACCAGGACGTCGGCGTCGAGGTCCAGCCAGGCGTCCGGCTCGCCGGAGACGGTGACCGACCCGGGGAGCCGGGAACGGTCGATGTTGCCGTACTCGTCCGTGATCGCGATCAGGTCCCCGACGGGCAGCCGGTCCGCGCTGACGGTGCCCTGGACGTCGGCCACGCCCACGACCACGTGCCCGCGGTCCTCCAGGAATCCCGCGACCGAGCGGCCGACGGCGCCGAACCCCTGCACCACGACCCGCGCGCCCGTCGTGCCGCGCGCGTTCAGCGCGCTGACCACCGCGGTGCCGACACCGTAGCCGGTGACGTCGATCAGCGGCTCGTAGTAGGTGCGCCAGTCGACCGGCATGTCGGGCACCCCGGCGCGGTGGCGCGGGTCGTACCCCGCCTCGTCGAAGAAGATCGCGCGGTCCGCGGCCGTCACCCCCATGTCGATGCCGAGGTGGATGCCGCCGTGCAGGAGCGGCTTGACGGTACGGCCGAACGTGCGGAACGTCGCCTCGCGGTCCGACGACGTCCTGACGATCCCGGCCTTGGCGCCCCCGATCCGGAGGCCGGCGAGCGTGAACTTCTGGGTCATGTCCCGGGCGAGCCCGGCGACCTCCTCCTGCGTGACGTCCGCCGTCATGCGGGTGCCCCCCATGGCGAGGCCGTCGACGAGCGTGTCCGCCACGACCCAGCCCTGGAGGTCGCCGCCGCTGCCGTTGAGGTGGACGGTGAAGGCCGGTCGTTCGGCGTCGTGCGTGTTCATGTGCGGTGCCTTTCGACGTCGGGTGGATGGGAACCGGGTGGATGGGACGAGACCGGCCGGGAATCAGCCGTAGAGCCGTGCGAAGCCGCGCAGGATCGCCATGCCGTCGCCACGGAACTCGAGGTGGGCCTGCGAGCCGAGGATGCGGCCGTCGTCGGAGCGCAGGAACTCGACGGGCGCCGCCTCGGACCGCCCGATCGTGGTGAACCCGGGGGGCGCGGCCTCGAGGTAGAGCGTGTGCCGGTGGAACACGGTGACCGACTCGCCCACCTCACGGAACAGGGGTTCGCCCTGGTCCACCTGCGCGGTGTGCCCGCCGACGCGCTGGGGCCCGGGGATGAGCCGGCCCCCGGCGGCGACGGCGATGAGCTGCATGCCCCCGCAGATCCCCAGGACCGGGACGCCGGCGTCCCGGACGAGGTCGGTCAGCGGGCGGTAGAAGCCGGTGTCGTAGGCGCGGACCTTCGTGCCGCTGAGCACGACGGCCTGGTACCGCCCGCCGAGGCTGCGCGGGACCGAGGCGACGTCGACCGTCTCGGTCTCGGAGCCGAGCTTCTCGAACCGGGCGCGGAGCTGCGGGAGGGACAGGGTTCCGTTGTTGATGACGAGGACACGGGGACGTGCCATGCCAGGGCTCCTCACTTCTGGAAGACGACCGTTCCGGTGCGACCCGCGAGCAGGTCGGAGATCGGCGCGCTGCCGATGACGACGCGCTCGGCGCCGCGCTCCAGCGCCTCGCCGGCGGCGCGGAGCTTCTTGCGCATCCCGCCGGTCGCCCCGCGGTCGCGGAACGCGGCCGCGTCCCGCGCCGAGATCCGGTCCACCGGCTCGCCGTCGATCAGCAGATGGGACACGTTCGTCACCAGGACGAGGTCGCGGGCGCCGGCGGCTCCCGCGATCGCGGCGGCGGCCCGGTCGCCGTCCGTGTTGACCTCCTGCCCGGCGGCGTTCCGGGCCAGCGGCGTGACGAGCTGGGCGTGGCCGGGGCGCGGCCGCGGCAGCGCCGCCGGGTCGGCGCCCGTGATCGGGCCCACGAGGTTCTCGAGCTCCACGAGCTCCTTGCCGCGCCACCACCAGCGTTCCCCGGCGCCGGCGCGGATCAGGCCCTCGCTGCCGAGCACCCGCTCCGCGGTGATCCCGCCGCGGCGCAGGCGGTCCAGGATGTCGTCGCCCAGGCGGGCGCTGACGGTCTTGATGTCCCGGATCACCTCCGGCGTGGTCCACCGGCTCTGGTTCCCGTACCGGTCCCGGAGCATCGTGTCCGGCCGGTCGTGGCGCTCGCCGAGCTGCCGCAGCGGCTTCGACCAGCCGTGCACCAGGACCAGCGGGTGCTCCCGGCCCTGCCCGGTCAGGTCGTCCCACCAGCCGTCGGACAGGTCGTCGAGGCAGCTCCCGCCGACCTTGACGACGACCGGGACCGCGTGCGGGGCGCTCATGCGGGCATCACCGGCTGCATCGTCAGGCCCGTGGTCTGCGGGAGCCCGAACCGGAGGTTCACCGCCTGGATCGCCTGGCCGGCGGCACCCTTGACGAGGTTGTCGAGGGCGGCGAGGACGACGATCCGGGAGCCGTCGTCGTCGAGCAGGGGGGTCACGTCGCAGTAGTTCGAGCCGAGCACCGCCTGCGGGTCCGGGACGGGGATCAGCGTCTCGGTGTGCCGCCGCACCCGCACGAACGGCTGGTCCTTGTAGTAGCGCACGTAGGTGCGGTGCAGTTCCTGCGGGCTGATCTCCTGGTCGGTGAAGACGTAGCTGCTGGCGAGCAGGCCGCGGACGTGCGACACGCCGTAGGCCGACATCGCCAGCCGGCCGATCGCCTCCGACTTGCGCTGGGCGAAGAAGTCCCGGACCTCGGCCGCGTGGCGGTGCCCGGCCGGGGCGTACGGCGCGATGGCGCCGTCGCGCAGCGGGTGGAGGTCCGCCGTGCGCAGCTGGAGCCCGCCGCCGCTGGACCCGGTCTTGCCGTCCACGACGACGGTGTCCAGGCGCAGGCCCGCGTCGACCAGCGGCGCCAGGCCCAGGGTGATCGCCGTGGCGAAGCACCCCGGCAGCGAGATCAGCAGGGCGTCCGCCATCCGGTCCGCCACCAGCTCGGGGACCCCGTACACGAACCGGTCGGTCAGCACCGTGTCCCGCGCGACCCGGGGGTACCACCGGGCGTGCAGCTCCGGGTCGTGGATCCGGAACGCCCCGCTGAGGTCGACGACGGCGGCGACCTTGTCCGCGAGCAGACCCGCGAGCGAGGCCGAGACCGGTGCCGGCGTGGCCAGCAGCACGACGTCGCAGCGGTCCGCGACCTCGTCGGTGACCGGCTGGATCGTCAGCCCGCCGAAGGGCAGGCGCAGCCCGGGATGGAGCTCCGCGGGCCGCCTGCCGACGTTCGAGGACCCGCCGACGAAGGTCAGCTCCAGGTCCGGGTGCTGGCTGACCAGCCGGAGGAGCTCGCCTCCCGCCAGCCCGGAAGCTCCCGCGATGCCGACGCGGATCATGCCAGGACCTCCTTCACGTACTCGACGACGATCGCGGGGACGTCCGTCCCGGTGGCCTCCGTGACGCCCCTGAAGGCCGGCGCGTGGTTGACCTCGTTGACGACGTGCTCGCCGCCCACCCGGAACAGGTCGATCCCGTAGATCCCCGGGCCGATCACGTCGATCACGTCGTCGACGATCTTGGTGACCGCGGGGTCCGTGTCCAGGGCCGTGCGCCGGTTGCCGAGTGCGGCGTTGCTGCGCCAGTCCTCGCCGGCGCTCGCGAACTCGGCGGTGGCCACGACCTGGCGCCCGACCACGAAGCACCGGATCGAGGTCCCGGCCGCGAGATAGGGCTCGGCGAGCGAGGCCTGCTCGAACCCGTGGCCGAGGTCCTCGACGTAGTCGTAGACGGACTGCGCGACGTCGGCGCTCCGCACGAGCGTGACCCGCTTGCCCATCCCGCCGAAGATCGGCTTGAGGACGAACGGCGTGCCGAGCTCCGTGATCGCGCGCCGGTAGTCCTTGCGGGACAGGACGAGCCGGAAGTCCGCGACGGGGACGCCCGCGTGCCGCAGGGCGGTGCGCAGGTCGAGCTTGTTCTCGCAGGTGCGGATCGCCGACGCCGTGTTCAGCGTCGGGATCCCCGCGGCCTCGGTCAGGGTGGCGACCAGCCCGCCGCGGGTGTAGCTCCGGCTCCGGACGAGGACGGCGTCGAACCGGTGCAGGGGCGCGTCCTGGCCGCCGAGGCACAGCGACTCGTCGTTGACCCATTCGGCCGTGAGGCCCTGGCCGGCCGCCGCCTCGATCAGCCGGCGCTCCTCCCAGCCGATCCGGTCCGCGACGACGGCGACGCGACCGGTCACGCCGGGAGCGCCCCGGCCGGGGGCGCTCACTGGCCCCAGTCGCGGAGCTCGACCGCGACCATCTCGAGGGTGATCCGGCCCTGGTCGATCGTCTCGATGCGGAGGGTCAGCATGCACTCCGGGCAGGACAGCGTCTCGCCCTGGACCATCGGGGGCAGGGAGAGCTCGGTCTCGCACTCGGGGCACGTCCCGGTCAGGGTGGTGGTGGTCATGACGGAACTCCTTCTGGGGTTCGGTGTCGGGTTGCGGAGGTGACGGAGGCGGGGTGCTCAGGCCGCCGCGAAGTCGACGGCGGCCTTGCGGATCGCGTCCCGGTCGAGGGCGGGCCGCCCCTGCGCGTCCTGGCGCTCGGTGAGCCAGGCGATGAAATCGGGCACGTCGACGGTGTCCGCCAGCTCGTCGAGCGCCCAGGTGACCAGGGCCGGCGTGAACCGGGTCCGGACGCGCAGCCGGCGCTGGTTGCCGACCAGTTCGGGGGGCAGCGTCTCGTACGCCTCGGGGTGCGTGAGCTGGCCGGGGAGCTCGTAGGCGAAGGCGTGCGGCGTCGTCGGCCCGGACTGGAAGGCGTCGCCCATGCGGGCGCCCTTGAGCGCGAGCGCGGAGAGCTCGGTGAGGTGCCGCAGGTCGAAGCGGTCGTCGCCGTGCACGACGCGCAGCGCCGTGAGGATCTCGGCGAGCGGCGCGTTCCCGCCGCGCTCGCCGATGCCGCCGACGGTCGCGGAGATCCACCGCGCGCCCGCCCGGACGGCGGCCAGGGAGTTGGCGACCGCCATCCCGAGCATGTTGTGCGAGTGGATCTCGATCTCCGCCCCGTCGACGGCGGTGAGGTCCGCGATCAGGTCCTGCATCTGCCACGGGGAGAGGTAGGCCACGGTCTCGGCGAGGCGGAAGCGGTCCGCGCCGGCCTCGAACCCGGCCGTGACGTAGGGCACCAGGCGCTCCGCGGGCGTGCGGGCGCCGTCCTCCCCGCTGAACGTGACGTGGAACCCGCGCTCCTTCGCCTCCGAGATCGCGGCGCGGGCGACCGAGTGGAGCAGCTTGGCGCTGGGGGAGCCCAGCTTGAGGGCGGCGTGCGCCTCGGAGGTCGGGATGGAGTACATGACGTGCCGGACGCCGAGCCGCTCGGCCTCGTCCAGCGCCGTGGACACCTGGCGCCGGTCCCGGACGACCAGGAGGGTCATGCTCCGCTCCGGGCCGACGGCCTCGTGCACGGCGGTCACGAGGTCCGCGTCCTTCGAGTCCGGTCCGGACACCATGCCGACCTCGACCAGGTCGATGCCCGTGGCGACAAGGAGCTCGGCGATGGCGCGGGCGTCCCGGGGGCCGAACTCGACGCCGCCCATGTGGGCGGAGTCCCGCAGCGTCGCGTCGGACACGTGCGGCCGTGCGGCCGTCGAATTCTCGGGCGATTTCTCGTTCATTGTCGTCGCTCCTTCCGTAACGCCTGAAGATTCGAGATGAACGTGCGGCGACAGCGTATGGAGTTCGCGCGTGAAACAGCAATGCCCGTGCGTCAATCCTGTGTCAGGGATGTGTGATCGAATGTGAACCGCGGTGAAGGTCTGTGACGACGGGAAATGCCTGTCAATACTTCGCCCGGACGCTTTCGAAAGGGGATGGCGAGGGGTATGTTCGCTCCCGTCGGGAATCAGACCTCTCGAAAGTGGTGATCTGCGATGGGAACAACTGCCCGGTTGCCGGGGCTGGATCCGGAACTGTTCGACGCGACGGGGTCCCGGATCGAGACGTCGCACCTGATCGGCCCGCTCGTCCCGGTGGAGCTGGGCGGCGCCGGCCTCTCGGCCGCCGAGACCTCCGCCGCGCTGGAGGAGCTCGGCGCGGGGACCCGCGACCCCGGCCTGGCCCTTGCCGTCGTCGCGCACGCGGCGCTCGCCGCGGTGCCCGTCCGGGCGTTCGGGACGGCCGCCCAGCGGGAGCGCTACCTGCCGCGCATGGCCTCGGGGGAGTGGATCGGGGCGGTGTCGCTGCACCAGACGCAGGGGGCGGCCCTGGGCGTCCCGGTCACGGCGCGGCGGGTGCCGGACGGCTGGGTGCTGGACGGCGCGCTGGAGCTCGTCGCGGGCGGCGCGGCCGCGCACCATTTCGTGGTCGTGGCGGCGCATCCCGAGGGCGGCCGGACCGCCTTCGTCGTCGACCGCGACACCCCCGGGCTGCGGGTCGAGGAGTCCGGGCCCGGCGCGCTGCGCGGCTGCGGCTGGGCGCGGCTCCTGCTGGGCGCGTGCCCCGTGGCCGGCGACGCCGTGTTCGGCACTCCCGGCGGCGCGCGGACGGAGGTGGAGCCGCTGCTCATGGCGCTGGACGGCGTGTTCACGCCGGCGCCGTGGGTGGGCCTGGCGCGGGAGCTGCTGCGGGAGGCGTCCGACGGCGCCGGGCAGCGGGAACTCTTCGGCAGGCCGCTGCGGAACTCCCAGTCGGTGCGGTTCACGCTCGCGGACATGGCCACGAGGGTCGAGCTCGCGCGCGGCATGGTGCTCCGGGCGGCGGCGGACCTCGACGCCGGCGGCGCCCGGTCCGCGGCGAGCGCCGCCGCCGCGAAGCTGTTCGTCGTGGACTCCGTGTCCGAGATCGTCGCCGGCGCGCTGCGGCTCTCGCCCGCCTGGTCCGGCACGGAACCCGGGCTCGCCCAGCGGATCCAGCACGACGCCGCGTTCTTCTCCACCGCCGCCGGCACCACGGAAATACTGCGCTCCGTGCTCGCGGCATCCCTCTCCGAACTCGGCTGAATGATCCTGGAGGATTCATGAGCGTGATCACCGATTCACCGATCCGGTCGTCGGCCCGCCGGTTCACGGGAATCGCGGGCCGGGCGGGCCTGGCAGATTCCGCGTGCGCCATTCCGGCGCAGAACTGGCGTGAGGTCGCCGAGAGCGGGTATATCCGGTTGTTCCATCCGCAGGAATCCGGCGGCACCGGAGCCGGCGCCGACCTGATGGTCGGCCGGATGGAGGAGCTCGCGCAGGCGTGCCCGAGCACGTACTGGTCCGCGACGGTGTCCGGGCTGCTGTGCGCACGGCTGGTCTCGGCCTACGGGAACACCTCCGGCGCCGGAGCGCCCCACGAGGAGCTCCTGAGCTCCCTGGTGAGCGGCCAGCGGCTCGGCGCGTTCGCCGTCGCCGAGACCACGGCGGGCAGCGACGCCTCGACGCAGCGCACCACCGTACGGCGCGCGCCCACGGGCGGCGGTTACGTGATCAGCGGTGAGAAGTCGCGGATCGCGAACGCGCCGGCCGCCGACGTGGCGGTGGTCCTGGCCCGCCTGGGCGACCGGGCGGACGAGCGCTGGTGCCTGGTCTTCGTGGATCTCACGCAGCCCGGCGTGCACCGCTACGAACTGCCGCACCTGGGGCTGCGCGGGATGCCGTGGGGCGGGCTGGTGTTCACCGACACGCCGGTGCGGGCCCAGGACGTCCTCGAGGTGCCGCTCGGCGAGCTCTCGAACGGCATGACGTGGGGCTGGCTGCTGACCTCGGTGTCCGCGATCGGGATCGCGGAGGCCGCGCTGGCGGCCTCGGTGCGGCACGCGGCGCGGCGCGTGTCGTTCGGCCTGCCCCTGGCGCACATGGAAGGGGTGCAGGCGCAGCTCGCCCAGTCCCGCGCGGAGATCGACGCGGCGAAGCTCCTGGCCCGCCGCGCGGCCGCGGAACGCCTCGCCGGGTCCCCGGCGCGGGGCCTGATCGCCATGCTCAAGGTGTACGCCACGGAGCTGGGGGTGCGGGTCGCGCAGCGGGCGGTGCAGATCCACGGCGCGTTCGGCGTCACCACCGGCCACGAGGTCGAGCGCCTGTACCGGGACGCCCAGATGAACGTGATCGGGGCGTTCTCGTCGAACCGGCTGCGGGAGGTGATCGCGGAGGAGATCGGTCTCGGGGCCGCGGTCCACGAGCCGTTCGACTGGGTGCGTCCCGCGGGTCTCGCGAGCGACCCGGCCGGGCTGGACGGCCCGGCCGGATCGATCTAGGGCGCCGGCGGTACCCCGTGGCGCGCGGCGCTCAGCCGCGCGCCACGAACCGGTCCGCGAGGGCCTCCGAGCCGCGCGCCAGCAGGGCCACGTCGGCCCCCACCAGGGCGAACGAGGCGCCCGCGGCGAGGTAGGCCTCGGCCTGCGCCGGGTCGAACGAGTTCACGCCGGCGGGCGTGCCGGCGGCGCGGACCGTCTCCAGCGCGTGGAGCACCGCCGCGACGACGTCCGGGTGGGACGGCTGCCCGATCAGGCCCATGGACGCGGCCAGGTCGCTGGGGCCCACGAACACGCCGTCGACCCCGTCCACCGCGGCGATCTCGCCGGCGTTCCGGACGCCGGCGGCCGACTCCACCTGGAGCAGCAGGGAGACGTGCTCGTCGCCGTGGGCCAGGTAGTCCTCGACGCGGTTCCACCGCGCGGAGCGCGCCAGGGACGAGCCCACGCCGCGCACCCCGCGCGGCGGGTACCGCACGGCCCGGACGGCCGCCTCGGCCTGCTCGGCGGTGTCGATCATGGGCACCAGGAGGTTCTGCGCGCCCAGGTCCAGCACCTGCTTGATCGTCACGGGCAGCAGGCCCGGCACGCGGACCACCACGGACGGCGGGTACGCGGCCGTGGCCTGCAGCTGGCGCAGGACGCCCTCGATGCCGTTGGGCCCGTGCTCCATGTCGACGAGCAGCCAGTCCAGGCCGCTGCCGGCGCAGATCTCGGCGACCAGGGGGCTGCCGGAGCTCACCCACATGCCCGCCAGGGGGCGCCCGCCGTCGCCGGCCCGGGACTGCCCGGCGAGCGCCTCGCGGAACGTGGCCTTCAGCTGAAACGGCATGTGATCGTCCCCATCTCCCGGTAGTCGCAGAAGACGGTGTCGCCCGCAGCCACCCACATCGGCCGGGTGAACGACCCCGCCAGGATGATCTCGCCCGCCTCCAGCCACGCCCCGTGCGCCGCGAACTTGTTCGCGAGCCAGGCCACGCCCGTGGCCGGATGGTTGAGCACTCCCGCGGCGACCCCGGTCTCCTCGATGGTCTCGTTCCGGTACAGCAGCGCGGAGACCCACCGCAGGTCGACGTCGTCGGGCCGCCGGGGCGTCCCGCCGAGCACCATGCCGCCGTAGGCGGCGTTGTCGGCGATGGTGTCGACGATCGTGCGGCCCTCCAGCTCGACGTGCGAGTTGAGGATCTCCAGCGCCGGGGTGACGTACTCGGTGGCGCGCAGCACGTCGAACACCGAGCAGTGCGGCCCCGCCAGCGGCTCCTTGAGCACGAACGCCAGCTCCACCTCGATCCGCACGTTCGAGAAGTTCTCCGCGGGGATCGTGGCCCCGTTCTGCCACACGGTGTCGTCGAACATGACGCCGTAGTCCGGCTCGGTGATCCCGGTCGCGGCCTGCATGGCGCGCGAGGTCAGCCCGATCTTGCGGCCCACGAGCCGCCGCCCGGCGGCGAGCTGCCGGTCCCGCCACACGTTCTGGATCGCGTAGGAGTCCTCGACGGTCGCCCCGGGATGCCGCGCGGTGATCCGCGGGATCACGGTCCGGCGCCGGTCCGCGTCGGCGAGCTCGGCGGCGAGCGCGGCGACGGTCTCGGCCGAGAGGCTCACGCGGGATCACCTGCTTCGTCCGAGGAGGACGGCGCCGGCGCGGCGGTCAGCTTTGCCTCGCTGGCGCGGGACGACGTGCCGTCCGCCGGCACCGCCGCGGAGGTGAGGAGGGACGACGTCGTCGTCCGTGTTATCTGTTCGCGCGCCTCGAACCGGGCGCGCCACTCCGCGTTCATCGGGAACAGGCCCTCGATGTGGTGACCCTCCGCGACGCGTTCTGCGATCCAGGCGTCTTCCGTCTCGCGCGCGAGGGCGGCGTCGGCGACGTCGTCGGCGATCGACGGCGGGATGACGACGACGCCGTCGGCGTCGCCCACGAGGATGTCGCCCGGCTGGACCGTCGCGCCGCCACAGGCGATCGTCAGATCGCTGTCCCAGGGGACGTGCCTGCGGCCGAGGACCGCGGGGTGGCCGCCCGTGCAGTGCACCGGGATGCCGACGGCGGTGACGGCCGCGAGATCGCGGACGCCGCCGTCGGTCACGATCCCGGCCGCGCCGCGCGTGTGCGCCCGGATCGCGAGGATGTCGCCGAACGTCGCGGCGGTGGTCTCGCCGCGGGCCTCGATGACGATGACCTCGCCCGGCCCGACGGCGTCGAACACCTGCTTCTGGGCGTTGAACCCGCCGCCGTGGGTGGCGAACAGATCCTCACGGTTCGGCAGGAACCGCAACGTGCGGGCCGTCCCGACGAGCTTGGCGCCGGGATGGAGCGGGGTGAGGCCGTCGATATGGATGTTCTCCAGACCGCGGGCCCGCAGCTGCGCGGACAGAGCGGCGACGGGTGTCCGGAGGAGCTTGGCGCGGAGATCGTCCGCCAGGGGTGATGGCATGAGCGTCCTTGCTGCTGTGGGTCGGTGGTTACTTCTTATCACCTGCGACCCGGCCGCCGCGCTCTTGGGAAAATCCCAAGACCGGCGTAGTCTTGGCGTATGAACGAGGAGATCGGAAGGCGCGTCCGGGAGGTGCTGGCCGGGCTGACGCCGCCCCGTACACAGGCGTCCGTCGCGGAGACAGTCGAGATGACGCCTGACGCGTTCTCGCGTGCGCTGAGCGGGAAGCGCGGGTTCTCGTCCATCGAGCTCGCTCGCCTCGCCGAGTTGCTCGAGGTCGACATCTACTGGCTGATCACGGGAGCCGAGGACCCTCATCGACTGCGCGTGGCCGCCCGCCACGACTTCGATCCGACGACGGGTGGGCGGTCCACGCCGACCTGGGAGTCGGACCTCAGGGTGCTGGAGAAGGTGCGTCTGGCGTACCGGCAGGCTTACCCGGGTGCGTCGGAGGCGCCGTCGCGCCTGCCGTCGACCCCCGATGCGGTCCGGACCCTGCTCGGTGAGGATTTCGTTCGCCCGTTCGCCGCGCGGCTGGAACTCGAGGCCGGTGTCGATGTCGTCCGCGTCCATGAGATCGGCACCTCCTACCTGCTCAGGATCGGTGGTCGTCACGCTGTCGTGATGCCGACGACCGGAAGCTGGTTCCGCGAGAACTGGGCGCTCGCGCATGAACTCGGTCACCTCGCCCACCAGGATCTCGAGGACGATGTGCTGGGGCACAGCGCACCGAGGCCGGTGAGCGAGGAACGCGAACGTGCGGCCAACGCCTTTGCAGCGGAACTGCTGCTTCCCGAACCGGCGCTACGGCGGATCGACTGGCGGCGCGCCGGCCCGGACGTCGTTGCCGACGTCGTCTGGTCACGCGGCGTCTCCACGAAGGCGCTCGCGAACCGCCTTGTCTCTCTCCGGATCGCGGCCTCGCGTGACGTGTCGGATGTCCTGACCTGGCCGACACAACGAGTGCTCCGACAACATCCTCCGGCGGAACCCGGCGAGTTCGACCCGATAACGCTGCGTATGGAGCAGGCCGCCTCACGGCGATTCCCCGTGACGTTGCAGGAGCGTCATCGCGAGGGCATTGCGTCCGGACGCCTGGGCGCGGCCACCCTGGCCTGGATGCTCAACGTCTCCGAGGACTCGCTCGACGTCGACGAGCCCAACCCTGCCGACCCGGTGGAACCCGACGATCTCGCCGCGACGCTGGGCCTGGCGGTGCCGTGATCCAGTTCTTCCTTCCCGACAACACCGTCCTGAACAACTTCGCGATCATCGGTCGCATGGATCTCCTGGAGACCCTGCTCCGCGGCAAGGGCGCCTGGTGCGCCACGATCGCATCCGAGTGCGCCAAGGGCGCCCGCGTCCCTGGGCGCGAGGCGATGTCTTCGGCGCGCCACTTCCTCGGCGACCCCTGGTACCCCGAGACCGGTGCCGAGCGTGTGAGCGTCCAGCTGATCCAGGACGAGCTCCTCGGCCCGGGCGACCCGCGCACCGCCCACCTCGGCGAGGCCGAGACCATTGCCCTGGTTGAGTCGCGCGGGGCGGCGGCACGTTTCATCACCGACGACAAGGATGCCCGGCGCGTCGCCGAGGCGCACCAGATCGGGGTCGTCACCACCTTCGACCTGTTCCGCCTCGCGCTCAAGGTCCGCCTGGTGACGCCGGCAGAGGTGTACGGCTTCGCCCAGGCGCTCCACCGCGAACAGCGAGGCGTCCCGGTGTCGCTCCTCGGTGGTGTCACGGCGGTCGAGGTGTGGGCGGCCGCGGCGGCGTGAGAGGGAGCGTGGCGGATATCCTGGCGATGACAGTCCGTCTTGCCGTATTCCGTGACCGCGCCGCTCTCGACAGGGAGTGGGAGATGATGTTTCCCGGACCGGGGAACGCCCGGCGCGCCACGTGATGGCCGCCTCCCTGGACCGCGGCCGGCCGATCGATGCGATCCGCTCGCCGCGCCGCCCGGCGACGACACGTCGTCCTACGGCGGCAGGGCGGGTCCGCACACCCGCGAGACGAAGGAGTCCGAGCACCCATGACCGAGTCGCACCCGACCGGACCGCAGCTGACCGAGCGCGAGACCCAGCTCCTGGCCGCCGTCCCCGACGGCCTGTACGTCGACGGCCGCTGGCGCCCCGCGTCCGACGGCGCCACCCTCACCGTCACCGACCCGGCGACCGGCGCCGAGCTCAAGAGGATCGCGAGCGCGACGGTCGACGACGGCGTCGCCGCCCTCGACGCCGCCGCGGGCACCTTCGACGCCTGGGCCGGCACCCCCGCCCGCGAGCGCGCCGAGATCCTGCGCCGCGCCTTCGACCTCCTGATCGAACGCGCCCAGGACGCCGCCCTGCTCATGACCCTCGAGATGGGCAAGCCGCTCGACCAGTCCCGCACCGAGGTCGCCTACGGGGCCGAGTTCCTGCGCTGGTTCTCCGAGGAGGCGCCCCGCGTGACCGGCCGCTACGGCCCCAGCCCCGAGGGCACCGGCCGCGTCATCGTCACGCAGCACCCCGTCGGGCCCGCGTTCCTCATCACGCCCTGGAACTTCCCGCTCGCCATGGCCACCCGCAAGATCGCGCCGGCGCTCGCGGCCGGCTGCACCGTGGTGCTCAAGCCCGCGTCGCTGACGCCGCTGACCACGCTGTTCGTCGCGAAGATCTTCGAGGAGGCGGGGCTGCCCGCAGGCGTCCTGAACGTGGTCACGACGTCGAACACCGGGCCCGTCTCCGAGCGCATCATCCGCGACCCGCGCCTGCGCAAGCTCTCCTTCACCGGGTCGACGCCCGTGGGGCGCAAGCTCCTGGAGCAGGCGGCGGGCGGCGTCCTGCGCACGTCGATGGAGCTCGGCGGCAACGCGCCGTTCCTCGTGTTCGACGACGCCGACCTCGACAAGGCCGTCGAGGGCGCGCTGGTGGCCAAGTTCCGCAACATCGGCCAGGCGTGCACGGCGGCCAACCGCTTCCTCGTGCACCGTTCCGTGGCGGACGAGTTCGCCGAGCGGGTCACCAGGCGCGTCGCGGAGTTCCGCATGGGGCGAGGCACCGAGGACGGCGTGACGATCGGCCCGCTCATCGACGCCGCCGCCGTCGCCAAGTCCGCCACGCTCGTGGCCGACGCCGTCGGGCGGGGCGCGACGCTGCGGCTCGGCGGCACGCCGGCCGAGGGGGCGGGGACGTTCTTCCCCGCCACGGTGCTCACGGACGTGCGCCCCGGCAGCGACCTCCTGCGCGAGGAGATCTTCGGCCCGGTGCTCGCCGTCGTCCCGTTCGACGACGAGGACGACGCCGTCCGGCTGGCCAACGACACCGAGTACGGCCTCGTCTCCTACGTGTACACGGAGAACCTGGCCCGCGGCCAGCGCATGATCGAGCGCCTGGCCACCGGGATGATGGGCCTGAACGTCGGCGTCATCTCCAACGCGGCGGCCCCGTTCGGCGGCTGGAAGGCCAGCGGCCTGGGCCGTGAGGGCGGCGCGGAGGGCATCCACGAGTACCTCCAGACCAAGTACACGCTGACCCCGGACCCGCGCCTCTGACCGTCCGCCGGATCCGCGGCCGGACGCCGCGCGGGCAGGGGCGTGCCCGCGCGGCGTCCGCCTGACCGCTGCCCGCCGGCCCGCCGGGGCGGTGGCTCCCACCGGAGCCGCCGCCCCGGCGTCGTGCTGCCCGGGATCGTCCGCCTGGGGCAACTTCCTTTACCGCAGCGCTCTGACCTGTGATGATGTGGACGCGTTGCCGGATCCGGGCAACGCGGGAAAATCACCGACCTGACCGGCCTGACAGTTGCGTGCCCTGGATCGTCAATCTGAGTGACGGACCCAGTGACGTCCATCCTGCGCGGCCCTGACAACCCGGAGGTGCAACCCGAGATGACTCGTGGGATCGAGGAGGGCAACCCCCAACTCTCCACCGTCCACAGCGAACGCTCCCGGCTCCTCGGCGTGGCATATCGGCTGCTGGGGTCCGCCTCCGAGGCGGAGGACGTGACGCAGGAGACCTATCTGCGCTGGTACCGGCTCACCCCGGCCGAGCGGGACGCGGTCAAGGTCCCCGCCGCCTGGCGCACGCGGGTGCTGACCCGCATCTGCATCGACCACCTCCGCTCGGCCCGCGCCCGCCGCGAGGTGTACGTGGGGGAGTGGCTTCCCGAGCCGCTCCCGGACGCGGACCTCGCCCGGTCCACCACGCTGCCGCGCGAGTCCGCGGCGCACCGCGACCCCGTCGAGCGGGTCACGCTCGACGAGTCGGTCTCGATGGCGCTGCTCGTCGTCCTGGAGAAGATGACGCCGGCCGAGCGGGTCAGCTTCGTGCTCCACGACGTGTTCCAGTACTCGTTCAACGAGATCGCCGAGATGGTCGGCCGCACGCCGCAGGCCTGCCGCCAGCTGGCGTCGTCGGCCCGCAAGCGCGTGCAGGACGCGCGCTCGGTCACGACGTCCCCGGGCGAGCACCGGCGCGTCAACGACGCGTTCAAGGACGCCTGGGTCAGCGGGAACATCCGCGGCCTCATGGCCCTGCTCAACCCGGACGTCACCGCGGTGACGGACGGCGGCGGCGTCGTCAGCGCGGCGGTCGAGCCGCTCACCGGCCACGAGCAGGTCGCCCGGTTCTTCGTCGACGTCATGACGCGGCAGCCGGACCTGCGGGTGCGCGCGGTGACCGTGAACTCGGAGCCGGGCCTGGTCGGGATCGTCGGCGACAAGGTGCTCTCGGTCGTCTCGACCGTGGTGCGCGACGGGCGGATCGCGAGCATCTGGGCGGTCCGCAACCCGGAGAAGTTGTCCCTGTGGGAGACCGCGATCGCGAAGGAGACGTCCCTGTGATGGATCAGCCGGAAACCGCGGGTAGGGCTGCGGGCGGCCCGCGGCGCCGGATCGCCGTCGTCGGCGGCGGGATCGGCGGGCTCACGCTCGCCAACGCGCTGGACGAGTCGTTCCAGGTCGACGTGTTCGAGAAGCGCGCCACGGGGGCGCGCGAGGGCTTCGGCCTGAACGTGCAGCCCGCGGCCGTCGCCTGCCTGGACCGGATCGGCCTGGCGGCCGGGCTCGTCGCGAGCGGCATCGAGACGCGCGCGCACCGGTACGTCGACCATCACGGCACGCAGCTGCACGAGGAACCGCGCGGCATCGCCGCCGGGGAGGCGACGCCGCAGGTCTCGGTGCTGCGCGACGAACTGCGCGGCGCGCTGCTCGGCGGCCTCGGGCCGCACGTGCGGCTGGTCGGGGACCGTACGGTCGACGACGCCGAGGTGGCGCGGTGGGCCGGCCTGCCCGACGCCACGGGGACGACGCCTGAGGACCCCTCCGGGGACGCGGCCTACGACCTCGTCGTCGGCGCCGACGGGATCAACTCCGTCGTGCGCACGCACGTCGCCGGGCCGCGCGAGATCCGCTTCGGGCCCATGATCATGTGGCGCGGGATCACGCCGATGCCGCGGTTCGCGGACGGCCGCACGTTCCACCTGGTCTCGGACCCGCACGGACGCCGGCTCGTCATCTACCCCGTCTCCGCCGCGGCCGACGCCGCCGGCGAGAGCCTGCTGAACTGGGTGCTGCTGGTCCCCACCCCCGTGACGGACGACTCGGCGCTGGCGCTGTCCGACGACGACGCCCGGGACCACCTGACCGGCCTCGTGAGGGACTGGGACCTGCCGCAGCTGGACATGCCGCGGCTCGTGCGCGGGGCCCGCTACCTGCGGGCCGACCGGCTGCGCGACCTGGACCCGCTGGACGTCTGGTCCCGGGGGAAGTTCGTGCTGCTCGGCGACGCCGCGCATCCCATGTACCCGATCGGCGCCCAGGGCGCGTCCCAGGCGATCGTCGACGGGTGGGCGCTGGCCGCCGAGCTGAACGCGGGCCGCGACCGGGGTGAGGACCCCGTCGCCGCGGCCGCGCGCTTCGAGTCCGCCCGGCGGCCCGTCGTCGGCCGGATCGTGCTGGCGAACCGCGAGATGAACCAGCGCGAGCTGGTCTCCCGCGGGCTGGGCACGACCGAGAAATCCGCGGAGCTGGCCGAGACGGCCGCCCGCTACCGGCTTGCCGTAGCGGGCAAGGACGCACCGCGCTGAGCCGCCGGCGGCGGCCGGCGGAACCACAATCCGGGAAACCACTGGAGGGATCGAACGACTGATGAGTGACGCATCGCAGCACACCGACTTCGACGTGATCGTCGTCGGGGGCGGGGTGGCGGGGATCTACGCCGCGCACATCCTCAAGAACAAGCTGGGCAAGAAGGTCCTCGGGATCGAGCGGGGCACGGGCCTGGGCGGTACCTGGCACTGGAACCGGTACCCGGGGGTCCAGGCCGACACCGACGGCATCGTCTACCGCTACTCCTTCGACCAGGAGACGTCCTCGGAGTGGGACGAGCAGGCCCGGTACCAGAAGGGCGCCCAGATCCGGAACTACCTCAACGAGGTCGCCGAGCGGCACGGCGTCGACGAGGTGTACCGGTTCGGCCAGGCCGCCGCCGAGGCGCGGTACGACGACGCCACGGCGACCTGGCGGGTCGAGATCGAGGGCGGCGAGGCCTTCACCGCGCGGTACATCGTCAGCGCGGCCGGGGTCTTCGCGCGGCCCGTGTTCCCCGACATCCCGGGGTTCGACGACTTCGCGGGCGAGGTCATCCACAGCGCGCGCTGGCCCGAGGACGCGGTCCTGGACGACAAGCGGGTCGGCGTCGTGGGCACCGGCTCCACCGGCGGCCAGCTCATCGTGGCCGCGGCGAAGGTCGCCGACCGCCTGACCGTGTTCCAGCGCACGGCGCAGTACGTCGTCCCGGCGGGCCAGACGCGGCTCGGCGCCGACGAGGTGCGCGAGTACCAGGAGAACTTCGACGCGAACTGGGCCGCCTGGCGCCAGACGCGCCTCGCCTGCGGGTTCGACGAGCCGGAGGCCGGCGCGATGGACGTGCCGGCCGACGAGCGCGAGGCCGTCTTCGAGCGCGCCTGGGAGCGCGGCGGCGGCTTCGAGTTCATGTTCGGCACCTTCGCCGACCTCGCGTTCAACCGCGAGTCGAACGACGCCGCGGCCGAGTTCATCAAGCGCAAGATCCGGTCGATCGTCAAGGACCCGGACATCGCGGAGCGGCTGATCCCCAGCGAGCCGTACGCGAAGCGCCCCGCCTCGGTCGACGGGTACTACGAGACGTACAACAACGACAACGTCGAGCTCGTGGACGTCAAGGCCAACCCGATCACGCGCATCCTGCCCCAGGGCGTCGAGCTCGCCGACGGCACCGTCAAGGAACTCGACACGCTGGTGTTCGCCACCGGGTTCGAGGCGATCGAGGGCGCCTACCGGCACTTCGAGGTGGCCGGGCGCGACGGCACGCGGCTGCTCGACCAGTGGGGCGAGGCGCCGGCGTCGTACCTCGGCATCGCGACGCCGAAGTTCCCGAACTTCTTCACGCTGCTCGGCCCCCAGGGCGTCTTCTCGAACCTGCCCCCGGGCATCGAGGCGCAGATGGACTTCGTGGCGGACCTGATCACGTGGTCCGGCGAGAACGGCGACGCGCCCGTCGAGGTCTCGGCCGAGGCGCTCGCGCAGTGGCAGCAGATGTGCAACGAGATCGCGAACGCGTCGATCTTCGCGCAGGTGAAGTCGTGGATCTTCGGGTCCAACGTGCACACCGACAAGCCGCGGCCGCTGTTCTACTTCGGCGGGCTGGCCTCGTTCCGCGAGGTGCTGGACGGCGAGCGGGCCAAGGAGTTCGAGAGCTTCCGCGCCGGCTCGTGAACGCCGCCGTCACGTGGTGACGGGCACGGCCCGACAGGGAAAGCAGACACCGAAAGGAAGTCAGCCATGACCGAAGCATCCGACGCCCTTCGCAGGCGCAACCTCCAGACCGTCGAGACCTACATGGCCACCAAGGGCCAGGACCGCCTGCGCCGGCACGAGCTGTTCGTCGAGGACGGTGTCGGGGGCCTGTGGACCAACGACACCGGCCGCCCGATCGAGATCAAGGGCCGCGAGGCCCTCGAACGGCACGCGGTGTGGTCGCTCAAGTGCTTCCCCGACTGGGAGTGGTACGACGTCACGATCCACCCGGAGATCGACCCGGACCACTTCTGGGTCGAGTGCCAGGGCCGCGGCGCCATCCGCTTCGACGGCTACCCCGAGGGTCACTACGAGAACCACTTCCTGTTCTCGTTCGAGATGAACGACGGCAAGATCGTGCGCTGCCGTGAGTTCATGAACCCGGTGCGCCAGTTCTGGGCGCTGGGGATCGAGGTGCCGAAGATCAAGCGGGCCGGTATTCCCACCTGACGGACGGCCGGCAGCCGGCCGGCGGCCGGCTGATCCAGGCAGGTCCCTGCCGCACCACCAGCTCACCCGCGTGACGATGCCGGGTGGCCATGCTTCCGCGTGACCACCCGGCATTTCGGTGCCCTGATCCTTCGGCCGGGCTCCCGGCCGAACGTCACCCGCATCCTTCGGAGGTGTCAGATGTCCCATCCGTACGTCGTCGTCGACGCGTTCAGTGACCGTCCGCTCCTGGGAAATCCCGTCGCCGTGATCTTCGAGGCCGGTGATCTCGACGCTGCCACCATGCAGCGGATCGCCGCCGAACTGCAGCTGTCCGAGACGACGTTCGTCGACGACACCACGACACCCGGCGAGGTCCGCGTGCGGATCTTCACGCCCGTCAACGAACTGCCGCTCGCCGGCCACCCCCTCATCGGCACGGCGCGGGCCTGGCTCGACCGCACCGGGCACCCCGCGGCGCGGTTCGTCACCAAGCGCGGGCCGGTCGAGGCCCGCCGCGAGGCGGCCGGCTCGTGCGTCATGTCGGTCACCCAGCCCGCGCCGTTCGTCGCGGACTTCGACCAGCAGGACGTCGTGCTCGGCGCCCTCGGCATCACGGGCACGCCCACGCCGATCACCCTGTACGACGCCGGCGCGCGCCACCTGCTGGTCCAGCTGCCCACACCCGACGAGCTCCTCGCCCTGGTGCCCGACCAGCGGGCGCTGGCGGTCCTGGAGGACCTCGCGGTCAACTGCTTCGCCGTCGACGGCGCGGGCCTGATGAACCGGATGTTCTCGCCCGCTTACGGCGTCGTCGAGGACGCGGCGACCGGCTCGGCCTGCGCGCCGCTCGCCCTGCACGCGATCGAGCACGGCCTGCTGCCCGGCGACGAGATCGTCTCGATCTGCCAGGGCGAGCTGCTCGGCAAGGGCTGCGAGATGTTCGTCGACGTCGGTGCGGTGGCCGGCGGCGGCGCGGCGATCCTGTCCGGCGCGACCGCCGTGGTCGCCAGTGGCGTGCTGACCGTGTGACCCCGGCCGTTCCGTTCCCACCCGAGCCATTTGTGCAAGCCCACCACGCGAAAGGCGATCCCATGGCCAGAGGCATGTCCGAGACGCTCACCGGTTCCATCGAGGTCGATTTCCCCGAGTTCCTGGACCCGCCCCAGGACCCGATGGCGCTGCTGGCCGCCCGGGTCGAACGCGCGACCGCCCTGGGCGTGCGCGAGCCGCGCGCCCTGACGCTCGCCACGGTGCCCGCCAGCGGGCAGCCCTCGGCCCGCATCGTGGCGATCATCGGCCTGACGGCGCAGGGCCTCCTGTTCGCCTCGCACGAGACGAGCCGCAAGGGCCGCGAGATCGCGGAGAACCCGCGGGTCGCCGGCCTGCTCTACTGGCGGGAGACCAGCGAGCAGATCGCGATCGCCGGCGAGGCCGTGCTGCTCGACGAGGCGACGGCCGACGAGCGCTGGGCCGCCCGGCCGCCCGCGACGCACGCGATGTCCGCGGCGACGCGGCAGAGCCAGCCGCTGGACGACGTCGAGGACCTGCGCCGCACCGCCCAGGAGCTCGCGGGTCAGGCGCCCCTGCCGCGCCCGGCCCCGTATCGCGTGTACGAGATCCGGCCCACGGAGATCGAGTTCTGGGCCGACGGCCAGGAGCGGCTCCACGAGCGGCTCGTCTACCGGCGGGAGCCGGGCCGCTGGACGACCGTGCGGCTGCAGCCATGAGCGCCGCGGCGGGCCCCGTCGTCACCCGCGGCACGCCGGACGCGGCCGGCGTCGCCCGGTTCCTGGGCGACGCCATGCGCCGCCACTTCGGCGAGGCGACGGGTTCCCCCTTCTGGCTGAGCGTGGCGGGCGAGCTGGACTTCGACCCGGTGCGCGACGTCGTCGGCTGGCGCGACCTGGAGCGCTTCCGTCCCTGGGCGCGGCGCGCCCGCGCCGCCGCGCCCCGGGACCTCCTGGCGGCCGCCGGTACGGACGACGACGAGATCGTGGCACCCGAGCTGCCGTTGCCGCGCACCTGGCTGGAACAGGTCGTGGACTGGCGGGTGGCGCGGTACGCCCGCGGCCCCGGCCGGACCGTTGGGGACACGCTCGTGCTGCTGCCCGCCGGGTACGGGTTCGCCCGCGCGGTGAGCACGGCGCGGGCGGGCCGCCTGGGTTCCGGCGCGGTCTTTGCGAACCGGCCCGCCGAGGCCCCGCGGATCCTGGACCGGGGCGGCGTCGCGTACGTGGTGACCACCGTCGAGCTGCTCGAGGGACTGCTCGACCAGGCCCCGCCGCAGGCGCCCGTGTGGGGCCGGATCCGGCACATCACCCTGTACGACGCGCACCGGTGGCCCGCCCGGGCGCGGCGCCTGCGCGAGGTGCTCCCGGAGAGCTGCGAGATCAGCGCGATCCTCAGCTGCCCGGGCGTGCTCGCGGAGTTCCGGACCGGCCTCTTCGGCCGGGACGGCGGGCCGCTGGTCTACGAGGGGTTCGACCCGTACGTCCGCTGGGAGCTGGCCGACGAGACCGGCCGGCCGGCGGGCGGCCCGGGTGACACCGCGACGTCGTCCGCTCCGGGCGTGCTGGCGGTGTCCCACCTCAGCGACAGGCTCTTCCTGCCGTGGGCCGGCCAGCCGGTGCGGGCGGTCCCGGCCGACGGCGGCCGGCCGGGCCCGGGAGGTGTGCGCAGGTTCGAGATCCCCGGGTGATCCCAGCTGGTCCCCGGGCGGGAGCGGAACACGGCAGTGACGTATCCGCAGTGACACATCCGACGAGGGGCAGACATGTCGCAGGTCTTGGAAATCGATTCGGCACTTCTTTCCCGTGCGCCCGGCGATGTGCCCGCCATGGATGGGAGCGCTCCCGGGATCCCGCGCGGCGGGCGCGGCTCGCACGCGGGCCTCCTGCGCGAGCTGGGGCCGGAGCTGTTCCGTTCCCTGGAGCGCAGGGACCAGCAGACCAAGGCGATGCAGTACGTCCACGCCCTGCTCACGACGCCGGGCCGCAAGTCGGTGCGGAACATCGCGCGCGCGGTCGGGGGCGCCGCGGCGGCCCAGAGCCTGCACCACTTCGTGAGCCGGTCGCCCTGGGACTGGGGGCCGGTCCGGGCCGCCAGCGCGCGGCAGCTGGTCGAGGGCGTCTCGCCGCGGGCCTGGGTGGTCCACCAGACGGTGATCCCCAAGGCGGGCCGGAACACGGTGGGCGTGCAGCGGGCCTTCGACCCGGGCAGCGGGCGCACGGTCAACGGGCAGCGCACGCTCGACCTCTGGGCGGCGTCGGCGACGGCGTCCGCGCCCGTGGACTGGCACCTGCGGCTGCCCGACTCCTGGCTCGGCGACGCCGGGTCCCGGCGGGCGGCGGAGATCCCCGATCACGTCGAGCCGGTCGACGTCGCCGGGGCGGTGCTGGCGATGCGGGCCCGGCTGGTCGAGGAGTGGCGGCTGCCCGCGCTGCCCCTCGTGCTGGACTCCCGGGAGCTCGACTCGGCCTCGCTCCTGCCGCTGCTGGCCGCCCGGGGCATCGGGTTCGTGGCGCGGATCTCCCGCGACCTGCCGCTGCGCCTCGACGGGGTGGCGCGCACCGGCCCGCCGCGGCGCGCCCGCGACCTCCTGGCGGAGCAGGCCCGCCGCCGCCAGGTGATCGCGGGCGCCCCCGCCGGGGCCGGCGGGAAACCGGTCATGGCGGTGACGCTGCCCGTCCGGGCCGCGGTTCCGGCGGGTCCGGGCGGCGGGCCGGCGGGCACGGTGACCCGCGCGGGAGGCGGCCCGGGTCGCGTGGCCGCCGGCGTGCCGGGCGCCGGCACCCCGCTGATGCTCCTGGGCCTGGGCGAGCTCGGCGGGCCGTGGCCCGGCGAGGCCTGGCTGACCAACCTCCCGGACGCGCGGCCGACGACCCTCCACGCCTATACCCGCCTGATCGACCAGGTCGAACGCGACTTCGCCGCCGCGAGCCGCACGGTCGGCCTCTGCGACTTCACCGGCCGCACCTACGGCGGCTGGCACCGTCACATCACCCTGGCGTCGACGGCCTCGGCGATCATCCGCCTGAGCCGGTAGCCGTCGAGGGGCCGCCCGGCGGCGGGCGGCCCCTCGGTCAGCTGTCCGTGTCAGATGCTCGTGTCAGCTGTCCGTGTCAGATGTTCGTGTCCGGATGCCAGGCACGAAGCTTCTCCGGGTTGCGGACCACCCAGATCTCGTGGATCCCGGTGGCGTTCATCGAGATCGTGATGACCGCCATGATCCGGTCGCCGAGGTGGGCGACCAGGCCGAGGCGGCCGTTGACCGTCTCCGTGCGGACGGCGATCTCGGGTTCGCGGTGGAGCACGTCGAGGAACAGGTCCGCGACGGCCGGTGCGCCCAGGATCGGCGCGACAGGGGCGGAGACCAGCCCACCGCCGTCGGTCACCGCCTTCGCGCCGGGATCCAGGAGGGCGATCATCGACTCGACGTTGCCGCGCTGCCAGGCGTCCTTGAACGAGCGCACGACGGCGTCGTGCGACGCGCGGCTGACCCGCCGCGCCTGCCGCGGCGCCCTGCGCCGCGCGGACGAGGCCAGCTGACGGCACGCCTCGGGGGTGCGGCCGACGATCTCGCCGACCTCCCGGAAGGTGTACCCGAAGACGTCGTGCAGGACGAAGGCGACGCGCTCGGCGGGCGTCATGGATTCCAGTACCACCAGGAGCGCCATCGAGACGGACTCGTCGAGGCTGATCCTGTCGGCCGGGTCCCCGGCCGAGGCGTCGGCGGGCCGGCTGGTCCAGGCCCCGGCACCCGGCACGGGCTCGGGGAGCCAGTCGCCCACGTAATGCTCGCGGCGCACGCGTGCCGACCCGAGGATGTCGAGGCTGATCCGGCTCGCGGTCTTGATGAGCCAGCCGCGGGGTGAGAGGACTTCCTCCCGTTGCTCGTCGCTGAGCCGGTACCAGCGGATGTAGGTCTCCTGGACGGCGTCCTCGGCGTCGCTGAGCGAGCCCAGCAACCGGTAGCAGAGACCCAGGAGCGTGTCGCGCTCGGCGATCGCCTGATCGAGGCGAGGCGGTTCATCCTGATATGAGTCCATGTGTGACCGTTACTTTCCCCCCTGGGCCAGGTGAATCCCAGAGGTTGTCCGCCGGGATTCACGGGGCCGTGTGTTTGTCGCCTGCGAAAAGTCTCTTCCTGAAAGAGACGAGACAGCGAGCCGGGTTGTGAGGTCCGAGGTGAGAGGCGCCCCGGTGGGTGAACCTCACATCCGCAGCGGCTGTGTCGTCTAACAGGTAGGCGGCGCGAGAGTGCGGCGCCGGGAGCCCGGGCCCCGCCCGAACTCCAGTACTAACCGGAAAAAACGGAAGGACGCAACCGATGACTGCACCTGTCACCTTCGTGAACATCATCGAGGTGGAGCCCGAGAAGCAGCAGGAGGCGATCGAGATCCTCAAGGAGGGCACCGAGAAGGTCATCTCGCAGCAGCCCGGCTTCGTCTCGCTCGAGCTCCTCGCGAGCGCCGACGGGAAGCGCGTCCTGAACGTGGCCCGCTGGGAGAGCGTGGACGCCCTCAAGGCCGTGCAGACGAACCCCGAGGCCGGCGAGTACGTGAAGCAGCTCCTGGCCGTCGCCACCGCGACGCCGGGGCCGTACCAGGTCGTCGCCACCTACTGAGCTGACCTGCCCTCGGGGCCCGTCCCGGACGACCACGTCCGGGGCGGGCCCCGATTCCTGTGCGGCGGACCGCGGTTCCGGCGCGCGAATCCGGTGCGAGTTGCATACCTTCGCCATGTGATAGCACTATTCGAGGGTGGCTTGCTCGCCGCGACATTCGGCTGCATTCTCGCCAATGCGTTCGAGGTCGTGGCGAAGATCGTCAGGGCGCAGTTCGTGATGCGGAACTCGGCGGAGGTGGGGGTCGGCGAGAAATGGATTCCCTGCCTGGCTCTGCTGGAAGGCGCGGGAGTCGCCGGGCTGGTTATCGGGCTGGCCGGGATGCCGTTGCTCGGATTCGCCGCGGCCGGAGGTCTGGCGCTGTTCTTCGTGGGGGCGCTTCTCGCCCATGTGCGGGCGCGCGTGTTCCGTAACATCGCCTTTCCCGCGGCATTCCTCGTGCTGGCCGTGGCCTCGGCGGCGCATTTCGCCGCGCTGCTCGGCTGACCGGCGCGGGCCGGGCCCGCCAAGCCCTGGGCCCGGGCGAGGCGGTGCCAGGAGTCCGGCGCGGTCCGGGGGCGGCGTCGCGGAGATCGCGACGCCGGTCCCCTCGGAGCCCCGCCTGAGACCCCTGGCTCAGAGCCCCGCGTCAGGACCCGGCGTCGAGGCGCCGGCCGCCCGCGGACTCCAGGGCACCGGCCCCCTGCACGGGTGCGTGGGCCTCGATGTACCCGCCCTCCGGGGTGCGGATGATCCGGCCCGTCGGCATCCCGTGCTCGGCGATCTCCGCCTCCCTGCGCCGCAGCCCCGCGCACAGGAACCAGGTGACCGCGAAGCCCAGGAGCGGGCCGAGCAGCAGGGTGAGCTGCAGCACCTGGATCACGCGGGCGTTGCTGAGCTGGAACAGGAGCGCGATCACGTCCGAGCCCGCCGCGGCCCAGAGCGTGCCGTAGAAGACGATCGCGGCCACGCCCACGGAGGTCCGCACGGGGTGGTGGTGCGGCTTGCCGCCCGGCGCGCGCCGGGCGCGGCCGCGGGCGAACCGGGACTCGAGGAACGGGTAGGCCAGGGCCGCGACGAAGAACACGCCCACGAGCGTGATCGGCGCGAGGAGCGCGAGGACGACGGTCCGGTCGGCCACCACCAGCTCCCAGCCCGGCGGGACCAGGCGCTGGGCGCCGTCGAGGAACGCGAGGTACCAGACCGCGCCGGCGCCGGCCGCGGCGTTGCCCGGGTCGGCGGGGCCGTAGCTCCAGACCGGGTTGACCGAGACCGCCGCCGAGAACCCGGTCACGATCGCGAAGGTGATCAGGATGGTCCCGCCGGTGCGCGCGGCGATCAGGCGCAGCGGGCGCGGGCGTGCCGCGGCGCCGGGCCCCGCGGCGTCCTCGAGCACGTCCCCCCGCAGCACCGCGAGCCTGCCCGGCCGATCCGGCAGGCCCAGGTACGCGATCGCGGCGAACAGGACGGCCATCAGCGTCGGCAGCGCGTACAGGTGCAGCGGGTACATCGTGCCGATCGCGCCGCTGGGGAACTGGCCCTGGAACAGGGTGTCGGACATCCGCAGCCCGATCAGCGGTATCGCCTTCAGGATGCCGTCCAGGACGGCGAGGCTGCTGCCCGAGAGCATGTCGTCGGGGAGGATCGAGCCGGTCATCCCGGCGCCCATGGCGACGAACAGCAGGGCGAAGAGCGCGAGCCAGCGGAGCCGCGCCGGGGCGCGGAACCTCCCGGAGAAGTAGATGTGGAGAATGTGCACGATCAGCGTCGCGATCATCAGCGACGCGCTCCAGTTGTGGACCTGTCGCAGCAGCAGGCCGCCCTGTACCTCGAACGAGATCTGCAGGGTCGATTCCAGGGCGCGCGACATGCCGATCCCGTGCAGGGGCTCGTAGGGCCCCGCGTAGAAGACCTGTTCGGTCGACGGGTCGTAGAGCGTGGCCAGGAGAATGCCGCTGAGGCCGCAGACGACGAAGTTCGCGAGGGTGATCTCGCCGAGCAGCCCCGCCCAGTTGTCGGGGAAGATCCGTGCCCTCAGGGCGCGTATTCCCCGGGCCATTCCTGGTACCACCGTCGCGCGAATGTCCCGGATTCCGATCCGGTGCCGATCGCGGCGGGCTTCGTGAACCATCGTGTTCCCTCTTCGCCTCTCGTGAAGGTGCCCTTCGAGAACATGACGACGAAGCCCGCCGGAACGTGACCGGGTGACAGCGGATCGTGAGTGAACTCACGCCGGCCGTGCCTCGCGGGCGTCAGGCGGTGCGGCGGGTGCGGACGGCCTGGGCGAGGGTGTGCAGGAGGTTGTCGGTGGTGGTCCAGTCCATGCACTTGTCGGTGACGGACCGGCCGTAGGTGAGGGTGTCCAGGGGGCCGGGCTTCTGAGCGCCTGCCTCCAGGAAGGACTCCATCATCAGGCCGGTGATGCCCTGTTCGCCGTCGGCGAGGCGGGCGGCGATCTCGGTGACGACCTCGGCCTGGCGCAGGTGGTCCTTGCCGGAGTTGCCGTGGCTGGCGTCCACGACGAGGCCGTGTCCGACGGCGCCGCCGAGCCCGCTCCTGCGCGCCACCTCCAGCGCCGCGGCGACGTCGTCCCGCCGGTAGTTGGGCCCGCCCCGCCCGCCGCGCAGGATGATGTGGCAGTCCGGGTTGCCCGAGGTCTCCACCGCCGCCGCGCGGCCCGCGGGGTCGACCCCGAAGAAGGTGTGCGGGCTCGCGGCCGTGATCGCGCCGTCGACGGCGACCTGGACGTTGCCGTCCGTGGCGTTCTTGAACCCGACGGGCATGGACAGGCCCGACGCGAGCTGCCGGTGGACCTGGGACTCGACGTTGCGGGCGCCGATGGCGCCCCAGGTCACGGCGTCGGCGATGTACTGCGGGCTGGTAGGTTCCAGGAACTCGCACGCGGTCGGCATCTCGGCGTCGAGCACGCCGAGCAGCACCTCGCGGGCCAGCCGCAGGCCGTGGTGGACGTCGTGGCTGCCGTCGAGGTGCGGGTCGTTGATGAGGCCCTTCCAGCCGACGGTGGTGCGGGGCTTCTCGAAGTAGACCCGCATCACGATCAGCAGGTCGTCGGCGAGCTCGCGGGCGGTCTTGGCGAGCCGTCCGGCGTAGTCCAGGGCGGCGGCCGGGTCGTGGACGCTGCACGGCCCGACGACGGCGAGCAGCCGGTCGTCGGTCCCGGTCAGGACGTCGCGGACCTCCCGGCGGGAGGTGTCCACGAGGTCGCCGTACCGGGTGTCGAGCGGCAGCTCGGCGAGCACGTCGGCCGGGGCGGGCAGCGGTTCCAGGGCGCGGACCCGGGAGTCGGAGGTCGGGGCGAGGATCTCGGGGGACGATGGCAAGGGGGTCATTGCTCGGTCTCCTGTGGCTCGTTCACTTCCGGGGGCGGGGTGCGGGGTGTTCGACGTCGCGGGGCGGGGACGATCAGGGCACCGGGGCGGGCGACGTCGGCTCGAGCGTGCGCGCGACGCGTCCGGCCAGCTGGGCGATGATCCGGTCGCCGTCGATGGTGAGCACGGACTCGGCGTGGAACTGCACCGAGGCGAAGCCGGGTCCGTGCAGGGCGTGCACCTCGCCCGTGGCCGTGTCGCGGCAGACGTCGACGCGGCCGATGCCCGCCACGTCGAGCACGTCCGACGGCGCGACGGCCGCGAACGAGTTGTAGAAGCCGACCCGCTCGGTGCTGCCGAACAGGTCGATGGTGTGCTGCACGCCCTGGTTCGGGCGCTCCCGCCGGCGCACGGGCAGCCCGAGCTCCCGGCTGAGGACCTGGTGGCTGAGGCACACCGCCAGGAACGGCCGGCCGCTCGCGAGGAAGCGCCGGACCTCGCCGCGCAGGTGGCGCATCTTCGGCGAGCCGGGGTCGTTCGGGTCGCCCGGGCCCGGGCCGAGCAGGACCAGGTCGTGCCCGGCGTCGTCGTACGGCTCGTCGAACCGGCGCACGGTCACGTCCGCGCCCGTGGTGCGCAGCTGCTGCACCATCATGGCGGTGAAGGTGTCCTCGGCGTCGACCAGCAGGATGCTGCGCCCGGCGAGCTCGGGCATGGGGTCGCGGGTGGTGGCGGCGTCGAGCCAGAACCCGGACAGGTGCTCGTTGCGGCCCTCCAGCGCCCCGCGGACCTCGGGGTGCAGGGCGAAGCCGCGCCGCGGCCGCCCGCGCAGGGCCGTCAGCAGTCCCTCCGCCTTCGCACGGGTCTCGGCGGCCTCGCCGTCGGGATCGGAGTCCCGCACGATCGTGGCGCCGACGGCGAGGTCGAGGTGGCCGCGCGCGTCGATGTCGGCCGTGCGGATGAGGATGGCGGAGTCCATGGCCGGCGCGCCGTCGTCGTCCCGCCCGATGAGCGCGGCGACGCCGCTGTAGTAGCCGCGCCCCTCCGGCTCGTAGCGGGCGATGACGCGGCACGCGCTCTCCAGCGGGCTGCCGGTGACGGTGGGGGCGAAGAGCGTCTCGCGCAGGATCTCGCGCGGGTCGCGCGTGGTGCGGCCCGAGATGAAGTACTCGGTGTGCGCGAGCGCCGCCATCTCCTTCAGGTGCGGGCCGGACACCCGGCCGCCGTCGGGGCAGATGCGGGCCATCATCTTGAGTTCCTCGTCCAGCACCATGGCGAGTTCCCCGGACTCCTTGCGGTCGGCGAGGAAGCCCATGACCGAGGGCAGGTCGGCGCCGCCCGGCGGATAGCGGAACGTGCCGCTGATCGGGTTCATCACCGCGACGCCGCCCTCGAGGCTCACGTGCCGCTCGGGGCTCGCGCCCACGAGGTAGCGGTCGCCGGTGAACACGACGAACGTCCAGTGGGCGCCCTGCTCGTGCTCCAGGAGGCGGCGGAAGAGCGTCAGGGCGGCGGTGCGGCCGGTGTCGCCGGAGCCCTCCGCGGTCAGGTCCGTGGTCAGGTCGGCCGAGAACGTGCGGCGGAGCACGAAGTTCGCGCCCTGGCCGGTCGCGATCTCGTCCTCGACGACCCGCCGGACCCGGTCGGCGTACCCGGCGTCGTCGGGCGCGAAGCGCGATCCCGACAGCGCGACGGGGACGTCGGGGATGCGGTCGAGGATCTCGCCGAGCGGGACCCTGGCCTCCGCCCGGACGGTCAGGGCGACGAGCGGGGTGCCGTCGTCCGGGGCGTCGAAGCCGCGTTCCGCGAGCTGCCGGTAGGGCAGGAGGACCAGGACGTCGTGGGCGCGGCGCGCGGGCCCGGCCGAGGGCGCGGCGCCGGCGGGACGAGTGCCGCCGTCGCCGGCGTCGCCGGACGCCCCCGGGAGGACGACGCCGGACAGCGTGCCCGGGAACGAGACCTCGCCCGTGATCACGTCCACGACGTGCCGGCCGCCGGTCACGGGGCGGTGGAGCAGGGCGAACGGCCCGGGCGCGGCGCCCAGGACCTGTGCCAGGAGGTCGGTCACGCCAGCACCTCCTTCGCGCACCGCACCGTGGCGCAGCGCGCCGCGGCGTAGCCGAGGGCCTGGTGGTGCTCGGCCTCGGAGAAGTCCGCGGTGGCGTCGGCGACGAGGAACGTCTCGATGTCGTGCGAGAAGGACTCGATCGCCGTGGCGAGGATCCCGACGTGGGCGTACACGCCGCAGATGATCAGCTGGTCGCGGCCGGCCGCGCGCATCCGGTCCAGCAGGTCGGTCTTGAAGAAGGCGCTGTAGCGCCACTTGGTCAGGAGCCAGTCGTCGTCGGACGGCGTCAGTTCGCCGACGACGGCGCGCTCGGCCGGGGAGCGGTTCATCCCCGGGCCCCAGAAGTCCGCGAGCAGCCCGCGCTGCTCCGGCGTCATGGAGCCCGGCTGCGCGGTGTACGCGACGGGTACGCCCTGGGCGACCGCGCGTTCGCGCAGCAGCACCACGTTGTCGACGAGCGGGCGCCGGACTCCGTCCGGGAACGGATCGAGGAAGTACCGCTGCATGTCGTGGATCAGCAGGACAGCGCGGCCGGGGTGGGCGGTCCAGTCGGCGGTGTTGACCGGGAGATCGGACACTTCGGGTAGGACGTATTCGGCGATCTGAGGAATGCCAGCCATGACCCCTTCTCCGTGTGAGGTGAGAGATGCCGCACACGAGCCTGCCGGATGGCCTGGGATGTCCCAAAAAGTCGATTGCGAGTTTGTCAGGTCGCAGGTCAAGACGGAAATTGTCCGTCAGCCGCGAGCCGTGGCCCGGCGGCGATCCCGGCGAGGGCGGTGACGGCGTACGCCGCCGACGCGAGCGTGAGGTGGCGGTGCCAGCCGTCCGCGGTGCGGCCGGTGAAATCGCGGAGCCCGACCCGCGTGCACGCCGACCAGAACTCCTGCCGGGTCCGACCGGCCAGCTCGGTCAGGCCGTGCAGCTCGGGGAGCGTCAGGTGCGTGAGGTTGGTCAGCCAGGCGTCCGGCGGGGCGTTCACGGACCGGCGCAGGCCGAGCAGGCGCAAGGGCGGCTGATCCTGGGCGGGCTGCCCGTCGTGGAGCAGCACGGGGTGCGTCGTCCCGAGGACGACGGTCTGCGTGCCGCCGGAATGACTGACCAGGCGTCTCAGCGCTCCCCGGTCCGAGCCGAGCAGCTGCTCCGGGCTCGTCGGCCGGGCGCCGGCGGCGGGAACCCGCAGGCGGAGGCCGGCGTCGACCCTGAGCAGGAACGGGAGGCCGAGGGCCCGCAAGCGGGCGAGGAGCGGTGCGCTGTCGGCGAGGCGCAGGTCGATCACGAGTGGGCGGCGAGGGCCGGACTGCCTGACGGCGCGGTCGCCGAGCCGGGCGACGACCGCGGGCAGCTCGTCCGATCCGGTCTGCTCGGACGTGACCGCGGCGTCGTGCGGCGGCTGCGCCGGGTCCGGGGCGCCCGGCATGAGCAGGTGCCAGTCGGCCGGGACCCCGAACCCGGGCGAGGCGGCCCACACGCCGAGGACGCGCTGCCCGACCAGCGTCCGGCCGTGATCGGGGTCGTAGATGCGGTCGACCCCTGCCGACAGGCGCCCGGTCTTCGGGAACACCGACTGCTGGATCACCCACGCGCTCGGGGGCTGGAACCGCCCCACGGCGCGGACGACCGCGCGGCGCACGGGGATCCAGTCCCACGGCGAGACGTTGACGAAGTGATGAAATCGCTGGGCCGCGGCGGACTCGCCGACGGTGCGCGCGATGTTCCGGGCGGACTTCCGGCCGGGTGTCGACAGCAGGCCGGAGACGTAGAGGACGGCCGCGCGGCGCTGGTCGGCCCGCCGCAGCGAGGTGAAGAAGTCCGGGCCGATGTGCTCGAGGAAGGCCTGGGGCCCGGCGATGCCGTCGTCGGCGAGGGCCGGATCGGCGCGGCGGGACGGCCCGGGGGGCTCCGGGGCGCGGGCGGCCCGCCGCCCCGCCGTGACGCGGGGCGACGGACCGAGGGCCGGGGAGGAGGTGGTCACCCGTTCTGCCGGGCCGGCTGCGGGTCCGCCCGGGTGGCCGGCGGCGTCGTGTCGTCCTGTCCGGCCCTCGGGATCCAGCGGATCGCGAGGACCGCCAGCCCGAGACACGTGGCGGCGGCCACGACGGCGACGGCGTGATAGCCGGTGAGGAAGGCGGCCTGAGCCTCGGCGAACAGCGGGTCGCCGGTCCCGTGCTCGTCGATGAACTCGGCGATGCCCGTCGAGTCGCCGGGGAAGGTGAGCCGGAACACGACGGTGAGCAGCGAGCCGAGCAGGGCGATGCCCAGGGCGTTGCCGATCTCGTTGCTCGTCTCCGCGATCGCGCCGGCCGCGCCGGCCCGGGACTCGGGCACGGCGCCGACGGCGGTGTCCGCGACCAGGCTGAACGAGATCCCGAAGCCCAGGCTCGCCACGACGGTCGAGGCGATGTAGGCGGCCACCCCGGACTCCGCCCCGGTGAGCAGGAGCAGGAGGACACCGCCCGCCATCGACAGATGGCACAGGATGAGCGCGGTGCGGGGCCCGGTGCGCTCGACGAGACGCGGCGTGAACACGCTCGAGAGCGTCAGGACGACGGCGCCGGGGACCGCGTACAGCGCGGAGGCGAGCACCGAGTAGCCCAGGACGGACTGCAGGTAGGTCATGCTCAGGTAGGCGGCCGCGGACCAGACGAAGAGCGAGAGCAGGCCGGTGAGGATCGCGACCGAGAAGACGCGTTCCCGGAACAGCACGGTCTGGAGCAGGGGGTTCGGGATCCGCGTCTGACGCATCACGAAGGCCGTCAGGAGGCCGCCCCCGGCGACCATGATCAGGGCATGCGTCAGGTCGATGCCGTAGGTGGCCACGTGCTTGATCCCGTAGATCGCCAGGAGCAGCCCGCCCGCGGACAGCACGACGCTGGCGAGGTCGATCTTCCCGGGCCGGGTTCCCCGGACCTCCCGCAGCAGCACGGGCGCCGTGCAGAGGAACACGACCACGACCGGGAGGTTGATGAGGAACACCGATCCCCACCAGAAGCTGCTCAGGAGCAGGCCCCCGACGATCGGCCCGATGACGAAGCCCGCCGCGAACGTGGCGGCGAAGATGCCGATGGCGCGAGCCCGCTGGACCGGGTTCTCGAACAGCTCGCTGATGACGGCGAGCGCCGAGGGCAGGAGCGTCGCGCCGCCGAGCGCCATCAGGGCCCGGCACGCGATCAGGATCTCCGGGCTCGGCGCGAAGGCCCCGGCGAGGGAGCCGGCCCCGAAGACGGAGGCCCCCACGAGCAGCAGCCGCAGCCGCCCGAACCGGTCGCCGACGTTGCCGAACGTGATCAGCAGGGAGCCGACGACGAACCCGTAGATGTCCAGGATCCACAGGCTCTGGTCCGTCGTCGGCGCGATGGCCTCGTTGATGCTCGGCATCGCCAGGAAGAGCACGGAGCCGTCCATGGCGACCAGGAGCACGGGACCGAGGGTGACAAGGAGCCCGATCCAGGACCGCCGCGGTGCCGCGGGCGGGGTGTGCCGGGTTCGTTCGGCTGATGCGTTCATGTTTCCCATGCTGGAGGGGGCCGGTGAGGACAACAAGGACACTGCCGTGGGTATCCCGGGCAGGGGTACCCAGCGGCGGCAGGGGACTCAGCGGCGCAGCGTGCGCGAGAACGCCAGTTCGAGGTCGGCGAGCGACTTCTCGGCGAAGCCGGGGTCGAGGCTGCGGATCCGGTCCTGGTCGCCGTGCGCCCGCAGGTGCTCGGTGAACCTCTCCGCCGGGATCCTCGACCCGGGGATCGCGGGCTCGGGCGTGGCGAAGTTGTCCAGGAGCGGGAGCACGGACGCCCGCCGGTCGTCGTCCGCCAGGGAGCGCAGGCTCGAGGAGAAGCGCTCGAACCACTCCGCGTGGTCGGCGATCCGCGTGATCCGGACGCCGGCCTCGGCGAGCCAGTCGACCACGGAATCGAGCGAGACGCCGTCGTCGAGCGGATTGACGAGGTGGCAGACGGTGTGGCCGGCGCCGGCCGGCCGGCTGACGTCGACGATCGAGGCCGCCACCACGTCGACCGGCAGGCCGTCGTAATGGGCGCGCCGGCCCGTCCCGCCGGCGTAGAAGGACGCGGGGGCCACGCCGGTGAGGGCGAGGCTGTAGAGCAGCCGGGAGAAGGTGTCGGGGACGTTGATCTGGCCGCGGTAGGTGGAATGGGCGAGGATCATGCTCGCCCGGATCACGGTGACCGGGAGGCCGAGGTGTTCGTGGGCCTCCCGCAGGAGGACCTCGCCCGCCCACTTGCTGGCCGCGTAGCCCTCGACGTTGCCGCCCCGCGGGGCGATCCGTGCCAGGGCGTGCCGGATGTCGGCGTGCTCGTCGAGCGGCGGCCCGCCGGCGGCCAGCAGCGCCGTCGCGATGCTCGAGACGAAGACGACGGGCGTGCGGCGGGTCGTCGCGGCGAGCCGGATGATCTCCGCGGTGCCGCCGACGTTGGCGTCGAAGAGGTCGTGGTACGACAGGGCGTGGTTGACCATGGCGCCGGCGTGGTAGATGCGGTCGACGTCGCGGGCCAGGCGCTCCCAGGCCGCGGGGGCGAGCCCGAGGCCCGGCTCGGCGAGGTCGCCGGCGAGCACCTCGAGGTGCGGCGCGAGCCGGTCGATCTCGTCGGCCAGGCGGTGGTCGGTCGCGAAGACCTGACGGAGCCGGTGCCGGGCCGCGTCGTCGTCGTGCGCGCGCACCAGGCAGACGACCCGCCCGCCGGACCGCGCGGCGCGCCGGAGCAGCTCGAGGGCGAGGAAGCGGCCGAGGTACCCGTTGGCTCCCGTGACCAGCACGGTCTCGCCGGTGACGGCGGCGGCGTCGGCGTCGGCGACGGCGGCGCGGTCCGCGCTCGCGGGGCGGAAGTCCTGGCCGAGGAAGCGCGGCAGCGAGAGCTCGCTCGCCAGCAGGACGCCGTCCGGGCGGGTGTGGATCCCGCCGGGCGACACCGGGGCGTGCGCGGAACGACGACGCGCGTCGAGGACCCGGGCGATCCCGTCGATCGTGCCGGTCTCGCTCGTCAGCGTGTTGACCGGGACCCGGACGCCGAGGACCTGCTCCAGCAGCCGGGACAGCTCCACGGCGGTCAGGGAGTCGCCGCCGAGGTCCCGGAAGCGCGCCGCCGGCGAGATCTGGTCGAGGGCGCCGCCGAGGGTGATGCCGACGGCCGCCCGGACGGTGTCGAGGACCGGCGCGGAGGCCGCTGACTCCCGCAGGGCCGCGAGGCGGGCGGTGGCCGAGGAGCCGAGCTGCTCGTAGAGCGCCTCGAGGGCCGGCCCGTACTTCTTCGTGAGTGCCGGGCGCACGATCTTGCGGTGGTCGGAGAGCAGGCCGTTCGCCTCGCTGAAGGGTTCGGTCTCGACCACCAGGTCCCGGGGGATCTCGTAGGAGTTGAGCGACGTCTCCTGCGCGACCCTGCGGAACTCGGCGAGCAGCCGGTCGTGCAGGGCCGGGGTGTCGCCCCCGGTCTCGCCGACGAGTTCCGGGCTCGGGACCGCCACCGCCAGGGTGTAGGGGCGCGCGCTGTTGCCGTAGAGGAACACCTGGCTCAGCGCGGGGCTGCGCGACGCGTAGGTGGCCTCCAGCGAGGGGAGCGCGACGAACTCGCCCTGCGACAGCTTGATGATCGCGTTCCGCCGGTCGACGATGCGCACGGTGCCGGTGGCGTCGACGGCGGCGATGTCACCGGTGCGGTAGTAGCCGTCGGGGGTGAACACCCGCGCGTTCAGCTCCGGGCGGCGGAAGTACCCGGGAACCGTCGAGCGGCTCCGGACGAGGAGCTCGCCGCGGGCGTCGGGGAGGTCCGTGGAGTGGTACCCGAGTTCCGGGACGTCCTCCAGCCGGTAGTCGATCACCGGCGGGCTCAGGAAGGATCCGTCCGAGAGGACGCCGCCGATCTCGGTCGTCCCGTACAGCTCGTGGACCTTGATCCCGAGCAGGTCCTCCATGAATTGCTTCAGCTGCGGCGAGACGGGTGCCGAGGTGCAGCTGGCCCAGCCGACCCGCCCGCCGAAGACGTCGGTGCGCATCGCCGCGCGGACCGACGCCGCCGTCACCTCGTCGTCCCGCGCGCCGGCGTCGCCGTGGGCCTGCAGCCTGCGCTGGTACTCCTGGAAGATCAGCTCGCAGATCCGCGGGACCAGGGACAGCTCCGTCGGCTCGGCCAGCCGCAGGTCCTCGAAGAAGTCGGCCAGGTCGTGCGACGAGGCGAAGTGGGTCAGGCCCCCGCGCGCCAGGGTGCCGCGCACCGACGAGTGCCCCGCGACGTGGCTCATCGGCATGTAGTGGAAGTTGGAGACGTCGGACTGCATCGCGAAGAACTCCGCCCAGCCGTCCCCGCCCCACATGGCGGCGACCAGGTGCTCGGGGTAGATGGCGCCCTTGGGCGCACCGGTGCTGCCCGACGTGTACAGGAGCATGGCCGGGTGGTCGCCGCCGGGTGCGTCGCCGGGTGCGGCGGCGGTGAAGGGGGCCGGCGACAGGTCCAGCGTCTGCGGGACGATCCCGCGCTCGGCCCGGAAGCCGGCGAGCCGCCGCCGGTGCTCCTCGTCGCCGCCCCGGTGGTCGGTGACGAGCACCCGCTCGACCGTCGGGGTCGCCGAGGTCAGCACGGCCGCCCGGGCGAGCAGCGCGGAGGTGACGACGATCGCGCGGGGCTCGATCTCGTCCAGGATCGCCTGCTGGGTCTCGGCCGAGGCGCTCGTCTGCAGCGGCACCGTGGTGAGACCCGCCAGGTTGCAGGCGAGGTCCGCGGTGACGTAGTCGATGCCGGCGTAGCCGAGGAAGGCGACGACGTCGCCGGCCGCCAGCCGCGGCTCGGCGGCGGTGAGCTGGGCGGCGACCGATCGCACCCGCGCGGACAGCTCCGCGTAGGTGATCGCGTCGTAGTGGTCGAGCTGCCGGGCGTCGAGGCTCTGGACCTGCTCGTTGGTGCGGGGGACGGGCCGGCGTTCGGCGAGGGCTGGGCGTGCAGAGTACTGGTCGAATGCTCGTGTCATGAGGCGCGCGAGGTGCATGTGATGACCCTTCGGGCGTGGTGGTGAGCGTTCTTGGCGGGGGTGCGCGGCGGGTTCCCGCGCGGCGGGTCAGGCTGTGCCGCTGATCCGGCTCGGCAGGAGGCGGAGCGCGTCACGGGACGCGGCGTCGTTCGGCGTGTAGACCTCGAGGCGGTGATCGGTCGACTCGGGTTGCAGCCAGACCTGGTAGTCGATGTTCATGCTTCCCAGGGTGGGATGCGCCAGGAGCATCGTCCCGACGGTGCAGTCGGCGACCTCTCCGCGTGTCCACAGGTCGGCGAACTCGTCGCTCTTCATCGTGAGCTCGCCGATGAGCTCGGCGAGGCGTGCGTCCCGCGGGTGCCGCCCGGAGGTGAGCCTCAGGTAGGCGACATGCGTCCGGGCGAGTTCGTCCCAGTTCTGGTAGAGGTCGCGCGTCAGCGGGTCGAGGAAGAACGCGCGGGGGACGGACGGGCGTTGCTCGGGGTCCAGCGGCGCGTCGAACGGGGTGTGCTCCGACAGCAGCTCGTGGCCGGAGTGGTTCCACGCGAGGACGTCGCCGCGCCGGCCGAGGACGATCGCGGGGATCTTCTCCTCGAGGGACTCGAACAGCGCCAGCACGCGCCCGTGCGGGTGCTCCGGCTCGGGCCGGGTCATGCGCGTCGGGCGCCCGGAGCCCGCGAGGTTGAACAGGTGGGTGCGCTCGGCGTCGTCGAGCTGCATCGCCGTGACCAGGGCGTCGAGCACCTGGGGCGAGGCGGTTCCGGTCTGGTCCTGCTCGATGCGGGTGTAGTAGCCGACGCTGACGCCGGCGAGCCTGGCGAGCTCCTCGCGGCGCAGGCCGGGGACGCGGCGCGCGGCGCCGTCGGTGTCGATCCCGATGAGCCGGGGATCGGTCCGGTCGCGTCGGGTCTTCAGGAAGCTTCCCAGGCTTTCGGCGGGCACCCTTTCGACGTTAGGCGCCGCTGCGGCGTGCGGGTAGTGGTGAGGGTGACCCTGTGAGAGGTAGTCGGTGTGCGTCCGGTCTGCCACGGCGTTCCTCCTTCCTGGCCCGATGCGGCCTGACCGGTAGTTTTCTGTGCTGGTCGCAGGTCCCGCAAAGAAGGCGTCCCGGCATTTGTCATGTACGTCGTCCGGGGCCCTGCGCAGGGGCTCGGCCGTCAGGGCTTCTCGGCGCCGTCCGACCGGAGGATCCCGCGGATCCGGTCCAGCCGCTCGGACACCTGGCGCTCGAAGCCGCGGTCGGAGGGGGAGTAGTACTCCGTTCCCGCGAGGGTGTCGGGGAGGTACCGCTGCGGCGCGACGGCGTGCGGCCAGTCGTGGGCGTAGCGGTAGCCCGTGCCGTGGCCGAGGCCCTCGGCGCCGGAGTAGTGCGCGTCACGGAGGTGCAGGGGAACGACGCCGGCCTTCCCGGCGCGGACGTCGGCCAGGGCGGCGTCGCCCGCCAGGTACGCCGCGTTGGACTTGGGTGCGGTCGCCAGGTGCACCACGGCCTCGGCCAGGACGATGCGGCCCTCGGGCATGCCGATCATCTGCACGGCCTGGGCGGCGGCGACGGCGGTCTGCAGGGCGGACGGGTCGGCGACGCCGACGTCCTCGGCGGCGGAGATGATGAGGCGCCGGGCGATGAACCGCGGGTCCTCGCCGGCGGCGATCATGCGGGCGAGGTAGTGGAGCGCGGCGTCGACGTCGGAGCCGCGGATGGATTTGATGAAGGCGGAGATCACGTCGTAGTGCTGGTCGCCGTCGCGGTCGTAGCGCACGGCGGCGACGTCGACGGCGCGCTCGACGTCGGCGAGGGTGATGACGGGGACCGCATCATCCTGCGTGGTTTCCCCGGGGGCTTCCGCGGGGTCGTTCTGCAGCACGGCCCCGGCGGCGGCCTCGAGGATGGTCAGGGCCTTGCGGGCGTCGCCGCCGGCGAGGCGCACGAGGTGCCCGGCGGCGTCGTCGTCCAGGCCGACCGAGCCCGCGAGCCCGCGGTCGTCGGCGACGGCGCGGCCGACCAGTTCCCGGACGTGCTCCGACGTGAGCGGTTTGAGGGTCAGGAGCAGCGAGCGGCTCAGCAGCGGCGAGTTGACGGAGAACGACGGGTTCTCGGTCGTGGCGGCCACGAGGGTGACCCAGCGGTTCTCGACGCTGGGGAGCAGCGCGTCCTGCTGGGTCTTGGAGAAGCGGTGTACCTCGTCGACGAACAGGACCGTCTCGTCGCCGCCGGTCGCGAGGCGGCGTCGTGCGTCGTCCACCACCTGGCGCACGTCCTTGACGCCCGCGGTGACGGCGGACAGCTCGACGAACTGACGGCCGGAGGCCGTCGCCACGAGGTAGGCGAGCGTGGTCTTGCCGGTTCCGGGCGGTCCCCACAGGATGACCGACGACGGCGCCGCGCGGCCGGACGCGCCGGGCTCGATCAGGCGCCGCAGCGGGGAACCGGGTTCGAGGAGGTGCTCCTGCCCGGCGATCTCCGCGACCGACGCGGGCCGCATCCGGACGGCCAGCGGCGCCGACGGGTTCACCTCGGGGGTGCCGCGCCCGGAGGTGGTCACGGCGGAGAACAGGTCCATGACGCCAGCCTAAGGAGACCGGCTGACACCCGGCGCCACGGCGGGGCCGGATCCGGACGGGGCGGGGTAGGATGGTGCGGTTGCCTCAGCGGTTCCGGCCGTGACAGCAACTCCCTGGGACCTCGGCCCCCGGCGCGTTCGCGCGTCAATCGGCTGGTCCCGCATCCGGCTCGCCCGTTCGAGGGCGCGGCCGGGTGTGACCTCTCAACCACGAAGGACAGGAATCACCGTGACCTCTGTCACCCGTTCGCGGCGTCAGGTTCGCCTGAGCCGCAAGCTCGGCCTCGCGCTCACGCCGAAGGCCGTCAAGCACTTCGAGAAGCGCCCGTACCCGCCCGGTGAGCACGGGCGTGCCCGTCGCCGCACCGAGTCGGACTACGCGGTGCGCCTGCGCGAGAAGCAGCGCCTGCGTGCCCAGTACATGCTGCGGGAGAAGCAGCTCCTGAAGGTGTACGAGAACGCCCGCAAGCAGCCCGGCCTGACCGGTGAGGTCATGGTCGAGGACCTCGAGACCCGTCTCGACTCGCTCGTGCTCCGCGCCGGCTTCGGCCGCACCATCCTGCAGGCCCGCCAGATCGTGACCCACCGTCACATCCTGGTGGACGGCAAGATCGTGGACCGTCCCTCCTTCCGCGTGAAGGTGGGCCAGACCATCCAGGTGAAGCCGAAGAGCCAGCCCACGACGCCGTTCCAGGTCGCCGCCGCCGGCGCGCACCGGGACGTGCTTCCGACGCTGCCCGGCTACCTCGACGTGCAGCTGGAGAAGCTGTCCGCGACGCTCACCCGCCGCCCGAAGCGCGCCGAGGTCCCCGTGACCTGCGACGTGCAGATGGTCGTCGAGTACTACGCACGCTGACGCTCCCGGCGCAGGCCCTGGTCAGAGGCTGAAAACCTGACCGCACCGCGGCTCGTGGCCCCTCCCCCGGTAACGGGGGAGGCCACGAGCCGCGGTCGTGTCCGGGATCGCGCGGCCGGGGGCCGCGGTGCCGCGAACGCGCCGCCACGAACCGCCTCGCAGGTCAGTCGAGCAGGGTGGCGTACCGCAGGGAGAAGGTGACGGTGTCGCCCGATCGCTCGGTCGAGATGCAGACCGGTCGCCAGTCGTAGAAGGCGGTCAGGCGGCAGGCCTCCTTGTCCGGGAGGTCGCGGAGCGCGGCCGGGCCGGCCGTGGCCCGCACGACCACCTCGCGAGAGCAACCACCCGAGCCGCATCCCTTGCGGTCGGCGACGACCTCGGCGCCGGGCGGCAGCTCGGGCAGGACATGGCGCGGGGGGATCTCGGCGGGGCCGTCGAACTGCATCGCCACGACCGGCCAGATCATGACGACCAGCAGGACCAGGATTCCTGCCAGGGCGATCTTGCGGAGCGGGCGGCGCACCGCTGAAGTCTACGGCGGCGTGCCCGCCGGCCCGTGGCGCCCTGGGGGAGTGCCCCGCCGCCGGGGGACCGGCCGGTCAGCGCGGCAACGGCCCCGCGTAGGCGTCGCGCGCCCGGGCGACGTCGGCCTCATGGGCGGTCCACCAGGTGCCGAGGGCCGCGAAGACCGGCTGGAGGCTCAGGCCCAGCTCGGTGACCTCGTACTCGACGCGGGGCGGGACCTCGTTGTAGGCGCGGCGGGTGACCAGGCCGTCGCGTTCCATCTCCCGGAGCTTCGCCGTCAGGACCTTCGGGCTGATGCCGAGGCACTCCTGGAGCCGGCCGAAGCGCATCGAGCCGGACGTGTGCAGGGTCCACAGCACCGGCGTCGTCCACCGGGAGTGGACGACGTCGACGGCCGGTGCGATCGGGCACGCCGCGGCGGCGCCCGCGGTCGCCGAGGGGGTCCAGACGGTCATGAGCTCTCCGATACTTTCCTGGGGGTACCTACTGTAACCAGCCCCTTAGCGTCGCGGACGTGACCGGGACACGCCCGGCACGCAAGCGAGGAGAACCCATGAGGATCGTCGTCACCGGTGCCACCGGAAACGTCGGACGCCCGCTCGTCCGGACGCTCGCGGCCGCGGGCCACGAGGTGACCGCCGTCGCCCGCCGCCCGGCCTCCGGGCCGGACCTGCCCGGGGTGCGCGCCCTGGGTGCGGACATCGCCGAACCGTCGGGCCTGCGGGAGCCGCTCGACGGCGCCGCGGCGCTGTTCCTGCTGACCAGCGGGGACTTCCTCGGCGCGGGCGGCGACGTCGGGCCCGTCCTGGAGGCGGCCGCGAACGGCGGGGTGCGGCGGGTCGTGCTGCTGTCCTCGCAGGGCGTGGCGACCGGGCGGCACCCCGCCGGGATCGAGGACGCCGTCACGGGCTCGGGCCTGGCGTGGACCATCCTGCGGCCGGGCGGGTTCGCGTCGAACGCGCTGCGGTGGGCGCCCGGCGTCCGGTCGGGCCGCACGATCGCCGCGCCGTTCGGGGACGTCGCGCTCCCCGTCGTCGACCCGCGGGACATCGCCGACGTCGCCGTGGCGGCCCTGACCGGTGACGGTCGTTCCGGCGCCGTGCACGAGCTGACCGGGCCGGAGGCGGTCACGCCGCGGCAGCAGGCCGAGGCGATCGCCGGCGCCGTCGGGCTCCCGATCCGGTTCGCCGGGCTGACCCGGGCCGAGGCCCGCGAGGAGATGCTGCGGTTCATGCCCGGGCCGGTCGCGGAGTCCACGCTCGGCATCCTGGGCGAGCCGAGTCCTCGGGAGCAGCAGGTGAGCCCCGCGGTGGCCGAGGTGCTCGGGCGCCCCGCCCGGAGCTTCGCGGACTGGGCGCGCGCGAACCGGGAGGCCTTCCTGCCCGCGTGACACCCCCGCGGCAACGGTAGAGCGCCGAGGGAACTCGGGTGAAACGCCTGCATATTGCGCGAGATCACCAGTTAAATCAGTAGACTCCCGTGCACTGGTGGACAGAGAGGTTCGGGAGACGCATCGATGTCGCAGCAACAGCAGGACACGGGACGACGGGCAGGCATCGTCGGCGGTGTCGGTGCGCTCGCGGTGGCCGGGGTCGGTATCGTCCAGGAGGCGCTGCTGTCCGGCGTGCAGGCCTGGGTGGTCGTGGTCGTCCTGCTGCTCGCCCTGGTCAGCGTGGGCGCGGACGCCTGGGTGCGGTGGTGGCCCGGCCGGACCCGGGTCGATCCCGGCCTGCCGGCCCCGCGCCGGGCCGCGGTCCTGATCGACCGCCAGGCCGGCGGCGTCGCCGGGTACGGGTTCCTGGCCGAGGGCAGGCTCGTGGTCACGACGCAGAGCATCGTGCACCGGGCCCTCGGGCAGGACGGCGACGGCGACGCCACGGGCGCGACCGTCGTCATCCACTGGGAGTCGGCGCTGCAGAAGGACTACGACGCCGAGGTCGTCGCCTGGCGCGACTCGGGCGCCGCCGGGATCGCCGTGCTGTGCCTCGACCAGGCCGAGAGCGTGCCCAAGGGCGCCGCGCGCCTGGCGGCCGGCGCCCTGAGCGCCAGCAAGCAGGTCACCGTCGAGGTGCGCAACGCCGTGGGCAAGGTCACCCGGGTGTCCGGCGCCGCGGTCCAGGTGCACTCCGGGGGCCACACCCGGCAGACGTGGTCCATCCAGTCCGAGACCGGGGCCGGCTCGGCCGCCGGCCTCGGGGCCGGTGAGATCGACGGCGCCCCCGTCGTCCGGGAGGCCGACAAGCGGATCGTCGGGTACGTCGTGGACACCTCCGGCGACGACATCCTGTTCGCGCCCCTGAAGAACAACCCCGCGTACGACGAGGCCCTCGCCGCCGCCCGGACCGGAACCCTCGACGAGATCGCCGGGCGACGGAGCCTCGTCGGCTGGCTGCCGGCGGTCGCCGGTGTCGTGGCCGTGCTGTTCCTCGGCTACGTCACCCTCGGCAACGGCAGCCTGTTCGCGCCTCCCGTCGCGCCGTGCGAGGGCGAGCGCATCGACATCAACATCACCGTCGGCACCGAGAAGGACGCCCTGATCGAGACGCTGGCCGACCGGTTCGCGGAGACCTACCGCTACGACGAGGTCCGCTGCGTCCGCCCCCACGTCAGCGGCGTCAGCTCGGGCCTGGCCAAGACCGCGGCCGCGGAGGGCTGGGCGACCCCGCCCGAGGACGAGCTGCACCCGGGCTCGGCCGCCCCTCAGCCCGATCTCTGGCTCCCGACGTCGTCGGTGTGGGCCGAGCTCCTGGTCCAGGAGGGGCACGACGCCATGCTGGCCCCCGCCTGGAAGACCGAGATGATCACCGTGACGTCCTCGGTCCTGGGCATCCTCATGACCGAGGAGAAGCGCGCGGAGAACTTCGCCGACGGACCCCCGACCTGGCAGGAGCTGGCGCTCGCGGCGGCGTCCGACGACGGCCTCACGCTCGCCATCGACGATCCCGTGAACTCCACGTCGGGCATGGCGAACTCGGTGGCGGTGAACGAGGCCTTCAGCGACGTCCCCGGGCCGCAGAAGGTGAACACGCTGCGCGCCGCCGTCGCGTCGGTGCCCGATGCCCTGGCCGGGCGGGAGATCACGCAGATGATGAACCGGATGCACGAGCAGCCGGAGCTGCTGCGGCAGATGGACGCGATCGTCGCGCAGGAACAGACGGCGTTCCTCTTCAACTGCCGGTCGCCGCTGGGGGAGCCGCCCCTGGACTGCGCGAACCCGCGCACGGACCCCGCCGAGCGGCTCGTCGTCGTGCAGCCCGCCGACCGGACGTACGCGTTCGACCACCCGGCGATCCTCATGAAGAACGCCTACGAGTCGGACGGCGACCCGAAGGAGAAGTTCGCGGCGGTGACCGCCTTCGCCGAGTTCCTCGCCGGCCCTGCCGGGCAGGAGGAGTTCGAGCGCTGGGGTTTCCGGCCCGCGTCCGATCCCGCGGGGGTGACGGACCGGCTCGTCGACGTCGTCGGCGCGACCGCGCCGGTGAGCGTGTCGCCCTGGCCCGTGGCGGAGAAGATCGCGGGCTACCAGGCGCAGTGGCAGTCCGTGCGGCTCCCGGTGCGGGTGCACCTGACGATCGACAACTCCGGCTCGATGACGGACTCGACCAGCCGCGTCAACGTCCCCGGCTTCGTGGATCCCTGCGACGGCGAGGCCACCGACGACCCCAACTACCTGCAGCTGGCGCAGAAGGCCGCGCTCGACGCCGTCGAACGCCTCGACGACGGACGGGACGCGGTCTCCCTCGACGCCTTCCCGCGGCCCGACGGCTGGCAGGCCGTTCCCATGACCCGGCTCGACGGCGGGGTCCGGGGCGAGCTGCGCGAGGCGATCTGCGACGTGGACGGGCTCGGCGGCAGCACGCCGCTGTACTCGGCGATCGAGGGCGCGGAGCGCACGATGATCGCGGAGGTCCGCGAGGAGGGGGCGTCGAGCTCGACGGCGATCGTCGTGCTGTCCGACGGCGCCCAGCAGCCGCCGGCGGATCTGCGGGCGCTCCTGAAGAAGATCCGGGGCGAGACCATCGTCCCGGTGATCTCGGTGGCGATCGGGCCCGGCGCGCCGATCGACGACCTGTACGCGATCCGGGACGCGACCGGCGGCGCGGTGCGCGACCTGCGGTCCCCCGACGCGGTCGCCGACCTCGACACGGTGCTGGTCGACGTGTTCGGCGGGCTCACGGGGGAGTAGCCGGCGGGTCCGGCGGCCGGTGCCGTCGGGGAACGCGCGAGGGCGCGTGCGCGGGATGAACCGCGCACGCGCCCCGTGATGCGGCAGGCATGCCGGCCTGCCGGTTCGGGTCTACCGGATCCGGCCTACCGGGCCGGAACCGGCGGCGTGCGCGGGCCCGTGCCGGGCGTCGCGTCCCGCAGGCCGTCGAGCAGCGTGTGGTAGGCGGGCTTCTTCACGTACTCGCCGGTCATGATCGTGGCGTAGCCCTCCGGGAAGACGCCGGGGACCCAGGAACGCGCGTCGTCGAAGCCCCACACCGTGAAGCTCGAGCAGGACGGCACGTCGAGGCACGCGTCGAGCAGCTTGCGGTACCGCTCGGTCTGGAGGGTGATCTGCTCGGCGGTCGGCTCGCCGTCGTCCCCGAGCGGCATGCGGACGTCGGCCTCCGTGACGGCCACCTGAAGCCCGAGGTCGGCGAACCGCTCGAAGTTCTCGGTGACCGACTCGTCGAACTCGTACTGCAGGCTCAGGTGCGCCTGCGCCCCCATGCCGTGCAGCGGCACGCCGTCGGCGAGCAGCTCGGTGGCCAGGTCGTAGTAGGCGTTCGTCTTGGTGTTGACGCCCTCGGCGTTGTAGTCGTTCAGGAAGAGGGCCGCGGCGGGGTCCGCCTCGTGCGCCCACCGGAACACGTCGCCGATGAGGGCGACCGGGTCCTCCGCGCACGCCTTGAGGAAGGGGTTCGCCTCGGTGCGCAGGCGCACGCCGCCCGCGTCCCAGTCGTCCTGGAAGATCTCGTTGGCCACGTCCCACTCGTAGATCTCGCCCGCGTAGCGGCCGACGACGGTGCGGACGTGCTCCTCCAGGACGTCGCGCGCCTCCTGGCAGGTCCAGCCGGCGCTCGCGTCGGTCACCCACTGCGGGTTCTGGCTGTGCCACAGCAGGGTGTGGCCGCGCACCTCCTGGCCGTTGGCCTTCGCGAAGGCGACGACGGCGTCGGCGCCCGAGAAGTCGTAGACGCCGGGCTCCGGGTGGAGCTCGGCCCACTTCATGTCGTTCTCGGGGGTCAGCGAGCCGAACTCCGCGCCGAGGATGCGCTGGAACTCGGTGGGGTGCTTCCGGTCGTAGCCGATCAGCTCGCGCTGACCCCACACGGCGCTGCCGACCTCGAGGTCACGCGGCGCCTCGGAGCGCAGCGTCGGTGTCTTCGGGCCGGCCTGGGCGGCGGGTCCCGTCAGGGCGACGGCGGTGACGGCCGAGGCGGCGGCCAGGGCCGACGCGACGACGGCGGCCAGGCGCCTCTTGGTGATGGAATGGGACATCTTCGTTCCTCTCCGGATCTGTTCCGGCGACGTCGGACCTGTCGCGGAACTCCTTGGAGGGTAACGATGTCGATAACGTTTTCGCAAGGTGCGGGCGGGATCGGTCCGCCGCGCCGGGCCGGGCCGCGTGCCCGGCGCCGCGCCCCGCGGCGCCCGCCGTACCGGCACGCCCCGGGCGTCCCCGGTGCCCGGGCAGCTCACCGCGGTCTCACGTTAGGGTTGCCGCCATGACCTTCTCCCTCGGTGACGTGGCGGGACTGCTCGCGGCGATCGCGTTCCTGCTGCTCGTGGGTTTCCTCGCCTATCCGCTCGTCAAGCTGGGCCGCGTGCTCGAGGAGGCGCGTGCCGGGCTGCGCGAGGTGACCGAGCACTCCGTGCCCATCCTGGACGAGACCGCCAGCGCGGTGGCGAACGCCAACACCCAGCTCGTCAAGGTCGACACCGTGACCACGAGCGCCGCGTCCGTCAGCGAGAACGTGAGCGCCCTGACCGGGCTGTACGCCGCGACGCTCGGCGGGCCGCTGGTCAAGGTGGCCGCGTTCTCCTACGGCGTGCGGCAGGCCTTCGCGCGGGCGACCGGCCGGTTCGACGACGGCGCGGGGCGCCACACCGCCGTCCGGGACGAGGACCGATGAGGGCGCGGTTGTTCTGGGTCGGCGTCGGTGTCGTGGTCACCGTCGTGGTGATCCGGCGCGGCCGGCGCCTCGCGGAGCAGTACACGCCGGCGAACCTGGCGGCGCGCGCCGGGGCGAGGGCGGTCGACGCCGCCGACGCCGGGGCCGTGCGCCTGGCGCGGGGCGCCCGCGGTTTCGCGGGCGACTTCCGCCGGGCGCGCGCGGCACGGGAGGCGGAGCTGATGCGATCGCTCCTGTCCGACGGCGCCGGGGGCACGTACGACCTGGACGACCTGCGGCGGCGGACCGGCCGCTGAGCCCTGGCGGGCCGGCCTGCCGGTCGCGGTGCGGCCGGGCGCCGGCGAGCCTCCGGGGGCGCGGGCGGCGGGTTGTCCACAGGCACCGCAGTTTCAGTTTCCGTTTCCCGGCGTCGTCGCGGGAGACTGTTACCAGCACCGATCGAACCGGCGCGTGCGCGCGCCACGAACAGCAAAGGACCGCAACCGAGATGCGTACCGCCGAGATCCGCAAGCGCTGGCTCGACTTCTTCGAGGCAAGGGGTCATGCGGTGGTGCCGTCGGCGTCCCTGATCAGCCCGGACCCGTCCACGCTGTTCACGATCGCGGGCATGGTGCCCTTCATCCCGTACATGACGGGCCAGCAGACCCCGCCGTGGAAGCGCGCCACGAGCGTGCAGAAGTGCGTGCGCACGCTCGACATCGACGAGGTCGGCAAGACGACGCGCCACGGCACGTTCTTCCAGATGAACGGCAACTTCTCCTTCGGGGACTACTTCAAGGAGGACGCCATCAGGTTCGCCTGGGAGTTCCTCACCGGATCCCGCGAGGACGGCAACCTGGGCATCGACCCGGAGCGCCTGTGGGCCACGGTCTACCACGAGGACACCGAGGCCCGGGAGCTCTGGAAGACGCACACGAGCATGCCGGAGGAGCGCATCCAGTCGCGCGGCAAGAAGGACAACTACTGGCACACCGGCCAGCCGGGCCCGGGCGGCCCGTGCTCGGAGATCTTCTACGACCGCGGCCCCGGGTACGGCGCCGAGGGCGGCCCGGAGGCCGACGAGGACCGCTACATCGAGATCTGGAACCTCGTGTTCATGCAGTACGCCCTGGACGACGTGAAGGCCAAGGACGACTTCCGCGTCGTGGGCCCGCTGGCCAAGCAGAACATCGACACCGGCATGGGCCTGGAGCGCGTCGCGTTCCTGCTGCAGGGCGTCGACAACATGTACGAGATCGACGAGGTCCGCCCCGTCATCGACGCCGCGGAGGCGCTGTCGGGCAAGAAGTACGGCGCCGACCCCTCCGTCTCGTCGGACGACGACGTGCGGATGCGCGTCGTGGCCGACCACGTCCGCAGCGCCCTGATGATCATCGGCGACGGCGTGCGGCCCTCCAACGAGGGCCGCGGCTACGTGCTGCGCCGCCTGCTGCGCCGCTCCGTGCGCGCCATGCGCCTGCTCGGGGTCGACGACGTCGCCCTGCCGTCCCTGCTGCCGGTGGCCAAGGACGCCATGAAGGCCTCCTACCCGGAGCTGGAGACGAACTTCGAGCAGATCTCCGCCGTCGCCTACGCCGAGGAGGAGGCGTTCCGCCGGACCCTCGTGTCCGGCACGTCGATCCTGGAGGAGGAGGTCGCGAGGGCGAGGTCCGGGGCCTCGGGGACGCCCACGCTGTCCGGCGGCGCCGCCTTCCAGCTCCACGACACCTACGGCTTCCCCATCGACCTGACCCTCGAGATGGCCGCCGAGCAGGGCGTGAGCGTCGACGAGCAGGCGTTCCGCACGCTCATGCAGGAGCAGAAGGACCGCGCCCGCGCCGACGCCCTGGCCAAGCGCCACGGCACGGTCGACGTCGCCGCGTACGAGGCCGTCGCCAGGGAGCTGGCCGCTCCGGTCGAGTTCCTCGGGTACACCGAGCACGACGCCACCGTGAGCGTCGTCGGCCTGCTGGCCGACGGCGTGCCCGCGCCCGCCGCCACCGCCCCGGCCGACGTCGAGGTCATCCTGGACCGCACCCCGTTCTACGCGGAGGCCGGCGGCCAGCTCGCCGACCAGGGCACGATCGTGCTCGACGGCGGCGCCACGATCGAGGTCGACGACGTGCAGCGGCCCGTCAAGGGCCTGAACGTGCACCGCGGGCGCCTCATCGAGGGCACCGTGGCGGTCGGTGACCCCGGCACGGCCACCATCGACACGACGCGGCGCCGCGCGATCAGCAAGGCGCACTCGGCCACGCACATGATCCACAAGGCGCTGCACGAGCTGGTGGGCCCGGACCGCACGCAGGCCGGATCGGAGAACGCGCCGAGCCGCATCCGGTTCGACTTCCGCTCGCCGCAGGGCGTCTCGGCCGCGACGCTGTCCGAGATCGAGGAGCGCGTCAACACGCTGCTCACGGACAACCTCGAGGTCACCGACGAGCAGATGGCCCTGACCAAGGCCCGCGAGCTCGGTGCGATGGCGCTGTTCGGCGAGAAGTACGGCGACGTCGTGCGCGTCGTGTCGATCGGCGGGGACTGGTCCCGCGAGCTGTGCGGCGGCACCCACGTGAAGCTGACGGGTGAGCTCGGCCGCGTGACGCTGCTGGGCGAGTCGAGCATCGGCTCGGGCGTGCGGCGCGTGGACGCGCTGGTCGGCGACGGCGCCTACGGGTTCCAGGCCACCGAGCACGCCCTGGTCGGGCAGCTGTCCGGGCTGCTGAACGCCCGGCCGGAGGAGCTCACGGACCGCGTCGGCGCGCTCATGACCCGCCTCAAGGACGCCGAGAAGGAGCTGTCCGGCGTCCGCCAGGCCCAGCTCCTGGCCACGGCCGGGAAGCTGGCCGCCGAGGCCCCGCGCGTCGGCGACGTGCGGGTCGTCACGCACGACGCGGGCGAGGCCGCCGCCGACGACCTGCGCGCCCTCGTGCTGGACGTGCGCGGCCGCCTGGGCGAGGCCGAGCCGGTCGTGGTCGCCGCGGGCGGCGCGCCGGGCGGCCGCCCGGTGGTCGTGATCGCCACGAACGAGGCCGCGCGGTCGGCCGGCCACAAGGCCGGGGACCTGGTCCGCGCCGCCGCGCGGACGCTGGGCGGCGGTGGTGGCGGCAAGCCGGACCTCGCCCAGGGCGGCGGCCAGGACGCGGCCAAGCTCGGCGAGGCCCTCGCGGGCGTCGCCGAGGGCGTCCGCCTGGCGGCGGTCGGGGCGTGAGATCGCCCGACGACGGCGCGGGGCAGGGGGCGGGCGAGGCCCCGTCCCTGCCCCGGGGCGCCCGCCTGGCCCTGGACGTCGGCAAGGTGCGGGTCGGGCTGGCCGCGAGCGACCCCGACGGCCTGGTCGCCACGCCGGTCGAGACCGTGCCGCGCGTCCCGGAGCCCGCCGCGCTGGCGCGCGTGGCGCAGGAGGCGGCGGACCGGTTCGCGGCGGTGATCTACGTCGGCCTGCCCCGGCACCTGAACGGCCGCGAGAGCGCCTCGAGCGCGGACGCGCGCGCCTTCGCCGGGGCGCTGCTGCCCGCGCTGGCCGCCGTCGGGCAGGCCGGCACGGAGCTGCGGTTCGTCGACGAGCGGATGACGACCGTCACCGCGACGCAGGCCCTGCACGCCGCGGGGCGAAACACCCGGAAGCACCGGTCTGTCATCGACCAGGCGGCTGCCGTTATCATTCTGCAATCCGCGCTCGACGCCGAGCGGGCCACGGGTGCCCGCGCCGGTTCCGGCGCAGGTGAGTGACCAGTGCACGACACGCACGTCCCGGCCCCGGCACATGCCCCCAGAAGTGAAGGATCGACGAGGTGACGGATCTGTTCACGGCGCCGCCTGATGCCCAGGCGGGCCTGCCGTCCAACGCGTCGCGACCCCGCGGCCGGAAATCACGGAACGCGGCGATCCGGCGCAGGCAGCGGCGCCGCAGGCGGGGCCGCTCGGTCGTCGTCCTGCTGGTGTGCCTCGGCCTCGTGTCGGGCGCGGGCTGGTTCCTCTGGGAGCAGCGCGACTCGCTGCTCTCCTTCGACAGCGCCCTGGCGGCGAAGGACTACCCGGGCCCCGGGAACGACGAGGTCAAGGTCGAGATCCTCGCGGGGGCCACCGGCGAGGAGATGGCCGAGGCCCTGCGCAAGGCGGGTGTCGTGGCCAGCGACGACGCCTTCATCAAGGCGTTCGACGAGAACCCGGACTCCGCCCGGATCCGGCCGGGGACGCGCGAGCTGCTCACCGAGATGAAGGCGTCCGACGCCGTCGCGCTGCTCGCCACGAACGAGATGGCGCACCTCGACGTGACGATCCCCGAGGGGCTCACGGTGGCGCAGACGGTCGAGCAGCTCAGCTCCGTGTCCGGCATCCCCGCCGAGGAGTTCGAGAAGGCGCTGGACAAGCCGCGGTCGATCGGCCTGCCCGCGCAGGCCGACGGGAACGCGGAGGGCTGGCTGTACCCGTTCACGTACGCCGTCGACCCGGAGCAGGACACCGCGGCGGGCGTGCTGCAGGAGATGGTGGCCGCCACCGTCCGCGAGCTGGACGAGCGGGACATCGCGCCGGGCGACCGTCAGGAGGTCCTCGTCAAGGCCTCCCTGGTCGAACGGGAGGGACGGATCGCCGCCGACCGGCCGATGATCGCCCGCGCGATCGAGAACCGGCTGGCGGACGGCATGAAGCTCCAGATCGACGCCTCCCTCGCCTACGGGCTCGGCAAGTCCGGCCTGGACCTGACGAACGCCGACAAGGGCGCCGACACGCCGTTCAACCTGGAGCAGCACCTCGGCCTGCCGCCCGCCCCGATCGCGAACCCGAGCGAGGAGTCGATCGACGCCGTGCTCGCGCCGACGCCCGGCGACTGGAAGTTCTGGGTCGCGGTCAACCTCGACACGGGTGAGACGAAGTTCTCGGAAACCTTCGCGGAACACCAGGGATATGTCGCTGAACTGCGGGAATGGCAGGAGGCGAACGGCGGCTGAACGTTGCCCCGTGCATCGTGACGCGGTGCGGGAACCTGATATAACCGACTCGCCGCGGGTGTGACCACGCCCCGCGGCGGGACGAGTACGACCCGAGAGACAGGTGAATCGCGCCGCGATGTCCCAGCCGAATCAGTCCACCCCCCGCCACTGGGCGGGGACCGGGACCGCATCCCGCAGCAGGCGGGGCGGCCCCGGCACCGCCAGATCCCGGCGGGGCGGGCGCAACCGGCGCCGCGGCGCGTCCGGCCCCGGCGCCGTCCCGCGGCCCGTGCTGATCGCGGCGGCCGTCGTCGGCGCGATCGTCGTCGGGCTCGGCGGCCTCGCGTACGCGGACCACGGCTACCTGTTCGGCGTCAGGACGCCGCTGGCGGGCGCGGACTACGAGGGCTCGGGCGGCGAGGAGATCCAGGTCGAGATCCCCGAGGGGGCGGGCGGCCGGGCCATCGGCGAGGTGCTCGTCGAGAACGGCGTCGTCGCCTCCTCCGGGGCCTTCGAGTACGCCTTCGAGAACAACCCCGGCGCTCCCGCCATCCAGCCCGGCACGCACACCCTCAAGCTGCAGATGCCGGCGGCCGACGCCGTGGCGCTCCTGGCCGCGAACCAGGTCGACCGCGCCGGGCTGACGATCCCCGAGGGGTTCGTCGTGGAGCAGATCAAGCAGCAGATGGTCGAGGCCGGCTGGCCCGAGCAGGACGTCGAGCGGGCTTTCGAGAACATCGGCGACGTGCTGCCGCCGCAGGCCGAGGGACACCCGGAGGGCTGGCTGTTCCCGAACACCTACGAGGTCAAGCCGGAGAAGCAGTCGGCGAAGGACGTCGTCACGGTGATGGTCGAGCAGATGACCGCGGCGCTGGACGAGCTGGACGTCCCGTCGGAGCGGCGCAAGGAGGTGCTGATCAAGGCCTCCCTGATCGAGCGCGAGGCGGTGCACAAGGAGGACATGCCGCTGATGGCGCGCGCCATCGAGAACCGGCTGGAGGGCGACGACCGGCTCGGGATCGACGCCGCCGTCCTCTACGGCCTCGGCCGGACCGGCGGTGTGCTCTACCAGGCGGAGCTGGACGACCCGTCGAACCCCTACAACCTGCGCCTGCACAAGGGCCTGCCCCCGACGCCGATCTCCGCGCCGAGCCGGGCGGCGATCGAGGCCGCGCTGAACCCGTCGACGGAGCGCACCGACGTCTACTTCTGGACGACGGTCAACATGGAGACCGGCGAGACGAAGTTCGCGACCAAGGAGGAAGGCAACGCGGCGCACGTCGCCGAGCTGCGCCAGTGGGAGGCGGCCAACCCTGACTGGCACGAGTGACCGGCGCCGGGATCACCTACGCTTGCGCCCGTGGAACTGATCAGACAGGGCAAGGTGCGGGACGTGTACGCGGACGGCGGGGACGTGATCCTGGTCGCCTCGGACAGGCTGTCGGTGTACGACGTCGTGCTCCCGACCCCCGTACCCGACAAGGGCGCCGTCCTGACGCAGCTGTCCCTGTGGTGGTTCCGGCAGTTCGCCGACCTGGTCCCGAACCACGTGATCAGCGAGGACGTCCCCGAGGAGTGGAAGGGCCGCGCGATCCGCTGCGAGCGGCTCGACATCGTGCCGGTCGAGTGCGTCGCGCGCGGCTACATCACCGGCTCGGGCCTGACGTCGTACGAGGCCACGGGCGAGATCTCGGGCATCGCGCTGCCGCCCGGCCTCGTCGAGGCGGACCGGCTCCCCGCGCCGGTCTTCACGCCCACCACGAAGGTCGACGAGGGTCACGACGAGCCGATCACGTTCGACGACGTCGTGCGCACCACCGGCGAGGAGACCGCCACCGCGCTGCGGGACCTGACGCTGGAGATCTACGGGCGCGGATCCGAGATCGCGCGCGAGCGCGGCGTCGTCATCGCGGACACGAAGCTGGAGTTCGGCCTCCGCGCGGACGGCACGCTCACCCTCGCCGACGAGGTCCTGACCCCGGACTCCTCGCGCTTCTGGAAGGCGAGCGAGTACGCTCCGGGCCGTGCCCAGTGGTCGTTCGACAAGCAGTACGTCCGCGACTGGTCGTCGACCCTCGACTGGGACCGCACCTACCCGGGCCCGGAGGTCCCGGCCGACGTCGTGGCCGAGACGCGCGCCCGGTACGTGGAGATCTACGAGACGCTGACAGGAGAGAAGTGGACGTGACGGCAGCAGAGCACACGGCAGGGGAGCCGGCAGGGGATCAGGGGACGACGACGCGCCGCGCCGCGGTGCTCGGCCATCCCATCGCGCACTCCCTGTCCCCGGTGCTGCACACCGCCGCCTACCGGGCGCTGGGCCTGACGGGCTGGGAGTACGGCCGGCACGACGTCGACGAGGACTGGCTCCCCGGGTTCCTCAGCGGCCTGGACCCGACCTGGGCGGGCCTGTCCCTGACGATGCCGCTGAAGCACCGCATCATGGACCTGGTGGACCACGTCGACCCGCTCGCGGCGGCCGTCGGCGCGGTCAACACGGTCCTGGTCTCCCCGGCCGGGTCCGGCGACACCGTGACCCTGACCGGCACCAACACCGACGTCCACGGCCTCGTCCAGGCGCTGCGGGAAGGGCTGGCCTCCCCGGGGCCCTTCGCCGGCGGCCCGGGGCACCGCGCCGCCGCGGGAACGCCGTCCGCCGAAAGGGGGCGGGGCAAGAAGATCACCTCCGCGGTCGTGCTCGGCGGGGGAGCCACCGCGGCCTCCGCCCTGGCCGCGCTCGCCGAGCTGGGCTGCACCTCGCCGCGCGTGCTCGTCCGGTCCCTGGACCGCGTCGGCGAGCTGACCGGGGCGATCGCCCGCATGGGCGTGACCCCGGAGGTCGTGGAGTTCGACCTCACCGGCGCGGACCCGCGCCTCACCTACGAGCTGACCAGCGCCGACGTCGTCGTCTCCACGCTGCCGCCGCGCGCGGCCGACCCGCTGGCCAAGGGCCTGCTGCACGACGCCCGCCTCGACGAGGAGGACCGCCCCGGCGTGCTGCTCGACGTCGCCTACGACCCGCGGCCCACCAAGCTGGCCGCGACCTGGGAGCTCATGGCCGGCGTCGCGGTGTCCGGCGAGCGGATGCTGCTGCACCAGGCGGTCGAGCAGGTGCGGCTCATGACCGGGTACACCGGCGACCTCGCACCGGTGGTCACGGCGATGGACACGGCCCTCAACCAGGCCCTGGACGTGTAAGGATGGCCGCATGCTTCGCTGGCTGACCTCCGGAGAATCCCACGGACCCGCCCTGGTGGGCGTCATGGAGGGCCTGCCTGCCGGCGTGGCCCTCACGACCGACGACATCCGCGCCGCGCTCGCGCGCCGCCGCCTCGGCTACGGCCGCGGCTCCCGGCAGAAGTTCGAGCAGGACGAGCTGCGCGTGCTCGGCGGCCTGCGGCACGGCCTCACCCAGGGCGGGCCGCTCGCCGTCGAGATCGGCAACACCGAGTGGCCCAGGTGGACCGAGGTCATGTCCGCGGACCCGGTCGAGCGCGAGGCCCTCCTGAAGGACGCCGGCACCGGCGACGAGAAGGAGATCGCCCGCAACCGGCCGCTCACGCGCCCGCGCCCCGGCCACGCCGACCTCGTGGGCATGCGCAAGTACGCGTTCGACGACGCCCGCCCCGTCCTGGAGCGCGCGTCCGCCCGCGAGACCGCGATGCGGGTCGCGCTCGGCGTTGCCGCCGCGAACTTCCTGCAGCAGGCGCTGGGCGTGCGGCTCGTCTCGCACGTCGTCGCGATCGGCGCGGTCGAGGTCCCCGAGGATGCGCCCGTGCCCGGCCCGGACGACGTCGCCGCGCTCGACGCCGACCCCGTGCGCTGCCACCACGCCGCCACCTCCAAGCTCATGGTCGAGGAGATCGACCTCGCCAAGGCCGACGGCGACACCCTCGGCGGCGTCGTCGAGGTCGTCGTGCACGGCGTGCCCTCGGGGCTCGGCACCTACGTCCAGGGCGACCGGCGCCTGGACGCGCGCCTCGCCGCCGCGCTCATGGGCATCCAGGCCATCAAGGGCGTCGAGGTCGGCGACGGCTTCCGCACCGCCCGCCGCCGCGGCTCCGCCGCGCACGACGCGATCCTGCCCGCCGGGTCCCACGGCACCACCGGCGGGATCGTCCGCGAGACGAACCGCGCCGGCGGCATCGAGGGCGGCATGTCCAACGGCGAGCCCATCCGCGTGCGCGCCGCCATGAAGCCCATCTCCACCGTCCCGCGCGCCCTGCCCACGGTCGACGTCGCCACCGGCGAACCCGTCACCGCGCACCACCAGCGCTCCGACGTGTGCGCGGTCCCGCCCGCCGCCGTCGTCGCCGAGGCCATGGTCGCCCTCGTCCTGGCCGAGGCCGCCGTCGAGAAGTTCGGCGGCGACTCCCTGGTCGAGGTCAGGCGCAACGCCGAGGCCTACCTCGCGGCCATCCCGGAGACCCTGCGGTGAGCTCGGGCCCCGTGGTGGTCCTCATCGGCCCGCCCGGCTCCGGCAAGTCCAAGCTCGGGCGCGTCCTGGCCCACGGCCTGGGCGCCGGGGTCCGCGACACCGACGACGACATCGAGGAACGCGCCGGCAAGCCCGTGGCCGACATCTTCGTCGACGACGGCGAACCCGCCTTCCGCGCCCTGGAACGCGAGGCGGTCGCCGCGGCGCTCGCGGAGCACGACGGCGTCCTGTCGCTCGGCGGCGGCGCCGTCATGGACGCCGCCACGGACGCGGCCCTGACGGCGTACACCGCGGCCGGCGGCCGGGTGGTCTTCCTGGACGTGACCCTCGCGGTCGCCGCCCCGCGCGTCGGCATGAACCAGGCCCGCCCGCTCCTGCTGGGCAACCCCCGGCAGCGCTGGCTGGAGCTGATGGAACGCCGCCGCCCCACCTACGAGCGCCTCGCCACGCTCCGCGTGCAGTCCACGGAGGCTCCCGCCGAGGAGGTGGCGGCCGAGGTCGTGCGGGCCTTCGGCCTGACCCTCGTCACCGACCTAGCCGACCCGAAGCACGCAGACGACGAGACCACCCAGGAGGACCCGGCGTGACCACCCGCGTGACCGTGAAGGGCGAGAGGCCGTACGACGTCGTCGTCGGCAAGCACCTGCTCGGCGAGCTGCCCGCGATGATCGGCGAGGGCGTGCGGCGCGTGCTCGTCATGCACCCCGCGTCCCTGGAGGCGACCGGCGAGGCGATCCGCGAGGACCTGCTCGCCCAGGGCTACGAGGCGTTCGCGTGCGAGCTGCCCGACGCGGAGGAGCAGAAGACCGCGCAGGTCGCGGCGTTCTGCTGGGGCGTGCTCGGGCAGGCGGACTTCACGCGCTCGGACGCGATCGTGTCCGTGGGCGGCGGCGCGACGACGGACCTGGCCGGGTTCGTCGCGGCGACCTGGCTGCGCGGCATCACGGTGGTGCACGTGCCCACGACGCTGCTGGCCATGGTGGACGCCGCCGTCGGCGGCAAGACCGGCATCAACACGGCCGAGGGCAAGAACCTGGTGGGCTCGTTCCACCCGCCCGCGGGCGTGCTGTGCGACCTGGCGGCGCTGGAGTCCCTGGACCGGTGGGACCTCGTGGCCGGGATGGCCGAGGTGGTCAAGACCGGCTTCATCGCGGACCCGGAGATCCTGCGGCTCGTCGAACGGCACGCGGACTCCTTCCTGAACTGGAAGGGCCCGGACGCGGCACCCGAGACCTGGGACGTGCTGGCCGAGCTGGTCACGCGGTCCGTGACGGTCAAGGCGCACGTCGTGGGGGAGGATCTGAAGGAGGCGGGCCTGCGCGAGATCCTCAACTACGGGCACACCTTCGGGCACGCGGTCGAGCTCGCCGAGCGGTACCAGTGGCGGCACGGCGCCGCCGTCGCCGTGGGCATGGTGTTCGTGGCCGAGCTGTCGCGGCTCGCGGGGAAGCTGGACGACGACGTCGTCGACCGGCACCGCGCGATCCTCACGTCGCTCGGCCTGCCGACGTCGTACCGCGGCGACCGCTGGGAGGAGCTCCTGGCGGCGATGCGCCGCGACAAGAAGTCCCGCGGCGACCTGCTGCGGTTCGTGGTGCTGGACGACGTCGCCCGGCCGGTGCGCCTCGAGGGCCCGGACCCGGCCCTGCTGGCCGCGGCCTACGCCGAGGTCTCCAAGGAGCCGCCGGCCGGGAACGAGACCCGCGTCTCGCTGGGGTAGGACGGCCGGCGCCCGGCCGGGCCGGCCGGGCGCGGCGTCCTCTCAGTTCCTTGCGCCGCCCGTCGCGCGCTGGCGTGACCAGGCGCGGTAGACCAGCACGACCAGGACGGGGATGAGCAGCGCCCCGATCCACCAGCCGATCTCGTCGGACTCGGACAGGACCATCAGGGTCGGGATCACGAACGCCAGGATCGCGATGGCGGACGACATCCTGGTCACGGCGACGTTGTCCGCGACGTGCGCGGGATCCTCGCTGAGCTTGCTCTCCGTGAGCAGCGCCGTCGGGTTGACGAGGGCCAGGTACGGCCAGACGACGAACACGGCCACGACGACGGCCGCCAGCAGCGCGAACGCGAACCCGCCCAGCACGGCCATGACGGCCTGGGTCAGCGGCGATCCGCCGGTCAGGTCGATCGCCGCCTCGTCGCCCGCGAACCAGTAGTGCGGGATGTAGTCCTCGGGGTCGGCGTACGCCACGACGCGGTCGGCGAAGAACGGCAGCCGGGTGAACACGAGCTGCACGACGGCGAGCGGCGGCACGGTCAGCACGGGAACCACCATGCCGCGGTAGAGCGCCATGACGACGTGGCCGAACTGCTCGTCCGGCCGCCACAGCGCCTGCAGGGCCACCCACGCCCCCACGGTGGCGCCCGGGAACACCAGCAGGAACCCGAGGAACATCAGGTTCCCCTGGGGATCCGCGGCGAGCAGCCACAGCCCCGGGGGCATGAGCACGGCCGTCACCGCGGTCACCACCCAGGCGGACGGCGACATCATCCGCCTGCCGAACCCGTCGGACGCGCGCGTCACGGGCACCAGGCCACGCCGCCTGCCGGGTGAGCCGGCGGCGGCCCGTACCGCCTCGGCGGCCGTCGCGGCGGCGTCCCCCGCCTCGGCCAGGCCCGCCCGCAGCCGGTGGCGGGCGAGCACCACCACCAGCGCCGCCGAGGCCACCACGATCGCGGCGGCCGTCGCGACCGACAGCACGTACGTGAGATCGGTGGCGAGCGGCACCCCGTGGCGCACCCCGGACATCAGCCGCGGCAGCGCGCTGCCCCGGATGCCGTACTCGAGGGCGGCGAGCGTCAGCGTGCCGTAGGTCAGGGCCGCCGCGACCGCGGGCACGCCCGCCGTCACGTAGTCGCCGGCTCGGGCCGCGATCCCGGACCGCAGCCGGCCGGCGATGTGCCGGCCTATCTGCACGAGTGCCGCCACCTGCAGCGCCAGCGTCACCACGAACGGCGCCGGCGCGTCGTCCGGCGCGAGCACCACCGACAGCGGGGCCACGACGCAGGCGGCGGCGAGCACCCAGGTCACCGCGTCCGACGGTCGCCTCCCGGCGCCGGCCTCCGGTCCGTTCATCCTTGCCCCTCCCGGGCCTCATCTCGTCGTGCACCGAACTCGCGCCGCACGGTACCAGCACGGCAGCGGGTGCGCGGGATCCTGCGGGTAGCCCGGCCGGAGGAGGCGAAGCCGGGCTTAATCGGTTCACGCCGTGGACCCCGGCGAACGGCACGGGTTCGATGGTGCCGGACCCGGCGCCACGCGCCGGTGTCGTCCCCGCATTCCGGCGAAGGGTCTCGATGATGAGCGGCCTGATGAACGCGATACGTAGTAAACGATTTTTACGACCCTTGGTCGGGGCGCTCGCCGCGACCCTGGTCCTGACCGCGGGCGCGCTCGGGCTGAGCGCGGCGACGCAGCCGGCGTCGTCGGCCGCGAGCCTGACGCGGGTGACGAACTTCGGGCCGAACCCCAGCAACCTGAACATGTACGTCTACGTGCCGGAGAACGTCGACCCGAATCCCGCGCTGCTGGTCGCGGTGCACTACTGCACGGGGACGGCGCAGGCGTACTTCAGCGGGGCCGCGCGGGAGTTCGTCACCGCGGCGGACCAGCAGGGGTTCGTCATCGTGTTCCCGGAGGCGACGCGCGACAGCAAGTGCTTCGACGTCTACTCCCCGGACGCCCTGAGGCGCGACGGCGGCAGCGACCCGGTCGCGATCAAGTCGATGATCGACTACGCCCGGAGCCACTACGGCGTGGACGCCTCGCGGATCTACGCGACGGGCGTGTCGTCCGGGGCGATGACGACGAACGTCCTGCTGGCGCTGTACCCGGACGTCTTCGCGGCGGGCTCGGCGTTCGCGGGCGTCCCGGCGACCTGCTTCGCGACGGGCAGCTCCACGAACACCTGGAACAGCACCTGCTCGGGCGGCCGCGACATCCGCACGGCGCAGGCGTGGGGCGACGCGGCCCGCGGCATGTACCCGTCGTGGTCGGGCACGTACCCGCGCTTCCAGACGTGGCACGGCACGCAGGACACGGTGCTGGCGTACCCGAACTTCGGCGAGCAGATCAAGCAGTGGACCAACCTGCACGGCCTGGCGTCCGGCTCCGGGCGCGTGGACCAGCCGCAGACGGCGTGGACGCGCACCACGTACGGCGACGCCGCCCGGCCCACGTTCCAGTCGATCAGCCTGCAGGGATACTCGCACGACGTGTATCGCACGGGGATGGCGAGGTACGCGATGGACTTCTTCGGCGGGCTCGACGAGGCCGGCGCGACGCCGTCGCCCAGCCCGTCGATGACGATGCCGTCCCGGACGCCGACCCCGACGCCGTCGATCCCGGACTGCGGCACGGGTGCGGTCTCGGCGCTGACGACGTGCCCGCCGCCGTCGCCGTCCGCGTCGCCCCGCCCGCCGGGCTGCGAGGAGGGGGCGCCGACGCCCGCGCCGTCGTGCCCGCCCTGGCCGTCCGACAGCGCCAGTCCGTCGCCGGCGTCCGGCTGCACGGCCGTGATGCGGATCGTGAACGGCTGGCAGGGCGGCTACCAGGCCGAGGTGACGGTCACCGCGACCCGGCCGCTGACCGGCTGGACGACGTCGTTCACGCTGTCGGGCTCGACGGTGTCGCAGCTGTGGAACGGCCAGCTGACCGTGACCGGCTCACGGGTCCAGGTGAAGAACTCGACCTGGAACGGCAGCCTGCTCGCGGCCGGCGGGACGGCGTCGTACGGCTTCATCGGCACCGGCACGGCACCGGCGACGATCCCCGTGGTCGACTGCGCGTGACGGCCCGCCACTGAACTACCCCCGGGCAGGCCGGGGGTCGAAGGCGAGGGGCCCCGCCCGAGATGGACCGGGCGGGGTCCCTCGTTCTGTCCGGTCAGTCGGAGGTCCGCAGGAAGAACTCGTTCTCGTCGGGGTCTGCCAGGACGACGACGTCGCCGGCGTCGTCGAGGACCCGCGCACCGAGCCCGACGAGCCGGGCGGTCTCGGCGCGGAGCTCGGCGGCGGGCGCGGAGAGCTCCGGGCAGAGCCGGTTCGTCCCGGCCTTCGGCGGGATCGGCGGACCGCTCCAGGTGATCTTCGTGCCGCCCCCGGGCGCCTGGACCGCCGTCTCCTCGTCCTGGTCCCACACCAGCGGCCAGCCCAGCGCCGCGTGCCAGAAGTACCCCGTGACGGCCCTTCCCTCGCAGTTCAGCGCACCGATCAGGCCGCACCCGGCGAGGAACGTGTTCTCCGGCGGGACGACGCAGAACTCGTTGCCCTCCGGATCGGCCAGGACGACGTGCGTCTCGTCCGGTCCCTGCCCGACGTCGCAGTGCTCGCCCCCGGACCGCAGCGCGGTCTCGACCCGCCCGTCCATGTCCTGGCGCGACGCGCTCGTCAGATCGAGGTGCACGCGGTTCTGCCGCGTCTTGGGCTCGTCGCTCGCGACGAACCGGAGGCCGTAGGCGGTGCCGTCGGTGGGCCGCACGACGACGCCGTCCGGTGCGCTCCGTGCGATCCGCCAGCCGAGGAGCCCGGCCCAGAACGCCGCCTGCCCCTGCGGATCATGGGCGTGGACGCGAACTCCGGCGAATGCGAGGGCCATGGGCCGACGGTAGGCGCGCGGACGGAGGACGGCAACGTGTTTTCCGGCGTCCCGGCGAGCTTGATGTTGCCGCGTGACATCAGGCGCGCGAGCGGGCCCATCCGGCCGAGCACGGCCCGCGGGTCGGTCACCGTGACGCACAGGTTCCTCTGGCCCTGGATCTCCCAGACGTGCCAGCCGGTGACCTGCTCCCAGGGGATCCGCCCGGCGCCCACGAAGCTGGAGGTGTCGGTGAACCCGTCGTCGTCGTCCCGAACCCGGACGGGCCCGGGCGGAGGGACAGGGTCCAGGCACCGCAATTCGGCGGTATCCGCCGGCAGGACCCACGCTCGTGGCGTCACGCCCGTCGGGCAGGATGGCCCCATGAACGACGACGCGATCCAGGTTGCCATCGACGAGGTCACGGCCCAGGAGGCCGAGCTGGTGCTGCAGGCCTTCACCCATGACGACGCCTGGCGTCTCGGGTCCCGGCTGGTGGAGCTGGCCGTGGAGCGGGACCTGCCGGTCACGGTCGACATCCGCAAGGGCACCCAGCAGGTGTTCCATGCCGCCCGGCCGGGCACCACGCCGGACAACGACTCGTGGGTGGAGCGCAAGGTGCGCACGGTGTACCGGTTCGGTGCGTCGTCGTACCTGGTGGGGCTGCGGGCCCGGGCCAAGGGCGAGAACTTCAACGCCCAGCAGGGCCTGTCGTTCCAGGAGTACGCGGCGCACGGCGGCGCGTTCCCGGTGCGGGTCGCCGGGGTCGGGGTCGTCGGCGTGGTGACCGTGTCGGGCCTGGCGCAGGCGGACGACCACGCCCTGGTGGTCGAGGTGCTGCGGGAGCACGCCGCCGGGTAGCCGGCGCCGCGCGGCACGACGTCGCCGGGCCCGGAACATCTTCGCCGCCCGTGCGTTGCACCCTTCATGACCGAACTTCAGGGTGAATATGTTCCGAGCACGGCCGGCTGGGTGCGTGACCAGGTGGAGGCGTTCGAGGCGTCGAACGGGACCGCGGCGAACGTCCTGGCGCGCACGGGCGACCCGATCGTCGTCATCACGAACCGTGGCGCCAAGAGCGGCAAGATCCGCAAGACGCCGCTGATGCGGGTCGAGAAGGACGGCAGCTACCTGGCCGTCGCCTCCCTGGGCGGCGGCCCGAAGGATCCGGTCTGGGTGCACAACTTCCGTGCGCACCCGGAGGTGGAGCTCCAGGACGGCGAGGTGAAGCAGGCGTACGTCGCGCGCGAGCTGTCCGGCGAGGAGCGCGCGCAATGGTGGGAGCACGCGGTGGCCACGTGGTCGACCTACGGCGAGTACCAGAAGAAGACGGACCGCGTCATCCCGCTGTTCCTGCTGGAACCGGTGGGCTGACGCCGGGCCCGGACCCTGGTGCGGCAGCGGGCTGCCGCACCGGAGCGGCCTCCGGTGGCCCGTGGTGCCCTCAGGCGCGCACGTCGTGCAGGTGGTGGACGACGTCGTGCACGAAGTACGTGCCCAGCGTGCTCACGGTGAACACCGAGCCGTCGGAGCGGTGGCCCGGCCGGTCCAGCTGGCCGGGGCGCACGCCGTCCCAGCGGGCGGCGATCGCCTCGCCCGCCTCGGCGAGCTCGCGCGCCACGACGGCGGGGTCCTGCAGGTCGTACCGTGCGGCCACGGCGGCCGCGTCCTGGTCCCAGTTCTCGAACGGCGGGTCGTCCTGGCCGAGCATCGCGGCCAGGCGCCCGTCGAAGACCCGGAACACGTCCCGCACGTGCGCCCCGTACTCGAGGGCCGACCACACGCCGGGCGACGGCCGCCCGGCGACCCCCTCCCGGCCGAGCGCCGCCTGCCAGCGCGGCACGTACCCGCGCACGGCCGCCCCGATCGCGGCGACCTCGACCCCGGCCGGGTCGAACCCGCACTCGTCGCAGCGCCGTTCCAGGACCCAGGTCCAGTCCTTCGTGTCGGGCACGATGCCGCCCGTGACGTCTTCGCTCATCCGGTCACGATACGGCCGCGCGAGTTTGCTGCCCAGCCTGGTTCCGGCGCATTAAGATCCCCCACGTGTCCGAACCACAGCCGTCCGCGTCGTCGCAGGTCCCGCTGCTGTGGCAGCCGGACGCCCTGCTCGGGGAGTCGTTCGACCAGGCGAAGCTCGGCCCCGCCACCCTCGTGCGCCACGTGCCCGCCGGGGCGCGGCCGGAGCCCCGCGCCGTCGTCCTGCACGTGCACGGCTACAACGACTACTTCCATCAGGCTCACCTCGCGCACGCGTTCGACCGGGCCGGGCACGCGTTCTACGCGGTCGACCTGCGGGCCGCGGGGCGCTCGCTGCGCGAGAGCCAGGTGCCGCACTTCGTGGGGGACCTGCGCGAGCAGGCCGCCGACATCGACGAGGCGGCCCGCGCCGTGCGCGAGCTGCACCCGGGCCTGCCGCTGGTCGTCCACGCGCACTCCACGGGCGGCCTGACGGCGGCCTGGTGGGCGCACGCCCGCCGCAACACGCTCCCGGACGGCTCGTACCGCGGCCCGGACCTGCTGGTCCTGAACAGCCCGTTCCTGGACCTGCCGGGCACGCTGTTCGAGCGCACGGTCGGCACGGTGCTCCTGCGGATCGCCGCGCCGGCGTCCCCGCACCGCGTCATCACCTCGGGTCCGAGCGTGTACGCGACGCACCTGCTCGCCGCGAACGGGGGCCGCTGGGAGTTCGACACCCGCTTCAAGAAGCCCGGGGGCCAGCCCACCCTGGCGTTGTGGATGCGGGCCGTGCGGCGCGTGCAGTGGCACCTGTGGGTGCGGGGCTTCCGGATCCCGGTGCCGGTGCTCGTGGCCCGGTCGGACGCGTCCGGGCCGGACCGGCACGACAACCCGCGCCTCGACGAGCAGGACACGGTGCTGGACGTCGAGCAGATCGCCCGCCGGTCGCGCAGCCTGGGGGCGGACGTCACCCAGCTCGTCGTGCCGGGCGCCGTCCACGACCTGTCCCTGTCCGCCGACGGCCCCCGCACGGAGTACCTCGGCAAGCTGTTCGCCTGGCTCGAGGAGCGTCTGTGACGCGGCTGGTGCCGGACGACGGCGGCGCCGGGCGCGGCGGCTACTTCGACGCCCCCGGCGGTTTCGCGGCCCTGGCCCATCGCGGCTTCGCCCGCCCGGACGGCGCCGGCACCGGCCCGGAGAACTCGATGGCCGCGTTCGCGGCGGCGGTCGGCCTCGGGTTCGGGTACGTGGAGACGGACGCGCACGGCACGTCCGACGGCGTCGCGGTGGCCCTGCACGACGAGTCCCTGGACCGCACCACCGACTCCTCGGGGCGGGTCGCCGACCTGCCGTGGTCCGTGGTCCGGCAGGCGCGGATCGGCGGCACCGAGCCGGTGCCGAAGCTGGAGGACCTGCTCGGGACCTGGCCGAGGCTGCGGGTGAACATCGACGTCAAGGCGGCCTCGGGCGTGGCGCCGGTCGCGGCCGCGATCGAGCGCACCGCGGCCCACGCCCGCGTGTGCGTGACGTCGTTCTCCCGGGCCCGGCGCCGCGCCACGCTCGCGCGCCTGACCCGCCCGGTCGCGACGTCGGCGGGCACGAGCGAGGTGGCCGGGTTCCTGCTCGGCGCGCGCACGGGCCTGACGGCGGTGGCGCGGTTCGCGCTGCGCGACGTCGGCGCCCTCCAGGTCCCGGTCACCCGGGCCCTCCCGGTGGGTGGGAGCCTGACGGTGGTCGACGCCGCCACGATCCGCACCGCCCACGCGGCGGGCCGGCAGGTGCACGTGTGGACCGTCAACGAGACCGCCGAGATGCACCGCCTGATCGACCTGGGCGTGGACGGCATCGTCACGGACCGGGCGGACCTCCTCAAGCAGGTCCTGACCGAGCGCGGGCGCTGGGCCTGAGTCCCTGAGCCCTGAGCAGCGGTCCGAGGGTCCCGGGGGGCGGACCCCGAATCGTTTTGCCTGGTGTTTTGCCCGGGCAAGGGTCGGTTAGCCTGTGCCGGTGAATTCCCCCGGGACCGGATCCCTGCACCTGGTGCGGGTCGCGCTGCTGACGGCGGCGGTCCTCGGGTTGACCACCGGGCTGCACGGCGCGGTCGGGGGAGCGACGCCGCAGGTTGTGCCGTTCCTGGCGCTGGGGGCGGTGACGTGCGTCGCGGTGCGGTGGATCGCCCGGCAGGAGCTGAGCTTCCCCCGCCTGCTCGCGGTCCTCGGCCCGGTGCAGGTCCTCCTGCACCTCGGCCTGGAGGGCGCGGCCGCTCCCGGCGGCGCCCCGGCCGTGGCGGCCCATGCCGCCCATGACCACGGTGCCGTGGCCGCCGAGGCGTCCGCGGCGTCGTCGTCCCTGCTCATGGTCGCCGCGCACGTGGTGGCGACCTTCGCCGTCGCCCTGGTGCTGCGGTACGGCGAGGCGGTGCTGTGGCGGCTGTGGGCCTGGCTGACGTGCCGCACGCTGCCCGGGCGGCCGCGCGCCGTCGTCGTCCCGCGGGCGTTCCCGCATCCGGACCTGGCCACGATGCGCGAGCCGGCCGCGCCCTGGAAGGCACGGGGGAGGGCGCCGCCCGCGGCGGCGTGACCACGACACCCCCTTCCCCCTTTCGAAAGGCCAGAAAAACCCCATGCGTACCTCCCTGCGCGCCCTCGGCGCCACCGTCCTTGCCACCGGCCTCGTCCTGGCGGGCGCCACGGCGGCGTCGGCCCACGTCACCGTCACCCCGAGCGGGACGGCGGCCGGCTCGTACGCCCTGCTGACCTTCGCGGTCCCGCACGGCTGCGAGGGCTCGGGCACCACCAAGGTGTCCATCCAGATGCCGGAGCAGATCATCGCCGTCACCCCGAGCGTGAACCCGTCCTGGGACGTGGAGAACGTGATGGAGGAGCTCCCCGAGCCCGTCGAGGACGGGCACGGCGGCGAGTACACCGAGCGCGTCGCCGAGGTGGTCTACACCGCGCACGACCCGCTGCCCGACGGGCTGCGCGACGCGTTCGAGCTGTCCCTCAAGCTCCCGGAGACCGAGGGGGAGACGCTCGCGTTCCCGGTGGTCCAGGAGTGCGAGGAGGGCGAGACGGCCTGGGTGCAGCCCACGCAGGAGGGCGCCGCGGAGCCGGAGTACCCGGCCCCGTACTTCGCGCTGACCGCCGCCGAGGGCGGCGCGCACGGCACGGTCGCCGAGCCCGCCGGCCAGGAGGTCGCGGACGAGGCGTCCGGCGCCGCCGCCGCCTCCACCACCGCCGGCTCCCCGGCGCTGACCTGGATCGCCCTCGCGCTGGGCGCCGCGGGCTTCCTGCTGGGCCTGGTCGCGTTCCTCAAGACCCGCCGCGCGCGGGACTGACGAGATGCGTCCCTCGCGCCGGTGGGTCGCGGTGCTGGGGAGCGCCGTGGCCGGGATCCTGCTCGTCCTCCTGCCGAGCGTCCCGGCCACGGCGCACGCCGTGCTGACCGGAACCGACCCCGCGGACGGCACCGTCCTGCAGGAGGCACCCGCGCGGCTCACCATCAGCTTCAACGAGCCCGTGCAGGCCGTCGCCGACGCGACGACCCTCCTGACCGCCCAGGGCGACCCCGTCGCCGCGACCGTCAAGGCGGTCGACGACGACGTCGTGGTCACGCCCGCGCAGCCGCTGGCCGACGGCACCTACGTGGTGGCGTGGCGGGTCGTCTCCCTGGACTCGCACCCGATATCCGGTGCGTTCTCGTTCTCCGTCGGCGCCCCCAGTGGCACCCCGGCGGACGTCACCGCGGCCGTCACCGCGCCCGCCGAGCCCGGTACCGCCGTGACCGTCGCGCGCGCCGTCACCCAGGCCACCGGGTACGCGGGCACGTTCCTCGTGGCGGGCCTGGTGGTCTTCGAGCTGTTCGTGCTGCACGCCACCCCCGGCGCCGTCCCGGTGCTGCGCCGCCGGATCCGGCGCCTGCGGCTCCTGGCCCTGCTCGCCGCCGCCGTCGCCCTGGTGGCCGGCGTCCCCGTGACGGCGGCCTGGCAGGCGGGCGCCGGCCTCGCCGACGTCCTGGCCCCCGGCACCTGGGCGGCCGGCCTCGCCTCCGACACCGCCCTCGCCGGCGGCCTGAACCTGGCAGGACTCCTGCTCGCGGCCCTCGCCGCGCCGCGCGCGTCGTCGGACGGCCCCGCGGCTGGCGCCCGCACGCCGGGCCCCCTGCGCCGGATCACGCCCGCCGCGGCGGCGGGACTCGCGCTCGGCGGCTCCGCCCTCGCCCTCGGCGCCCTCGTCGTGACCGGCCACACCCGCACCTTCGGGCCCTGGTGGCTCGTGCTCGCCTCCGACCTGACCCACGTCACCGCCGGTGCGGTCTGGCTCGCGGGAGTCACCGGGCTCGCCCTGGCCCTGACACCGTCGTCGGGCCTCGACCCGCGGCGGGCGGCCGTCACCGTCACCCGGTTCTCCGCCCTCGGCGCCTGGCTGGCGCTCGTGGTCGCCTTGACCGGCCTCACCCTCGGCTGGCGCATCCTGGGCACCCTCGAGGCCCTTCTCGGCACGGACTACGGGCGCTCGCTGCTGGTCAAGGCGGGCCTGGTGCTGTGCGTCGTGGCGCTCGCGGCCTGGAACCGGTACCGGCTCGTGCCCGCCGTCACGGCCGGCGCGACCACCGGTGGTACCGCGGGCGGGACCGCCGGCGCGGCCCGCGCCCTGCGCCGCACCGTCCTGGCCGAGGCGGTGCTGCTCGGCGCGGTCCTGGCGGTCACGGGGGTGCTGGTCTCGAACAGCCCCGTGCCGGCCGCGACGGACGCGGGGGGTCAGGCAGCCGCGGCGTCCGGCGGCGCCCCGGCCGCGCCGGAACCGGCGCAGGCCACCCAGGAGACCGGCGACGGGACGATCACGGCCCGCGTCACCCCGGGCGGCCTCGGCGTCAACGCCCTGGAGATCGAGATCGTCGGGACCGACGGCGAGCCGCTGGAACCCGTCGAGCCGCCGGCGGTCGCCGTCACGCTCGCGGACCCGGCGATCGGCCCGTTCACGCCCGCCGTGAACCCCACCGGCCCGGGCACCTACGAGGCCGTCGTCGACCTGACGATGCCCGGCTCCTGGACGGTCGCCGTGAGCGTGCGCACGTCCAAGTACGAGAACCCCGTCGTCGACGTCCCCGTGGAGGTGACGCAGTGAGACCCACCGCAGCCCGGGGCCCGGGGGTCGCCGTGGCGGCCACGGCCCTCCTGCTGATGCCCGCCGCCCCGGCGTCCGCGCACGTCAGCATCGGTGAGGTCGCCCCCAACGGGGACGGCACCACCACCCTCACGTTCGTGTTCGACCACGGCTGCGAGGGCTCGCCGACCTACGCCCTGCACATGGACGTCCCCGAGGGCGTCGAGGCGCTGTCCGCCGGGACGCTCCCCGAGGGCTGGAACGCGGACGTCCAGCCGCAGCACGTCGCCTGGACCGGCCAGCCGGTCCAGGACGGCGACACCGCCACGATGACGCTCGACGTGCGGGTCACCGGCCGGCCCGGGCAGTCGTTCGCCTTCCCGACGCAGCAGGTCTGCATCGAGGGGCACGCCGAGTGGACCGACCCCGACCCGTCCGGCGAGATGCCCGCCCCCGCCTTCGTGGCGACCGGCGCGTCGATCGGCGAGAGCGCGGCCCCGCCGGCCGGTACCCCGTCCGCGCCGGCACCCGGGGCGAGCCCGGCGCCGGCCGCCGCCCCGGCGGACGCCACGATCCCCACCGGCCCCCTGATCGCGGGAGTGGCCGGGATCGCCGCGGCCGCCGGCATCGCGGGCGCCTGGGTCACGGCGCGCCGCCGGCGGGCGTGACCCACCCCGGGGCAGGGCCCGGGGCGGGCAGGTCCCGGGCCCCGGGGCCGCCGCGGTCACGCCGGCGGCGCCGGGCCCCGCGGGCCCGGCCTCACACCAGCACGACCTTCCCCGTCGTCCGCCGCTCCTCGAGCTCCCGGTGCGCGCGGGCCGCCTCGGCGAACGGGACCCGGTGGGTCAGCACCCGCCAGCGGCCCGAGGCCGCCGCCGCCAGCGCGCGCTCCTGGTACGGGCGCTGGTCGCCCATCGGGGGAGCGTCCGGGCCCACCGCGTAGCGCACGACGACGTCGTCCGGCGCCGGCCCGCGCCCGAGGCCGCCGCCCGCCTCCGGGGAACCCGCCGCCCACGACGTGTACCCGTTCGGCGCCCCCGAGGCCCACCCGTACGCGATCAGCCGCCCGCCGGTCCGCAGCAGGGCGGTCGCGGCGGTCCCCAGCTCCCCGCCGACGCCGTCGAACACCACCGTCGCCGACCCGCCGTCCGCCGCGTCGTCCCCGGTGAGCCCGGCGAGTGCCTCCCGCGCGGCCGCCACCCAGCCCGGCGCCGTGTAGTCCACCCAGGCGATCCGGCGCCCGCGGTCCGGCACGAGCCAGGACGGGCCGGTGTCGCCGGGCGCGCCGTGCGTGCCGCCGGTCAGCTCCCGCAGCACCCGGAGTTTCGCCTCCCCGCCGGCCAGGGCCAGCACGCGTGCCCCGACGGCGAGGGCCTCCTGGACGAACAGGCTGCCGAGCCCGCCCGCCGCGGCGGTCACGACGACGACGTCGGCCGGTGTCAGGCCCGCGACGTCGAGCGTGTACACGGCCATGCGCCCGGTGCCGATCATGGCGATGGCGTCGGCCTCGCCGAGCGGCCCGCGGGGCCCGTCGGGGATGCGGTGCAGGGCCGCAGCGTCCACGACGACGCGGCGTGCGTACCCGCCGCCGCGGGCCACGGCGCCCAGGTGGGCCGCGACCCGCGTCCCGGTCCAGGACGCCGGCACCCCGGCCCCGGTGCGGCTCACCACGCCCGCGACCTCGCGGCCCGGCACGGCGGGCAGCTCGGGCAGCGCGAGCGGCCCGGCCACGCCGCGCCGCAGGGAGGTGTCCATCAGGTGCACGCCGTGCGCGACGGCGTCGACCAGCACCTGCCCGGGGCCGGGCGCGGGATCGGGCAGATGGCCGACGACGAGGTTCTCGGGCGGGCCGAAGGCGTGCAGCAGGATCGCTTCCATGCGCACATCCTGGGACCTCAACCCAGGTTGAGGTCAACCGGCGGGTACGAACGATTCGCGCGGCGTCGTGCACCGGCCGGATCGTGCAAACTGGTCGCGGGATTATAAAGCACACAAGAGAGATCTGCTCTCTCGGGGGTGAGAAGTCAGCAAAATCTTCCATCTGCCCGATAGCGCGTGCTATTAATTCGATGAATTCAGCCCACGACGCCCCTGATCGTCCTCGGCATGCGCACCCCGGACCACGTGCACGAGGCCGCCGCCCGGCCCGCCGCGCCCGCCCCACACGGGCCGCGCCGGACCGGCGGCACCGGGACCGGTCACCCGGCCGGGCCCGACCTCACCCTCCCTACGACACCAGGAGAGCAACCGTGCACCTGCTCCGCCTCGGCCCCCGCGGCCGCGAGATCCCCGCCGTCGAGCACGACGGCGCCACGCACGACCTGCGGCCCCTGACGGCCGACATCGACGGTGCCTTCCTCGGCCAGGACGGCATCGCCCGCACCCGCGCGGCCCTGAGCGCCGGCGTCCTGCCTGTCCTGCCCGGCGCCGCGGCCATCCGCCGCGGCGCGCCCGTGGCCCGGCCGGCCGCCGTGATCTGCATCGGCCAGAACTACGCCGCCCACGCCACCGAGTCCGGCGCTGAACCGCCGCGCCTGCCCATCTGCTTCCTCAAGCACCCCAACACCGTCGCCGGGCCCGACGACGACCTGCCCCTCCCGCCCGGCGCCACCACCGTGGACTGGGAGGTCGAGCTCGCCGTCGTCATCGGACGGCGCGCCGCCTACATCCCCTCACCCGCCGACGCGTGCGATCACATCGCCGGGTACACCATCGTCGACGACGTCTCCGAGCGCACCTGGCAGCTCGCCGACTCCCTCGGCCAGTGGTCCAAGGGCAAGTGCGCCCCCGGGTTCCTGCCCACCGGCCCGTGGCTCGTGCCCGCCGACGAGATCGACCCCCTCGCCCTGACCCTGCGCACCTGGGTCAACGGCGCACCCCGCCAGGACTCCACCACCGCCGACATGATCCACGGCGTCGACGAGATCATCTGGCACCTGTCCCAGTACATGACCCTCGAGCCCGGGGACATCATCTGCACCGGCACCCCCGAGGGAGTGGCCCTGTCCGGACGCTTCCCCTACCTCGGCGACGGCGACGTCGTCGAACTCGAGATCACCGGGCTCGGCAGGCAGCGGCACCAGGCCGCCGCCGTACCCGTACCCGACCGCGTCGGCGTCCTGCGCTGAACCCGGGACCAGGCGAAATCACCCCCTACGACCCCATCGCCGATTCCCGTTCTCCCAGGCACGTGCCGTAAGTTCGGTCGCTGTGACCGCGACGTCCTTCCCGCCGCCCCCTGAACCCGCCCCGCACGGGCAGGGCCGGACCGGTGCCTCCACCCCGGGCACGCCACAGGCGTTCCCGGGGCGGAGCGGAGGACTCCCCGTCCGGCAGCCCGGCGCCGCCCTGCCCCCCGCGGGCCCCCGCCCGCCCGCCCCGCAGCAGCCCGCCCCGCAGCCACCGCCGTCCCCCTGGCCCACGCCGCAGGCCCCGCCCGCCCCCGACCCCGGGACCGCGACCTGGTCGGCCCCCATGCTGACCGGACCCGCACGCAAGGAACCCCGCCGCAGACCCCGCCGGGCACGCACCGGCACCGTCGTCGTGACCGTCGTCGCCCTCCTGCTCGTCGGCACCCTCGGCGGCACCTACTACCTCCTCGACCAGGAAGCCGGCGACCTCACCGCCGAGGCCGGCACCGCCCGCACCCTCCTGGAGCAGTCCGACGGCCAGGTCGCCGACCCCGCCACCCGCGACACCCTCACCCGGGAACTCGCCACCGCCGACCAGGTCCTCGCCGGAACCCCCCTCCTCGAACGCCGCCCCGGCGACGCCGCCACCGCCACCGAGAACCTCGCCGCCGCCCAGGCCGGCGTCGTCTCCTCCATGATCGACCAGGCCCACACCCGGATCGCCGACGGCCGCCACACCCTCACCACCGCCATCGACACCGGCCGCAGAACCTACGACGCCACCGGCGAACTCGACGACCCCGCCCGCGCCACCGTCAAGAAGAAACTCGACGCCGCCACCCAGGCCGCCGCCGGCACCACCGACGACGCCCTCGCCGACGCCGACCTGCCCACCCTCCAGGAAGCCGTCACCACCCTCGGCAGGCACCACAAGGAACTCACCACCGCCACCGGCACCCTCGCCACCGCCCAGGACACCGCCGTCTGCCCCCAGCCCGACCAGCTCTGGAGCCCCGACAGCGGCCACCTCCCCGCCGACCAGCTCGCCACCATCCCCTGGGCCCCCGAGTTCCAGGTCCGCAAGGACATCCTCGCCTCCCTCGTCGCCCTCAACACCGAGTACAAGGCCCAGTTCGGCACCGACCTCACCATCAACTCCGCCTACCGCAGCTACGAGTCCCAGGTCGGCCTCGCAGGCTCACCCCTCGCCGCACCCCCCGGCTGCTCCAGCCACGGCCTCGGCCTCGCCGTCGACCTCGGCGGCGGCGTCCAGACCCACGCCAGCCCCCAGTACACCTGGCTCACGGAACACGCCGCCGCCCACGGCTGGGCCCACCCCCGCTGGGCCGACCCCGACGGCCGCCTCCCCGAACCCTGGCACTGGCAGCACGTGAAATCGCCCGAAGAAACCCTCTGACGGTCCGACCCCGCCACCTCCCGTTCACCCGGACCCAGGAGAGTTCCCACCCATGAGCGAGAACACCACCCCCGCCACAGGACTCCAGCGACAGGCGGACGCCCGCATCCCCCGCGCACGCGTGGTCGCCTGGGCCCTGTGGGACTGGGGCACCCAGCCCTTCCAGACCGTCATCACCACCTTCGTCTTCGTCTCGCTCTACCTCGTCTCCGACAGCTTCCTGCCCGACGACGTCGCGGCGCTCGCGGACGACGACCCGCTCAAGCTGCGGGCGAGCGCCGAGCTCGACGCCGGCATCGGCCTCGCCAACGCCGCGGCCGGGATCCTCGTCGCCCTGATCGCCCCCGTCCTCGGCCAGCGCGCCGACGCCACCGGCGGGCGCAAGCTCGGCCTCGGCATCAGCACCGGCCTCCTGCTCGCCTGCACGGCCGCCCTGTGGTTCGTCCAGGCCGACCCCGCCTGGTTCGTCCTCGGCGCGACCCTCATCGCGCTCGGGCACGTCTTCAGCGAGATCGCCGGCGTGAACTACAACGCCATGCTCGTCCAGGTCGCCACGCCGCGGACCGTCGGCCGGGTCTCCGGCTTCGGGTGGGGGATGGGCTACCTCGGCGGCGTCATCGCGCTGGCGGCCGTCGCGGGCGCGAACGCCGCCGGCTGGTTCGGGATGCCCGTGGACAACGGCGAGCCGTTCCGCTGGGTGGCCGTCGCCTGCGCGGTGTGGGGCCTGGTCTTCTGCTGGCAGATCTTCCGCCGGGTGCCCGACGTCGCGCCCGTCGCCGATCGCCCGCGCGTGAGCTTCCTCGCCGGCTACGTCGTGCTCGCGAAGGACGTCCGGGCGCTGTGGCGCGACTCCCGCACCACCTTCTGGTTCCTGCTGGCCAGCGCCGTGTACCGGGACGGGCTCGCGGGCGTGTTCGTCTACGGCGCCGTGATCGGCTCCAAGGCGTTCGGGTTCGAGACCGCCGACATGGTGGTCTTCGGCATCACGGCCAACCTGCTGGCCGGCATCTGCACCATGCTGGTCGGGCGGCTGGAGGACGTCGTCAAGCCGCGCGCGGTGATCCTGTGGTCGCTGGGGCTGATCCTCGTCTCGGGCCTGGGCGTGGTGTTCCTGCGGGACCTCGGGCCGGTCGTGTTCTGGGTGGGCGGGCTGATCCTGAGCTGCTGCGTCGGCCCGGCCCAGTCCGCGTCGCGCTCGTTCCTGGCGCGGGTCACGCCCGCGGGCAAGGAGTCCGAGATCTTCGGCCTGTACGCCACCACGGGGCGGGCGGCGTCGTTCCTGTCCTCGACCGCCTGGACGGTCACGATCGCGGTCGCCGGGGCGACGATCTGGGGAACTCTCGGTATCGTCGCCGTCGTGCTGGCCGGACTGGTTCTCATGGCGTTCGTCAAGACGCCGGCGGATTTCGCCTATTCAGGCGGGCGCCAGTAGCATCAGCCGGGCATAGCAGACACACTGTGGCACGTGGCAGCAGCCCTGCCGACGAACGGACCGACGACGGGATCTGACAAGGGGGATCGCAGCGTGCCGACCGCAACGAGCCCGGAGGAGCCGGCGTCGTCCATCACGGTGCTGCGCCCGGAGGACCCCCGCCACCTGGGCCCGTACCGGCTGCTCGGGGTGCTGGGCTCCGGCGGGATGGGGACGGTCTACCTGGGCCGCACCCCGGACGGCGAGAACGTGGCCGTGAAGGTCGTGCGCCTCGACCTCACCGGCGAGCAGGAGTTCCGCGAGCGGTTCGCCCGCGAGGTCGACGCCGCCCGCCGCGTCCACGGCAGCCACACCGCCGGGCTCGTCTACGCCGACCCGCACGCCCGCCAGCCGTGGATGGCCACGGTGTTCGTGCTGGGGCCCTCGCTGCGCGAGGCCATCCACGAGGGCGGGCCGCTGGACATCCACACGCTGCGCGCCCTCGGGCTCGGGCTGGCCGAGGGCCTGATGACGATCCACGCCGCCGGGCTCGTGCACCGCGACCTCAAGCCGGGCAACGTGCTGCTCACCGAGGGCGGCCCCCGGATCATCGACTTCGGCATCGCCCGCGCGCTGGAGGCCACCGCGCTGACCTCGGTGAGCCAGGTGCTGGGCACGGCGTCGTACATGTCGCCCGAGCAGGTGCGCGGCTTCGAGGCGGGCACGCCGTCGGACGTCTTCTCCCTGGGCTGCGTGCTGGCCTACGCCTCGACCGGGAACGCGCCGTTCGGCACGGGGCAGGCCGAGTCCGTGGCCTACCGCGTGGTGCACACGGAACCGGACCTCGAGGGCGTCCCGGCCGAGCTGATGGTGCTGGTCAGCGACTGCCTCGCCAAGGACCCGGCGCGGCGGCCGACGCCGCAGGAGATCGTCGAGCGCATCACCCGGCGCACCCAGCGCCCCGTCACGTGGCGCGCCACCCCCGCGATCAACACGATGATCGCGGTGCGCGCCAAGCAGGTGCGCGGCCTGGAGGCGCAGGCCGACGCCGAGCCCACCGAGCCCATCGCTCCGCTGCGGGACGACCTCGTGGGCCCCGGCCCCGTGCGGCCGCGGCGCGGGGCCACGAAGCTCGTGGCGGCGGCGCTGGCGGGCGTCGTGCTGCCGATCGGCGGGTGGATGCTGTACGAGCGGCTGGCCAACCCGTCCCTGACGACCATCGCCCCGGACGGCTGGTACTCGATGGAGGGCGAGCCGCTGCCGAACCCGCCGGCGAGCGGGCACTGGATCGAGATCGAGATCACCACGCCGTCGCCGGGGCAGCGGGTGCTCGTCGGCTACGCGGCGAGCGTGATCCGGGACGACGGCGGCCCCGCGGGCGGCGCCTCGGACGCGGCCGATCGCGGCGGCGAGTCGAGACCGTCGCGGAAGGGCCTCGTCGACACCCAGCAGGTCGGCAACGAGGAAGGATTCCTCGTCTCCACGCCGTGGCGCGGCAGGATCCCGGTCGACGCCTCGGTGCTCACCGTCGGGGCCACGGCGACGGGGGAGGGACAGATCAGCTGCGCGATCTCCGTCGACGACGAGACCGTGGTGACGTCGACGGACTCGTCGCAGACGTCGTGCCTGACGCCGTTCGACGGCGAGGACGCCCTCTCGCAGAACATCCGCAGCGCCGGTGCGACGCCGGTCCCGCCGGCGACGGTGCCGGGCAGCGGGCGGCTGCCCACGGAGCCGACGTCGGGGATCGTCACCGGGGACCCCCAGGAGACCGGGAGCCCGGGGGAGAGCGCCGGCGGCGCGAGCGGTTCCGGCGATCCCGGGGACTCGCCCTCGACGATGCCCGGCGCGGACGCCACGGGGAGCAGCCGCGTGGCGACCGGCGACACGGACGATGACACAGGCGATGACACGAGCGGCCCGACGGCCGGGGCCGATCCCGCCACGGGGACGGGCGCCGACCCCGGGACCGGCGGCACGTCGCCCGCCGAGCCGTCGGCGGCCGCCACGGGGGACAACACCGGGGGAGCGTCGTCGGGCCGCCAGAACGAGAACGGCAGCGACAGCGGCTCGAACTCGGGCCGGGGCGGCCGTACCCCGGCCCCATGACGGCCGGCGGCGCGCCGGACGGCGGGGTGGCGGGACACCCGGAGCTGACGGTCGGTGAGGTCGCGCAGCGCGCCGGCGTCACGGTGTCCGCGCTGCACTTCTACGAGCGCCAGGGCCTGATCTCCAGCCGCCGCACCAGCGGCAACCAGCGCCGCTACCGCCGGGACGTGCTGCGCCGCGTCGCGTTCATCCGCACCTCCCGGCGCGTCGGCATCCCGCTGGCGAGGATCGCGGAGGCCCTGGCCACCCTCCCGGCGGACCACGCCCCCAGCCGCCAGGACTGGGCCCGCCTCTCCCGCGCCTGGCAGGCGGACCTGGACGCCCGCATCGAGCAGCTCGCCCGCCTCCGCGACACCCTCACGGACTGCATCGGCTGCGGCTGCCTGTCCCTGCGCACCTGTGCCCTGGCCAACCCCGGCGACGCCCTCGCCGGCACGGGCGCGGGCCCCCGCCGGCTCCTGGTGGGCGGCCTGCCCGACGACGACGCCTGAGCCGGCGCGCGGCCAGGCCGCCCGCCCTCGCGGGTAAAAGTGTGCCAAGCGGCACCGGATCGCGAGGGCGCGCAGCAGCGCGACGTGCGATTCCGGGGCGCCGGGCGGCGCTCAGCTCGCCAGGGCCGCCTTGACGTGGGCGACGACGCCGTCGGCGGCCGCCTCGATCTCGTCGAGGCAGATCTCGAAGTCGGCCGGGCCGCCGTACCAGGGGTCGGCGACGTCCAGGGCGTGGTCGCCCAGGTCGTACGCGGCGGGGTCGAAGGTGCGGTAGAGGCGGACGTCGGCGCCGGGGGCGAGGTCGCGCAGCCGCCGGGCGTGCTGGTTCGTCATCGCGAGCACCAGGCCCCGGGCGGCGACGTCGGAGGCGATCGCGTGCCGTGCGACATGCGCGTCGCCCGCCGCGTAGCCGCGCCGGACGAGGGCGGCGCTGGCGCGGGGATCGATGGGGTTGCCGGCTTCCTCGTCGCTGACGCCGGTCGAGTCGACGACGGCGTCCAGCCCGGCGGCGTCGAGCCGGTCGCGGAGCACGATCTCGGCCATGGGGGAACGGCAGATGTTTCCGGTGCAGGTGATCATCACGCGGTAGGTCACCCGCACATTCTGGCGGAGTCCGCGCCGGACGTCGGTATCACGTTCATATCATCCGGATAAAAAAGTGTGCCAAGCGCTGATCAGCTCCCACGGCGAGGACCCAGGTCACCTACCCTCGAGCTCATGACGCGAGTGCTTGTCCTCAACGGACCCAACCTCGGCCGGCTCGGCGTGCGCGAGCCCGAGATCTACGGCCACGCGACGCTGGCGGACCTGGAGAAGGCGGCGGGGGAGTGGGGCGCCGGCCTGGACCTGGACGTCGAGGTGCGCCAGACCGACGACGAGGGGACCCTCATCGGCTGGCTGCACGAGGCGGTCGACACGCGGTCGCACGTCGTGCTCAACCCGGCCGCGTTCACGCACTACAGCTACGGGATGCGCGACGCGGCCGCCCAGGTGTCCGAGGCCGGCCTCACGCTGGTCGAGGTGCACCTCTCGAACCCGGCGACGCGCGAGTCGTTCCGGCACCTGTCGGTGGTGGCGGGCGTCGCGACGGGCACGATCGCGGGCTTCGGCTTCGAGGGCTACCGCCTCGCCCTGGAAGCGGTGGCGTCCCGCGTTGGCTGACCGGCCCGCGGGGGCGGTCGGTCGCTTGTCGCAGGATCGGTCGCCCGGGGGGCCGATCCTGCGACGTCCGGCCGACCGCCCCGGTCAGCTCAGCCTGGCCACCAGGCGCGCCGTCTCCTCGTCCGAGAGGTGCGGGTTCAGTTCGGCGAGCCATGTCGTGAGCTCGCCCGCCGCCAGGTCATGGTGCTCGGTGGCGCCGTCGTCGTGCCGGATCGTCACGGTGCCCGCGGTGAGCGTGACGTGGCGCCCGGTGAACCGCCGCGCGACGATGAGCTCGTGCGTGAAGTGCGAGGCGGGCGACGTGCTCGTGTAGCAGTGCCCGAGCTCCACGTCCGAGGGGCGCACCGGCAGCTCGTCGGTCGTGTGCTGCACCTCCCACATCTCGTTCCGCAGGCGCTCCAGGCGCCAGGCGGGGACGACGCCGTCGGCCGCCCGCACGATCCGGTACCGGTTGCCGTACTGCTCGTCGACGTGCCCGTCCTCCAGGGGGATCGGGCGCGCGACGCTCATCCCGAAGCCCGGGTCGCACAGCAGCCGCCGCCCGTCCAGCACCACCTCCACCACGAGGTGCGTCCGGCTGGTGACCGGCCCCTTGGCGGGATCGCCGACCCGGGCGAGCCGCCGGATCACCGTGTACCCGAGCCGTTCCAGCGCCGCGGACAGCAGCGTCGAGTGCTCGAAGCAGTATCCGCCCCGCCCGCGCCCCACGAACTTCTCGCTCACGGAGTCGAGGTCCACCCCGGGATGCTGCCGGAGCAGCACGTCGGCGTTGTCGAAGGTGAAGGTCCGCACGTGCCGCTCGTGGATCTCGTCGAGCGCCTCCCGGCTCGGCTCCCGCGCAGGGATCCCGAGCCGCTCGAGATACCCGTCGAGATCGAGCCGCTCGACACGCCACGCGCCGGATGAGGTCGAGATGCTGGTCGTCATGCCTGCATCCTGGATCCCCAACCGGGGTTGAGGTCAAGCGTTCAGGGAAGTCCGACGACGGCCAGCCCTGCGACTGCGACGAGCCAGCTGGCGAAACTGCCGATGAGGAAGTACTCCGATACCGGGTTCGGACGATCGCCTACCGTTGCGTTCCGGTCCGCCTTGACCTCGGGATAGCGAAGAAGTCCCTTGGCTGCGACGACCGCGGCAGCTGCGGTGAACGCGCCCGTCATGCCGAGCCCGATGATGAAGAGCCGCTCCATCGGCCCGAGCACACGGCCGCTCTTGAGCTTCCGCTCACCCGGAGCCGTCGGTACGCCGACGCTGTGCAGGACGAGCCGTACGATCACGTTCGCGGTCGACAGCTGCGCGAGCATGACCCCGGAGACGAGCAGCGTGCGATCGACGGGAATCTGGGTCAGCGGACCAGTCAGGAACGACGGCCAACTCGGTGCGGCACCGCCCAGCAGCAGTGCGCATGCCAGGCCCAGGCCCAGCCCGGTGAACGCGATGACACGAGAGAACGCACCGCCGCGAGCCGAGAGGGCATCCCCCGAGCCGAACACCCAGGCGGCGATCCCGCCGGCGAGCGGCAGCGCCACGAACCAGTCGCCGCCGGTTGTCCCGCCTGCTGCCAGGAGGAGTCCGAGCGCGAGCAGACCGATCACCAGAACGGTGAGCCGGCGCCGCATCGACGTGTCGTCGTCGGACGCACGGAACAGGTCACCGACTCCGAGCGCCCCGAGAAACGCTCCAACTACTGCCATCATCCTGCCTTTCCGAAGGTGACCTGTGCGTCATGCGCTGCCCGGACGCCCCGGGCGAAGGCTTGGCTGACCGCGGACTCCGTGATCTCCTCGACCTCGGCGATCTCCTTCTGCGTCTTGCCCTGGAGGGCGAGCAGGAGCATCCGGAGCTGACGGTCGTTGAGGGTGGCGACGAGCCCGTCCCTGGCAAGGAGGAAGGCGTTGACAAGATCCGGGTCGGGAAGGTCTGCGCTTGCAGGACCGGCGTAGAGAGTTCCGCGCTTGCCCTTGAGGCGGTCGATGGCATCCCGGGCCGTCCACCAACCCGGACCGTCCTGGAGGAGAGGGCTGCGATCGCCGTCGTGCACGGTCACGTCACCGCAGCCGAGGCCGAAGCGCATCTCGATGTCGGGCGCGAGCTCCAGCCGGATCAGGAGCGTGGCCAGCGTGGCATCGGCGATCGAGAAGAAGCCGCCCTGGATCTCGTCCCCGACGGTGGGTTCGAGCATCTGGGCCATGTCGATCACGTGGTTCACGCGCTCCAGAACCTCGCCGATGGTGCGCTGGGCACCAGCGCGGTCGGGGATCTTGCGGGACCCGACGAGGTCACCGATGAGCGTGAACATTGAAGCCTATTCCTAAAGTCCGCCGAACTTCAGCGCAGCACTGTTGCGTATGCGCAACCCTACAGGTCAGCGGGGTGTGTCGGTGCAGGACGCGGCGATTCCTCGCATCTAGGCTCCTGCACAGAAGGACATTTCGCCATCGGAAGGAGCTGCTGCCGTGCTGGGCTGGTGGAGTGGAGCGCGTGTCTTTCGCGAGCCACGGCGGGTGCCGGAGGCGCCCAGGCCGGATGGAGAGCCGGAGTCCGGCGGCTCGGCCGATGCCCAGTTCGTGCAGTCGATGCTTCAGCTCACCATTACGAACGCCGACGTCAAGACGAGTGTCCTCGTCGCGGCGATCGCGCTGACGTTCGGAGTCGGCACGCCCACCATCCCGTTCGCGCAGGCGCTTGTCCCGGGTGCATGGCTGGCGGTCGCCGGCGCGATGACCGGACTGGCGGCAATCGTGCTGTGCGGGATCGCCGGGATCCACCTCACCTTGTCACTCCGCCCGCGGATGAAGAACCGGGACTTCTCGCGGTACTCCCTTCCGGACATCGTCGAGGCGTCGGTGGACGACCTCGTCGCCACGCGCGTTCACGACGACCGCCGCGAGGCATGGATCCAGGCGAAGAATCTCGCGGACATCTCCGCGCAGAAGCATGCCCACATCCGCAAGGCGCTGGCGTATTACCCGCTTTCCGTGGTGCTCATGGTTCTTGCCGCTTCGATCGGGATCATCGTCAATGGCGCTCCGACGTAAAGCATCCTGTCCCATTATTGCGGTCGACCGGATATGACCAGCAGGTACGAAACCAAGCCACAGGTCGTCCTGGGCCACACCTAAAAACTCTGCAGCTCGAGCAAAGCGGCATGACGTATGTGCAACGGAGCAGGTGAGGGGCTTGCGCGATGAGAGTGCGACTGCTGCAATATGGTGCTGTCGGACTTCAGAGATTCAACGCCCCTGTACTACTGCATGTTCCGGGCCCTCGGCCCTTCGTACTGTCGTGACGTCTCCCTGGGCACCTGGAGGAATTCTTGCCGTCTACAGCAGCGGATCCATTGCATCGTGTGATGCTGGGCGTCGATCTTCGAGGATCGTCGGCAACCGGCCGCGAGCCGGGCAGGTCGTCGGCGTTGATCGACGACCTGATGGAAATTCTGGAAAATGCATTCGATGATGCCGGGGTGCCACGGCGCTCCTACGTCACTCAGGCACGGGGGGACGGTGGCCGGTTTGACTTCGACGGCATATCGCCTGTCACGATCCTGCGGGCGGTTCTCGGACAACTGTCCTCCCGGCTCCGAACTCACAACAGAAGCCGTTCAGCCAGTCAGCGCCTCGACCTCCGGCTCGCCCTGCATGATGGCTACGTCGTACCACGCAGAACCGACAGGGACAACAACGGGCCCGCTGCGAACCTGCTCCACGGCATCCTGGACTCGGCAGAGTTGAAGGGCCTTCTTGAGGTTCAGGATCAAGGTTGGGTGCTTGCCCTCAGCGAGTCCATCTGGTCGGGAATCCTCCGGCCCGGGTACGGCGACTTCGAGACAGCGACGTTCGAGCCGATGGAGATCGCGGTGAAGCACGGCTCGCCCGTCGCTGTCTGGACAACCAGCTCGATGAACTACCCGGCTGTCCCGCTTGCCATGGATCCGGGCGCGGAGAACCAGGCCGCCGAAGGTGTCCGTGCGGGAGCCGGGCATCCGGCCGAGAACCGGCCTGGTCGCGCAGGCGGCGTCTTCTTCGGCGGCCCGGTCACGATCTCAGGTGCCGGCGTGGTGGAAGGCGATGGGCACTTCGACCTACGGGGCCGAGCGTGACCCTCCGCGAAGCTGCCGAAGCGCCTCCGGAGCCCGCCGCCGTCCAGGCTGACGACAAGTACGACGACGATCATCCCGACGACGACCAGGACCGGGAGGCAGACGGTCAGTTCACCCAGTTCGCCGAGGTAGAGAGGGGCGTCAGGCGTTTCACCGCACGAGGAGCGGTTGCCTTCGACGCACCTCTCGACGTGCGCGGGGCCGCGGTTGTTTCCGGCGATCAGCACGTCTACCTCGACGGCCAGCGACAGCGCCGAAATCTGTCCACACCACTGTCACGTGACCTGATCGACCGCATGCGCCGCGTCGATGCGGGACATCCCGGTACGGATTCCGCGGTTCGGATCCTGCAGGAGCACCGGCTGTGTGTCCTCCGGGGGACCCGGGGGACCGGTCGCGGCTTCCTCGGACGCATCGTCGCAGCGAAGGTGGCCGAGACTGCTGGGCGCTGCCGCCTCCTGGAGCCGGGAACCGATCCGCGCGAACTTCTGGAGGAGGATTTCGAACCAGGGCACAGCTACGTGCTCGAGTCACCTGCGCTTCGCGCGGACCGGGCTCTGGCGGAGTTCACCCTCACGAATGTGGCATCGCTCCTGACGCAACGAGGGGCATATCTCGTCATCGTCGTCGACGATGCCACGCCGGTCGGGGACGCTTCCGAGCGCTGGTCGGTGTCCGTGACATCAGGACCGCCGCTGACGGAGGTCCTCCGGGCACATATCTCCGTGGACCTTCCGCGGCACTTCAGTGACGTCGTCGACGACCTGCTCAACGAGGCGCCGATCATCAACTGGCTGAGGAACGACGCACCGACACTCGGTGAAGTGGGTCGGATCGGCCGCGCTCTGGCCGGCGTCGCCCACGGGACCACGACGATCGACGCCTGTCTCGAACACGCTGTGGCTCGTGAACGTGAGCGCGTCAGAGACCTTCTCGGAGACAGCGGGAGCTCGCGGGAAAAGGAACTTGCCTTCGCGGTCGCGTTCTTCGGTGGTTTCTCGTACGCCACGATCTCTCGGGTCGAGGGAGTGCTGGCGGACGTGGTCCACGCTCGCTCCGGCAAGGAAGGAGCCAGGCCACGACACTTTCTTCGGAGCAGGGCCGAGCGGCTGGCTGCGATCGACGCAAAGTTCGAGACGGGTGTCGCCTCGAACGAGTACGGGTCGAGTCCCGCGGAGATCGTCGAGTTCACCCGGAACCAGACCCATGACGTTCTGATCGACGTGGCCTGGAAGGACTTCGATGCCTCGGAAGTGCTGATGGTATGGCTGCGCACGCTCGTGGTCAGCACAGATCCTGCCGTGCGAGCACGCGCCGCGCTCTCGATCGGGCGCCTCTCGCTGTTCGAGTTCGCGGACGTCGCGGAGAATGTGCTCCAGCCGTGGGGACGGTCGAACGACCCTCGCGAGCGTGGGGCGGCAGCCACAGCTCTCTGCGTCGCGGTCGAGGACGAACAGGTCGCCGGGCACGCACTCGGGCTCATCGAGTCCTGGGTCACCGGAACGCGGCGTCAGCGCATGACGGCAGCGCTTGCTCTCGGTCTGGCCGTACGCAACAACTGGCCCGTGGCAGCGATGGACGGGCTCGGCAGTCTGCTGGACACCGAAGACCCGGCAATCATCGGGGTGGTTCGCACGGGGATCGTGGGCGTCTTCGTGGTTCATCACGAATTGGTGCTCCAGTCGATCGACGGATGGCTGTCGGCGGCGACCGGACCACGGCGCAATGAACTCCTCAAGGTGTTCCTGCTTCTGTGCAACGACGCGACTCTGTCCACCCTCGAAGGCTCGAACGAGGCGCCGGCTGTTCTCACGGTCTTTGCGGGCGGGTCGGCAAATCGCCGTACCGGCAGCGAGAGCCCTGGACCTGATGCTGCCGTGCTCTCGCTCTGGCGCGCCGCTCTCAACGACACCGGCTTGCGAGACGACGCGCTGGCATGCCTGGGCATCTGGATCAAGAAGGCCGACCTGGATGCTTCCATGCGCGACATGGTTGTCGATCTGATCGTCCACATGGCCCCGACCAACAGAGAGATCGATCGCTTGAAGTATGCGCTGGAGAAAAAGACTCATGGCACGCCCCGGCCATCCGCGACGGCCAGAGCCGCACTGATGGCCTTGAGCAGCCGGCAAGGACCGAGACCACACCCGGAGGTATCCAGATGAGCGAAAGGCTGCTGGTTCGTGGCCCGTTCCCGATGAAGCGACCACGCGATATCCAGGGAGACGCCAGGCCTTCCGGTGACGAAACTGTCGTGGTATTCGGCAGCGGCGAGCCCAAGGTTCTTCAACCCGGGGAGTTGCCGACCTCCAGCATGAACTGGTTCCTGCGACAGCGGCAGGGTGAGTATCGAATCGTTCACATCGGAAACCGGATCGAAAATCTCGAGATCAAGGTGCCGAGCAGCACAACAGGATTCGATTTCATCTGCAATGCAAACGTTTCGTGGTACGCGAGTGATCCAATGAAGGCAATTCGTCATAACGGCACCGATCCAGCCAGAGTGATGGAGCAACGAATTCTTCCGATCTTGACGACCCTATCGAATAACTGCGGGATGGACGAGTACCACCTCTTCCTGTCAAAGATCCGGTCGGTGGATTTCACCGCGAAGATGGCTGACCTCCCGGATTTCGTCCGGGTCGAGTTCGTCGAGGTGACCATCGGGCGCGACGCCGAATGGCTTGAATTGCATCGCCGGCAAGCACTCGAAGGCATGAAGGTGGATGCGTACGACGAGATCATCAAGGGAGAGAGGACCATGGCAGCGGCCATGAGCCAGAACCCCGAATACGTGGCCAAGCTCGCGGATGTCGAGCTGAACGAGAAGATCGCCCGTCAGCAGATGGAAAGTCACGCAGCTCGCGCCACACTGGAATTCAACCAAAGAATGGAGGAGCTTGCCACGCGAGCTGGGATTCGCGAAAATGAGTTGAGATTTCGCGGACACCTTGCATCGCTTCATGCCCGGATGATTTCGAAAGATACCGAGCCCCACGAGATCCCTGGAATCTGGCAGGAGATGGAGGGTTTGCTCAATTCGATTGGCAGCACCGCGAGCGATGTCGATCCGATACTCGTCAACGATTCCACGCGCGAACAGCTGACGGCTGACAGCACCGAGAAGGACAAATCGTCGGGCGTTCCGGACGGCGGGCAGGCTGAGCATGCGGGTGACGGAAGCGAGAGCGAGACGATGCCAGGGGACGGGGGATGACCGAATCCGCCGAGGGGCTCGCGGATCTGTTCCTCTTCCCCTTCTCGTGGATCGAGTATCCCCTCCGGGTGATTGTTGCAGCGGTCGCAGGGGTGATCGTCACCAGGATTGGGCTCCGCTGGGTGGTTCCAACGGTTGGACGCGCGATCCGAGCTTTCGGCCCGATCGCCTCACGGCGGATCTGCAGCCTTCTGATGCTTCCGGAGTGGGTCCTGACCGACTGGTTCATACGAGCGAGCCGTCGGATCCCTGTCGGCCTCCGCCGTTACGGGGCCGCGGTCGAAGATCTCACCGACCTGTTCGTACATGGCAGCAAGGTCGTCGGAGGCGCGCTGGTCACCGTCCGCAGCGCCGGGCGCTCCGCCGCTGTCGGGTTGGTCGCAATCGTCATTATCCTGCTCAACGTCCCAGGAACGGATGAAGGCAGGCAGAAGGACGACGTACCCATCGTTCACTGGTGGGGTGAGTTCAGTGCGCTCTTCGAGGAGCCCGAGGAGCCAAAGGGCAAGCGGTCCGGCGATGAGGCCCGCAACGGCGTGGAGCAGGAAGGCAAGTGACCGGTGAGGCGCTCCGATGTGAGCCGATCGTGGCCTCGCCGTTAGACTGAGGCGCTACCCCAGAACTCCCCGGTCGTGACGCGCGTCGTCGTGCCCGGCACATCACCCGATCAACAGGAAGACGAACGTGGCAACCTCGAACGACATCAAGAACGGCACCGTGCTCCGCATCGACGGTAACCTCTGGACGATCATCGAGTTCCAGCACGTCAAGCCGGGCAAGGGTGGCGCGTTCGTCCGCACCAAGATGAAGAACGTGCTGTCGGGCAAGGTGGTCGACAAGACGTTCAACGCCGGTATCAAGGTGGAGACGGCCAGCGTGGACCGTCGCGACTACCAGTACCTGTACATGGACGGCGCGGACTACGTGTTCATGGACAACGACACGTACGACCAGATCACGGTCGCCCCGGAGACGGTCGGCGACGCCAAGGACTTCATGACCGAGGGCATGGAGGTCATGGTCGCCACGAACGAGGGCACGCCGCTGTACATCGAGCTGCCGTCGTCCGTCGTGCTGGAGATCACCTACACCGAGCCGGGCCTGCAGGGCGACCGCTCCACGGGCGGCACCAAGCCGGCGACGCTGTCGACGGGCGCGGAGATCCAGGTCCCGCTGTTCCTCGAGCAGGGCGTCAAGGTCAAGGTCGACACCCGCACGCGCGACTACCTGGGTCGCGTGAACGACTGATCCCGAGGTGCAGCGCAGGGTGGGGACCGAGGAACGAGGCTCCCCGCCCGGAGCGGAACCGAACGGATCAGTCGTCGAGAGAAGGAGCCTGAAATGGGTGCTCGCACCAAGGCGCGCAAGCGCGCCGCCGACATCCTCTTCGAGGCCGAGCAGCGCCGCGTCGATCCCGCGCAGCTCCTCGCCGACCGGGTCGTGACGCCGCACACCGAGGCCCCCGTGCCGCAGTACACGGTCGAGATCGTCGAGGGCGTCCTGGCTCACCAGGACCGGATCGACGAGGCCCTCGAGACGTACTCGCACGGCTGGACCCTCGAGCGGATGCCGGCCGTCGACCGCGCGCTCCTGCGCATCGGCGTCTGGGAGGTCCTGTTCAACGACGACGTGCCCGACGCCGTCGCGGTGGACGAGGCCGTGGAGCTGGCGGCCGGCCTGTCGACCGACGAGTCGCCGTCGTTCGTGAACGGCCTGCTCGGCCGCATCAAGGAGATGAAGGCCACGCTGCTCGCGTGACGCCCCGTGGTCAGGGCCGTCGCCGGAGACTGTGAGGAACGCCGCTTGCCACGATGTGGCAGGCGGCGTTCTGGTGTCAGCGGGTCGGGATAGGGTGACGGTGTCAGACTCCCTTTAAAGCCGTCCTGTGAGGCGGAAAAGGAGGATTGCATGGCCAGCTCTGCCGTACCCGGAAACGGGTCGGTTCCCTCGGACGGGACGACCGTTCTCGAGGCCCCGGACATCGCCCGCGCGCTCACGCGCATCGCGCACGAGATCACCGAGCGCAACAAGGGGGCGGCCGACGTCGTCCTCCTCGGCATCCCGACGCGCGGCGTCCCGCTCGCGATGCGTCTCGCCGAACGCCTCTCGGCGATCGAGCCCACGTACGACGCCGCCGCGGTGGGCGAGCTCGACGTCACCATGTACCGCGACGACCTGCGCCGGCATCCCACCCGCGCCGTCGGCGCGACACGGATCCCCGGCAGCATCGACGGCCGCACGGTCGTGCTGGTCGACGACGTCCTGTTCTCGGGCCGCACCATCCGCGCCGCGCTCGACGCCCTGAACGACCTGGGCCGCCCGCGCGCCGTCCAGCTCGCCGCCCTGGTCGACCGCGGCCACCGCGAGCTCCCGATCCGTGCCGATTTCGTGGGCAAGAACCTCCCCACCTCCCGCAGCGAGCGCGTCAGCGTCCACCTGACGGAGACCGACGGCGAGGACGCCGTGATCATCAGCGACAGGGCCGCGAGCGCCGAGGGGGCCGGGCGATGAAGCATTTGCTCTCCACGGCGGATCTGTCGAAACAGGATGCGGTTCTGCTGCTGGACACGGCGGCGCAGATGGCGGCGACGCAGTCGCGTGAGATGAAGAAGCTGCCGACGTTGCGTGGCCGGACGGTGGTGAATCTCTTCTACGAGGACTCGACGCGTACGCGGATCTCGTTCGAGACGGCGGCGAAGCGGCTGAGTGCGGATGTCATCAATTTCTCGGCGAAGGGTTCGAGCGTCTCCAAGGGTGAGTCGTTGAAGGACACGGCGCTGACGTTGCATGCGATGGGTGCGGATGCGGTGGTGGTGCGTCATCAGGCGTCGGGTGCGCCGCACATGCTGGCTCATGCGGGCTGGCTGGATGCGGCGGTGGTGAATGCGGGTGACGGTATGCACCAGCATCCGACGCAGGCTTTGCTCGACGCGTTCACGATCCGGCGTCATCTGGTGGGTTCTGGTTCGGACGAGGGGACGGCGGGCAGGGATCTCGCGGGTCTCAGGGTGGCGATCGTCGGTGATGTGCTGCATTCGCGGGTGGCGCGGTCGAACGTGCGGTTGCTGCACACGCTGGGTGCGGAGGTGACGATGGTGGCTCCGCCGACGTTGTTGCCGGTGGGGATCGAGTCGTGGCCGTGCCGGGTGTCGTTCCATCTGGATGAGACGCTGGAGCGGACGAAGCCGGACGCGGTGATGATGCTGCGTGTCCAGCGTGAGCGGATGTCGGGGGGCGCGGGTGGCGCGTTCTTCCCGAGTGTGCAGGAGTACAGCCGGAAGTTCGGTCTGGGTTCGCAGCGTCTGGGGATGCTGGCGGATCACGCGATCGTGATGCATCCGGGGCCGATGAACCGGGGTCTGGAGATCAGCGCGGAGGCGGCGGACCATCCTCGGTCGGTGATCGTGGAGCAGGTCGCGAACGGTGTCGCGGTGCGGATGGCTGCCCTGTACCTGCTGCTGGCGGGCGACGAGAGGAATACCTTGTGAACGGCACGACCATCATGTATCTCCTGCGTGGGGTGCGTCCGCTGGGCGGTGAGCCCGCTGACGTGGTTCTGCGGGAGGGGAGGATCGCGCATGTCGGCGCGCCGGGGAGCGGCCGGCGTTTCCTGGACGACGGGGTGAACGACGGCGTCGTCGAGGTCGACGGTGAGGACCGTCTGGTTCTTCTTCCTGGTCTGGTGGATCTGCACACGCATCTGCGGGAGCCGGGTCGTGAGGACGCGGAGACGGTGTGGTCGGGTACCCGGGCGGCTGCGGCGGGTGGTTTCACGGCGGTGCACGCGATGGCGAACACCACCCCGACCCAGGACACGGCGGGTGTGGTGGAGCAGGTGTGGCGGCTGGGTCAGGAGGCGGGCTGGGCGGATGTTCGTCCGGTGGGCGCGGTGACGGTGGGTCTGGGGGGTGAGCGTCTCGCGGAGCTGGGTGCGATGGCGGATTCGGCGGCGCGGGTGCGGGTGTTCTCCGACGACGGTCTGTGCGTGCACGACCCGGTTCTGATGCGGCGCGCGCTGGAGTACGTCAAGGCGTTCGACGGCGTGGTGGCCCAGCACGCGCAGGAGCCGCGGCTGACCCAGGGTGCGCTGATGAACGAGGGTGTGGTCTCGGCGGAGATCGGGCTGGCGGGCTGGCCGGCGGTGGCGGAGGAGGCGATCATCGCCCGGGACGTGCTGCTGGCCGAGCATGTCGGGTCGCGGTTGCACGTGTGTCACCTGTCGACGGCGAGGTCGGTGGAGATCGTCCGCTGGGCCAAGGCCCGGGGCGTGGACGTGACGGCGGAGGTGACGCCGCATCATCTGCTGCTGACGGACGAGAGGGCGCGCACGTACGACGCGCGTTTCAAGGTCAATCCGCCGCTGCGCACGCAGGCGGACGTCGAGGCGGTCCGCGACGGGCTGGCGGACGGCACGATCGACGTCGTCGCCACGGACCATGCGCCGCACCCGGTCGAGGACAAGGACTGCGAGTGGGCGGCGGCCGCGTTCGGGATGACGGGCCTGGAGACGGCGCTGTCGGTGGTGCAGGCCACGATGGTCGACACGGGGCGGATGTCCTGGGCGGACGTGGCCCGGGTGTTGTCGGTCGCGCCGGCGCGGATCGGGCGCATCGACGAGGCGCGCCCGGGCCTGCCCGATCCGCACGGCCGCCCGCTGGCGGCGGGGGAGCCGGCGAACGTGACGCTGGTCGACCCGGCGGCGTCGCGCACGGTGCGGGGCGCGCAGCAGGTCACCGCGAGCGCGAACACGCCGCTGGAGGGTATGGAGCTGCCCGGGGTTGTGGTGGCCACGTTCCTGCGCGGGCGGGCGACGGTCCTGCGGGGCGTGCCGGTCGAGCGAACCGAGCGAACCGCGGAAGGGGTACTGCCGTGAATCTGCCGATGCCGGTGGCGGTCGGGATCTGGGTGGTCCTGGGTCTCGTGCTGCTCGCCCTGGTGCTGACGGGACGCAAGCGTCTCGCGTCGCGTACGACGACGCTGGTCCCGGCGCCGCCCGCGGTACCCGCGGAGGTCGCCGCGTCCCTGTCGGGGGCGTTGCGCGACGGGCCCGAGCCCGTGTTCGGGCCGGTCGAGGCCACGTACGTGTCCAGCACCCTGCACGGCGACTGGCTGGCGCGCGTGGGCGCGCACCGGCTGGGGGACCGGTCGCTGGCGCGGGTCAGCGTGCTCGAGGAGGGCGTGCTGGTCGAACGCCACGGAACGGACGACGTGTGGATCCCGGCCGCGTCGATCCGGTCGGCGCAGCTCGCGCCGGGAATGGCCGGGAAGTACGTGGGCGCGGACGGGATCGTCGTGATCTCGTGGGCGGTCGGGGAGCTGCCCGACGACGCCGCGGACGCCGCCGCGCCCGGCGCGGGTGACGACTCCGGCCGCGAGGCCGTGCTGCTGGACACCGGCCTGCGGACCCGCCGTGCCACCGATCGAGGCGCCCTTGTGGACGCCGTCCGACACCTGGGGACCAACAGATGACCACCACCACTTCGACCACCACCACCGAGGACACCGCGAAGCTCGTCCTGGAGGACGGCACCACGTTCACGGGCCGCGCCTACGGCGCCACCGGCACCACGTTCGGCGAGCTCGTCTTCTCCACCGGCATGACCGGCTACCAGGAGACCCTCACCGACCCGTCCTACCACAAGCAGATCGTCGTCATGACGGCCCCCCACGTGGGCAACACCGGCGTGAACGACGACGACCCCGAGTCGGGCCGCATCTGGGTGTCCGGGTACGTGGTCCGCGACCCCGCCCGCCGCGTCTCCAGCTGGCGCGCCAGACGCTCCCTCGACGAGGAACTGGCCGCGCACGGCGTCGTCGGCGTCTCCGGCCTCGACACCCGCGCCCTGACGCGCCGCCTGCGCGAGGAGGGCGTCATGCGCGCCGGCATCTTCTCCGGCGCCGCCCTGAACGAGACCGGCCCGTCCGGCGAGATCCGCGAGCGCCCCCTGTCCGACCTGGTCGCGCAGGTGAAGGCGTCGCCCGAGATGGAGGGCGCGCACCTTTCCCCGGAGGTCTCCACGACGGAGCCGTACACGGTCGAGCCGTCGGGCGAGTTCGCCGGGAAGACCCCGGTGGCCACGGTGGTCGCGGTGGACCTGGGCATCAAGGCGATGACCCCCCAGCGTCTCGCGGAGCGTGGTGTGCGGGTGATCGTCGTGCCCCAGTCGTCGTCGTCCGACGACGTCCTGGCGCGTCTGCCCCAGGACGGGACGCCCGGGGGGGTGTTCTTCTCGAACGGCCCGGGTGACCCGTCGTCCGCCGGTCACGAGGTGGCCGTCGCGCGGGCGGTGCTGGACGCGGGGGTGCCGTTCTTCGGGATCTGTTTCGGGAACCAGATCCTGGGGCGGGCGCTGGGGTACGGGACGTACAAGCTGGGGTACGGGCACCGGGGGATCAATCAGCCGGTGCAGGATCGTACGACGGGGAAGGTGGAGGTCACGGCGCACAACCACGGTTTCGCGGTGGATGCGCCGGTGGTGGACGACGCGGGTGCGCCCGCGGTCTCCACGGCGCCGCACGACGGCGGCCGGTACGGCCGGGTGGTGGTGTCGCACGTGGGGCTGAACGACCAGGTGGTGGAGGGGCTGACGTGCCTGGACCGGCCGGCGTTCTCGGTGCAGTACCACCCGGAGGCGGCGGCCGGGCCGCATGACGCCGCGTACTTGTTCGACCGGTTCGTCGATCTGATGACGGACCCGGCGGCGTGGCCGCCTGCCCTGCGGGGCGCCGATGACGAGGAGAGCAACTGATGCCCAGGCGGAACGACATTTCCTCGGTGCTGGTGATCGGGTCGGGGCCGATCGTGATCGGGCAGGCGTGCGAGTTCGACTACTCGGGCACGCAGGCGTGCCGGGTGCTGAAGGAGGAGGGCCTGCGGGTCATCCTGGTGAACTCCAACCCGGCCACGATCATGACGGACCCGGAGTTCGCGGACGCGACGTACGTGGAGCCGATCACGACCGAGGTGCTGACCAGCATCATCGCCAAGGAGCGGCCGGACGCGCTGCTGCCGACGCTGGGCGGGCAGACGGCGCTGAACGCGGCGATCGACCTGCACGAGGCGGGGGTGCTGGCCGAGTACGACGTGGAGCTGATCGGCGCGAACATCGCCGCGATCCGCAAGGGTGAGGACCGTGAGCAGTTCAAGCAGGTCGTGGAGGTGTGCGGGGGTGAGTCCGCGGCGTCCGAGATCGTGCACTCGGTCGAGGAGGCCGTGAAGGCCGCCGACGTGCTCGGGTACCCGATGGTGGTGCGGCCGTCGTTCACGATGGGCGGCCTGGGGTCCGGGCTCGCGTACGACGAGACCGACCTGCGCCGCATCGTGGGGCAGGGGCTGCACTACTCGCCCACCTCGGAGGTGCTCCTGGAGGAGTCGATCCTGGGGTGGAAGGAGTACGAGCTGGAGCTGATGCGCGACCGCGACGACAACGTCGTGGTGGTGTGCTCCATCGAGAACGTGGACGCCGTGGGCGTGCACACCGGCGACTCCGTGACCGTCGCCCCGGCGATGACGCTCACGGACCGGGAGTTCCAGAAGCTGCGGGACATCGGCATCGCGGTCATCCGCGAGGTCGGCGTGGACACGGGCGGCTGCAACATCCAGTACGCCGTCGACCCCGCCACCGGGCGCGTGATCGTCATCGAGATGAACCCGCGCGTGTCGCGGTCCAGCGCGCTGGCGTCCAAGGCGACCGGCTTCCCGATCGCGAAGATCGCCGCGAAGCTGGCCGTCGGGTACACGCTCGACGAGATCCCGAACGACATCACCAAGGTCACCCCGGCCTCCTTCGAGCCGACCCTCGACTACGTCGTGGTCAAGGTGCCCCGGTTCGCGTTCGAGAAGTTCCCCGCCGCGGACGACACCCTCACCACCACCATGAAGTCCGTGGGGGAGGCGATGGCGCTGGGCCGGAACTTCACCGAGGCGCTCGGCAAGGCGCTGCGCTCCATCGACAAGCAGGGCGTCACGTTCCACTGGGACGGCCCGGCGCCGTCGGGCGACGAGCTGGCGCACCTGCTGCGCGAGATCGCACGACCCACCGAGCAGCGGCTCGTGCAGGTGCAGCAGGTGCTGCGCGCCGCGGTCACCGGCGACGGCGCCGCGTCCGGCGAGATCGTCCGGCAGGTCTTCGAGGCGACCGGCATCGACCCGTGGTTCCTGGACCAGATCCTCCTGGTCAACGAGCAGGCCGCGGCCATCGCGGGCGCCGGGGCACTGACCGCCGGCGTCGTGCGCGAGGCGAAGCGGCACGGCCTGTCCGACGCGCAGATCGCGCGCCTGCGGAACATGGGCCCCGCCGGTGAGGCGACCGTACGGGAGGTGCGGCACGCCCTGGGCGTGCGGCCCGTCTACAAGACCGTCGACACGTGCGCCGCCGAGTTCGCCGCCACCACCCCCTACCACTACTCGTCCTACGACGACGAGACCGAGGTCGCGCCCCGCGAACGCGAGGCCGTGATCATCCTGGGGTCCGGGCCCAACCGGATCGGGCAGGGCATCGAGTTCGACTACTCGTGCGTGCACGCCACCCTGGCCCTCGAGGGCGACTACGAGACCGTCATGGTCAACTGCAACCCCGAGACGGTCTCCACCGACTACGACACGTCCGACCGGCTCTACTTCGAACCCCTCACCTTCGAGGACGTCCTGGAGGTGTACCAGGCCGAGCTCGCCGCCGGGCCCGTCAAGGGCATCATCGTGCAGCTCGGCGGGCAGACACCCCTGTCCCTCGCGCAGCGCCTCGCGGACGCCGGCCTGCCGATCCTCGGCACCCCGCCCGAGGCGATCGACGCCGCCGAGGACCGCGGCGTGTTCGGGCAGGTGCTCGCCGACGCCGGCCTGCCCGCCCCCGCGTTCGGCACCGCCCGGTCCCTGCCGCAGGCGCGGGAGATCGCCGAACGGATTGGCTACCCCGTGCTCGTGCGCCCCTCTTACGTGCTCGGCGGGCGCGGCATGGAGATCGTGTACTCCGCCGAGCAGCTCACCGGATACGTCGAACGCGCCCTCGCGTCGGCCTCCGCCGCGGCCGCCTCGGCGGGGACGCCCGGCACCCTGCCCGCGCCCCTGCTCATCGACCGGTTCCTCGACGACGCCATGGAGATCGACGTCGACGCCCTCTACGACGGCCACGAGCTGTTCCTCGGCGGCGTCATGGAACACATCGAGGAGGCCGGCATCCACTCCGGCGACTCCGCCTGCGTGCTGCCGCCCGTGTCCCTGTCCGAGGCGGAGATCGCGCGCATCCGCGCCTCCACCGAGGCCATCGCCAAGGGCGTGGGCGTGCGCGGCCTGCTCAACGTGCAGTACGCGCTCGTGTCCGACGTGCTCTACGTGCTGGAGGCCAACCCGCGCGCCTCACGCACCGTGCCGTTCGTGTCCAAGGCCACCGGCACCCAGCTCGCCAAGGCCGCCGCCCGCGTCATGGTCGGCGACACCATCGCCGACCTGCGCGAGAACGGCCTGCTGCCCGCCGAGGGCGACGGCGGCACCCTCGACCTCGACGCGCCCCTGGCCGTCAAGGAAGCCGTGCTGCCGTTCAAGCGGTTCCGCACCCGCGAGGGCATCGTCGTGGACACCGTGCTGGGCCCCGAGATGCGCTCCACCGGCGAGGTCATGGGCTTCGACAAGGACTTCCCGCACGCGTTCGCCAAGTCCCAGGCCGCCGCCTACGGCGGGCTGCCCACCTCCGGCACCGTGTTCGTGTCCGTCGCCGACCGCGACAAGCGGCACGTCGTCTTCCCCGTCAAGAAGCTCGCCGAGATCGGGTTCACCGTGCTGGCCACCGAAGGCACCGCCACCGTGCTGCGCCGCAACGGCATCGACACGCAGGTCGTGCGCAAGTACTCCGCCGGCCGCGGGCCCGCCGGCGAACCCACCGTCGTCGACCTCATCCTGGACGGGCAGGTCGACCTCGTCGTCAACTCACCCTCCGGGCAGGGCGCCCGCGCCGACGGGTACGAGATCCGCGCCGCCACCACCGCCGCCGACCGGCCCATCGTCACCACCGTCGACCAGCTCGCCGCGGCCGTCCAGGGCATCGAGGCGGTGCGCGGCGGCCCGTTCGCCGTGACCAGCCTCCAGGAGCACACCGCCACCACCCACGCCCGCCGCGCCGCCGGCAGCACCACCGACGACACCGCCCAGGAGGCCCTCGTATGACCAGCCCCGGCACCCCGCCCGCCGCGCCGGCGCAGGAGCAGGCGCCCACGCAGGGCACCGCGTTCTCCTTCGGCACCCGGTTCGCCGCCGCGATGGACGAGCACGGGCCGCTGTGCGTCGGCATCGACCCCCACGCCGCGCTCCTCGACGCCTGGGGCCTGCCCGACACCGCCGCCGGCGTCCGGGAGTTCTCCCTGCGCGTCGTGGAGGCCTGCGGGCCCCACGCGGCCGCCCTCAAGCCCCAGGCCGCCTTCTACGAACGCCACGGGTCGGCCGGCATCGCCGCCCTCGAGGACACCCTCGCCGCCGCCCGCGCCGCCGGCGTCCTGACGATCGTGGACGCCAAGCGCGGCGACATCGGCTCCACCATGGCCGCCTACGCCGACGCCTACCTGCGCGACGGCTCACCCCTGGCCGGCGACGCCCTGACCGTCAACCCGTTCCTCGGCCTCGGCTCCCTCGACCCCGCCGCCGAGCTCGCCGCCGACACCGGCCGCGGACTGTTCCTGCTGTGCCTCACCTCCAACAAGGAGGGCCCCGACGTGCAGCACGCCCGCCTCGCCCGGCACGGCAGGCGCCACGACGACCCCGACGGCGCCCAGCAGGTCACCGTCGCGGCCTACATCGCCTCCTACGCCGCCGCCCTCAACGCCCTGTCCAGCCCGCTCGGGTCCGTCGGGCTCGTCGTCGGCGCCACCGTGGGCGACGCCGTGGCCGCGGCCGGGGTGGACCTCGTGGCCGCCAACGCGCCCATCCTGGCCCCGGGAGTCGGCGCCCAGGGCGCCGGCGCCGCCGAGCTCGCCGCCACGTTCGGCGAGGCCCGCGGACGCGTGTGCGCGTCGTCGTCCCGCTCGATCCTGGCCGCCGGACCCGACGCCACCGCCCTGCGCGCGGCAGCCTGCGCCGCCGCCGACGACGCCCGCCACGCCCTGCGCGGCTGACCACACGACAACTCCGGCCGCAATGTGGCACATGTCACACCACTGCTGCCAGCAAAGGGGTTGACAGGAAGGTGATGTGGACTTTCGGAACATTCTGCTTACCCTTTACGGCGAAATGCTCTTGATGGGATGTTCACCAGACCACAAGGACCCCTGTGAATGTGCGCCACGCGGCGGTTCTGGATTGCCGACCAGGGAAGTCATGGCTAGTTTCGATGCAGCAGTCTCGAAAGACCCACGGACGAAGCAACCGTCCACAACCTGAGTAGGTGACTTGCGTGGCACTCCCTCCCCTTACCCCTGAGCAGCGTGCAGCCGCACTCGAGAAGGCGGCAGAAGCCCGGCGTGTACGCGCCGAGATCAAGAACAAGCTGAAGTACTCCCAGGGTTCGCTCAAGGACGTCATCGAGAAGGGGAAGACGGACGACGTCGTCGGCAAGCTCAAGGTCGTCTCCCTGCTGGAGTCCATGCCCGGAGTGGGTAAGGTGAAGGCGAAGGCGATCATGGAGGAGATCGGGATCGCCGAGACGCGCCGCGTGCGCGGCCTCGGGCCGCACCAGTCCGCGGCCCTGATCGAGAGGTTCGGCTGACATCTCAAGCGCACGTACCCCCAACGACCCCCCCGCCCGCCTCACGGTCCTCGCAGGACCCACGGCGGTCGGGAAAGGTACCGTCTCCGCTGACGTCCGCGAGCGGTACCCGCAGGTGTGGCTCTCGGTGTCGGCGACCACACGGTCGCCGCGCCCCGGCGAGGTGGACGGGCTCCACTACCGGTTCGTGAGCCACGAGGAGTTCGACCGGCTCGTCGCAGCAGGCGAGATGCTGGAGTGGGCAGTGGTCCACGGCCAGAACCGGTACGGCACGCCGCGCGGCCCCGTCGAGGACAAGATCCGGGCCGGCGTGCCGGTCCTACTCGAGATCGACCTCCAGGGGGCGCGGCAGGTGCGCGAGGCCGTCCAGACGATGGACGGCCTCGACGCATGCTTCGTGTTCCTCGCCCCGCCCAGCTTCGCCGAACTCGAACGGCGCCTCGTGGGGCGCGGCACCGAGAGCGCCGAGGAACGGGAACGCCGCCTGGCCACCGCGCGCGTCGAGCTCGCCGCGGAGAGCGAGTTCGACGTCACCATCGTCAACGACGAGGTCCATCGCGCCACGGACGAGCTCATGTCCGTGATGGGCGTGCCCGCACTGACCAGGTAAACTGGCCGCCGGACTTTTTCCTGCGCTTACCCCCTTAAATCCCTGAACTTCTGGAGCTGCATCATGGCCGGATCCGTCGCACAGCCCGAGGGCATCACCGACCCGCCGATCGACGAGCTGCTCGCGCACGTGGAGTCGAAGTACGGCCTCGTGCTGTACGCGTCCAAGCGTGCCCGGCAGATCAACGCGTACTACTCCCAGCTCAACGAGGGCCTGCTGGAGAACGTCGGCCCGCTCGTGGAGACGCGCAACCAGGAGAAGCCCCTGTCGATCGCCATGCGCGAGATCAACCAGGGCCTCCTGACCATCGAGGAGATCGACCCCGCCGAGGTCGAGGCCCGCGAGAAGGCCGAGGCGGAGGCCGCCAAGGCGCTGCCCGACTTCCCCGGCTGACCAGGCCCCTCGCGGTGCGGATCCTGCTGGGAGTCAGCGGCGGCATCGCCGCCTACAAGGCGGTGCTGCTGCTGCGCCTCCTGCGTGAAGAAGGTCACGCCGTGCGCGTGATCCCCACGCGGGCGGCACTCCGGTTCGTCGGCGCGCCCACGTTCGAGGCGCTGTCCGGCGAACCGGTCAGCACCGAGGTGTTCGACGACGTCCCGGGCGTGCAGCACGTCGCGCTCGGCCAGACGGCCGACCTGATCGTCGTGGCGCCGGCCACCGCGGACCTGCTGTCCCGCGCCGCGGCCGGCCGCGCCGACGACCTGCTGACCAGCACCCTGCTGGCCGCCCGCTGCCCCGTGGTCATGGCCCCGGCCATGCACACCGAGATGTGGGAGCACCCCGCCACCCGCGCGAACGTCGCCCTGCTGCGCGAACGGGGCGTGCACGTCATCGAACCCGCCAGCGGCCGCCTCACCGGCAAGGACTCCGGGCCCGGGCGCCTGCCCGAACCGGAGGACATCGCCGCCGCGGCCCTCGCCGTCGCCGCACGGCACGGGCAGGCCGCCGCCGGCATCGCCGGGGCCGGAGGCGCCCCGGCCGGGGACCTTACCGGCCTGCGGGTCGTCGTCTCCGCCGGCGGGACGCGCGAGCCCATCGACCCCGTCCGGTTCATCGGCAACCGCTCCAGCGGCAGGCAGGGCGTGGCGCTGGCCGCCGCGGCCGCGCGCCGCGGGGCGCGGGTGACGCTCGTGGCGGCCAACGTCGAGCAGGCCGTGCTCGCGCCCGGCGCCGCCGCCGACGTCGTGCCCGTGGGAACCACCGCGGAACTCGCCGACGCCGTGCACACCGCCGCCGCGTCGGCCGACGTCGTCGTCATGGCGGCCGCCGTCGCGGACTTCCGCCCCGCGCTCACCCCGGACGCCAAGATCAAGAAGGTCCCGGGCCGCCCGCCCGCCCCGATCGAGCTCGTCGAGAACCCTGACATCCTCGCCGGCCTCGCCCGCGACCGCCGCCGGGACGGGCAGACCGTCGTCGGGTTCGCCGCCGAGACCGGCGACGACGACGGCGACGTGCTCACCCACGGCCGCGCCAAGGCGCGGCGCAAGGGCGCGGACCTGCTCGTCGTGAACGCGGTGGGGGAGCGGCTCGGGTTCGGCGCCGCCACCAACGAGGTCACCGTCCTGGACGCGGCGGGCGACGTCGTCGCGCACGCGTCCGGCAGCAAGGACGCCGTGGCCGACGCCGTCTGGGACGCCGTGGCCAAGCTCCGCAGCTCCTGACGTGCCGCCTACCCGCCGCATGCAGGCCGTTGACCCGCGAGATCTGTCTCACCTGTCGGATGGTCTGATTCGCGGGCTGAGACCAGTAAGCTCTTGCTCATGACTGATCTGCGCCTGTTCACCTCGGAGTCCGTCACGGAAGGACACCCGGACAAGGTCTGTGACCAGATCTCCGACGCGATTCTCGACGCCCTGCTGGCGCAGGATCCCGCCTCCCGGGTCGCGGTGGAGACGATGGTGACCACCGGTCTCGTGCACGTCGCCGGCGAGGTGACCACCGAGGCCTACGTCGAGATCCCCCAGATCGTGCGCGACGTCGTGCGCGGGATCGGGTACACGTCCAGCGCCATCGGGTTCGACGGCGACTCCTGCGGCGTGTCCGTCTCCATCGGGCAGCAGTCGCCCGACATCGCCCAGGGCGTGGACAAGTCCCTCGAGGGCCGCGACGACACCGCCCCCGGCATCGACCCGCTCGACGCGCAGGGCGCCGGCGACCAGGGCCTGATGTTCGGCTACGCGTCCGACGAGACGCCCTCGCTCCTGCCGCTGCCGATCTGGCTGGCCCACCGCCTCGCCGAGCGGCTCGCCGCGGTGCGCAGGTCCGGTGAGCTCGTCGGGCTGCGCCCGGACGGCAAGACCCAGGTCACCATCGGGTACGACGGCGACCGCGCCGTCTCCGTGGACACGGTGGTGCTCTCCACGCAGCACGACCCGGACATCGTCCAGGAGAAGCTGCACCGCGAGATCGCCGAGCACGTCATCAACCCCGTGCTGGACGCCGCCGCGGCCGAGTCCGGCCTGGCCGTCGCGGACGCGCGCCTCATCGTGAACCCGACCGGCAAGTTCGTCGTCGGCGGCCCGCAGGGCGACGCCGGCCTGACCGGCCGCAAGATCATCGTCGACACCTACGGCGGCATGGCCCGCCACGGCGGCGGCGCGTTCTCCGGCAAGGACCCGTCGAAGGTCGACCGGTCGGCCGCCTACGCGATGCGCTGGGTCGCCAAGAATGTCGTGGCCGCGGGACTCGCCCGCCGCTGCGAGGTCCAGGTCGCCTATGCGATCGGCAAGGCCCACCCGGTGGGCCTCTACGTCGAGACCTTCGGCACCGAGACGGTCCCCACGGCCCGCATCGAGGCCGCCATCCGCGAGGTCTTCGACCTGCGCCCGGCCGCCATCATCCGCGACCTGGACCTGCTGCGCCCCATCTACCGCGCCACGGCCGCCTACGGCCACTTCGGCCGCGACCTGCCGGGCTTCACCTGGGAGCAGACCACCCGCGTCGACGCCCTCCAGGCCGCCGTCTGACCCGAGTCACCGCGAGCGCGGGGTGGGGCCCACGGGCCGCACCCCGCGCTCTGCCGTTCCCCGTGTCGTCAGGGCTCGTCAGGGCTCGGCCGGGCCGGGATCGTCACCGCACGGCGAGGCCCAGCCCGCGCAGGTCGGCCCGCGCCGCCTCGGTCGTGGTGAAGCGGATCGCGTGGAAGCCCGCGGCGCGGGCGGAGTCGACGTTCTCCTGCTTGTCGTCGAGGAAGACGGCGCGGGACGGGTCGACGCCGAACGTGCGGGCGAGCAGCTCGTAGATGCGCACGTCGGGCTTGGCCAGCCCGACGCGGCCGGAGACGACGACGTCGTCGAGCAGCCCGATCGCGGGAGCGGCCGGCTCGGCGTGGTGGAACGTGTCGGCGGACCAGTTCGTCAGGCCGTACAGCCGTAGGCCGAGCTGGGACAGCTCCGTGACCAGCGCCTCCGAGCCCGGGACCGGGCCGGCGAGCGTGCGCGCGTACCGCTCGGGGTAGGCGGCGAGGTCGGCGACGCGATGCGGGTGGGTGCGCTCGAGCCGGTCCGCGAGGTCGGCGAAGGTGCGCCCGGCGTCCGCCTCGTGGTTCAGCTCCGCGAAGCCGATCTCGTCGAAGAAGGCGGTCGTGTCCTGGCGGGACCAGGTGCGGCCCGTCGTGTCGGTGTAGCCCTCGTAGGCGCCGTACGGGTCCCACTCGACCAGGACGTTGCCGAAGTCGAGCACCACGGTGTCGATCGCCGGTCCGGGCGGTGCGCTCCCGGGTACCGTGGCGGGCACGCTGCCGGGCATGTCGTCGGGCGGCGTGGCGTCCGCGTTCCTGTCGTCGGTCACAGAATCTCCTCCGGGTCCATCCTGGCGCGGGCGGTGCCGGGTTCCCGCCGGGCCGACCGCACCGCCATCGAGGCGCGCAGCCGGCGCGCGAGCTCGTCGCCCTGGTCGAGCGGCACGCGCAGCACCGTACGCACGACGGGCGCGGTCCCGTCCAGGACGTCCGGCGGTGCCGCGGACCCGGGGGCGCCGTCGTCCACCGGCACCGGCCCGAGGACGTTCTCGCCGCTGAGCCCGACCCGGTCGACGACGGCCGCGACGGCGGCCCGGTCGCCCGTGACGGAGGCGACGCGGACGGCGGGCGGCAGCCCGAGCTCGGCGCGTTCGGAGAGCTCGCGGGCGGCGAACCCGCCCGGATCCCAGCGCACAAGGGCCTGGGTGGGGCCGGGCGCGCCGTCGCCGACCAGCAGGACCCGCCCGTCGGGGCGCGCGAGCGCGGCGGCGGCGAGCCACCGCCCGAGCGCCTCGGTCCCGGCGGCGAGGTGCGTGCCGCCGGACATCACCGCGGCGTCGAGCAGCAGGACGGCGGCGTAGCCGCCCTCCGGCACGGGTTCGGCGCCCGGGGTGGAGACCACGAGCGCGGGCGTGCCGGGCACGGTGTCGAGCACGCCCGCGGGGGCCGACGCCGCGGACACCCGCACCGGCACGCCCGGGAACGCCCGCCCCAGCTCCTCCGCCGTGCGCGCCGAGCCGACGCGCACGGACCGCAGCCCGGTCCAGCTGCACTCCGGGCACGACCAGCCGCCCGCCATGCGCCCGCACCAGGTGCACTGCGGGGACGCGTCGGCGTGCGGCAGCCCGAGCGGGCCGTGACACGTCTCGCAGCGGGCCGCGACGCGGCACCGGGAACAGGCCACGACCGGCAGGTATCCGCCGCGGGGCACCTGCACGAGCACCGGCCCGAGCTCCAGCGCCTCGCGCGCCACCCGCCACGCCACGGACGGCAGGCGCGCGGCCGCCGCGGGCCCTTCGCGGGCCAGCTCCACGGAGGTCAGGGCGCGCACGTGCGGCGTGAGGGCACGCAGGGTGTCGCGCGGGGGAGCGAGCTCGCGGGCGCGCCCGCTGGCGAGCATCGCCTGCGCCTGGACGGTGCGGCCGGGCGCGCCGAGCAGGTAGGCCGCGCCGGCCTGCCCGGCGCGGATCGCCAGCACCTCCCGGGCGTGCGGGTACGGCGCATGCGGCTCGGCGAGCGTCTCCTCGCCGTCGCCCCACAACACCACGAGCCCCAGCTCCTGCACCGGCGCGAACATCGCCGCCCGCGTCCCGACCACGACGGGCGCGTGCCTGCGCAGCGCCGCCAGGAACGCCCGGTACCGCGGCGCGGGGCCGTCGTCGGCGGTGAGCCGGACGTGCCCGCCGGGCCCCGCGGGGATGCCCGCGGCATCGAGCGCCGCACGCACGCGGACGACGTCGCGCGCGTCCGGGACGACGACGAGCGCGCCCCGCCCGCCGGCCACGCACGCGGTGACGGCGGCGGCGACGGCCGTCGCCCAGCGCGGGACGAGCGCGCCGGACGACGACGCGGAAGGCCCACCGGTGCTGTCCGTGGCGGCCGCGCTTCTGCTGCCGGAGCGCGTCCCGTCCGTCCCGGGCAGCGCCGACCAGACGGCGTGCGGGCCGTCGCCGCCGAGCACCCGGCGCAGGAACGCCTCGCCGCCGAGGTAGGGCGCCCAGGCCGACGTGCCGGTGCCGCCGGGGTCGGTGTTCCAGTCGCCGGGTTCGGCCGGCAGCTCGGCCTCGGGGCCCGGCCCGGTCCCGCGGAGGTCTCCGGAGCCGCCGGCGTCTGCGGCGTCGTCCCCGCCGGTCTCGTCAGCGGTTGTCTCGTCCTCGTCCGGCTCGTCGCCGGACTCGTCCTCGTCGGCGCTGTCGTCGGAGGGCAGGCCGGGGGCCTCCTTCTCGACCCGGGCGTGCCGGGGCGGGACGGCGAGCCGCAGCACGTCGGACAGGGTGCCGCCGTAGCGGGCCGTGACGGCGCGGCACAGCTCCAGCACCTCGGGCGTCAGGACCTGTTCCGCGGACACGACGCGCTTGAGCGGCACCAGCCGCCCGTCGTGGTCCGACTCCGCGAGGCGCGCGACGATGTACCCGCCGGCCTCCTGCCGCCCGAAGCGCACCTTGACCCGCACGCCCGGCCGGGCGTCGTCGGACATGGGCTCCGGCACGAGGTAGTCGTAGGAGCGGTCCAGGTGCGCGGGCTGCAGGTCGAGCACCACCCGCGCCACGGGAAGCACTGCCGTGATCGGCACCCCGCCGGTCTCCTCGGCCGCGGCGGCGGCCGGCGCGCCGGAACGCGGCGCCGCGCCGGCGGCGTCGTCCATCCCGGGGAGCACGTCCTGGTCCACGCGGCCCATCTCACCACGGCTCACCGACACCCGGGTGCCCAAACCGCCGGATACCCGGCCGGACTCATCCGGCACAGAGTCGCTCCCGTGACGGCTCGCCCGAGGTCGCGTACGCACGACACTCGCGGCATTCCTCGAGGATCGGATGCCGGCACTCGACCGTGTGCCGGAGGAACGCGGCCGCGGCCGCGGTGCGGTCGGCCTCGGCGCTCAGCCGGTCCGCGGCGGCCGAGAGCAGGACGGGGCGCGCCGTCCCGCCCGCGGAGCGCAGCTGCCGGATCGCGGGCAGGCCGACGCCGGCCTGCCGGAGGCGGTGGATGATCCGGGCCTCGTGCACGTGCTGCTCGGTGTAGTCGCGCTGGTTGGCGCCCGACCTGTCCGGCGTCAGCACGCCCTCGTCCTCCCAGTGCCGCAGGACATGGGCGGGAACGCCGATCACACCGGCCGCGGTCGAGATGCGCATCGCCTCATCTTGCCTTCAGGTCGGCCTGAAGTTCTACCGTCCCGGTCATGGAACTGCGTACTCGTCCGAACCCCTTCTCCGGCCTCGACTCCCGGGCCGCGCCGATCCCGCCCGGCCGGCTGGCCGTGGCGGTGACCTCCGGCGTGCGGTCGCTCGTGGCACCCCGTCGGGCGGACCGCCGGCTGCTGGCGACGATGGGCGAGCTGGCCGAGCGGCCGGCGCCCCGGGCGCGGCGGACCGTGCGGCTGCAGACGCTGCGCCAGCGGCCCCGCCGGGTGCCGGGCCGCGTCCTGTACGAGGGCCTGGCCGGGGCCGACGAGCTCAGCCTGCAGTCCTTCGTCGTCCACCATCCCGAGGCCACGATCCTCGTCGACCCGGCCGTTCCCCGCGACCTGGAGAATCAGGCGATGAGTGAGCTGCAGCCCGTGCTGCGCCGCCTCCTGCAGCCACCCGCCTCGACGATCCCGACCGCGCAGGCGCTGGCGGAGTCCGGTGTCCGGCCCGACCTGGCGCTCAGCACCCACGCGCACTGGGACCACGTCTCCGGCCTGCTCGACCTGCCCGGCCTGCCGGTCGTCCTGCACGCCCGCGAGCTGACCTGGGCCGCCGGCGGGACGCGCGCGCCCGCCGGCGGGGTGCGCCGCGGGCTGGCCGGCCGGGAGCTGCTCGAGTTCGACCTCGACGGCCCGCCCGTGCTCACCTTCGAGCGCAGCCACGATCTCCTCGGCGACGGCGCCGTCGTGCTCGTCGACCTGGCGGGCCACACGCCCGGCAGCGTCGGCGTCCTGCTCGCGACCGGCGACGGGCCGGTGCTCCTGGTCGGGGACACCGCCTGGCACGGAGCGCAGGTCGACCAGCTGCACCAGCGCTCGGGATTCCTCGGCTGCCTGGTCGACGACGACCGCGAGGAAACCTGGCGGAACCTGCACCGGCTGCACGTCCTGCAGGACAGGCTGCACGTCGTGCCCGCGCACGACCACGGCCGCGCGGCACGGTGGGCAGATCGCGTCAGGCCGTAGCCCGCGCGGGCCGGTACCGCAGCGCGACCGCCCCGGAGCGGAACTCCCGCCGGTCCACGAGCTCGAGCCGGATGCGCTCACGCAGCCCGGCGAGCAACGTCGGCCCGTGCCCGGCCAGGACCGGCTGCACCACGAACTCGTACTCGTCGATCAGCCCGAGATCCGCGAGCGCCGCCGGGAGCGTCACGCCGCCCACCCAGAGGCGCTCGCCCGGTTCCTGCTTGAGCCGCTGGACGGCCTGGCTCAGGTCGCCGTGCACCAGCTCGGCGTTCCAGTCGACCTCGTCCAGCGTGCTCGACACGACGTGCTTCCTGGCCCGGTCGATGGCTTCGGCGAAGGGGATCTCCCACGCGTCCATCCAGCCGGGCCAGGTTCCGGTGGCGGGTCGGCGCCAGGCGGCTTCCATCATCTGGTAGGTGACCCGCCCGAACAGCAGCGCGTCGGCCTGCTCCATCTCGGTAGTCCAGTAGCGCATCGACTCCTCGTCGGGAGGCGGCCCGGCCTCGTGATGGCAGCAGCCGTCGAGCGTGACGTTGATCGAGTACCGCAGTGTTCTCATCTCGCTGCTCCCTTGGTGTTCGCCCCCGGTCGGCCGGATGAAGCCCGGACGTCCTCGTCACTATCTCGGCGTCCGGATCGCACTACGTCAACCATCCTCGGATCTGCTTCACAGGTCCCGCGACCCGACAGATTTGGTGGTGTCGGGCATCGCCTGGCATCCTGCCTGGTGAAGCCGATTTCTGTGGGATTGCAGGCGAAACAGGCAGGGGCGCTCAGTGGGCGACGAGACCAATCCGGCCGGCGGGGACCTGTCACCGTATTCGCTCGCCGGCGGTCGGCGAACCCCGGACAAGCCGGGGGCGTTGCGTAGGTTCATGTCGTGGCTCGGCGGTTCCTTGCTGTTGTACATCCTCGGCGATCCGCTGAGGGAGCAGGTCATCGATCCTTTGTTCAGCCCGTTGCGCGACGGTGGAAACGAGGTGGTGTCGTTCCTGCTGCGGCCGCTCTCGGTCCTGCTGATCCCCGTCGCGGTCTGCATTGGCGTCGTCGTGCTCGCGATGCGCGGTGCCCCTCGTCCGGCGCGGTGGCCGCGGCGGTTGCGTGGTGTCACGGCGGCTCTCGTGACCGTGTTCCTGGTGGCGACGCTCGCCAGCAGTTACGCGGGCCAGCCGGCGTTGACCCACCTGGCCACGGTCGCGCTGGTGCTCATCGCGGTCCTCCTGCTCGAGGGGAACGCGTGGACCAGGAGTGGCCGACGGGTCGGGCTCGCCGGCACGATCCTTGCCCTGGCCTCGCTGCACTACGGTGTCTCGCAGGCCAAGGCGGGCTCGGGGGCGTTCGAGCTTCTCGCGGATCCTGGTGCCGCGACTCTTGACCTCGCCGGTTTCTTCGGCCTCGGCATCGTCCTGTGCACGTTCGGCCTCGCGGTTCTCGTCGACTCCCGCAGGCTCCTGACAACGGCCCTGCTCGGCGCTTGCCTGCCGATGGCACTATGGAGCGGAATCGCGTTCCTGGCCAGGGGTGTCCCCTGGGCGTCCGCGGCGTATGGGCTCGGAGCGATCGCTCTCGCGGCGGCGGCTCTGGCCCTGCGCCGTAGCACCACCCAGGCGCCCGGCACTGCCGGAGTGATCGGTCGCATCAGCGGCCGGACCGGAACCTGTGCCGCCCTGATCGCCGGGTTCGCGGCGATGGCACTGGCGGTCGCTCCGATCGTCGACGGGCATGGCTTGTACCTCAGCTACCGCGTCCTGCTCGCGGGGACGAGCGCTCTGCTCGCTCTCTCCTTCTGGTGCTGCGCGGCCGCACAGGTCGCGGGCCGGGTGGTTCTCACCGGCCTCGCGGGACTCCTGACCGGCGCCTCGTTCGTCTGGAGCGCGACCTGGAGTGCGATGGCGGGCATCTCCGGGATCGGCGATCCTGACTACGCCATCGACAGGTACAACGACTGGACGCTGGCCGCGAGCTCGCAGGCCCTTCTCGCCGCGGCCTTCCTCGTCGCCGGTGGCGGAATCCTGCTGCGCCGCTTCGACCGCGAGGAGCGCCTCATCGGTCTGATCGCACGGGCCCTGGACCGCTTCATGCGATAGGAGCATGGTCCGTCGGTGCCGTCGTCGGCTCCCGGGACGCGTCCCGGCGTCGCAGGAAGGCCCAGGTCGTGGCGGCTGCCGCGAGGCACAGCCCGCAGTTCACCCGGATCGCGGCCGTCACGCCGTCGAGTGTCGCCGTGGTTCCCGGGCCGTCCGGCGACGCCAGCACCACGGCGGTGAGCACGGCACTCAGGAGCGGCGTGCCCATGGTGATCCCGACCTGCTGGCTCATGGTGGTCAGCCCGGTCGCCAGCCCGTGCTCGGATTCCGGGACGTCGCTGGTGGCGGTGACCATGAAGGCGACGATGACGACGAGGTTGGCGACGCCGCCGGCGAAGGTGGCGGCGAGGATCAGCCAGATCGAGCTCCCGGCCTCGGAGACGAGGACGAGCGGCAGCGTGGCGGCCGCCTGGGCGAGGAAGCCGCCGGTGATTGCCGTCCGGTTCCCGTACCATGCGATGATCCTGGGCCCGATCAGCCCGCCGATCACGGTTCCGAGCCCCAGCACGGCGAACGACAGCCCGGCCGCGAGGGGCGTGTAGCCGAGCACGTTCTGCAGGTAGAGCGTCAGCAGGAACACGAGCGAGGTCTCGGTGGCGAACGCGAGGAACCCGGCGATGTTCCCCCACGCCACGTTCCGCCGGGTCAGCAGCCCCAGCGGTACGAGCGGGTGGGGCACCACGCGTTCCACCACGACGAAGAGCGCCAGCAGCACGACCGCGCCCGCGAGCGCCGCCAGGGTGAGGGGGTCGGTCCAGGAGGTTGCGGCGGCGTGGGTGAACCCGTGGACGAGGGCCAGCAGCCCGAGGGTGACGACGACGGCGCCGGGCACGTCGAGCCGGGGTCGCGTCCGGCTGCGGCTCTCGGCGAGCACGAGGGGTGCCACGATCAGCACGGCCGCGGCGATCGGCACGTTGACGAGGAACGCCCACCGCCAGGACAGCAGGTCGGTCAGCAGCCCGCCGAGGATCGCCCCGGTGGTGAACCCGGCGGCCATGAGGGATCCGTTGAGCCCGAGGGCCTTGTCCCGTGCGCGGCCTTCGGGGAAGGTCCCGATGAGCAGCGCGAGCGCGGCGGGCGCGACGATCGCGGTGGCGAGGCCTTGGGCGACCCGCGCGCCGAGCAGGACGGCGGGCGTGCCGGCCAGGCCTCCGGCGAGCGACCCGGCGCCGAGGAGCGCCATCCCGATCAGGAACATGCGCCGGCGTCCGGCGATGTCGGCGACGCGTCCCATGAGCAGGGTGAACCCGGCGGAGGAGAGCGCGAACGCGGTCGCGATCCACTGCAGGTCCGCGATCCCGAGCCCGACGTCGGCGCCGATGGCGGGCATGGCGACGTTGAGGACGGAGAAGTCGACGGCGAGCGTGAAGCTCGCGGTGAGGAGCACGGCGAGGGCGGTCCGCTGCCGGCCGGTGAGGGTGTCGTGCCCGACGACGCCGGCCGCGGGCTTGCTGGTGGTCATGCGCCCACCCTGGGCGCCGTCGTCGGGCGCAGCCACACCCCGTGGAGACGGTCACGGGCGAGCCTGTCACTGCCGGGGACAGGCTGCGGCGCGCGCGCCGCGTGACAATGGGCGGGTGAGCGACGTGAGCGTGCTGTCCAATCCGCTGGGGGAGTTCCTGCGGTCCCGCAGGGCGGCGTTGCGTCCGCAGGACGTGGGGCTGCGTGGTTACGGCCGACGGCGTGTGCCGGGGTTGCGGCGCGAGGAACTGGCGATGCTGGCGGGCGTGAGCGCGACGTACTACGCGCGGCTCGAGCAGGGGCTGAGCGTGAACGCGTCGGAGGCGGTGCTCGCGTCGATCGCCACGGCCCTGGAGCTGGGGCCGGACGAGCGGGCGCACCTGGATCAGCTGGCTCGGCCGGCGGCGCGGGTGCGGAGGCGGGAGCCGGTCCGGCACGACCAGGCGCGGGCGGGGATGCTGCGCCTGATCGGGACGCTGGGGCAGACGCCGGCGGTGATCCTGGGGCGCCGCAGCGAGGTGCTGGGGTGGAACGTGCTGGGGCACCGGCTCGTGGCGGGGCACCTGGATGCGGCCGCCCCCCTGAGCCCGCGGGAGCGGCCCAACCTGACGCGCATGCTGTTCCTGGACGAGCACACGCGGGAGCTGTACCCGCACTGGCCCGTGGAGGCCCGGCGTGCGGTCGCGTCCCTGCGCGTGCTGGCCGGCAGGGATCCCGAGGACCAGGAGCTGACGGCGCTGGTGGGGGAGCTGACCGTGAAGAGCCCGGAGTTCGCCCGCAGGTGGGCCGGGCATCCGGTGGACCGGTGCGTGTCGGGCACGAAGCTGTTCCGTCACCCGGAGGTGGGGGAGCTCGAGCTCGCCTTCGAGGTCCTGGCTCCCGCGGACGACTCCGGCCACCGCCTGCTGATGTACACCGCGACCTCGGAGGCGGCGGCCGCGACGCTGACCCTCCTCGGCCGCTGACCGGCACCACCTCGCGGGCGGCGCGCCGGGGTCAGTGGGTGTGCGCGGCCGCGAGGTCCCGCAGGGTGCTGATCTCCGCGGCGGCGTCGTCGGCCCCGTAGACGGCCGAGCCCGCCACGAAGACGTTCGCCCCGGCGTCCGCGGTCCGGTCGATCGTCGCGCGGGAGATGCCGCCGTCGACCTGGATCCAGATGTCCAGGTCGGCCTCGCGCGCGGCCTGCCGGGTGCGGCGGATCTTGGGCAGCATGTCCGCCATGAACGACTGCCCCCCGAACCCGGGCTCCACGGTCATGATCAGCACCATGTCGACCTCCCGCAGCAGGCCGAGGTGCGCCTCGACCGGCGTGCCGGGCTTCAGCGCGACGCTCGCCCGCGCGCCCAGCCGCCGCAGCTCCCGGGCCAGCCGCACCGGATCCTTGGCCGCCTCGACGTGGAACGTCACCGACGCGGCTCCCGCCTCGGCGTACGCGGGCGCCCACCGGTCCGGGTCCTCGATCATCAGATGCGCGTCCACCGGGACCGGCGACACTTTCGTGAGCTGCTCGAACACCGGGATCCCGAGCGTCAGGTTCGGCACGAAGTGGTAGTCCATGACATCCACGTGCACGTAGTCCGCGGACGCGATGCGTCCCAGCTCGGACTCCAGGTTCATGAAGTCGGCGGCCAGGATGCTCGGTGCGATCAGAGGCTTCACGGGGCCAAGCGTAGGACAGCCCGCCAGGCAGGGACCGGTCAGCTCTTCTTGCGCAGCAGCGTCAGGTGCATCGCGTCGGTCCCGTGGACGTGCGGCCACAGCTGGACGTCGTCGCGGGCCTTGTCGCCCGCGGGCAGCGGGATCTCGGGCCTGCTCCCGTCGGGTGCGGTGCGCAGGGCGCGCCGCAGCGCCGCCGGCGTATCGAGGCGCTCGACGTCGTCGCGCCGGCGCAGCACGTCCGTGACCACCAGCTGGGTCTCGGCCAGGACGGGGGAGCAGGTCACGTACGCGACCACGCCGCCCGGCTTCACGGCGTCGAGCGCGGACGCGAGCAGCTCGCGCTGCAGCCCGGTCAGCGTCGCCAGGTCCGACGGCGCGCGCCGCCAGCGGGACTCGGGACGACGGCGCAGCGCGCCCAGCCCGGTGCACGGCGCGTCCACGAGCACCCGGTCGTACGACGACGGTTCCGCCGCCCCCACCTCGCGCCCGTCCCCGGTCCGGACCTCCTCGACGACGCCGTCCGGGATCGCCTGCAGTGCCCGCTCCACCAGCCGGGCCCGGTGCGGCTGGATCTCGTTCGCGACGAGCGTCGCCCCGAACTGCGCCGCCATCGCGGCCAGCAGCGCCGCCTTGCCGCCCGGCCCTGCGCACAGGTCGAGCCAGCGCTCGCCCTCGCCGTCGGAGTCCTCGATCGGCACGCCCGCGAGCGCCAGCGTGACGAGCTGTGATCCCTCGTCCTGGACGCCGGCGCGTCCGTCGCGGACGGCGGGCACGGCGCCCGGGTCGTTGCCGTCAAGGACGAGGGCGGTGGGGGCCCAGGTGCCGGGCAGGAGGTCGGCGTCGTGCCAGGCGTCGTCGTCGGAGGTGTCGACGAGGCCGGGGCGGGCCACCAGGGTGACGCGGGGTGCGGCGTTGTCGGCGCGCAGGAGGTCGCCGAGCTCGGCGACGTCGCGGCCGTGCCCGGCGAGGGCCTCGCGCAGGGAGCGGGCGATCCAGGCGGGGTGCGACTCGACGACGGCGAGAGCGCTGACCTCGTCGGGGGCCGCGGCGGTGAGGCGTTCCAGCCACTCGCCGGGCTCGACCTCGGAGACCCGCCGCAGCACGGCGTTGACGAACTGCGCCGGCCCGGCGCCGACACCGGCGCGCGCGAGCGCGACGGTCTCGGAGACGGCGGCGTGCGAGGGCACCCGCATCCCGAGCAGCTGGTGGGCGCCGAGGCGGAGCACGTCGAGCACGGCGGGGTCGAGATCGCCGAGCGGCCGGTCGACGCAGTGGGCCAGGACGGCGTCGTACCGGCCGCGCATCCGCAGCGTGCCGTAGGTCAGCTCGGTCGCGAACCCGGCGTCCCGCCCGCGGATCCTGCGCTCGGCCAGCAGCGGCGGCAGCACGAGGTTGGCGTACGCGTCGGACTCGTCCACCTGCCGCAGCACGTCGAACGCGACCGTGCGGGCGGCGTCGGTCCGCTTGGCCCGCTCCCCGGGAGCCTGCCGCGAGACGGGCCGCTCCCCGCGCACCCGGGCCGCCGACCGCTGCCGCCCTCGGGCGTCCCGCCGCTCGTACCCCGAGTCGCCCCGGCCACGCTCCGACCCTCCGCCGTTGCGGCCACCGCTGGGAACCCGAGAATTGTTCGACACCCGGCGATCCTATTCGCCCCACGGAACTTCGCCCCACCGGACGCCCGCCGTCCAGCCCCGACGGATCCGGGGCCGATGCGGTCGGCCGGTCGTCGACGCCGGTCGGCCCGATGTCGAGAAGTCGGCCGCTCGGGGGACCGACCGCACTGACATCCGGCCGACCGCCTCCCAGCCCAGCTCCCAGCCCAGCTCCTAGGCGGGCGGCCCCAGGGGCAGGCCCGCCTCGACGGCGGCTCGGCCCGCGCCGCGGGCCCAGTCCGGGGCCGGCATCAGCTTCTTGCCCGGGGGCTTGACCTCGCCGAGGGCCACGGCGTGGGTCGCCGTGCCGACCAGGACCCGCTTCCGCTCGGCCCGCACGACGCCGGGAGCCAGGTCCTCGACCTCGGGCACCGGCGTGACCGGGCCCAGCCCGAGCCGCGCGTCACCACCCGCACCCGGACCCGAACCCCGGTCGCCGTCGCCGGCCACACCAGGCAGCACCGTCCACGCCCCCGGCGCCGGGGTGCACCCGCGGATGCGCCGGTCGATCGCCAAGGCCGGCACCCCCCAGCGGATCTCCGCGTCGGCGGAGGTGAGCTTCGGGGCGACCGAGACGCCGTCGGACGGCTGCGGCCGCGGGGCGAGCGTCCCGTCCTCCAGCGCGTCCAGGGTGCACACCAGGAGCTCCGCCCCGGAGACGGCGAGCCGGCCCAGCAGGTCGCCGGACGTGTCGGCGGCCCCGATCTTCTCCGTCGTCGTGCCGAGCACCGGCCCGGTGTCCATCCCCTCGTCCAGGAGGAACGTCGTGGCCCCGGTGATCTCGTCGCCGGCGATGATCGCCCGCTGCACCGGCGCGGCGCCACGCCAGGCGGGCAGCACGGAGAAGTGCAGGTTGACCCATCCCAGCCGCGGGACCGCCAGGACCTCCGGCCGCAGGATGTGCCCGTAGGCGACCACGGGCGCCGCGTCGACGTCGAGCTCCCGCAGGGCCGCCAGGAACTCCGCCCCGCGCGGCACGTCGGTGATCACCGGGATCCCGGCCTCGTCGGCCCGCGCCCGCACCGGGCTCGGCGTCAGCTTCCGCCCCCGCCCCGCCGGCGCGTCGGCTCGCGTCAGCACGGCGACCACCTCGTGACGCGACGCGATCAGCGCCTCCAGCGAGGCAAGAGCGGGTTCCGGGGTTCCGGCGAAAAGGAGACGCACCCGGCCAGTCTAGGTCGCGACCTGGCTGGTCCACGCGATGAGCGGGGGAGCACCCGCCCCCGCCACGAGACGGACGTCACGTCCGCTCCCGCCCCGACCTGTGGCAGGCTGTGCTGCGCAAGCTGTACGAACGAACGTGCTCCGGGGTCGGTGAAAATCCGAGCCGGCGGTGAAAGCCCGCGACCCGCGCCCTGCCTCACGGCAGGCCGGTTGACCTGGTGGAATTCCAGGGCCGACGGTCAAAGTCCGGATGGGAGGAAGCACGTGCGGTCGCGGGCTGCCGCAAACCCGCAAGGGGGAGGCGCGTCCACGGCCGACGCCGTCGTCCGTGCCGTCACGCCGGGAGACCGGCCAGGCGGCCACGGCCCATCGGTGAACCCCCGGAGCGCTGAGGCTCCGGGAGGGAAGTTCACACATGTTCACCGGCATCGTCGAGGAGACCGGCACCGTACGGTCCCTCGTTCACCCTGACGACGACGCAGCCGACGCCGTCCTCACCGTCACCGCACCCCTGGCCGCGTCCGACGCGCGCCCCGGCGACTCCGTCGCCGTCAACGGCGTCTGCCTCACGGTCACCGGCATCGGCCCCGAAGAAGGCCAGCTCGCCTTCGACGTCATGCCCGAGTCGCTGCGCCGCACCACCCTCGGCGCGCTCACCCCGGGCGCCCGCGTCAACCTCGAGCGGGCCCTCCCGGCGAACGGCCGCCTCGGCGGCCACATCGTCCAGGGCCACGTCGACGGCACCGCCACGCTCGCGTCGCGCGAGCCCGGCCCGCGCTGGGACGACCTCACCTTCACCGCCCCGCACCCCCTGCTGCGCTACGTCGCGGAAAAGGGCTCGATCACCCTCAACGGCGTCTCCCTCACGGTCACCACCGTGTCCGACGACGCCGTCGGCGACGACGCAGCCGGCCACGGCAGCTTCGGCGTCTCCCTCATCCCGACCACCCTCGAGGCCACGAACCTCGGCGAGCTCGCCCCCGGCGCGCCCGTCAACGTCGAGGTGGACGTCCTGGCCAAGTACACCGAACGCCTCCTGACGGCGGCAGGACGCCCGCAGGACACCGGGCTCACGCGGGAGGTGACCGCATGACCGCCGTCGTCCCCGATCACGAGCGGCACACGGCCGCCGTCGCGCACACCGTGCCCGCCGCCCTCGAAGCGCTCCGCGCCGGGCGCCCCGTGCTCGTGGCGGACGACGCCGCCCGGGAGAACGAGGTCGACGTCGTCCTGTCGGCCGCGAGCGCCTCGGCCGAGTGGGTGGCCTGGACGGTGCGGCACACGTCGGGCTACCTGTGCGCGCCGATGCCCGCGGCCCGGGCCAACGCGCTGCACCTGCCGCTGATGTGGCCGGACTCCGAGGACCCGCTCACCACCGCGTACACCGTCTCAGTTGATGCCCGCGGCGTGGGGACCGGGATCTCCGCGGCGGATCGCGCCCTGACGCTGCGCACGCTCGCCGACCCGGCCACGACCCCGTCGGACCTCATCCGCCCCGGCCACGTCCTGCCGCTGCGCGCCCGCCCCGGCGGCGTCCGCGAGCGCCAGGGGCACACGGAGGCCGCGGTGGACCTGGTGCGCCTGGCTGGCACGCCGGCCGGATCGCCCCCGGCAGCGGCGGGTCCGGCAGCCGTCGCCGCGATCGCGGAGCTGGTGTCCGACGACGGTACGATGCTGCGGTACGACGACGCCGCGCGCCTGGCCGCGGAAATGAATCTGGTGCTGATCACGGTTTCAGACCTCGTGGAATTCCTTGACGAGGTCGAACCGGTCACCGCTCCCGCTGATCTTCCCGCGGCGGACGGGCCCGCGCGCGTCCGCCGGGTGGCGACGGCGGTGCTGCCGACGGAGCACGGCACGTTCGAGGTGACGTCGTACCGGGACCTGGTCACGGGCGCGGAACACCTGGCCCTGGTCGCACCGCCGGCCCCGGGCGACGCCGCCCCCGCGCCCGCCCCGGCGCTGGTCCGCGTCCACTCCGAGTGCCTCACAGGCGACGCGTTCGGCTCCCTGCGCTGCGACTGCGGCCCGCAGCTCGCCGCCTCCCTGGAGGCCGTGACCGCCGCTGCCGCCGCGGGCCGGCCCGGCGCCGTCGTCTACCTGCGCGGGCACGAGGGCCGCGGCATCGGCCTGGCGGACAAGATCGCCGCCTACGCGCTCCAGGACCGCGGCCTGGACACCGTGGACGCGAACGCGCACCTCGGCCTGCCGGTCGACGCGCGCGAGTACGGCGCGGCGGCCGCGATCCTCGCGGACCTGGGCGTCAAGCAGGTCGAGCTGCTCACGAACAACCCGGCCAAGACGGGCGGCCTGGCCGCCGACGGCGTCGACGTCGTCGGACGACGCCCCCTGCACGTGGGCGCGGGCCCGCACAACGCCCGCTACCTCGCGACCAAGCAGGAGCGGATGGGACACCTGACCGGGGAAACCACCCACGAGATCGCCGACGAATTCCAGGAGGCAGGACGATGAGCGGGCACGGAGCACCGCAGGTGCGGGTCGACGGACGCGGGCTGCGCGTCGTGGTGATCGCGGCGAGCTGGCACACCCGGGTCATGGACGGTCTGCTGGAGGGCGCGCGCCGCGCGCTGCGCGACGCCGGCGCCGACTGGACGGAGGTGCGCGTGCCGGGGTCGTTCGAGCTGCCGGTCGCGGCGTCCCGCCTCGCGGGCCTGACCGGCCGGGCGTCCGGCGACGCCGCGGGCCTCCCGGACGCGATCGTCGCCCTCGGCGTCGTCATCCGGGGTGGCACACCCCACTTCGACTACGTGTGCGCCGCGGCGACCAACGGCCTGACGGATGTGTCCGTCCGCTCCGGCATCCCCGTCGGGTTCGGCCTGCTCACCTGCGACAACGAGGAACAGGCCCTCGACCGTGCCGGCCTTGCGGGCAGCTCCGAGGACAAGGGCGCCGAGGCTGTCCAGGCTGCGGTCGCCACCGCCGTGGTGCTGGAACAGCAACTAGGCTCGGGCGCGTGAAGACCTTCGAGTCCCTGTTCGCCGAGCTGTCCGAGAAGGCCGAGACCCGCCCCGCGGGCTCGGGCACCGTGGCGCAGCTGGACGCGGGCGTCCATGCGATCGGCAAGAAGGTCGTCGAGGAGGCCGCCGAGGTGTGGATGGCCGCCGAGTACCAGTCGGACACCGAGACGGCCGAGGAGATCTCCCAGCTCCTGTACCACCTGCAGGTGCTGATGCTGGCCAAGGGACTGACGCTGGAGGACGTGTACGCGCATCTGTAGCGGGACGGCCGGTCCCGGGCGCCGCCGCGCCGGGACCGGCCCCCTCCCGCACCGCAGACCCGCCGTCACCACTCACCGCTAGGAGGCAGCCGACGATGCTGCGTATCGCCGTCCCCAACAAGGGCTCCCTGTCCGAACCCGCGTCCGAGATGCTCCGCGAAGCCGGCTACCGGCAGCGCCGCGGCGGCCGCGAGCTGGTGCTCGCCGACCCGGCCAACGGGTGCGAGTTCTTCTTCCTGCGCCCGCGCGACGTCGCCGTCTACGTCGGCGCCGGCACCGTGGACGCCGGGATCACTGGCCGCGACCTGCTGCTGGACTCCGGCGCCAACGCCGTCGAGCACCTGCCGCTCGGGTTCGCGCGCTCCACGTTCCGGTTCGCGGCACCCGCCGGCACCGTCACCGACGTGGCCGGGATCGCCGGCAAGCGCGTCGCGTCGTCGTACACCACCCTCGTGGCCGACCACCTCGCCGAGCAGGGCGTCACCCCCGGCGAGCTCGTGCACCTCGACGGCGCCGTGGAGAGCTCCGTGGGCCTCGGCGTCGCGGACCTCATCGCCGACGTCGTCGAGACGGGCAGCACCCTCAAGGCCGCGGGCCTGGAGGTGTTCGGCGACCCGATCCTCACCAGCGAGGCCGTGCTCATCCGCCAGGCCGACGCCGCCGAGCCGGCCGGGGTCCGCACCCTGACCCGGCGCCTGTCCGGCGTCATCACGGCCCGCTCCTACGTGCTCATGGAGTACGTGGTCCCGAACGAGATCCTGGAACAGGCCGTCGCGATCACGCCCGGGTTCGAGTCCCCGACCGTCTCCCCGCAGCACCACCGGGCGGCGTCGGCCGTGCGCGTCATGGTGCCGCGCGGCGACACCAACCGCGTCATGGACGCCTTGCACGACGTCGGCGCCCGCGCGATCATCGTCACGTCCATCCACGCCAGCCGCATGTGACCGCCCGCGGGTGACGGGCCGGGAATGACGGGCCGAGGGAAGGTGCCGTGGCGATGACCGACGACGCGCCGCCCGACGACGCGGGGCGCTACCGCACCTTCCGCGGCCGGTTCACCACCCCCGTGGCGTGGGGCACGGGCGTCGTCATCGTCGCGGGCTGCGTGTTCGTGGCGCTCGTGGCCACCAGCCCCGGATCCCACGACCTGGTGAACCAGGCCTCGATCATCGTCACCGGCCTGCTGTTCGCGCTGCTCGCCGTCCGGTTCGCCGCCATCCGCGCCGTACCCGACCGGCACGGCCTGCTCGTGGTCAACTACGCGCGCGCCCGCCGCCTGGAATGGGCCGAGATCGTCGCCGTCCGGTTCGGCCTCGGCGACCCGTGGGTCCACCTCGACCTCGCGGACGGCACAGTGCTCGCCGTCATGGCCGTCCAGCGGTCCGACGGCGAGCACGGGATGCGTGAGGCGCGACGCCTCGAATCACTCGTCAGCGAGCACGGTGAGGCGCGCGATCCCGGTCCCGGCCACCCTCACGGCGGCTGAACCCGCCGCGACGCTCGCCCCGGTCGTCCGAACGGTCGCCCTCACGGCGCCCGCCACCCGGGTTGCCCCGGTCCAGCTGGATCCGCAGCGCCTGCCCGGCCACCCGCGCCCGGCTCAGACGCGCCATCGTGTCCTCGTCCAGCGGCGCCGAGATGTCCACCAGCGAGAACGACCCGAAGATGTCGATCTTGCCGACGTCCGACCCGGTCAGACCGCCCTCACCCGTCAGCGCGCCCACGATCCCGCCCGGGTTCACCCCGTGCGAGTGGCCCACCGCGACGCGGTACCGCGTGCCCGGACCGCCCGGCGCACGGCCCGAACGCTCCCGGCCGCGCCCGTCCCGGCGGCCCGTGCGGTCGCCGTCCCGGTCGTGCCGCTCACCGTCGCGCGTCGCGCGCTGGCTCGCCGCCCGCGTCCGGGCCTGCTCCCGCTCGTACTCCTCCTGCTCGGCCCGCAGCTGCGGCCCGTCGTCGCCCACCGCCATCGCCGCGAGCGCCGCCGCGGTCTGGACCAGCTCCTCGACGTCGAGGACAAGGGCGCCCTCGCCGGAGGTCGCGTCCGCGCCGGCGGCGTCGTCGGCCGGCGCCGCGGCCGCGGCCTGCTCGGTCAGGTGCGTGCGCAGCATGCTCGCGTACAGGTCGAGGCGCCCGGCCTCGCGGCGCGGGCCGACCTTCTTGAGCAGGTCGGCGAACTTGTGCGCCGACACGTCGCGCGGCGAGGGGATCTCGACCTCCTCGAGGCGGGTGCGCACGGTCCGCTCGATGCGGCGCAGCAGCCCCTTCTCCTGCGGGGTGACGAACGTGAGCGCCTCGCCGGTGCGGCCGGCGCGGCCGGTGCGGCCGATGCGGTGCACGTACGCCTCGGGCTCGCGCGGCAGGTCGAAGTTCACGACCAGGCCGATGCGGTCCACATCCAGGCCGCGTGCCGCCACGTCCGTGGCGACCAGCACGTCCAGCGCGCCCGAGCGGAGCCGCTCGACGATCTTCTCGCGGTCCTTCTGGGCCACGTCACCGGAGATGGTGGCCGCGGAGATGCCCTGCGCGAGCAGCGCGGAGCCCACGTCCTCCGCCGAGCCGCGGGTCCGGGTGAACACGATCGCGGCGTCCGTGTCTGACGTGGCCAGCACGCGCACGAGCGAGCCAGTCTTGTGCCGGAACGGGACCACGGCGTACGTCTGCCGCACGGAGGTGACCGTGGAGGACTGCCGGGTCACGGCGATCTCGACCGGGTCGTTCAGGTGCTGGTCGGCCACCCGGCGGATCGCGGGGGGCATCGTCGCGGAGAACAGGGCGACCTGACGCTTCGCGGGCGCCTGGGAGAAGATCTGCTCGACGTCCTCCGCGAAGCCCATCCGGAGCATCTCGTCGGCCTCGTCCAGCACGAGGAACCGCACGCCGTCCAGGTTCAGGGAGCCGCGCTCCATGTGGTCCATGACGCGCCCGGGCGTGCCGACCACGACGTGCACGCCGTGCTTCAGCGCGCGCTGCTGCGGCATGTAGGGCGAGCCGCCGTACACGGCCTCGACGCGCACGCCGGGCAGGTGCGTCGCGAACGACTCGATCGCGTCGGCGACCTGCATCGCCAGCTCGCGGGTCGGGGCCAGGACGAGCGCCTGCACGTGCCCGCCGGACACGTCGGCGGACGCGTCCACCGCGGCCAGCAGCGGCAGGCCGAACGCGGCGGTCTTGCCGGTGCCGGTCTGCGCGACGCCGGTGATGTCGCGGCCCTCGAGCAGCGGCGGGATCGCGGCGGCCTGGATGTCCGACGGCGTGGTGAAGCCCAGGTCGCGGGTCGCGTCCAGGAGCGGTCGGGGCAGGGGGAGCGAGTCGAAGCGCAGCTCCGGCTCCTCGGCCGGGGCGTCCGCCTCGGTGGCGGCCGCCGGGGCGACCTCGCGGGAGGTGGTCTCGAGGGGGGCGGTCTCGAGCGGGGCGGTCTCGTCGGTGATGGTCTCCACCGTGTTCTCGGGGTCGTCGGCGGGTGCGCTCTCGGCGGGCTGGGCGGACGCGACGGCGTCGTTCAGCGCGTCGTCGTCGGCCGCCCCGGAGAACTCAGACATCTCGGGCGCGGTCAGGATGGCAGCGGGCATGGGGGTGTACAACCGTTTCTTCGTCGAGGGGGAGTCCGGGACACCGGCGTCATACCGACGCCGCGGCCCTGAGTCGCTCACTCGGCGAACACACACTCGCTCCGGCACTGATGACGGCCGGCCACGCGCAGAAGGCGACAAACTCCAGGGGGATCTCGCACATCCTACGTGCCCGACGCCGCCTGCGGCCAGACACGCCGGTGGTGACCTTCGGCACGCCCGCCCCGGGTACCGGCACGCCGCACCCGGCGCGCCGGTACCGATCCGCACTGCGGCGGCCGAAAGACCCGTAGAATGGCGCGGGTGGCGGCCAGGGGACAGGAGATCAGCTCCCGTGTCCTGACGGTGCCCAACGTGATCAGCATGGCCCGGCTGGTGCTCGTGCCCGTCTTCGCGGTCCTGATCGTCACGCGGCAGGACGCCGCCGCCCTCGTCGTCCTCGCGGTCTCGGGCGCCACGGACTGGCTCGACGGCGTGCTGGCCCGCCGCCTCGGGCAGATCACCCGCCTCGGGCAGATCCTCGACCCGCTCGCGGACCGGCTGTTCATCTTCGTCACCCTGCTGGGCCTTGCCTGGCGCGAGATCGTCCCGCTGTGGCTGGTGGCCGCCGTCGTCGGCCGCGACCTCCTGCTCGCCCTGACCGTGCCGGTCCTGGCCCGCCTCGGGTACGGGACGCTCAACGTCAGCCAGGTCGGCAAGGTCGCCACCTTCGCGCTGCTGTACGCGTTTCCGCTGCTCCTGCTCGCCGAGGTGCCCGGCATCTCCTCAGGCGCCGCCGGGACGGCCGCCTACGTCGCAGGCTGGGCGTTCACCGGCTGGGGCGTGGCCCTCTACTGGCTCGCGGGCCTGCAGTACGTGGCCCAGGTGCGCCGGCTGGCGGTGGCCGGATGAACGCGGCAGGACGTCGTCGGCCCGGCACCCGGCCCGATGCCCGGCCCGATGCCTCCATGACCCTCCTGACCGAGGTCATGGAGCGGCCCCTCGACCCCGGGTACGCCGCGGCCGCCCGGCGGCGCGAGGCGCGCCGCGCCGCCGGCAAGGACGCCGACCCCGGGGTGCCCGGCACCGTGACCGCCATGCTCGTGGCCGTCGGGCTCGGCCTGGCCGTCACCGTCGCCGTCGGGCACCTGCGAGCGCCGCAGCCCGTCGCCGGGCAGGCCCGCTCCGTCCTCATCGACCAGGTCACCGCGCGCAGCGAGCAGGTCGAGGAACTCACCGGCCGGTCGGTCACGCTCGCCGGGCAGGTCGAGGAGCTGGAGCGGGCGGGCACGCTCCCGAGCGCGCTGCGCGAGCTGAACGACCTCGACAAGCTCTCCAACGGCACCGAGGCGGTCACGGGGCCGGGCCTGGTCGTCACGCTGACCGACGGCGGCCTCGGCGGGGAGGATCCCGAGGCCGGGGCGGACCAGCGGGTGTGGGACACCGACCTGCAGTTCGTCGTGAACGCGCTGTGGGCCTCGGGCGCCGAGGCGATCTCGGTGGGCGGGCAGCGGCTGACCGCGTCCAGCGCCATCCGGTCCGCCGGGGCCGCGATCCTGGTGGACCTGCAGCCGCTGAACGGCCCGTCCTACAAGGTCGAGGCGATCGGCGACCCCGAGAAGCTCGAGGTCGAGTTCGCGCGGTCCACCGGACCGGCGTACCTTCAGGTGCTCGGCACCCAGGGCGTGGAATCCTCCGTCGCGGGCGCCGACGAGCTGCGGCTCGCCGCGGGACGGCCGCAGACGCTGCGGTGGGCCACGAACGTCAACCAGAAGGACGGAGCATGATCCCTGTCATCGGCCTCGTGGTCGGCGTGATCGCCGGTCTCATCCTGCAGCCCACCGTGCCGGTGGTGCTCCAGCCGTACCTGCCGATCGCCGTCGTGGCCGCCCTGGACGCGCTCGCCGGCGGCCTGCGCGCCGCGCTGGAGGGCATGTTCGACGACAAGGTGTTCCTCACCTCGTTCCTGTTCAACATCCTCATCGCCGCGTTCATCGTGTTCCTCGGCGACCAGCTCGGGGTCGGCTCGCAGCTGTCGACGGCCGTCATCGTGGTGCTCGGGATCCGCATCTTCTCCAACGCGGCGTCGATCCGGCGCGCGATCTTCAAGGCGTGAGCGGCGATGACGGACGCGCGGGAGAAGAAGCACGAGGAACACCAGGAGCACGGGGAACGCGAGGAGCTGCCCGACGGCGGTGAGGTCGCCGGGGCCGGGGGAGAGGCCCAGGAGGACGACGCCGTCGTCGGACACGATCCCGGACACGACGACGCGGACGACGACGCGGACGCGGACAGGACGACCGGCGTCGACACGGACGACCGGGACGGCGTCCCCGGCACGGAACCCGGCGAGTCCGGCGAAGCCCTGGAAGCCGCGGCGGCCCCCGCCCCCGCCCCCGCGCGCCCCGACATCGGCGGCCGGTCGCGGCTCTGGAACCTGTTCAAGCCCGCCGGGCGCCGCGCCGAGTACATCACCGCGGCGCTGTGCGTCGCGTTCGGGTTCGCGCTCGCCGTGCAGGTGGCGCAGTCCACCGGGGAGCAGCTCGCCTCGCTGCGGCAGGACGAGCTCGTGCGGCTGCTGGACGAGGTCACCCAGCGCGGCGACCAGCTCGAGGACGAGGTCGCGAACCTCACCCAGGCGCGCGACGACCTGCGCTCGGCCGACGGGCGCGACCGCGCCGCCCGGGAGCTGGCCGAGCAGCGGGCCGAGTACGAGGGCATCCTGTCGGGCAGGCTGCCCGCGCAGGGGCCCGGCGTCGTCGTCGAGATCGCCGCGCAGCCGGGCACGGTCTCCGCCGCCGACATGTTCAACACGCTGGAGGAGCTCCGCAACGCCGGCGTGGAGGCGCAGGAGATCAACAACGTGCGCATCGTCACCAGCAGCCACTTCACCGAGACCGTCGACGGGCACATCATGCTCGACGGGAACCTGCTGAACGTGCCCTACGTCTGGACCGCGATCGGCGACCCCGACACCGTCGGGCCCGCCCTGGAGATCCCCGGCGGCGCGCTGCCCACCCTGCGCGACCACGAGGCGACGGCCGAGGTCACGCGCCAGGACAACGTCGCGGTCGACGCGACGCGCGCGCCGCAGGACCCTGAGCACGCGACGACCGGCTCGGGGTGAACCCCAGGATCTACCCCGGAACCGGGCGCCACGGCGGCGAGGAGTAGCCGATCCCCGCTGGTGGCATGTAGGTTGGTCGAACCGGGCCTCGGTCGCGAACCCGCACGTGACAGCACCAGCAGCGCCCCGGCGCCCGGAAGAACCCGCAGCACGCATCCCGACCCACCACACCGAGGAGACCCGATGACCGACCCCAGCGGCCACACTCATCCGGTCAGCCCTGACACCACGTCGACGACAGCCAACCTCGGCCGCATCGTGTTCCCCTCGGGGGACGACGCCGCAGCCGGACGCACCGCGCTCAGCCCCGAGGAGGCCGCGGCCGTCGCCGCGCTGCCGCGCCACTCCGCGCTGCTCGTCGTGCAGCGGGGGCCGGGCTTCGGCGCCAGGTTCCTCCTGGACACCGACCGGTGCGTCGCCGGGCGCAGCGAACAGGCCGACATCTTCCTCGACGACGTCACGGTCTCCCGCAAGCACGCCGAGTTCGTGCGCGACGGCGACACGTTCACCGTGCGCGACATCGGCTCGCTGAACGGGACCTACGTGAACCGCGAGCGCATCGACGGCGCGACCCTGTCCACGGGCGACGAGGTGCAGATCGGCAAGTTCCGCCTCACGTTCCACGCCAGCCCGCAGGCCATGCCGCACGCCGTGCCCGGAGTACCGCAGAGGTGACGGCCGGGGCCGGTGGTCAGGCCGCCCGCCAGCAGGCCGCCGGCCGCGGCCCCGAACCGTGGCCCCGCGGCATCTCGCGCCAGGCCACGATGCGCATCAGCGACGTGCTGCGCACGCTCGCGCCCGAGTTCGGGGACGTATCGCACTCGAAGCTGCGCTTCCTGGAGGAGCAGGGCCTGATCACGCCCGTGCGCACGCCGTCGGGCTACCGGCAGTACAGCCCCGCTGACGTCGAGCGGCTACGGTTCGTGCTCACCGAGCAGCGCGACTCCTACCTGCCGCTGAAGGTGATCAAGGACCGCCTCGCGGCGATGGACGCGGGCGACGACGACGGGCCGCGCCCGGCGCCGCGCCTCGCGCCGACCGCCGACGAGGACCGCTCCCGCCGCCGGTGGACGCACGAGCAGGTCGCCGACGCCGCCGGGGGAGTACCGGTCGACCTGGTGGAGCAGCTGGTGCGCGCCGGGGCGATCAGCGAGAGCAGCACGGGGCACCTCGGTCCCGGTGCCGTCGACGTGGTGCGCATCGCCGCGCAACTTTCATCGCATGGCATCGAACCGCGGCACCTGCGCGCGCTGCGCACCGCCGCCGACCGTCAGGTGGCACTGGCGGACCAGGTCACCGCGCCGTGGCGGGGGCGCAGATCGGCCGAGGCGCAGGGTCATGCCGACGCGATGGCCGGCGAGATCGGGGAACTGCTGACCCGGCTGCACGCCGTCTGGGTCCGCCAGGGTGTGGCGGATCTGTGACGCGCGGCCTACCGTGAAATGGTGACGCCCGACGTGCCGATGGTCCCCGTGGAGATCCTCGGCGTCCGCCAGCAGCAGCGCGATCAGGAGATCGTCGTGCTGCTGCTGGACAGCGCAGCCGACCTCGCCGTGCCGATCGTCATCGGCCCCCGCGAGGCCAGCGCCATCGCCATGGCCCAGGCGGGCCTGGCCACCCCCCGCCCCATGACGCACGACCTGCTGCGTGACGTGCTCGCCGCCGTCGGCGTCGGGCTCGAACGCGTCGAGATCGTCGCGCTGGAGGGCGGCATCTACTTCGCCGAGCTGGTCCTGGACTCCGGGGCCCGGCTCGACTCCCGCGCGTCGGACGCCATCGCACTCGCCGTGCGCACCGGCAGCCCCGTGCTCTGCTCGGCCGAGATCGTCGCGCTCGCCGGGGTCGAGATCGTGGACGTGGACCAGCGCGAGGAGATGGAGAAGTTCCGCGCCTTCCTCGACCACGTCAGCCCGGAGGACTTCTCCGGGCCACCACCAGGGCAGTCGCACGGATAGCGAGCCACGACCCCACGGCCCCCGGAGCATTCGCCGCACCGTCACGGGAAGGTGTGACCGAACAGCAACAAAGTGCCCGCGACACGCCGGAGCGCCTGCCGGAGGAACTCCGCACACCGGCCCTAGCGTGGTCATGAAACTTCCAGGAGGCACAGTGAACAGCCATGGTGAGGTCGTCCAAGCCGCCGGTGAACCGATCCCGCACGGCGCCCAGGGTCTCCTCTTCGGTGAGAACCTGACCGAGCGGGACGCGAACACCGGCTACCGCGGGACCACCGCCTGCAGCGTCGCGGGCATCACGTACCGGCAGCTCGACTACTGGGCCCGCACGGCCCTGGTCGAGCCCACCGTCAAACCCGCGACCGGCTCGGGCACCCACCGGCTGTACAGCTTCCGGGACATCCTGGTGCTCAAGGTCGTCAAACGCCTGCTCGACACGGGCGTCTCCCTCCAGCAGATCCGCACCGCGGTCACCCACCTGCGGGAGCGCGGCGTGGAGGACCTGGCGCAGATCACGCTGATGTCCGACGGCGCGTCGGTGTACGAGTGCACGTCGCCCGACGAGGTCGTGGATCTCGTCCAGGGCGGTCAGGGCGTGTTCGGCATCGCCGTGGGACGGGTGTGGCGGGAGATCGAGGGCACGCTCAGCGAGCTCCCGACCGAGACGTTCGGGCCCGACGCCGGCGCCGACGCGCCCGCGGGTGACGACGAGTTCACGCGGCGTCGCCTGGAGCGGGCCAAGGCCCGGCACGCGGGCTGAGAACTCAGAGCAGGGGGCGCAGCGGGGAGATCAGCGCCTCGCCCAGCTTCGCCAGGCCCGAACGCCGCTCCCAGGCGCCCAGGGTCAGCTCGCGCGAGTTGGTCAGGTCGAGGCGGAACACGTCCTCCATGCGCGCCGCGAGCTTCTCGTCCACGATCTCCAGGTTCACCTCGTAGTTGCCCGTGAGGCTGAGGCGGTCGATGTTCGCGGTGCCGACCGTCGTCCAGCGGCCGTCGATCGTGGCGGTCTTCGCGTGCACCATCGCGTCCTGGTACAGGAAGATCCGCACCCCGCCGCGCAGCAACGAGGTGTACATGCCGCGCGCCAGCCAGTCCGCCACCACGTGGTTCGACCTGTGGGGCACCACCACGCGCACGTCCACGCCGCGGCGCGCGGCGGCCAGCAGGGCGGTGTGGATGTCGCGGTCCGGGATGAAGTACGCCTGCGTGATGTAGACGTGGCTCGTGGCCCGGTCGATCGCGTCCAGGTAGAGGCCCCGGATCGGGAACACGAGCTCGCTCGGCGCGTTGCGGGCCGCGCGCAGGTGCGGCATCCAGTCCGGGGAGCCGGCGTCGGTGAGCTGCGGCAGCCTCGAGGCGCGGTGCCGGTTCCAGAAGTCCACGAACGCGTTGCGCAGCTCCCACACCGCGGGCCCCTCGAGCCGCACGTGCGTGTCGCGCCACTGCGTGGCGTACAGGGAGCCGATGTTGTAGCCCCCGACGTAGGCGATGTGATCGTCGACGACCAGGATCTTGCGGTGGTCGCGCCCGGACTTGCGGAGGTTCAGCGCCAGCATCCCCGGGCGGAACACGGGGAACCGCAGCAGGTGCACGTCGGGCGGGAACCGGAAGAACGACTGCGGCACCACGAGGTTCGCGAACCCGTCGACCACCGCGTAGACCTTGACCCCGCGTGCCGCCGCGTCGATCAGGGCCTGCTTGAACTGCCGGCCGATCGCGTCGTCCTTCCAGATGTACGTCTCCAGCATCACGGTCTCGCTCGCCCCGCGGATCGCCTCGAGCATGGACTCGTACAGGTCGGCGCCGTAGGTGTAGATCGTGGTGGCGGTGTCGTCGATCTGCTCGGTCAGCGGCTTCTCGGCGGGGAAGCTCGCGGTCAGCGGATGCATCCGCCGCCGGATCGCGTCCGTCACGGTCAGCGCGACGGCCACTCCGACGGGCACGGCCGCGGCGACCAGCCCGGCCCGCATCGCGAACGTGCGCAGGCGCCCGATCAGCTCGGGGTCGATGTCGATGGTCAGTCCGGCGATGTCGCGGGTCGGCACTCTGCTCACGCTACCCGCCGGCCACCGTGCCCGCGGCATTTTTCGCGCTGACCGGCCCGCTTCCGGGTGGGTTTCAGGGCGATCACCCAGGATCACCCGGAGGCGGTCAGGGGGTGCGCCCGGACCGCGGCCGCCAGTTCGCCGTCGATGCGATCCAGGTAGACGCCCGTGGTGGCGATCGAGGCGTGGCCGAGGAGCTCCGCCACCACCTTGACGTCCCAGCCCTCGGCGACCAGGAGGGTGGCCGTCGTGTGCCGCAGGGCGTGCGGGGTGACCTCGCGGCGCACCTCGGGCGGCATCCGGTCCACGGCCCGGCGCAGCAGGGCGCGGATCGCCTGGGTGTCCACCCGGCGGCCGCGCCAGGACAGCAGCAGGGCCCGCTGCGCGTCGGCGTCGTCCGGGCGGCGCGCGGCCAGGCGCGGGCGCAGCTGCGTGAGGTAGGTGTCCAGCGCCGCGGCGAGCGGCGGGCTGAGGGTCACGCTGCGGACGGCCCCGCCCTTGCCGCGGATGCGCCACACCGCGGAGCCCGCGGGCTCCCCGCCGAGCTCGCGCGTGAAGTCCGCGGTCTCGGCCCGGGCCAGCTCGGAGACGCGCGGGCCGAGGATCAGCAGGAGCGCCAGCACGAGCCGGTCCCGCGCCGCCAGGTCCTGGTCGGGGCGGGCGGGGGCGGCGTCGTCGGACAGCAGCAGCGAACGGGCCGCGCCCGCGGACAGCGCCGTGCGCGCCACCCGCAGCGGCTCGCGGCTGCGCGCCGGGGGAGAGGCCCACTGCATCGGGTCGGCCTGGACCCAGCACTCGCGGGCCGCGTGCGTGAAGAAGCGGGAGACCGACTGGCGGAAGCGGTTGACCGTGGCGGTGGAGCGTCCCGGGCCGGGCTTGACACCGGGATCGGTGAAGCGCGCGTCCGGCGCGGACTGGTAGCGGACCAGGAGCGCGTCGACGTCGGGGCCGCTGATGTCGTCCAGGATCGTGGCCGGGCCGGCCAGGCGCGCGAACTCGGCGACGTCGCGCGAGTAGCTGCGGGCGGTGGCAGGGGAGAGGACCTCACGGACGGCGTCGACCTCGACGGCGGCCAGGTACCGTGCGACGGCTTCGGCGACGGTCAGACGTTCCAGACGCGGTGGTGCAACCATGCAGGTCAGACTATGTGCAGTGACTGACAGTGCTGTCCCGAACCGCCGGGCTCCGGCGTCCTCGGCCGCGCCCCCCCGGCCCGGGGTCGGGGGACGGGTGCGCAATAAGACCGTTGTGTTGCGATATACACCATTGTATGGCGGCAGTGGTCACCGACGTGCCGATCGATCAGGAACGACCGTGCCGATGAACGTCGCACGCCGGCATCGTTCCGCCGGTACGTTGCGTGCGCCGGGCCACGTCGCTCACGATGTCACGCCTCGAACGACAGCCGGCGTCACGCCGGGCCGTCAAGGTCCGTCAAGGTCGCGCCGCACGAGGAGGCGTCGCGGCAGGCGCGCGACCGGCTGTCGCGACAAGCCGACGACCCCCGCCGAGCCGCTGACGGCCTCGCCCGGGGGCGGCCCTCGATCCGTGAAATGACATAATGTTCATTATCGGTTCGCGCCGGAACGGCAGCAGGGAGCCGCCCGAGGGGCGACTCCCTGTGCACGACGACGTTCGTCGGACCCGGTCCTGGTGCTTACCGGTACTGCGCCGCGATCGGGCAGTCGAACGGGTCCGCCGCGCCGATCCCGACGCGGTTCAGGTACCGCACGATGATCCCGTAGGACTCGAACAGCCCCGTCTCCGTGTACGGGATGTCGCGCTCCGCGCAGAACTCGCGCAGGATCGGCCTTGCCTGCCGCAGGTTCACGGACGGCATCCGCGGGAACACGTGGTGCTCGACCTGGTAGTTCAGGCCGCCCATGGCGATCTCGGTGAACCATCCGCCCTTGATGTTCCGCGAGGTCAGCACCTGACGGCGCAGGAAGTCGACCGAGTTGTCCTTCGGCAGCAGCGGCATGCCCTTGTGGTTCGGCGCGAAGGTCGCGGCCATGTAGAAGCCGAACGTCATGAGCTGCACCACCAGGAATGCCGTGCCCAGCACCGGCCCCAGCACCAGGTACACCAGCGCCGTGAAGCCGACGAGCCGCACGCCCAGCAGGGTGAACTCCCAGCCGCGGTGCTTGACGCCGGGCGTCGTGACCAGCGACCGGATCGCGCTGGCGTGCAGCACCGGGCCGAACAGCGTGATCATCGGGAAGAACAGCCAGCCCTGCCGGCGCGTGACCCAGCCCATGAACCCGGTGCGGCCCGCCGCCTCGCCGGGCACGAACACGAGCGTGCCGGTGTCGATGTCGCCGTCCTTGCCGATGACGTTCGGGTTGGCGTGGTGCTTGTTGTGCTTGCGGGTCCACCAGCCGTGGCTGAGCCCGGTGACGAGGTTGCCGATGATCCGCGAGAACCACTCGTTGCGCCGGCCCGAGCGGAACACCTGCAGGTGCGCGGCATCGTGCGCGAGGAACGCCCCCTGGGTGAACAGCACCCCGTACAGCACCGCCACCGCGAGCTGCCACCAGGTCTGCCCCAGCGTCAGCAGCAGCACGGTCGCCACGGCCAGCCCGGCCGCGAGCAGCGCGGTGCGCAGCACGTAGTACCCGTACCGGCGCTCCATCAGGCCCTGCTCGTTCACGAGCTCGGCGAGATCGAAGTAGTCGTTCGTCTGCTTGTTGCGCGCAGAACGCGGCTGGCGCGGCGCCCGCGCGTCGGCGGCCGGGAGGACCGGCGGGGCGGTGGTGGTCGTCATGAGGCCAACGTAGGAACACGGTTACCCCCGGCGCGTCACCCGCAGGAGCCAACCTGACCCCCTACGCAGGTAGCGGGTCGGCGTCGTCGGACGGCAGCGTGGCGGTGAGCTCGAACCCGCCGTCGGCGGTGGCGCCCGCGGTGACGGTCCCGCCCACCGCGGTGACGCGCTCGCGGATCCCGGCCAGGCCGAGGCGGGCCCCGGGCGTGGGTTCGTCGTCGCGGTCCGGCGGGGAGTTGATGACGTGGACCCGCAGCTCGTGGCCGTCGTCCTCGACGGTGACGGCGATGAACGAGCCGGGCGCGTGCCGCAGCGCGTTGCTCAGCGCCTCCTGGACCACGCGGAACGCGGTGAGCCCGACCGCCTCGTGCACCTCGGCGTCGGTGCCCGAGTAGCTGATCTCGACGCCCGACGCGCGGGTGGACTCGACGAGCCCGGCGACGTCGCCCAGCCCGGGCAGCGGCGCGGTCGGCGCGTTGTCGTGCCCGCGCAGGATGCCGAGCAGGCCGCGCATCTCCCCCAGCGCCCGCCGGGACGACGTGGCGATCTCCTCGAACTCCCGCACGACGTCGTCGTCCAGCCCGGGACGCCGGTAGCGCGCGGTGGACGCCTGGACGGTGATGACGGACATGCTGTGCGCGACGACGTCGTGCAGCTCGCGGGCGATCCGGTTGCGTTCCTCCAGCTCCCGCCGCCGGCCCTGCTCGGCGGCGCTGAGCCGCTCGGCCTGCTCCATGCGGACCATGCTCAGGATCCACAGCCGCGCGATCACGCCGACGAGCGCGACGCCGCCGCTGAGCGACACCAGGACGACGCCGTTGGCGACGGCCTCCTCGCTGGTGCCGTCGGTGACGAGGATGGGGACGACGACGGTCTGCATCGCGCCCACGGACCACAGGGACGCGGCCCAGTACCAGGGATGCCGCAGCGCCAGCACGAACACCGTCAGGGAGTGGGCGAGCAGCACGGTGACGGGCCAGGGCCACGGCCACTCCGGCCCGGCGCCCGCGGTGATGACCATCAGCGGCACCGCGCCCGCGACCGACGCCGGCAGCCCGGCCCACGGCCAGCGCACGGCCAGGATCGCGGCGGCGGAGTGCACGAGGGTGCCGGCCATCGCGGCCGCGGAGTTGGCGCCGTACCCGGTGGTCGTCACGGGCCAGCCGACGGCGACGAACGTGAAGGCCGCCACGGTGACCAGCGACCAGAGCCAGACGACCTCACGCCGGGCGATCGAACCGGTGGCGAGGTCGAGGCGCGTCAGGGAGCGCATCCGCCAGAACCGTGCGCGGCGGGGCGCGGCGGCGGGCTGCGGCGTGTCGTGCGGGGTGTCGTCCATCGTCGGTCAGATTATTCGCTCGGACCGGCCGCGTGCTTCCCTCGCGAGAGGGAATCCCGGCGAAGGCCGGGCGGGTGCCGGACGGGCCGGGTCATACCTGAGGGTTACCTTGTTCCCATGTCGCCAGCCGCCGCCCCCGCCGGACATTCCGCCGACGGCACCATCCGGGTGCTGATCGTCGACGACCAGTCGATGATCCGTGCCGGGTTCGCCGCGCTCCTGGACGCGCACGAGGGGATCACGGTGGTCGGCACCGCCGACGACGGCGCGGGGATCACCGGGATCGTCGGCCGCGTGCGACCCGACGTCGTGCTGATGGACATCCGCATGCCCCAGGTGAACGGGCTGGACGCGACCCGCGCGATCATGGCGATGCCCGGCACGCCGCCGAAGGTGATCATGCTGACCACGTTCGACGCCGACGAGTACGTGTTCTCCGCGCTGCGGGCGGGCGCCAGCGGATTCCTGCTGAAGGACTCCCCCGCCGAGGAACTCACCCACGCGGTGCGCACGGTGGCCGCCGGGGACGCGCTGCTGTCCCCCCGGATCACCCGGACCCTCATCGAGGACTACGCGGCGCGCGGGTCCGCCCCCGCGTCCCCCGACGTCACCCTGGCGGGCCTGACCGAGCGTGAGCTCGACGTGATGCGGCACGTGGCCGCGGGCCGCTCCAACGCGGAGATCGCCGCCGCGCTGCACCTCGCCGAGCAGACCGTCAAGACGCACGTCTCGCGCGTCCTGAGCAAGCTCGGCCTGCGGGACCGCACGCAGATGGTGGTGTGCGCGTACGAGACGGGCCTGGTGCGGGCGGGCCGGTAGGCACCGGCCCGCCCGCACGTCGCCGGCCGGCGAGGCCACCTGGCCGGCCCGCCTCGTCGGCCCGCTCCCCGGCCGGCTCAGGAGGCCGCCGCGGTCACGCCGACGTACTCGGCCAGATGCTGTCCCGTCAGCGTCGAGGCGTCCGCGACCAGGTCGGCGGGCGTCCCCTCGAACACGATCCGGCCCCCGTCGTGGCCCGCGCCGGGCCCCAGGTCGATGATCCAGTCCGCGTGGGCCATCACCGCCTGGTGGTGCTCGATCACGATCACCGACTTGCCCGCGTCGACCAGCCGGTCGAGCAGCTTCAACAGGTTGTCCACGTCCGCCAGGTGCAGGCCCGTGGTCGGCTCGTCGAGGATGTACGTGCCGCCCTTCTCCCCCATGTGCATGGCGAGCTTGAGCCGCTGGCGCTCGCCGCCGGACAGCGTGTTCAGCGGCTGTCCCAGCTTCAGGTACCCGAGGCCCACGTCGGCCAGGTGCCCCAGCACCTTCCGCGCGGCCGGCACCTTCGAGTCGGCCGCGCCGAAGTACTCGTGCGCCTGGGCCACGGACAGGTCGAGCACCTCGGCGATGTTCCGGCCGCCGAGCCGGAACTCGAGCACCGCGGCCTGGTACCGCTTGCCGCCGCAGTCCTCGCACGGCGTCGCGACGGTCTCCATGAAGCCGAGCTCGGTGAAGATCTGGCCGTTGCCCTTGCAGGTCGGGCAGGCGCCCTCGGAGTTCGCGGAGAACAGGGCGGGCTTGACGTCGTTCGCCTTGGCGAACGCCTTGCGGATGGGTTCCAGCATCCCCGTGTAGGTGGCGGGGTTGGACCGGCGCGATCCCTTGATCGCCCCCTGGTCGACGACCACGACGCCGGCGCGGCCGGTCAGGTTCTGGTGGATGAGCGAGCTCTTGCCGCTGCCCGCCACCCCCGTGACGACCGCGAGCACCCCGGTGGGCACGTCCACGTCCACGCCCCGCAGGTTGTTCTGGCTCGCGCCGCGGATCTCCAGCGCCCCCGACGGGGTGCGCACCTGCTCCTTGAGCGCCGCCCGGTACCCGAGGTGCCGGCCGGTGAGCGTGTCCGCCGCCTTCAGCTCCTCGACCGTGCCCTCGAAGCAGATCGTCCCGCCGTCGGCGCCCGCGCCGGGCCCGAGGTCCACGACGTGATCGGCGATCGCGATCGCCTCCGGCTTGTGCTCGACCACCAGCACCGTGTTGCCCTTGTCCCGCAGGTCCAGCAGCAGGGTGTTCATCCGCTGGATGTCGTGCGGGTGCAGGCCGATCGTCGGCTCGTCGAACACGTACGTGACGTCCGTCAGGGCCGAGCCCAGGTGCCGGATCATCTTGGTGCGCTGCGCCTCTCCCCCGGACAGCGTGCCCGCGGGCCGGTCCAGGGACAGGTAGCCCAGGCCGATACCGGTGAACGCGTCGAACAGGTGCAGCAGGGCCTGGGTCAGGGGCGCCACGCCGGCGTCGTCCACCGTGCGCACCCACTCGGCGGCGTCGGTGATCTGCATGGCGCAGACCTCGGCGATGTTCTTGCCCCGGATCCTGGCCGAGCGGGCCGACTCGTTCAGCCGCGTCCCGTCGCACGCCGGGCACCTGCCGAACACCGCGGCCGCCTCCACGAACCGGCGCACGTGCGGCTGCAGCGACTCGACGTCCTTGGAGAACATCGACTCCCGCAGCCGCGGGATGAGGCCCTGGTAGGTCAGGTTCATGCCCAGGGCCTTGACCTTCGTCTTCTCCTTGTACAGGAGGTCCGCGCGCTCCTGCTCCGTGTAGTCCTTGATCGCCTTGCCCGGGTCCACGAACCCGGACTCCGCGTAGCCCTTGACCAGCCAGCCGTCGGCCGTGAAGCCCGGCACCAGGATCGCGCCGTCGTACAGGGACCTCGACTCGTCGATGATCACCGACAGGTTCAGGTCCGAGACGCTCCCCCGGCCCTCGCACTGCGGGCACATCCCGCCCAGGTACACCTGCTCGCGCACGACGGCCTTGTCGACCTTCCCGCCGGCCTTCTCGGTCTTCATCACGCCGCTCGCCGTGGAGGTCGGGATGTTGAACGAGAACGCCGGCGGCGGGCCCACGTACGGCTGCCCGATCCGGGAGAACAGGTTCCGCAGCATCGCGTTCGCGTCCGTCACCGTGCCCACCGTGGAGCGGACGTTCGCGCCCAGGCGCTCCTGGTCCACCAGGATCGCCGTCGTGATCCCCGCGAGGTGGTCCACGTCCGGGCGCGGGAGCGAGGGCATGAACCCCTGCACGAACGTCGAGTACGTCTCGTCGATCAGCCGCCGCGACTCCGCCGCGATCGTGCCGAACACGAGCGAGCTCTTGCCCGACCCGGACACCCCGGTGAAGGCCGTCAGCCGCCGCTTCGGGATCTCGACGTCGACCCCCTGGAGATTGTTCTCCCGGGCGCCCGTCACCCGGATCAGGTCGTGCGTGTCGGCCGGGTGCCCGGCTCTCGTCGTGTGGTCGTTCATGACCTCGTCCATGCCTCGTCTCCGCTTGCGGTGCCGGTGATCTGGTACCGGTGATCTGCTCATGCGATCCTGACCCGAACGCTACTCCGGGACACTGACACGCACCCCGGACCGGGGCGTTCATCCCGCCTGGTTGATGCGGACCATGTTCCCCGCCGGGTCCCGGAACGCGCAGTCCCGCGCGCCCCAGTCCTGGTCCATCGGCTCCTGGATGACCTCCGCGCCCGACGCCGAGACCTTCTCGAACGTGGCGTCCAGGTCCGCGGCCTCCAGGACGATGCCCGCGTACGTGCCCTTGGCCATCATCTCCGCGATGACCTTGCGCTCGTCCCCGGTGATCCCCGGGTCCGCCGCGGGCGGCGTCAGCACGACGGCCGACGACGCGCCCGCCGGCGCCACCGTGATCCAGCGCATCGCGCCCTGACCGACGTCCTGGCGCACCTCGAAGCCCAGCACGTCGCGGTAGAACGCGAGCGAGGCCTCGGGGTCGTCGTGCGGGAGGAAGGTGTTGCGGATCGTGACCATCGTGTTCGGGCCGGCGTTCGTGCCTGCGTTCGTGTTCGTGTTCATGGGCACGACGCTAGGCGCCCGCCGGAACCAGCGCTTCTCGATTCCTGACCGGACGCGTCACCGTCCGCGCCACGCAGGGCACCAGCCCCGCCACCCCCGAGGCCCGTTCGTCGGCCGCCAGCCGCCGGTACTCGCTCGGCGGCATCCCCACCAGCTCCGAGAACCGCGTGCTGAACGTCCCCAGCGACGAGCAACCCACCTCGAAGCACACGTCGGTCACGCTGATGTCCCGCGTGCGCAGCAACGTCATCGCCCGCTCGATCCGCCGCGTCATCAGGTACGAGTACGGCGACTCCCCGTACGCCCTGCGGAACTCCCGGCTCAGGTACCCCGCCGACAGATGCACGCCCGCGGCCAGCGACATCACGTCCAGCGGCAGCGCGTACTCCCGGTCCATCCGGTCCCGCACCCGCCGCAGCAGCCGGAGCAGCTGCAGGCGCTCGCGGTCGGCAGGGGCAGGGATCGGCGGGGTCGCTGGGCCGGCGGTGACGCTCATGCTGCGATCGTCGCCCGGCGACGGCGCCGAGTCCAGCCCGCCGGGCACCCCCGTGAACCGGCCGCGCCGCGCAACCCGCTCCCGTCCGCCCGGCGCGGCGTGTTGACACGCCCGGATCCCCGGCCCCGGGAAGTCACCGGATTGCCCATGGAAACCACCTCCTGACCGATTCCCGCCACGCATCGTGATCCGAATGTAATCGAGTTTCACAACCGTTCTCGCCGTCCCGTGCGTTCCTGGAATGGACGGCGCCCGGCAGGGGACGCCGCGCAGCAAGGGGGTACCACCATGAGCACCACGATCGACGGCGGAAACCTGGGCTTCGGCACGAGGGACGCGCACACCGACGACGGCACCCGGAACTACACCGCACCGCAGGAGATCAGCTGGTGGATCCCGCTGGTCGCCTCCGCCGGGGCGCTGGTGGTGATGGTGGTCGCCGGCAGCGTGCTGTTCGGGCAGGTGCTGGCGACCGCGATCGGCGCCCTGTGAGCCGGTGACGCCCGGCGGTGACGCCCTGGGCGCGGGAACCGGCGGCTCCCGGACCTCCGGTGCACCGCGGCGCGTCACCGCGGCGGTGCACCGGAGCAGTACCGGGACCGCCGCTCAGCGCACGGAGGACACGTAGTAGTCGTTGCCGACCGTCCACGCCGCCCAGCCGAACGCGGCGAGCAGGCCGAGGGCGATGACGAGGTTGATCACGGGGTAGCGCCGGTCGCCCGGCTCCCGGATGGCGGGCGCCGCGGCCAGCCCCGCTCCGCCGAGCAGCAGCACGAGCGTGACGAACCAGATGGGGAACACCCAGGCGCCGCTGCTCATCACGTCCGCGACCGCGTTGGCCCACGTGTCGACCCAGGAAGGGGCGCGTTCGGCGAGCCGGTTCCCGGAGGCCTGCGCCTCCGCGAGCCAGAGCCCCGCGTAGGGGACGCCGAGCCCGAGGGCCGCCAGCGCGCGCCAGTCGATGACCGTCAGCTTCGCCATGGGTCGTGTGCCCTCCGGTGTCGAGGCGAGGTGTTGTCCAAGTTGTGACAATCCGCAAACCATTGTGCATTCACGCAGGCCAGAGTGCCACTAGTGGGTGTCATCCGAGTGGACACCGCGGCGCCGCCCGGGTGTAGGAACGCTTTCACCCCTGATTCAACTTTCGGACCGTTTCACCTGGTGGCACGCTATGCGCGAGGGTCCATCGCGCAGTCTTCCACGTCCCCCAGCGTCGCGCGACACGCCTTCATCCCCTCAGGCGTTGTGGCAAGGGAGCTGGACGCAATGACATTGGCGCGGTCGGACACCGGCAAGCCCGCGTACGCGGTCGCCGGAATCACCACCACCGGACTGGACCCGGACCGGGACACCGTGCGGGATCTCGCGGTCCTCCGGCTCGACGAGCGCGGCGGGTTCGTCGACGAGTGGCACACGACGCTGGACGACGGCGCCTTCGCGGACCAGGGCCTGACGGTGCGGAACCTGCTGTCGCAGATGGCCGTCGTCACCCACAACGGGCGCCTCGGCGTGGAGATGCTGCGCCGCGCGCTCGCCCGGGCGGGCTGGGAGGTCCCGGCGCTCGCCCAGGTCACCACGCTGGAGGCGAGCTTCGCCTACCTGCCGCGCCTGGGAAGACGCCGCCTCGCGGACTGCTGCACCGCCGCGGGCGTGTCCGGCCCGGACGGCACGGCGCCCGGCGAGGCGCGCTCCACGGCGGAGCTCCTGGCCCGGTTCATCTCGCCCGTGCCGGGCGTCGCCCCGGTCCGGGACCTGACGAGCGTGACGCTGCGCGCGTGGGTGTACCCGTGGCCGGAGCACCCGTCGCGCGGCATCGTGCCGCTGCGCGCCACGCGCCGCCGGCCCGCGCCGGCGCCGCCCGCGGTCCCGCTGCGGCACCTCAACGCACGGCAGCTGGCCGACGGCGTCGCGGGGACCTTCGGGCACGAGCACGCCTACCTGTCCCTCCTGGCGGACGCGCTGGCGACCGGGCGGCTGCGGGAGTCCGACGCCGCCGGGGGCAACGGCCGGCGTGCGACGAACGGCGCGGCGTCGTCGTCGGCCCTGAGGACGCTCGGGCAGGTCGCGGCGCTGCTGCACGTGCCGGACCTGGCCCGGGTGCACCGGTTGTTCGTCAACACGCTGGTCGCCCAGGCGATCGACGAGGACCGGTACGCGCAGGAGGAACGGCAGGAGCTGTTCCGGCTCGCGTCGTTGCTGGGCGTGCCGTGGTCGGTGGTGCTGGAGCCGATCGTGGAGGCGACGCCGCTGGACTTCCCCAAGATCGTGGACAACACCGGGGCGGCGCACGTGCCCACGGTCACCCGGGGCGCGAGCCCGAAGGTGATCCGCGCGTGGGCGGCCGAGCAGGGGTACGTCATCGAGCCCGAGGAGAAGATCCCGTGGAACGTGGTCCGCGCGTTCGAGGAGGCGCACGAGGAACAGAACTGAGCGGATCCCGGCGCTGACACCCCGTCGACTCTTCCGGGCATGTCGGGCCCGCGGGAGGCATCATGGACGTGACGTGTCCGATGTTCCCGAAACGACGCACAGGAGCGGCGCGGCACCGGCAAGGTCAGCGGTCAGGTATCTGTTCGAGGAGGAGATGCTCGTGGCACGGACAGGAGCGCGCAGCAGGGCCCTCGCCGTCACGGCGTGCGTGGGGGCGCTGCTGGTAGCCGGCGGGTGCGGGCAGATCGGCGGAGCGCCGCCGCCGGACGAATCGGAGACCGCCGAGCAGTGCGCCTCGCTGCTCGGGGCGGACGCGGGCGGGCGGATCGTCATCGGGATGCACAGCGACCAGCCCGGCATGAACTTCCAGGAGGACGACGCCCGGCGCAGCGGGTTCGACTACGAGTTCGCCAAGTACCTGGGCGAGTACTGCGGGATGACGGTGATCGAGCAGGACGTCAGCACGCCCCAGCGGCAGGAGCTGCTGCAGGACGGCGTCGTGGACGTCATCGTGGCCTCGTACTCGATCACCGACGCGCGCAAGCTGGAGGTGTCGTTCGCCGGCCCCTACCTGAAGACGAAGCAGGGCGTGATGGTCGGCGCCGGCTCGGGGATCGAGTCGGCGCGGGATCTCGCCGGCCGCAAGGTGTGCGCGGGCCGGAACAGCACGTCGTGGGACCAGATGATCAAGAACCTGCCCGGCATCACGGCCGTCGAGGCCGAGGGTTTCGGCGAGTGCACCGAGAGGCTCCTGGACGGCGAGATCGACGCCGTCACCACCGACCAGGTGCTGCTGTACGGGTACGAGCACGAGTACTCCGGCCTGCGGGTGCTGCCCGGCGAGCAGTTCGGCAGCGCGGAGCTCTACGGCATCGGGCTCCGCCACGGGGACGTCGAGCTGTGCGAGTTCTTCAACCAGGCCATCAAGGACTACGTGCACAGCGGACGCTGGGTCCAGCAGTTCAAGAACAACCTCCCCGAGCACCTCGACCCGGACGACTTCAAGCCGGTCGACCACGACCTCACCGAGTGCCCGGACCCGGAGGCGGAGCAGTGAGCGGCCGCGGGATCTTCGCCCAGTCCGTCCGGTCGGCCGAGCGCAAGAGCAGGTTCAGCCTGGTGGGCGGGATGATCGTCGTCGTCGGCGCCGCCATCTGCGTCGTGGCGATCGTCCTGGAACCCGAGGAAGGGCGGTCGTTCGTGGACGTTGCCGCCATGCTCCTGAGCTACATCGGCCTGATCCTGGTCATCCAGCAGAGCTACACGCAGTTCATGGACGTGCCGGAGCCGGCCAGCCGTACCGCGTGGGACCGCGTCTGGGACCTCGCGACGAAGCGGCCCCGGATCGCGATCGCGGCGCTGGTGATCCTCATCCTGTCCGGCACGTATCTCACCTGGTACTACACCTCGGCGTCCGGGCAGGTGGTGACCGGGCACATCACGGCGTCGAAGGTGACCGCCGACGGCACCGGGCCCGGCGCCCGGCCGAACGCCGGGTCCGGTGCCGAACCGGCCGGCCTCACCGACTGCTATCCCGCCGGCGGCCGGGAGACCGGCAAGCGGAACGAGGAGTGCGCGGCCGTCCGGATCCAGGTGCCCGGGGAGCCTCCGGCCCGCGGCCACGTCGACCTGACCCCGGTGCTGCAGAACGAGGGCACCACCGGGTCGTGCGTCTCCCCGGCCCACATCGTGCTGACGCCGGTCGTCGACGGCGTCGTCCGCCCCGGCGTGACCGGCTCGTCCGGCCACTCCGTCGACGTCCCGATCGACAACGCCACCCGCGACGCCTACATCCTGGCCGAGATCGACAACCAGCACGACGACGCCGAGTGCAAGGTCACCCTGACCATCACCCGCGCCGTCCTGCACGACTGACGCCGCTCACCCGCCCGGGTAGCCCTGCGGGTTCGCCGACTGCCAGCGCCACGTGTCCTGGCAGATCTCCTCGATCGTGCGGGTCGCGGTCCAGCCCAGCTCCGTGTTCGCGCGCGCCGGGTCCGCCCAGAACGCCGCCAGGTCGCCCGGGCGCCGCGGCCCGATCTCGTACGGCAGCGTCCGCCCGGTCGCCCGCTCGAACGCGTGCAGCATCTGCAGCACCGACGTCCCCCGGCCCGTGCCCAGGTTGTACGCCCGCACCGGCTCGTCCAGGTCGTCCAGGTGCTCCAGCGCCGCCACGTGCCCCTCGGCGAGGTCCATCACGTGGATGTAGTCCCGCTCGCACGTGCCGTCCGCCGTCGGGTAGTCGTCGCCGAAGACGGTCAGGCGCTCGCGGCGCCCGACGGCGACCTGCGCGATGAACGGCATGAGGTTGTTGGGGATGCCCTGCGGGTCCTCGCCGATCCGCCCGGACGGGTGCGCGCCCACGGGGTTGAAGTAGCGCAGGAGCGCGACCTTCCAGCCCTCGTGCACGGCGGCGACGTCGGACAGCACGCGCTCGATCATCACCTTCGTCTGCCCGTACGGCGACGACGCCGACAGGTACTCGTAGTCCTCGGCGTAGGGGACGGGCGCCTTCTCCCCGTAGACGGTCGCGGAGGAGGAGAACACGAACTTGTTCGTGCCGCTCTTCTGCATGGCCCGCAGCAGGGAGAACGTGGCGTCGAGGTTGTTGCGGTAGTAGTCGAGCGGCTTGCCCACGCTCTCCCCCACGGCCTTGTACCCGGCGAAGTGGATGACGGCGTCGATCCGCTCGTGCTCGAACAGCTGCACCGTCTTGTCGGTGTTGGTCAGGTCGAACGCGTGGAAGGGCACGTGCTTGCCGCTCAGCGCCTCCAGGCGCCCCTGCACGGTCGGCTTGCTGTTGGAGAAGTCGTCCACGACGATGACGTCGTGCCCGGCCTCGAGCAGGGAGAGGACCGTGTGGGAGCCGATGTATCCGGCTCCGCCGGAGACGAGAACGCGCATGCCTGCAATGTACCCGGACTCGCCGAAATCGCGTGGCGGCTTCGCCTTCCGGACGCGGCGGTGCCATCCTTGGGCGCACAAGCTTCTTCTCCGTGGCCGTGCGCCCACCCGCGATCCCACGCCACGGATCTGCCTCACTGTTCCGCGTGCCTCATCGCAAACCGTGCCGCCCGCCGTCGGATCGTTTCGACCTGTCTCGTCCCGGCGTGTCCCGCGGCATCACAGGAGGAAGAATCCCCTTGGCCCTGCCCAGTCCCAGCTACACGATCACCCTGCGCGTGGAGGTCCCGGCCTCGCAGCGCGCCACCAGCACCGTCGTCGGCGCCATCGCCGACGCCGGCGCCGCGGTGACCGGCGTCGACATCGCCCACTCCACGCACGAGGGTCTCGTCGTGGACGTCACGTGCGACGCCGTCGACGCCGGACACTCCGAGCGCATCGTCGCCACGCTCGACACCCTGCCCGGCGTGCGGGTCGCGAAGGTCAGCGACTCGACGTTCCTCATGCACCTCGGCGGCAAGATCGAGGTCACGACGAAGACGCCGATCAAGACCCGCCGCGACCTGTCCCGCGCGTACACGCCGGGGGTAGCGCGCGTCTGCCAGGCCATCGCGAAGAACCCCGAGGACGCCCGCCGCCTGACGATCAAGCGCAACACGGTCGCCGTCGTCACCGACGGCACCGCCGTGCTGGGCCTGGGCGACATCGGCCCGGCCGCCGCGCTGCCCGTCATGGAGGGCAAGGCGGCGCTGTTCAAGGAGTTCGGCGGCGTGGACGCGTGGCCCGTCTGCCTCGACACGACGGACACCGAGGAGATCATCCGCATCGTCAAGGCGCTCGCGCCGGTGTACGGCGGCGTGAACCTGGAGGACATCGCCGCGCCCCGCTGCTTCGAGATCGAGGCCCGGCTGCGCGAGGAGCTCGACATCCCCGTCTTCCACGACGACCAGCACGGCACCGCGATCGTGGTGCTGGCCGCGCTGATCAACTCCCTCAAGGTGGTCGACAAGAAGCTGTCCGAGGTGCGGATCGTCGTGTCCGGCGTCGGCGCCGCGGGCAACGCGATCATCCGGCTCCTGAAGGCGCAGGGCGCGCAGCACGTCGTCGCGTTCGGCCGCGGCGGCGCGCTGCGCGCCGGCGAGCTGTCCGGCGACGTGCACCGCGACTGGATCGCGCGGAACACCAACGCCGAGGACTTCACCGGCACGCTGGCCGAGGGCCTGCGCGGCGCGGACGTCTTCGTCGGGGTGTCCGCCGGGAACATCCTCACCGGGGCCGACGTCGCGCAGATGGCCGACGGCGCCGTCGTGCTGGCCCTGGCGAACCCGACCCCGGAGGTCGACCCGATCGCCGCGGGCGAGACGGCCGCGGTGGTCGCGACCGGCCGGTCGGACTACCCGAACCAGATCAACAACGTGCTCGCGTTCCCCGGGCTGTTCCGCGGCCTGCTGGACACGGGCGCCACGGAGATCACCACGGAGATGCTGCGGGTGGCGGCGGTCGCGATCGCGGGCGTCGTCGGCGAGGACGAGCTGAACAGCTCGTTCATCATCCCGGGAGTGTTCGACCCGCGTGTCGCGGAGGCCGTGGCGGACGCGGTCCGCCACGTCTCCGCGAAGTAGGCCCACCGCACCGGAAAGCACCGCCCCGCGGGGATAACCTTCCCGTGTGGCGTACACGGAGCAGCGGACCGACAGGTCGGGGCGCACCGTCCACGTGGGCAGATACCGCGTGGACGGGCGCCTGCGGTCGACCCGGCAGATGGCGTCCCGGCGTGACGCCCTCGCCGAGGCGCGCCGCCAGGAGGAGGCCGGGAAACGATCCGAGTGGATCGACCCGGCCGCCTCCCGCGTCACCGTCGCCGAGTGGTTCGGGACCTGGCAGGCCGGCCGCGCGGACCGCGCCCCCCGCACCCTGGAGGCCGAGCGCGAGCGCTTCCGCACCCTGGTCGCCCCGCACTTCGGCGGCACGCCCCTGCGCCGCGTCACCCACGAGGACGTCACCCGCTGGTCCGCGACCATGACCGCGGGCTCCGGCGACGTCGCCTCCCCCGCCCGCCGCCGCGACGCCGTGCGCCTCCTGGTCGCGCTCCTGGACGCCGCCGTCGACGCCCGCCGCCTGCCCGCCAACCCCGCCCGCTCGGCGTCGGGCAAGGTCACCGCCCTCCCCCGCGCCCCCAAGACCAAACCCCACCGCTACCTCACCCACGACCAGCTGCGCCGCGTCGCCGACGCCGCCGGCCCGCCCGGCACGCCGTCGCGCACACTGATCCTCACCGCCGCCCTGACCGGCCTGCGCTGGGGCGAGCTCACCGCCCTGACCACCGCCGACGTCGACCCGCTGCGCGGCCGCCTCCACGTCACCAAGGCGTGGACCCGCCTCGACGACGGCACCCTCCTGCTCGGCGACACCAAGACCCACGCCCGCCGCGAGGTTCCCCTGCCCGCCGCGGTCGCCGCCGACGTCGTCGCCCTGACCACCGGCCGCGCCCCGTCCGGCCTCCTCTTCCCGGGCGCCACCGGCGCCCCGCTGCGCCGCGAGAGCTTCGACCGCTCCGCCTTCCGCCCCGCGGTCCGCGCCGCCGGCACGGCGGTCGCCGTCGCCGACGGCCTCGTCACGAGACTGCTGTCCGACGACGACGCCGCCGCGCCCGCGCTGCGCACCGCCGGACGCCTCGTGTACGACGACGCCCTGGCGGGCCGCGTCCGCCGCATCCAGGCCGCCCGGGACCTGCGACCCGACGGCGTCTGCGGGCCCGAGACCTGGGCGGCGCTCGCGGAGCTCGACCGGGAGTTCCGCGCGGACCTGACCCGCGGCGAGAAGGTCAGCCGCACCCGCCTGCTCGCCGCCCTGTCCCGCACGACCCTGACCCCCGGCGCCGAGGACTTCGACACCCTCACCCTCCACGACCTGCGCCACACCGCCGCCTCCCTCGCGATCGCGGGCGGCGCGAGCGTCAAGGCGGTCCAGCGCCTGCTGGGGCACGAGTCCCCGATGCTCACCCTGTCCACCTACGCGGGTCTCTTCGAGGACGACCTGGACGCGGTGGGCGACCTCATGTCGGCGGGCTTCACCGCCACGGCGGCGCCGCCGGCACCCGAGACACCCCGGCTGCGCGCGGTAACGTGATCGACAACGGCAACCCACCGAACCCCTTTCATTACCACGGCACGCCCGCCTGTGCACGTTTTAGCGCGCGCCGTCACGCTTTGACCTGACAAGTGCGAGGCCTCGTGTTTGACTCCCGGCCATGCTCGCAACCGGACACAGAAGGGCGCACATGGACCACGACCACACCGGCCCGCGCAGGCCGCTGGAGGAGATCCTCGACGACCTCATCGAGGGCCAGGCCAGACTCGAGAAGGGCCAGGCAACGATCAAGAAGCAGCTCGACGGCGAACTCCTGGTGATCGACAAGGGCCTGGCAGATCACAGCCAGAAGCTCCACTGGACCGGCCAGAAGCTCAACGACAGGTTCGACCACGTGGTCGGCGAGATCAAGGAGCTGAACACCAGGTTCGACAAGCTGGACACGAAGCTCGACAAGGTCGACCAGAAGCGCGCGGCGGAGCACGCGGCCCTGGAGCACAAGATCGACGCGACGTTCGAGGACATGTACGGCAAGTTCGCCGCGGTCAACGGCCGCCTCGACTCGATGGACGCAAAGTTCGAGGCGAAGTTCGAGGCGATGGACGCAAAGTTCGAGGCGAAGTTCGAGGCGATGGACGCAAAGTTCGAGGCGAGGTTCCAGGCGGTCGACACGCGGTTCGAGTCGGTGGAGAGCAAGCTCGACCAGATCCTCGCGCACCTCGCGCCCTCGACGAACTGACCCGGTAGTCGGTTTCGTCAGCGAGCCAAGGCCGCCGCCCGGGCACCAGCCCGGCCCGGCGGCCTTCGCCGTCGCATCTCCCCACCGTCATGTCCCGCCGTTGCGGGTCTCCCGGTCGCGGGTGACGATCGGCAGGTGATCTTCACCAGGGAGCAGGCGCGGCGCCGCGGCGGCGTTGTCAGGTCCGCGGTCCTCCTGCTGTTTCTGGGTGGCGCCCTCGGCGCCGTCGTCGCCGGTGCGACGGCCGTTCCGGCCCGTGCCGAACCCCCGGTGACCCTCGGCTCGTCCGACATCGCCGACCCCGACGACATCCTGTCCCCCGCCGAGGAGGCGGAGGTCCAGGAGGCCCTCGACCGGCTCGACGACGGCGAGGTGCAGCTCTTCGCCGCCTACGTCGACAGCTTCGACGGCACCGACCCCGTCGCCTGGGCGAACGCGTCCGCCGAGAACTCCGGGCTGGGCGCGAACGACCTGCTGCTCGCCGTCGCGGTCGACGACCGGCAGTACGCCCTCGCCGTCCACGACGAGACCCCCCTTTCGGACTCCCGCGTCGACGACATCGAGCGGGCCGCCGAGTCCGCGCTGCGCGACGACGACTGGCCCGGCGCCGCCGTCGCCGCGGCGGACGCGGTTCCGGGCACGGCGAGCGGCGGAGGCACGGGCCTGCTGGTGGGCGGCGTAGCCGTCGCCGCGGTCGCCGGCGGTCTCTACCTCTTCTCCCGGCGCCGCCGGGCAGCGCAGCAACAGGGACGGGACGACGACGTCGTCGGGCACGACCGTGGCACCACACCGCCCGCGGCACCCGAGCTCACCCTCGACCAGCTCGACAAACGCGCCGCCGCCGAGCTCGTCGACATCGACGACGCCCTGCGCACCTCCGAGCAGGAACTCGGCTTCGCGCAGGCGGAGTTCGGCCTCGAGGCCACCAGGACGTTCCAGGCCGCCCTCGACCGCGCACGCGCCGACGCGCAGCAGGCGTTCACGATCCGCAAGGAACTCGACGACGAGATCCCCGAGACCGAACCCCAGCGGCGCCACCTGCTCGGCGAGGTCATCACGCTCACCGAACGCGCCGCCGACACCCTCGACGAGCAGTCCGCCGCGTTCGAGAAGCTCCGGAACATGACCCGGCGCGCCCCGGAACTCCTGGAGGAGACCGCGCAACGCTGCGCCGAGGTGCGCGAGCGCGTCCCGGTCGCCCGGCAGGAGCTCTCCACCCTGTCCACGACCTGGCCCGCCGCGGCGCTGGCGTCCGTCACGCGCAACCCGGACCAGTCCGAGGCCCTCCTCAAGAACGCGCTCGAAGCCGTCGCCAAGGGACGCGACGCGCACGCCGCGGGCAACGACTCCATCGCCGTCGCCCACGTCCGCGGCGCGCAGAACGCCCTCGGGCAGGCCGTCCGCCTCCTCGACGCCGTCCACGACGCCGGCACCACGCTCGCCGAGGCCGGGCCACGGCTGCACCGCGCCATCGCGTCCGTCACCGGCGACCTCGCCGACGCCGAACGGCTCGCCCCCGAGGCCGGCACCGTGACCGCCGCGGTCCGCGAGGCGCAGGAGGCGCTCGCGGACGCCCGGGCGGCGACGCCGTCACCGGGTACGGCCGGCGGCGACCCGCTGGCCGCGCTGTCCCGCCTCGGCACCGCCGAGTCCGAGCTCGACGCCGCCCTCGCCCCGTTCCGCGAGCAGGCCGAGACGCGGGCGCGGGTCGCGGGAAGGCTGTCCGACGCCGTCGCGCGGGCGGACGCCGCGATCCGCGCCGCGGACGAGTACATCGAGACCCGGCGCGGCGCCGTCGGCGCACGGCCGCGCACGCTGCTCGCCGAGGCGATCCGGCAGCTCGGCGACGCCCGGCGGCTGGGACGGGACGACCCCGAGCGGGCCCTGGCCGCGGCGACGCAGGCCGACCGGTCGGCGTCGGGCGCGCTGTCGCTGGCCCGCCAGGAGGCCGAGGACGCCCTCGACGACGACTGGATGCCGGGCGGGTTCGCCGGCGGCGGCCGGTACGGCCGTTCCGGTGCCTACGGACGCCGGGGAGGTGGCGGCTCCGGCCTCGGCTCGGTCCTGACCGGCATGGTGCTCGGCGGCATCCTGTCGGGCGGCGGTGGAGGTGGTGGTGGCGGGTTAGGCGGGGGCTTCGGCGGCGGATCCGGCGGGGGCGGGTTCGGCGGAGGGAGCCGGGGCGGGAGGTTCTGACGGCGTCGTCCCGCACGACGGCGTCGGACACGACGGGCAGACACATGGACCGGCAGGACGAGACCACTCGCGAAAGGCACCACATCATGACGCAGAAGCAGAGCATCCTCGGCCGGGTCGGCCAGCTCGCCCGGGCCAACGTCAACGCGCTCCTCGACCGCGCGGAGGACCCGCAGAAGATGCTGGACCAGCTCGTGCGGGACTACACGAACAACATCGCCGAGGCGGAGCAGGCCGTCGCCGTCACCATCGGGAACCTGCGCCTGGCCGAGCGCGACCACGACGAGGACGTCGCCGCCATCCGCGACTGGGGCGGCAAGGCCGTGGCCGCGTCCCGCAAGGCCGACGAGCTGCGCGCGGCGGGCAACACGGCCGAGGCCGACCGGTTTGACTCCCTCGCCAAGGTCGCGCTGCGCAAGCAGCTGGACGCCGAGACCGAGGTCCGGCAGGCCGTGCCCATGATCGCCGCGCAGCGCGACACCGTCGAGAAGCTCAAGGCCGGGCTCGTCATGATGAAGGACAAGCTCAGCCAGCTGAGGTCCCGGCGGGACACGCTCGTGGCGCGTGCCAAGGCCGCGCAGGCGCAGCAGACCGTGCAGGGCGCCATCTCGTCGATCGACGTCCTGGACCCGACCAGCGAGCTGTCCCGGTTCGAGGACGTCGTGCGGCGCGAGGAGGCGCTGGCCGTGGGGCAGGCGGAGGTGGCCGGGGTGTCGCTGGACACGCAGTTCGCGGAGCTGGAGGCGGGCGACGCGCAGATGGAGCTGGACGCGCGGCTGGCGGCGCTCAAGGCGGGGTCGGCACCCGCGATCGAGCGGCCGGCGGGGGCCTGACGCGCCCCCGGCGGGATCCCGCGAGGGGCGAAAACCAGATATCACCTGCGCCCGGCTCAAGGAAATTGTCCTGGGCGAGGTGACATGCGGTAGCGTTCCCGGCCGTGGTGCATTCCCTTCGAGCTGAAGACCCTCGCGACATCGGCGGATACCGGATCGAGGGCCGGCTCGGCACGGGCGGCATGGGGGTCGTGTACCTCGGCACCGCGCCGGACGGGCGGCAGGTGGCGGTCAAGGTCGTGCGTGCGGAGTTCCTGGACGACATGACGTTCCGGTCGCGCTTCCGCCGCGAGGTGGAGGCCGCCGCGATGGTGCGCGGGCGGCATCTCGCGCGTCTCGTCGCGGCGGCGCCCGACGCCGAGGACCCCTGGCTGGCCACCGAGTACGTGCCGGGGCCGACCCTGGTGCAGGCGGTCCAGCAGCGCGGGCCGCTGCCGGACCACGAGGTCCGTGAGCTTGTCACCGGGCTGGTGGAGGCGTTGCGCGCGATCCACGCGGCCGGGCTGGTGCACCGGGACCTGAAGCCCGCGAACGTGATCCTGGGACCGTCCGGGCCCACCGTGATCGACCTGGGCGTGGCGCACGTCAGTGACGCGACCGCGATGACCGGCACGGGGCTGCAGCTCGGCACGCCGATGTTCATGGCGCCGGAGCAGGCGGTGGGCGAGGCGGTCACGCCCGCGGTCGACGTGTGGGGTCTCGGTGCGGTCACCTGTTTCGCCGCGACCGGCACGGGCCCGTTCGGTACGGGCCAGCCGACCGCGCTCCTGTACCGGGTGGTGCACGACGAGCCGCAGCTGGACGACTGCCCGCCGGGCCTGCGCGGCCTGATCGCGGCCTGCCTGGCGAAGGACCCGGCGGGGCGGCCGGGCCTGGACCAGCTGGCCGACGCGATCACCCGGCAGTCCGGGCTCGATCTGCCCTTCGCGACGGCGCCCGCGCTCCCGGACGCGGGCGCGGACGAGGCGACGTCGATCCGGACGCTGGAGGTGCCGGGACCGGCGGCCCCGGTCCCGTCGGGCAACCCGGCGGCGCGCCGCGGGGTCCTGCTCGGCGTGAGCATCGTGGCGGGCCTGCTGCTGGCGGGCGGGATCGGGACGGCGGTCGTCGCGAGCCTGGCGAACACCGGGGATCCCGGCACTGACGTGGTCGCCGGGCCCGCCTCGCAGAGCCCGTCGGACGCCGCGCGAGGCGCCGGCAAGGCAGAACGTCCCGGCAAGCCGTCCGGTTCGCCGTCGGCCGGGCCGACGACGAAACCCGACGGCGGTCCCGGCGATTCCCCCTCGAACGGGCCCGGGACCCAGGCCCCGCCGTCGTCACCGACCCCGGCGTCGAACCAGACCCGGCCCGCGACGAACGACGGCGGCTCGACGAAGAAGCCTGCGGCCACCCAGCCCTCGGCGACGGCGTCGGCCGGGACGACCACCGCACCGGCGGAACCCACGGGCCCGAAGTCCTGGACCAAGGGCTCCCTCGGCATCGAGGTGGTGGGCGGCGGCTCCCCCGCCGCGGGCAAGACCCTCCACATCACCTCGGCGGGCTGGTCCCCGGCCCTGGTCACCGAGAACACGAACTGCAGCTGGCGCTGGACGGACCGCACCCTCCGCAGCGGCACGTCGTCCTCCTGCAGCTACACCCTGACCAGCGCCGACGCCGGCCACCAGCTCGTGCTCTACATCACCGCCCACCAGGACGGCTACCACGACGCCACGGGCAGCGCGACGTCACCGGTCGTGCAGTAGAAGGTTCCGAGAACTACGGGTCACTCCCGCCAGGGATCGAGCGTCCTGACGCCGAGCGGTGCGAAGTGCTTCGTGTTCCGAGACACCACGGTCATCCCGTTCGCCTCGGCGACAGCAGCGATCATGGAGTCATCCAGCGGCGCCTGCTCCGGGACTAGCGACCGTGGATGCGGGCGGCATGCAGATCGAACGGCAGGATCCGATCACGGAAGCCACGCAGTACCGCCTGATGCAGCCACACGTCGAGCGCTGCGGCGGCAGCTGCGTCTTTCGGCCGCTTCCGGCGGATCCCCTGCTCGATCTCGGAGATCGACATCGCGGTGGTGTACTGGTCCGCCGCAGGAACCGATCGCACCCACCGCTCGACGGCCCGACGACGCCCGGGAACGCGCACCGCTGAGATCACGTTGGTGTCCAGCACGTACATCAGAACTCGATCTCCCTCTGGCGGATGCCGAGACGCTCTGGTTCGAAGTCGATGTGAGCGGTCTCCGGCATGGCGAGGTAATCAAGCATGGTCGGCTCCGGACGCGCGGCGGCGTCCTCGAGGATGATCCGGGCTTCGGCTTCGAGCGATCGGTGATTGCGCTCAGCGCGCTCACCCCGCCTCGGCACCGGCACGCGGTCCAGGTCCGCCGCCACCGTCGTACACCGTGCGCGCCTCCCGCTCGAACTCCGCCGGACCCGACCCGTCCGACGTCTCGTACCGCTGCGAGAAATGCGTCAGCACCAGATGCCGCACCCCGCACTCCGCCGCCACCCGCGCCGCCTGCAACGCCGTCAGATGCCCGTGCGCCGCCGCGAGACCCGCATCTCGGTCCAGGTACGTCGACTCGATGACCAGCAGATCCACGCCATCGGCCAGCTCCCCCACCGCGTCACACCTCCGCGTGTCCATCACGAACGCGAACGACTGCCCTCGCTGCGGCACGGTCACCTCCTCGAGCCGCACCACCGAACCGTCCGCCCGCGTCAGCGACCCCGCCGCCCGCAGCCGCCCCACCTCAGGCCCGGCCACCCCCGCCCGAGCCAGCAGCCCCGGATCGAACCGCACCCCGTCCGGCTCGTCCAGCCGGTACCCGAACGCCTCGACCGTATGGTCGAGCCGCCGAGCCGTCAGCACGATGCCCGACGACACGATGCCCGACGCCGCCGCACCCGCCACCCCGGACCCCGCGTCCACCCGCGGCACCACACCGTCCTCCGCCAGCGGCTGCAGCACGAGGCGCTCGCGATGATGGAACACCGTGGCGTCGCACAGGTTCCGCACCCACTGCTCCCCCGACGCCGGGAAGGACACGGGCACGCTGCGCGCCGCACGCCCGGCGGGCGTATCAAGACTGATCCGCTGCACGACGCCGGCCAGCCCGAGACTGTGGTCCCCGTGCAGGTGCGTAAGCGCGATCCGCGTGATGTCCGACGCCGCCACGCCGGCATGGATCATCTGCCGCTGGGTCCCGTCGCCGGGGTCGAAGAGGATCGCCTCGCTGTCCCAGTACAGGAGGTACCCGTTGTGGTTCCGGGTCCTGGTGGGCACCTGGCTCGAGGTCCCGAGAACAACCAGCTCACGCCTTGACACGGCGCCATCCTCGCATCCGCCGCTCACGCGGGGCAGCCTGATTTCCTGGCTCACCATGTGCTCGATGCGGCGCTAGTTGCACTCCGCTTCCCGCAGCAATCCCTGAAATTCCAGGGCTCATCACATGAGCAACACCCGCTCTACGAAAGCGGGTGTCAGTCTTGTGGGCCTAGTAGTAGTGGTAGTATTTCACTACTCCTGCTACTCCGGCAGGATCATCACGACCACGAGCCGGGAAGATTCGCTCGGCGCTTCTCCCGGACGCATCACGAGAGGAACCCCCGTGCGCGACAAGGAACGCGTCACCGAAGCCATCGAGGCGCTCGTCGCCGAGGGGATCTCCCCCACGGTCACCTCGGTGCGCGAACGCGCCGGCTGCTCGAACGCCAACGCGACGCGTTACCTGCGTGAATGGCGCGAGGAGCAGGCCGCCCGCCAGGCCGGGGAAGCCGACGCGGACACCCCGCCCGAGCCCGTGACCCGGATCGCCCGGCGCGGCATGACGGTGATCTGGACCGAGGCCCTGCGCGTCGCCGGGGAACGCCACGAGGCCGAGCTCGGCCGGGCCCGCGACGAGGTCGCCCGCACCGCCGGCGAGGCCGACGAGCTGGCCCGCACCCTCGACGCCCTGTCGGCCGACCTCACCGCGGCCCGCGCGGAACAGGACGCTCTCCGCCGGCAGGCCGCGGAACTGCAGGAGGCACTGGCCGCGGCCGAGCGGGACCGCACCGCGGCCCAGGCCGACCGGGCCCGCGCGGACGGCGAGATCGCCGCGGCCCGCCGCGCGGCCGAGGAGCTGCGCGACGAGCTCGCCCGGTCGCGGACGGCCGCGTCCGCCGTCGAACAGGCACGGCGCGACGCGGAACGGGCGCGCGCGACCGCGGACCGGGACCGTGCGGCGGCCACGGCCGCCCACCAGCAGGCCGAGGCCACCGTCCAGGCCCTCCGGGAAGCCCTCGCCCAGGCGCGCGACGACGTCCGTGACGCCCGCGCCGAGACCACCGAGGCGCGCAAGGACGCCCGCGCCACCCGCGAGGAACTCGCCTCAGCGCGCGACCAGGCGCGCCAGGAGCTCGCGGAAGCCCGCGAGCAGGCGCCCCAGGTCGCCGCCGCGGCCCGGGCCGGGACCGCCGCCGAGCGCGAGGCGCGCACCGCGGCGGAGGCCGCCCGGACCGTCGCCGAAAGCGAGCTCGCCGCCCAGGCCGCCGTCGTCGCCCGCCTGGAGGGCGAGCTCGCCGCCCTGCGGCCGGCTCTCCGGGCGCTCACCCCCGCGACGCCGGCCCCCGAGCCGGGCCCCGCGCCTCATCCGGGCGCGTGACGTCCCGGCGCGTGACAGGGGATCAGCCCTCCCCGCTGCCCAGCTCCCCGGCGTGCTCCCGCACCTTGACCACGAGTTCTTCCATGGTGGTCGAGTGCGGGATCCGCTCGTCGACGACGCCGTCGGTCACGTGCAGCTCGGCCGCCGACCCGGACTCGTTCCACCACACGCCCGGCCCGACGACGTCGTACGTGCTGTCCCCGGTGCGGGCCAGGACCAGCACGTAGGTGCGCCCGGCCTGCAGGATCTCGGGCAGGCCCGCGGCGGGCGGCTGGGCGGCGGTGCCGATCTGGCTGACCAGGATGTTGCCCGATTCGGCGGTACCGAGGATCGTCTCCTTGACGCTGACCGGGGTGCGGGTCCAGGGGATCGTGTCGACCACGGTCTCCTCGGTCGCGGGGTCGGGGACGGCGCGGACGACGAGGTCGGCGTCGGCGATCATCTCCTGCAGGGTCGCGTAGGACTTGGGTGACGGGGTGCTGCCGGCGTTCGCGGTACTGGTGCAGGCTGCCAGAGCCGCGGCCAGGGCGGCAACGGCAAGCAGCGCGACGGGTCGCCGTCGACGTGTGGTGCGCATGCTGTTGTTCCGTTTCTCTGGGTCACTTCCGCAGGATTCCGGGGGGCGGAAGTACCGTGAACCGTGCTCCGTGGTAGCGCATCCACGCAAGCGCGGGGGCGGGTGAAATTACCCTGGGAACACCAAATCACCCTGCGCGCTCGTCCACGTTCAGGGTGATTTAGCAGGTCTTTTCAGGACTGTTCGCCCAGCAGGTCGAGGAAGTCCGGCGTCGCGCCGAACGGGTCGGCCGGGCCGGTGTGCCGGCGGGCGGCGACCCGGGCGGCCAGCTCCCGCCCGGCCCGGTCGATCCGCCCGGGCAGCGAGCCGGCGTCCCGCCCGGCGGCGCTCCCGTCGTCCGGTCCGGCGCCGCCGCGCGCCCAGTCGTCGGTGGCGGCGAAGACGGCGGTGGGAACGACGTCGGCGCGCAGGTACGTGAACAGCGGCCGCATCGAGTAGTCGAGCGCGAGGGAGTGCCGCGGCGTGCCGCCGGTCGCGCCGAGCAGCACCGGCATCCCGGTCAGGGCGTCCTTGTCGAGCACGTCGAGGAACGACTTGAACAGCCCCGAGTACGTCGTGGTGAACAGCGGGCTGACGGCGATGATCCCGTCGGCCCGGGTGAGCCGCCCGATCGCGCGTTCCAGCTCGCCGGTCGCGAAACCGGTGAGCATGGCGTCCATGATCGCGTGCGCGTGCTCGCGCAGCTCGATCACGTCGATGATCACGCCGTCCGGCTCACCCGGCGGCCCGTCCGGCCGCCCGCCGCGTTCCAGCTCCCGGGCGGTGGCCGCGGCGAGCCGGTCGGCCAGCAGGCGGGTCGACGAGGGCCGGCTGAGCCCGGCCGAGACGACGGCGAGGGTGCGGGGGGTGGTCATCGTACGGTCACCTCGTCCTCCTGTGCTGCTTCCGCCTGCGCCGTCTCCTCCCGCGAGGCGTCGCGCGCCGCGTCCGCGGCGGCGGCGCGTGCGAGCGCGACCCGCTCGGCGTGGGTGGGCGGGTTCTCGGGCACGTCCGCGGGCCGCCGGGCGGCGGCGATCCTGCGCAGTTCGGGCACGATCTCGCCGGCGAGGAGGTCGATCTGCTCGAGCACCGTCTTCAGGGGCAGCCCGGCGTGGTCGGTGAGGAACAGCTGCCGCTGGTAGTAGCCGACGTCGTCGATGAAGGCGCCGTACCGGTCGATGACCTCCTGCGGGGAGCCGACGGTCAGCGGCGTGTCCCGCGTGAAGTCCTCCATCGACGGGCCGTGCCCGTACACGGGCGCGACGTCGAAGTAGGGGCGGAACTCGCGCCGGGCGTCCTGGGCGTTCTTCCGGACGAACACCTGACCGCCGAGGCCCACGATCGCCTGGTCGGCCCTGCCGTGCCCGTGGTGCTCGTACCGCTGCCGGTAGAAGCGGACCATCTGCCGGGTGTGGCTCATGGGCCAGAAGATGTTGTTGTGCAGGAACCCGTCGCCGTAGTAGGCGGCCTGCTCGGCGATCTCCGGGGAGCGGATGGAGCCGTGCCACACGAACGGCGGCACGCCGTCCAGGGGGCGGGGCGTGGAGGTGAAGCCCTGCAGCGGGGTGCGGAACTTGCCCTCCCAGTCCACGACGTCCTCGGTCCACAGGCGCCGCACGAGCGCGTAGTTCTCGATCGCCAGCGGGATGCCCTGGCGGATGTCCTGCCCGAACCACGGGTACACGGGGCCCGTGTTGCCGCGCCCCAGCATGAGGTCCATGCGGCCGTCCGAGACGACCTGGAGCATCGCGTACTCCTCGGCGATGCGGACCGGGTCGTTCGTGGTGATCAGGGTGGTGGCGGTGGACAGGGTGATGTTCCGGGTGACCCCGGCCAGGTAGCCCAGCATCGTGGTGGGCGAGGAGGCCACGAACGGCGGGTTGTGGTGCTCCCCCGTGGCGAAGACGTCGAGGCCCGCCTCGTCGGCGTGCCGCGCGATGGTGAGCATGGCGCGCACCCGCTCGGTGTCGTCCGGGGTGCGGCCCGCGACGGGGTCGCGGGTGACGTCGCTGACGCTGAAGATCCCGAATTGCACGGTGCGACTTCCTCTCGCTCGGATCATGGATGCATTTGCATGTACACCGCGGAACGCCCGCGGCCGCCCGCGCATTCCCGCGGGGTTCGGGTGAGGTTGCGCACAACTACCCCCAGTTTGCCGGGATCCGGCTTGCGGGTGCCCGGCCTACGGCTAGCCTTGACGAACCACCGCTTCGTTTCCGCCGGGCAAAACCTGGAACACGCCAGCATGTCCGTGCGTTGAAACTTCGGACCATCTCACGGTGGGCCCGAAGCACCCAGATTCCGTCACACCAGCTGACATCAGCTGACACCCAGTTTCCCTGAGACCTTGGAGGACGACATGGCTGACCGCTCCCTGCGCGGCATGAGCATCGGCTCGAAGAGCATGGAGTCCGACGAGGGCGTGGATTTCGCCCCGCGGTTCCAGGCGTACTACGACTGCCCCAACGGGCACACGATCATCCTTCCGTTCGCGACCGATGCCGAGGTGCCGGCCCTGTGGGAGTGCCGGTGCGGTGCCGAGGCGCTGCTGCGGGACGCGGAGCGTCCCGAGGTGAAGCCGGGTAAGCCGCAGCGTACCCACTGGGACATGCTGCTGGAGCGCCGCACGGTCAAGGAGCTGGAGGAGCTGCTGGACGAGCGTCTGGAGCTCCTGCGCGCGGGCAAGCTGCGCCGCTCCGCCTGACGGCGCCCCGCTTGACGAGCAAGCCCTGACGAGGTCCCGCCGGTCTCCCGGCGGGACCTTTGCCATGTCCGGACGGTCATGTCCGGACGGTCACGTCCAGCAGGTCATGTCGCAGCGTCATGTCCGACGACGGCGCCCGCGCACCCGCGACACGACGCCGGCCGCGATCCCGGCCGCGACCAGCAGCCCGGCGCCGCCCGCGGCGATCCACCCGGGCCAGGGTCCGGCCAGGACGGCGGGCGTGAGGGTGGTGCGCAGCGGGAGCCGGGCGGCGAAGGTGTCGTGGGTGAACAGTTCGGTGGCGGCCACGAGCGTCCCGTCGGGCGCGACGACGCCGGACACCCCGACGGTGGACACCTGTACGGCGGCCCTGCCGGTGGTCATGGCCTGCATGCGGGTCATGGCCAGCTGCTGCGTGGACTCGCTGGTCCACCCGAAGGGCGCGTTGTTGGTCGGGACCACCAGGACCTGCGCGCCGCGCCCCACGGCGTCGCGCACGATGTCGTCGTAGGCGACCTCGAAGCAGATGACGGTCGCGACGGGGACGGTCGCGCCGGGGCCCCCGGACGCCTCGGCGGGCACCTCCATGACGGCGGGCTCGCCCCCGGGCAGCATGTCGGTGGTGACCCGGTCGACCTGGTCGGACAGCAGCCGGACGACGGGCCGCCAGGGGATGTACTCGCCGAACGGCGCGGGCCGCTGCTTCGCGTACCGCTGGGTGACACCCTGCCCGGCCTCCCACAGCAGCGCCGTGTTGTACCGCCCGCCGGTCTCGGGGTACTCCTGCGACCCGACCAGGATCGGCGCGCCGGCCGCCTCGGCGGCCGCGTCGAGCGCGGCGGCCTCGCCGGGGTCGGTGCGCGGGTCGATGCCCGAGGAGTCCTCCGGCCACAGCACGATGTCGAGCTGCCCCGCGAGGTCCCCGGCGAGCTCGTGCGTGCCGGTGATGTGGTTCCCGAACAGCTCGGGCCGGAACCCGAACACGCCCTCGCCCGGGTCGTCGACGTTGCCCTGCACCGCCCCGGCCACCAGGACGCCGTCCTCGGCGGTGCCCTGCCCGGCGTCGTGCACCGGCACGCCGTCGCCGGACGTGACGGTTCCGGCGTCCGGGTCGGCGGGCAGGGGAAGGGCCGCAGGTCCGACGACGACGGCCGCCGCGATCGCGACCGCGGCCGCCGCACGGCCCGCGGACCTACGGGTCAGCGGCCTCACGGACAGCGCCCGGACGGCTCCGGCCAGGCCCAGCCCGGCCAGGCACACCCCGAACGTCACCAGCACCGACGACCCCAGCCATGCGGCCCGCCCCAGCGGCACGTCGACCATGCTCCAGGCGAGCCTCGCCCAGGGGAACCCGCCGAACGGCACCTGCGCCCGCAGCTCCTCCACGCCGGTGAACAGCCACGCGAACGCGACCGCCGCCCACCAGCCGGCCCCGGACGGTACCCGGCCTCCCCGCAGCAGCACGGTGATCCCGCGCCGCACCCACGTCCACGCCGCCCCGAACAGGGCCAGGAACGACGCCTCCAGCACGCTCAGCGCGATCCACGGCGCCTCCTCGGTGGCGAGGTTCGCCCACCACAGGTGCGGCAGGAAGAACACGCACCCGAACACCAGCCCGGCCAGCGCGTTCCAGCCCGCGTGATCGGGGCGCAGCGCCCACCACAGCAGCGCGACGGCCACCAACGCACCCGGCCACCATCCCAGGGGCGGGAAGGCGGCCCCCAGCGCCAGCCCCCCGAGAGCGGCGAGCAACAGGGACGACAACCTCGGGGCGACCTTCACGTGCACCCGAGAACTGTAAGTCATCGCCCTGTCGCGTCACCCCAGCTGGTCGTGGATCACCACGCCGTCGCGCATCGTGTGGAGGCACTCCGGCTCCGGCGCGCCCTCGGACAGGTCCGGCAGCAGCGGCTGCCCGGCGCGCGCCTCCCGGCTCCACGACGACAGCCGGCTCAGCCGCTCCGACCCCGTCTGCACCGTCAGGTCCCCGGCCCGCCACACCGCCAGATGCGCGGGCGCGCCCACCCGCAGCTCCCCCGCGCCCGTGTGGTCCAGCCCGGCGACCCGCCAGCCGCCGCGCGTGTGGGCGCGGAACGCCGCCCGCGCCGACATGCGCTGGTCCGGGTCCTCGTGCGCGGTCGCGGCCCGCACCCCCGCCCACGGCGCCACGGGCGTGACCGGCGTGTCCGACCCGAACGCGAGCGGCACCCCCGCCCCCACCAGGTCCGCGAACGGCTGCAGCGCGGCCGCCCGCACCGGCCCCAGCCTGCTCGCGTACATGCCGGTCGTGCCGCCCCAGGCGGCGTCGAACGCGGGCTGCACCGACAGGGACACGCCGTGCAGCAGCAGCGACGACAACGCGGCGGCGTCCACGAACAGCGCGTGCTCGAGCCGGTGCCGCCCGGCCCGCAGGCTCCCCGCCCCGCCGATCCGCGCCGCGAGGGCGAGCCCTGCCAGCACCTCGTCCATCGCCCGGTCCCCGATGACGTGGAACCCGCCCTGCAGGCCCACCCCGGCCACCGCGATCAGATGGTTCGCGATCTCCTCGGCCGACAGGTACAGGTTCCCGTACCAGGCCGTCCCGTCGGGCCCCGCGACCAGGTCGGTGTAGGGCGCGCGCAGCGCGGCCGTGCGTGACCCGATCGACCCGTCCACCGTCAGGTCGCCCGCGATGCCCGTCAGGAACGGCAGCAGCGCGGCCAGCTCCGCGGCGTCGTCGGCCGTCTCGCACAGCTCCGCCCGGTACGCGACCACGTGCGGCAGCCCGTCCGCGGGATCCGCGGCCTGCGCCATGATCCCGGCCAGGCCCTCGTGCGTGTCCAGGTGCGGGCCCGACATCTCGTGCACCGACACCACGCCGCGCGCCGCCCACGACTCGAGCGCCGCGCGCTGCGTGCGCGCCCGCCGCTCGGGCGACATCCGCCGGGACGCGTCCCGGACCGCGTGGTGGGCGTCGGCGGTCAGGATGCCGTCCGGGGCGTCCCCGCCGGGGAGCCGGTCGACGCCGGCGCTCGCGGCGAGCTTGGTGGACACGACCGCGGAGTGCCCGTCGACGCGGCCGGCGTAGACGGGGCGGCCGCCGGCGACGTCGTCGAGCTCGGTGCGGGTCAGGGGGCGTCGTTCGGGCCAGGTCTGTTCGTCCCAGCCGAACGCGAGGAGGGTTTCGGTGCCGAGCGGGTCGGCGGCGTCGAGCCGGCGGGCGCCCGCGGCCAGCGCGGCGAGGGCTTCGGCGGCGGAGCGGACGCCGGCTCCGGCGGACAGGTCGACGGCGGCGAGGGCCAGGCCGGTCTCCAGGACGTGGACGTGGGAGTCCACGAAGCCGGGGGTGACGAGGGCGCCGTCGAGGTCGATGACACGGTCGGCGCGGGCGGCGAGCCCGTCGGCGGTGTCGTCGGCGCCGAGCCAGGCGACCACGCCGTCGTCCACGAGGATCGCTTCGGCGAACGGGTCCGCGGCGGAGTGCACGCTGCCGCCTCGGTACAGGATCGAGGTCACGGCCTGAACTTTATTGTATTTTCCCCGTTCACAGGCTGGAGTAGGCGACGACGCCGCGCAGCACGGCCCCGTGGGCGCGGTGGGCGGTGCGGCGGAGTTTCTCGGACGGCGCGGCTCCGGCGAGCTGGTCCAGGACGTCCAGGACCTGCTTGCACCAGCGCACGAAGTCCCCGGCGGCCAGGTCGGAGCCCTTCAGGACGGCGTCGAGGCCCTTGCCGGACGCCCAGCGGTGCACGGGGGCGACGATGCCGAGGTCGAGCCGGGCGGTGGCCTCGATGCCGTGCGCCTCCTCGAGGTCGTCGACCTCGGACCAGACGCGCTGGGTGGCGTCCAGGGCGCGGGCGAGGGCCCCGTGGGCGCCGCCGGGGATGAACGGGTCGCCGGCGTCGTCGCGCCGGCCCTGGTAGACGACGGCGGACACGACGGCGGCGAGGGCCGCGGGGTCGAGGTCGTCCCAGGCGCCGCGGCGGAGGCATTCGGCGAGCAGCAGGTCGTTCTCGGCGTAGAGGCGGCGCAGCCAGCGGCCGTGGCTGGTGACGCGCAGCCCGGCGGCGTGGTCGGGCGTCTCGGCTGCTTCTGCGACGTACCCGAGTTCGGCGAGCACGTCGAGGGTGCGGTCGAAGGTGCGGGCGATGCCGCCGGTGCGGCCCTCGACGCGGCGCACGAGCTGGTCGTGCTCGGCGGACAGCGTGTGCCAGCGTTCGGCCCAGCGGGCGTGGTCCTCGCGGTCGGGGCAGTCGTGGCAGGGGTGGGCGCGCAGGGCGGCGCGCAGGCGGGAGAGCTCGGCGTCGGAGGCGGCGTCGCCGCCGCTGGTCCGGGCGGCGCGGGCGGCTTTTCCGGGGCGGCCGGCGTGCTCGTCGATCTCGGCGACGGCGTTGCGCATGCGCTGGGCGAGGTCGTGGCGCACGTCGGCCTTGCGGGTGTTGGTGCCCTTGCCGAGCTTGATGCGGGTGACGGTGGTGACGCCGCCGGGCACGTCGGCGAGGGTGAGGCGCTTGACCTGTTTCTCCTGGGTCAGGACGGTGGGGCGGGGTCCGTCGAACCCGCCGGGTTCGCCGGCGTCGAGCACCAGGACGTAGCCGCGGCGGCGTCCGGTGGGCAGCTGGATGATGTCGCCGCGGGTCAGGCTCTCGAGTTCGGCGACGACCTCGGCGCGCCGGGCGCTGGTGGCGGCGCGGGACAGGTCCTTCTCGCGGGCGGTGATGTCGGCGCGCAGCCGCATGTAGCCGGCGAAGTCGCCGCGGTCGCAGGTCATGGCCTGGGCGTAGCCGTCGAGGGCCTCGGCGTGGGCGCGGGCCTGTTTCGCGAGGCCGACGACGCCGCGGTCGGCCTGGAACTGGGCGAAGCTGGTCTCCAGGACCTCCCGGGCGCGGTCGCGGCCGACCTGGGCGACGAGGTTGACGGCCATGTTGTAGGTGGGCCGGAAGCTGGACCGCAGGGGGTAGAGGCGGCGGGAGGCGAGGCCGGCCAGGGCGTGGGGGTCGAGGCCGTGGTGGTCGACGACGATCGCGTGCCCTTCGACGTCGATGCCGCGCCGGCCGGCCCGTCCGGTGAGCTGGGTGAACTCGCCGGGGGTGATGGGCTGGTGGCCGGTGCCGTCCCATTTGACGAGTTTCTCGAGCACGACGCTGCGGGCGGGCATGTTGATGCCGAGCGCGAGGGTCTCGGTGGCGAACACGACCTTGACGAGCCCGGCGGCGAACAGTTCCTCGACGGTCTCCTTGAACACGGGCAGCAGCCCGGCGTGGTGGGCGGCGACGCCGCGCTGCAGGGCCTGGGACCAGGACCAGAACCCGAGCACGTCGAGGTCCTCGGGCGGGATGGCGGCGGTGCGGCGTTCCACGACGGCGCGGATCCTGGCCTCCTCGGCGGCGGTGGTCAGCCGCAGCCCGGCGCGCAGGCACTGGTCCACGGCGCCGGCGCAGCCGGCGCGGGAGAACACGAACCAGATCGCGGGCAGCATCTTGTCGGCGTTGAGCGCCTCGACCACGGCGTACCGGGGCGGGGTGCGCCGCTGGACGCCGGCGCCGGAGCCGCCCGCGGGCGCGACGGCGTCGTCGCCGATCTTGCGGCCCCCGCGGCCGCGGTAGCCGCGGTCGCCCCGCCCGCGGTACCCGCGCTTCCTGCCGCGCCCGGGGCCGTGGTCCCCGGGCCGGCTGCCGCGGAACGCGGCGGCGAGGTCGGGGTTGATGGGCGGGTTCTTCCCGGGGTCGTACGGGTCGACGTGCCCGGCGTACAGGTCGAGCATGCGGGGCCGCCCGCGGGGCTCCGGGGAGGACAGCTCGACGTGCTGCCACAGCGGCACGGGCCGCCGTTCGGAGACGACCACGGCGGTGTCGCCGCGCACCATCTCCAGCCAGTCGCCGAACTCCTCCGCGTTGGACACGGTCGCGGACAGGGACACCAGCTGCACGTCGTCGGGCAGGTGGATGATCACCTCTTCCCACACGGGCCCGCGGAACCGGTCGGCGAGGTAGTGCACCTCGTCCATGACGACGTAGGCGAGCCCGTCCAGGGCCGCCGAGCCGGCGTACAGCATGTTGCGCAGCACCTCGGTGGTCATCACGACCACGGGCGCGTCCCCGTTGACGGTGGAGTCGCCGGTCAGCAGGCCGACGTTCGCGGCGCCGTGCCGCGCGGCGAGGTCGGAGTACTTCTGGTTGGACAGCGCCTTGATCGGCGTCGTGTAGAACGCCTTGCGGCCCCCGGCCAGCGCCAGGTGCACCGCGAACTCGCCCACCACGGTCTTGCCCGCGCCGGTGGGCGCGGCCACCAGCACGCCGCGCCCGGCCTCGAGGGCCCGGCAGGCCTCGATCTGGAACTCGTCGAGGCTGAACCCGAGCTCCTCACGGAAGACGTCGAGCTCCGGGATGGTGGTGGCAGGCGGGCGACGCCGCGAGGCGGCATACCGCTCGGCGGGACTCATGACGCACAGACTACGTGGACAGTCCGACAGGCCGGAGGACATATCCGGCCCGCCGGCCCTCAGACCTCGTCGAGCCCCAGCTTCCTCGCCTGCCGCCGGTCGTGCAGGTACGCGAACCCGAGCGCCACGAAGTACAGCAGGCAGATCGGCAGCGCCACCAGGATCATCGTCCACGGGTCCGGCGTCGGCGTCATGATCGCCGCGAACGTGAACGCGATCAGCACCGCCCACCGCCAGCCCTTCGCCATCGCCGCGGCGGGCAGGATCCCGGCCAGGTTCAGCCCGGTCAGCACCACCGGGGACAGGAACGCCAGCCCGAACGCGATCAGCAGCCGCATCACCAGCGACAGGTACTCCTGCGCGTTGGTGAACCCGGTCGCCTCCGCCGGCAGGAACCCGGACAGGATCTGGATCGCGTGCGGGAACACCAGCCACGCCATGTACGCCCCGCCCAGGAACAGCGGCAGCGCGGCGGCCACGAACAGGTACGCGTACCTGCGTTCCTTGCTGGTCAGCCCGGGCGTCACGAACGCCCACAGCTGGAACAGCCACCACGGCGCCGTCAGGAACACCGCCAGGAACAGCGACGACTTGATCTTCAGGTCCAGGGCCGCCATCGGCCCCGCGAAGTTCAGCGTCATCTCGTTCCCGCGCAGCTTCTCCGCCTCGATCAGCGGCTGCTGCAGCGCCTGCAGCAGCGGGTCGTACAGCAGCCAGCCCGCCACCGCGCCGACCACCAGGCCCACCGCCATCAGGATGATCCGCTTGCGCAGCTCCTTGAGGTGGTCGATCAGCGGCATGCGGCCGTCGGCCGCCCGCGTCGCGGCCACCCGTCAGGCCTTGGGGGTGTCGTTGCCCTTCGGGGCCCCGCCGGGCGTGTAGGGCTCGGCGATCGTGCTGCCGCCGCGCTCACCCGCCCCGGTACCGCCCGCGGCATCCCCCGTGGCGCCCTCGGTCTTGTTCTTGTCGTCGTCCCGCAGCTCGGAGATCTCCTTCTTGAAGATCTTCATCGACTGCCCGACGCTCTTGGCCAGCCCCGGCAGCCGGGTGGACCCGAACAGCAGCAGGATGATGGCGATCAGGACGATCCAGTGCCACGGCTGAAGCGCGCCCATGGTGACTCCTCGGAAGTAAAAGTGCTGACTCCCCCGATCCTACGCACCCCCGGGCACGCACCGGAAACGCGATCAGACCCGGTCATCACCGAAACCACGCCCGTTCACCGGATCGTTGAACCGCCGCCACCTCTCCCACGTGACCCGGTGGCGCTCGCGGCGCGCGGCCGCGCGGTCCCGGCCCGCCTCGCGCAGCGCGCCGAGGCGCGCGTAGTGGGTGGTCAGGTCGTCGGCGAACATGCTCGGCAGGTGCGCGTCGTCGTCGTCCTCGCCGCCGCTGTCCGACGACGACGCGGGGTTGAGTGCCTGGTCCAGGCGGATCAGGCCCGGGGCGTGGGCCTCCTCGGCGCGCTCCAGCTCGGCCATGAGCTCCTTGACCAGGCGCCACAGCCACGACCCGAGCAGCAGCGCACCCACGAGGGCGGCCGCCACGAGGACCGACCAGAGCGTGACCCAGAACCATCCCGGCATGTGCGCACCCTATGCGGTCACGAGGGATCCGGCAGCGTCGCCCGGCGGCGGTTCGCGCGCGCCCGCCTGACCAGCGGCCGCGCGATCAGGAACAGCACGGCCGCGACGGCCGCCCAGGGCAGCAGCGCGCCGAGCACCAGCACGAGCACGTTGAACGTGCCGACCAGCCCGTCCCAGCCGGCGGCCAGCCCGCCGAGGAACCCCTCCGGCCGCGCCTCGGCCACCGGCGCCTGCCCGGCCCGGATCGACAGGTTCAGCGTGGACATCGCGACCTGGTCGGACAGCAGCTCGCGCTCGCCGGTCAGGGAGTCGAGCGTGGCCTGCCGGTCGGACAGCTCGCGTTCGATCTCGATGAGGTCCGCGGTCCGGTCCGCGTCCGCCAGCAGCTCGGTCAGCCGCCGCGTGGACGTCTCCAGCGCCGCGATCCGCGCGTCCAGGTCACGGGCCTGCCCGGTGACGTCCACGGTCTGGATGCTCCGCTCGGTGACCTCCCCCAGCCGCGCGAACGCGTCCAGCGTCGCGGTGACCTCCCCGGCGGGGATCCGCAGGGTCAGCCACGCCGACCCGGGCTCCTCCCCCGACGCGGCCGTCTCGTCCCGCGACTCGACCCGCCCGCCCGCCTTCTCGGTGAGCTCCGCGACCTCCTCGGCCGCCGCGAACGGGTCGTCCACCACGAGGGTGGCCTCCCCGGTGGTGACCAGCTCCCGGTCGATGTCCTGCTCCTGACCGCTCACGTCGACGCCGACCTCGCCGCCGTCCTCATCGGCGGCCCGGCCGCCGGCCGCGTCCGCGGCACCCTCCTCGAAGGCGGCCTCGGGCGCGGCCACGCCCTCGGGCGCGGCACCGCTCCCGTCCGCGGCATCGGCGCCGCAGCCCGCGAGCGTCACCGCCAGCAGCCCTGCACACAATGCCGCCACAGCCCGGTCGACCCTGCGATTACGTGGTGTCCTCATACCGGGATTCTGTGGGCACCCCCGCCGCTCATGCGCGGTACCGGCGAACCGTGACAGGTTCGTGACCGGCAACGTCACCCCGTCAGCCGCGCCCGGCCGCACCGCCCGCCGTCAGGCCCGCGTCCTCGTACGCGGTGAGGGCCTCGCGGGCGCTCGCGGCGATCTGCGCGGCGAGTTCGGGGGGATCCACGGACCGGACCTGCGCGGAGATCTCCAGCAGGGTGCGGCGCAGCCAGTCGGGGTTCGTGACCCGGAGCGTCACCTCGAAGTCTCCGCCGGCGAGGTTGGTGACGGACTCGACGGGCACGTCCTCGGCGAACCAGCGGGCGCCGGACGCGAGCACGAGCGTCGCCAGCGGCGCGTCCGCGGCGGACACGCCGGACAGGTCGACGTCCCCGAGGCCGGGATGGTCGCCGACGGGTTCCTCCAGGAGGGTCGCGGCCAGGATCCGGTCGACGCGGAACGTGCGGGGCCCGCCCGCGCGGTGGCACCAGGAGGCGAGGTAGGAGTGATCGCCGGTGGTGTGCAGCCGGAGGGGGTCGATCTCGCGTTCCCCGGCGACGTCGGCCCCGGACACGTACCGGATGCGCACGCGTCGTCGTGCGCGCAGGGCCGCGGTGAGGGTGGCGACGACCTGCGGGTCGCCGCCGCGCGCGAGCCGCACGTCGAGCGCGTCGGCGGCCTCGCCGGTGGCGTCGGTGAGCTTGCGCAGCGCGGACTCGACGAGCTCGGACCGGGCCGGGTCGGTGGCCACGGCGTCGAGCTCCCGCATGGCCCGCAGCGCGGCGACCAGCGCGACCGCCTCGCTGGTGCCGAGCCGCAGCGGCCGGGTCATGCCGCGGGACTCGGTGAGGCGCACGACGCCGGACTCGATGGAGTCCGCGTCGAAGTCGATGAGGTCGTCGGGCCAGTAGCCGGGCGTGCCGGACACCCACAGCGCGTCGACGTCGGCGTGGATCTGCGCGGGGCTCACGCCGAACCGGGCGGCGAGCTCGGTCACGGGCACCGGCCCGGCCCCGTCGAGGTAGGCGACCAGCCCGAGCAGCCGGACGAGGCGGTCGTCGGCACGTTCAGCCACGGGACTCCTCCGAACCACTCTGCCTGCCCACCCGCGCCCCGCCCGGCGTGCCCACCCGCGCGGACTCGCGCAGCCGCCGCACGACGTCGTCGCGCAGTTCGGGGGGATCCAGCACCAGCACGGCCGCGCCGTACCCGGCCAGGTGCGCGCCCATACCGTAGACGCTGCGGAACGGCACCTCGACGAGATCGCGGGGATCGCCGTCGTCCGGGAACCGCGGCGGCGCGCCCCCGGAACCCCCGGCCGCCGGATCGTCCGGCACCTCGACCTGCTTGCCGCGCGCCCGCAGCTCCGCGGCGCGCTCGGGACGGATCGCGAGCAGCGCCGTCCGCGTCGGCGCCTCGTGACCCGTGCGCCCCAGCATCCGGTCGGTGTCCAGCCCGGGCGGCACGTCGAACGCGCCCGCCGGGCCGGTGAGCCGCACCCGTCCCTCGATCCGCGACAGCCGGAACACGCGCGGCGCATCCCGTTCGACGTCATGACTCAGCAGGTACCAGCCGCCGCCCCGGGCCGCGATCCGCCACGGCAGCACCTTGCGGGCGCGTACCTGCCCGTCCGACGCCGCCCGGTACCGGAACGACACCGCACGCCGCTGCGAGATCGCCTCCAGCAGGGGCCCGTACGCGTCCCCCGCGGCCCGCACCCGCGGCGTCAGGCCCGCCAGCGGGTCCCCCGCGCCGGCCGGCGCACCCGCGGCGCGCAGCTTGACCAGCGCCCGCGCCATCTGGGTCCGCAACGTCTGGTCCGCCCAGAACTGCGCCGCCAGGGACAGCACCCCCAGCTCCGCCGGCGTCAGGTCGATCTGCCCCAGCGCGTACGCGTCCTGGTCGATCCGGTACCCCACCTCGTCGGTGTGGCCACCCAGCCCCACCGTCGACAACGGCACCCCCAGCGCCCGCAGCGTGTCCTTGTCCCGCTCGAACAGCCGCGCGAACGCCTCGTCGCTCGGCGCGTCCGCGTACCCCACCACCACCCGCCGCACCTGATCACGCGTCATCGCCACATCGGTGTTCACCAGGGCGATCACCAGATTCAGCATGCGCTCGGCAGAATGACGCGAGGACGTCGGGAAAGTCTCGGAAGGAGTCACGGTACTCACGGGTGCGGCAGTCGGAACGGGCATCGGCACAACGGTAGCCTCGGAAACGTGATCACGTGGCGCATCGGCACCGTCCTGTCCACAGGCAAGCAGTGGCGCGGCGCCACCGAACTGACCGTCTCCCTCGACCGCCCCCTGCCGGGAGACCCGCAGGACGCTACCACCACGGCCGGGACCACCGAGGTCCGCGCCCTCGCCTACACCCAGCTCACCGGCGACCCGCAACCCGGCGACGCACTCCTCCTGAACGTCTCCGCCCTCGCCCGCGGCCTCGGCACCGGCGGCTACGCCCTCGTCGTCGGCCCCGCCACCCGACCCGGCGAGACCCTCGCCGACCTCCCCCCGGACCCCGCCGCCACCCCCGGCCACCTCGTCAAAGCCCGCTACACCCCCCTGCAGGCCATGGTGCTCGGCGCCGACGAACAAGAATCCCCCCACCACCAGATCCTCGCCGGCGCCGACACCCTCGACGGCCTCCCCGTCGTCGTCGCCGACCTGCACTCCGCCCTGCCCGCCGTCATCGCCGGCGCCCGCCACGCCGCCACCCGCACCGGCCGCCCCGCCCCCCGCATCGCCTACGTCATGACCGACGGCGGCGCCCTGCCCGCCGCCTTCTCCCGCACCGTGGCCGCCCTGCGCGAATCCGGCTGGCTGCACACCTGCATCACCACCGGCCAGACCTACGGCGGCGACCTGGAAACCGTCACCGTCCACACCGGCCTCCTCACAGCCCGCCACGTCACCGACGCCGACCTCGCCGTCGTCGTCCAAGGACCAGGCAACCTCGGCACCGGCACCCGCTGGGGCTACTCCGGCGTCGCCGCAGGCGAGGCCCTCAACGCCACCGCCACCCTCGGCGGCCGCCCCATCGCCTCCCTGCGCGTGTCCGGCGCCGACCCCCGCGCCCGCCACCGCGGCATCTCCCACCACTCCCTCACCGCCTACGGCCGCGTCGCCCTCGCCCCCGCCGACATCCCCGTCCCCGCCCCCACCCCCGCCGTCGAAACCCGCCCCGGCTGGGGCGCCGACCTCACCGCACGCCTGCACGCCCAGGCCACCACCCTCGGCCGCCCGGCGCACACGACACACACCCTGTCCGACGACGCCGACGGCGCTCGCGGCACCGGCCGCCACCGCCTCGTCGACGTCCCCGCCGACGAGGCCCTCCTCGCCACCCTGCGCACCTCCCCCGCGGCCCTGCGCACGATGGGCCGCGGCCTCGACGAGGACCCCGCCTCGTTCCTGAGCGCCGCCGTCGCCGGCGTGCACGCCCAGGGGCTCCTGGCCTGAGGCGCCCCGCCACCCCGCGAGACAGACCCCCGGTCGGTCTCGCAGGGTGGCGGCGCCCCGTGTGCCGGGGAAACGGCTGTCAGGGAATCGGCGTGAAGTCCCGCGCGCCCAGGAACTCCGGGCGCCGCCTCGCCGCCGAGAACGGCTCCACCAGCGTGTTCTCCACCGAGTTGTAGACGAAGAACAGGTTCGAGCGCGGGTACGGCGAGATGTTGCCGTTCGAGCCGTGCATGCAGTTGCAGTCGAACATGACCGCGGAGCCGGGCTCGCCGGTCAGCACGTCGATGCCGTGCCTGTCGGCGAGCTGGGTGAGCGCGGCCGGGTTCGGGGTGCCCGCGCCCTGCATCATGAGCGACGCCTTGTAGTTGTCCTGGGGCGTCGCGCCGCCGCACGACACGTACGTGGTGTGCGAGCCGGGCATGATCATCAGCGGGCCGTTGAACGAGTGGTTCCGGGTCAGCGAGATCGAGATGCTCACCGCGCGCATGCGCGGCATCCCGTCCTCGGCGTGCCAGGTCTCGAAGTCCGAGTGCCAGAAGAAGTCGCCGCCCCCGAACCCGGGCTTGGCGTTGACGCGGCTCTGGTGCAGGTACACGTCCGTGCCGAGGATCTGGCGGGCCCGATCCACGAGCCGCGGGTCGTGCGCGATCCGCGCGAACACCTCGCTGGAGCGGTGCACGTCGAAGATCGAGCGCACCTCCTGCGAGGAGGTCTCCACGATCGTGCTCTCCGCGGCGCGCACCCGCGGGTCGGCCGACATGCGGGCCAGCTCCGCGCGGAACTCGTCGACCTCGGCGGGCGTGACGAAGTCGCCGAAGGTGAGGTAGCCGGCGCCGCCGAACCGCTCGAGCTCGGCCGCGTCCAGCGGCCCGTCGCCGGGCGCGCCGTGCACCACGCGGTCCTCGCGCGGCATGAGCAGGAACTCACCTCCCGTCCGCGTGGGGTAGAGGTCGGCGTGGGCCGGCGGCTGGGCGGTCATCTGACCGGTCACTGGATTACCTCCTTGATCAGCGGGTAGACGCCGTTCTCGTCGTGCACCTCCCGGCCCGTCACGGGCGGGTTGAACACGCAGGCCATGCGCAGGTCGGTCGTCGCGCGCACGGTGTGCCGCTCGTTGCCGTCGAGCAGGTAGCACATGCCGTCGCGGATGGGGTGGACCTCACCGGTCTCCCGGTTGACGAGCTCGCCCTCGCCGCCGACGCAGTACACCGCCTCGACGTGGTTGGCGTACCAGAAGTCGCTCTCGGTGCCGGCGTAGAGGATGGTCTCGTGGAAGGAGAACCCGACACCCTCCTTCGCCAGCACGATGCGGCGGCTGCGCCAGCTGCCGTTCTCGGGGAGGACGTCGCGGTCGGTGCCGTCGAGGTCCTCGACGTAGGTGATCCTCATCGGCCGAACACCTCCGCGGCGGCCTCGCGGAGGATGCCCAGCCCGCGCTGCAGCTCCCCGGACGTGATCGTCAGCGGCGGCATGGTCTTGAGCACCTCGTTCTCCGGCCCGGACGTCTCCACCAGCAGGCCCTTGCCGAAGGCCGACGCCGCGATCCTGGTGGCCGCCCCCTTGTCCGGGAACTCGATCCCGGCCAGCAGCCCGCGGCCCTTGACGACCGCGTCCGGGTAGCCCGACGCGATCTTCTCCAGGCCCTCGTGCAGCTCGGCGGCGCGCTCCCGCACCTCGAGCTGGAAGGCGTCGTCGGCCCAGAACTTTTTCAGCGCCGCGGCGCCCGTCACGAACGCGGGGTTGTGGCCGCGGAACGTGCCGTTGTGCTCGCCCGGCTCCCACTGGTCCAGCTCGGGGCGGATCAGCGTGAGCGCCAGCGGCAGGCCGTAGCCGGACAGCGCCTTGGACAGGCACACGATGTCCGGGACGATGCCCGCCTCCTCGAAGGAGAAGTAGGTGCCGGTCCGCCCGACCCCCGCCTGCACGTCGTCCACGATGAGCAGGATCTCGTGCGCCTTGCACAGGTCGGCCAGCGCGCGCAGCCACTCGGGGCGCGCGACGTTCAGGCCGCCCTCGCCCTGGACCGTCTCGACGATGATCGCCGCGGGCAGGTCGACGCCGGAGCCGCTGTCCGCGAGGACGCGCTCCAGCCACAGGAAGTCCTCGGTGGCACCCTCGAAGTAGTTGTCGTACGGGATCTTCGAGGTGTTGGTCAGCGGCAGGCCCGCGCCCTGGCGCTTCATGGAGTTGCCGGTCACGGACAGCGAGCCGAGCGTCATGCCGTGGAAGGCGTTCGTGAACGACAGGATGTGCTGCCGGCCGGTGACCTTACGGGCCAGCTTGAGGGCGCTCTCGACGGAGTTCGTGCCGGTGGGGCCGGGGAACATGACCTTGTGGTCGAGGTTCCGGGGCCGCAGGACGTGGTCACGGAAGCTCGTGAGGAACTCGCGCTTGGCGACCGTGTGCAGGTCGAGCGAGTGCACGACGGCGCCCGACCGCAGGTAGTCGACCAGCGCCTCGGTCAGGTCGGGGTCGTTGTGCCCGTAGTTCATGACCCCGGCTCCCGCGAAGAAGTCGAGGTACTCCGTACCGTCCTCGGTCGTCACCGTGGAGCCGGCGGCGGTCGCCAGCGTGACCGGCCAGTTCCTGCAGTAGCTGCGGACCTGCGATTCGAGCTCGTCGAAGATCGTGGTCTGGGACATGGGTGTATTCGCTCCCGGGCATGGTGTCTCGCCGCGGCCCCTGCGGGACCGCGGTCGAAGGTGGTGGTGTGTGTGATGGATGGGGGGCAGGTGTCAGGTCGCCGGTGCGACCGGGCCGATCCGGAACAGGTGTTCCGTGGCGTGGTCCCCGCCGAGGGTCTCCTCGGTGAAGAGCGGGGTGCGGTCCACCCGGGCGCCGCGCGCCCGTGCGAACGAGGTGAACAGCGCGATGGAGGCCGCGTTGTCCGCGGTGATCGTCGTCTCCAGGTGCGTGCACCGCGGCGCTGCCCCGACGGCGTGCTCCAGCATCCGGGCCGCGAGCCGCCTGCCCCGGTAGGCGGCGTCGACCGCCACCTGCCACACCATCAGCGTGGTGGGTTCGTCCGGGCGGACGTAGGCGGTCAGGAACCCGGCAGGATTCCCGTCCACCGCGGCGATCACCGACGTGGCGGCGAAGTCGCGCGCCCAGAGCATGTAGGCGTAGTGCGAGTTCAGGTCGAGGTCCCGCGAATCTCTCGCGATCCGCCACATGGCGGGTCCGTCGGCGACGGCGGGCTCCCTCAGCTCCGCGTGGTGCGGGCCCGGCGTGTCAGGTCTGTTCAGCGTGGTCGTGTCGGATGGTTTCGTATGGTCTGCGTCCGAAGGCTGCATCGCCCATCGACGGTAACGGACTTCATGAAATCTGTCATGTTGCGGTCACGTTTCGACAACAAGACAGCTCCGCGAGATAGACCCGCGAGGTAGACCCGCTCGATGGGTCTACCTCGCGGGGCCGGACCAGGATCAGGCCACGGTCTGGTCGCCGAGCACCTCGGCGGCGGCGTCGGCGATGATGCCGAGGCCGCGCTGCAGCTCCTGCGACGTGATGGTCAGCGGCGGCATGGCCTTGAGCACCTCGCTGTCGGGGCCGGACGTCTCCACGAGGAGCCCGCGCCGGAAGCTCTCCGCGGCGATCCGGGTGGCGGCTGCCTTGTCGGGGAACTCGATGCCCGCGAGGAGGCCGCGGCCCTTGACGACCGCGTCGGGGTAGCCCGACGCGATCTTCTCCAGGCCCTCGCGCAGTTCGGCGGCGCGTGCCTGGACCTCGTTCTGGAAGGTGTCGTCGGCCCAGAACCTCTTCAGGGCCGCCGCGCCGGTCACGAACGCGGGGTTGTGGCCGCGGAAGGTGCCGTTGTGCTCGCCGGGCTCCCACTGGTCGAGGTCCGGCCGGATCAGGGTCAGGGCCATGGGCAGGCCGTAGCCGGACAGCGCCTTGGACAGGCACACGATGTCCGGGACGATGCCCGACTCCTCGAAGCTGAAGTAGGTGCCGGTGCGCCCGACCCCCGCCTGCACGTCGTCGACGATCAGCAGGATGTCGTACCGCCTGCACAGGTCTTGCAGGGCACGGAGCCACTCGGGGCGCGCGGCGTTCAGGCCGCCCTCGCCCTGGACCGTCTCGACGATGATCGCCGCGGGCAGGTCGACGCCGGAGCCGCTGTCCGCGAGGACGCGCTCCAGCCACTGGAAGTCGTCGGCGACGCCCGAGAGGTACTGGTCGTACGGCATGGTCGAGGTGTTCGTCAGGGGGACGCCGGCGCCCTGGCGTTTCATCGCGTTGCCCGTGACCGACAGCGAGCCGAGCGTCATGCCGTGGAAGGCGTTCGTGAACGACAGGATGTGCTGCCGGCCGGTGACCTTACGGGCCAGCTTGAGCGCGGACTCCACGGAATTGGTCCCCGTCGGGCCAGGAAACATCACCCGGTAGTCCAGGTCGCGAGGCGTCAGGACGTACTCACGGAAGCTCTCGAGGAACTCCCGCTTGGCCGCGGTATGCATGTCGAGCGAATGCACGATGGCGCCGGATCGCAGGTAGTCGATCAGCGGCTCGGTGAGGTCGGGGTGGTTGTGCCCGTAGTTCATGACCCCGGCCCCCGCGAAGAAGTCGAGGTATTCCGTGCCGTTCTCGTCGGTGACCACGGATCCCGCCGCGGTCGCGAGCACGACCGGCCAGTTCCTGCAGTAGCTGCGGACCTGCGATTCGAGCTCGTCGAAGATGGTGGTCTGGGGCATGGGGGAATTCCCTTCTAGGGCGTCGGCGTTCAGGGCGTTAAAAGGCGTTCAAATCATGTAGTCGATCAAGTGCTGGTCGACCGGGTCCCGGTCATCCGCCGGAGCGCGGCCGGTCAGCCGCGCGGGGACGCCGACCGCCACGGCGCCGTCCGGCACGTCGGTGACCACCACGGCGTTCGCGCCGATCTTCGCGTCCGCGCCGACGCGGACCGGGCCGAGCACCTTGGCCCCCGCACCCACCATCACCCGGTCCCCCAGCGTCGGGTGCCGCTTGCCGGCCGACATCGCCCGCCCGCCGAGCGTGACCCCGTGATAGATGGTGACGTCCTCGCCGACCTCAGCGGTCGCGCCGATCACGACGCCCGTGCCGTGGTCGATGAAGAGCCGTCGCCCGATCCGGGCCGCCGGATGGATGTCCACCCCGGTCGCCCGGCGCGCCAGCTGCGACAGGATCCGGGCGGCGAGCCGGGCCGGCGGCCGCCCCCACCAGATGTGCGCGACGCGGTAGGCCCACACGGCGTGCATGCCCGGGTAGGTGCACAGGATCTCGGCCTTCGACCGGGCCGCCGGATCCCGCTCGAGCACCATTCGCAGATCCTCCAGCACACCCCGGGTGAGCGCTCTCATGACGCCCCCGGGGCCGGGAGCCGCCACGTGTAACGCAGCTTTCCCGCCCGCGACGCCCCGAGGCGGTCGTAGAAGCGGGCCGCGCGAACGTTCCACTCCGGCGTCTGCCACTGCAGTTCCACGGCACCCGCCTCGACCGCACGCTCCGCGAGCCGGTCCACCAGCAGGCGCCCGACCCCCGCCCCGCGCTCGCCGTCCCGGACGAACAGGCAGTCCATGTGCCCGAACATCCGGCCGGTCCAGGTGGCGACGTCGAACGTGAGGGTCGCGTAGCCCAGGTACCGGCTCTCGTCCACCGCGACGAACATGACGAGGCGTCCGGAGTCCAGGCACTCCTGCAACCGGCCCGGGTACCCGGGATCCTGGGCGCGCGTGCCGGACTCGTACCGGGCGTGCTCCTCGATCAATGCGATGACGCCGGGCGACTCCGGCAGCCGCCGGACCTCGCGCACCTCCAGGCCAGTGCTCACTTTCCCCTCACTCCGTCCAGCAGGAACCCCGTATAGAGGATGACGATCGCCGCGCCGGGCAGCGACAGCAGCCACCACCGGCCCTCGGCGGGAACGGCCGCCGCCGCGGCGCCCATGGCGACCAGGACCGCCACCCGCCCCCATGTGGCGCGGGCGCCGGTGGAGCCCGCGCCCGCGAACCCCGCGACGGCCCGCGCGTTCGTCGCCGCGTAGGTCACGAGCAGGACCGCCGCCGCGACCCCCACCAGCGTCTCCGGGAACCCGACCCCCGCTTCGCCGAATCCCGTGATCGCCCGGCTCCCCCCGACGAGCACCAGCACGAGCCAGACCGCGATCACGACACCGGCCGCGAGCACCAGCCCGGCCACGGGGACCCTCTGGCGGGCCAGGCGCTCCCACCCGACGCACATCAGGAGCCCTGCCGCCAGAGCCGTGACGGGCGTGACGCCGTCGGTCAGGACCTGACCCGTCGCCGGGAACCACGCGAGCCCCGCGGCGACGACCGCCGTGGCGGCCAGCCGGACGTCGGGCAACCGTCCGGGCAGACCCCCCACGCAGACGAGGATCCCGGCCGCGGCCAGGGCCGCACCCAGGGCACCGGTGGGCACCGCCGCCGCACGCGACAGCTCGACCGCCGCCGACAGCATGAAGGCCCCCCCTCCCGTGAACCCGGCCGCGTAGATCCAGCGATGCGGCGCCGGAAGCTCACCGACCCCCGAGACCGCCCTGCCACCGAACGGCGCGAACCGGAAGATCAGGGCGGCCGACCCGATCGCCGCCGCCGTCGCGGCCGTGACCCACCCGCTCGTGGCCGCGGCGGCCCCCGGGGCGACGATCATCCCCACCCCGAGCACCGACCGCACCAGGTCGCCCGCCGCCCTCATCACGCCACCTCAGCCGACAGCCGTGAGCGCCAGGGACCTGACCGGCGACGTCTTCCCGTCCCGCTCGATCAGCCAGCCCGGATGCCCGGCGCCCAGCACGAGCGCGCCCACCGACGCCTGACCGTCCCCCACCGCCCGCAGGACGTCCTCCGCCCAGCCCGGCATGATCGGCGTCACCGCCGTCGCGAGATCCCGCAGCGCCCGGATCCGTGCCGCCGCGCTCGCTGCCTGGGCGAGCTTCGCCGCCTCGCCCGAGCGGTCCGCGACGAAATCGGCGAGGATCGCCGCCGCCGACGACGGCGAGAACGCGGCCGGCTCCAGGGCCGCCGCCATCCCGGCGCGGACCTTCCCGGTGAGCTCGACGAGCTGCTCGCTCGCCACGGCGTCGCCCTCGGCGTTCCGGTCCGGGTCCGCCAGGAGCCGGGCGAACGGCTCCAGCCCGTCGGTCAGCACCTCACGGACCACGTCGGCGAACTCGGTCCGCGAGAAGTTCGTCTGCCGCTCCTCCGGCCCGGTCAGGCAGAGGTAGAAGCGCAGGCTGTCCACCGAGACGCGGCCGAGGACGTCACCGCCCCAGATCGCGTGCCCCCGGCTCGTCGAGAACTTCCCGCCCTCGAGCTGGTAGAACTCGTTGGTGACCACGCGCGGGAGCACCTGCCCGGACGCCATCGCGAACGCGACCCACAGGACCGCGTGGGAGAAGCCGCAGTCGAACCCCAGGAACTCGATCACCTCCGTGTCCGGGTGGTTCCAGGCGTCCGCCCCGGCGCCCGCACCGAGGACGCGCGCGGCCCCTTCCGTCGCCGCCACGTACCCCCAGAGCCCGCTGAACCAGGTGTCGAGGTAGTGCCCCTCCCAGCCCGGCAGGGGAACGGGAACGCCGTAGTCGCCCAGCCGGGACACGGGCGTGGGCGGCAGCGGCGCCGACAGCATCCCGTCGAGGAACGCCCGCAGGCGCGGCCGGAGCTGCTGCCCCTCGTAGTGCTCGCGCAGCGCGGAGCGCCACCGCTCCAGGTCGAACACGAGCCGTTCGTGCTGCCGCACCTCCGGTGCGGTCCAGCACGTGGTGCAGCGCGGTTCCGCGAGCATGCCCGAGGTCTGCGGCAGGCCGCACTCCTCGCAGTAGAACCCGTCGGACGGCGCGCCGCAGTGGTGGCACTCGCCGCGGATCTCGGCCTCGTACAGGTACTTCTCGTCCTGGGCGCACCAGTACACGGGCAACGTCTCGACGGTGAAGCAGCCCTGGTCGTGCAGGGTGCGGAAGCCGTCCTGCACGATCTGGTCGTGCCGGGCGTCACGGTGCGGTCTCCCGACGAAGTCGGGTCGCATGCCCGCCTGCTCGAGGGTCGACTCGATGCGGTTCCCGAGCTTGTGCGCCACCTCGCGCGCCGCGCCGCCGAGTTCCCGCGCGCGGCGGGTGACGTAGCACGAGTGCTCGTCGATGTAGCTGACGTGGACGACGTCTGCGCCCGTGGACCGCAGGTAACGGGCCTGGACGTCCGCGCCGAGGAAGGGCCCCGAGAGGTGCCCCAGGTGCAGGTCCCCATTCGGGTTCGGCGGCGCGGCGGTCACGATGTAGCGCGGCACGTGAATTCTCCTTGTCACAGGTGCGTGTAGCTGTCTTGGCCCCGGCACTCGCGGCCGTGGTGATAGCGGTCCGGCAGGTAGTGCCGGAGCAAGTCGGGAACGACGCCGCTGGTGAGCGATTCCGCCAGGAGGCTCGCGACGGCCGGCGCGGACTTGAACCCGCCGCCGCTGAACCCGCAGGCGAGCTGGAGGCCCGGCGCGCCCTCGACCGGGCCGAGGAGGGGCCGCCCGTCGGGCGTGTACCCGTCGGACGCCGCCTGGCTCCCCGTCACCACGCACCCGCCGAAGGCCGCCACGCGCCGTGCGGCGCGGGCGATCGCCTCGCCGACCTCGTCGCCGTCAAGAGGGGCGGCCGGGATGACCCGCTCGTCCTCGGGGCGCGCGCGGACGCCGAGGGCGACCTCGCCGCCGGGCTGCGGGACGAAGTAGGTGCCGGTGACGTCGTCGATCACGACCGGCAGGCCGTCGTGCGCCCGGCCGGCCGGCTCGACCGTGACGAGGCCGATCCGGCGCGGGGTGAGCGGGATCTCGATCCCGGCGGTCTCGCCGAGCCCTCGCGTCGCGGCGCCGGTGGCGAGGACCACCTGGTCCGCCTCGACGGCGCCCAGGTTGGTGTGCAGCCGCCAGCGGTCGCCGGTGCGCTCGAGCGCGTCGACCCGCCGCCCCGGCATCCAGCGTGCGCCGGCCCGCACCGCCCGCTCGCGGAAGGTCGCGGCGGCCGTGGCGGGGGCGCCGTAGCCGCCGTCGTGCTCCAGCACGCCCACCTCGTCGTCGGACACCGACAAGGCGCCGTACCGGGCACGCAGTTCCGCGGCGCCGAGCACCTGGGAGGCCGCGCGCAGGGTTCCGGACGCCGCCAGGTTCCGCTCGAGCCGCGGGACGAACTCGCCGGGCAGGAGCAGCAGGAATCCCAGCGGCCGGTACCCGGCCGCGTCGCCCATCTCCCGGTAGACGCTCAGCGACCGGTCGGCCAGCTCCGCGTCCGGGAGGAACGTGTGATGCCGGCGCAGGATCCCGGCGGAGTACGCCGTGGCCCCGATGACCGGCCGGTGGGTGTCGACGAGCAGGACCCTCAGGTCCGGACGCCGCCGCGCCGTCTCGTAGGCGATCGCGGCGCCGACCACGCCGGCCCCGACGACGGCGATGTCCGCCGTCGCCGGGGCCGGCGTGTCAGGCCGCATCCTCGGCCGTCTCGAACGGGCCCTCCCACCACACGGAGAGGAAGACCAGCTCCTCCTCGCCGTCGTTGACGAGGCTGTGCGGGACGTCCCAGTCCATGGCGATGGTGCTGCCGTACTGCACCCGCCGCGTCTCGTCACCGAGGGTGAGCAGGCCGGTCCCCCGGACCACGAAGAAGATCTCGTGCTCCTCGTGGTGGTGCGAGGTCAGGGTGTCGCCGGGCAGGACCTTGACCCAGGCGCCGCCCCAGTCCCGGGGCGTCCGGCCGTCGAAGGGGAAGAACCTCTTGGAGTAGGCGTTGTAGTCCGGCTCGTGGGTCCAGCCGGCTTCGTCGACATCGTAGGCACGCATGTTTCCTCCTCGGATCGAGCGGGTGAAAGGTGTGATCAGCTGCCGGCGGCGGCACGCAGCGAGCCGACGATCTCGCCTGCCCGGTGCGCCATGAGGCTGAACGACGTCGCGCTGGCGATGCCGTGCCGGCGTTCGGACATGCCGTTGAGGTAGACGCGCACGTCCGCCGCGTCGCGCAGCGGCGTCGTGAAGTCCCGGTCGACGGCGAGCGCGCCGTCGGACTCGACCGTCAGGTGACCGGCGAGCGGCTCGAGTGCCGCGGGGACCGCCGGCTCCCGGAACCCGGTGCCGAGGATCACGAGGTCCACCGAGATCTTGTCCACCGTGCCGGTGTACCGGTCCCGCAGTTCCAGGTGCACCTCGTCGCCCTCGGTCCAGGCCCTCGTGACCTCGGTCCGCTTGAGCATCGTCAGCCGGGACGTACCGCGGACGTGCTCGTCGTACCAGGCGTTGTACAGCCCGGTCGTGACGTCCGGGTCCACCGCGGCGTAGTTCGTCCGGTGCTGCTCCGCGAAGATCGCCTGGCGCTCGTCGTGCCCGAGCGCGTGGAAGTAGTCCGTCTCGGCGGGCCAGTACGCCTGGTTCGCGAAGTGCCCGAGGTCGTACAGCCGCATGCCGCTGTTCCGCACGACGGAGACCAGTTCCGCCGACGTCGAGTGGTAGAGGTGCAGCAGCACCTCGCCGGCGTTCTGCCCGCCGCCCACGACGACGATCCGCCGCGCCTGGTCCCCGAGCTCGGGCCACCGGCGCGAGAACTGCGTGGAGTGGAACACGCGCGGTCCCAGGTCCTGGAACACCTCCGGCACGAACGGCTCGTGGCCGGTCGCCAGGACGACGCGGCGGGTGCGCACCGTCCGCGTGGCGCCGGTCGCGGTGTCCCGCCCGTCCACGTCGACGGCGACCAGGGTGCCCGTGTCGTCGGTCACCGGCCGGATCGCGCCGACCTCGTGCCCGTAGTGCACGCGGGACTCGGTGCGCTCGGCCACCCAGACGCAGTACTTGGACCACTCCTCGCGCGTCACGTAGCCGCCGCGCAGGGTGAACGGGTAGAACCGGTCCTCCTCCTGGAGGAACTTCACGAACGTGAAGCGGCTGTCCGGGTCGCGCGGAGTGGCGAAGTCGCGCAGGAAGTGGTGCTGGATGTCCGTCCCCGGCAGGAGCATGCCCGGCTGCCAGACGGGATCGAGGGCCCTCTCGAAGAACACCGCGTCGCGCGCGGGCGCGAACGAGACGTCCAGCCCTTGGCGCTCCTCGTCGCTCAGGCAGACGGACAGCGCGATGCCAGCGGGGCCGAAACCGACCCCTACCAGGGGGGCCACGACGGGATCGGTCGGGTCATGCGGCATGTTCGCTCCTCGGCGCAGCCTCGGGGACGGCGGAATTCAGGGCACCGGCCAGCGATCCGGCGATCTTCTCGGCCCGCAGGCTCAGCAGGCTGAACGATCCGGCGTCGCCGATCCCGTGCGTCGCCTCGCACAGGCCGTTCAGGAACATCAGCCCCGTAGCGGGATCCCGGGGAGCCAGGGAGTAGTCCTCCCGGGTGAGCAGCGCGCCCGACGAATCCGGTAGGAACGCGTCCGCCACCCGGTCCAGCAGCGGGTGGTGCCGCTCGTCGTGGGCGCGGATCCCGCTGTCGCGGAATCCGGTCGCCAGGACGACGGCGTCGGCCCGCAGGAGCTCCTTGTCGCCGTTCGTGCGGTTGACCAGTTCCAGGTCGAGGGCGTCGCCGGCCGCGACCGCGCGTTCGACGTCGACGTCGCCGACGACGCGCACGCGGTCGCGACCCATCAGCTCGTCCTCGTAGATGCGCAGGTAGAGGCGCTCGAGAACGTCGCTGTCCGATGCGGAGTAGTTCGTGGGACGCGTGAACCGGTCGAGCCGCCGGCGTTCCTCGTCACCCGCCCGGTAGTAGTACTCGGTGAACGCGGGGAAGTAGATCTCCTCGCTGAACGGGCTGTGATCCTTGGCCCGGAGCGACCAGCCCCGGGTGACGATCGTGGTGTGTGCCCGCGGGAACCGGTCCGAGAGGTCCAGGGCGATCTCGACGGCGCTCTGGCTTCCGCCGACCACGGCGATCCGTGCGCCGGCGCCCCCGTCCGGGCGGCCGGCGAAGATCCCGGCGATCCGGCTCCCGTACTCCGTCAGGTGGAAGACCTTGTCCCCGAGCAGCGGCGCGAAGGTCTCCGGCACCATCGGCGTCCGGCCGGGCCCGAGCGCGACGTGCCGCGCGACGTGGACGGTTCCGTCCTCGCACACCACGTCGTAGCAGCCCGCGACGTCGGCGGAGGCGACGATCTCCCGCACCCGCGTGCCGTACCGCACGTCGACGGGGAGGTTCTGCCGGACCCAGTCGATGTACTGCATGTACTCCGCGCGCAGCGGGAACGGGGCCGGCAGGTTGAGGAACTTCAGCAGCCGGCCGTTCTCGTGCAGGTAGTTGATGAAGGAATACCGGCTGCGCGGGTTCCGGAGGCTGACCAGGTCGCGCACCGCGTGGTGCTGCGTGTCCGCCCCGTCGAGGAGCATCTCGCGCTGCCAGCCCGGGTTGTCGTGCGCCTCCAGGAAGAGCATGCTCGGCGGCTCCGGAAGCTCGTCGAGCGCGATGGCCAGCGCGAGGTTGGCGGGGCCGTACCCCACCCCGACGACGTCGTGAACGGTTGTCATTGCGCACTCCTCGACAGATGGCCGGTGGTGACGACGTCGAGCTTGCGATCCAGGTCGTCCGCGACCCGCTCGACGCGGTCGATGTCGTCGAGACCCCGGAACGGGACCGCGACGGCCAGGGAGCCGGCGACCTCGTACCACGCCTCGGGCGGCTGCCGCAGGAGCTTGCCCGGGGCCGCGGACGGCGTGTACTCCAGGAAGTGCCGGGAGTGCGCCGCCTCGCCCGCGTTGTTCCGCACGACCCGGCCGCCGCGGTACGCGAACTTGATGCAGGTCGCGGCGCGCCCGGGATGCCGTGCCAGGTCCTGTTCCGTGAGCACGGAACCACCGGCCGACGCCGCGCGCACGTGGACCCTGACCAGGTCGAAGCCGTGGGCCGTGCGCAGGTTCAGGTAGTTCTGCCCGCCGCTCATCCGGGGGCTGAACTCGATCACCCGGAACCGGCCCGCCGCATCCTGCCGCAGCTCGATGTTGAACGTCGCCTGCACCAGCCCCAGCGCGTCCACGACACCCTGGACGATCCCGGTGATCTCGCCCTCCTCCTCGGGGAAGCGGTAGGGCAGCGTGTAGTAGTCCTCCTCGAAGTACGGCCCGTCCATCGCCATCTTGTTGGTGATGCCCGCCAGATGGAAACGGCCGTCGACGACCACGCCGTCCACGGTGACCTCGCGGCCCGGCAGGTATTCCTCGACGACCACCAGGTCCGGGTCGTCGGTGACGAAATCGGCCAGCCAGGCCTCGCCCCCCGCGACCCGCCGGATGTCGGCCACCGCTTCGCGCAGTGCCTCGTGGCCCGTGACCCGCTTCACGCCCACGCTCGCCGCGAGCCGGGCCGGCTTCACCACGACGCTGTCGGCCCAGCCGGCGATCTCCGACAGGGCGTCGTCACCCGCCTCACCCGCACCCAGCGTGCGGAACTCGACGCTCGGCAGGCCGGCGTCCGCGAGCAGGCGGCGCTGCGCGGACTTGTCCCTGGCCGTCCGGGCCGCCGCGACGTTCGCCCACGGCTGCCCCAGGTACTCGTTCACCCTGGCCGTGACGACGATGTCCGCCTCCCAGAACGTCAGGGCGAACCCGATCCCCGTGTCCTTGGCGTACCGCACGACGGTGTCCACGACCTCGTCCTCGGACATGCCGGCCACCGGCACCACGTTCGCGAACCGGTGGTCGTCGCGGGCATCGGCGACCCCGGTCACCAGGTGGATCTCGAGGCCTTCCCCCAAGAGCGTCCGCAGGTGCTCCCTGTAGCTCTTGTAGGTCGCGCGCATGATCAAGAGGATCTTCATTCCTGCCCTTCCGATGTTTCGATCCGCACGTGCTTCAGGACCTCCTCGGCGGCGGCCAGCGCCGCGTCGCCGTCACCGCCCACGGTCACCACCTGGCCCAGCCGGTCCCAGTTCCCGTTGCCGGTACCGCCCGGGCGGGCCTGCGGGACCGCGAACGCGTGGTCCACGTATCCCGCCACCCGCGTCCCGGAGTCGTCCAGCCCCACCGAGCGCACGTCCTGCCGAGCGGCCAGGAAGCGGGTCGCCGCGGAGCGCACGACCGCGGGCGGCTCGAACGGCCGGCGCAGCAGACCCGCCGCACGCAGCACGGTCGCCTGCTCGATGTCGAACCCTGTCGCCAGGCGGATCAGGTCGAAGATCCGGTCCCCGCCCATCCGGTCGTGCGACTCGATCAGGGCCGGGCCGCCCGCCCCCAGGCGGAACTCCGAGTGGGTCGGGCCGTCCGAGACGCCCAGGGCGTCCAGCACCGCGGTGGTGGCCTCCGTGAGGGCCTTCCGGGCGATCTCGTCGATCCGGGCGGGGAAGATGTGCCCGCTCTCCACGAACCCGTCGTCCGTGATCTTCTCGGTGACGCCGAGCACGACGTGCTCCCCCGCCACGGAGAACGCCTCGACGCTGTACTCGGGTCCGTCCACGAACTCCTCCGCGAGGAACGTGGCGAACCCGAACAGCTCGGCGTACGGGCGGTCGCTGCCGGCCAGAGCGGCGAGGCGCGCCCAGGCCGGCTCGATGTCCGCGGGCCCGCCGATCAGCTCGACGCCGACGCTCGCGGTGCCGTCCGCGGGCTTGACGATGAACGGGAACCCCCATTCCTCGCCCGCACGGCGCAGGTCCCCGGGCGTGGCGACGCGGGCGTGCCGCAGGCCGTACGCCGTGGAGGCCAGCGCCTCGCGCATCGCGAGCTTGTCGCGCAGCGTGGAGGCGACCTCCGGGCCGTGCCCGGGCACCCCGAGTGCCGCGCGCAGGTGCGCGGCGGGGACGCTGCCCGGCTCGGTGAGCGAGAGCGCCCCGGCGGCCCCGGCCAGACGCGGGTCGCGGGCGGCGAGTTCCCCGAGCACCTCGTCGTCGGTGTAGTCCGCGACGATGTGCTCGACGCGGCCCGGCCCGATGTCGGCGACCGGCACCGTCGGGTGCTGCACGTCGATCACGTCGATCCCGGCGTCCGCCGCGGCCGCCAGGGTCTCGTACCGTCCGCCGACGACGACGACCCGCCCGGCGGGCTCGTCCGCCGGGCGCAGCTCGTCGAGCGCGAGGCAGCCGAACCGGTCCACCCGGACCCCGCGCACGCGCTGCGGGTCGTACCACCGCCGGTCGGTGGCATGCCAGAGCGGGATCAGCGCGTTGTCCCTGGTGATGGCGATCTCCTCGGCCGCCCGGCGCAGTTCCTCGCGCCGCCCGGGGTCCTTCTCCGACCGTGCCCGGACGACGAGGGCGTCGAACTCCGCGTCCGCGTACCGCCCCTCGTTGTCGCCGTGGGCACGCCCCTGCGCGTCCGGGCTCGTGCACGACGAGTGCAGCAGGGGGAACAGGAAGTTGTCCGCGGACGGGTAGTCCGCCATCCAGCCGGCCCGGCACATGCCGCGCGCGGCGTACGAGGTGCGGAAGTCGACCACCTCGGCGGCCGTCACCTGCGAGGGTTCGACGGCGACACCGAGCGCGGCCGTGATCTGCTGCGCGGCGAGCTCGACCCAGCGTTCGTGGCCGCCCTCGACGTTGTGGACGATCGCGATCGGCTCCAGGCCCTCGCGCGGCCGCGGCGGCTCGCCGGTCACGGGCGCACGTTCCGCCGGGGCGTCCTGGCCCCACAGGCCGAACGGCACCAGCCGGTCCGTGATGTCTTCCTGGTCGACGCCGGCGGCCTCGGCCAGGGCCGGCCGGTCGAGGGCGTTCGCCACGGCACGTCGCACCGCGGCGTCGGCCATCGGACCGTGATGCAGGAACGGCAGGAGGTAGATGGTGGCGTTCAGCCTCGTGGTGAGCAGCGACAGGTGGCCCGTGTCGTCGGCGGGTTTCACCTGGGCGACGTCGAAACGGCCCGACAGCAGACCCGAGCCCGCTTCGTCGCGCGCCTCGTGCGGCGCCAGCACCTCCACGGCGACACCGCCGCCGCCGTAGGGCCGGTGGCCCGAGTAGTGCGGGTTGGCGACGAGCTCGATCGTCTCGGTCTCCTGGCCGGTCCACGGCCCGGCGAGCATCAGCGGGCCGTTGCCCACCGGCAGGCGGTTGAACCGTTCGCCGAGCGCGGGACCGCTGTCGAGCGGGACCGGCGAGAACACCGGCTGCAGCACCTTGAGGTCGAACTCGAAGTCGGGTTCGGCGAGCTGGACCACGAGCGTCTGCGCGTCCGGCGCGCTCACCCCGGTCAGCTCCGCCGCGGTCCCGAACCGCCGGGCCTGGTAGCCCTCGATCGACGCCATGTGGTAGGTCGTCTCGGAGTCCGCCTCCGGGCAGCACGCACGCGTCCACGCGTGGACGAAGTGGTGTGCCGTGACGCGTTCGCCCGTGCTGAACCGGGAACGGACACCGAGCCGGAAGGTCCAGCGCGTGCCGCTCTCGTCGGCCTGCCAGGTCTCGGCGACGCACCCGCGCAGCCGGCCCCGGCCGTCCAGGCGCAGCAGGCCGTCGTAGAGCGCCTTGGTGACGGTGATGCCCATCAGTTCCTGCGCGCGGTACGGGTCGATCGCCGTCGGCAGCGTGATCGGCACGCGAATCTGCCTGGTCATGCGCTCTTCCCGCCTTCCACCGCGGCCGGTTCGCCGGCCTGGACGGCCGGGGCCTGCGCGGCCGGTTCGCCGGCGTCGACCGCCGGGGGCTTGCGGGCGAGCATGACCAGGGCCGCGGAGGCGAGGCCGATGACGAGGCAGAGCCACCAGTGGGTGGCGGCGCTCACGGCGTAGAGCGCGCCGCCGATCACCGGGCCGGCGGTCGCGCCGATCGTGTGGGCGAGCCCTTCCGCCCCCTGGTACCGGCCGCGCGCCGACTCGGGCGCGACGTCGCCGGGATACGCGTTGGCGATCGGGGTGTACACCATCTCGGCGACGGTCCAGACGGTGATCGTCGCGGCCAGCGCGACGATGCTGCCCGACAGCCCGGTCAGGGCCATTCCCGCGCCGAGGATCACGAGGCCGGCGCACATCATGACGCGGGCGTCGAACCGTCCGGTCAGCCGGGTGATCGGGATCTCGAACACGACGACCAGCAGGGCGTTCAGGCCGATCAGGAGCCCGAACTGCTCGTTCGAGAACCCGGCCGCCGTCACGTGCAGCGGAAGCGTCGCGGTGTGCTGGATGTAGACGTAGGTGGCGCCCACCATCGCCAGCAGGAAGGCGAGGAAGCGCAGGTCGCGCAGGACGGTTCCGTACCCGGCCGCCGGTGCCGCGGGCACGCCGTCCGGGCCCCCGGGGCTCCGGACCTCCCTGACCTCCTTCAGCAGGAACATCGCCAGCAGCCCGAAGAGGATCGAGGTGATCCCGTCGCCGATGAACATCCAGGTGTACGAGTACGAGCTGAGGAATCCGCCCACGGCGGGGCCGACCGCCATCCCGACGTTGATCGCGAGCCGGAGGAAGGCGAACGCGGTCAGGCGCTGCTCCGGCGGCACCGAGTCGACCAGGAGCGCGCCCGCGGCCGGCCGGAAGAGCTGCGACACGAACCCGAGAAGGGTCAGCCAGGCGATGATCGCCAGGTAGTCCGTGAACAACGGCACCACCATCGTCACGACGCCGCTGGCGAGCATCGACCAGACCAGCAGGGGCTTGCGCCCGATCCGGTCGGCGAGGGAGCCGCCGACGATGTTGCCGATCATGTTGCCGAGACCGATCACACCGAGCGCGACGCCGCTCTGCGCGGCGCTGTACCCGTTCTGGACCAGGTACAGCACGATGAAGACGTTGACGAAGTTCCCGAACTTGTTGATGAACATCCCGGCGCAGATCACCCAGGCGGACCTGGGGAGCCGGGCGACGTCAGTGCGAAGCGACATCGGCGGTCCCGGGGCCCTTCGCGGCGTCGTACGCCTCGATCGCACGCGCCGCCTGGTTCAGGTGCACCAGGTCGTGCGCCGCCAGCTTGCGCACCATCTCGTCGAACGTCTCGCCGCCCTGCTCGCCGTGGAAACCCTCGCGCGTCCACAGCTCGCGGGGAGTCTGCTCCAGCAGCACCACGTTCATCGCGCGCAGGCCCTCCCAGGCACCGAGCATCTGCCAGAACGGGAGCCGGGGCAGCGGCGTGAAGAGCTTCTCGTCGTAACCGGGGTAGGTCGGGTTGTCCCAGGTCAGCACCAGACGCCACCGGAAGCCGTAGACGATGTCGACGTCGAACAGGTGCGCCACGACGTCCTTCGCCGACCATTCGCCCGGTTCCGGCTCGGCGTGCAGCGCCTCCTCCGAGACACCGGCGACCAGGTCCCGCATCGTGGCCGTCGTCCGGGAGATCACCTCGAGCGGCTCCTGCGCGTGCGACTCGATGATGTCCAGCAGCGCCTGCTTGTACCCGGCCGGGTCGTGCGTCGCGTCGGGGTGGGTCAGCGGTTCGATGGGCATGGTGCTCCCTAGGAAAGAAACGGTTCGGAAGAGGGTGGCCCGCGGCCGGGCGAAAAGCAGCGACTCCCACGAAAGAAACCGTCGCTCGCTCGGTTTTTCACCCCATGGAAAGCTCGGTGCCGAGAGCCTGCTGACGTGGCGGGGAAATAGGCGCGAAAATGGGCGCGGAAAAGCGCATTACAAGGCCGTTGGCCTGGCATCGCGGATCACGCTCCGCCGGGCACGAGCGTGAGAATAGAACATCGCTCGTGATGAGCAGCACCCACGTCTCACTGAGTGGACATCCTCACCACTCTTCCGGCGGACCTGTAAAACAGGCGCCCAATCCGCATCAAGCCCCACCCGCGCCCATTAAGAATTGCACGCGGAGCTGCGGGTGAAAAATGCGCGGAATCCTTCCGGCGGGTGCGGCGATCAGCTAGCGTGCCGGTCATGATCACGCCGAAGCAATGGTCTCCGATTCCCGCGTCCGAGAGAATTCCCGCCTCGGAGAGGGCGGCCCGGTGACCCCGGAACGGCTCGCCGGCTTCGCCGTCGCGTGGCAGGCGAAGGATCTCGACGCGCTGATGGAGCTCATGGCCGAGGACTGCGTGTTCCGCGCCTCGATCGGCCCGGAACCGGGTACCACGTTCCGCGGCAAGGCCGAGGTCCGCCGAGGTTTCGCGTTGATGCTCGCGCACGACGCCGGGATGGAGTTCCACGACGATCCCGGCGCCGTCACGTTCATCGCCGGCGACCGCGGCGCGTCGCAGTGGTCCTACCGCGGCGTCGACGACCAGGGGAAGCCGTTCGTCCTGCAAGGATGCGATCTCTGGGAGTTCGACGGGGACCTCATCCGGACCAAGGACGCCTACCGGCGGGTGCACGGCGTCCTTGGTGACGACCGGGGATGACGGTCCGGGACGACGGCCGGGACGGGCCTCAGCTCGCCGGCGGCACCACGGTCAGCGGGTCCGGCACCGGCTGGACGTCGCCCGCCGCGCTCTCGTAGGCGAAGCCCTCGCGAGCCCAGTACTCGAAGCCGCCGATCATCTCCTTGACCTCGTACCCCTGCCGGGCGAGCTCGAGCGCGGCCTTCGTGGCGCCGTTGCAACCCGGTCCCCAGCAGTAGACGACCACGGGCTTGTCGCGCGGGATCGTCTGCTCCGCGCGGAGGCGGACCTTGCCGCCGGGCAGGTGGATCGCTCCGGGGAGGTGGCCGGCGTCCCACGCCTCGGGCGAGCGGACGTCGACGAGCGTGAAGGGAGCCGGGCCGGCCTTGAGCGCGACGTACACGTCGGAGACGTCGGTCTCGAAGGCGATGCGGCGCTCGAAGTGGGCGACCGCGGCCGCGGTGTCGTAGACAACGGATTCCTGGGAGATCGTCATGACTAGATCGTCGCCGGACGGGCAGCCCTCGCGGGAGGGGCAGGAACGTCTTGGTTCGATAAGATCCTGCCATGCCGGTTGAATCAGGCCCCGCCGCGCTCTCCGCACCCGCCCGTCCGCACCGGATCGCGGCACTGGTCACGGAAGGCATGGCGCCCTTCGAGCTGGGGGCGGTCGTCGAGGTCTTCGGCCTGCCCCGCCCGGAGGTCGACGGGCCCTGGTACGCCCTCGACGTGTGCAGCGACCGCCCGCACACCTCGCTCCGCATGACCGGCGGTTTCACGCTCGTCGCCGAGCACGGCCTGGACGTGCTGGAGGCGGCGGACACCGTGATCGTCCCCGCCGTCGTCGACCCGCGGACCGGTCCCGGGCCCGACGTCGTGGCCGCCCTGCGCGCCGCGCACGCGAACGGCGCGCGCGTCGTGTCGATCTGTTCCGGCGCGTTCGCGCTGGCCGCCGCGGGCCTGCTGGACGGGCGGGAGGCGACCACCCACTGGCGGTACACGGAGCTGCTCGCCGAGCGGTTCCCCGCCGTCAAGGTCCGGCCCGACGTGCTCTACGTCGACCAGGGCGACGTCCTGACCAGCGCGGGCAGTGCGGCGGGCCTCGATCTCTGCCTGCACCTCGTCCGGACCGACCACGGGCCCGCCACGGCGAACGTGGTGGCCCGCCGGCTCGTGATCCCGCCGCACCGCGAGGGCGGCCAGGCGCAGTTCATCGAGACCCCGGTGGCCCCCGCCGGCCCGCGGGACTCCGTCGGGCAGGCCATTGCCTGGGCGCTCGGCCATCTCGCCGAGCCGATCACGGTCGAGGACCTGGCCCGTCACGCCCACATGGCCCCGCGCACGTTCGCGCGCCATTTCACCCGCCGCACCGGTACCTCCCCGATCCGCTGGCTCATCGTTCAGCGCATCCAGGCGAGCCTGCCGCTCCTCGAGGCCGGCGAGTCCGTGACCCGCGCCGCCTCGCTCGTCGGCTTCGACAGCCCCGTCACGTTCCGTCACCATTTCACCCGCACCATCAACACGAGCCCCGCCGCCTACCGCCGCGCCTTCCACGGAGCGCCCGGCGCGCAGCCGGCGGCTGCTACGGTCCTGCGATGAGCGTCCCACCACGCCCTCAGGGCCCGGTCATCCGCCCCTACCGCGCCGAGGACCGCGACGCGGTCGCCGAGATCTGCGTCCGCACCGCCGCCGGCGGCGGCGACGCGCGCGGCATCTACTCCGACGACCTGCTCATGCCCGACGTCTACTGCCTGCCGTACGTCACGTACGCGCCGGATCTCGCGTGGGTCGTGGACGACGACGACACCGTCATCGGCTACGTCGTCGCCGTCGCGGACACGCGCGCCTTCGTCGAGTGGTACGCGCGCGACTGGGCGCCCGGCTTCCGCACCCGGCACCCGGAGCCCGGTGCCATGGGCCGGGACTTCCACTACGGGGAGGACCAGCTCGTCCGCGACGGCGCCGACCCGCAGCGCATGCTCCGCGGGATCACCCCGGACGAACTCGCGGCCTACCCGGCCCACCTCCACATCGACCTGCTGCCGCGGGGCCAGCGCCGCGGGCTGGGCCGCCGCCTGCTCGACACGCTCCGCGCGGAACTGAGCTCCCGCGGCGTCCCCGGCGTCCATCTCGGCATGGACCCCGGCAACACGAACGCCCGGGCCTTCTACGACGCCTACGGCTTCCAGGAGCTCCCGTCCCACCGCCCGGACGTCCCGCTCCTGGGCATCCCCACGAGGTAACCGCAGGACGCCGCTCAGGACCCGCCTGCGGCTGCCGCCTCCGTCCAGGCCCTCCGGACCTGCTCGAACCGGGTCGGCAGCGGCGGGCGGGTCGCCCCGTACCGCGCGTTCGTGCGGTGCACGAACCGCCGCCAGGACAGCACCAGCCCCTGCCGCGTGATCGGCAGACCGCTGGAGACGGTCGTCCCGTTGTCGTGCGTGTGATGCACCGTCAGCAGCAGCGCCCGCGGGACGGACCCCTCCAGCTCCGCCGCCAGTTCCTCCCGGACCGCCATCCAGTGCCGCAGCAGGATCACCACGTCCGGGGTCAGCCGGTGCCTCCGCACCGCCTGGTGCTTCCCGTGGCGCACGGTCGCGGTCCCCTCCCCCGCCCTCGCCGCGTCGGGCCCCAGATCGAGATCCTCCACCCGCATCCGCAGCAGGTCCCCGTACCGCGCCCCCGTGGCCCGCACGAGCCCGGTGATCACCGCAAGCCGGGCCGTCTCGGGCTTCGCCCCGGCCCGCATCGCCTCGCCGGCGAGCTCCCGCCACACCCACTCGGCCTCCTCCAGCGTCACGGGCGGCCTCGGGTACCGGGGCTCGTCCCCGGAATCCCGGGCCCCGGGCGTCAGGGGTTCGTCGGTCACGTCAGTGCTCTCACCAGCCATGGCTGGATCCTACGCTTGGCACACTATTCATTCCAGAGGGTTCCGGTCCCGCCGTCGCATAGGCTCGGCGGGTGCCCCTCCCCAGCACCCTGGCCCGGCCGGTCGACCACGAGATCGTGATCAAGAGGTCCCGGTTCCTCGCGCACGTCGCCCCGGTCGCGGACACCGCCGCGGCCGACGCCGTCGTCGCCCGCCTGCGCAAGCGGTTCTGGGACGCCCGGCACCACTGCGTCGCGATGGTGCTCGGGGTCCGGGCCGATCAGGCCCGCTCGTCGGACGACGGCGAGCCGTCCGGCACCGCGGGCGTGCCCATGCTGGAGGTCCTGAGGCACCGCGACGTGACCGACGTCGTCGCCGTCGTGACCAGGTACTTCGGCGGGGTGAAGCTCGGCGCGGGCGGCCTCGTCCGGGCGTACTCGGGGGCCGTGGCCGAGACCCTGGACCTCGCCCGGAGCTCGGGCGCGATGCTGCGCCGCGAGTTGCTGCAGGAGGTCGAGGTGCCGGTCCCCCACGCCGACGCCGGCCGGTTCGACAACCTCCTGCGGGACTGGGCGGGGACGCACGGCTCGGTCGTCACGGACGCGGTGTACGACGACGTCGCCCGCCTCCGCCTGCTGGTCCCGGCCGCCCAGCTGGAGGCGCTGCGAGCGGACCTCGCCGCGGCGTCGTCGGGCCGCCTGGCGCCCGGCCTCGGCGAGCAGCGCGTCGTGGACGTGCCCGCCTGACCGGGCCGGCGACCCGGTACGAAAATCGGATTCCGCCCGAACCGGCGCGTCCCGGGACCGGTCCCGGCCGACCTGCGGGAAGCTCGCGTCTGGCCCGCTCCCAGGGCGGGCCGGATGCGTCCCTGACGCATGCGGGGGGGCACTGTCCGTAGTCGTTTGCCGAAAGGATTCCCATGAGACGAAGCCACGCTGTCCGGCTGGCCTCGATCACGGCCACCGCGATCGCCACGATCGCCGTGGCCACCACGACGGCGCTGGGCCCGGTGGCCCAGGCCGGCGAGGCCGCCGCCGGATCAGCCGCGTCATCGGGCACGGCCGCCGCCCGTGACACCGCGATCGACTCGACGGTCGCGCCCGTGCTCCGGAACGGCCGGGTGCACACGTACTCGGCCCGCCAGATGGAGCGGGTCGAGGCCCAGGGCGGCGACCCGGAGGTGCTGGCCTACTGGACGCCGGAGCGGATGGCCGAGGCGAAGCCGATCGACGAACCGGGTGACCGGGAGCTCGTCGGCCGGCAGGCCCGGGCGCTCGCGAACCAGCTGGCCCTCGCGGCCACCGCCGAGCCGGTCAGCACCTACAGCGCCCCGGTGGCGCCCCAGGGCGTGCGGCCCATGGCCCGCCGCACGCTGCCGATCAACACCGGCAAGCTGTTCATCGGCGGTTTCGAGAGCGGTTCGTGGTGCTCGGCCGCGGCGATCAACACGGGCTCCAAGCGCGTGCTGATCACGGCGGGCCACTGCGTGCACGAGGGCCCCGGCGGCACCTGGCACCGCAACCTGGTCTTCGTGCCGATGTACCGCGGGCACGCGGACTACCGCGCGCCGTACGGCAAGTTCCAGGTCGCCACGATGCACGCCTTCCAGGGCTGGACGCGCAGCGGGTACTTCAGCCGCGACGTCGCGTTCGCCTCGACGTACCGCAACGACCGGGACCAGCGCCTGGTCGGGGCGGTCGGCGGGAACGGGCTGACCACCGGCGGGTCGTACCGGTTCACGGCGACGATCTTCGGCTACCCGTACAACCTCGACGACGGCCTGCGCATGCAGCGCTGCCGCAAGGAGGTGCACCGGCACGGCGACCGCAGGACGTCGCTCGCGTCGGGCTGCGGGTACGGCCAGGGGTCGTCCGGCGGTCCGTGGCTCTGGCACTACTCGTCGGAGCGCGGCACGGGGTACGCCCGCGGCGTGACGTCGTACGGGCCGCGGAGCGGCTTCAGCTACATCGCGTCGCCGCACTTCGACAGCGCCGTGCGGGACCTGGCGGCCGCGGCGAACCGCGCGTTCTGACCGCGTCCTGACCGCGTGCTGATCACCCGCTGAGCGGGCGGTGGCGCATCACCTGGTCCCAGGTGATGCGCCACTGTCGTTCCCGGCGCCCGCCCGGCGGGCGGCCGCCCGCCCGGATCACTCGATCCCGTCGGCCCCCACCACGGCCCCGTCGGGCACGCGCGCGGGAGCGCCGTCGTCGGGCAGCGACGCCTTGCCGCGCGCGACGACGCCCGCGCCGAACGTCCAGTCCCCGGAGACGGTGAGCGACTCGGCCGTCGCGAGCGACGGCGCGCCGGCCTCGAAGCGGGCCGTGAAGTCGTCGATCAGCTTGTAGTACCGCTTGTCGAGGTCGACCAGCGGAGCCGTCTCGCCGGCCTCGGCGTCGAACGCGGCCGTGAGGCGGAAGTCGTCCGTGAGCTCGTAGACGTCCGAGCGCAGCAGCAGCAGGTCGTTCGTCGTCTTGACGGGCAGGAAGCGGCTGCGCGGCACCTCGATCGCCGTCGCGCCCTCGAACACGCCCACGGCGGCGCCCATGGCCGACTCGATCTGGATCACCGCGGGCGACGTCGCGTCGCTCGGGTCGACCGTCTTCTCGTTGCGAATGAGAGGAAGTTCCAGCACGCCGCCGGTGCGGTCGAGCTCCGCGGCCAGCGCCTCGAGGTCGAACCACAGGTTGTTGGTGTGGAAGTAGGGGTGCCGGGTGGCGTCCAGCGCGTACGCCAGGTCGTCGGGGTGGGTCTGAGCCGTCTCGCGCTGCACGATCCGGCCGTCCGACCTGCGCACCACCAGCTGCCCGCCCTTGACGTCGGCGGGGGTCTTGGCGCACAGCTCCGCGGCGTACGGCGCCCCGGAGGCGGCGAACCAGCCGGCGATGCGGGCGTCCGGCGCGGCGCCGAGGTTGTCCGAGTTGGACACGGACAGGTACCGGAACCCGGCCTCCAGCAGCGCGGTGACGATCCCGTTGGCGTGCAGCGCGGCGTACAGGTCGCCGTGCCCGGGCGGGCACCACTCCAGGGACGGGTCCGCGTCCCAGGCCACGGGCTCGAGCGTGTCGGCGAGCAGCTTCGGCTCGCGGTTCTGCAGGAAGTCCAGGGGCAGGCCGTCGACGGCGAGATCCGGGTAGGCGGCCAGCGCCTCCAGGGTGTCGTCGCTGGTGCGGAACGAGTCCATGAGGACGAGCGGCAGCCGGGCCCCGGTCGCCTCGCGGGCGGCGCGGATCTGCCCGGCGATGACGTCGAGGAAGCTGAGGGTCCGGCCCGAGGCGCCGTCGGCCCGCGGCAGGCTGCGCACGGGCAGCAGGCTCTTGGCGCGGTCCATGCCCATGGAGGTGCCGAGGCCGCCGTTGAGCTTGCAGATCGCGGTCCGGCCGAGGGCGGCGGCCGCCGCGGCGTCGTCGATGTCGAGGTCCGCGTGACGCGGGATGCCGGTGAGGGGCTCGATGTCGTCCTCGCGGATCAGGCCGGTCTCGCCGGAGGTGAGGATTCCGTAGAAGCGCGTGAACGTGTCGACGGCGGCGGGCGCGACGCCCGCCTCGGTCATCTTGTCCCGTGCCTGCTGCAGGCCGTGCGGCTGTGCGGTCGCGTCGCTCATGGGGCCCAGATTATGCGAACGGGACAGCCCGGCGGGTGTGATCTCAGGCGAACCTGCCGGGATCCCCCGCCCCCTCCCGGACGATCTGCGGGTACCCCTCGGACCAGTCCACGACGGTGGTGGGCTCCGGCCCCGAGGTCCGCCCGTCGTCGAGCACGATGTCGACGGCGCCGTCGAGCGCGGCGGCGGCCGCGATCCCGTCCGTCAGCGGCTCGGTCTCGCCGGGCAGGATGAGCGTGGAGGACAGCAGCGGCTCCCCCAGCTCCCGCAGCAGGGCCGCCACGACGCGATGGTCCGGGATCCGCACCCCGACGCTCTTCTTCTTCGGGTGCGCCAGCCGCCGCGGCACCTCGGCGGTCGCGGGCAGGATGAACGTGTACGGCCCGGGGGTGGCGGCCTTGATCGCGCGGAACGCGCTGTTGTCGAGCTTGACGAGCTGGCCGAGCTGCGCGAAGTCCGCGCACACGAGCGTGTAGTGGTGCCGGGCGTCGAGCCGCCGGATGTCGCGGATGCGTCCGACGGCCTCCGTGTTCCCGACGGCGGCGCCGAGGGCGTACCCGGAGTCGGTGGGATACGCGACCAGGCCGCCCTCGCGCACGACGGCGACGGTCTGCGCGATGGACCGGGGCTGCGGGTCGTCGGGGTGGACCTCGAGGTAGCGTGCCATGGACCGACGCTACCGGAGGTCAGCGAAATCTTCAGGCGCCGAGCGCCCGCCGCAGCTCCGCCTCCGACGCGTTCCCGCCGGAGCAGACGACGGCGACCCGCTGCCCCGCGAAGATCGCCGGATGCCGCACGACGGCGGCCAGCGCGGCGGCCCCCGCACCCTCGGCGACGGTGTGCGCCGCGGTGAGGAAGTGGCGCTGGGCGGCGGCGATCTCGTCGTCGGACACGAGCAGGAAGTCCGTCAGGTGCTCGCGCAGGACCGCCTGGGTGAACTCGAACCCGGTGCCGGTGGCCAGCCCTTCGGCGCGCGTGCCGACGGGCCGGCGGACGATCTCGCGGGCGCGCCAGGAGTCGTGCGCGGCGGGGGCGGCGTCGGACTGCACGCCGTACACCCGCACGTGCGGCGCGAGCGCGGCGGCGACGACGCAGGCGGCGACCGCCCCGGAGCCGCCGCCGACGGGGACGACGATCGCGTCGAGCCCGGGTTCCTGCCGCAGCAGCTCGAGGTAGGCGGTCCCGACGCCGGCGACGAGCGCGGGCTCGTTCGCGACCTCCACGAGCCGCGCCCCGGAGGCCGCGGCGAGCTCGGCGGCGTGCGCCCCCGCCTCGGCGAGGGACTCCCCCGCCAGCACCAGGCTCGCCCCGAGCCGCTCCACGGCCCGCACCTTGACCGGGTTGGGCTCCGGCGGACCCGCGGGCATGACGATCGTGGCCGGCGTCCCGGTGTGCCGGGCGGCGTAGGCCTGTGCCTGCGCGTGGTTCCCGGTGGAGTAGGCGACGACGCCGCGGGCGCGTTCGCCCTCGGGTATCGACAGGTGCAGGTTGAGCGCGCCGCGCACCTTGAACGCGCTGGTGTGCTGCAGGTTCTCGTGCTTGACGACGACGTTCGCGCCGGTGAGCGCGTCGAGCTCGCCGTACGACGACGCCGGGGTGCGGACCACGAGCGGTTCGATGCGGCGGTGGGCGGCCAGGACGTCGTCGAACCCGATGCCGTTGCCGGCCGCCGTACCTGCCACCTGGTCCTTCGTCTGTTCCACAGTCATGGGAACCACATTGCCCTCCCATGAACCCATAGGTCCAATACGAGTATTCGCGAGGAAACATAGCCTCAGCCGATGAGATGGGCGTAGGCTGGTCGCATGCCCGCAGATCTTGACCTGACGCGGCTCCGCGTGCTCGCGGCCGTCGCCCGCACCGGCTCCGTCACCGCCGCCGCCCGCGAGCTGGGCTACGCGCAGCCGTCGGTCAGCCACCACCTCGCCCGCCTCGAGACCGAGGCCGGCATCCCCCTGTTGCAGCGCGCCGGGCGCGGCGTCCGCCTCACCGAGGCCGGGCGGCTGCTCGCCGACCGCGCCGAGGAGATCCTCGCCCGCGTGGACGGCGCCGCCCGCGAGCTGGAGGCGCTCGCCGAGCTCCGCGCCGGCCGCGCCCGCCTCGCCGCGTTCCCGTCGGCGCTGGCCACGATCATCCCGGCCGCGGTCGCCACGCTCCGCGCGGACCATCCCGGGCTCGCCGTCGGCCTGCTGGAGGCCGAGCCGCCCGAGGCGGTGGACGCGCTGCGCGCCGGGAAGGTCGACGTCGCGCTCGTCTTCGAGCACACCGACGTCGCGCACACCCGCACCATCGAGGACCTGTCCCGCTTCGAGGTGACCGACGTCTTCGACGAGCCCGTGCACCTGGTGCAGGCCGCCCGCGACGCCCCGCCCGGAACGCGCGGCGGCGTGTGCGACGCCCCGGCGCTGGCCACCCTCGCCGACGCCGACTGGATCGCGGGCTGCGAACGATGTCGCGCCGACCTCCTGGCTCGCTGCGCCCAGGCGGGTTTCGCGCCCCGGATCGCCTTCGAGACCGACGACTACGTCGCGATCCAGGCCCTGGTCGCCTCCGGCGCGGGCGTGTCGACCGTGCCCGCCCTGACGCTGCGCGCGCACCGCGACCCCGGCGTCGTCACCGCGCCCCTGCCGGGCGCGATCCGCCGCATCATGGCCCTGACCATCGGCGCCCCGACCCCGCCCGCCCGCGAGCTCATCGACCGGCTCACCGCCGTCGGGCGGCGGTTCGCCGACGAGGACGCGCTCGCCGCGCTTGTGTGACCGTCTCGTAAACAGGTTTTGGCCGGAAGCGATATGTCTGCCGCAGTCCTTTTTTTCGGGGTGTGATCATGGCAACATCAAGGGGTGCAGCTGATCCGCGAGTTCACCCCGGCCGCGTTCGACTTCGCCATGGCCTCGTGGAGTTGGCTCGGGATCACGGATCACGTGCCCCGGTTCGCCACCTGCTTCGGTGACATGTTCCTCGAGTCACCCGCCGGGTGGTGGTTCCTCGACACGGTCGAGGGCTCGCTGGAACTGCGCTGGCGCACCATGAACGAGATGTTCGCGGATCTCAAGACGGCCGACGGCCGCGCCGAGTACCTCCTGGAGGACACCCTCGGCCAGGCGGCGGAACGCGGCATGTCGCTCGCCGGCGACGAGGTCTTCGCCTTCATCCCCGCCCCCGCGATCACCGGCACGATGGACCCGGACAACCTGACCCCGCTGCGCTTCGCGATCGCGGCGAGCCTCGCGGGGCGGATCCACCAGGAGCTGCGGCTCGCGGCCCGCGCGCTCCCGGCGGCGCCCACGCCGGTGCCGCCGCCCGTGGCGGCGCCGCCGAGCGCAGGCGGCTACCCGGCCCCCGCCCACGTGCCGGCCCACCAGGTGAGCACCTACCGGCCGCCCGCCCCCGTACCCGCGGGGCAGGTACCGGGCCACCACGCGCCCCCGCTGCCCGCGGAGCCCGAGCCCGTCTCGCCGCGCCGCTACGCCTCCGGCCCGACCCCGGCGGTTCCCGCGGCGGCCGTTCCCGCGGCGGCCGCGGCGCGGCCCGCCCGGCGCTACGACAACCCGGCCCCGTACGACACCCCGCCGCCGCTGCCCGCCTGGGCGCCGCCGTCGCACGTCCCGCCGGAGACCACCCTCACGGGCTCCTACCCGGCGACCCGGAACCCGGCACCGCCGGAACCGGGCCCGGCCCCCGCGCGCCGGGCCCGGCACTTCGCCTGACGGGCCACGCCCCCTCCCGGCCGGCGTTCCCGCTCGCCGGACCGGCACGGCCCGTCAGACCAGCGACTCGCGCCACGCCGCGTGCAGCCCGGCGAACCGCCCGCCGCCCGCGATCAGCTCGGCCGGCGTCCCGTCCTCGATCACCTCGCCGTGCTCCAGCACGAGCACCCGGTCGGCGATCTCCACGGTGGACAGGCGGTGCGCGATGATGATCGCGGTCCGGTCCGCGAGCAGCGTGGCCAGCCCTCGCTGCACGAGCCGCTCGGACGGCAGGTCGAGGGACGACGACGCCTCGTCGAGCACGAGCACCGTCGGATCGGCCAGGAACGCCCGCGCGAACGACAGCAGCTGCCGCTGCCCCGCCGAGACCCGCCCGCCGCGCTTGTTCACGTCCGTGTCGTAGCCGTCCGGCAGCGCCGTGACGAACTCGTGGGCCCCCACGGCCCGGGCGGCGGCCTCGATCTCGCCGGGCGTCGCGTCCGGCCGCCCGAGCGCGATGTTCTCCGCGACCGAGCCGCTGAACAGGTACGCCTCCTGCGTCACCATGACCACGTGCCGCCGCAGGTCCGGGGAGGCGACGTCGCGCAGGTCGTGGCCGTCGAGCAGCACGCGCCCGCCGGACGGGTCGTAGAAGCGGGTGACGAGCTTGGCGATCGTCGACTTGCCGGCGCCCGTCGTGCCCACCAGCGCCACCGTCTGCCCGGCGGGGATGGTCAGGTCGAGGCCCGGCAGCACCACGGGGCCGTCCCCGTACCCGAACCGCACGTGCTCCAGCCGCAGCTCGCCGCGGGCGCGGGTGAACGCGGCGGGGCGCTCGGGCTCGACGACGGTGGGTTCCTCCGCGAGCAGCCCGGACACCTTCTCCAGCGCCGCGGCCGCCGACTGGAACCCGTTGTAGAACATGCCGATCTGCTGGATCGGCTGGAAGAACCGCTTCACGTACAGCAGCACCGCCACGAGCACGCCCACCGCGAGCGAGCCGGTCAGCGCCCGCCAGCCGCCCACGGCCAGCGCCGCGGTCACCGTCAGGTTGCCGATGAGCAGAAGCCCGGGATGGAACCGCCCGTTGATCCCGAAGATCCGCAGGTTGGCGTCGCGGTAGGACTCGCCGATGCCGTCGTAGTCGCGTTCGGTGGTGGCCTGGCGGTTGAACGCGGCCACGGCCCGGATCCCGGTCATCGTCTCGACGAACTTCACGATCAGCCGGGCGGACCAGGTGCGCTGCTCCCGGTAGGCGAGCTGGGAGTGCCGCTGGAACCAGCGCACCAGCAGCCACGCCGGCACGAGCCCGACGGCCAGCACGGCCCCCGAGACCGGGTCCTGGAGCGTCAGCGCGACCGCCGTGAACAGCATGACCAGCAGCGACGAGATCACGCCGACCAGCCCGCCGTCGAGCAGCTCGCGCAGCGCCTCCAGGTCGCTCGTCTGCCGGGAGATGATCCTGCCCGACGTGTACGACTCGTGGAACTCCAGGCTGAGCCGCTGCGTCTGCCGGAACACGCGGCGCCGCAGCTCCAGGAGCACGTCCTGCGCGACGCGCGCCGCGACCCGCCGGTAGGCGCCGATCGTCAGCCCCGCGACGACGGCGGCGAGCAGGTACGCACCGCCGATCACCGCCAGCGGCACGACGTCGTCGGGCAGCGCGGGAAGCGCCCGGTCGATCGCGAGCGACACGAGCCACGGCCCGGCGACCTGCGCCGCGGTCGAGGCCGTGACGAGCACGGCGGCCCAGGCCAGGGTGCGTGCGTGCGGGCGCAGCAGCTCGCGCAGCAGCGCGAGCGAGCGCGCCCGGACGGCGCGGGAGGTGGATCGGTCGAGGCGGGTCTCGTCGTCCCGTCCGGCGTCGAGGGGCCGGCGGCGGGCTGTCTCCGGGGTGCTGCCCGGCTCCGGGCCGGGCTCCGGGGTCGTCTCCGTGGTGGTCGTCGGCGCGGTCATGCGCTCACCTCCTGGTCCCCGGCGGCCTGACGGCTTCCCGGGTGCTCGTGGGTCTCGTAGTCCTCCTCCAGGCTGGAGATGACGTGCCGGTAGTGCGCGCTCGTGGCGAGCAGCTCGGCGTGCGGGCCGACGGCGGTGATGCGCCCGTCCTCCAGCACGGCGACGCGGTCGGCCAGCGCCACGGTGGAGGGCCGGTGGGCGATCACCAGCGTCGTCGTGGTGGCGAGCACCTCGGCGAGCCGGGCGGTGACCGCTTCCTCGGTGGTGACGTCGAGCGCGGACAGCGGGTCGTCGAGCACGAGCACCGCGGGCCGCGCCGCGATCGCGCGCGCCAGGGCGAGCCGCTGCCGCTGCCCGCCGGACAGAGACAGCCCCTCCTCGCCGATCCGGGTGCCGGTGCCGTCCGGCAGGTCGTGCACGAACCCGGCCTGGGCGACCTCCAGAGCCTCGTGCAGGCGGCGGTCGCGCTCGGCGGCGGGGACGTCGTCGGGCACGCCGAGCAGCACGTTCTCGGCGACCGACGCCGAGAACAGCGTGGGGTCCTCGAACGCGACGGCGACGTGCCGCCGCACGTCGGCGCGGGTCAGGTCCCGCACGTCGACGCCGTCGAGCAGCACCTGCCCGCCGGTGACGTCGTAGATCCGCGGCACGAGCATGGCGAGCGACGACTTGCCGGAGCCGGTCAGGCCCACCAGGGCCGTCGTCGTCCCGGGCGGGAGGTCGAGGTCGACGCCGTGCAGGATCGCGCCGCGGGGGCGGGCGTCGTCGTCGTCGGGCAGCACCGCGTCGGGATACGTGAAGGTCACGTTCCGGAGCCTGACCTCGCCGGTGATCTCCGCGGGGAGCGTGACGGGGCGTTCCGGGTCGGCCAGCGCCGGGACCGTCTCCATGACCTCGAAGTACCGGTCGACGGCGGTCCGCGCGTTGAGCGTCATGGACAGGGACATGCCGAGGTCCGCGACGGGGCCGCTGACGACGGCCGCGGTGGCGAAGAACAGGACGAGGTCGCCGACCGTCATCTGGCCGGTGCCCGCGAGCCACACCCCGAGGATCAGGCAGGCACCCAGCGTGACCTCGGGGATCAGGGTGAGGGACGTCATCAGGCCGGCGTCGACGGAGGCCTTGCGGAGCTCGGTGCGGCGCAGGCGGTCGGCCTGGCCGGTGAAGGAGCTCAGGGCGTCGTGGCCGCGGCCGAACGCCTTGAGGACGCGGATGCCGTGCACGGACTCCTCGACGGTGTTGGCGAGGTCGCCGGACTGGTCCTGGCTGAGCCGCGAGATGACGCGGTAGCGGCGGGAGAAGCGGAACACGATGACGACGACGGGGATCGCGCCCGCGAGGTAGACCAGGCCCAGCCAGCCGGCGGTGACCACGAGGACGGCGACGCCGACCGCGATCGTGCACACGTTCAGCACCACCTGCAGCAGGCCGAAGATGAGCCAGCGGCGCAGCAGGCCGAGGTCCCCCATGATCCGGGACAGGAGCTGCCCGCCGGGCCAGCGGTCGTGGAACGCGGCGGGCAGGTCCTGCAGGTGGCGGAACATGGCCATGCGCATCGTGTGCTCGACGCGCGTGCCGGGGAACATCACGAGGGTGCGCCGCAGCGCGACCAGGCCGGCCTCGGCGAGGCCGAACGCGAGGACGAGGGCGACGGACCAGGCGAGGCCGGCCCAGTCGCGGGCGGCGAGCCCCTCGGTGAGCGGGCCGTCGACGACGTACTGCAGGACGTGCGGGATGGCGAGGGCCGCGAGGCTGGCGCCGAGCGCCGAGAGCAGCCCTCCGGCCAGGCGCGGGATCGCCGGGCGGACGTAGGGGCCGAGACGTCGAAACGATGCGAACGTGGACAGGGAGGAGCCTGCTGGGTAAGTGGGGTGCATCGATCCCATTATCTCACCCGGGGCCGTTCGGGTGCCTGGGGCGAGCAGTTTCGCGCACGGCGTCCCAGGAACTGGGACCGGGTGCTGCGCGCGAGGTGGGCGCTGCGCGCTTGGCACACTTTTCACGCGACCGCCCAGTCGGTGGCCGGCCACCCCGGTGGCCGGCCGATCAGTCGCCCGGGACCTCCGGGACCTCGTCGTCCGACGCCGCGTCCAGGACCCGCACCGCGTCGTCGGGCAGCACCAGCTCCATGGCCGCGAGCGCCTCGTCGAGCTGCCCGACGGTGCTGCCGCCGAGGATGGGGCGGATGCCGTGGGCGGTGAGCCAGGCGAGGACGGTCTGGCTGCGGGTGGCGCCGAGTTCGCGGGCGACGTGGTCGAGGGCGGCGAGGCGGGCGGTGGTGCCGGGGTGGTCGAAGGCGTGGGGGAATCGTTTGGCGGGGTTGTCGTAGGCGCCGGACTGGAGCGGGGTGTAGGCCCAGGTGTCGAGGTCGTCGGTGCGGGCGAGGTCGAGGTGTTCGTCGTTGAGCCAGGTGTAGGGGTGGGCTTGCGGGAGGGGTGTGCCGCCGCGGGGCTGGACGTAGGTGTACCAGTGCTGGAGGGCGGTGACGGGTTCGAGGTCGTGGGCGAGGGCGTGGGCGCGGGCGCGTTCGATGCGCCAGGCGGGGTGGTTGGAGAGGCCGATGCGGCGGGTGGTGCCGTCGGTGACGAGTTCGGCGCAGGCTTCGGCGGTGTGGGTGACGGGGACGGTGCGGTCTTCCATGTGGGCCCAGGCGAGGTCGACGTGGTCGACGCCGAGTCGCCGGAGGCTGGAGGTGAGCTGGGTGCGGATGGCGGTGCGGGAGAGGCCGGTGCGGGTGGCGGGCCATTGGCCGGGGACGCGGGGTTCGGCGCCGAACTTGGTGGAGATCTTGATGCGGTCGCGCATGCCGGGGCGTGCGGCGAGCCAGTGCCCGAGGACGTCTTCGCTCTGGCCGCCGTGTCCGGTGTCGCTGTCCCAGAAGGCGTAGCAGTCGGCGGTGTCGATCCATTCGCCGCCGGCGTCGGTGAAGCGGTCGAGGAGGGCGAAGGAGGTGGGGGTGTCGACGGTGGTGCCGAAGCGCATGGCGCCGAGGACGAGGCGCGCGGCGGGCGGGGCGTCGTTCGTGGTCATGGCTGTACGACATCATCTGGAGCGGGCTCCAGGTCAAGGGCATGATCGGGGTATGACGACCTACTCCCCCGCCGAGGCGTCCGCGGCCTCGGGTTTCAGCATCGACACGCTGCGGTACTACGAGAAGGAGGGGATCCTGCGGCCGGTGGCGCGGACGGGTTCCGGGCGCCGGGCGTACTCGGACGCCGATCTGGGCTGGCTGGATCTGGTGCGGTGCCTGCGGGACACGGGGATGCCGATCGCGGCGCTGAAGCGGTACGCGGAGTTGTCGGCGGACGCGGCGACCCTGGGTGAGCGGCTGGCCCTGCTGGAGGCGCACGACGCGTCGGTGCAGGCGTCGATCGACGCGCTGCTGGCTCAGCAGGGGCAGATCAGGGAGAAGATCGCGTGGTACCGGGAGCAGGGGGTGCGGTCGGGGGCCCTCCCGGCGTAGCGGCGCTGTTTCTGGCCGGACCGGGTTGTCTGTGGAGGAATCTGCTATCCACAGATTTCGCCATCCGATGGCATCTCGTACGGATGTTCGATAGCGTGCCGGGGAGGCGCCGGAAGGGCGCCGAGGTGTCCGACGACGACACGGCGGGCCATGACACATCAGCGCACGGCCGGGACGGCAGGGGGGTGACCAGCGATGACCGAGGGCAGCATGACCGAGGGCAGCACTGCGGACCTGCCTGTGGACCTGCCTGCCGACCCGCGCGTGATCGGCGAGCTCCTGGGCCGGCTGGAGCGGCTCACCACCGAGCTGGTCGCGGCCGCGGGGCCCCGGGCGCTGGGGCAGGCCGCCTGGAGCACCGACCCGGCCGGCACGAGCCTGCTGGCCGGCGCGTCGGCCCGGCTGCGGGCGGCCGTGCACCGGCTCGACGTGCTGCGGCAGGGCTTGCTCCCGCTGATCGACCAGGCGGGCCTGTGGGCCACGACCGGCGCACGCACGTTCGCGAGCTGGCTCGCCGCGACCGAGAACGTCCGGCCCGCCACAGCGCGGCGCGACGTCCGCGTGGGCAGGGTGCTGCGCGAGGACCTGCCCTCGGCGCGCGATGCCGCGCTGGCGGGCCGGGTGGGCCCGGACCAGCTGCGCGACCTCGTGGACCTGGCCCCCACCAGCGCGGTGCGCAGGGCGGCCCTCGGCGCCGCGGCGTACGACGAGCCGTTCGGCCCGCCACCGGGCGGAGGCCGAACCCCTGAGGGCGCGCCGCCGGGCGCGGGCACCGGGCTGGACGCGGGCACGGGGGCCGACGCGGGCACGGGGGCCGCGGCCCCCGCCGCCTCCGGCCGTGTGCCGACCTGGGAGGAACAGCTGGTCGAATGGGCGGGCGAGCGGAAGGCCAAGGACCTGCGCGGTCTCGTGAGGTACTGGGCCGCCCGGGCCGACCCGGACGCGGACGAGCGCGGCCACCGCAAGGCGCAGGACAAGGAACACCTCGACGTGTCCGCGACGCTGGACGGGTTCCACGTCCGGGGCTTCCTCACCCCGGAGCACGGCATCCTCGTGAACACCGCCCTGGCCTCGGTCACCGGCGCACCCGCCGCCGAGGACCACCGCACGCCCGGGCAGCGCCGCGCCCAGGGCCTCGCGGACCTGGCCCGCACCGCCCTCGACAACGGGCACACCGGCACCGGCGCGGCCGTCCGCCCCCACCTGAACGTCACCGTCTCGTGGACGGAATTCTCCCGTCTGGCCCGGACCAGCGGCCCCGTGGCCCAGGGCCGACCCGGAGCCGGCGAGCGCCACGGCGACGGCTACGGCAACGCCCCGGGGACGGCCCTTCCCCCTCACCCGACGGCTCTGAACCCGGCGACCTTTACCGGCACCGGCCGGCCCGTGCCCGCGAGCCTGCTGGCCCGCATCGCCTGCGACTGCGAGGTCACCCGGATCGTCTTCGGGCCGGACGGCGCCGTCCTCGACGTCGGCCGCGCCCGGCGGACGGTGACCGGGCAGATGCGCCGCGCGGTCATCGCCCGCGACCGGCACTGCACCTGGCCCGGCTGCCACCAGCCGCCGTCACGCTGCGAGGTGCACCACGCCGTCCGGCACTGGGCCGACGGCGGGGAGACCTCGGTCGCGAACTCCGCCCTGCTGTGCTGGCACCACCACGCCCTGGTGGACCAGCAGCACATCACCATGCGCTGGACCGGCCACCCCACCGGCACGCTCCCGAGCAGCCCCCTCCCGACAGCCGCACCCCACTCCGGCTGGACGTTCACCGACCGCCACGGCAGCACCATCGCCGCACCCGCCACCCTCCCGCTTCCGGGGAACGCCGCACGCACGCAGGCCACAACCGCCACGGGACCCGCGGCAGGCACGGACAACCCGGCAGGCACGACGGCCCCAGCACCTGCCGGGAGCAGGACGGCATCGGTCGCACCAGCGACGACCACCGATCGCCGGGATCCCGCGAACCCCCGGGATCCTGCGAACCCCAGCGGTTCCGGAAACCCCGGCGAATCCGGAAACCCCGGCGAATCCACGGCTCCCTCTGGGCAACGGACCAAGCGGAGCAACCGCCTCACCGGGGTAACGGTCAGCCGACGTCGGTCACGGGATCAGCAGCCACCGCCCGCGCTGGCCGCCCGCGGCGACCTTGGCGTAGGCCGCGGCGGCTTCGTCCAGCGGGGCGGTTCCCGCGACGCGTGGCTCCAGGACGCCGGCGGCGGCCAGTCGCAGCAGGCCGGCCAGGGTCGCGCCGTCCGGGCGGACGCCGACGTCCTGGGTCGTGATCCCGCGCTCGGAGGGCACCGGGCGCGGGGGCAGGACGCCGACGTACGCGCCGCCGTCCCGCACCGCCGCAAGAGCGGCCTCGCGCAGGGCCGCGGCGTCCAGGACGGCGTCGAACGCCGCTCGCCCCGGGATCCCGGTGACGGCTTCCGCCGCGCCGGCACTCGAGCCGGCGGCTGAGCCGGCGGCTGAACCGGCGCGAGTGATGAACGCCGCGTCGGCGCTCCGGCCGAGCCCCGTGACGCGCCAGCCCTCCTGCACCGCGAGCGCCACGGCGAAGCCGCCCACCGCCCCGGCCGCGCCCGTCACGAGGAGGGTGCGTCCGTCGGCGGGTCCGAGCAGGTCCAGGGCCTGGCGTGCGGTCAGCGCGTTGAGCGGGAGGGTGGCGGCGCCCTCGAGGCCGAGGCCGTCCGGGATGCGGGCCGACGACGACGCGGGGACCACCAGGCTCTCGGCATGCGCGCGCACCCGGGCTGCGAGGTCGTGGTGCAGGACGGCCACCTCGTCGCCGACGGCGAAGTCCGTGACGTCGGCGCCCGTCTCGGTGACCGTGCCCGCCGCGTCCCAGCCGAGTCCGACGGTCGGCGGCAGGCCGAACACCGTGCGTCCCGCACCGCTCGTCACGAAGAGGTCGGCGGGGTTGATCGCCGCGGCCGCCACGCGGATCCGCAGGTCGCCTGGGCCCAGTGGCGGCGGGGCGACGTCGGTGACGAACGGTGTGTCGTTGCCCTGCTCGGCGGTGAGTACACGCATGAAAAACATTCCTTCTCTCGGGACGACCGCCGGTTCGACGAGGCGGCCGTCACCCACTATCGGTGCGCTACTCTCCGTCGGGAAGCAGGCACTTTGAAGTGGGAGACGCACCCCGGGGTGCGCCACGGCGGGTGCGCACCGGCCGTCCGCACCGGCCGTCCACCCGCGGCATATACCCGCGGCGCGGACCCGCGGCGTAGACCCACAACATGCACCTGCGGCATGCTCCCGAAGCGCCGGAACGCGACAGGAGATGACGAGAGACGGAGTGCCGGGACCCTCGCCACCGCAACCGCGAGGCCAGCAGAACCAGGAAACCAGGAGACCCACCGATGACTTCGCAGATCATGACGACGCCGGCCACCGCACCGGCCACGACACCGGCTACGCCACCTGCTGCCCCGACGGCAGCCGCGAGCGCCGCGACCGTTCCGGCCGCACGCGGGGCACTGACCACGCCGCACGCACCGGACTCACCCGACGCAGTGGACACAGCGGACGCGCCGTCGCGGACGGCCGCTCCCGCACCCACGGCCGCTCCCGCACCGGACGGCCCTCGTTCGCCGTCGGCCGCCGCTTCGGCGCCGGCCGCCGCATCCCTGCCGGCGGCCCCGCCCGCGCGGCAGCGGTGCGACGTCTTCACCGCGAACTGCCCGAGCCGACGCCTGCTGGACACGATCGGGAACAAGTGGGTGAGCCTGACGATCGTGGCGATCGCGGAGGCGGGCTCCCTGCGGTACTCGGAGCTGGCGGCGCGGATCGACGGGGTGAGCCAGAAGATGCTCACCCAGTCGCTGCGGAACATGGAGCGTGACGGCCTGGTGACGCGCACGGTCACCCCGTCGGTCCCGCTCCGGACCGACTACGCCCTGACGCCGCTCGGCCTCTCGCTCCTGCCGGTGCTGCGGGGTCTGAAGGACTGGGCGGAGGAGCACATGTCCGACGTCGACGCGGCCCGCGAGTCCTACGCCACGGCGCAGGGCTGAGGCGCCCGGCCGGTCATCGGCGGCCCGCGGACGCCGCCGCGAGGATCCCCTCCGCCCGGCCGCGGGTCAGGTACGCCATCACGGCGTCCTTCGGCCCGTTCGGGGACTCGAAGTGCACCTGCTCGCCCGCCTCGAAGCCCATCGCGACCATCCGGGCCAGCGCCGCCGCGTTCCGGGCGTCGGGCTCGCCGATCACCCGGCGGGTGCCCGGCCCGGCGAACAGGAAGGCGAGGCAGGCCGGGCCCAGGACGGCCCAGCTCTCGTCCGAGCCGCCCGCGCCGGGCAGGGCCGGGGCGCGGAAGAAGTGCAGGCCCAGGTCCCCCTCGGCGACGGGGTAGGCGCCGGCGACGGGGTCGTCCTCCGGGTGGTAGGCCTGCACGAGGGCGACCGGGTCGCCGTCCCAGCGCACCAGGTAGGCGTTGTGGGTGGGCAGGGAGTCGACGAACTCGTACGTCTCGCGCAGCTCGTCGCGCGTGAGCTCGCCCAGGCCCCAGAACCGCGCGCGGGGCTCGGTGACCCAGGCGTGCAGCACGTCCAGGTCGGCGACCGGGTCCAGGACGTGCGCGGCGATCACCCCGCGCGGCGTCGTCGTCCGCCAGACCTCGGCGCCGGGGGCGCCGTGCAACAGGCGGACGGCGGGCCGGTCCGGCACGGACGGGTCGGCCGAAACCTCCGATCCGGGCACGGCCCACGGCACCGCGGGGCCGGGGTCTCCCGCGGGCGGTGGTGTGAGGTCAGGGGTCTGGGGGGTGCTCATGGTGGTCTCTCGTTCGGTCGTCGGGGTGGGGGGTCCGGGGGCGGGCGCGCGCTACGACGCCGCCGGTTGCAGGGCCGGGGCGAGGTACGACGGCGCCGGGGTGGGCGCAGGTGCCGGGGCCGCGGCGCGGGGCGCGTCAGGCACGACGAGGGGGACGACGTCGGGCACGACGAGGGGGACGACGACGGGGGTCAGCCGGGACCAGTCCGTCTCCACCGGCAGCGTCCCGCCGTCGGCCCACGTCTCGTGCTGGTCGGCGACGTGCGGGTCGCCGGGGTTGCCGCTCGCGCCGAACGGGACCACCCAGCGGCTCGCGCGGCGGTCGGACAGGTCCCAGATCCAGCGGGCCACCGCACCGCGCGCCGCCGCGGGCGAGACGCCGGGCGTGCCGCCGGTGCACTGCACCGTGTCGTTGTCACCGCCCAGCACGGGAGCCGAGCCTGCGGCGGGCACCCGCAGGTGCGGACCGCCCGGCAGCGGCACGGGCGCCAGGACGTGCAGGTCGCCCCATGTCACTGCGCCAGCCACGACATCGGTCACGACATCGACCGCGACCTCGCCCAGGGCGGGGACCGCGCCCGGCCCCCCGTCGAGGCCCGCGTCCAGGCCCGCCTCCGCGACCGCGCCCGGCCCCAGCGCCCGCAGGACGCGCACCAGCCCGTGCCCGATCGCCGCCTCCGGGACGAACCACGGCGCGAAGATCTCCCCGTACCGGCACGGGTCCGTCCGCAGCCCGGCCAGCCGTGGGTCCGCGGCGGCCCGCCGCACGAGGGCGTCCCGCCACCTGACGAACCGGGCCGCGGCGGCGCTGCCCGCGTCCAGCGGGGCGCCGGCGCCGGCCCACTCCTCCAGTCCCCGGGGGACGCCCGTGAGCTCCAGGAGGGCGAGCGCGCCGGCGCTCGCGACATCCGCGTGGATCCGGCGCTGCGTCCCGGGCGACTCGCCGCCCGCCGGTGCCTCGGCCAGGAGCCGGCGGATCCGGTCTGCGCGGTGGGGCGCGTAGGACCAGCCGAGCGCGTGGTTCTCCCGGCGACGCCGGTCGCGCGCCCCGGCACCCGGCCGTGACGCGGTCACGGGACGCTCGTTCGCGTCCACCGCGACGCCGGTCGTCACGAGTTCCGGCTCGGGCAGCAGGGTCCAGGCCCGGGGCCGTGCCGCCTCGGTCCAGGCGCGTACGGGCAGCACGCGTTCCCCGGGCGCACGCCGGGCGACCCGGCCCGCCGTCAGGGAGTAGATCTCCCCGCCGGAGTCCGCCGTCAGGACGCGGTTCACCGGGTCCACCCAGCCGTCCGCGAAGGCGTCCGCCACGTCCCGCGCCGTGCGCGAGCGCAGCAGGCGCCGCCAGGTCGCGACACCGGCGTCGGCCAGGACGCGCACGGGCCAGCGGACGGTGAAGCGGGGCACGGAATCAGAGCCTGCATCAGAGCCTGCATCGGAATCGGAATCGGAGTCTGAGTCCGAGTCTGAGTCTGAGTCCGAGTCGTCCGGTGATCCGTCCCTCCGGTCCGCGACCCAGACGCCGCGCGGCGTCTCGATCCACCGCACCCGCTCGTGACGTACCGCCCCGCCGGCCTCGCGGACCTCGATCGTCTCGGTCCCGGAGTCCGCCGCTTCCCAGCCGTCGGGGCCCTGGGCCTCGTGGCCGCCGGCCGCCGTCGTCCGGAAGCGTTCCTCGAAGACCTCGACCTGGTGCGCCATCGCGTTGGTGATGCCCCAGGCCACGCCGGTCTCCGGCGCCGCGGCTGCGGGCGGGCCCGCAGCGGGCGAGGTCACCGCGAACCCGAAGTGCTGCACGCCGGGCACGCCCGGGAAGGCGAGGCCCAGCACGTCGTAGGCGTCCTCGCCCGGCCCCTGACCGGTGCAGGCCAGCCGGATCTGCTGGTAGGGGCCGGGGAGCTCCAGGATCCGGTGCGGGTCCCCGGCGAGCAGCGGCGCGCCCGACGCCGTGCCGCCGGGGGCGACCGCCCACGCGTTGGAGCCGGAGTCGCTGCCCGCGCCCGCGCCGCCGTCGGCCGCGAACCACTCGCACAGCGTCTCGGGCGGCACGCCCGGGAACGCCGGGCCGAGCGAGCGGGCCACGTGGTCCCGCCACAGCACGGCCGGGAACCCGTTGAACAGCACGTGGTCCACGAGGAACACGCCGATCGGGGTCCACGGGCGCCACGACGACGCCGGGCCGTCGCCCGCCGCGGGGCCGGACCCGGGCCGCGCGGCGGCGAGCCCCGCGTTCACCCCGGCCGCGTACGCCGCGAGCCAGTCCCGCTCGGGCCGGGCGAGCGCGTCGTGCACCCGCCGTGCGGTGTCGGCGAGCCGGACCCGCACGGCGAACCGGTCCCACACCAGGCCCTCGGGGCCGATGCGGGCGGCCAGCCGCGCCTCGGCGCGGCGCCGGCCGGTCTCGATCTGGTCCGCGCGGTCGAGCGCGGTGACGTAGCCCTGGCCGTAGGCCAGGGCGCGCTCGGTCGCCGCGCGCACGTGCGGGATGCCGAGGGAGTCGCGGTGGAGCTCGAAGCGGTGGGGCCGCTCGGGCGATCCGGTGGGGGGTGGGGGTGTCTGGGGAGGGTGGTGCTCTGGGATCACGCGGGTTCCGTACTCCTGAGGGGATTTCGTAGTCGTCCGGCGTAGATGAGGGAGGACGACTGGCTTGCCAGGTTGACCATGTTCGTGGTGTCGCGCAGCTGGAGCCGGTTGAGGCAGGAGTGCGCGAAGGTCTCCGCCCGCAGGTCGACGCCCGGGCCGGGCCCCGCCAGGTCCGGGTGCTCGTCCCGGTGCCGGCCGATCACCTCGCCGACGATCCGCCAGAACGGCGCCGCGCCCAGCACGCCGTCGGCCGCGAGGATGCCCGACAGGTGCCGCAGCACGCCGTCGAACACGTCGGTGAAGACCGCCAGGGCCTTCTCCTCGTCGTCGACGACGTCGCGGATCCGCTCCACGCGCTCCGGCAGCGCGCGGTCCGACAGCATCACGACCTCCTCGCCGATGTCCTTCATGAACACCCGCCGCACCACGTGGTCCCGCAGCACGAGCACGAGGTTCTCCCCGTGCGGCATGAAGGCCAGGTCGTGCGCGAGCAGGCAGTGCACCACCGGGTACAGGTAGGCGTCCAGGTAGTGCCGCAGCCAGTCCCGCGCCGGGAGGCCCGACGCGCGGATCAGCGACGTCACCAGCGCCCGGCCGCTCGCGTCCCGGTGCAGCAGGCCGGCCATGGTGGCGACGCGCTCGCCGTCGGCCAGCAGCGGGACGGGCGACTCGCGCCACAGCGCCGCGAGCATCTTGCGGTACGGGTTCGGCGCGGGCGTGCGGTGGTAGACGTCGCCCGTGTAGCCGACGGCGGCGACCTCCCGCAGCAGGCCGAAACCGGCGGCCCGCAGCGTCTCGTCCCCGGTCACCAGGTCGTGCACGAAGTCGTTCACCGCCGGGGTGTCGCGCATGTACCGCGGCGACAGGCCACGCAGGAAGCCCATGTTCTGGATCGCGGTGGCGACCTTCACGTAGTGCCGGTCCGGCCGCGTCACGTCGAACATCGTGCGGATCGACTGCTGCGGCTGGTACTCGTCGGCCCCCGGGCCGAGCGGCACGAGGTCACCGCGCGCGACGTCCGCCGCGAACGTGATCGCCACCCGGTGCTCCCACTGCCACGGATGCACGGGCAGGTAGAGGTAGTCCGCCGGGTCCAGGCCGCGCCCGGCCAGCCGGTCCGCGAACGCCGCCCGCTCCGCGCCCGACAGCTGCGTCCCGTACAGCTCCCGCTCGGACCACCCCGCCCCGGCCGACAGATGCGTGTGCTCCCGCCGCGCCGCCAGCCACATCAGGCGCAGCCGCCCGCCCCGCTCGGGCGCGTACGCGCGGTAGTCCGACAGGGAGAACCCGATCCGGCCGTTGTTCGCGACGAAGCCCGGATGACCCTCGGTCATCGCGGCCTCCACGGCCTGGAAGGCGCCGGGCACGTCGGGCCCCGCGAGCCGTTCGGTCAGCACGTCCGACGACGGCGCGACGCCCAGCAGCTCCCGCTCCCGCTTCGCCATCGCACCCGCCAGCGTGGCCGAGAGCTCCTCCAGGTACACCGGCAGGAGGTGCTCCGGGATCTGGAGCAGCGGCTGGAGCTCCGCGACGAGCTCGAGGGCGTCCAGGGGCAGGGAACCGCCCGGAACCGTCCGCGACCTGCGCAGGCTGGCCTCGTCGATGACCCAGTGCTCCAGCGGGTAACGGCGCGCCGCGAAGTGGTACGTGACCCCGGCCTCGTCCAGGACCAGGACGTACGGGCGGGGGTCGTCGTGCGTGACCTCGGTCGGCGCGGCGTCCGCTGCCGCGCCCGCCGCGACGCCGGTCATCCTGCCTGCCACGGCGTCCCGTCCCACGCCGGCCGGATCCGCCGCGACCGGCAGGAACAGCCGCTCGTGCGTGAACTCCGCGATGGCCTTGGCCACGAGGTGACGGTGGGCCGCCTCCGCGAGCGCCGGGCGCAGGTGGGCCGCCGGTTCGGTGCCGAGCGGGCCGGTGCCGTCGCCGAGGGGCGAGGCGGCGAAGTCGTCGCGGGTGCAGACGCTGAGGCGGGCGCGCTTGGTGTGCGTGCCGTGGACGACGTCGACGTCGCCCACGACGCGGAAGCCCGCCGCGGCGTTCTTGGCGTGGATCGCGAGGTTCCGGGCGTCGGGTTCGACGACGACGCGCAGGGCGCCGCGACCGGCGAGCCCTGGCCCGCCGTCCGCACCCGCGCGGTCCCCGCTGCCGCCGTCCCGGGCGCCGTCGTCGGCGGTGCCGTCGGTGAGGCAGAACCGCATCACCGCGGCCATGACCGCGTCCGTCAGCCCCGAGATCCGCGGCTCCGGGCCGCCGGCCGGGGGCGCGGGCGCGATCAGGACGTGCATGCCGAGGTCCCCGGGCAGGTGCCGGTGGATGCCGGGCGGGAGCGTGTCGAGGACCACCCGGGACGGGTCGTACGTCTCGCAGTACGCGACCGGCGCGCCGTCGCGGCGCAGCAGCCAGCCGTCCTCGGCGGCGGACGCCGCCACGTGATCGAGGTACTCGCGCACCTGGGCGGGCGTGAGGTCGCCCATCTCCCAGAAGGCGGAGGCCGGGTGGGCGAGCCAGGCGTGCATGAGCGCGACGTCGCGGGCCGGGTCGGCCGGTTCCACCGTCAAGGTGCCCACGCGGGTGGTCGTGGCGAACCTCATCGCGAGCCTCGCCGCGGACCCCGCGGCGGTTTCCGGTGTGCTTTCCGGCATGAAGGTCATGACGGCACCTCCGCGGTCCCGGGCAGCCCGAACGTCTGGAACGCGATCCGCCGCTCGACCGGATACGGCTCCCGGCCCGTGACCTGGGCCAGGATCACCGAGCTGCGCCACGGCGCGAAGCCGAGGTCCGGGGCCGTGACGCCGTGGGTGTGCTCCTCGCCGTTGACCACGAACACGCGGCGGGCCGCGTCCACCGTGTAGTCGCGGGAGACGACGTAGCGGCCCCGCTCGTCCAGGTCGAGGCGCTCGCGGACGGGCGCCAGGAAGTCCGGCGTCCCGCCCGCGTAACCCGTCGCCGCGACGATCGCGCGGGTGCGGTGCTCGGCGATCTCGCCGGTCTGGCCGTGCCGCAGGGTCAGGACGTACTCGCCCCCGCGCGCACCGCCGTCACCATCACCGTCGCCCGCCGGCTCGAAGCGCGCCGCGGTGACCTCGCAGTCCGACAGCAGCGTCGTGGGCAGCTCCGCCCCGAGCGCCGACTTGCGGTACAGCGCGTCGTAGATGTCGTCCACCAGCTCGGCGCTGATCCCCTTGTACAGGTTCCGCTGCTCCCGGCCGAGCCGGTCGCGCAGTTCCTGCGGCAGCGACACGTAGTGGTCCGTGTACTCGGGAGAGGTCATCTCCAGGGTGAGCTTCGTGTACTCCATCGGGAAGAACCGCCCCGAGCGCGTCACCCAGTCCAGCCGGTACGGGCTCGCCTCCGGATCAGCGCTGCCCTGCCCTGACCCCAGGCCCTCCAGCAGGTCGCGGTACACCTCCCCCGCCGACTGCCCCGAGCCCACCACCGTCACCGCCCCCGAGGCCGCGAGCGCCGCGCGGTGCGGCAGGTACTCCCCGGTGTGCACGACGGGCCCCGCCCCGCCCGCACCCGCGAACTCCGTGAGCGCCTCGAGCGCGGCCGGCAGCCGCGGCGTCGTCCCGGTGCCGAGCACGAGATGCTTGGCACAGTATTTCTCCTCCGTGACGCCGTCCGGGCCGGTCACCCGCGCGGTCACGACGTATGCCCCGGCGGCGTCGTCGTGCACGACGCTCGTCACGCGCCGCCCCCAGCGCAGCATGCCGGGCGCGTCCGCCTCGATGCGTTCCGCGGCCCAGCGGCAGTAGGCGTCGTACTCGGCGCGCAGCGGGTAGAACGACTCGCGGATGTAGAACGGGTAGAGCCGCCCGGTCTGCTTGAGCCAGTTGAGGAACGTGTACGACGACGTCGGGTCGGCCATCGTGACCAGGTCCGCGAGGAACGGGACCTGGAGGGTGGTGCCCTCGATGAGCATGCCGGGATGCCAGGAGAAGGCGTCGCGCTGGTCGAGGAAGACGGCGTCGACGTCGGGCAGCGGGCGGGCCAGGGCCGCCAGGCCCAGGTTCATCGGGCCCAGGCCGATACCGAGCAGGTCGTAGGTGCGCATCAGGCGGACCCCTCGTTCCGGCCCGCAGCGGGGCCCGCGCCCGGCCCCGCAGCAGGCGGCGCGTCGGGCCGCACGCCGTCGCGCACGAGGCGCGGGTGGGTGTCGCGGCAGGGCGGCACGTCCGGCGTGACCAGCTCCTCCCCCGCGAGCAGGCCGTGCGCGGCGGAGCGGACCAGGTCCAGGACGGCGCGCACGTCGCCGAGCGTCATGTCCGGGTTGAGGAGGGTGAGCTTGAGGCAGGGGCGGCCGTCGACCACGGTCTTGGCCACGAGCGCGCGCCCGGAGTCGAACAGGACGCGGCGCACCTGCGGCACGAGCGCGTCGGCGCGCTCGGGGGCCAGGCCGTCCGGCTCGTAGCGGAACAGCACGGTGGACAGGTCGGTGGGCGCGACGAGCTTGAGCTCCGGGTCGCCGGCCAGGTCGGCGTGCACGGCCTGGGCCAGGTCGCACATGGCGTCGACGAGCTGCCCGACGCCGTCGGCCCCCAGCGCCCGCAGGGTGACCCACAGCTTGAGCGCGTCGAAGCGGCGGGTGGTCTGCAGGGACTTGTCGACCTGGTTGGGGTCGGGGTTGGGCTCGCCGCCCGGCTCGTGGTCCTCGGTGGCGGGGTTGAGGTAGTCGGCGTGCCAGGAGCCGCGGGCCATGTCGGCGGCCTCGCGCACGATCAGCGCGCTGGAGGACACCGGCTGGAAGAACGACTTGTGGTAGTCGACCGTGACGCTGCGGGCGCGCTCGATCCCCGCCAGCTTGCCGCGGCGGGTGGGGCTGACCAGGAGCCCGCAGCCGTAGGCGGCGTCCACGTGCAGCCAGGCGCCGGTCGCGTCGGCGAGGTCCGCGATCGCGCGGATCGGGTCGATGCAGCCCCGGTCGGTGGTGCCGCCGGTGGCGACCACGGCCATGGCGATGTCGCCGGCCCGGACGACGTCGGTCAGCGCGCGGCCGAGCGCGTCGGGGTCCATACGGCCCTCGTCGTCGACCCCGACGGCGATCACGGCGTCCTCGGACAGCCCGAGCAGCAGCGCCGACTTCGCGACCGAGAAGTGGCTCGCGGACGTCGCCAGGACGCGCAGGCGCGACTGCGCGACGGCGCGCTCGGTGCCGCGCAGGTCCTCCAGCGCGCGCTGCCGGGCCAGGAACATGGCCTGGAGGTTGGACTGGGTGCCGCCGGACGTGAACACGCCGTCGGCCCCGGCCGCCTCGCCGCGCTCGTCGCGGCCCACGGGGAAGCCGATGCGCGCCGCGGTCCAGTCCACCAGGCGGCGCTCCATGAGCGTGGCCGCCCCGGACTGGTCGTACGTGTCCACGGACGTGTTGATCGCCGCGAGCATCGCCTCCGCCGCCACCGCGGGCAGCGCGACCGGGCAGTTCAGGTGGGCCGCGTAGGCCGGGTGGTGGAACCACACCGCGTTGTCCGCGTAGAGCGCGGCCGTCTCGCGCAGCGCCTCCGTCGTCCCGATGCCGGGCCCGTCCAGGTCGACCGCGTCGGTGCGCTCACCGAGCTCGGCCCGGCCCACGCCCGCGAACGGCTGCGTGACCGCGGCCACCCGCGCCGCGATGTCGTCCACGACGCCCTTGGTGACGCGCGCGTACTCCGCGGCGGTGGCGCCGCGCAGCAGCGCGTCGCCCGGGACCGGGCCGCGCGGCGCGCGCTCGTCCCCGTCGCGGGGTGTCGGAGCGGGTGTCGCACCGGGCGTCGCACCCGAGGTCGCACCGGGCGTCACGGCGGATGTCACACCGGATGTCGCTCGAGGTGGCTCGGGCGACGACGGCGCCGCGGCGGAGCGCAGGCCGGTGGCCGCGGCGGGCAGGGGTGAGGACATGCGAGAGGCTCCTCGGGTGGGTCGACGGTGAAGGGGCAGGCAATTAAGTAAGGCTTGCCTGACCTAAATTAGCCGACGCTTCGTCCTTCTCCAACCACGGACCCATGTTCCGGACGCCTGCCGGACGCCGCGGGCCCGCGGGACGCAGCACGGTCCGGACACGATTTCGGCGACACGACGCCGAATATGTCGCGTACAGAACCCCAGATCGGTACGTTTCGCCTATGAGCGACGAGCGCCAGATCACATCTGACGACACGGAGAACGACGCGGCTCCGGCCCCCGCGGGCAACGGCGCCGGCGAGGACAGCGACCGCATCGAGCGACTGCGCGCGCTGCTGACCGCACCGATCAAGATCCCCGAGTCGGAGAGCAGCGGAGCGGGCAGCGGTGTGAGCAGCGGTGCGAGCGGCAGCACGAGCACCGCCACGGGCGGCACCCGCGACGGGGCCGACGCCGATCCCGACGCCGGCGACCCCGACGAGTACCCCGCCCCCGCCGTCGACATCCCGCCGCACGTGCGGGCCGCCGCGGAGGCCGCCGCGTCACGCGGGGCCGACGAGCAGCGCACCGCCAAGGGCGGGAAGAAGCGCCGGACCTGGGCCGACGCGTTCCTCGACTCCGGCAGGCGCGACCTCGGCGCGGCCGGCGGCGATGCCGCCGCCCAGCTGCTGGCCCGGCTCGACGAGCTCGACCGGCGCACCGGCGAGGACATCGCCCTGGTCCGCGCCCGGGCCAACGAGGCCGCCGACTCGGCCGCCGAGGCGCGCCAGGGCATCGAGGCCCTGCGCACCGAGGCGTCCGCGGCCGCCGAGGGCGCGCGGGCCGCCACCGCGCGGCTCGACGTCGCCGAACGGACCGCGGCCGAGAACTCCGCCACGAGCTCCGCGGCGACCGGCGAGCTCCGCGACGACCTCACCGCCCAGCGCGACGAGATCGCCCGGCTCACCGCGTCCCTCGAGGAATCCCTGGAAACCGCCCGCGAGGCCGCGGCCGGCGCGGGATCCGCGGCCTCGGCGGCCTCGGCGGCGCGGGAGGCCGCGCAGACGGCGGCGAGGAAGGCGGGCACGGCCATGGTCGTGGCCGTCATCGGGGTGGTGTGCGCGCTGGCGGCGATCGGGCTGGCTTTCCTGCCCTGACCTCGGGAGGGGTTCGCCGCCGGGCCCGGCGCTGGTACCTTTCTGGCCATGGCGCCCCTGGACGACTCACCCCGGCACGCGACACCGAGGCAGGCCCGCAAGGCCTGGGACCCGCGGCCCCTCCTGTCCGATCTCAAGGCGGGGGTGCAGGCGCAGCTGTCCCGGGCGGACGTGCCCGGCGAGGGCCCGGACGGCGCCGGGGTCTCGACGGTCGCCCAGCCGACCGTCGACGCCGGGATGTCCGACCCGGCGGGGTCCGAGAACGCGCGGGTCGGCGGGTCGGCGATGGTGCACGCGCCGGTCGCGCCGGACTCGGCCGAGTCCCGCGACAAGAAGAACCTGCGGCGCGCGGCCGAGGCGGCCGAGGCCGCCGCCGCGCAGGCCGCGGGCGCGGCGTCGCAGGCGGCGATCACCGCCGAGCGGGCGATGAGCGAGGCCCACGCCGCGCGCACCGACGCCGCCGCCGCGAGCAGGAACGTGACCGCCGCGCTCGGCGAGCTGAGCGCCGCCGCCGAGGAGATCTCGGCGCTGCACCGGACCCTGCAGGACGTGCGGGAGCGGGCCCGGCGGGAGGTCCTCGTCGCGTGGGGCGGCGCCGGGGTGGCGCTGCTGGTCGCCGTCGTCGCGCTGCTCGTGTGACAGCCGGGCGCCGGCCGGTGACGTGACCGCCCGCCGCCCGGGCCTCACGCCTCCAGCGCGTACGGCTTGACGCCCGCCGCGTCCCACAGCATGCCCAGGTGGTCCACCGGCCCGTGCCCGCCGCGCGAGCCGACGCCCAGGCTCTCCCCCCGCGCGATCGCCGCGCGCAGCCAGGTCGTCGCGCGGCGCAGCGACTCCGGCCACGAGCCCGTCGTCACGCGCAGCGTCGCCATCGCCGACGACAGGGAGCAGCCCGTGCCGTGCGTGCTGGTCGCCACGAGCCGCGGCCCGCTGACCCTGGCCTCCTCGCCCGCGGCCGAGACGAGCGCGTCCGGCGTGTCCGACGCCATGAGGTGGCCCCCCTTGGCCAGCACGAGCACGTCGTGCTCGTGGGCGACCTGGCGCGCCTGCGCCACGACCTCGGTCCAGGTCACGGCCTCGGCCGCGCCGGTCAGGGCGGCCAGCTCCGGGATGTTCGGGGTGACGAGGTCGGCCAGCGAGATCAGGTCGCGCAGCGCCGCCTCCGCCGCGGGCTCCAGCAGCCGGTCGCCCGAGGTGGAGATCATGACCGGGTCGATCACGACGACCGGCGGGCGGACCCGCCGCAGCCACGCCCCGACCGCGTCGGCCACCCCGGCGGTGCCCAGCATGCCGATCTTGACCGCGTCGACGGCGATGTCGTCGCTGACCGCGTCGAGCTGCTGGGTGACGAACTCCGCCGGCGGCGCGTGCACGCCCCGCACGCCCTGGGTGTTCTGCGCCGTCAGCGCGGTGATCACGGCCATCCCGTAGCCGCAGTGCGCGGCGATGGACTTCAGGTCCGCCTGGATCCCCGCGCCGCCGGACGGGTCCGAGCCCGCGATCGACAACACGCGCGGCACCTTGCGTCCATGCAAAGCACTCATCTCGACATTCCCTCCGCCGGTACGAGCTGGGTCAGGTTCGACGGGTATGTTCTCAGCTGCCACGAAGGAAGCACCCCGTGTCGATTTCTTTCCCAGCTTACGGGGCCACGGCCTGACTTGTCGAGAAAAGTCCGGCTCAGCGGGATGTCGGGTGGGTCACACCGGCCCGGTCCAGGACGGCGCGGGCATGGCGCAGCACCGGCTCGTCGATCATGACGCCGTCGAGCGTGAAGACCCCCGTGCCGCCGGGGGCGGAACCGCCCGCCGCCCCGGCCGCGGCGAGGATGCGGCTCGCGCGCGCGATCTCCTCGCCGCTCGGCGCGTACGCGGCGCGGATCACCGGCACGTGCTTCGGGTGGATGCAGGCCGTGGCCGCGAAGCCGGACGCGACGGCGTCGGCCGCCTCGGCGCGCAGGCCGTCCAGGTCGTCGATGTCGAGGTGGACGGCGTCGATCGCCGGTTTGCCCGCGGCGCCCGCCGCGAGCAGCACGTGGGCCCGGGCCGTGCGGGCGACGTCGCGGTACTCCCCCCGCGCGCGCTCGCCCGGCCCGAAGCGGCTGGAGGTGCCGCCGAGCGACGCGACCAGGTCCTCCGCGCCCCACATCAGCGCGATCACCTCGTCCCGGTGCGCCAGGGCGGGCGCCTCGACGACACCCGCGGCCGTCTCGCACAGGGCGATGACCCGGAACCCGTCGAGCGCGGGCAGGCCCGCGTCGGCCTTGGCGACCATCAGCGTGCGGAATGGCGTGGCCCGCACGGCGGCCAGGTCGGCGGCGTGATCGCGGGTCCCGGGCGGGTTGACCCGCACGACGGTGCGCTCGGGGTCGAGGGCGCCCGCGGCGGCGTCGGACCTCAGCGCGTCGCGCGCGGCGGGCCGCGCCCCGGGCGCGACGGCGTCCTCGAGATCGAGGATGACGCCGTCCGCCCGGGACGCGGCCTTGGCGAACCGGTCGGGCCGGTCCGCCGGGCAGAACAGGAGGGCGGGTCCGGGGATCACGAGCCCGCGCCGTCCGTGCGCGACGGTTCGGCCGCCTCGTGCCCGGCCCGCGTCCAGAACAGGCCGTTGCGCACCGCGCGCGCGACGACGACGTCGTCCTGGTTGCGCCCGACGTGCTCCAGCGTCACGATCCCCTGGCCGGGGCGGGACCCCGAGGGTCGCTTGGCCTGCACGATCGTCTCGCCGTACAGCGTGTCGCCGTGGAAGACCGGCGCGGGGAACGTGACCTGCTCGAAGCCGAGGTTGGCCACGAGCGTGCCCGCCGTGACCTGCCACGTGGACAGGCCCACCAGCGTGGACAGCGTCCACAGGGAGTTCACGAGGCGCTGCCCGAACGGCTGGGTCGCGGCCCAGGCGGCGTCGAGGTGCAGCGGCTGGCCGTTCATGGTCAGCGTGGTGAACAGCACGTCGTCGGCCTCCGTGGCGGTGCGGCCCGGGCGGTGCAGGTAGCGGTCCCCGGGCTCCAGCTCGTCGAAGTACCGGCCGCGCGCCAGGAACTCCCGCCCGCTCATGCCAGCCCCATCTCCCGCGCCAGCACCATCAGCTGCACCTCCGTGGTTCCCTCGCCGATCTCGAGCACCTTCGCGTCGCGGTAGTGCCGCGCGACGGCGTTCTCGTTGAGGAAACCGTACCCGCCCCAGATCTGGGACGCGTCGTGCGCGTTGGCCATCGCGGCCTCCGACCCGATGAGCTTGGCGAGCGACGCCTCCGCCTTGAACGGGACGCCCGCGACCAGCTTCTGCGCGGCGTCCATCCAGGCCAGGCGGGCGCTGTGGGCGCGGGCCTGCATGCGGCCCAGCATGAACGCGACGTGCTGGTTGTGCCCGATGGGTTCCCCGAACACCTTGCGCTCCTTGGCCCGGGCCAGCGCCTGCTCGTAGCAGCCGAGCGCCGCCCCCGCGCACAGCGCCGCGAACGCGACCCGGCCCTCGTCCAGCGCCCGCAGGAAGTTCGCGTAGCCGCGGCCCTGCTCCCCCAGCATCGCCGAGTGCGGGACGCGCACGTCGGTGAAGGTCAGGGGGTGGGTGTCCGACGTGTGCCAGCCGACCTTGTCGTACGCGGGCCCCACCTCAAACCCGGGCGTGCCGCTCGGCACGACGAAGCACGTGAGCTCCGGGCGGCCGTCCGGCTTGCGGCCCGTCACGGCGGTGACCGTGACCAGGGAGGTGATGGGCGTACCGGAGTTGGTGATGAACTGCTTGGAGCCGTTGATCACCCACTCGTCGCCCTCGCGGACGGCCGTGGTGGCGGTGGCTCCGGCGTCGGACCCGGCGCCCTGCTCCGTCAGGCCGAACCCGGCCAGCGCGCGCCCGGCGAGCAGGTCCGGCAGCCAGCGTTCCTTCTGCTCGTCGCTGCCGTGCCGGTAGACCGGCACGATGCCGAGCCCGACGCCCGCCTCGAGCGTGACGCCGAGCGACTGGTCCACCCGGCTGATCGCCTCCACGGCGAGGCACAGGGACACGTAGTCCTTGCCCTGGCCCCCGTACTCGACGGGGAAGGGCAGGCCGAACAGGCCCAGGTCGCCCATCTGCGCGATGATGTCGACCGGCAGCTCGCGCTTCGTGTCGTAGTCGTAGGCGCGGGGCGCGACGACCTCGTCGGCGAACCGGCACACCTCGTCGTACAGCTTGGTCTGCTCGTCGGTGAGCAAGTACTTCATGGTTCCTCCCGGGGTGGTGGGGAATGGACCGGGCCCGCACGGGGTGCGGCGGGACCGGGGGTCTAACCGGCGTGCTCCGCCGGCGCCACGGTCGCCACGAGCTGGTCGCGGGAGACCTGGTCGCCGGCCGCGACGTGGAGGGTGGCGACGCCGTCGTGCGGGGCGAGGAGGGGATGTTCCATCTTCATCGCCTCGACGACGACGAGGGGGGTGCCCGCGGTGACGGGGCCGGGCGGGGCGACGTGGACGACGGTGCCGGGCATGGCCGAGCGCAGGTCGGGGCCGGCCCCCGGCCCGCCGGCCGCGGCGGCGGCCCGTTCCGCGCGGCGGGCGGCGAACGCCTGCTCGCGGGTGGGGGCGTCCAGGGCGAGGGTGCGGCCGTCCCGGTGCAGCCAGACGGTCCGGACGGCGGGGCCGGACCTGCCGCGCGGCTGGACGACGACGGCCGGCGCGCCCTCGCGGGGGTCGCTCGGCGCCGGGATCCCCGCGACCACCGTCTCCCCGGCGATCGTGTGGCTGCGGGGCTCCGCGGGAGCGCCCGGGCGGAAGCCGTCCGGGGCCCACGGCCCCGGCGGGACGGGATCCGCGGCCAGGGCCCGCGCGGCGGCCCGCAGGTCCGCGGGTTCCGGGGCGGGGTCCTCGGGGGCGGGCAGCCGCTCGATCAGGCCGGTGTCCAGGCGGCCCGCGGCGACGTCGTCGTCCGCCACGAGGATGCGCAGCCAGTTCAGGTTCGTGCCGACGCCGAGCACGACCGTGCCGGCGAGCGCCCGGTCCAGGCGCGCGAGCGCCGTGGCGCGGTCGGGGCCGTGGGCGACGATCTTGGCGAGCATGGGGTCGTAGTCGCCGCCGACGACGCTGCGCTCCGCGATGCCGCTGTCCACGCGGACGCCGGGGCCCGCGGGTTCGCGGTAGGCGAGGACGGTGCCGGTGTCGGGCAGGAAGCCGCGGGCAGGGGTCTCGGCGTAGAGCCGGGCCTCGACGGCGTGGCCGGTGAGGGTGACGTCGTCCTGGGCGAGGGGCAGCTTCTCGCCGGCGGCGACGCGGAGCTGGAGCTCGACGAGGTCGAGGCCGGTGACGGCCTCGGTGACGGGGTGCTCCACCTGGAGGCGGGTGTTCATCTCCAGGAACCAGAAGTCGAGGGAGCCGGGCTGCTGCCCCTCGCCGGCCCGGTCCGCGGCAGAGGTCAGGGCGTCGCCGGGGACCAGCATCTCGACGGTTCCGGCGCCGACGTAACCGCAGGCGCGCGCGACCTCGCAGGCGGCCTCGCCCATGCGGGAACGGACGGCCGCGGCGACCGGGGCCGGCAGGCCGGCGAGCAGCGCGGACGGTGCCTCCTCGATGACCTTCTGGTGCCGGCGCTGCAGGGAGCACTCGCGCTCGCCGAGGTGGATGACGTTGCCGTGGGCGTCGGCCAGGACCTGCACCTCGATGTGCCGCGGCCGGGGCACGTAGCGCTCCAGGAGCAGGGTGTCGTCGCCGAACGCGGACCGGGCCACCCGGCGCGCGGAGGCGAGGGCCGCGGGGAGCGCGGCGGCGTCGTCGGCGACCTGCATGCCCTTGCCGCCGCCGCCGGCGGCGGGCTTGACGATCAGGGGGAAGCCGACGGCGTCGGCCGCACCGACGAGTTCCGCGTCGGAGAGCACGCCCGTCGTGCCGGGCAGCACCGGCACGCCGCGGGCGGCGACGAGGTCGCGGGCGGCGATCTTGTCGGCCATGGCCTCCATGGCCTCCGGCGGGGGCCCGATCAGGGTGATGCCGGCGGCGCCGCAGGCGCGGGCGAAGGCGGGGTTCTCGGACAGGAAGCCGTAGCCGGGGTGGACGGCGTCCGCGCCGGTGGCGCGGGCCGCGGCGAGGACGGCGTCGATGTCGAGGTACGACGACGTCGCGGCCGCCGGGCCGATCCGGACGGCCTCGTCGGCGGCGGTCACGTGCGGGGCCGCGGCGTCGGCGTCGGAGTAGACGGCGACGGAGCGGATGCCCAGGCGGCGCAGGGTGCGGATGACGCGGACGGCGATCTCGCCGCGGTTGGCGACGAGGACCATGCCGAACGGCCTCCGGAGCGGTGCGGTGTCCATTCGTGCCCTCACATCCGGAACAGGCCGAAGCGGCGCTCGGGCAACGGGGTGCGGGCGCAGACGTCCAGGGCCATGCCCAGCACGCGGCGGGTGTCGGCGGGGTCGAGGATGCCGTCGTCCCAGCCGCGGGCGGTGGCGTGGTAGGGGCTGCCGGCGCGTTCGTAGCTGTCGCGGACCGGGGCCTCGAACGCGGCCTGCTCGGCGTCGGACCAGGTGCCGCCCGCGGCCTCGATCTGGTCGCGCTTGACGGTGGCCAGGACGGAGGCGGCCTGCGGGCCGCCCATCACCGAGATGCGCGCGCCCGGCCACGTCCACAGGAAACGGGGCGAGTAGGCGCGGCCGCACATCGAGTAGTTCCCGGCGCCGAACGACCCGCCGACGACGACGGTCAGCTTCGGCACGCGCGTCGAGGCGACCGCGGTGACCATCTTGGCGCCGTCCTTGGCGATGCCGCCCGCCTCGGCGTCGCGGCCCACCATGAAGCCGGTGATGTTCTGCAGGAACAGCAGGGGGATGCCGCGCTGGTCGGCCAGCTCGATGAAGTGGGCGCCCTTGAGCGCGGACTCGCCGAACAGGACGCCGTTGTTCGCCAGGACGCCGACGCGGTGGCCGTGCAGGCGGGCGAAGCCGGTCACGAGGGTGGTGCCGTAGCCGGGCTTGAACTCGTGCCAGTCCGGGTCGGGGCCGCCCGGGCCCGGTTCGGGGCCCGAGTCGACGAGGCGGAAGATCACCTCGCGGGCGTCGTAGGGGGCGTTGACGTCCACCGGGACGACGTCGTACAGCGTCTCCGGGGGCGAAGACGGCGGCAGCGGGGCCGGGTGCACGTCCCAGGCCGGCGGCGGGTCGGGCGGGAGGGTGGCCACGATGTCGCGGACGATCTCCAGCGCGTGCTCGTCGTCGTCGGCGAGGTGATCGGCGACGCCGGAACGGTGGGCGTGCAGCTCTCCCCCGCCGAGCTCCTCCGGGGAGACGACCTCTCCGATCGCGGCCTTCACCAGCGGCGGGCCGCCGAGGAAGATCGTGCCCTGGTTCCGCACGATGACCGTCTCGTCGCTCATCGCGGGCACGTACGCGCCGCCGGCCGTGCAGGAGCCGAGGACGGCCGCGACCTGCGGGATCCGGGCCGCCGACAGGCGGGCCTGGTTGAAGAAGATGCGGCCGAAGTGGTCCCGGTCGGGGAAGACCTCGTCCTGCAGCGGGAGGAACGCGCCGCCGGAGTCCACGAGGTAGACGCACGGCAGGCGGTTCTCGGCCGCGATCTCCTGGGCACGCAGGTGCTTCTTGACCGTGGCCGGGTAGTAGGTGCCGCCCTTCACGGTGGCGTCGTTGGCCACGACCATGACGTGCCGGCCCGCGACGACGCCGATCCCGGCGATGACGCCGGCGCCGGGGACGGCGTGGTCGCCGGCCTCCGTGCCCTCGGTGCCGTCCGCGGCGTACATCCCGAACGCCGCGAGCTGGGACAGCTCCAGGAACGGGCTGCCCTCGTCCAGCAGGCGCCGCACGCGGTCGCGGGGCAGCAGCTTGCCGCGGGCGAGGTGCTTCTCGCGGGAGCGGGCGGGGCCGCCCTCCGCGGCGCGGGCGATGCGCTCGCGCAGGGTCGCGGCGAGGTCGCGCTGGGTGGGCGCGGTCCGCGCCGGTACGGCCGGTGCTGACGTGGCAGGGGTGGTCGCCATGGGGGCAGCATAACCCCGGTTGGTTAATGGTGGTTAACCAGACGGCGGCGCGGCGGCTTAAACTGCCCGGGTGACACCAGCGACACCAGCGACACCCGTGACGCCCGTCCAGACGCCACGACGGCTGCAGATCCTGGACACCGCGGCGGAGCTGTTCGCCGCGCGCGGGTTCCATGGCGTGAGCGTGGGTGACATCGGGGCCGCGGTGGGGATCTCGGGGCCCGCGCTGTACAAGCATTTCGCGGGGAAGCAGGACATCCTCGGGGCGTGCCTGCTGCATGCGTCGGAACAGCTGCTGGAGGGGGCGCGGGAGCTGACGGCGGGCGCCGCGGGGCGCTCCGGGAGCAACGACCCAGACGACACCGGCAAGGGTTCGGGTGACACCGCCCTGACCCGGCTGATCGCCTTCCACACGGACTTCGCCCTGACCCAGCCCGCGTTGATCGTCGTCCAGGAACGCGAGTGGGGCGCCCTCGGCGAGGCGGCCCGGGCAGCGGTCCGCGAGCGCCAGCTCGCCTACATCGAGGTGTGGACCCGAGCCCTGGCCCCGCACCGCCCGGACCTGGCGCCGCCCGAGGCGCGCGCGGCGGTCCAGGCGGCCTTCGGCCTCCTCAACTCGACCCCGCACTCGGCCCGCATCAGCCGCACGACGATGCGCGACCTGCTGATCGGGATGGCCGAGTCGGCCCTGACCCCCACCTAACCCCCTCACCCACCCCATCCACCCCCACCGCCGTGGCGTCAGTAGCAGATCGAATCCATTCGCACGCCGGGTTCGGGGACCTGCGGTGCTACTGACCAGTGGTCGAGCAGCGCCGGGCTTCGCGGCGTGCAGGCGGGTTGCAATATATAAGTTTCTGCTTAATGATTGAGGTGTGGAGACGTTCGAGGCGCTGGGCGATCCCGTCCGGCGGCGGATCCTGGAGCACCTGTCCCGCGGCGGCGAACTGTCCGCGGGGCAGCTCGCCGCGCTCGCCGGGGACGAGTTCGCGATCAGCCAGCCGGCCGTGTCGCAGCACCTGAAGGTGCTGCGCGAGGCCGGCCTGGTGACGGTCCGGGCCGAGGGACGACGGCGCGTCTACGCGCTGCACGCCGAGGCCCTGCTGGAGGCCGAGGGGTGGCTCGCCGGGCTGCGGCAGTTCTGGTCGCAGCGGCTGGACGCCCTGGAGACGGAACTGCGGCGCGGGGCGCGCGAGCGCACCGCGGGTAGCGCAGCAGGCGGCCGCGAGGAATCCGGCCGGCACGACACCATTCACGGCGCGGCACCGCCCGCGCCCGGTCCGAGGAGGACGGCATGAAAGACCTGATCGAAGCACTGAACGCACGCGACCTGAGCACCGACCTGGACGCCGTCGCACGGCGCGTGTCCGACGGCGAGGTGCCCGCCGGGCCCGCCAAGGTCATCACCCTGACCCGCACCTACCGCGCCGCGATCGACGACGTCTGGGACGCGCTGACCAGCGCCGAGCGGCTCCCCCGCTGGTTCCTGCCGGTCAGCGGCGACCTGACCCTCGGCGGCCGGTACGCCTTCGAGGGCAACGCGGGCGGCGTCGTGCGCGAGTGCGAGCCGCCGCGCCGGTTCGTCGTCACGTGGGAGATGGGCCCGGCGGGGCCGCGGGACTCCTCGCTCGTCGAGGTGAGGCTCGCCGACGACGACGGCGCCACCCGCCTCACCCTGGAGCACCGCGCCCAGGTGCCGCCCGAGATGTGGGACCAGTTCGGCCCGGGCGCCGTCGGCGTCGGCTGGGACGGCGCCCTCCTGGGCCTGGCCACGCACCTGGCGGGCCTGACCAAGTCGGCCACGGACGACGAGATCGCCGCCCACCCGGCGATCATGGAGTTCAACCGGGCCTCGGCCGCGGCCTGGGGCGCCGCCCACGAGGCCGCGGGCGCCGAGCCGGCCACGGTCCGGGCGAACGTCGCGGCGACCACGGATTTCTACGTGCCGCAGGGGTGACCGGGCCGGGACGAAGCACGACACGCACGAGAGGACGGCCGATGAGCGAGGACGACCGCGCGACGCCGCCGGGCAACCGCGTGCTCGTGGTGGACGACGACGCCGGGCTGGCCCGCGCCCTGGCCATCAACCTGCGCGCCCACGGCTGGGACGTGACCGTGGCGGGCACGGGGGCCGCCGCCCTCGAGGCCGCGGCCTCGGCCCGGCCCGACGTCGTCGTCCTGGACCTGGGCCTGCCCGACCTGTCCGGCCTGGATGTCATCGCAGGGATCCGGGGCTGGAGCCGGGTGCCGGTCGTCGTGCTGTCGGCCCGCCAGCTGGGCGAGGACAAGGTCGACGCCCTCGACGCCGGCGCCGACGACTACGTCACCAAGCCCTTCGCGATGAACGAGCTCATGGCCCGGCTCCGCGCCGCCGTCCGCCGCGCCGCCCCGGACCCGGCCGCGGCGCCGGGCGAGGCGGTCGTGACCGCGGGCGCCCTCAGCATCGACCTCGCCCGCCGGATCGTCACCCGCGGCGGCACCGAGGTGCGCCTCACGCCGACCGAGTGGGGCCTGCTGGAGGTCCTGGTCCGCAACCGCGGCCGGATGGTCGGCCGCCTGCAGCTCCTGCGGGAGGTGTGGGGCGCCTCCTACGGCTCCGAGACCAACTACCTGCGCGTCTACACCGCGCAGCTGCGCCGCAAGCTCGAGGACGACCCGTCCCACCCCCGGCACATCCTCACCCACCCGGGCGCGGGGTACAGGTTCGAGGCCGGCTGAGCCTCAGCCGCGGGCCCGCAGCGCGGCCTCGGTGCGGCTGGCCACGCCGAGCTTGCGCAGGATCGCCGAGACGTGGACGGACGCCGTCTTCGGCGAGATGAACAGGCGCCCGGCGATCTGCCCGTTGGTCAGGCCCTCGGCCACGAGGTCCAGCACCTGCTGCTCGCGCGCGGTGAGCTGGTCCGCGTCCGGCGCCGGCCGCGGGGCCCCGCCCGGCTGCGCCGCGGCGTCGTCGGCCGCCAGTCCCGCGCGGCCGAGCAGATCGGCCGCCCACCCGGAGATCAGGCCCGCCCCGATCCGGTCCGCCTCGGCGGCCGCGGCGTTCAGGGCGGCCCGCGCCCCGGGCCGGTCCCCGGCGCCGAGCAGGGCCTGTCCCGCGCGGAACCGCGCGTACGGGTACAGGTGGGCGGGCCCGCGCGGATGGTCCGCGACCGCCTCCCACGGGCCCTCGCCGAGCTCGGCCGCGAACGCCGCCGCCCACACCGGGTACGACGGCCAGTGCGCGCACGCGGCGAGCTTCTCGCGCAAGGGCGCGACGTCGGCGTCGACGTCGGCCTCTGGGTTGATCCCTGCGTCGATCCGCGCGCCGATCCCCGCGTCGATCCCCGAACCGGCCACCGCGGCCCGCGCCGCGACGGTGACCGCCTCGAGCAGGTACGGCGGCCGGTCCGACGTGGCCAGGAACGCGGTCACGAGCTCGTAGGCCGCCGCCGCGTCGTCGTCCAGCAGCGCGAGCTGGGCGCGCAGGACCGCCACGCGCATCCGGACCTGCTCCTCCAGCGCCCCGAACCGGTCCCAGGCCGCTCCCCGCGCCGCGGCCTCGGCGCGCGCCCGCGCGACCTCGCCCTGCCAGAGGGTGAGCCACGTGGACTGCATCTGCAGGTGCACGGCGTGCGGGCTCAGGTGCGTGCCGGAGCCGGCCAGCGGGATCGACCGCGCGAACGCGTCGGCGGCCTCCGCCCACCGGCCGGTCCCCACCAGCGCCTCGGCGCGGTTCAGGCTGATCAGCGACGTCGAGAGCTCGGACGCGCCGGCCCGCCGGGCCGTCGCCAGGCCCTCCTCGGTCTCGGCCAGCGCACGCTCCCACTCGCCGCGCAGCAGGAACGCGTCCGTGCCGTTGATGTAGTAGCGCTGCAGCGCGTTCCAGTCCGAGCCGGCCAGGTCCCGCGCCGCGACGAACTCCGCCATCGCGGCCGGGTCGCCCGTGCCGTGCCGCGCCGTGGCGCGGATGTTCAGCCCGATCGCGGCGAGCGGCCGGTGCCCGGCCCGCAGCGCGGTCTCGTGGCCCGCGCCCGCCGCCTCGATCGCCTCGGCGGACCGCCCGTCGAGCATCAGGTAGCGGGCCTTGCGGATCAGCACCTCGGCCCGTACGGCGTCGTCGACGCCCGGGGCCAGCAGGTCGAGCGCCTTGTCGACGAGCGCGGGCCCCTCGGGCGACCCGGCGTGCGCGGCGCACAGCGCCGCGTCGCACAGCATGCGCGCGTGCCCGACGACGTCGCCGGCGGGCCACTCGTCCAGGGCCTGGTACGCCAGCGCGAGCGCGCGGTCGGTCCGCAGCGACTGGCGGACGGCGTCGGCGACCACGCGCAGCAGCTCGTGGTGCTCGATCCCGGCCACGTCGCGCGCGTCCGGGACCTGCTCCCAGAGCTCGAGCGCCCGTTCGCCGAGCCGCACCGCGGCGGAGATCGCGGCGCCCGCCACGGCCGCGGTGTGCGCCTCGACGGCGGCCGCGAGCGCCTTGTCCAGCACCCCGGCGCGCCACCAGTGGTCGGCGATGTGGGAGAGCTTGGCGACCGAGGGGGTGCGCCGGGACAGGGCCGTGGTCAGGGCGTTCGCGTAGGCGATGTGCAGCCGGCGGCGCTCGCCGGGCAGGAGCTCGGCGTACACGGCCTCCTGCATGAGGGCGTGCCGGAACTGGTAGCGCTCGGCGGTGGCGACGAGCACGGAGGACTCGATGGCCTCGCGGGCGGCGTCGTCCGGGCTCAGCGGGTCGTCGCGCCCGGGGGCCTCGGGGCCGGACCGGGCGAGCACGTCGTCGAGCACGTCGTGCCAGACGCTCGCACCCGCGGCCGCGACGACGCGGCACAGGGCCTGCGCGGGGCGGGACAGGCGCCAGTAACGCAGCAGCAGGATGTCGCGGAGGGACTCGGGCAGCTCGGCGCCGTCGAGGCCGCCGGCGAGCTCCTCGACGTAGAAGGGGACGCCCTCGCTGCGTTCGACGAGATCGCTGAGGAACCGGGCGGGCAACCGCGGCTGCGCGCCGGGCGTCGCGTCGTCGCCCGCGAGCAGGTCCCCGGCCATCGCGCGGACCTCGTCCTGGTCGAGCCGGCGCAGGTCGAGGCGCGTGGCGACGCGCGCGCGGTCGAGCTCGGCCATGGCGGCGCGCAGGGGGTGGCCGCGGCCGACGTCGTCGGACCGGTACGTGAGCACGAGCAGCAGGCCCGGTGGCGCGGTGCGGGCGAGGCGGATCGCCAGGGCGCGGGTGACGTCGTCGGACCAGTGCAGGTCCTCGAGCACGACGAGGACGGGGCGGTCGGCGGCGAGCCGGGCCAGCAGCCCGGCGATGACCTCGGGGACGCGCTCGGCGCCGGGGTCGCCGTCGGCCTCGACGAGTCCGGGCGCGACGGCGCTCAGCGCGCCCGCGGCGGGGCCGGCGGCGGCGAGCGTCGCGGCGGCGCCGCGCTCGGCGACGATGCCGTAGAGGATCCCGGTGAGCGCGGCGTACGGCACGGGCCCGGAGCCGGAGTCCGTGCACTGCCCGGTCAGGACGACGACGCCGTCGGCCGCGCCCGTCAGCTCCTCGACCAGCCGGGTCTTGCCGATGCCGGCCTCGCCCGCGACCACGACCGTGCGGCCGGGTCCGCGGCCTGCCCGGGCGAGCGCGTCGCGCAGGGCGGCGAGCTCGGCGGCGCGCCCCACGAGCCGGGCATGGGTGACGGGCATGGGGGCATCGTGCCACGCGGGAGGGCCTGGGGCCCGGGAATTTCGCGGGGCCGCGGCCGCCCGGCGCCCTTGGGCAACTCATGGTTGCGCGTCGCGCCGGTTCCGGCTACGGTGATGCGCAATCACTAGTTGCACTTCAATCCGGAGGACCCAGATGACCGACATCCTGCACCGCATCGGTGCCCAGGCCCCGCTCGAGAAGGTCTACGAGGCGATCGCCACGCCCGCCGGCGTCGCCGCCTGGTGGACGCAGCAGACGACCGGCGAGGGCACCGTGGGCAGCGACCTGGACACGGAGTTCCGCACCCTGGAGGGCGAGCTGGTCGGCACGATCGGGATGCGGGTCGCCGAGCTCGACCCGGCCGCCGGCGTCGTCGACTGGCTCGTCACCGACGGGCCCGAGGAGTGGAACGGCACGCACATCCGCTTCGAGCTGCACGAGGACGAGGACTGGACGATCGTGATGTTCCGGCACACCGGCTGGGCCGAGCCCGTCGAGTTCCTGCACCACTGCAGCACCAAGTGGGCGTCGTTCCTGCTCAGCCTCAAGAAGTACGTGGAGACCGGCGAGGGCGAGCCGTCGCCGCGGGACGTCCGGATCAGCAACTGGCACTGAAAGGATGACAACCATGGAGTACGGATCGATCGAGCGCGAGCTGTTCGTCAACGCCTCCCCGGAGGTGGTGTTCGACGTCGTCAGCAACCCGGAGCACGTCAAGGAGTGGTGGTCCGACGACGCCGAGTTCGGCCCCGGGCCCGGCTCCCCCGGCTGGCTCACCTTCGGCGACCCCGCCGCGGGCGGGGACCGCGTCCGGTTCCAGGTGGCGGACGCCGTCCCGCACACGCGGTTCGCGTTCCGCTGGACGCACGCGGACCCGGACGCCGCGCCGGGGAACTCCAACCTGGTGGTGTTCGAGCTGACGCCCGCGGACGGCGGCACCATGCTGCGGTTCAGCGAGACCGGGTTCCGCGAGCGCGGCTGGGCCGAGGCCAAGGTCAAGGAGGTCCACGACGACCACACCAGCGGCTGGGACCACTTCCTGCCGCAGCTCGTCACGCACGCGGAACGGATCGGGGCGGACGCGTGACGAAAGTCAGGGAGGCGGGTGCGAGAGAGGCGGGCGGCGCCAGGGTGACGGCCGGCGAGGCGGGCGGCGCCACGGTGTCCGACGACGACCTCTGGTCCGCCGTCGGGGACCCCACCCGCCGCCGCCTGCTGGACCTCCTGCTGCACGAGGGCGGGGGCACCGCCACGAGCCTGAGCTCGCACCTCCCGGTCACCCGCCAGGCCGTGGCCAAGCACCTGGCGGTCCTGGACCGCGCGGGCCTGGTCCACGCGACGGCGTCGGGCCGGGAGCGGCGCTACCGGGTCGACGACGCCCAGCTCCAGCGCGCGGTGGCCCAGCTCACCGAGGTAGGCACGGCCTGGGACGCCCGCCTGGCCCGCATCCGCCGCCTGGCGGAACGCCTCCACCAGTCGACGAAGAACCACCCACCTGCCTGACGGGCTGGTCAGGAAGGGTGTGCCGGATGGGCTGGTTCGGGTGGCCCGGCGGCAGGGCGGGCTCGTCTCCGTCGTCCAGTGCGAGGAGCACGGGATCGGCGCCGGGGTGCGCCGGCGGCTCGTCCGGTCGGGCGAGTGGTCGCGGGTCGTTCCCGGCGTTCTCGACACCGGGTCGATCGATCCCCGGCTGCATCCGCTCGACGCCGCCGATGCCGGCATCCCGCCGGACGACCTGCAGCGGAACATCCACGACGACGACGGCGACTTCATCGGCCGCGGTGACCTGCTGTGGTATCTCGGCGGGGGCCGCTGGCTCATGGTCATCTCGGTCGATGGCAGCGGTTCCATCGTCCGGGATGGCATGGTCGCCGGTCCGCGGACAGGTCCGCCGGGCGGCGATGAGTTCTCGGCGGCGGCGTCGTCCGACATGAGGACGGCAGCCCTAGCTCTGGAGGATCCGATGCGCACCATCGTCTCGACCGCGTTCGTCTCGCTCGACGGGAAGGTCGATCCGACCGGCGGCGACCCCGACCTGCGGGACACCGCCTGGACGTACCGCACCGTGGAGATGTGCGAGGAGATGTACGAGCTCAAGGGACGCGAGCAGGAGGAGGCCGACGGGCTGCTCCTCGGGCGGCGCAGCTACGAGATGTTCGCGCCCGTGTGGCCGCGGATGGCCGAGTTCGAGCGGTACAACACGCTGCCGAAGTACGTCGTCTCGACCGCGCTCGGCGACGGGGATCTCGTGGACGACTGGGGCGAGACCACGATCCTGCGCTCGCTCGACGAGGTCGCGAGGCTCAAGGCGGACGGCGAGGGTGAGCTCCAGGTGCACGGCAGCGCGAGCCTCGGGCGGGCGCGGGCCGACGCCGGGCTGGTGGACCGGTTCGACCTGCTCGTGTTCCCGGTGCTGCTCGGGCAGGGGAAGCCCCTGTTCTCCGACACGGACAAGGGGGCCCAGCGGCTGCGGCTCGTGGAGCACGAGGTGTACGCGAACGGGGTGCAGAAGCAGGTGTTCGACGTCGTCCGGTGACGCGGACCGGCGCAGCAGGGGCCGCCGCCCGGGCCGATGCGTTCAGCCCGGGCGGCGATTTCCCAAGCCGGGCAACACAACCGCGCAACAAAACACCGCCGTGACGCAACATCGTCGAAGATAACGTCCAAGGCATGACGCAGAACCGCGAGCGCCACGCCGCACCCCGGCACTTCCTCATGTGCCCACCCGAGCACTTCGACGTCGTCTACGCCATCAACCCCTGGATGGACACCACCGTCCCCGTCGACACGGGCCGCGCGATCCGGCAGTGGACGGCCCTGAAGGACGCCTACGAGGCCCGCGGCCACACGGTCGACGTGATCGACTCCGAGCCGGGCCTGCCCGACATGGTGTACGCGGCCAACGGCGGCATCGTCGTGGGCGGGCAGGCGATCGCCGCGCGGTTCGCCTACCCGGAGCGGGCCAAGGAGGGCCCCGCCTACGACGCCTGGTTCACCGGGCCCGCGGCCCGCGCCCGCGGGATCGCCGCGCTCGGCCAGTCCGGGGAGACCCAGGAGGGCGAGGGCGACCTGCTGCTGATCGGCAGCACGCTGCTCGCGGGCCACGGGTTCCGCACGACGCGCGCCGCCCACGAGGAGGCCGCGCGCCGCCTGGGCCTGGCGGAACAGGGCATCGGCGTCGTCCCCCTCGAGCTCGTGGACCCGCGCTACTACCACCTCGACACGGCGCTGGCCGTCCTCGACGACGGCGCCGGCGGCAACCCCCCGCTGGTCGCCTACCTGCCCGGCGCGTTCGCGCCGGAGTCCCGCGCCGTGCTCGAGCGGATGTTCCCCGGCGCGATCATCGCGTCCGACGACGACGCCGCCGTGCTGGGCCTGAACGTCGTCTCCGACGGGAGGACCGTGTTCCTCACCGACCGCGCCGGGAAGCTCGCCGAGGACATCGCCGCGGCCGGGTTCGACGTCGTCGGCGTCGACCTGTCCGAGCTGTTCAAGGGCGGCGGGTCCGTGAAGTGCTGCACGCTGGAGCTGCGGCCCGGCGCCGTCGGACAGGAGACCTCCCGATGACCACCGTCCCCTTCCTCGACGTCGCGGGCGCCGCCCGCTGGGCCGCGCGCCGCGGCCCCGAACGCGTCATCGCGGACCTCACCGACGCGATGGAGCGCGACTTCGCCCGCTGGGCCGAGCTGGACAAGCGCCCCCGCATCGCGAGCCACTCCGCCGACGGCGTCATCGAGCTCATGCCCGCCGCCGACGCCGAGACGTACGGCTTCAAGTTCGTCAACGGCCACCCCGCCAACCCCGCCCGCGGCTTCCAGACCGTGACGGCCGTCGGGATGCTCGCGCGCGTCGACAACGGCTACCCCAGCTTCCTCGCGGAGATGACCCTGCTGACCGGGCTGCGCACGGCGGCGGCGTCGGCGCTCGCCGCGCGTTACCTGGCGCGCCGCGACTCGCGGGTCATGGCGATGATCGGCGCCGGCTCGCAGGCGGAGTTCCAGGCGCTCGGCATGCGGGCGGAGCTCGGGATCGAGACGCTGCGCGTGTTCGACGTCGACCCGGCGGCGTCGGCCAAGCTGGCCCGGCACGCCAAGGAGCTCGGCTTCGACGTCGTGATCGCCGCCGATCCGGGCGAGGCCGCGCGCGGCGCCGACGTCGTCACGACGTGCACGGCGGACAAGCGCAACGCCGTCGTGCTGACCGACCGTCAGGTCAGGGAGTCGTGCCGTCCCGGTGTCTTCCTCAACGCGATCGGCGGCGACTGCCCCGGCAAGACGGAGCTGGAGCCCGCCACGGTCGCCCGCGCCAGCGTGTTCGTGGAGCACACGGAGCAGACCCGCATCGAGGGCGAGATCCAGAAGCAGGCCCCGGACTTCCCGGTCACGGAGCTGTGGGAGGTCGTCACGGGCGCGAGGCCGGGCCGGCGGTCCGGCGACGAGCTGGTGGTGTGGGACTCGGTCGGCTTCGGCGTGGAGGACTGGACGACGCTGAAGTTCGTCGCGGCCGACGTCGCCGCCTCGGCCCCGGAGCTGCTCCAGCACCTGGACCTCATCGCGGAACCGTCCGACCCGAAGGACCTGTTCTCCCTGGTCGCGGCACGCGGAGACGCGGCCTAGGACCCCACCGCTGAAGGCTGTGCCGCTGTGTCCGCGTTCCGCGGACCCGACGGCACAGCCTTCAGCAGCCGGTCCGGTGGCCGCCAGAGCCAGCCGAGGCGGCTGCGCCTGGTGACGAGGTCGATCACGAGCGCCAGCGGGATGACGACGGCCGCCACGACCACGGGCAGCCACTGCGAGAAGGGGTGCGGGACCACGATCCCGGTCATCGCGAGAAGCCACAGGATGGTGTGGATCAACGGCGTGTGCAGGACGAAGACCGGCAAGGTGCGTGCGCCGATCCGGCCCAGCCGCGGGACGACGACGGCGAGCCCGCAGCAGATCGCGATCCCTGCGAGCAGCCCGGCGATGTTGACCAGGAGATACGGTCCGAAGGCATGGGTGAGACCCTGCCCGGCGACGAGCCAGGCCAGCCCGTACCAGCCGCCGACGACGAGGGTCCCGGACCACCAGCGCAGGCGCTGCGCGTACGCCTCGACGAGCGGGCGCAGGTGCAGGCCGATCAGGAAGAACAGGAGGTACCGCGCCGCTCCGCGATACGCGATGCCGCCCAGGTCCACGCCCGAAAGGGCCCAGGCACTGATGCCGAGCGCGACGCCGAGCTGCAGCCAGACGGGGACCGGACGGATCAGGCGGGCAAGGAGGAAGAGGACGCCGAGCACCCAGATGAACCAGAGCTCGGACCACGGATAAACGGGCGCGACCGCGACCTGGACGACGAAGATCCACCACTCGGCGTCGGGAATCTGGTGGTGTCCGGTCGCCTGGCGTACGGCGAGCGAGATCGGCTCCCACAGGACGAACACCCAGGCGAAGTAGATGATCTTGCCACGCAGCAGGGTGCGCCACGACGCCGCGACCCACTTCGCCGCGAACAAGCCCGCCACCGTGAAGAACAGCGGCATCCGAAGACTCCGCAGCGGCGACGTGTACTCGTCGGCCACCGAGAAGTCGTAGCCCGCATCACCGATCCATCCTGTCGCGTGATAGACCACGACGAGGATGATCGCCAGGGCCCGGGCGGAGTCCGCCCAGGCGATCCGGGGGCGCGCGGCCGGACTGACCGCTTCGGGCAGGACTTCGGCGTGTTTCCGGCCTTCCGCGCTGCCGTCCCGCGGACTCTCGTGCCGTGCCACCGGACTGCCGGGTGTGCTGGTCAGGGCCTCGTTCACGGGGCAACTGTAGGTGGCGTCCGTCAGCCGAAGGACCTGTTCTCCCTGGTCGCGGCGCATTGACGGCACTGAGCCGGGTGCAATATTCACCCCCGTGTCCGTTCTGTGATGCCCGGGGGACACCCGGGCGGCGGAGCATGTGCCACGGTCGGCGGTGTCGCCGGCCGTGGCCTTCGTCCTCCGGGAGACCTCATGCCTCGTGCCCTGCCCATCGCTCTCACCGTCTGCGCCGCCGGTGCGCTGATCGCGCCCGCCGCGCTCGCGCCCGCTGCCGCCGCCCCGGTGTCCACCGCCGTCACCGCCACGACGGCCGACGTCGCCCGGCGCTGGGCGCCCGTCCACTACCAGGACGTCGACCAGACCGGCACACACGCCCTCGGCGGGCGGTCCGACTACATCACGCGGGTCGACTTCGACGGCGACTGGAACGGCCTGAACAACTGGGACAACGCCGGGACCGGGTCGATGGCGGCGTCCGCGTACTGGTCGTCGGTGGAGACGTCCACGCACTGGTTCCTCACCTACACCTTCTTCCACCCGCGGGACTGGACCGACTCGTTCTTCGACACCGAGCACGAGAACGACGCCGAGGGCGTGCTGCTCGCCGTGGAGAAGGACGGCACCACCTACGGCAAGCTGCGCGCCGCCGTCACGGTCGCGCACACGAACTTCTACTCCTACCTGCCCGGCGGCACCACCTGGTCCGCGGGCGGCGAGTCGGTGGACGGCACGCTGCCGATGCAGGCCAACCCGCACGACGGCCTGTCCCACCCCGTCACGGCGCAGGAGGCCAAGGGCCACGGCCTCAAGGCGCGCGGCGGCTACGACATCAACGGCGACGGCGTCATCTACTTCCCGGCGACCTCCGCCGAGGCCCCCGCCCACCCCGACGACCGCGACGTGCGCTACGACCTCGTCGACGTGTTCGCGTCCGGCGGCCTGTGGGAGCGCCGCAGCACGACGCCGTTCGCGAGCTGGGGCTCGTTCGCCGGCGACACGTCGGGCGGCTGCGGCAGCGGCGCGATCGGCTGCTCGGCCAACGCCGCCAACGCCCCGTGGGGCTGGGACGACGGCGACGACGTCCCGGGCCGCGGCGCCCTGGCCACGGACCCGGCGGGCGTGATGGCGTCGTACTTCACGATCGCGGGCAGCTTCTCCCGGACGTACACGAGCAACCGCTTCCGGTGAGCTGACGACGCCGGCCCGGGACTCCCCCGCATGTCGGGGAGTCCCGGGCCGGCTCGCCTCAGGCCGTCAGACCCGGATCACTTCCGCAGGTCGAAGCGGTCCAGTTCCATGACCTTCTGCCAGGCGGCCGCGAAGTCGCGGACGAACTTCTCGCCCGCGTCGTCGGACGCGTACACCTCGGCCAGGGCCCGCAGCTCGGAGTTCGAGCCGAGGACCAGGTCGACGCGCGAGGCCGTCCAGCGGCCGTCGCCCGAGGTGAAGACCTGCTCCTCGGCGTCGGGCTTCCACTCGAGGCCGAGCTCCAGCAGGTTGACGAAGAAGTCGTTCGTCAGGACGCCGGGGCGGTCGGTCAGGACGCCGAGGTTCGAGCCGTCCCAGTTGTTGCCGAGCACGCGCAGGCCGCCGGTCAGCACCGTGGCCTCGGGGGCGGTGAGGCCCAGGAGGTTGGCGCGGTCGACGAACAGGTACTCGCTCGGCAGCTTGACCAGGCGCGTGTCGTAGTTGCGGAAGCCGTCGGAGACGGGCTCCAGCCAGGCGAAGTTCTCCTCGCTGGTCTGCTCCTGGGTCGCGTCCACGCGGCCGGGCGTGAAGCCCACCTCGATCTCAACGCCGGCCGCGCGGGCGGCCGTCTCGACGCCGACGCCGCCCGCGAGCACGAGCACGTCGGCGAACGACACCTGGACGTCCGACGACGCGTTGAAGTCCGCGACGATCTCCTCGAGCCTCGCGACGACCGGCGCGAGCACCTCGGGGCGGTTGACCTTCCAGTCCTTCTGCGGCGCCAGGCGGATGCGGCCGCCGTTCGCGCCGCCGCGCTTGTCCGACGTGCGGTGCGTGGCCGCCGCCTTCCACGCGGTGGACACGAGCTGGCCGACGTCCAGGCCCGAGTCCGCGATCTTCTGCTTCAGCGTCGCGATCTCGGCCGCGCCGATCACCCGCTCGGGCGCCGCGGGCAGCGGGTCCTGCCACACCAGGTCCTCGGCCGGGACCTCGGTGCCGAGGTAGCGGGCCTTGGGGCCCATGTCACGGTGCGTCAGCTTGAACCAGGCGCGGGCGAACGCCTCGGCGAACGCGTCGTGGTCGGCCAGGAAGCGGCGCGAGATCTTCTCGTACTCCGGGTCGAGGCGCAGCGACAGGTCGGTCGTGAGCATCGTCGGGAGGCGCGTGGCGCCGCCGGCGTCCGGGGCGGGGATGCTCGCCTCGGCGTCCTTGGCGACCCACTGGATCGCCCCGGCGGGCGACGTCGACCTCTCCCACTCGAACGCGAACAGGTTCTGGAAGAACAGGTTCGTCCAGCGCGCCGGCTCCTGGGTCCAGGTGACCTCCAGGCCCGAGGTGAGGGCGTCCGCCCCCACGCCGGTGCCGTGGCCGTTGCGCCACCCCAGACCCTGCTCCTGCAGCGGCGCGGCCTCCGGGTCCGGGCCCATCCGGTCGTCCGGGTGGGCGCCGTGCGTCTTGCCGAACGTGTGACCGCCGGCGATGAGCGCGACCGTCTCCTCGTCGTTCATGCCCATGCGGCCGAACGTCTCGCGGATGTCCCGTGCGGCCGAGACCGGGTCCCCGTTGCCGTTCGGGCCCTCCGGGTTGACGTAGATCAGGCCCATCTGGACCGCGGCGAGCGGCGCCTCCAGCTCACGGTCGCCCGTGTACCGCTCGTCGTCCAGCCAGACCTTCTCCGGACCCCAGTAGACGTCCGCGTCGGCCTCCCACACGTCGGCACGGCCGCCCGCGAAACCGAACGTCCGGAAGCCCATCGACTCCAGCGCCACGTTGCCGGCGAGGATCATCAGGTCGGCCCACGAGATCGACTGGCCGTACTTCTTCTTCACCGGCCACAGCAGGCGGCGCGCCTTGTCCAGGTTGCCGTTGTCCGGCCAGGAGTTCAGCGGGGCGAACCGCTGCTGGCCCGCGCCGCCGCCACCGCGGCCGTCGTGCGAGCGATAGGTGCCCGCGGAGTGCCAGGCCATGCGGATCATCAGGCCGCCGTAGTGGCCGTGGTCCGCCGGCCACCAGTCCTTCGAGTCCGTCATGACGGCCGTCAGGTCCGCCTTCACGGCGTCGAGGTCCAGCGCCTCGAACGCGGCCCTGTAGTCGAAGCCCGGGTCCAGCGGGTCCCGCTCGGCCGTGTGCTTGGCGAGGATGCTCAGGTTGAGGCGGTTGGGCCACCACTCGGTGTTGGCATCCCCCCGCGTGGGGTGGACACGGGCCTCGCCGTACCCCATCGGGCACGTGCCCGCGGACTCCGGTTCGGCTGTCACGGGCACGCCTCGTTCGGGGCTGCTTGCAGACATGGGGGACTTCCTTCCAGGTCAGAGGTCCTCGGTGGAACTGTTCAGTTGATGGCGCTCGCGTGCGCACGGCACTCGGGGCAGAGCCCCCAGTAGACGACCTCCGCCTCGTCCACGGCGTAGCCGTGGTCGTCCTCGGGGAGCATGCACGGCGCCTCACCGACCTCGCAGTCGATGTCGGCGATCGCGCCGCACCCGCGGCACACCAGGTGGTGATGGTTGTCCCCGACCCGCGTCTCGTACCTGGCCGTCGCGCCCGACGGCTGGATGCAGCGCACCAGCCCGGCGGCGGTCAGGGTGTGCAGCGAGTCGTAGACGGCCTGATGGGACACGTCGGGCAGGTCCCGCCGCGCCGCCTCGAGCAACTGGCCCGCGTCGGCGTGCGGATTGCCGGCCACGGCCGCCAGCACGGCCACGCGAGGCCGGGTCACGCGCAGACCGGCCTCTCGTAGTCGCTGCTGCAGGTCGTCGGCCGTGCTCACGACACCCAGTCTCACCCCTGATCCTGAATGAGTCAAAAGAAGACCCGCGGACCGTGGCCCGGGATGTCACACACCCCCGCTACGGTTCCGCTCATGACCGCAATGACGTCCGACGACGCCGCCGCTCCCGGCGACACGGCCGCCGCCGCGCCGGAGCAGGCCCCGCCCGTTCCCCCGCCCGGCTCCCCCGCCTCCCGGCACCCGCCCCGCTGGCTGCCGCGCGCGCTGGCCATGGGGGTCGTCGCGGTGTTCGCCGGGATCTTCACGTGGAACGCCCTCGGGCAGCTGAAGTCCCTGTGGATCGCGCTGCTCATCGCGTTCTTCCTGTCGCTCGCGCTGGAACCGCCCACGATCTGGCTCGTCAAGCGCCGCTGGCCGCGCGCGGCCGCCGCCGCGACGACGCTGTTCGGATCGCTGCTGGTGCTGGGCGGGGTCGCCGCGCTGTTCGGGAACCTGTTCGTGAAGCAGCTGACCGAGCTCGCCAGCTCCCTGCCGGAGTACTACGAGACGCTGCGCGACTACGCGGGCGACTCGTTCGGCATCCTGCTGCCCACGTCCAAGGCGCTGGTCGACGACGGGCTCGCCGCGTTCGGGGGCGACGTCGCCTCCGGCGCGATCGGCGTGCTCGGCGACGTCCTGTCCGGCGCGTTCTGGACCATCACGATCCTGCTCGTCGCCTTCTACCTGCTGGCCGCGGGCCCCCGGTTCCGCCGCGCGGTGTGCCGCTGGGTGCCGCCGCACCTGCAGGACGACGTGCTCTACCTGTGGGGCGTGGTGCAGCGCAAGGTGTCCGACTACCTCGACACCCGGCTCGTCCTGGCGATCATCTCGACCGTCGTCACGTACGTGTTCCTGCTGATCCTGGGCACGCCGAGCGCGATCCCGCTGGCGGTGTTCGTCGGCATCGTGTCCCAGTTCGTGCCCACGATCGGCGCCTACCTCGGCGGCGCGCTGCCCACCATGGTGGCGCTCACCAGCCAGGGGCCGGGCCAGGCCGTGGCGGTGCTGATCTTCGTGATCGCCTACCAGCAGCTGGAGAACCTGGTCATCGCGCCCAAGCTGTCCGAGCGCGCGCTGGAGATGAACGCGGCCGTCAGCCTGCTGGCCGTGCTCGCGTTCGGCGCCGTGTTCGGCGCGCTCGGCGCCTTCCTCGCGCTGCCGGTCGCGGCCACGATCCAGGCGATGGCGCAGACGTACCTGCAGCGGCACGACCTGATCGAGTCGGCGATGTTCGACGACCCGAAGGACAGCTGGATCGAGGCGCGGTAGGAGAGCCGGCCGCCGGATCGTGCGGGCAGCAAACCGCCGGACCGCCCGAGGGGGGCGGTCCGGCGGCCGGATGCGGAGGGATCAGCTCGCGACGAGCTCGCTCTCGCGGGCAGGGGCCGACGGCGTCGTCGTCCCCTCCTGCTGCGACCGCGACGACCCGCCGATCCCCGCCTGGCGTCCGTGCGCCAGCAGCAGCGGCAGCGCCACGAACGTGAACCCGCCCACGAGGTTGCCCAGCAGGGTGGGAATCTCGTTCCACACCAGGTAGTCGACGATCGTGAAGTCGCCGCCCAGCATCAGCCCGGACGGGAACAGGAACATGTTCACGATCGAGTGCTCGAAGCCCATGTAGAAGAACAGCATGATCGGCATCCACATGCACACGACCTTGCCGATGACGCTCTTGGACATCATCGCGCCCACGACGCCCGTGGAGACCATCCAGTTGCACAGCACGCCGCGGACGAACAGCGTGAGCATCCCCGCCGCCCCGTGCTCGGCGTACCCGACCGTGCGACCCTCGCCGATGGTGCCGAGCGCCTGCCCGACCTCGTCGGGCTCGACGGAGAACCCGTACGTGAAGTAGATCGCCATGAGCAGCGCGACGGTGAGCGCCCCGGCGAGGTTCCCGAGGAACACCAGTCCCCAGTTGCGCATCATGGCACCGAAGCTCACGCCCGGCGCCCGGGTCAGCCACGCGAGCGGCACCAGGGTGAAGACGCCCGTGAGCAGGTCGTACCCCAGCAGGTAGAGCATGATGAAACCCACCGGGAAGAGCATCGCGCCCACGAGCGGGTTCCCCACCCGCGTGCTGACCGTGACGGCGAACGCCGCGCCGAGCGTCAGGAGCGCGGCGGCCATGTAGGCGCGCACGAGGGTCTCGCGCGTGGACTGGGAGACCTTGGACCCGCCGGCCGCGATCATCGCGGTCAGGAGGTCCGGCGGCTTGACGTGTGGCATGAGGTGCCTCCGATCCGAGGGTGCGGCTGGAACCGAGCGTCTCGCACGCCGGTTTCCCCTGACACGCGGCGGCGTTACCTGGACAGCACGACAATCTCACTGCCCAGGTTCATCGACTGTGAGATTGTCGCAGGTCCCCGGTCACTCCCTGACCACCGGGTCGTCACCGCCGGACCGGCCGCATCACAGCCCCACCGCTCCGGCCGCGCACGTCACTGGTACTTTCACGCTGCCCCCACGGCGCGGGGATCGTTGGTCGCGCCCGAGAATGAACGCCCTTCAGGATCAGTCCTTACCTGGCATGCGGCACGGCGGGCGGTGTGTTCAGATCAGTCGTATGGATCGGATCGTGAACCGTCCCGCGACGGTTGAGCTGACGCAGACGCCGGACCTGACCCCGCTGCCCGCGACCACGACGGGCCCGGACTCGCAGTCCGGATACGCGGCACTGCGCGCGCGCTGGGGACAGATCGCGCCCGTCGAGATCGAGCCGGGCGTGCCCGCCTGGCTCGTCATGGGACACGCGGAGATCTACCGGATCCTGCGGTCCGAGGCGCTCTTCTCGCGGGATCCCCGCAACTGGCGGTGGCACCGGGACGGGCTGCTCCCGGACGGGGCCGCGATCCTCGCCTACTCCCCGCGCCGCCCCCGGGCGGCGTCGTACCACCACGACGGCGCGGAACGCGCGCGCCTGCGCGCGCCCCTGGACGCGGCCCTCGGCACCCTGCCCGAGAAGGCGGTGCTGACCACGACCCGCGAGGTGTGCCGCCGGCTGATCGGCGAGTTCGGGCAGACGGGGCGCCACGAGCTCGTCGGCGACTACTGCAGGAAGGTCGGCTTCCTCGCGATGGCCGCAATGTTCGGCTTCGACGCGGGCACGAGCGCGCGCCTGATGGTCGACTCGGGTCTGACGCTCGGCCACGGGGCGCGCGCCCAGGAGGCGCAGGAGCGGATCGCGGCGACGCTCGTGGCGCACGTCCGGCAGCGGCGCTCGGCCGGCGCCGCGGACCTCACCAGCGCGCTGGCCCACGACCGGCGGTTCCGGTCCGACGTGGAGATCGCCGAGACCATGGCGATCCCGATGCACGCGGCCAGCACGTTCCTGACGGCCTGGATCGCCCAGACGTTCCACCTGATCCTCGGGGACGGCCCGTTCGGCGCCCGGTGGACGCAGGGCCGCATCAGCCTCGACGACCTGCTGGAGGAGGTGCTGTGGCGCGAGACCCCGGTCGCCAACTCGCCGGCGCCGCGCTACGCGATGACGGACCTGAGGCTGGACGGGAAGCTGATCCGCACCGGTGACGCCCTGGTGCTGGCCATCGCGGCGGCGAACGGGGACCCGCGGATCCACACCGGCGATCCGTGGGACGAGCTCGGGAACCGCTCGCACCTGGCGTGGGGCACGGGCGTGCACCAGTGCCCGGCGCCCCGGCAGGCGCGCATCATCGCGCGGGTCGCGGTGGAGGAGCTGCTGCAGGTGGCCGACCTCCGGCTGCTGACCCTCCCCGGGCAGACCACGTGGACGGCGTCACCGTGGGTGCGGTACCCGCAGCGGCTGCCGGTCGAGTTCCGGCGCGTGCCGCGCGGACGGCACACGGCTGTCGACACGCGCCCTCCCGCTCGGTAGCTTGACGCCCATGGTGTTCACCGTGCCGGCGGTCGCGTCCGTCCTGCTGCTCGGCCTGGCCGCGGGCGTGTTCCACGCGTTCTCGTCGTTCGTCATGAGCGGTCTCGGCCGCGCGGGCGACCTCCCCGCGGGCGAGGCCATGACCGGCATCAACGAGACGGCCGTGCGGCCCGCCTTCATGAGCGTGTTCTTCGGGGCGCTGCTGGTCCCGGCGCTGACCACGGTCGTCGGGTTCGTGTCCGGCGACGACGGCGCGGGCTGGCTGCTGGCCGCGACCCTCGTCTACCTGGCGGGCACGTTCGGCGTGACCGTGGCGCGCAACGTCCCCCTGAACGACCGGCTCCTGGCGGCCTCCGACAAGGCCGCGGCCTGGCGCGACTACCGCGGCCCGTGGACGGCGTGGAACCACGTGCGCACGATCGCGGGCGCCGTCGCGACGGTCCTGGCCGCGCTGGGACTGGTCCTGCGCTAGCGGCGCCGGCACGCGCGCATGTGAAACCGCCGTTCCGGCGAGAGAATGCGGGCACACCCCCGCCCGCATTTCCAAGATATAGCCCAGGTGGGGGCTTGCCGCAAGGCCCCCTCGGCAGCGGAGAATCGTCGCTCGCAGCGGCTCCGGGCATCGCCGGGGCCCGGGACAAGGGGGAACCATGCGCGTGGTGCTGTCGACCTACGGGTCGCGAGGAGATGTCGAGCCGATCGTCGCGCTCGGGCTGGCGCTGGCCGGGCGGGGCGCCCGGGTGCACGTGTGCGCGCCGCCCGACCTGGGGTGGCTGGCCGAGGAGGCCGGGCTGGAGTTCAGCGGTGCCGGGCGGCACGTCCAGGAGATGGCGACCGTGGCGATGACCGGCAAGGTGAAGGTGTCGCTCCCGGAGATCACGGCGGAGCTGGCCGCCGCGTTCCACGAGGCCGTGCGCGCCGCGGCCGCACCGGCGGGAGGTGCGGCCGCCGTCGCCGTCGTCTCCGCCGGGGTGATCGGCGCCCAGGCCGGTGCCCGATCCGCGGCCGACCTGCTCGGGGTGCCCTACTTCGGCACGACGTTCTCCACCAACGCCATCCCGACGGCGGAGCTCCCGCCGATGCGCTGGCCCGGCCAGCCCGCACCGGACGACGCCGGCAACGAGGCGCTGTGGAAGCTCAACGCCGAGCACCTCGGCACGCTCTTCGGCCCTCCGGTCGACGCGCAGCGGGCCGCGGCCGGCCTGCCCCCGGCCGGGAACGTCCGCGACCACGTCCTCGGGGAGCGCACCTTCCTCGCCTCGGACCCGGTGCTCGGCCCGTGCACTCCCCTACCGGGGTACGACGTCGCCCAGACGGGCGCGTGGATCCGGCCCGACAAGCGGCCCCTGCCCGGCGACGTCGAGGCCTTCCTCGCGGACGGCCCGCCCCCGGTCTACGCCGGGTTCGGCAGCATGCCCCTGCGCGACGCCGCGGCGACCGGCCGCGCGGTCATCGAGGCCGTGCGCGGCGCCGGGCGGCGCCTCGTCCTGGGCAGCGGCTGGGCCGGGCTGTCCGGGGAGCTCACCGGAGCCGACGACGCCGTCCTCACCATCGGCGAGGTCAACCAGCAGGCCCTGTTCCCCCGCGTGGCCGCCGTCGTGCATCACGGTGGCGCCGGGACGACCACCACGGCCGCCCGGGCGGGAGCGCCGCAGGTGATCGTGCCGCAGGTCGCCGACCAGCCGTACTGGGCGAGCCGGGTCGCGGAGCTCGGCGCCGGCGTCGCGCACGACGGGCCGCTGCCGACGACGGAATCCCTGTCGGCGGCCCTGGAGGTCGCGCTCGCGTCCCGGACCCGCGACCGCGCCGCCGCCCTCGTCCCGGCGATACGCGCGGACGGCGCTGCAGTGGCCGCGGACCTGGTCCTCGGCGCCTGAGCACGGGGTCGCCGTCCGCGGGCCCGAGGCCGGCGATGAGTCCCGCCGGGCGGCGTCGTCCACCCTGCATGGACACTCACAACATCTCGAACCTCTACGACCTGCCGCCCCTCGAGTGGGACGCGGCCCGGACGCAGCTGCGGGACGCGACCGCGCAGGGCGGCGGCGGGCCCGACCGCTGGACGTGGTGGGTCACCACCGTGAACGCGGACGGCAGCCCGCACACCAACCCCGTCGGCGCGCTCTGGCACGACGACGCCGTCTGGTTCGTCACCGGGCCGCACACCCGGCGCGGCCACAACCTCGACCGCGACACCCGGGTGACGGCCGCGTTCTCCGCACCCGAGCTCGACCTGGTCGTGGAGGGCCGGGCCGAGCGGGTCACCGATCCGGCCCAGGTCGCCGCGCTGGTGAAGGTCTACAACGACCAGGGCTGGCCCTGCACCACGGACGAGTCCGGGATCGGGCTCGACGCGCCGTTCATGGCGGCGTCGGCGGGCAAGGCGCCGTGGTTCCTGTACCGGGTGGCCGCGACGTCGGCGCATGCGGTGTCGACCGTGGAGCCGGGCGGCGCCACGCGGTGGACGTTCTGAGCGGGCGGCGCGTGACCGTGACCGGCATGACGACCACCCGCGCGGACGGCCTCGTGGCCGCGGAGCGCCGGGCTCTCGCGGCGGATCTGCGCGGGCTCACCGGCGAGCAGTGGGACCGGCCGTCGCTGTGCGGCGGGTGGACGGTGGCCGACGTCGTCGCGCACCTCGGATCGGCGATGACGATCGGCACGTCCGGCTGGATCCGCAGCATCGTGGGCGCGGGCTTCCGGCCCGGCGTGCACAACCAGCGGCAGATCGAGCGGTTCCGGCGGGCGACGCCGGGCGAGACGCTGGACCGGTTCGCGCGGCTCGGGGCGGCCGGCGGCGAGCCGGTGCGGATGCCCACCAAGGATCCCGTGCCGTGGCTGGGTGAGCTGATCGTGCACGGCGAGGACATCCGGCGCCCGCTCGGGATCGAACGCTCGTACCCCGGCGAGGCGCTCGGCGCGGTGGCCCGGTTCTATGCCTCGCACGACTACGCCGTCAACAGCCGGTCCCAGGTCAAAGGGCTGCACCTGGTCTCGGCCGACGTGCCGTTCGAGGCGAACGCCGGCTCGGACGCCCTGGTCGAGGGGCCGATCCTCGCGCTGATCATGACCATGGCCGGCCGCCCGTCCCACCTCGGCGACCTCACGGGCGGCGGCGTTCCCGAGCTCCGCCGGCGCCTGCGGGCGTAGCTCGTCCGGCAGCCCCGGCGTCAGCCCCTACGATGTCGCGAATGAGCACTTCACTCGACGAGTACAACGAGGCGACGCACGACGCCCTGCACCGCGCCTGGAGCGGCTGGGGAACCGTGGACGAGCACGTCATCGCCCACCTGATCTCCCCCGAGTTCCTGGGCGGGCCCCGCTGGCCGTCCACGCGGCAGGCGCACGTCGTCGTGCGGCGGGACGGCGAGCTGCTGGTCGCGAGCGACGGCCTGGCCGACCCCATGGAATGGGAGGACGGCGGCGACCCGCCCGTCACCAACGGCTTCGGCGTGGAGGTCTACGCGATGTCGGGCGACGAGTTCGAGGACACCTCCGTCGAGGCGATCCCGCGCACGTGGCTCGGCATGCTCCTGATGGGGGTGTCCTCGACGGTGGCGCAGAACGGGCCCACGTTCGCGCGGATGCTCCAGGCCGAGGGGACGATCACGGTCGCGTTCGGCGCGGACGCGCTGCCGGCGGCCGCCCACGAGCGCTACGTCGACGGCGACGGCCTCGCCGTGGTGCTGCTCGGCGCGACCGGCAAGGAGATCCCGGACACGGTGGACGGCCCGCTGTCCCCGATCCGGCTGGTCAACGCCAAGCTCCTGACCGCCGCCGAAGGGGCGTTCTGCGTCCAGGACGGCCGCGGCAGCCGCGAGTCCCGCGAGGAACTCGTCCGCCGCTTCCACGACCAGGGCGCCCCGCTGCACTCGAGCCTGACCCGCGACTCGGTGGTGGGCTGAGCCGGGGGCCGATGCGGTCGGCCCAATGTCGGCCGAGGTCGGCCCGAAGTCGCAGGTTCGGCCGCCCGGGCGACCGACCGCAAGGACAGCGGGCCGACCGCCCGACGAGCGGCCGACGGCATCAGCACGGCAGCCACACGATCGCGGCGCAGGCTCCCACGTACAGGGCCTGCTCCGCGAGGCGGCGGCCGAGGGGCGTGACGGGCGTGCCGGCGAAGTCGAGGCCGCGGCGGGCGGCCGAGATGTTGGCCGGGGTCATCGCGAGGGTGAGCAGGCCGAGGCAGATCGCGGCGGCGGGCGCCGTCGCCGGGACCAGCAGGCCGATGGCGCCCGCCACCTCGAGGATCCCCGTGCCCGCGACCAGCAGGTCCGGGCGCGGCAGGCCGGGCGGGACCATCCGCACGAGGTCGCGCCGGACACGCGGGATCAGGCGGCCCGACGACGCCAGCAGGTAGACCGCGGCGACGCCGGCGCGCAGGGCGTCGTGCCAGGTGTCGAAGCCTGGCACGGCGAGGCCTACCAGGCGCGTGACGACGGTGATCCCGATCAGGAGGACGGGTAGCGGGACGGGCATGATGGCTCCGATCTTGACGCCGACAAGTTCGAGGGCCCACTCCACCACCCGGCTGGTATCTTGTCAATGTAAAGATCATCGCCCGTCGTCGAGGGGAACCACAGCGGGATGAGCTATCACCACGGAGACCTGCGCCGGGAGATGGTCGCGGCCGCCGCGGCGGCGATCGCCGAGCAGGGACCGGCCGGGCTGAGCCTGCGCGAGCTGGCCCGGCGCGCGGGGGTGAGTCATGCCGCCCCGGCGCATCACTTCGGCAACAAGACCGGGGTGCTCACCGCCGTCGCGACGGAGGGGTACACGTTGCTCGCGGCAGCCCTCGACAAGGCGGCACCCGACGGGGCGGCGCACGGCCGGCAGGCGGACGACGCCCTGCTCGCCGCGGGCCTCGCCTACGTCGGTTTCGCGGTCGGCCACCCCGGCCATTTCGCCGTCATGTTCGACCGCTTGCTGCTGCACGACGACGCCGGGCTGCGGGCCGCCGAGGAGAAGTCGGCCGCTGCCCTCGCCCGGGTCGCCTCGGACCCCGAGGCCGGCCGCGCCGCCTGGTCCGTGGCCCACGGTTTCGCGAGCCTCTGGCTCTCCGGCGCGATCTCGGGTCCCGACGCCGTCGCCGCGGCCGAACCCGTCCTGCGCCGGGCCGCCATCACGGGCGGGCCCGGCGCAGCCGGGGTCAGCCAGCCCGGCGGTACGCCCGGAACGCCGTCGCTGCCGGCGCCGACATGACCACGGCCGCGGCCGCGAGCGGCCCCAGCCGGCTCCAGATCAGCTCGCGGTGGCCGAGGGTCGCCGGGGTGACGCGGGCTCTCGTGCATCAGGCGCGAACAGCATCCTGGCCAGCAGGAGCATGAATCCCGCGGATGCCGCGGGGGTCGCGAAGACCGCGTACGTCGACGGGGCCGCGACCGCTCCGGTCGTGATGATGGCCCAGCCCGCCCCGTAGCCAAGCGCGCGGCCGCGGGGCATCGGGTGGTTCACCGCGGTCTCGCGCCGGAGGGACGTCATGACGATCCAGCCGACGGCGAGGCCGATCAGCAGCGGCGAGAGGTAGGCGAGCGCCCCGCCGGACAGGACGACCGGGAGGCCGTCCCCGTCGCCGGCTCCGGCCGCACTCGTCCGGCCGGCCGCGAGCAGCAGACCGATGACCGGCAGGGTCACGGCCAGGACGATCACCGCCGCGGCACCGACCACTCCCGCGACGTAACCCCGGGTCGGCGGGACATGGTTGCGGCGGGCGGCCACGGCGGCCGGTTCGGGTCCGGGATCCGCCGGGCGCCCGGTCGCGGCCGCACCGTCGTCGCCGGACATCGTGCCGCCGGAGAGTTCCTCCCCGATGACGTCGCGCAGATCCCCCAGTTCCCCGACGGCGCGGCCCGCCGCCTCCCCCGCGGCCGCCTCAGTTCGCGGCCGCGAACTGCGTCCGGTACAGCTCGGCGTAGAGGCCGCCCGCGGCCAGGAGCTCCGGGTGGGTGCCCTGTTCGGCGACCCGACCGTCGTCGAGCACCACCACGAGGTCGGCGTCGCGGATCGTGGACAGGCGGTGGGCGATGACCAGAGAGGTGCGGCCCGCGAGCGCCTCGTCCAGGGCGGCCTGGACGGCCGCCTCGGAGGCGGAGTCGAGGTGGGCGGTGGCCTCGTCGAGGAGGACGACGTCGGGCGCCTTGAGCAGGAGGCGGGCGATGGCGAGGCGCTGCCGTTCGCCGCCGGAGAGGCGGTAGCCGCGGTCGCCGACGACGGTCGCGGTGCCCTGCGGCAGGCCGGCCACGAGGTCCCAGATCCGGGCGCGGCGCAGCGCGGTCTCGAGGTCGGCGTCGGTGGCGTCCGGGCGGGCGTAGCGGAGGTTGGCGGCGACGGTGTCGTGGAAGAGGTGGGCCTCCTGGGAGACGACGCCGACCGTGTGGCGCAGCGATTCCTGGGTGACGCCGCGCAGGTCCTGCCCGGCGATCCGGACGCTGCCCGACGTCGGGTCGTACATGCGGGTGACGAGGTGCCCGATGGTGGTCTTGCCGGCGCCGGAGCGGCCCACCAGCGCGATCATCGATCCGGCGGGGGCGGTGAAGCTGACGTCGCGCAGGGTGTCCTGCGCCTGTTCCTGGGCGGGCAGCGTGACGGACTCCAGGCCGGCGAGCCCGGCCTCGCCGGCGGAGGGGTAGCGGAACGACACGGCGTCGAGCGTGAGGCCCGCGCCCTGGCTCGCGACGGCGTCGCGCAGGTCGGTGGCGTCCGGGGCGTCGGTGACGGTGGGTTCGAGGTCGAGGATCTCCAGCACCCGCTCGAAGCTGACCAGGGCGGTCATGATGTCGACCTGGACGTTCGCCATGGCGGTGAGGGGTCCGTAGAGCCGGTTGAGGTAGGCCGCCAGGGCCACGACGACGCCGACGGTGAGCGTGCCGGAGATGGCCTGCAGCCCGCCGGTCCCGTAGACGACGGCGATCGCGAGGGACGCCATGGTGGTCAGCCCGACCCGGAACCAGGTGCCCAGCAGCGCGCGGCGCACGCCGAGGTCCCGGAGCCCGCCGACCTGGGCCGCGTAGCTCGCCGACTCGCGGGCCGGGTCGCCGAAGATCTTGGTGAGGTGCGCCCCGGCGACGTTGAAGCGCTCGTTCATGAGCTGGCCGGCGTCGGCGTTGAGCTCGTAGGTGCGGCGGGTGAGGTCGGCCAGGCGCTTGCCGAACCAGCGCGCGGGGATCACGAACAGCGGCGTCACGATCAGGGCGAGCAGCGTGATCTGCCACGACATGACGAACATCGCCGCGAGCGTGAACGCGACGGTGAGCGCGTTGGACAGCACCGTCTGCAACGTCCCGGTGAAGGCCTGCTGGGCGCCGAGCACGTCGCCGTTGAGCCGTTGCACGAGCGCGCCGGTGCGGGTGCGGGCGAAGAAGGCGAGCGGCATGCGCTGCACGTGGTCGAAGACCGCGGTGCGCAGGTCGACGATGAGCCCCTCCCCGATGCGGGACGAGACCCAGCGCTGGGCGACCGCGATCGCCGCGCCGGCGACGGCGAGCCCGGCGGCGGCTCCCGCGAGCGCCACGACCAGGCCGCGGTCCCCGGCGGCGATGCCGTCGTCGATGAGGTTCCGGAACAGCAGCGGTACCGCGGTTCCGGCCGCGGCCTCCAGGACGAGCAGCGCCGCGAACAGCACGAGCCGCCCGCGGTACGGGCGGGCGAACGCGAGGATGCGGCGCACCGTGTCGCGCGCGAGCCGGCGCCGGGCGACGTCCCTGTCCTGCATGAAGGAGCGCATCGACTTGCCCTGCCCCATGCCGCGGGTCGTGTTGTTCATGGTCACGCCCGCCACGCTAGCCCGGGTCACTGACACCCCATCGCCAGGGCGGTCGAATCGGAGGAAACTTTGATTCAGCCGCAACCTTTCGCGCTCCCCGTCCGTCATGAACAGTGGACGCGGCGGCAGCCTCCCCCTGTCTCGCCGCCGCGTCCGCCAATCCCCCCACGACACGCGCGGCGCCGCGCGTCCTGCGCCCGGTGTCAGACACCCGCAATAGCCTGTCGCCCATGACCACCTCCGCCCTCCCGCCCGACGCCGTCCGGCGGCTGCGCCTGCGCGCACAGGGCCTGGCCCCTCGCCGGGACCTGACCCCGGCCGGCGTCGTCGGGCACATGATCGCCCTGCAGGGCCAGGACCTCCCGGCCGTGCTGCGGGCGATCGCGATCCGCAGCCGCCCCGGCACGACGGTCGACGACGTGCGCGCCGCGTTCGACGCCGGCGAGATCGTGCGCGGCTGGACCCAGCGCGGCACGCTCTTCGCCACCACCCCGCGCGACCTGGCGGCCCTGTGCTCCCTGACGGCGCAGCGCGTCAGCCACTCGATGCGCAGGATCCGCGAGACGGAGGGCCTGGACGACGCCGTGATCCGCGACGCCGCCGCCGTGGCCCGTGAGGCGCTGGCCGACGGCGGCGTCTCCCGCGCCACCCTGATGGACCTGTGGCGGCAGGCCGGCGTCCCGGTCGAGGGCCAGCGCGGCTACCACCTCATCGTCCAGCTCGCTCTGGAGGGGATGCTGCACTGGGGCCCGTTCGCGGGGACGCAGCAGCTCATGGTCGCCACCCCGGCGCCGTCGTCGTCCGGCGGGGGCAACCCGCCCGCCCCCGGCGCGCCGGAACAGGAGCTGCGCCGCATCGCGCGCGCCTACTTCGCCACCCGCGGCCCGGCCACGGCGGACGACCTCGCCTGGTGGCTCGGGCTGCCCAGGACGCCGGTGCGGAAGGTGGTCGCGGAACTCAGGTCCGGCGGGGCGGATTCCCCGCCCGACGCGCTCCGCACGATCACGGTCCGGGACGTCGCGGACGCCGGGACCGCGGAGCTGCTGGCCGACCCGGGCCTGCTCGATCCGGGGCCCGGGGACCCCGAGCCGTCGTCGTCGGCCACCGCCCCGGCGGTCGTCACGCTCGTGCCCGGCTTCGACGAGACCGTGCTCGGCTACCAGGACCGCGCGTTCGTGGCCTCGAAGGAGGCCATGAAGACGGTGGTCCCGTTCACGAACGGCGTCTTCCGCCCGGCGGTCCTCCTGGACGGCCGCCTCGTCGGCACCTGGCGCCGCGCCCCGAAGAAGGACGAGCCCCCGTTCGAGCTCATCCCCGGCATCCCCGCCCGCGACCAGGAGGCGATCGCCCGCGCGGTCGCCTCCTGGGACCTGGCCTGACCCCGGCCCCGGCCCGGCGCCGCAGCCCGGCACGTCCCCGCCCTACGCCGCCTCGATCGTCCGGGCCACCTGCGCGAACGCGTCCAGGACCGTCCGGACCGCCAGACGCTCCGCCCGGTCCGGGCGCGCCATCGCGACCACGTACCGGCCCGCGGCGATCCCCGCGACGGGCCGCAGCGCCAGCCGCGGGTCCGACGTCGTGTACCGGGGCAGCACCGCCACCCGGTCGCTCGCCGCCACGAGCGCCTCGACCAGCCGGTTGTCGCGCAGCCGCTGCACCACCCGCAGCGGCCTCCCGGCCGCCGTCTCGACGGCGAGCCGCAGGCTGTCGAACGGATACCCCTCGGGCACGCCGTACCACTCGCACCCGGCCAGCTCCGCGGGCGTGACCTCGGCCGACGCGGCCAGCGGATGCCCCGCCCGCAGCGCGACGTCCAGCGGCTCGCGCAGCAGGGGCACCGTGGTCAGCCGCTCCGCGCCGTCCGGGACGGGACCGGTCAGGCTGTGCCCGACGACGACGTCGTGGTCCCGCACCAGCCGCGCGTAGGCGGTCTCGGCGACGTCGACGTCCGTGCACTCCAGTGCCACGTCCGTGCCCTCGAACCGCTCGAGCACGCCGGGCAGGAGCACCGCCGCCGCGCTCGGCAGCGCCGCCACGGTCACGGTGCCCGACGGCGACCCGACGTACGCGTCCCACCGCGCCTGCACCTGGGCGACCGCCCTGGCCAGGTCCGATGCGGCGTCGGCCAGGAGCCGGCCCGCCTCGGTGAGCCGCACGCCGCGCCCCGCGGGCTCCACGAGCGGCACGCCGAGCTCCCGCTGCGCCGTGCGCAGCTGCTGCGACACGGCCGACGGCGTACGGAACGTCGCCGCGGCCACGGCCGTGACCGACCCGCGATCCGCCAGTTCCCGCAGCAGCTCCAGGTGCCGCGGGTCGATCCGCGCGAGGTCGGCGCGCGCACGGCGCCCCGGCGCCGCCTTCCCGTCCGGCACATCCATGAAGGAAGCCTACACAGTGATGTAGAAACATTCGCTTGTCCTACAACCCCGACTCCGCGCAGACTCGCCGCATGCCGCTCAAGCACCGCCTGCTCGCCCTCGTGGTCGCGCTGATGTGGGGACTCAACTTCCTCGCGATCGACGCCTCGCTCCAGCAGTTCCCGCCGTTCCTCCTCGTCGCGCTCCGGTTCACGCTCATCGCCGTGCCCACCCTGCTGCTGATTCCCCGGCCCCAGGTCCCGCTGCGCTGGCTGATCGGCTACGGGCTCGGCTTCGGGACGCTCCAGTTCCTCTTCCTGTACTGGGCGATGGCCGCGGGCTTCCCGCCCGGGCTGGCCTCGCTGGTGCTCCAGTCCTCGGCGCCGTTCACCGTGCTGCTCGGCGCGACGGTGTTCCGCGAGCGCGTCTCGGCCCGGCAGCTCGCCGGGCTGCTGGTGGCCACGGCGGGGCTGGCGGTGGTCGGCTGGCAGCAGGCGGCGCAGGCCGCGTTCGCGCCGTTCCTGCTCGTGCTCGCGGGCGGCCTCGGCTGGGCGATCGGCAACGTGTCCAACGCCCGCGCCGCGGCCGGGGCCGCCCGGCGGCCCAACCCGCTGCACGTGGCGATGTGGATGTCGGTGGTCCCGCCGGTACCGATGGCGCTGCTGTCCCTGGTGGTGGAGGGGCCGGAGGCGATCGCCGCCTCCTTCGCGCCCGGGCCCTCGTTCTGGCCCGCCCTGGCGGGTCTCGCGTACACCGTGCTGATCGGGACGCTGGCGGCGTCGGGCGCCTGGACCTGGCTGATGTCCCGGCACCCGGCCGGCACCGTGGCGCCGTTCTCGATGCTGGTCCCGGTGGTCGGGCTGAGCTCGTCGGCGCTGCTGACCGGGGAGGACCTGGGGCCGGCGGAGCTGGCCGGGGCGGCCCTGGTGATCGCGGGCGTGCTGTGGGGGTCGCGTGTCCCCCCTGTCACATCTCGCCGTCCCGCCGCGTCATCAGAGCAGGAACGCGAGCGGGACGCGGCCGGCGACGGTTCGCAGGCCCCCGCCGGGAGAGGATGACACCATGAACGACCACGGCCCGCCGGCCGGCACCCCGGCCGGCACCACCACCGACGCCGCCCGCGACGAACTGCTCGGCCGCCTGCGGCCGCTCTCCTTCGCGGTCGCCTACCGCATGCTCGGCAGCGTGACGGAGGCGGAGGATGTCGTGCAGGAGGCGCTGTGGAAGGTCTCCCGGCAGACGCAGGAGCCCGAGGGCCTGCGCAACCCCGAGGGCTTCGTCACCACCGTCACCACGCGCCTCGCGATCAACGTGCTCCGCTCGGCCCGCGCGCGGCGCGAGACGTACGTCGGGCCGTGGCTGCCGGAACCGCTCGTGTCGGGGCCGGCGGGACGGCCCGGCCCGGTGGCCGTCGCGCACGCCACCGCCCCGCCCGACGCCGCCGCCCACGCCGAGCTGGCCGACGAGCTGTCCACCGCGTTCCTCGTGGTCCTGGAGACCCTCAGCCCCACCGAACGGGCCGCGTTCCTGCTGCACGACGTCCTCGGCTACCCGCACGGCGAGGCCGCCGAGATCATCGGCACCAGCGTCACCTCCGCCCGGCAGCTCGCCTCGCGGGCCCGCCGGCGGATCACCGAGAGGCGGAGCGCGGCGCTGGAGAGAACGCCCGCCCGCCAGGAGCGCGACGACGCCCGCCGGCTCGTGGAGCGCTTCCTCGCGGCGGTCGAGCACGGCGACGTCGACGAGTTCGTCGACCTCCTGGCCGAGGACGTCGTCTTCACCGGCGACGGCGGCGGCAACGTCCCCCGCGGGCTCGCGTTCACGCGGCCGTTCGGCGGGCGCGAGCACGTCGCGCGCGCCATCGGCGGCTACACCCAGCACGGCGAGCAGTCGCTCGTGCGGCTGGTCGGCGCCGAGGTCGGCGGCGCGCCCGGCCTGCTCGTCATGGCCGGCGACGAGATCGGCGGCGGCCTGTTCGCCGCGATGTCGGTCGACGTCGCCGCGGACGACACCGGCAGGCTCCGGATCACCGCCCTGCACAGCGTGGTCAACCCCGAGAAACTCGGTCACCTCGGCCCGCTCGCGGACCTCGGCCGCCTGGCCGCCGCCGTGCACGAGCTGCGCGGGCACCGTCGCGGCCGGTAACTGACATAGCGGAACAATGGAGTAGCGTTCCGCTCGTGACGCGCCCCCGCATGCCCTGGACCCGGATCGGATTCGCCGCCCTCGTGACCGGATCGCTCGTGCTGGGTGCCTGGGGCCTCGCGCTCGACACCGCCGCGATCCCGGGCCGCACCTGGCTCGACGTCGTCTACCACGACATCCAGCTGTTCGTGCTGGGCGCGGACCCGGCCAGCACCGGCGGCGCCCTGTCCTGGCAGCTCCAGCTCGCGCGGTTCCTCGCCCCGGTCACCGCGGTCTGGGCGGCCGTCAGCGCGGTCCGCTCGCTGTTCGCCGAGCGGCTGCGCCGCCTGCGGGACCGCCGGACGCGCGGGCACGCGATCGTCGTCGGGCGCACCGACGCGGCCGACGCCGTCGCCGGCGCGCTGCGCGCCGGCGGTCACGACATCCTGCGGGCCGACGACGCCGCCGGCCTGGACGACGCGGGCCTGGCCGGGGCCGAGGTCGTGTACGCGTGCGACGACGACTCGGCGAACGCCTCGGTCAACGTGCTCACCGTGGCGGCCGTCGCCGACACCGTCCGCGAGCGGGGCCACGGGCCGCAGCGCCTGTACGCCCACGTCGGCGACCCGGAGCTGGCCCTCGCCCTGCAGGCGCGGCACCTGGCGTGCCCGCAGGCGGGCGTCGACTTCTTCACGATCGACCTGCTCGCCGCCCAGTGCCTGGCCGCCGCGGAGGTCCGCGACCTCGGGACGGCGGCGTCGGTGGCGGTGCTCGGGTCGGGGAACCTGGCGCGCGCCCTGGTCGCGGCGCTCGCCCGCGAGTGGGAGCTCGTGACCGGCGGCAGGAGCAGGCTGTCGGTGACGCTCGTGGCCGACGACGCCGACCGCGTCGCCGCCGGGCTGAGCACCCGCTGGGGCGCGGTCGCGAACGCCTGCGACCTGCGCCCGCTGACGGTGATCCCGGACTTCGCGTTCGACCGGATCTACGTCTGCCCCGACGACGAGGACACCGCGCTGCACCTCGCCCTGAGCGAGCCGGTGCTGTGGCGCGGCGGGCCGGGCTCGCTGGTGGTGGTCCTCGACCGGCTGGCGGGCCTCGGGAAGGTGTTCGGCGCGAGCCCCGCCCACGTGCTGGACGACCTGGGCGGCCGGCTGCGCACCGTCATGGTGCGCGATCTGCTGGCCCGCCACCGTCACGCCGAGCCGCGCGTCCACGAGGACATGTACGACCGCCTCGCCCGCGCCGTCCACCACGTCTACCTGCGCAACCAGCTCGAGCGCGGCGTCGCGTGGGAGAGCGGGCCGGCGATGCGCCGCTGGGAGGACCTGAGCGAGGACCTGCGCGAGTCGAACCGCGGCTGGGTCATCGGGCTCCCGGGCCGGCTCGAGCGCGTCGGCGGCACGACGGCGCCGCGCAACGGCGGCCCCCGCGGGGGCGAGATCCCCACGGGGGCGATGCTGGACGAGCTCGCCGTGGCGGAGCACGACCTGTGGGAGGAGGTCCGGGTCGCCCTCGGCTGGCGGCACGGCCCCGTCCGCGACGACGCGCGCAAGCTGCACCCGGGGATCGGCGTCCCGTGGCACGACCTGACCGAGGCCGAGAAGGACAAGGACCGCGACGTCATCCGCAACCTCCCGGAGATCCTCGCGGAGTTCGGCCTGGAGCTGGTCTTCTACGACCTGCGCGCGGCCGCCCACGAGCCCGGGCAGCAGCTGACCGGCAGGTGAGGACCCCTCGCCGTCAGCGCCCGGCGACCGGTGCCGCCGGGAGGATCGGCGCGGCGACCAGCGCATGTGCGTCCATGGGCAGTGGCGCCACCCGCTCGACGACCAACCCGGCCCGATCCAGGAGGAGGCTGATCTCGTCGAGAGTGCGGTGCCGGCCTCCGGTCGTCATCAGCAGGTGCAGGTCCCACAACGCGGGCAGCAGGGTGGGATCGTCGTCGTCGACGAACCGATCGAGGACGAGCAGCCGGGACGATGAACCGGCCATCCCGCGACGGCAGTTCGCGAAGACCTGGACCACCAGATCGTCGTCCCAGCCCGCGAGCACCCGGCTGAGGAGGTAGACGTTCCCCCCTGCGGGCACCCCCGCGAACATGTCGCCCCCGACCAGGCGTACGCGGTCCAGGCCGACGGCGGCCGCCAGATGCTCCTTCGCCCTGGGGATCATGTGCTCACGCTCCAGAAGCACTCCCGAGGCGTCGGGCGTCGCGCGCAGGATCGACGCGAGAAGCTCCCCGCCACCGCCGCCGACGTCAACGATCTCGCGGCCCCCCGTGAAGTCGAAGACCTCCGGTACCCGGTCGAAGAACATGCTCGCGGCGTTCATGGTCGCCTGAAACCGCCGGGCGGTACCGTCATGGTCGCCGAGGTACTCGTAGAGCGGCTCCCCGAAGGCGATCTCGAATCCCGATCCGGCCGTGGCGACGGCCTCGTGGGAATGCGCCCAGGCCGCATAGAACTCCTCGCCGTAGAGCAGGCACATCTCACTCAGGGATCCCGGCCCCGTGATCAGCGCCTCGCTCAGCCTGGTGCTGCGATAGCCGCCGGACTCATCGCCCTCGAAGACGCCCATCGCGATCATCAGCCGCATCAGGCGGCGGATGCCCTCGGGATCAGCCCCTGTCTCCTCGGCGAGCTCCCTGCTCGCCGTCCGGCCGGCCGCGACGTGGTCGGGCAGCTTGAACCTGACGGCGGCGTACAGGGCCTGGGCCCTCCAGCCTCCCGTGATCATCTCGATCACCTCGCGGGTTACCTGCGTGTCAGCCACTTTCAGACCTCCTGTGTGCGCCGTTGCGAAATCACGATGATCGGTCTTCGTCGGGCGTGACCTGCCGCTCGAACGCCGTCGTCCCCCGGGCTACCCGTCGATCCCCAGGTGCCGCAGCACCGCCAGCACCCGGCGGTGCGCGGCCGCGTCCTGCGGCAGGTCGAGCTTGACGAAGATCGCGGCCACGTTCTTCTCGACCGCGCCGTAGGACAGCACGAGCCGGTCCGCGATCGCCCCGTTGGACAGCCCCTGCGCCATCAGCGCGAGCACCTCCCGCTCGCGCGGGGTCAGGCGCACGAGGCCGGGATCCCCGCCGGAGCGGGCGGCGCCGAGCAGCTGGGTCACCACCTCGGGGTCCAGCACCGTCTCCCCCGCCGCGACGCGCGCGAGCGCGCCGGTGAAGTCCCGCACGTCGGCCACGCGGTCCTTGAGCAGGTAGCCGACGCCGCGGGCGTCGGCCTCCAGCAGGCGGGACGCGTACGTCGTCTCGATCCACTGCGAGAACAGCAGCACCGGGAGCCCGGGCAGCCGCTCGCGCAGCGCGAGCACCGCGCGCAGGCCCTCGTCGGTGTGCGACGGCGGCATCCGCACGTCGGCGACGACGACGTCCGGCGGGGTCCCCGCGTCCGCGAGCGCCGTGACCTCGGCGACCAGCGCGTCGCCGTCGGCCACGGTCGCCACGACCTCGTGCCCGCGCCGGGCGAGCAGGGCGGCGAGGCCGTCGCGCAGGATCGCGGAGTCCTCGGCGATGGCCACGCGCAGGCCGCCGGTCTCCCCGGCGTGGGGCGCGGGGGTCACGGGCGGGTGCTGGTCGGGAGCGTCACGGTCACCACGGTAGGCCCTCCGGGCGGGCTGATCAGGTCGAACGCGCCGTCGACGGCGTGCACGCGGTCGCGTAGCCCGGCCAGTCCCGTGCGCTTGCCGGATCCGTCGTCGTCGAAGACGACGGCGCCGCCGCGGCCGTCGTCGCTGACCTGGACCACGACCCGGCGGCCCTGGCGTTCGACGTGGACGTGGACGGCGGTGGCTCCCGCGTGCTTGGCGGCGTTGGTGGTGAGCTCGGCGACGGTGTAGTAGACGATCGACTCGACGGCGGGGGCGAGGCGCGGGTCGTCGACGCCCGGGGCGACGTCGGCCCGGACCGGGAGGGGTGCGCGGGCGGCGAGGGTGCGCAGCGCGACGGCGAGGCCGCTGTCGAGGGCGGCGGGGTGAATGCCGCGGGCGATCTCGCGCAGTTCGGCGAGGGTCTCGAGGGCCGAGGCGTGGGCGGTGTCGAGCAGGCCGGTCGCGGCCCGCGGGTCGCCGCCGTCGGAGAGCTGCTCACGGGCCTCGTCGACCTGCATGGCCACGGCGACCAGGCGGGCCTGGGTGCCGTCGTGCAGGTCGCGTTCGATGCGGCGCAGGCGCGCGTCGGCGGCGTCGACGGCGACGGCGCGGGACGCGCGCAGCTCGGCCATGCGGACGGCGCCGCGGGTGGGGCCCAGCAGGGCCTGGGCGAGGACCGTCAGCAACATGGTGAACAGGCGCTGGAGCCACGGCCAGAGGAACAGCAGCAGGACGCCGGAGGCGACCGCGACGAGGAGTTCGTTGGCCTGGCCGACGACGAGATCGCCGTAGAGGCCGTCCTCCATCGCGTCCAGGGGCAGGTAGCGGTACCAGATCGGGTAGGTGACGGAACCGAGCGCCACGGCCAGGAACACGGTGCTCACGACGAATCCGGCCACGACCACCGGGAACGAGACGATCAGGTACAGCCACGCGCGCCAGCCCGAGCTGTCGCCGAGCAGCGAGCCGATCCCGCGCCAGAACCCGCGGCCGCGGACGAACACGGGCGGTTCGGGGATCTCGACGTCGAGCGTCTGGCGCAGGGCCAGCCGGTGCAGGGCGCCCCAGCCGCGGGCACCGACGATCAGGCCGCCCCCGACCCAGAGGCCGGCGACGGTGACGGCGAGCCCGGCCAGCAGCGCGATCGTGACCCAGCCGTAGGCGAACCCGAACGGGGCCACCAGGAGCGCGATCCAGAGGTAGCCGTACTCGCGCCAGGTGCGGGAGCGGAAGGGGGCGGTGAGGAAGCCGACGGGCCGGGCCGCCGGCCGCGCGGCGGGCGCTCCGGACGGAGCGGGCGAGGTCATGGTGCTCATGGTTCCACCTTGGCGAACGGACGGGCACCCGGGCCAGGGTGCCCGCCGGTGGACCAGGGGTAGGGCGGTCCCCCGTGCGACCCGGCACCGGTGATTCTGCCGATGTGCGCCCGCCCGGTCCGGGGTGAATCTTGATCGCGCCCGCCGGCGTCCGGCGCCGGACGCCGGCGGGCATCCACGAACGGCCACGTCAAGGAGGACGAACCGTGCAGCACTCACACGTCAGTTCGCGGCGCTCGCGCCGCGTCACCCGCCTGGCCGCGGGACTCGCGGCCGCCGCGCTCGGGTTCGCGGGCCTCGCGGCCGCGGCCGGTCCCGCGGCGGCCGCCGACAACCCGTACCAGCGGGGCCCGGCCCCCACGGTGTCGAGCATCGAGGCGAGCCGCGGCTACTACGCGACGTCGTCGCGCAACGTGTCGTCGCTCGCCCGCGGGTTCGGCGGCGGCACCATCTACTACCCGACCACCACGAGCGACGGCACGTTCGGCGTGGTGGCGATCTCCCCCGGGTACACCGGCACGGAGTCCACGATCGCGTGGCTCGGCCCGCGCCTGGCCTCGCAGGGCTTCGTGGTGATCACCATCGCCACGAACTCGCTGTACGACCAGCCGGCCTCGCGCGGCGACCAGCTCCTGGCCGCCCTGGACTACGTAGTCGCCAGCAACGACATCGGCCCCCGCGTGGACCGGAACCGCCTGGCGGTCATGGGCCACTCCATGGGCGGCGGCGGCACCCTGGAAGCGGCCGAGGACCGCCCGTCGCTCCAGGCGATCGTGCCGCTCACGCCCTGGAACCTGGACAAGACCTGGGGCGACGTCTCCGTCCCGGCGCTGGTCTACGGCGCGGAGAACGACTCGATCGCCTCGACGTCGTCGCACGCCGTGCCGTTCTACAACAGCCTCGGTGGCGAGAAGATGTACCTGGAGCTGAACAACGCGAGCCACTTCGCGCCCACCAGCTCCGACGTGACGATCGCGAAGTACTCGATCGCGTGGCTCAAGCGGTTCGTGGACGACGACACCCGGTACGACCAGTTCCTGTGCCCGGTGCCCACGAGCTGGACGTACCTCTCGGAGTCGCGCGGGACCTGCCCGCTGAGCTGACCGGGCTCCACCCGGGAGAACACGCCCTCGATGACGCGTACCGGCTGGTCGGACCCACCCTGAGGGTGACATTCCGACCAGCCGGTATGCTATCGTCCCAGGATGGCTCGCCCGACACCGGTGTCGGAGCGGCGGTCCGCACCGTCCGGACCCGCCGAGCTCGCCCGCGCCCGGGCCGTGCTCAGCGCCGGGCCGGTGGCGGACGCGTACGCGTCGTTCCGCCTCGCACGCGATCTCCTGTCCGACGACGACGCGGCGCCGCGTCTCACCCTCGCCGCGACGCTCGGCGCGGCCGACGCCGCCTGGGCGGCCGGGGACCGGAACACCTGCCTGGCGGAACTCGGCCCGGCGACGGATCTCGCGGATGCCACGCCCGATCCCGCAGCCGGCCTGCTCACCGACCACCTGACCGGCCTGCGGGCGCTCCTCGAGGGCCGCACCGCCGACGCCACCACGGCCCTGCGGCGGGTGATCGCCCGGGGCGCGTCCGGGCACCGGCCGCGACACCTGCACCGGGCGGCCGTCGCGGCGCTGGTGCTCGGGGACACGGGCACCGCGGGCCAGATCGGGGCGCGGGCACTGGCCGCGGCCCGCGCGCACGGCGACGACGACCTCGTCGCCGAGGCCCTCGAGTACCTCGCCTACGCCGAGATGCGCGCCGGGCAGCACGCCCGGGCGCGCGCCCACGCGGACGCCGGGCTCCGGGCGGCCGTCCTGGCGGGACAGCACAACACGGCCGCCCACCACCGGGCCGTCCTCGCCCTGACCGCCTCCGTCGAGGGCGACACCGGCGAGGTCGCCGACCGCGCGGCCGAGGCGCTCACCGTCGCGCGCCGCCACGGCCTGGCCCAGACCCGCACGCTGGCCGAGTGGGCACTCGCGCGGGCGGACCTCGGCCGCGGGCGGGCCGAGGACGCCGCGAGCCGGCTCGCGGGGCTCGTGTCGGCGCGGCCGGGCGGCGGGCACTTCGCGATCCGGCCGCTGCTGATGCCGCAGTTCGTGGAGGCGGCCGTGATCGCCGGGCAGGCCCGCGCCGCGCTGCCGGTGGTGCAGGAGATCGAGATCTGGACGGACCTCGGGATCGACGCCGGCGCCGCCGCGCAGCTCGCCCGCTGCCGCGCGCTGCTCGCGGCCCACGACGGGAACGACGACGCCGCCGCCCGGCTCTGGGCCCGCGCGCTGGAACTGCACGGGGACGGCGGCGACGGCTTCGAGCGCGCCACCACCCAGCTGCTCTACGGGAAGTGGCTGCGCCGCAGGCGGCGCCCGTCGGCCGCCCGGGTCCAGCTGCGCGAGGCGCTGCACGCCTACGAGCGGCACGGCGCGACGGCGTGGGCGGCCCAGGCCGCCGACGAACTGCGGGCGACGGGCGAGCCGGCCGGCGCGACGTCGTCGGCCGCGACACCGGCGCTGGCCCGGCTCACCCCGCACCAGCTGCGGATCGCGCGGTACGTGGCCGACGGCGCGACGAATCGCGAGGTGGCGCGGCGGCTGTCGGTGAGCGTGCGGACGGTGGACCACCACCTGCGCAACATCTTCGTGACCCTCGGGGTGCGCAGCCGGGTGGAGCTGACCCGGGTCGTGGTGGGGTGACGCGCGCCGGAGACCGGTGAGATTGCCGATGCGCGCACGCCGGGAGTCGGGTAGATCTTGCTCCGGCGGTCAGGCCCCGATGGCCCCCCAGCCGCTGTCTACCTGGAAGAGCAAGGGAGCATCAACCGTGCACGCAGTCAGCAGCCGGCGCTCGCGCCACACCACCAGAATCTCGGCGGTCCTCGCGGCCGCCGCCCTCGGCGTCGCCGGGTACACGGCCATCGGGAGTCCCGCCGCGTCCGCCGAGAACCCCTACGAGCGCGGGCCCGCCCCGACCGAGGCCTCGATCGAGGCCACGCGCGGGGCCTACGCGACCAGCTCGCGCACCGTGTCCTCGTGGGTCAGCGGCTTCGGCGGCGGCACCATCTACTACCCGACCACGACCAGCGACGGCACGTTCGGCGCCGTGGCGATCTCCCCCGGGTACACCGCCACCCAGTCGTCGATCTCCTGGCTCGGGCCCCGCCTGGCCTCGCAGGGCTTCGTGGTCATCACGATCGACACCGACTCGCGCTACGACCAGCCGGCCTCGCGCGGCGACCAGCTCCTGGCGGCCCTCGACTACGTCGTGGCCAGCAACGACATCGGTCCCCGCGTGGACCGGAACCGGCTCGCGGTCATGGGCCACTCCATGGGCGGCGGCGGCGCGCTGGAGGCCGCCAAGGACCGGCCGGCGCTCCAGGCGATCGTGCCCCTGACGGCCTGGAACACCGACAAGACCTGGGGCGACGTGAGCGTCCCGGCGCTCGTCGTCGGCGCCGAGAACGACGACGTCGCCTCGGTCACCTCGCACTCCGAGCCGTTCTACACCACGCTCGCCGGCGAGAAGATGTACCTCGAGCTGGACGGCGCGAGCCACTTCGCGCCCAACAGCCCCAACACGACGATCGCGAAGTACAGCATCTCGTGGCTCAAGCGGTTCGTCGACGACGACGTCCGCTACGACCAGTTCCTCTGCCCGCTGCCCGACGACTCCACGTTGTCGGAGAGCCGCGGGACCTGCCCGATGAGCTGACGTACCAGGTACTCCGGCCGGCCGGGATCCTCCCACGCGCAGGGACCCCGGCCGCCCGGTCGGCTATGCTCCGGGTCATGGCAGGGCGGACAGCGTTGTCCCGGCAGCGGCCCGTACCCTCCGGGGCCGCGGAGCTCGCCCGTGCCCGCGCCCTGCTCACCGGCGGGCCCGCGCAGGACGCCTACGCCTCCTTCCGCCTCGCCCGTGACCTGCTGTCCGACGACGCCGGGCTCGTCGTGGCCGCCACCCGCGGCGCCGCGCTGGCCGCCTGGGCGGCCGGCGACCACGCCGCGTGCCTGGCCGAGCTCGCCACGGCCGCGGGCGCCCCCGCGCCGGACACCGCCGACGACGTCGTCGCCCTCGTCACCGACTACCTCACCGGGCTGCGCGCCCTGCTGGAACTGCGCATCACCGACGCCCTCGGCCCGCTGCGGCGCGTCGTCGCGCAGGGATCCGGCGACGAGCGGCCCGAGGCGCTGCACCACGCGGCCGTCGCCGCCCTCGCGCTCGGCGACGTCGGCACCGCCTGCCAGGTCGGCGCGCGGGCGCTCGCCGCGGCCCGCGCGCACGCCGCCGCGGGCCTGCGCGCCGCGGCCGGGCCGGGCCGGCGCAACACGGCGGCCCACCATCACGCGGTGCTGGCGCTGGCCGCGTCGGTGGACGGCGCCGCGGCCGAGGTCGCCGAGCACGCGGCCGAGGCCCTCAAGGCAGCGCGCCGGCACGGCCTGGAGCAGACGCGGACGCTCGCGGAGTGGGCGCTCGCGCGAGCGGATCTCGGGCAGGGCCGCGCCGAGGACGCCGTCGCGCGGTTCGGCGCCCTCGTCTCACCGGGCCCGGGCGGCGGGCACTTCGCGCTGCGGCCGCTGCTCACGCCCGGGTTCGTGGAGGCGGCCGTGCTGGCGGGGCGGGCCGAGGCCGCCCGGCCGGTCCTCGGCGAGCTGGAGATCTGGGCGAAGCTCGACCTGGACGACGCCGCCGCGGCGCGGCTGACGCGCTGCCGCGCCCTGATGGCCGCGCACGACGGCGACGCGGAGTCCGCCGGGCACCTGTGGGCACGGGCGCTGGAGCTGCACGGGGACGGGTGCGACAGCTTCGAGCGCGCCACCACGCAGTTCCTGTACGGGAGGTGGCTGCGGCGGCGGCGCCGGCCGTCGCAGGCGCGCCGCCAGCTGCGGGAGGCGCTGCAGGCGTTCGAGCGGACGGGCGCCGCGGCCTGGGCGGGTCAGGCCGCGGACGAGCTGCGGGCGGCCGGGGAATCGGCCGGGGCGGCGGCGTCGGGCATCCCCCCGGTGGCGACCGTCGCGCCGTCGTCGTCCCTCCCGGTGACGGCCGGCGACACGCGCGACGGCACGCCGCTGGACCGGCTCACCCCGCATCAGCGCAGGATCGCGCGGTACGTGGCCGAGGGCGCCACGAACCGCGAGGTCGCGTGCCGGCTGTCGCTGAGCGTGCGGACGGTGGACCATCACCTGCGGAACATCTTCGCGGCGCTCGGGGTGCGCAGCCGGGTGGAGCTGACGCGCATCGTCACCGGCTGAACGAGCTGGTCATGGTAGACATGCCCCCATGACGCTGATCGCCGTCGGGGGTTACGCCCGTCGCAGTCGCCTGGCCGAGATCGCCCGCGTGCGGGTGGGCGTGACCCGCGAAGGGCTCGAGCGCGGGCCCGTGCTCCGGGAGGCGAGCGACATCCACGCCACCCTCGTCGCCCAGCTGAAGCAGCACTCAGGCGACGGCGTCGTCGACACCTGGGAGTCCACGTCCGTGCGCGCGTACACGTACACGGAGTGGCGCGGGAAGCGCGAGAAGCGCGCCGAGCGGTTCCGCGCGACGTCGTCCGTGCAGGCCGACTTCGTGGACTTCGAGGCGCTGTCCCGCTGGCTCCCCGAGATCGCCGACGTCGACGGGGTGTCGATCGGCGGCGTCGACTGGGCCCTCAAGCGCGAGACCCGGGAGCAGATGCAGACCGAGGTCCGGGCCGACGCCGCCCGCGAGACCCGCGCCCGCGCGGCCGCCTACGCCGACGCCCTCGGCCTGGACGAGCCGCGCTGCGTGGGCCTGTTCGAATCCGGCCTCCGCCCGGGCAAGGACTCGGGCGGCTCCCCGAACTACCCGGTGCCCGCCCCCGCGGCGGCCGCCCCCTCCTTCCGCGGCGCGGCGGCCGGCGCGGCGGAACCCCCGCCCCCGCCCCAGTTCGAGCTGGAACCCCCGGAACTGGACGTCACGATCTCGATCACGGCGGACTACGAGGCGTAGGCGGACTGACCTGGGAGGCCGCGCGGAGCCTTGGTGAGGATGGGGAAACCAACCCATCCTGGGCACGCCGAAACTCGCGAGTCTGGCTTGCCCGACATATATGCTGCGGGCATGCTCATCGCTGAAGATCTCCTGCTGCTCGCCGTCGACGACGAGTCGGGCAAGACCGTGCACGTCGACAACCTGGGCGCCCGTCTCGCGGGTGCGATCCTTGCCGACCTCGCCGAGGCCGACCGGATCCTCACCCGGGGCGCGCCGGAGGCCGGCGCGTCACAGGAGGACCGCAAGAAGGCCGCCGAGGCCAACATCCTGATCACGAACAACGCGGCCACGGGCAACAAGGCCCTCGACGCCGCCCTCGAGATCCTGAAGAACGAGCGCCAGGCCGGCAAGGTCGTGAACCTGGTCGCCAAGGACGCCGAGGACAACATCCTCGAGGGCCTCGTCGAGCGCGGCATCCTGGAGAAGAAGGAGACCAAGCTCTTCGCCCTCCTGCCGCAGACCAGCTGGCCCGCGCCGGACTCGTCGCACGAGAACGCGCTGCGCGCGAACCTCCGGAAGGTGCTGCTGGAGGGCGCCGAGCCCGACGCCCGCACCGGCACGCTCATCTCCCTGCTGCACGGCACGAGCCTCGTCTCGAACGTGCTCGGCAAGGACGTCGAGAAGGACGCCCGCAAGGCCGCCGAGGCGCGCGCCGAGGAGATCGCCGGCTCCGAGTGGGGCGCCGGGAACGTCGCCGCCCAGGTCGCGATCGCGGCGTCGGCCGCCGCCGTCGTCGCCGTGGGCGCCGCCGTCGCCACCGCGATCATCCTGTCGCAGAAGAACGCCGCCGAGGCAGAGGCCGCCCCGGCCGCCCAGGCCTGAGCCCGGCGCTCGACCCGGACCGCCCGAGGCGGCATCCCCACCGGGGGTGCCGCCTCGGCCGTTGCCGCCCCGGGCGTGGCACGATCGAGTCATGACCAAACTCACCGGACAGCAGATCGCCGACCAGGGCCTTGCCGGCTGGGTGTACCTCGGGGACGCCCTGTACACGCGGATCGCCACGGGGAGCTTCACCGCCGGGCTGCAGCTCGTGAACGCCGTCGGCCTGGCCGCCGAGGAGGCGAACCACCACCCCGACGTCGACCTCCGCTACCCGCACGTCGACATCCGCCTGACCACCCACGACGCCGGAGGCGTCACGGACCGCGACATCGCGCTGGCCCGCACCGTCACGGACCTCGCCGAGGCCGCGGGCGCCGCCCTCGACGGCACCGGGCTGTCCCGCGTGCTGATCACCCTCGACACCCCGGCGCACGACGGGATCCTGCCCTTCTGGCGCGAGTTCCTCGCCTACGAACCCCCCGCCGGCAGCGAGAACGGGCCCTGGAGGGGCACCGTGCTCGGCGACCCCACGGGCCGCAACCCGAGGCTCTGGTTCCAGGAGTCGGGCGCCTCCGAGCCGCGCCAGCGCTGGCACCTCGACGTCTGGGTGGACCCGTCGCAGGTGCGCTCGCGCCTCGACGCCGCGGTCGCGGCGGGCGGCCGCGTGGTCGACGCCGGCGAGGCCCCCGCCTACTGGGTCCTCGCCGACGCCGAGGGCAACCGCTCCTGCCTGTGCACCTGGCAGTCCCGCGACTGAGGTCAGCCGACGAGGTAGGCCCGCCGCACCGTCTCGGTCACGGTGTTCCCCGCCGCGTCCGAGACCTCGGCCCGCAGTGACACGTGCCCGGCCGTGGCCGGCGCCGTGATCGCGGCCACGCCGCCGGTCACCTCGGCCGGATGCCAGGTGGCGCCGTCGTCGTCGGACCACGACAGGCCGACGACGGCGTCGCCGTCCGCGCCCGTCACGTCCAGCGCGACCTCGGTCTCGGCGGGCGCCCTGCCGTCCAGCCCGATCCCGGCCACGTCGTAGCTCACGTCGAGCAGCGCGTGCTCGCCGGACCCCGGCTCGGCGCGGAACGTCCACTCGGCCGAGACCTCGGGCGACGTCGCCCACGCGCCCGACCCGTGCGCCGCCTCCAGCGCCACCCGGTAGCCCGCGCCGCCCGCGGGCAGCGGCACGTCGACGACGCCGGCCGGCTCCTGGGCGACGAGCTCGCCGTCCTGCCACACGGTCAGCCGCACCTCCTCGTCGACGAGCGCGGAGTAGCCGTGCCCGTCCGCGTCCACCCACAGCCCCGGCGTCACGGCCAGCCGGTCCGGGGTGCGCACCGTCACGCCGACCGGCGAGTGCACGGCCCCGCCGAACGTCTCGGCCTGCTCGGACCCCGGCGCGTACGTGTCCAGCTCGGTCTCGAACGCGCCCTGCGGCCCGGCGTCGGACTGGAACCAGGTGGACTTGAACCACCGGACGTCTCCCGCGGTGACGAACTCCGTCCGGCTCGTCCCGGCGTCCACCGGCCGCAGCATGGAGAACGCGATCGAGCGGCCGGGCGGCAGCGCGCCCCAGCCGGTCTGCGCCGCCATGCCCTCGCCGGGCGCCGCGTAGGAGGCGCGCATCGCGGCCAGCTCGCCGGCCCGCACCGTGAACGTGCCGGTCGTGACGGGCTCCTGCTGGAAGGCGAGGTCGTACAGGTACGACGGCGTCGCGCCGTCGGCGACCGGTTCGGCGAGGGTCGCCTTGACGACGTGGTCGTAGCGGCCCACCGCCACCGCCCGCGTCGGCGTCACGAAGGCCGCCACCGGCGCCGGGGCGAGGAACGTGCTCGAGACCCCGGGCCCGGTCGCCGACAGCCGCTGGTCGTCCAGCCCGATCTCGACCGGCTCGGCGGACCGGGGCGCCGTGACCGACACGGGCAGCGCCTCGCGGGCGTCCAGCGTGACCGTCAGGTTCTTGTTCACCGTGAGCTCCGGCTCCAGGACGTCGGCGACCGCCTTGACCGGCCCGGCCGCGTCGGCCGTCACGAGGGTGCCCGTGATCGAGTAGGTCCCGCGCGGCACGCGGAACGTGCGCTCCGCCGTGTCCATCCCGTCGAAGTCCAGGAACTTGTCCAGGTCGTCGACGTTCATCACCGTCAGGTCCGTCCAGCCCGCGTGCGGCTGCCCGTCGCGCCCGATCGTCCTGACCGTCACCTCGAACAGCTCCGGCTCCTTCTCCCAGCCGACGGGCGTGCGCACGGCCGCCCCGTCCGCGCCCGTGGCGACGACGACGCCGCTGTACCGGCCCACGGCCCCGGCGGTCCGGTCCACGGTGACGTCCACCGTCGCGGTCCCGCCCGCGGGCACGGTCACCTGATCCCGCGAGAGCCCGAGCAGCCCGGCCGCCGGCGTCCCGTCCGGCCCGGTCACGGTCCCGGCGAGATCCAGCGTGACGTCCGCCGCGCCGCCGTTGGCGTAGGTGATCGTGTCCGTCGCCGATCCGCCGTGCGGGTACGCGAACAGCCCCAGCGACACCGACGCCGGGCTCGCCAGCACCTCCTGCCCGATCGCCGCGGGCACGTCGATCCGTCCCGCGCCCTCGTCCCAGACGGTCCCGCCGGTCGCGGCGGCCGACCCCATCAGGGCCGCCTTGGCCTGCGCCGGGGTGAGGCCGGGCCGCGCCTGCAGCAGCGCCGCCGCCGCGCCCGCGACGTGCGGCGTCGCCATCGACGTGCCGGACAGCGCGGTGTGCAGGTCGTCGACGACGTCGCCGAGCTCCGTCCCCGCGCCGCGCGCCGCCACGATCCCGTCACCGGGCGCGACGACGTCCGGCTTGATCGCGCCGTCGCCGCCGCGCGGCCCCCTGCTGGAGAACGCCGTGACCTGGTCGGCGTCGTCGACCGCCCCGACCGTGAGGGCCGACGACGCCGAGCCGGGCGTCGCGATCGTGCCGTGGTCGTGCGCGTTCCCGGCCGCGACGACGAACAGCGTCCCGTGCTCCCTCGTCAGCGTGTCGAGGGCGACCGCGGCCGGGTCGGTGCCGTCGGTGTACTCCGACGAGCCGAGCGACAGGTTCACGACGTCGGCGCCCTGCGTGGCCGCCCACTCCATCCCGTCGATCACCCACGACATCTCGCCCGCGCCGGCGTCGTCCAGCACCTTGCCGACCATGAGGTCGGCGCCGGGCGCGACGCCCTTGTTCGCGCCGTCCGACGCCGTGCCCGAGCCCGCCGCGATGGACGCGACGTGCGTGCCGTGGCCCTGGCCGTCGGCGACGCCGCCGGTCCCGGCGAAGTCCTTGCTCGCGACGACCCGGCCCGCCAGGTCCGGGTGGGTGGCGTCGATGCCGGTGTCGAGGACGGCGAGCCTCACGCCCTCGCCCGTGTGCCCGGCCGCCCAGGCCGCCGGGGCGCCGATCTGCGGCATCGAGTCGGCGTCGGAGGCCCGGAGGGTCGCGTCGAGCCAGACGTGCTCGATGCGCGGCACGCCCGACCGGGTGCTCGTGCCCGCGGCCTGCGCGGCCAGCACGTCCGCGAGCGCCGCCCCGGACTCGGGGCCGACGTCGGTGGACACCGCACCCACGGATTCCAGGCGGTGCTGGGGCTCGAGCCCGGCGGCCTGCCAGACGGTGGTGTCGGACAGCGGCCCGGCGCTGCCGGCGCCCGCCTCCTGCACGATGACGGGGAGGCGGCCGCCGGTGCCGTAGCCGCCGGCGACGAGCCCGGCGACGTCGAACAGCGCGCGGTCGAGGCGTTCGGGGACGAGGCGGCCGACGTCGGTGGGGATCACGTACAGGTGCTCGCCGTCGTCGCGGGTGACGAAGGCGACGTCCTCGCGCCCGGGGCCGGGCTGGACGGCGGCGGACCGGCGGCCGTCCGGGGTGGTGGTGAGGGTGACGCGGTCGCCGGTGACCAGGGTGACGGTGGTGGCGGCCGTGCCGTCGGCGGCCGGGGCGGGCTGGTCCGGCGGATCGGCGGACGCGGTGGCGCCGAGGAGCGCGCCCCCGCCCGCCACGAGTGCCGCTGCGATGACCGAGGCGGCTGTGGCTCTGATGCGCAAGGTTCCGTCCCTTCGTCGGGCCGGGGCGGTGCGTCCCGCCCGCGGGTGAAAAAGTGGTCCCGAAGCTACTGGGGGCGGCGGGGATGAACCACAGATTTCACCCAGGTGAAGCGATTAACAGCTATGCCGGGGCAACGAGGCGAGGCTGCGGACCGCTCCGGCGGGAAAGCTGCCGGGGTCAGGCGCGGCGCGGCAGCGGCCGCAGGACGCCGTCCTCCGTGCGGGCCTGGACCATCGACTCCGGGGAGGGCGCCGGCGGTTCCGTCATCTCCGAGGCGTCGGCGGTCGCGCGGCAGTAGACACCGCCCTGGCCGGCGCGGCACATGCCGTGCAGGCCCGCGGCGAAGGAGTACAGGTCCTCCCCCGCGGCGCCGCCGCGGCGGAAGCGGCGCGAGAGCGCCCACTGGTCGACCAGGAGCTTGACGGTGTCGGGCTGCACCTTCGCGTACAGGGACAGGACGTGCGCGGACAGCCGGATGACCAGGCGGGCGCCGTCCTCGCTCTCGGCGATCATCTGGGCCGACAGCAGCCCGTCGTCGTCCCGGCGGGCGCCGAGGAGCCGTTCGAGCTGACCGAGCACCGACGCCGGGTCCACCACCTGGGAGCGCACGGTGGCGTGCACGGGACGGCCGTCGACGGAGGCGGCGGCGGTCTCGTCGTCCGGGCTCAAGAAGTACTCGAACTGCATGCGGAGCATCATTCCCTATGTCGCGGCGTGCTCCCAAACCCGGTCAACCCGCGGGCTCAGGCGTTCGGGCTCGTGGCGAGGAAGCCGCCGAGGCCGATCATCATGACGCCGCCGGTGGCGCCGAGCCCGTCGAGCCGTTCCGGCTTGCGCGCGAACCAGGTCCGCGCGCTGCTCGCCAGCAGCACCCAGATCGCGTCGGACGCGAACGCGAGCACCGCGAAGATCGTCGCGAGCAGCAGGATCTGGGGCGCGGCGGCGGCGTCGGGCGCGAGGAACTGCGGCAGGAACGCCACGAGGAACACGATCGTCTTGGGGTTGGTCACCCCGACGACGAACCCGGCGCGCACGGCGGCGAACCCGGTGGTGCGGCGGTCGGGGGCGCCGCCGGTCAGCGCCGCGCGCGCGTCGGCGCGGTGCCGGATCGCCTGCACGCCCAGGTAGATCACGTAGGCCGCGCCGGCCAGCTTGAGCACGGTGAACGCCGTCGACGACGCCGCCACGAGCGCCCCCAGCCCGACGGCCACCGCGGCCCCCTGCACGAACATCCCGGTCGCGTTCCCCAGCACCGACAGGATGGCGTCCCGCCGCCCGGCCGTCAGCGCCCGGCCGAGCGCGAACAGCAGGCTCGGGCCGGGGATCTCGATGAGGATGATCGACGCGACCACGAACGCGGCGAGCTGGGCAAGGGTAGGCACGGGCGCCATTGTGCGGCACGCGACCGGGTGCACGGAAGCTGATTCCGCGGGCGCGGGCCGTCGGGCGGGCGGGCGACCGGTCAGTCGTCCCGTCCGACGTGCCGCTCGAGCCACGCGACCAGCGGCTCCATGGCGCGCCAGGCCGTGACGATCTCGTCCTTCGCGCGCGGCGTCGTCAGCCAGTCCGGCGACCCGAGGTCGCGGCCGCACGTCAGGGTCTTGTGGCGCAGCAGGTCGCCGCGCGGGTGCTCCTTGTCGAAGCCCGGCGGCACGCGCCGGAGCCGTTCGCCGTCGACGGTCAGCCCCGCGGCCGTCACCGCGCCGACAGCGGCGACCAGGTCCGGTCCCACCGTGTCCAGGGCGACCGCCCGCCGCAGCCGGGTCAGCTGCTCGCGCGAGGTGCGCCAGTACCCGCCCGCCACGAACAGCCCGGCCGCCGACACGTGCACGTACCGGCTCGACTCGCCGAACCAGATCCCCTGCTGGGTCTTGTAGGGCGACTTGTCCTTGCTGAACCGCACGTCGCGGTACGGCCGGAAGTACTTGCCCGGCCCGAACTCGTCCTCGACCTCCTCCGCGAGCGCCAGCAGCGGCTCCCGGACGGACCGCTCGTAGACGTCCTTGCGGGCGGTCCAGAACGCCTTGGAGTTGTCCGCCTCGAGGTCCTCGTAGAAGTCGAGCGCGGCGGTGGGGATGCCGGTGAACGCCATGGTCCCGACACTATCCGCGCTCGATGCGCGCCGCTCCCCGCGCGGCGGGCAGCGCGTCCAGGAGGCTCGTCAGGGGCGCCGGGATCCGGGCCAGGTCCACCGCGTCCGCGAGCAGGCGGCCGTAGCGTTCCTTGCGGCCCGCCGTGGTGCCGAGGAAGCGGTGCAGCTGCTCCGCGGCGGGCCGGCCGCGGTGCGCGGGCTGGTTCTGCAGCTTGCGGAACCGCGCCAGCTCGCCCTCGGCGGCGACGACGTCGAGCACGGCGGGCGTGCCGAGCGCGCGGATCATCTCGTCCTCGAGGTCCGCGACGCAGGCGTGGAAGCCGAGGGCCGCGAGCGCCTCCCGGGTGGGCGCGGGGCCGAGTCCCGCGGCCTCGGCGGCGCGCCGGAAGTAGGGCTCCTCGGCGGCGTCGTACAGCCCGGCGACGGCGAGGCCCGGCCGCGCGGCGAGTTCGCCCAGGTAGTGCCGGATGTTCGTGGCGCCGCCCATGGCGACGACCCGCACGCCTTCGGCGGCCAGGTCGCGGCCGAGGCGGGCCGCGACGGTCTCGACCGCGTTGCGGTCGCTGGCCCCCTCGACGAGGACGACGGCGCCGGTGTGCGGCGGCAGGGTGACGGGCTCCATCAGCGCGACGCTCCGGACGGGCTCATGAGGGCACCCTACGAGCGCCGCGGCCGCGGGTCACGGTGATTCCCGCGGGCCCCGCCGATGCGGCCCGATGAGTTCGTGGCGCCCGCGTCGTCGGTACCGGTGGGCGTCGTCGTGCCCTGCCCGACGACGCCGCCTGCGCGACCACCACGACCGCACGGAGGACACCATGACCGCCACCGAACAGAACGCCACGCTGCCGGGCCGCCCGCCCGTCGTCGACCGCACGACCTGGCAGACCGCGCGCGACGAGCTGCTGCTGCGCGAGAAGGCGCACACGCGCGAGGGCGACGCGATCGCCGCGGAGCGGCGGCGCCTGCCGATGGTCGAGTTCGACGGGACCACCGAGGTGACCGGCCCGGACGGGCCCGTCCCGTTCCTCGACCTGTTCCAGGGCCGTGAGGAACTGCTCGTCTACAAGCACATGTGGCACGACGGCGCGCCGCACCAGGGGCAGTGCGAGGGCTGCACGATGTCGGCCTGGCACCACCAGGTCGCGGTGCCGTACCTGAACGCGCGCGGGGTGTCGTTCGCGGTGGTCACCGAGGGGGCGTGGGAGGAGGTGCCGCCGTTCGTGGAGTTCATGGGCTACACCCAGCCGTGGTACTCGGTGCGGGGCACCCACTGGCCGGTCGGCGGGCCGATGGGGTACGTCACGTCCTACCTGCGCGACGGCGACCGCACGTTCCTCACCTACGAGACCACCGGCCGCGGCAACGAGCCCACCGAGGGCATCTTCGCCCTGCTCGACATGACCCCGTACGGCCGCCGGGAGTCCTGGCAGGAGGTCCCCGACGGCTGGCCCGAGGGCGACGGCCCCTGCTGGTACTGGCGCACGGACGTGGACGGCAACGCCACCTGGGGCGGCACCGGCCGGCCGGCGCCGCAGTGGACGCGGCCGGGGGTGACGGCGGAGGCGACCCTCGGGCGGCACGGCCACCACCACTGACCACCACCGACCACCACCGACGGGGAGTAGTCCCCGGCGACGGCGCCTGTCACCAGGCGATATGTTGTCGCCCGACCGGCGCGCCGCCCGTCCGGGCGGACCATGGGCGCCGGGTTCCCGGAAGGTGGAGACGTTGCGCAAGATCATGGTGCTCGCCCTGGCCCTCGCCGTGGGCGGGGTGCTCGGGGCGTGCTCGTTGCTGGCGGGGCCGGAGGTCGGGTCGTGCGTCGAGGAGTCGGGCGGCGGGTACGACGTCGTCGGCTGCGAGACGGCGGAACTGAAGGTGCTGGACATCGTGGACGGCGGCAGCGACGAGGGCTGCATCGCGGTGGCGGGGGTGTCGGCGACGTACTCCGGCGGCGGCTCGGACGGCACGCTGTGCCTCGGCCCGGTCGACGTCGACCCGGCCACGGCGGTCAACGTCGCGGCCAAGGGCGACTGCCTCACCGGGACCACGGGCGACGTCGCCGAGGTGCGCACCATCGGCTGTGACCGGCCGAAGGCCGAGGCCGTGGTGCTGAAGGTGGTCAAGGACGCCAGCGACCTCGGCGGCGACCCCACGGGGATCGGCGGCGCGTGCGCGAAGGTTCCGGGCACGACGTCGAGCTACACCTGGAGCCTGGACCTCACGGGCGACAGCGTGACGGCGGGCCTCGACACCTGGAGCTCGGACCTGACGTTCTGCCTCGGCGTCGTGGGCGTCGACCCCAAGGCCGCGCCCGAGCTGGCGGTCAAGGGCGACTGCCTGCGTGAGCTGCCCGAGAACCAGGGCTACGCGATCGTCGGCTGCGGCGCGAAGGAGGCCGCGTACCGGGTGACGAAGAAGGCGGACTCGTCGATCGGCGGCGCCGAGCTCGCCTGCCAGGACGCCCCGGGCACCACGTCCGCGATCGAGGGCGGTGACACCCTGACCGGCTGGATCCTCTGCGTGGCGGGCGTCTGAGCGGCGGGCCTGCGGCGATGCTTGAGGGCATGACCGATACCGGACATCCCCTCGCCCCGCCCGCCCACGAGCGGCCGCTGCTCGACGCCGCCCTGGACCTCGCCGCGGGCTTCGCCGGGACCGCGGCCGCGCTCGACGAGAGCGCGGCGATCCCGCTGGACAACCTCCGCGCGCTGCACGCCGCCGGCCTGGACGCCGCCACGCTGCCCGAGTCGCTCGGCGGGCAGGGCCTGAGCTACCGCGCGTACGGCGAGATCGTGCGCGCGGTGGCCGCCGCCGAACCGTCCACCGCCTGCATCTGGGTGATGCACATCGGCGCCGCCGGCGCCCTCGCCGCGCTCAGCCCGGAGCCGGAGGCCGCGCGGTTCGCCGAGGCGCTGCGCTCCGGGAGCCGCTTCGCCAACGCCCTGTCCGAGCCCGCGGGCGGCAACCTCTTCCTGCTGCCGCAGCAGGAGGCCGTGGCCGACGACGACGGCTGGCGCCTGTCGGGCACCAAGCGCTTCGTCTCCGGCTGCGAGATCGCGGACCACCTGCTCGTGAACGCGCTGGTGGACGGCGTCCCGACGTTCTTCGGCGTCGACCCCGACGACACGATCGGCTACGTCCCCATCTGGGACACGATGGGGATGCGCGCCACCCGCAGCCAGCTCGTCTCCTTCGACGGGACGCTCCTGCGCGGCGACCGGCGCTGCGCCCCGCCGGAGCCGGACCAGCCCAACCACGTCAGCGCGGGCCTGGCGTTCCTGTCGATCGGGATCGCCGAGGCGGCCCTCGCCGCGCTCGTCGCGCACGCGCGGGGCCGCGTCGTGCCGACCACGGGCGAACCGCTCGCGAGGATGCAGTGGGTCCAGCACGCCGTCGCCGACGCCGCCGTCCGCCTCGACGCCGCCCGGTTGTCCGCCCGCCACTCGGTCTGGCTCGCCGACCAGCGCTCGCCCGGGTTCATCCCCGCCACCCTCAACGCCAAGCTGCTGGCCGGCGAGGTCGCCAAGGACATCGCGCAGCTCGGCGTGAGCGTGGGCGGCGGCTCGGGCTACCTGCGCACCTCCCCCATCCAGCGCCACTTCCGCGACGCGCAGGCGGGCGCCCTCATGGCCTACTCGGCGGAGGTCTGCCGCACCTACATCGGCTCGGCCCTCCTGGAGGACGCGCCGGACGAGCCCTGACCTCCCGGCCTGGCTCGCCCGGCGCGCGGTCACCCGGAGATGGTGCCCTGGATCCGGTAGCGGGCGCCGTCGCCGGCGATCGCGACGTCGACGGGCTGCGGCCGGTACGGTCCCACGCTCAGCTGCGGCCCGGACAGGGGCGGGAGCAGCCGGCCGAGGGAGTCGTCGACCCCGGCGAACACGTACGCGTAGAACCCGATGACGTCGTCGGGATCGGTGAAGGACCGGAGCCAGATGCTCAGGGCCTCCCACACCGAGACCTGCAGCGCCCCGATCACGTTGCGGACCGCCCCGCCGAGGTTCGTGCCGACCTCGTTCGCGATCACCTCGGGCGGGGCCAGCAGGTCCGACACCAGCTCGCCGCCTTCGACCAGCCGGGCGAGCTCGCGGTGCAGCGCGCCCATGAGCTCGTCGATCTGGCCGCGGATCTCGTGGAACGGCGTGGCGTCGCTCTCCATCGCGACCACGAACGCGCCGAAGACCTCGGGGAACGTGCCGCCGATCAGGGCGTCCCGCGAGACGACCTGCACGCCCGGGAAGAAGAGCTCGCCCATCGACGGCGGTACGCCGGCGACGTCGCCCGGGTCGTCGAGGTCGGCGAGCTCGTGCAGGTCCCGGCCCCAGAACACCTGGGTGCTGCCGGCCGTGCGGAACCGCGACCGGAAGCCGACGAAGGCGAGGTACGGCTCGTCACCGTTGCTGCCGAAGCCGTCCTCCTGCACGTCCTCCCCCACGATCCGCTCGATCCGGAACCGGACGCCCGCCGGGACGGTGATCGTGAACCAGTTGTCGGCGGCGCCCGACCAGGGCTGCCCCTCGTGCCACCAGGAGGAGTAGACGCGCCCGTCGTTCCCGGTGACGAACAGGTCCAGGTGGTCCGGGAACCGTGCGACGGCCGCGATCGGCGCGCCGGGCGGGAAGAACCCGCCGATCGGCGCCCAGTTGTCGCCCGCACCGGACCACGGCTGGCCCTCGTGCCACCACGAGGTGTACACCCGCCCGTCGTTCCCCGTGATGAACAGGTCCAGGTGGTCCGGCGTCCGCGAGACGGCGGCGACGGGCGCACCGGCGGGGAAGAACCCGCCGATCGGGGCCCAGGAGTCCGCGGCGCCCGACCACGGCAGCCCTTCGTGCCACCACGACGTGTACACCCGCCCGTCGTTCCCCGTGACGAAGACGTCGAGGTGATCGGGCACCCGGGCGAGGGCCGTCAGCGGCGCGCCGGGCGGGAAGAACCCGCCGATGGGCGCCCAGCTGTCGGCGGCGCCCGACCACGGCAGCCCTTCGTGCCACCACGACGTGTAGACGCGCCCGTCGTTCCCGGTGATGAACAGGTCCAGGTGGTCCGGCGTCCGCGAGACGGCGGCGACGGGCGCCCCGGCGGGGAAGAAGCCCCCGATCGGGGCCCAGTTGTCCGCGGCGCCCGACCAGGGCTGCCCCTCGTGCCACCACGAGGTGTACACCCGGCCGTCGTTCCCCGTGACGAACAGGTCCAGGTGGTCCGGCGTCCGCGAGACGACCGTGACCGGTGCGCCGGGCGGGAAGAACCCGCCGATCGGCGCCCAGTTGTCGCCCGCACCGGACCACGGCTGGCCCTCGTGCCACCACGACGTGTACACCCGCCCGTCGTTCCCCGTGACGAACAGGTCCAGGTGGTCCGGCATGCGGCTGACGGACGCCACGTGCGCCCCGGCCGGGAAGAAGCCCCCGACCGAGAACTTCCCAGACCAGGGGAGCCCGTGGTGCCACCAGCTCGAGGTGACGCGCCCGTCGCCCTCGACCCAGAACACGTCCAGGTGTTCGGGGACTCGGGCGAGCGCGCTGATTCCGTTGACCATCGTCGATGTCCTCTCGAAAGGGCCCTGCTCGCAGGGCGTGAGGTGGTTCGGAGCCTGAGATGACTCCGGGCCATGCCCCACGATCGGCGGCGACGGTTCAGGTGAGGTTCAGGCCGGGTGCGGCGACGGCTCGATGTCGAGCTCCCGCATCAGGTCCGCGTAGACCTGGTAGCGCCGGCGGGCGTCGCCGCGCCGGCCGGCCTGGTCGAGCGCCAGGATGAGGGCCAGGTGCGCGCGCTCGTCGTACGGGTCGCGCTCGAGCAGCCGCAGCCAGTAGCGGGCCGCCTGCTCGTAGTGGCCGGCGCCCGCCTCGTGGTCGGCCACCCGCGCGGCCGCCTGCGCGTAGGCGAGGCGCGCCTCCTCCCGCAGCGTCGTCGCCCAGTCCGCGTACGCGTCCTCCTCACAGAAGTCCCCCGTGTACGTGGCCTCCGCGGCCCGCCAGTGCTCGAGCGCCTCGCCGCGCCGGCCGGCCTGGTCCAGCGCGGTCGCGTCGGCGACCCGGTCGAGGAAGTCGACGACGTCGACGTGCACGTGGTCCAGCTCGAGGTGGAGCGACCCCGACGTGCTCGCCACGACGTGATCGGCGGGCCAGGCGTGCGCGGGGTCGAGCACGCCCCGGAGGGTCGACACCATCACGTTCAGCCGCTTCAGCGAGACCGCGTCGGTCCCGGCGTCGGGCCAGAGCATCTCGGCCAGCTGGTCCCGGGGGATCGGGCGGCCGCGCCGGGTGACGAGCACCTTGAGCAGGTCGCGCGCCTTGCGGGACTGCCACGCCGCGGCCGGGACCGGCGCGCCGCCGCGCAGCACCCGGAACGTGCCGAGGGTCTGGACGACGACCCGCGGCTCGGCGGACGACGACGCCCGGGCGGCCAGCGCCTCGATCTCCCGGTCCAGCGCATGACAGCCGATGGCCCGCATCCGGGCCCGGACCTGCTCGGCCACCTCCGCCCCGGCCCGCGCCGGGCTCAGCCCGGCCCGCAGCAGCTCGGCCCGGGCCAGGCCGACGGGATCGCCGGTGGCCCGCCACCGCTGGACCGCCTCGTCCGCGAGGGCGGCGTCGTCGTCGAGCTGCGCCCGCAGCTCCACCACCCGGGCCAGGCTCGCGCGCTCGTTGCGCCGCGCCGCCTCCCCCGCGGCGTCGTCCAGCAGCCGCCGGGCGTCGTCGGGCCGGCCCCCGCAGATCGCGGCGCGGGCCCCGGCCAGCCACGCGGAGACGAGGTCGGTCCCGACGTGGTGCGCGGCGGCCCGGGCGGCCAGGCCTGCCGCGGCGTCCGGGTCGTCGGCCGCCAGCAGCTCCGCCAGGCCGGACAGGGCCATGCCGTGGCCCTGCGCGTCACCCGCCCGCTCGGCGAACACCGCCGCCCGGCGGTACGCGTCCGCCGCGGTGGTCGCGTGCCCGCGCAGGACGTGGATCTCGGCCTGCTTCGTCAGGCCGTAGCCCATCAGCCGGGAGCCCATGGCCCCCCAGCGCTCCACGGCGTCCCCGGCCTCGGCCGCGGCCTCCTCGAGGCGGCCCAGCCGGATCAGCGTCTCCGACCGGTTGGACCGCGCCAGCGCCGCCCACGGCGCGAAACCCGTGAGGTCGCACAGCCGGATGGCGATCTCCAGCTCGGCGAGCGCCTCGGCGAACGCGCCCTCGGTGTGCCGGTGGGAGGCCCGGTTGGTGCGGATGCGGATCTGCTGCGCCACGTCGCCCGCCCGCGCCGCGTGGTCGAGCGCCTTGAGGTAGTGGGCGTCGTTCGCCCGCCCGTCGCCGTCGTACGCGGCGAGCATCGCCAGCACCGTGTGCACCGCGGCGAGCGCCCGGTCGTCGCCGAGCCGCACCGCTCGCTCCCGGGCGGCGCCGGCGAGCGCCGCGCACTCGGCGCGGTCGCCCTGGAGCCAGCGGACGGCGGCCGCCATCGCGGTGCACGCGACCGCGTCGGCGGCGGGACGCCCGGACTCGGCGCCGCGCCGGTAGGCGGCCAGAGCGCCGTCGAGTTCCCCGCGGAGGTGGTCGATGAACCCGAGGCGGTACGCGACGGCGGCGTCGGACGCACCGGTCTCGCCCGCCCGGGCGAGCAGCGCGCTCGCGGTGTCCCAGTCGCCGCGGTCGAAATGCGCGAGCCCGGCCAGCCGCACGTGGCCGGCGTCGCCCCCGACCCGGGCGATCGCCGCGAGCAGGTCGTCGGGGTACGCCACCAGCCGCTCGCCGTGGTCGGCCAGCAGCGACTCGATCAGGGCGTCGTGGCGTGCCGCGACGGCCGCCTGGGCGGCGCGGTGCGGTGCCTGGTGGTCGAGGTACCAGCGCACCGCGATCTCGGCCACGTCGCGGGCCTCGTGGTCCTCCAGCGGGGCGTGGGAGCGGAGCAGGTGCCGGCCGACCCGGGTGAGCTGGGAGCCGTCGGCGCCGGCCGCCATGAACAGCCCGCGCGACGTGATGCCGGCCAGGGTGTCCGGCGCGACACCGAGCGCCGTGGCGAGCTGGTCGGTGACCACGGGGGCGACGGTCGCGGCCCGGAGCAGGAACCGGGCCTGCGGCGGCAGCGCGTCGAAGGCCCGGCGGGCGAGCCGTTCGAGCGCCTCCGAGGTCGCCGGGGCGCCCGCGACGACGTCGGTCCACGCGCCGGGGTCGGTCCGTGCCATGGCGTCCACGGCGGCGTGGACGGCGGCGGGCCAGCCGCCGGTCGCGGCGTGCAGCACGGGCGCGACGCCCGCCGCGGCGTCGCCGACCCGGCGGCGCAGCCAGCCGGCGGTCTCCTGGGGCGTGAGGGTCAGGTCGGTGGCGTCGAACTCGAGCACCTCGTGGACCTGGCGCAGCCGGGCGATCGGGAACGGCAGGGCGTCGCGGGACGCGATCACGACGTGCAGCTGCGGCGGGGCGGTACGGACGAGCGTGTCGACGAAGCGGACCGCGGCGGGCGACCCGGCGATGCCCTCGAGGCCGTCCAGGACGAGCACGAGGCTGCCGGTCAGGTGCGCCCCGAGCGCCTCGGACACGGCTCCGGCCAGCGCGCCCGCCCGGGCGGACTCGTCCGCGACGGCATCCGGACCGAGCGGCGCGCCGACGGCGGTGGCGATCTCGGACGGCAGGGCCGGGACGCGCAGCCGCAGGGCGGCGATCACGCCGCCGCTGAACGTGGTGAGGTCGCGGTCCCCCGGCCCGATGCGGTGGGCGGCGCCGCCCACGGCGCGCACCCAGGCGGACAGCACCGTGGACTTGCCGTACCCGGCGGCCGCGACGAGCGTCGTGAGCCGGTGGGTGAGCGCTCCGTCGAGCCGCCGGTCGAGCGCGGGGCGCAGCTGGGACCAGGTGTGATCGGCCACGCTCGCCCCCTTCGCAGTGCCCACCTGCATGGTAACCGCGGGCCCCCTCCGCGGGAGTGATACGCGTCAGCCCCGCACGGCGCTCAGTCCTGCACCGCCTTGGCGATCGCCAGGCACGCCGTCACGAAGTCCTGGTCCGGCGCGCCGTTCTCCAGCAGCTCGCCCTTGACGTTGACGAGCATCCGCAGGATCACCCAGTCGCGGGCCCGCTGCTCGTCCAGGCCCGCCGTCTCGACCAGGGTCCGGAAGCGCTGCCGGACGCCCTCGCGCAGCCGCCCCTCGTACAGCGAGTACTCGTTCCACAGCATCGGCGCGAGCTCGTAGTGCGGGTCGCCGGACAGCGGCTTGGGGTCGATGGCCAGCCAGTCCTCCCCCTCGCGGAGGCCGTGGGCGGCCAGCACGTTCTCGAAGTGCAGGTCGGTGTGCAGCAGCCGCCCGTCGGTGGCGTCGTCGGCCGCGAAGTCCCGGGCGATCGACGCCGCCTGCTCCACCAGCCGCCGCGGCAGCGGCGAACCCTTCGCGAGGCCCGACAGCTCCCCCGCCCACCGTTCCGCCTGGTCCGACAGCCGCCGCAGCTGCGGCGGCGCGGCCACGTGCAGCCGCCCGTACAGCCCGCCGACCACCTCGCACGCCCGCACGTCCCACTCCTCGCGCAGGTCACGCGTGTGCAGCCGCTCCAGCAGCAGCGCGAACCGGTGCGGGTCGGCCCGCAGCAGCCGCACCGCCCCGTTCCCGTGCCACATCCGCAGCGCGAGCGCCTCGTGCTCCGCCTCCCAATGCGGCCAGCCGGCCTTCAGCACGCACCGCGCGCCGTCGTCGGACACCACGGGCAGCACGGCCGCGGTTCTCCCGTGCCCGACGACGCCGTCCGGCGTCAGCTCCCACTCCTCCAGCAGGTCCTGCAGGAGGCGGGGCAGGCGGTCGAGCCAGCCGGCCCATTCGGGGCCGCGCCCGGCGAAGACCTGGAGCGATGCGGGGAGGGTGAGCACGGCGCCACGGTAACGCCCGCTCCTGAGGCCGGCATGCGAGCCGGCGTGCGAGCGGGCGTGATCTGCCTATTCTGGGGAGAGGTCCAGCAGAGGGCAGGCGCAGGCAGCGGCGTGGTCGCCGCTGCGCGCCGTCGCGACGACGGACGGAGAAAGACATGCCCGCCTGGCTCATCCTCATCCTGATCGGTGTCGTCCTGGTGATCCTCGGCATCGCCACGGAGATCGGTCAGTTCCTGATCTGGCTCGGCGCCGTCGTGCTGGTCATCAGCGTGGTGCTGATGCTGGTCCGGCGCACGTAGCGCCGCCGGCGCCCCACGGCGTCGTCGCCGGACACGACGCAACGGCCCCGCACGGGCCGCCGCGATGTGCCGTGTCCGACGACGCCGCCGGGCGCGAGCGGGACAGCTCGCGCTTGGGAACGGCCATCAGCCCTGCCTCGCCTTCCAGCGCGGGTTGAGCTTGTTGACGACGAACGTCCTGCCGCGGCGGCGGACGACCTGTGCGCCGGGCTTGTCCTTCAGGGAGCGCAGGGACGCGCGGACCTTCATGGGGTTCTCCTTCTACCAGCTGGACTTGGTGACGCCGGGCAGCTCCCCGCGGTGCGCCATCTCGCGCAGCCGGATCCGGGACAGCCCGAAGGTGCGCAGGTAGGCGCGGGGGCGGCCGTCGACGACGTCGCGGTTGCGCAGGCGGGTGGCGCTCGCGTCGCGCGGCTGGCGCCGCAGCTCGGCGGCGGCGCTCTCCTTCTCGGCGCCGGACGACGACGGCGCGGCGATCACGCGCTTGAGCTCGGCACGGCGTGCGGCGTACCGGGCGACGACGACGCGACGGCGCGCGTCGGCGGCGATCTTGGACTTCTTGGCCATCAGATCTTCTCCCCGCGGACGAGGATCCAGGCCACGACGGGCTGGGTGCCGGGCACCTGGCAGTGGGCGGACATGCGTTCCCCTCTTCATGACAACGGTTCTCAAGTGGCGCTACAGTACGCCTAACTGAGAACAGTTATCAACTGGGCTCGCTTCCGCGCGGGTCCCGCGACAGGAGGTCCCATGCCCCGCCCGCCACCGCCTGCCGGTCTGGCTGGGCCGCGAGGACACCCTGGCGCCGTGGCTGGGCCGGGAGGCCGGCTGAGCCTCACCCCCGTCGCTCGGCCAGGACGCGCTGGTGGTGGTCGATCGGCACGCGTGCCTCGTCGAACAGGTTCGGTCCTTCCTGCGGGACCACGGGCCAGCCGGAGCCCGGGGCGAGTTCCGCGAGCTGGGCGCTCGCCAGCGCGTACACGACGCGGCCGAGCCCCGAGCGGGCGAGGGCGCCCGTGCACATCTCGCAGGGCTGGCAGCTCGTGTACATCGTGGTGCGCGCGGCCGTGGCCGCGTCCAGGTGCTGCGCGGCCCAGCGCGCGAGCTTCAGCTCGGGGTGGGCGGTGATGTCGTCGTCGCGCCGCACGGTGTTGTGCGCCTCGACGAGGATCGTGCCGTCCTCGGCGGCGAGCAGCGATCCGTACGGGGCGTCGCCGCCCTCGACGGCCGCGGCCGCGATCTCGACGGCACGGCGGAGCAGGGACTCGTCCTCGGTGCGCATGGCAGCGCTCCTCTCGGGTCGGCGGCGACCGGCTGCGGCGTCCGGGACGCCGTCGGTCGGGAACGCCTCGATCGTAGGCCGGTGGTCGCGCCGGCACGCCGGAAGGCGGTCCTGTGCGACGAACGGCTCCGCCGCTCACGCCATCCCCGCCAGCCGGGACAGCACGAGGCTTTTCTTCGGCGGCGCCGATCCATCGGCGGACGGGCCAGGAACGTGGCGTCGTGCGTTAGCCTGGCGCCGTGACGGCGTCGGACGCGGGACTCCAACCCCGCCCACTCAGGCGGGTGTTGTCCTGAGAAGAGGACGCCGATGGCGTTTCCGAGGTTCTACCGCCGCGCCTTCCTGAACCAGCGCGGCTTCCACGCCGGCGCGTACGTCCACGCCGACATCGAGGTGGTCGACGATCGGCGTGACGGTCGCAAGGAGGTCGAGGCCTACCTGACCGTCGCCGACTGCGGCCGGGCAGCACAGCTCGACTTCAGCGCGGACGACAAGCGGTTCGCCCGCAACGCCCTGTACAAGGCGCGCCTGCTGAAGAAGACTGTCGACGCCTTCGTCGACGCGCTGGAGAAGGCGGTGGGCGAGGCCGAGCTGTCCTGAGCGAGGGACGCAAGACGTGCGGCATGCCGCCCTCGACGCGATGTCAGCGTCTCACGCTACCGTCGCGCACGTGGATGAGAACGTCCTGCTGCAGCGGTTGCGCTGGCGCGTTGCGATCGGAGTGCCGATCGACTGGATCTGGCGTCGGTTCGACGACGGAACGATCAATTCCTGTTCCTGGCACGACATCGAAGGCCAGAGAGCGATCCGCGAACGGCGCTACGAGCCCCAGGTCCCGCGTTCACCCGTCCCGACGGCGGCAATCACCAGGTTCGAGGAACGAACAGGCACAGCCTTCCCGCTGCTTCTACGGCGCCTCTACACCGAGGTCGCCGATGGTGGATTCGGGCCCGGCTACGGCTTGTTCCCGCTCGATCCACCGTCCGAGCATCCGCGGGCCGACTCCGTCACGTACCTGTACGACAAGCATCTGGGCTACCGTCGCGACAGCTATCTGCAAGGCTGCGACGAACCTCTCATCCCGATCGCCGACCACGGGTGCGCGATCACGAGCTACGCCACTCCGAGCGGCGTCGTCTGGGAACACGACCCCAACACCGACATCGAACGAGCCGTTCCCACGAACAAGTCGCTCCACGCATGGCTCACGGGCTGGCTGGGGCCTGCCCCGACCGGGCAAAGAAGTTGAGCGGCATGGGGCGTCGCGGGAGCCGGCTGTGGCTGGGAACGGTGGAAGTGCGGACGTTCCTCACGACCGGCCGGGATCTCCTGATCCCGATCGAGGAAGCCCCGAAACCGCGGTCCTGGAAAAGGGGACGGGGCGGCAGCGTCGAGATCGTGGTCAACGGTCGCGCCGTCGTCGCACGCGAGACGTGGGATGACATCGAATGGCTGTGGTCGAGCCTGGCTCGCATGATCGCGACGCTCAACGGCGGGTCGTCCTACGCGACCGAGTTGCCGTACCTGGACCAGGCGATCGACGCCGGGATCGCCCACCAAGCCGACGACATGGTGGTTCTCGTGTGCGGACACCGCGACGACCGCCGTCGCGCCGTCGCGGACAAGCACACGTTCTTCGACGCGTTCACGCGAGCAGGCCTCGACGCGTTCGACCACCTCGAACGACTCGGCGGCGGCCGGCACGCCGGTGGCCGGGAAGCGCTCGTCGACTGCCGGCACGGGCTCTACCAGAACGACTGGCCGGCCGTGCGACAACGTGCCTGCACCGGCTCGGAGGCCGAGAACGAGACAAAGGCCTTCTTCCAGGTCCACCGGCTCGCCTGGTGACCAGCAGGCCCTACCCGGCTGGCCGGAACGGTCACGTCCTCGCGGGGCTCGTGACAGGTCATCCGTCGTAGTCCCACGGGAACTCGGTGTGCCACCAGTGGTGGTAGTGGTCGAGCCGTACCGGGAACCTGGCGAGGATGCGATCGTCGAGCTCCCGGACAAGGCTCCGGAGTTCCTTGGACAAGCCGCGCGGCAGCCGATGGATCGTTCGCTCCAGGACGTCACGGTCGTCGATCGGGCTGCCACAACACTCCCGGATCCCGCAGCCGTACGCGTGACTTCTCCAGTGGTTCCGTGTCCGCGCCTCACGATCCCAGTTCGAGAGTGCTCCGGAGATCTCTCCGGGCCAGGCTTCGAGCAACGTCATCGCTGCGTGGGTCGCGCCGGACAGGCGACCGTCTTTCGCAGGCCGCCGGGTAGAACCTGCCCGGAGCCTCATGCGTCGTCGTGCGGCGCCCTGCCGCACCTGGTGAGGGCGCCTACGCGGCATGTCCCTTCGTCGTGGTCATGGTGCACGATCGTGCCACATCCCTCGCGGGGGGCGAAGCAACACACTGCTGAGGGCAGCCGGCCTTCCCGGGTTCGCGGCACCACGACGTCGTCCGAGCCGACGGCGAGCGGTCAGTTCCTGCGACGAGCGTGTCGATGTCGAGGCCTGATCGTCAGAATGCACGAGTCGACTCGCGGCCGCGGTGTGAAGGCACGCCGGGGCAGGGGGCGCCCGACAGTCACGTTCCAACGGCCCGAGTTCGCGTACCGGTCGGCAAGGCGCACTGCGGCCTGGCGCTGCATGACCAGGTCCGCGCGCGTCAGCGCCGACCCGCGCGCGGTCAGGGTCCGCACGAGCGCGGTGGTGTGCGCGTAGGGCGGGTTCGCGACCACACGGAACGGGCGTCCCGGGAGTCGCAGATCGGCCAGGTCGATCTCCAGCACGCTCACGTCCCGGCCCGCGAACTGCTCGCGCAGCCGTCGGGCGCGGCCGGGGTGGAGCTCGACGGCCAGGACCCGCGCGCCGGCGTCGAGCAGGGGGCCGGTCAGGGCTCCGGTGCCCGCGCCAAGATCCAGGACCAGATCGCCGGGGAAGACGTGTGCGGCCGTGACGATCTGGCGGGCGAACTCGTCAGAGAGCTGGTGCCATCCCCACTCGCGCCGAACCCGCTGCCCGGCCACGACGCACCATCACCATGAGAAACATGATCGGGACGCTAACAGCGCCCGGCGCTGCCGCCAAGGCATTTCGCGTCCGCCCCGGTCGCGCGTCAGGCCCCCAGGTAGCGCAGCACCGCGAGCACCCGGCGGTTGTCCGCCGCGTCGTACGGCAGGTCCAGCTTCCGGAAGATCGCCGCGACGTTCTTCTCCACCGCGCCCTGGGAGAGGAACAACTGCTCCGCGATGCCGCCGTTCGACCGGCCCTGCGCGATCAGGTCCAGCACCTCGCGCTCCCTGCCGGTCAGCCGCGAGCGGCCGGCGTCCCGGTCCGCGGCGCCCATGAGCTGCGAGACCACCTCCGGGTCCAGCACCGTCTCGCCCCGGGCCACCCGCGCGAGCGCCTGGGTGAACTCCCCCACGTCGACGACGCGGTCCTTGAGCAGGTACCCCACGCCACGCGCGTCACCCTGGAGCAGCTCACCGGCGTACCTCGTCTCCACGTACTGCGAGAAGAGCAGCACGGGCAGCCCGGGGAACCGCTCGCGCAACGCGACCACGGTGCGCAGGCCCTCGTCGGTGAACGTGGGCGGCATGCGGATGTCCGCGACCACGACGTCGGGCAGGGACGACTCGCCCGCGAGGCGCACGACCTCGCGCTCCAGGCTCTCGCCGTCCGGCACGGACGTCACCTCGTGCCCCCGCCGCGTCAGCAGGGCGACGAGCCCGTCGCGCAGGATCCCGGAGTCCTCCGCGAGCACCACCCGCAGGCCACCCGGCGCCGTCGTGCCCGGCCCGGTCATGCGCGGCCACCCGTGCCCGTGCGGCGCGCACCGGCCGTGCCCGCGCGCACCGCGGGTAGCGTCATCGTCACCACGGTCGGCCCCCCGACCGGGCTGGCCAGGTCGAACGTGCCGTCGACCGACCCGATACGCTCGGCGAGCCCCGCGAGGCCCGACCGCAACCCGGACCCGTCGGGCGCGACGACCCTCGCTCCCCCGGCGCCGTCGTCCCGCACCCGGACGCGCAGGACGCCGCTCCCGCCGTCGGCGACCGCCTCGACCCGCACGTGGACCCGCGACGCGCGTGCGTGCTTGGCCGCGTTGGTGACCAGCTCGGCGATCGAGAAGTAGACGATCGACTCGGTCGCCGGTGCCAGGCGCCCGCCCGCCTCGAGCTCGGGGTCGACGTCCACCGTGACCGGGAGCGGAGCACGTGCGGCGAGCGTCTCGAGGGCGACCGCGAGGCCGCTGTCCAGGGCCGGCGGGTGGATGCCGCGGGCCAGCTCCCGGAGCTCGGCCAGGGCGTCCTTGGTCGACGCGTGCGCCACCTCGAGGAGCTCCCCCACGGTGTCCGTCGCGCCCGAGACCAGCTGCTCGCGTGCCTCGCCGAGCTGCATGCCGACGGCGACCAGGCGCGCCTGGGTACCGTCGTGCAGGTCCCGCTCGATGCGGCGCAGGCGGGCATCGGCGTCCTCCACCGTGCCCGCGCGGGAGCGCTCCAGCTCGGCGACCCGCAGGCTGGTCGCCGTCGGTCCGAGCAGCGCCCTGGTCAGGAGCCCCAGCAGGGCGACGAAGCCCGACTGGACCCACGGCCACAGGACCAGCAGCACCAGGCCCCCCAGCGCGACGAGGGCGAGGCCGGCCACGTTGTGCCACGAGCTGTCCATGGCGAGGTCAGGGGGCAGCGACCAGAACCACGTCCAGTAGGTCACGCCGCCGAGCCCGAGGACGAGGCACGCGGTGCTCACCACGAAACCGGCGAGCGTCACCGGCAGCGCCGCGAGCATGAACAGCAGCGCGCGCCAGCCCACCGGGTCGCCGAGCGCCCCGCCGAGCCGCGGCCAGAAGCCGGTGCGCGCCCGGCGGGGCACGGGGGCCGCGACGCGCGCGTCGAGCAGGGCCCCCGCCAGGCGGCGGTAGCCGGCGCCCCACCATCGCCCGCCCACCACGAGCCCGCCCGCGGCGAACAGCCCGACGACCGTCACCGCGGCCCCTGCCGTGACCGCCACGGTGACCAGCACGTAGGCCAGGGCGAACGGCCCCAGGAGCAGCATGAACCACAGGTAGCCGTACGAACGCCAGGTGACGGAGGACGACGGCGCGCCGAGCAGGTGCGTCCAGCGGGGCCTTTGCCCGGACCGCGGCGCTCGCGGGTCGAGGGTCATGGTCTTCATCCTGCCAGCCCGTCGCGGGTGCGCCCCGCCGCCGCGGGCTCCGGGAGCACGAGCGCCGAGTGGGCGGGCTGCGGCGTCGTGGCCGGCATCGCGACCAGCTCACGGAGCATGGCGTTACGCCGTTCCAGCGCCTCGGCCGTGGTGGGGAACAGCCGGGCGCCGCCCTTGTCGACCAGTGCCTGGTTCATCGTGACGAACTCGCGGGTGTCCCGCTCGTAGGCGGCGAAGGCTTGGGCGTGGTCCCCGTAGGTGGCCAGCGACCGGGCGAGCATGTAGGCGCCGACGAGGGCCAGGCTGGAGCCCTGTCCGGTCAGGAACGACGGCGCGTGGGCGGCGTCGCCGACGAACGCCACCCGGCCGCTCGACCAGCTCGGCATGCGGATCTGGCCCGCCGTGTCGAAGAACAGGTCGTCCGCCTGGTGCATGGCCTCGACGATGCCCGGGACCTCCCAGCCCGCACCGGCGTAGGTCCTGGCGACCAGGTCCCGCTGGGCGTCCGGGTCCCGCAGGCCCTCTCGCAGGAGATGCAGCGGCTGGTCCGGCTGGTGGAAGTTCAGGAAGGCGTGCAGGTCGTCGTCCGCGCCGCCGGTGGCGTAGAGCGCGGCGGCCCGGCCCGGGGCGTTCCACATCACGAGCTCGCGCGACAGCCCGAGCGTGTTGGGCACGGTGAACACGGCGAAGGTGTAGCCGAGGTACCGGTGGAACTGCTCCTCGGGCCCGAGCACGACCTTCCGGGTGCCCGAGTGCATGCCGTCGGCGCCGACCACCAGGTCGAACGTGCGTTGCCGGCCGCCGCGGAAGGTCACGTCGACCCCGTGCTCGTGCTGGTCGAGGTGGTCGATGGAGTCGTCGAACACGAGGTCGACGTCGTCCCGGACCGTCTCGTACAGCGCGGCGGTCAGGTCCCCGCGCCCCACCTCGAGGTCCTGTCCCTCGACGCTCCCGGCGACCGCGGAGGGGTGGAGGGTGGCTACCTCGGCGCCGTCGGCGCCGAGGAAGGTGAACCGTCGGGTGTCGACGTGCGCCGCCCGCAGCCGCGGCAGGACCCCCATCCGCCGGACCACCTCGATCGCGGTGCCGCGGACGTCGATCGGGTAGCCGCCCCCGCGAGGTGCGTGCGCCTTCTCGACCACGGTGACGGCGAACCCGTACCGGTGCAGCCAGTACGCCAGGGTGGGGCCGGCGAGGCTGGCGCCGGCGATCAGGACGGTGCGGGGGGCGGTGCGCCGGGCGGCGTCGGACCGAGATGTCATGACCGGACTTCCTTCTTCAGGTGACGGACGACGAGCAGGGACAGCGCGGCCACGAGGGCTGCGACGAGGAATCCGGTGACGAACGCGGACTCGGCAGGCACCCCGGACGCCGGGTCGTTGCCCGCGTCGAGGACCGAGCCGGCGGCCTGGCCGCCCGCGACCGCGCCGATCAGGCGGATCACGACGAGGAGACTGGTCGCGATGCCGGTGTCCTTGGCGGCCACGGCGGTGGCGGTGGCGGCGAGCAGCGCCGTGGTGATCAGGCCGCCGACGAAGGCGGCGAGCGCCCGGGCGACGACGAGCTGCCACACCGTGTCGTGCAGCGCCGCGACGGCGACGAGGATGCCCGCGGTCGCCACGGCGCCCGCGGTGGCCACGGCACGCGCGCCGTGGCGCCGCACGGCGAGCCCGCCGACCGAGCCCGCCAGCACGCCGGCGACGGAGGCGGGCATCATGAACAGCCCGATGTCGGTGGTGTCGAGCCCCAGGCCGTAGCCGTCGCCCGAGACCTCGAACAGCTTGGGGACGTAGGTCTGCAGCATCGCGGAGACGGCTGCGACGGCGAGGGTGAGCACGGCCGCGCTCCACATGGCGGGCGCCGTCAGCATGCGCAGCTCGACCATCGGCGAGACGGCCCGGCGCTCGACGGCCACCCAGGCCGCACCGAGCCCTGCGACGACGAGCACGATGCCACCCACCGCGAGCGGCGGGATGCCGCCGCCGGTCACCACGAGGAGTCCCAGCAGGAGCGCAACCAGCGTGGCGCTCAGCAGTGCCACACCCGCCCAGTCGATGGTGGTGCCCTGTTCGCCCGGCGGGTCGTTCGGCATGAGCCGGAAGACGACCGCCGTCGCCGCGACGATCACGATCGTCGGCGCCGCGAAGATCCAGTGCCAGGACAGGCCCTCCGCCAGGGGCCCGGCGACGAGCGTCCCGACGATGCCCCCGGCGGTGAACAGAGCGCTGACCACCCCGACGGCCACCTGCGTCTGCCCCGTCGGGAAGTTCTTGCGCACCAGGATGAACGACAGCGGCAGCGCGCCCACCATCGCGCCCTGCAGCGTCTGACCGGCCAGCAGGACCGGCAGGTTCGGCGCGAGGCTCGATACGACGCCGCCTGCCGAGACCAGCGCCATCAGCACGAGCAGCACCCGTTTGCCGCCGTAGCGGTCGCCGAGCTTGCCCGCGATGGGTGCGACGATCGCGCCGGTGACCAGCAGCGTGCTGGCGATGAGCGCCGCGGCGGCCGAGTCGACACCCAGCTCGCGCTCCAGCAGCGGGCGCGCCGGGTCCACCACCGTCTGCAGGGTGCCGAGAGCGAGGGCGAGGACACCCAGCGCCCCGATCGCGGGCCTTCCGAGACGTGCGGGGGACGGCCTCTGCCTGGCGGCCGGGGAATCAAGGGTGAGGGTCATGTCCTCGAACCTAGGTTCCGGGCCCCGGGCCCCGGAATGGTGGGAACCGCCGAGGTCGCGGGGGATTTCCTCCGCGAGCCCCGGCCGGTCGCCCGCGCCTGCCCGGTCAGATCGAGTTCACGATCCGCTCGTGCTCCAGCTCCCCCTCGCGGGTCTGGATCCCCGCGGCCAGCAGCTCGTGCGCACGCCGCGTGACGTCCGGGCCCATCGTCGCCATCAACCCGTCGTGCTCCACCGCGTACGCCGCACGCGCGACCGCCGGCGCCACCGCGTTGACCGCCGCCTTGATCGCGGAGACGACCTCCGGCCTCAGCCGCGCGATCCGCCCCGCGAGCTCGCTCACGAAACCGTCCAGCTCCGCGGCGGGAAGGGCCCGGTTCACCAGCCCGTAGCGCTCGGCCAGCTCCGCGTCCGCGAGCTCGCCGCCCAGGAGGAGCTCAAGTGCGCGGGCCCGGCCCGCCAGGCGGGTCATGTTCACGGTCCCGCCACCGCCGGGGAGGATGCCCATCAGGGCCTCCGTCTGCGACTGACCCGACCGGCCGATCGCCGCGAACCGCATGTCGAGGTCCATGAGGAACTCGTTGCCGGCACCGCGCGCGAAGCCGGCCAGCTTGCCGATGGTGACCTGCGGCAGGTCGTGCACCTCCTCGCTCAGGGCCTGCAGGACGTTCATGCCGTCCGGCACGGGGGCGTCCCCGGCTGCGGCGATCGCGGCCCGGGTCGCCTGCGACAGGGCGTCCGGGTCGGTGAGGTAGCCCATGTCCCCGTGCGCGCTGAAGAACTGCGGGTCGGCGCTCTCGAACACGATGACGCGGATGCTCTCGTCCGTCCTGACCCGGTGGAGGAACCCGCGCAGGGACGGCAGCAGGACGCCGTCCATCAGGTTGAGGGGAGGATGGTCGAGCGTCACGGTCGCGACGCCGTCCGACGAGGTGATCCGGAGGCCGGGCAGGTTGTCGTAGCTCATGGGCGTGACCCTAGGAAGCGACCGGGTTACCGACCGGGAACCTAGACTCGTGCTATGTCCGAGCTGGCCGTCGACATGTTCGACGAGATCTGCCCGTCGCCGATGCAGCCCCTGCGGATGAAGGACAAGTGGGCGCCGATGGTCCTGCGCTGCCTGGAGGGCGGGCCGCGCAGGTTCTCCGAGCTGCGCGTCCCGCTGCACCGCACCAGCGCCAAGGAGCTCACCCGCTCGCTCCGCAACCTGCAGCACGACGGCTTCGTGTGCCGGACGGAGGCGGGACGCACCGTGACCTACGAGCTCACCGGCCTCGGACGCAGCCTGCTCGGCCTGCTCGACACCGTCTACGCGTGGAGCGACGAGCACGGGGACGACCTCCTGGACGCCTACGACCCTGATGACGCCACGGGCGGCTGACGCAGCCAAGCCCTCTTCGAGGCTCTCGTCGCGCTGGTCCGCCGGCAGTTCGCGGGCCGCCGCCGCGAGCGGCTCCACCGCTCACGCCATGCCCGCCAGCCGGTACAGCACGAGGCTGCCGGCCACGGCGACGTTGAGACTGGCGCCGACGCCCGCCATGGGGATCTCGACGCACGCGTCGACACCCGCCAGGACCTCGTCCGGCACACCATGATGTTCGTGGCCCAGCAGCACCACAGTCGGTCCCGGCGCGGGCCCGAGCCGCGGCAACGGGATCGCATCTTCCGCGAGCTCGACGGCGACGATCCGCCGCCCCTCGTCCCGCTGCCTGCCGAGCCACTCCTCCTTGGACGGCGCCACCCAGTGGATGCACGGTCTCCGGCCACGCAACGTGTCGCCCTTGGCCAGAGCCGCGCGGTAGTGCGGAGTGTTCGGCACGGCCAGGCAGGAGCCGACGGCGTCGCAGGTCCGCAGAAGCGTCCCGAGATTGGCGTCGTACGCGACCCACAAAGGTGCGACCGTGAGATGGCCGGGACAACCACGAGGGCGTGCGCGCCGGCTACGCCTGAGCTGGGCCGGCCTCGTCTTGGGCCCGCTCATCCGCGCGGGGTGGGATCTCCCGGGTTCAGGAACATGAGATGACGCCTTTCATCGGCGGCGCCGGTCCATCGCCGGACGGGTTGGATCACCCGTCGCTCCTGGTCAAGCTACCACGGCTGGGCGATCTGCCCCATGAACCAGCGCGGCTTCCAGGCCGGCGCGTACGTCCACGCCGACATCGAGGTGGTCGACGATCGGTGTGACGGTCGCAAGGAGGTCGAGGCCTACCTGACCGTCGCGGACTGCGGCCGGGCCGCGCAGCTCGACTTCAGCGCGGACGACAAGCGGTTCGCGCGCAATGCCTTGTACAAGGCCCGCCTGCTGAAGAAGACTGTCGACGCCTTCGTCGACGCGCTGGAGAGGGCCGTGGGCGAGGCCGAGCTGTCCTGAGCGAGGAACGCGGGACGTGCGGCATGCCCCCTCGCGCTGACCACTCCAGGCCTGGAACCCCGAAGGTTTCCAGGCCTGGAGTGGTCGGGCCGACAGGACTTGAACCTGCGGCCCCTTGGAGTGACCTCCGCGGAGGTGCTACGTCGCCGTGATCGTGACCGTGTTGGACCACAGCGTTCCGGTCAGGTCGTGCTCGTCACGCCGCTCGTCGTTGGCGGAGAAACTGAACGTCTGGGGGAAGTCGATCGCGAAGGTGATCGGGAAGTCGATCGCCCCCGAGTCGTCCGCGGTGGTGTCGAAGAACACCGTGGCCAGGCTCGCGTTGTTCACGACCCGGACGTGCACGACGCGGCCGGGAAGGAAGTCCTTGCCCGACACGGCGAAGGTCGGGCCGTCATGGCTGTAGGCGACGTCGATCCTCGGCCGCACGACCGCGTCAGTTCCCGTTCCCACCTGCGAATCCACCGGACGGCGCACCGGCGCCGGAGGCAGTTCCTGGTACCACGTGTCCTCGGGACCTTCCCAGGCCCCCGTCCCCTGGACCCAGGCCCGGCTCAGGACGCCGGCCCTGGTGAACGCGAACGCGGACAGCGTGGCGCCGTCCAGGAAGGCACGGACCAGGGACAGCGGTGCGCCCGGCGGGAAAACCGGTCCGCCGTGGCGGATCGGACCCTGCCACGCACCCGTCCCCACGACCCAGGCGAGGTTCAGGTGACCCTCCCGGTCGACCGCGACCGCCGTCAGGAGGTCGTCGGCCTGCTTCGCCAGCGCGATCGAGGCACCCGGCGGGAAAACCGGCCCGCCATGGCGGATCGGACCCTGCCACGCACCCGTCCCGACCACCCAGGCCAGGTTCAGGTGACCCTCCCGGTCGACGACGACCGCGGTCAGGATGTCGCCCGTCTGCTTCGTCATGGCGACCGGCGCGCCCGGGGGGAACACCGGTCCGCCGTGGCGGATCGGGCCCTGCCACGCACCCGTCCCGACCACCCAGGCCAGGTTCAGGTGACCCTCCCGGTCGACCGCGACTGCCGTCAGGAGGTCGTCGGCCTGCTTCGCCAGCGCGATCGAGGCACCCGGCGGGAAAACCGGCCCGCCGTGGCGGATCGGACCCTGCCACGCGCCGGTCCCGACGACCCACGCGAGGTTCAGGAACCCCTCGTTGTCGACCAGCACGGCGGTCATGACGTCGTCGGTCTGCTTGATCATGGCGATCGGCGCGCCCGGCGGGAACACCGGCCCGCCGTGGCGGATCGGACCCTGCCACGCGCCCGTGCCGACGACCCAGGTGAGGTTCAGGAACCCCTCGTCGTCGACCAGGGCGACGGTCAGGAGGTCCTGGGCCTGCTTGGCCGCGGCGATCGGCGCGCCGGGCGGGAAGACGGGGCCGCTGATGGGCACCATCCCCCGGAAGGTGTTGTGCGAGAGCGGCGTCCAGGCGACATGCAGGACGCCCTGCTCGTTCACGGCGAACAGATCCTCCTGACCGTTCGCCTGGATGGCCACCTCGCTGCGGGCGCCGGGCGGGAAGCCGCTGATCGGTCGCTGTCCCATGGTCGAGCTCCTCTCAGATCTTGGCGTGGTTCAGGCCGGCCTCGAGGAGGCGCAGCGTCAGGTCGCGGATCCCGGTCTCGGCCAGGCGCGCCGTGGGCAGCCGGGTCCCGAGCCGGTGGAGCTGGATCCCCGCGACGGTGTTGTACCTGGGGTCGGACACCTGGTCGATCCGGTCCTGGACCGCGTCGTCGAGACCGGTGAACGCCTCGGCGGGCAGGGACTCCAGGAGTTCCGGGGTGACCTCGGACATGTGCGGCGGGATCTCCCAGACCCACACGAACTTCCCCGTCACGGGGTTGTAGGCCAGCACGAGCTGCGGCTCGGCCAGGCCGTCACGGGGGACATCCAGCTCGTTCGTCACGTCCAGGACATCCAGCACGTAGTCCCCGGGAAACTCGTACGTCTTCTCGCTCATCGTTCCGTCCCTTCGTCGTTCCGTGGGTTCGGACGCGGTGCCGCGTCCGTGTCCCACGATCGACGACGACGGTTCAGGTGAGGTTCAGGCGGCCGCCCCTCAGCCGGTCAGGGCACGCGGGGCGAGCCCCGCGACGAGCGCGTCGGTCGACGGCGAGGGCACGATCCCGAGCTCGGAGGCCAGCGTGCGGCGGCACGCGTCGTACGCCCGGCGCACCTCGGCGATGTTCCCCTCCGCCAGGTGGATCGCGATCACGGCGCGGTGCGCGCTCTCGCGCAGGGCGTCGACCCGCAGCGCGGCGAGTGCGAACTCGAGGGCCATGCCGTACCGGCCCGAGGCCGCGAGCCGGGCGGCGGTCGACTCGAGCACGTGCAGGTGGAGCTGGAGCAAGCGCTCGCGCTCGGTGTCCAGCCAGGGATCCTCCCAGTCCGGGAGCAGCTCACCGGTCCCGAGGTCGGGCTCCGGTTCGGGGCTCTCCTGACCGCCGAGCACGGCCCGCGACCGGGCGACCAGACGATCGACGTCGACCACGGGTGACAGGCCGAGCCCGACGACCCCGTGCTCGCACACCACCAGGCCGGCAGCTGTCTTGTTCACCCGCCAGATGCCGGTGCGCAGGTTCGCGAGCGCGCGTCGCTCCTCGGTCTCCGGCCAGAGCAGGCCGGCGACCCGGCTGCGTCCGGTGCGCCCGCGCAGCGCGAGCAGGGCCACGAGCCGCTGCGCCCCCGTCGGCAGCGCCACAGGGCAACGGTCGACCTCGAGCACGAAGGTTCCCAGCAGGCGGATCGCCACCTCCGGCACACGCCGCGGCTGAGAAAGTTCCGTTGCCCCCTGAGACACGCTCCACCTCCGGATCCAGGCTCGGCACCAAGCCGCCGAGCCACCGAGCCACGCTTCACCGTAAAGGAGGTTGCGCCGCCGCGCGTGATACCGCGGTGAATGCCGCGCGGTCCGTGACATGCCGGTGACAGCACCGTGACGACGACCCGCCACGATCACCGGCATGAGCAGCTTTCCCGGTAGCCCGCGAGTCCTGGCGGGTGCGATCGTCGCCGTCGACCCGACGGCGCCGCTCGCCCGGATCGCCGTGTTCCAGTACAATCCGGATGAAGTCACGCGAACCCTGCGGCCGCGTACCCCCAGCGCCGGCGGCGCGTCGGCGTCGGACGCCCGGCGCGTGTGGGGGGCCGCGACCGAGACGATCACGATGACCGTCGAGCTCGACGCGACCGACGGGCTGGAGGCCGGCGACCCCGTCACGCAGGCGATGGGTGTGTCGGGCCGGCTCGCCGTCCTGGAGATGCAGCTGTACCCGTCGACGGCGACGGTCATCACCAACGCGGCGCTGACGGCCGCCGGCACGATCGAGGTGCTGCCGCCCGGCGGTCCGCTCACCGTCCTCGCTCTGGGTCCCGGACGTGTGGTGCCGGTCCGGCTGGACTCGCTGACGATCCGCGAGCAGGCGTTCGACGTGGCGCTCAACCCGGTCCGGGCGAGCGTCGAGGTGTCCCTCACGGTCCTGACCTACGACGACCTGCCCGCCACCGAGGTGGGGTTCGCGATGTCGCTGGCCCATCAGGTGCAGCAGGAGGTCCGGGCGTCCGTCGCGGCCGTCAGCGGCGCGGTTGGCGTCGCGTTCTCGGTGGGAGGCTGACGTGTCCCGGTACGACGACGCCGACACCACGACCCTCCAGGTCACCGACGCCGCCGGCGCCCGGCGGCTGGTGCGCTGCTACCGGCGGCGGTTCCCGCCGGACGCAGCGGGCTCCGGCACGCTGGCCGAGCACCTGGTGGCCCCGGGCGACCGGCTGGACCTGGTCAGCTTCCGGTACACGGGCGACCCGCTGGGCTTCTGGCGCATCTGCGACGCCAACGACGCGCTCGACCCGGACGACCTGACGGGCGCCGAGGCCGTGGGCACCGAGATCGTCGTCCCGTTCCCGGGGGTGGCCGCGCCGTGAGCCTCCTCGGGACGCACCTGTCGGTCCTCGCCGGCCCGACCGTGCCGCTGCCCCTGCCGCCGGACGTCACGCAGCGCGTCCGGTCGGTCACCGTCACGGAGTCCGACCGCGGCCGGTCCGCGTTCACGATCACGCTCGACGCCGGTCGCAGCGGGCCGGCCGCGGCGGCCGACACCCCGGCGCTCACCACCTCGCCGCTGCGGCCGAACGCGCGCGTCGTCGTCCTGCTCACCCGGGGCGTGCTGCCGCAGACGCTCGTCGACGGGATCGTCACCGAGACGACGTTCCAGCCCGGCGGCACGGACCAGCGCGCCGAGATCAGCGTCACCGGCCAGGACGTCTCGCTGCTGCTGGACCGGAACGAGCTGGCGGCCGAGCACATCGGCCTGGAGGACTCCCTGCAGGTGCTCAGGATCGCCGGCCCCTACGCGACCCAGCGCATCGTCCCGCTGGTGCTGCCCCCGCCCGTCATGAACCCGCCGCTGCCGATGGAGCGCACCCCCACGCAGCAGGGCACGGACTGGCAGCACCTGCAGCAGCTCGCCCGATGGCACGGCTACGTCTGCTACGTCGTGCCGGGACCGTTCCCCGGCCCGACGACGCTGTACTGGGGCCCCGCGGTCCGGGTCGGGGTGCCGCAGCCCGCGCTGTCGGTCGACCTGGGCTCCGCCACGAACGTGCGGGGCGCCGTGTCGTTCCGCACGGACGTCCTGGCGCCCGAGCTCGTCGCGGGCGAGGTCCAGGACCCGCGCGCCGGGACGACGATCCCGGTCCGGACCGTGGCGCCGACCCGCCCGCCGCTGGCCGCGTTCCCGGTGTCGGCCGAGCACCGGGCGCAGCTGCGGACGCGGCTGCTGCGTGACCCGGGAGCGGGCGCCACGAGCGCGCTCGGGCGTGCGCAGGGCGTCACCGACGCCACCGCCGACGCCGTCACCGCGACCGGGACGCTCTCCGGAGGCGAGTACGGGTCGGTGCTGCGCCCCCGCGCCCTGGTCGGGATGCGCGGCGCCGGCCTGGTCAACGACGGCCTGTGGTACGTCAAGCAGGTCGTGCACCGTGTCGCGCGCGGCAGCTACACCGCGGACTTCACGCTGACGCGCGACGGGTACGGCGCGCTCTCCCCCGTGGTGCGGGTCTGAGGGGCGGCGGCATGACCTCCGGAGACCTTCCCGCACCCCGCCGGTTCTACGGCAAGTACCGGGGCACCGTCGAGAACAACGTGGACCCGATGCAGCTCGGCCGGGTCCAGGTCAGGTGCCCCGTCGTGCTCGGCAGCGGCCGGATGAGCTGGGCCATGCCCTGCACCCCGTACGCGGGCGACGGCGTCGGCCTGTTCCTCGTGCCCCCGGTCGGCGCCCACGTGTGGGTGGAGTTCGAGGGCGGCGATCCGGACTCCCCCATCCTCGGCGGCTGCTTCTGGGGCCCGGGCCAGGTCCCGGCGTCGCCCGCGGTGGCCGAGGTCAAGATGTTCCGGACGGACTCCGTCTCGGTCGAGGTGAGCGACCTGCCCGGTGCCGGCGGCATCCGGATCAGCGTCGGCTCCCCCGCCGTGACCGGCGGCATCACGATCGACGCGACGAGCAGCGGGGTCGAGATCGCGATGGGCAAGGGCAAGATCGCCCTGTCGCCGGTCTCCGTGTCGATCAACGACGGCGCCCTGGAGGTGACGTGATGCCCGGCTACCTGCTCACCGAGACCGCCCAGGTGGCCTGCGCGCACCAGGGCCAGGCCACGCCGGCCGCCGGGTTCCCGCGGGTGAAGCTCGGCGGCGCGGCGGCCGTGCTGCAGGCGACGCCGTACGCCGTCGCGGGCTGTACGTACCCGCCGAACTCCGGCGGCCCGGACGTCACCGGGCAGTGGACCTCCGGCACCGTCCGGGTGACGGCGAACAAGCAGCCCCTGGCGATCCAGGGCCCGCCCGGCACCTGCGCCCCGACCGGCGTGCCGATGACCGCGAGCCAGACCCAGCAGCGAGTGAGGGCGACATGACCGAGACCTCGCCGAGGCGCTACACGGCGCCACGCCACGTGGGCTTCCCCCTGCGGCTGGACCTGCGGGGCCGGACCGCGCTCGCCGACGACCCGGCCTGGGTGGCCGGCCTCGTCGAGCAGGTGCTGTTCACCGCACCCGGCGAGCGGGTCAACCGGCCCGACTTCGGCAGCGGCGTCGGCCGGCTCGTGTTCGCACCGAGCGACGACGCGCTCGCCACGACCACGCGGGCGCTGGTGCAGGGCGCCCTGCAGCAGTGGCTCGGCGACCTCGTCCGGGTCGAGGACGTCCGCGTGACGTCCGCCGACTCGCGGATCGAGGTCGTCGTGGAGTACCTGCCGCTGCACGCCACCAGCCCCGAGCAACGCCGCTCCGTGACCGTGGGAGGCACGCCATGACGACGGAGACGCTGCCCTTCGCCGGCGAGATCGACCTCGAGGCCCGGCGGGCGCTGGTCCGCGGGCGCCCGGGGATCGGCCTGCCCGGCGGCCTGGACGGCATCGACTTCGTGGAGGTGCTCTCCAACCACCGGGGCACACCCGGTCACGTGCCCGGCGCGCCGGAACAGCGGACCCTGCTGGTCCACCTGCTGAACGGCCCGGTACCGGCCGGCTGGACCGGTGACGTCGTCCGCGTCGCCGGCGGCGTGCGCCAGGACCCGGAGCTCAACCCGGTGCGCGTCCGGTGGGCCTGGCCCGCGGCTGCGGTGGCCGGGCCGGCGGCCCTCGACCCGCTGGAGGGCGTGACCCCGGCCGACCGCACGCTGGTGGACCAGGCGCTCGCCGACGACGACGCCCGCGCACGCGCGCTGGTGGTGCGCACCTCGTCGAGCGGGGACCTCTCGGCCTACACGCTGCGGCTCGTCGGGCCCGGCGGGGCCGGCGCCCCGGAGGGCGTGGACCTGCCGCTGTCGGCGGCGCCGTTCGTGTTCACCGTCGACTGCCCGTCCGACCACGACTGCCACCACGACGCGCCGGGGCCCGCGCCCACCGCGGAGGACCTGCTGCCGGGCGACTACCTGGCCCGCGACTTCGAGGCGCTGCGCACCCGGCTGCTGGACCGGCTCGCCACCCTGCTGCCCGACTGGTCGGACCGCAGCCCCGCCGACCCGGCGGTCATGCTCGTCGAGCTGTTCGCCGCGGTCGGCGACCGGCTCGCGTACTGGCAGGACGCCGTCGCGGTCGAGGCCTACCTGAGCACCGCGCGGCGGCGCACGTCCGTGCGGCGGCACGCCCGGCTGCTCGGGTACGCCGTGCACGAGGGCTGCTCCGCGCGCACCCTGGTCGCCTTCGACACCGACACCACCCTCACCCTGCCCGCCGGGACCCCGGTGACCGACCTCCCGGAGCGCCCCGGGGTGGACGTGCTGAGCCCCGCCGACGCGGACGGCCTCGGCGGCACCGTGTTCCAGACCTCCGCCCCCGTCGAGCTGCGCCCGGAACGCAACGCGCTCCCGCTGTACGCCTGGGGCGACCGCGACCACAGCCTGCCCGCCGGGGCCACGGCCGCGTTCGTGTCCGCGCCCGCCGGCACCGACCCCGGCCTGCGGGCCGGGCACCTGCTCGTGCTGGCCGGCCGGCCCGTCGGCGGGGTGCCCCGGCAGGGCGACCCCGCGCGGCGGTTCGCGGTGCGCCTCATCGCCGACGCCGTCGAGCACGACGACCCGCTGGACCCGTCGGTGGCCGTGTGGGAACTGCGCTGGTCGGCCGCCGACGCACCGGCCGCCCCGCTGCCGGTGTCCACCCCCGGCACGGACGAGCCCCGCGCGGTGGCGCTGGGCAACGTCGTCGTCGCGGACCACGGCGCGAGCGTCCTGACCGAGACCCTCGTGCCGTCCACGGTCCCCGCGGACGGCGCCTACCGCCCGCGGCTGCGCCGCCCCGGCGTCGCGTACGTCGACCCGGGGCTGCCGGCGACGGCGTCCGCCTCCGCCCTGCTGCGCCCGGACCCGCGGCGCGCCGGGGCGGCGCTCCAGCTCGACGACGGGCAGCGCACCTGGACGCCCCGGCCGGACCTGCTGGCCAGCGGGCGGCTGGCCACGCACCTGGTCGTCGAGCCCGAGCCGGGCGGCGTGGCCCGCCTGCGGTTCGGGGACGGCCTGACCGGCCGGCTCCCGTCGGTGGGGGCCACCCCGCTGGCGAGCTACCGGGTGGGCACCGGGACGGCGGGCAACATCGCCCCGGACCGGCTGGTCCGGCTGCTGCCCCGCGCCGACGGCACGGACGCCACGACCGGGGCCGCGGTCGCCGCCTGGAACCCGTTGCCCGCCACCGGCGGCACCGATCCCGAGCGGCTGGAGCGGGTGCGCCAGCTCGCGCCCGCCGCGTTCCGCCGCCAGCTGCGCGCCGTGACCAGCCAGGACTACGCCGCCGTGGCCGAGGAGGTCCCGGGCACGCAGCGGGCCGTCGCCCGGCGCCGCTGGACCGGGTCCTGGTACGCCCAGGACGTCACCGTCGACGCCGTCGACGCGCGGGCGGGCGACCCGGCCCACCTCACCGAGGTCACCGCGGCGCTGGACGTGCGGCGCATGGCGGGCGTCGACGTCGAGCTCGGCCGCCCGGTGTACGTGCCGCTGGAGATCGTGCTGCGCGGCTGCACGCGGCCCGGGTACCTGCGGGCCGACGTCGGGCAGCAGGTGCGGGAGGTGTTCTCCTCGGGCGTGCGGGCGGACGGCGGCACCGGGTTCTTCCACCCCGACCGGTTCACGTTCGGCCGGCCGCTGCGGCTGTCCGACGTCGTGGCCGCGGCCATGGCCGTCGACGGGCTGGCGTGGGTCGAGCCGGTGCGATTCGCCCGGCGGGACGCGACCAGGGCGCAGGCGGCGGCCGCCCTCGCCGCGGGCGAGATCGAGGTCTCGCCGCGCGAGCTGCTGCGCTGCGACTCCGACCCGAACAACCCGGAGGCCGGACGCCTCGAGCTCCGCCTGGGAGGTGGGTCGTGAGCATCACCAACCGTCCCGGTCAGGACGAGCTGCACTGGCGGGTCGCCCCGCACGGTGCCGCCCTGGCGCGGATGCGTGCCCACCTCGCCGCCCCGGACCAGGACCTCCGGGTCCGGTCGCTGGCGGCGCAGGACGACGACCCGGCGGTCGCCCTGCTCGACACCTGGGCGGTGGTCACCGACATCGTGTCCTTCTACACCGAGCGGATCGCGCAGGAGGGGTTCCTGCGCACCGCGACCGAGACGATGTCGGTACGGCAGCAGGCACGCACGCTCGGCTACGAGCTGCGGCCGGGTGTGGCGGCGGAGGTCGAGCTCGTGTTCGAGACCGAGACCGCCCCCGGCGCGCCGGAGACCGTCGTCGTGCCGGCCGGGACGCCCGTGCAGACCGTCCCCGCGCCGGGCAAGCTGCCCCAGACGTTCGAGACGGTGGACGAGCTCGAGGCCCGCACGGCGTGGAACGCGGTACCCGCCGCCGACCGGGTGCGCCAGCCGTTCGGGTTCGGCACCACGTCGGTGTGGCTGTCCACCACCGACCCGCTGGTCCGGGTCGACGACCGCCTCCTGATCATCGGCAGCGAGCGCGCCGGCGTGCAGCCCGGCGCGCCGCACTCCGCCGCCACCGAGCAGTGGGACTTCCGGCGCGTGGTCGCCGTCGAGACCGACCCGCCGCACGCGGCCGGCTGGACCCGGCTCGACCTGGACGAGCCGGTCGGCTTCGAGCCGCGCCGCCCGCTGGCGGCCCTGGAGGACGTGCGCGTGTACCGGCTGGCGCGGCGGCTGAACCTGTTCGGCTGGAACGCCCCGGACCCGGGCCTCCTGGGCACCGAGTCGACCCGCGTCGCCCGGCTGGCCAGCGAGGCGGCGGCCGCGAGCTGGCCGGGAGCGGGCCTGGCCGGCGGGACGCTGGACGTCGAGGGGGACGTACCCGACCTGGTGCCGGGCTCCTGGCTCGTGCTCGAGCAGCCCGGCACGACCGAGGCCTACCAGGCCGTCGCGGTCACGCCCGGGGGCGCCCGGCGGTTCGCCCTGGCCGGCAAGGTCACCCAGGTCACCGTCGACCTCACCGAGAACCTGTCGGGCTTCCAGCGGGACCGCACCCTCGTGCACGCGGTGAGCCAGGAGCTGCCCACCGCCTGGATGCCCCGGCCCGGCCCGGTCGGCGCGTGGAGCGACGGCGCCGGGATCCTGCTCGAGGTCGCGATGACCGAGCCGGCGCTGCCGGCCGGCCGCCTCGTGCTGGTCGAGGGTGTCCGGTCCGGCGACGGCGGGCGCGCGGTCGAGGCCGCCACCGTGACCGCCGTGCAGGCCGCACCCGACGGCGCCCTGCGCCTGACGCTCGACCCGCCGCTGGCGCACTCGTACCACGCGGGCACCGTCGTCGTGCACGGCAACGTCGCCCGCGCGACGCACGGCGAGACCGCGGAACAGGTGCTGGGCAGCGGCGACGGCCGGGTGGCGTTCCCCCGGTTCGTGCTCCGCCGCCCGCCGCTCACCTTCGTCCGTTCCACGACCGACGCCACCGGCGCGTCCGCCGAGCTCGAGATCCGCGTGGAGGGCGTCGCGTGGACCGAGGTGCCCACGCTGCACGACGCCGGCCCGCGCGACCAGGTGTACGTGGTGCGGCAGGGCGAGGAGGGCGAGACCACCGTGATCTTCGGCGACGGCGAGCACGGCTCCCGGCTGCCGACCGGGACGGAGAACGTGCACGCCACCTACCGCGTCGGCATCGGGGCCGACGGCGCCGCCGAGCCCGGCCAGGTGATGCTCCCCGTGCGCAGGCCGCGCGGGATCGCCCGGGTCGCCAACCTCGCGGCGACCCGCGACTGGGCGCCGCCCGAGGACCTGGCCGGCGCCCGGGTGAACGCCCCGCAGCGGATCCGCACCCTGGACCGGGCGGTGTCCGTGGCCGACCACGAGGACTTCGCGCGCGGCTGGTCCGGCGTCGGGCGCGCGCGGGCCGACCTGGTGTGGGACGGGAAGGCCGACACCGTCGTCCTCTCGGTGCTGGACGCGACCGGCGCGCCCGCCTCCGGCCAGCTCCTGGCCGACCTGCGGACGACGCTCGACGCCGCCCGCGAGGCCCGCGCCCGGCGGGCGCTGCTGCCCGGCCAGGTGATCGGCTTCAGGGTGGCCCTCGACGTCGCGGTCGACCCCCGGTACGAGACCGGCGCCGTCCTCGAGGCCGTCGCGGCGGCGGTGCGGGCCCGGCACGGCGACCTCGACCTCGCCGCGCCGCTCGCGGCCGCGGTCGTGCTGGTCACCGCCGCGGGCGTGGCGGGCGTCTCGCACGCGACCATGCCCGTCCTGGCCGCCGACCTCGCTGACGCCGGATCCGCCGGGAGCCCCGGCGCCGGCGACCTGCTCGTCGCGGCCCCGGCCCGCTGGGCCTCGTCCGGCGGGCTGCTCCCGGCCCAGGCCCTGCACCTGACCGACATCCACGTAGGGGTGATCGCATGACCGTCTCGGACCTGCGCCGCGCCGGCCGCGCCCGGTACCTCGAGTCGCTGCTGCCGCCGCACGTACTGGAGCGCGACGCCGCCACCGGCGGTCTGCTGCGGGCCCTGCTGGACGCCGTGGCGGGCGAGCTCGCCGTCGTCGAGGACGACCTGGACACCCTCTACGACGCCTGGTTCGTGGAGACCGCCCCCGAGTGGGTGCTGCCCTACCTGGCCGACCTCGTCGGGCTGGCCGGCCTGCCGGGAGACCTCGGCGCCGGGACCGGAGCCGGCGTCTCGCGGCGGGGCGTGGTGGCCAACACCGTGATGTACCGGCAGCGCAAGGGCACCGTCGCGGTGCTCGAACAGGTGGTCCGCGACGTCACCGGCTGGCCCGCCGCGGCGATCGAGCACCACCCCCTGCTCGGCGTCACCACGCACGTCAACCACGTCCGGCCGGACCGTCCCGCCTGGGCGTCGGTGCGCGGCGCCGCGCAGGCGGAGCTGGAGTCGCCGCGGCTCGCGGCGGGAGCGCTCACACGGTTCGCGCACACCGCCGAGGCGCGGCACGTCGATCCCGGGCCCGCGGGCGGCAGGGGCCGGTTCGGGATCGGCAACGTCGGGATCTTCGTCTTCGGCTCGCAGGTGTACGGGGCCTCGGGCACGCCTGCCCGCCGGCCCCTCGGCGGGGCCGACGGCTGGGCGACGCATCCCCTCGGCCTGGACGAACCATGGTTCGCCCCGCCCGCCACCGAGGAGCACATCGAGCACCTGGCCGGCGAGGCGGACCTGCCGGTCCCGCTCCGCCCGCGCCGCCTGCTCGCGCTGCTGCGGGCCGCGCGCGCCGGCGGCGACGACGCCGGCCTTCCGGTGCGGGTGCGGCTGGACGACGACGCCCCGCTGCCCGCCGAGCGGGTGCGCGTCTGCCGCCTGGAGGACCTCGCCACGGACGACGCGGGCGACCCCCTGACCGGGTGGCAGGTGACCGTCGACCCGGTGCACGGCAGGATCCGCACGCTGTTCGACGGCGCACCCGCCGACCCCGGCTCGGTGCACGTCGACTACGCCTACGGCGCACCGGCCGACGTCGGCGCGGGCACCTACGACCGCAGCCTCGGCCACGACGCCGCGCTCGCCGCCGACCCGTTCACCGGCGACACCGACGAGGGCGGCGACCGCGTCGGCGCGCAGGTGCCGGTGCGCACCGGGGCCACCGAGCCCGGAACGGCGGTCAGCATCGCGGACGGGCTGGCCGACGTCGCCGCGGGCTGGTCGCCGGCCGCCCCGGACCTGACCGGCGGCACCCAGGTGCTCTCGGTCGCGGACAGCGAGACGTACACCGGCGACCTGACGATCGACGTGCCCGCCGAGAGCCGCCTCGTGCTCGTGGCGGCGCACTGGCGCGGCCGGCTGCTCCTGACGGGGGACGTCGAGGCACCGGTCCCCGGCGTCTACGCCCCCGACGGGCTGCGCCCGCGCGTGGTCGGGGACGTCCTCGTGACCGGCCAGACCGGCGCCGCCGTCCTGCTGGACGGGCTCGTGATCGAGGGCGACGTCGTGGTCGCGGCCGGCGACCTGCGGTCCCTGACCGTCAGCCAGTGCACGGTCGCCGGCCGGGTGCGGGTGCTCGGCACCCCCGCCGACGGCAACCGCGAGCTCGTCGTGGACGTGCGGCGCAGCCTGGTCGGCGGCGTCGAGCTGGCCCCGACGGCGCCCGGGCTGAGGGTGACCGACAGCGTCGTCGACCCGCGCCTGACCGACCCCGGCGCCGCACCGCCGGCCGCCGGGCCCGCCGTCGTCGCGCCCGGCACGCACGTGACCGTCGAGGGCTCCACCCTGCTGGGCGCGCTCGGCGCGCGCGTGCTCCACGTGACCTCCAGCCTCTGCGACGGCGTCGTCACGGTCGTGGACCGGCAGCGCGGCTGCGCGCGGTTCAGCTATCTGGCGCCGGGCTCGCGGGCGCCGCGCCGGTTCCGGTGCGTGCCGCCCGGCGACGCCCCGACGTACCTCGCGCGCGATCCCGCCGCACCGGCCTACCCCGCCCTCGCACCCACCGCTCCCGCGTCGATCCGGCGCGGCGGCGAGGACGGCGCCGAGATGGGCGTGCACCACCATCTGCGCCGTCCGCAACGGACCGACGCGGCCCGCCGCCTCGTCGAGCCCTACGTACCGGCGGCCATGCGAATCGGAATGCTGGGGAGCTGACATGCACGCTGATCTGACCCGAAGGACCTTCGACCCCGCCCTGGGGTTCCGGTCCGTGCTCATGCAGCAGGGCCGCGTCCTGCTCGACGCGGAGTGGAACGAACAGGCCGAGATCACCGCCCACCACGACCGGACGCGCGCCGCGGACGTCATCGGCCCTTCCGGCGGGCCCGAGCCGCTCGACGGCGGGCCGGGGCCGTTCGCCGTCGTGTCGCTGACGTCCGGCGAGCCGCCCGCCGGCCCGGTCGCCTGGGCGGACCTCGGCGTCACGCCGGGCCGCTACTACGTCGACGGGGTGCTCGCCGAGTCGGCGCCCGGCCCGGGCACCGGCGGCACCTGGCCGCTGGCCGGCCAGCCGCACCTGCGCGGCGTCGGCGGCGAGCCGGGCCTCGCCGAGCCCGCCGCCGGGACGTATGCCGCCGTCCTGGACGTGTTCGACCGCCTGGTGACCGCCGACGAGCGCCCGCAGCTGCTGGAGTCCGCGCTGGGCGGCCCGGACACCGCCGCACGGGAGCAGACGGTGTGGCAGGTGCTGCTGGAGCCCGTCGACGACGGCGCCGCCTGCTCGACGGTGCCCGCGGGCCTGTTCGGGCGCACCCCGCGCACGATGCGGGCCGGGCTGCAGGAGGCCGACGCCCCCGCGGACCCGTGCTCCGTCGCGAGCGGCGGCGGGTACCAGCTCCTGGAGAACCAGCTCTACCGGGTGGAGATCTGGCAGGCCGGCGGCACGCCCGCGTTCCTGTGGTCGCGCGAGAACGGCTCGGTGGTCGCCGGGCTGGTCACGGTCGCGGGATCGAGCGTCGGGTTCGACGCCGCCCTGACGCTCGACCGGGCCGGCCGGGACGAGGAGCTGTCGATCGGCCAGGGTGACCTGATCGAGGTGACCAGCGCCGACCTGGGGCTGCGGGGCCGGCCCGGGTACCTCGCGCGGGTGCGCCGGGTCGTGGACCTGGTCCTCGACGTCGACTGGCTCGCCGAGAACCCCGGCACGCCGCCGACGTCGGTGGCCGCGCTGGGCGGCGCCCCGGTCGTACGCCGCTGGGAGGGCGGCCCGCTGCCGCTGCGCACCACCCGTACCGACCTGGAGGGCGGCATCACCGTCGCGTTCCCGGCCGGCGGCTCCCCCGCCGTCGGCGACCACTGGCTGATCCCGGCGCGCACCGTCCGGCTGGCCTACGGCGTCAGCGCCCGCACGGGCACGATCGAGTGGCCGGGCATGCCCGGCACCCCGGCCGCGCTGCCACCCACCGGACCGGTGCACCGCCGGGCGCTGCTCGGCCTCGTCGAACGGGCCGGCGACACCTGGACGGTGCTGTCCGACTGCCGTCACCTGTTCCCGCCGCTGACCGCGACGGCGGCGCTCGACCTGCTCGGCGGCGACGGCCAGGAGGCGGCACCCGGCGTGGAACTGCCCGCTCCCGTCCGCGTGGCGGTGCGCCGGGGGTCCCTCCCGGTGGCCGGCGAGACCGTGCGGTTCACCGCCGCCGGCGGCACCCTGAGCACCGCGGCGGGCGGAGGCGGCAGCACCGGCAACCCGCTGGCCGTCCCCACCGGGGCCGACGGCGTCGCCGCCGCGTTCTGGACCCCCGACCCGCGCGGGCAGGCCGCCCAGACCCTCACCGCCGAACGGCTCACCGACGTGCTCGCACCGGCCGACGACGTCGCCGTGATCGTCACCGCACGGGTCGTCCGCCCGTCCGAGGGCCGGCCGCCCGGGCTGCACGTGGCCGGCGTGCGGCTCTCGTCCGGCCCGCTCGAGAACGACGCCGTCTACCATCCGGACGAGCTGAGCAAGCCGATCGTCGTCGCCCTCGACGACACGGTGCTCGCCGAGAGCGTCAAGGACAAGCCCGTGGGCCGCCTGCTCGTCGAGCTGCCCTGGCCCGTCGGGCCCGAGCTGGACGTGTGGGGCGGGCCCTCGTTCGCCACCCACACCGTGGAGCTGCTGGGCACCCTGGAGGCCGAGGGACCGTTCATCACCTGGTCGCCCGCGCCCGCGACGATCGAGGCCCTGCCCCGGATCGTCGAGCGGCTGCGGCAGCTCGAGGGGAACCAGCAGCTCGGCGCGCCCGGTCTGCCGGTCCTGGCACGGTTCCAGCTCGACGGGTGGGCGATCGTGCGCGAGAACGACCCGGCCCAGCACCTGAACGGGCACGCCAGCACCTTCATGGACGGCGACCGCACCCGCCTCGAGCTGCCGACGACCGACGCCGTGACCGGCGGCCGCTTCGAGACGTGGTTCCACCTCGACCCCGAGCCGGACCGGCCGGACCGGCGGTTCGTCGTCGAGGACTTCACCGGGCGCACGCTCGGGTTCGTGGAGCGCCGGGCCGCCGAGGCGGGCGTCGCGCTCCGGGTCGTCGAGGAGTCCGCGCCGGGGATCCGCGCGAACACGGTGCTCGGCACGGACGCCCGCACCGGGACCGAGCTGCGCCCGGGTGACACGCTCACCGTGCGCGTGGCGTCGGGCAGGTGACCGGGATGGAGATCATCGGACGCCACGACGACCACCACGAGCAGGAGGCGGACCGGGTCGCGGACACGGTCACGCCCGCCGTCGAGCCCGCCGCCCACGACGACGCCGGCCTGCTGCGCGGGTTCGGCGCCGAGCTCGGCCACGACTTCTCCCGGGTGCGGTTGCACGACGACGCCGCGGCCCACGCGATGACCGCCCGGCTGGGCGCGGAGGCGGTGACGATCGGACACCACGTCCTGTTCGCGCGCGGCCGGCACGACCCGGGATCCCCCGCGGGGCGCCGGCTGCTCGCGCACGAGCTGACCCACGTGCGGCAGCAGGCGACCACCGGGCCGCGGGTACAGGGCAAGTTCGTCGCCACCGGGGACACCGCCGGCTTCGTCGCCCTGGTGAACTCGATCCTGGGGGTGCAGAAGCGGATCCAGGTGTCCGCCGCCGGGGAGGTCTCGATCCATGACACCAACGTCCAGGGGCCGCCGACCCGGGACGCGACCGAGCTGCTCGCGCAGATCCAGTCGATGGTCTCCGAGCGCGCGACGATCACCATCGCGTTCACCCACGGCGGGACCGGCGTCATCGTCGGCAGCTTCGTGCTCAGCGAGGTCGACCTCGACGACCTGGCTCGGTACGGCGCCGAGAGCAGCCACTCGAGGCTGGGCGACAACACGGCGTCGATGTTGCACCATGAGCTCGTCGAACAGCACCGCAAGCAGATCTCGGGCGAGTCCTTCGGCCCGGCGCACACGGCCTCGCTGGCCGCGCAGGGCAGGCTCCTGGGCGCGACCTGGGTGGGCGACAGTCCCCCCGCCACGGTCCCCGGCGGTGTCGAGATCACCCGGACCTGGCGGTACCCCGACGGGCGGGAGGTCGATGTCATCACCACGATCGACCCCGCCACGACCACCGTCACGGCGGTCCGCCGCGTCGTACGCAACCCGCCGGCACCCACCCCTGCGAGGACACCATGAACACCACCGACGAGCTGCCCACCGACCAGGCCGTGACCTGGTCCGCGCACGCGTTCGGCCTGACGCCCGCGCTCCCCGCCGTGGACGACACCCTGCGCCAGGCCGACGTCGGGTCACTTCTCGGGCTGCTCGACGACCCGGACCGCTTCGTGACGGGACACGTCCTGCTCACCTGGGCCTCGGGCGTGCGTCACGAGGCCTTCCCGACCTGGAACGGCCTCGCCGTGGACATCCGCGCCGACGGATCGGTCGACATCGACCCGGCCCAGCGCGAGGACCTGCGGCGACGGTGGCACGCCTGGGCGGCCGCCGATCCGCGCCCGGACGAGCTGCCCGCCCGCTAGGCCCCGGCGGGCAGCAGCGCGCCCGGCCCGCCGGCGGGCAGGGCCGCACGGAGCTTCGCCTCCGGCACGCCCAGGCGACCGAGGACGTAGTGCAGACCCGAGGGGACGTCCCACAGGCGGGAGCCCTCACGCAGGCCGGCCGTGTACCGCGCTCCCGGCGCGTCGAGCTCGGCCCACGCCCGGGCCACGGCGCGGGCGAACGGCAGGTGCCGGTCGGGGGGCAGGACCAGGAGCTGATGGCCCGGCGCCAGCAGGCCGAGAAGAGCCCACGGTGACCCGAGCGCCGACGTGAACAGCCTGCTCTCCGCCTCGGCCGGCACCGCACCCCGCTGCACCGCGTCGGCGAGCAGCGCGGCCGGGACCCAGGCGTGCACGTGGACCTCGCCCGCCAGGAGCGGCGCGGGCACGAGCGCGATCAGCCCGGGCAGGGCACCGGCCTCGGCGAGCTCGACCTCCTCGGGCCACGACCCGGTGGCCAGGGCGGTGCGGATCAGGGGACGCCAGGCGCGACGCACGCTCTCGGCGTCGCCCGACAGGCTGGCCGGCAGCAGGAGGGACGGCATGGGGCGGGACCTTTCGTTCAGGGCACCGGAATCAGGTTCCGCGGCGGGAAGAGCCGCGATCCCTCCGAGATGATGAGGTAGATGGTCAGGGCCATGCCCGTCAGACCGGTGATCTCGCTGATCCGCTGCCGCAGCGACTTGTCGGAGGCCGGCTGCGTCCTGGGTGACGTCACCGGGCGCCGCACCCGCCTCCGGGGCGGCTGGCGGTAGTTGTACGTGATGACGCCGGGAACCGGCGAACGGAACACGTACCAGCCGCCAGGGGCGGGCAGCGTGCCGGCGGTTCCGGCCTCGGCCGTCGGCCCGAGGGCCATCGGCAGACCCGCCGCCGCGAACGCGGTGGCGTAGAGCACCGCCTCGGCGGCACCCACGCTCTGCGCGGTCGCGGGTTTGATCTCGTACAGGTGCCGCCTGGTCACGTTGGCGATGTCGGGCTTCAGGGCGAGCTGCGAGGCCGTGGCGCTCGACGCACCGGGCGTCGCGACCCGGGCCGCGGCGAGAATGATGGAGGAGATCGGGACGAAATTGTAGAACGCCAGGTCGGTGGCGTGAGCCGCCGCGTAGAACGCGGCGATCGCGACGTGCGCCGAGTTCCCGATGTAGAACGGGACCGGCTGGCTCCCCGGGTTCCACGGACCGGGGGTGAGCCCGGCCGTCGTGGCCGCGGCGGCACCGGGCTCGACGACCTCCTCCGGCTGCGACGCCCGGAACGTCTCCGACTCCTCGAAGGCCGCGAGGCCCTCCATGATCGCCGCGACCTCGTCGCCACGCCCCATCGAGGTGAGCACCTGCGCGAGCAGGCTGGTTCGCGTCGTCGCGGGCAGTGCGGCAACCATCCCGGCGGCGGCGATGCCCCACGACGGCGTGGACCGCGAGCCCTGCGACAGGTAGATCGTCGTGAAGAGGACCGCCGCCACCGTGGACCGGTCGCCGACCCTGACGGCACCCGCGACCTGCTCGAGCCGGCCACGCCGGTCCAGGACGACCGCGGTGTCGACGAGGTCGCCCAGCTCCAGGGTCGCGAGGTACTCGAGGGCGTCCGCACCGGCGTCGCCCCCGGTGCCGGCGCCGTCGAAGAAGTTCTGGACCTGATCGGCCGCGGTCTGGGCGAAGAGCATCTCCAGCCCGACGACGTCGCCGGCACCCGTGGGCGGCCCGCCCGCGCGCGCGAGCTCCGTGTGCGCGCGTGCGCGTGCTTCCTCCGCAGCGGAGGCGAGACGCGGGACCCTGCCCGGGACCGGTCCGGTCCCGGCCGGCGCGGTCACCGCGTGACCCAGCTCGTGCCGCAGGAGCCGTTCCGTGGCGCCCGGGCCGCGCGCGAGAGCGCCCCGTCCGACATAGATGTGCCGTCCGACGGTGAACGCCCGGGCTCCGAGCCGGGCGGCCGCCCTCCGCGACCTGCTGTCGTCGTGCACCCGCACGTCGCCCACGTCGTGCGCCGGTACCGGCGTCCGGACGAGCTCGTGCACGGGGCGGCCGCCCGAGCGCGGAAGCGACCCCCAGGACACCGAGGCGGGGCGGGGGCGGTCCGCCGCCGTCGCGTGGACGTGTGTCATCCCGGCCACCTCATCCTGGTCTCCGTACCGGGGCCGCGCCGCGGCCCGCGACCCGGCCGGACTTGCCCAGCTCCCACCGCACGGCCTGCGCGAGGTGCTCCGTCGTCAGCGACCCGCCGTCGTCGGCCGCCAGGTAGGCGGCCTGCAGCGCGGCCGCCGCGATGGCGCCGCCGGACAGGTCGGCCTCCGCCAGCCGCGCCAGGTCCACGTCACCGCGCGGCAGCGACGCGGGCAGCGCCTGGGACCACATGCGTTCGCGCGCCGCACGGTCCGGATAGGGAAAACTGACGATCGCCGAGAGCCGCCGGGTGAACGCCTGGTCGAGCGCGCTGCGGGCGTTGGTCGTGAGGATCGCCAGACCCGCGAACGACTCCAGCCGCTGCAGCAGGTAGCCGACCTCGACGTTGGCGTACCGGTCGTGGCTGTCCTTCACCTCCGACCGCTTGCCGAACAGGGCGTCGGCCTCGTCGAAGAGGAGCACCATGCCGCCGTCCTCGGCGGCGTCGAACAGCCTGGCGAGCCGCTTCTCCGTCTCGCCGAGGTACTTGTCCACCACCTGGCTCAGGTCCACGTGCACCAGGTCGAGCTCCAGGTCGTGGGCGACCACCTCGGCGGCGAACGTCTTGCCCGTCCCCGAGTCGCCGGCGAACAGCGCCGCGGCGCCGCGCCCGCGAGCCGACGCCCCGAACCCCCACCCGTCCAGCACCGTGGACCGGTGCCGGACCGATGCCACCAGCGCGCGCAGCTGGGCGAGCTGGGGGCCGGGCAGCACGAGCCGGTCCCAGCCGGCCTCCGGCTCACGCACCTGCGCGAGCGAGCCGACGTCGGCGCGCGGGCGCCGCCGGCACGCCTGCCACAGCCCGTGGCCGGCCGCCACCTCGCCGGCCACGACGTCGACGTCGGGAACCGACAGGTCGAACGCACCCGCCACGGCGGCGAGCTCCGACTCCGGCGCGCCGGCCCCGGCACGCTCGAGAGCGGCGGCGAGCACGGCGCGCCGTTCGCCCGCGCCCAGGCGCGGTACCTGCAGCACCGGCAGGCCCAGGCCCTCGACGGGCGCACCGCCCGGCCGGCTGGAGACGGTGAGCACGATCGGCGCCTCGCCCGACCGCAGTGCCCGGCCCGCCGCGGCGGCGAACGACGCGGGTGCGTCGTCGAGGTCGAGCACCCACGCGACACGACCGAGCACCGTCTCCCGCGCCAGCCGGCGGAGCAGGACGACGAGGTCGGCGGCGCCCGCGGGCAGGTCCGCGGCACCGAGCAGGCGCGGTGCGAGCCCGGCCGCGGCGCACGCCGCGGCGGCGATCGCCCGGGTCGTCCGCGCCTGCGGACCGCGCAGCACCACCGGGCCCGATGTCGCCCACCGGCGTACCACCTCGGCGACGATCGTCTCGTGCGTCGGTGCGAGCTCGACGGGGGCGTCGACGTGCCGGCTGAGCAGCTCCAGCTGCTCGTCCAGCACGTCGATGCCGACCAGGTGGTGCAGGATCCGCTCGTCCGGCACCAGCGGGCTGGCCAGGACGGAGTCCGGTTCGGCCGGGCGCAGCAGTCCCCAGTGGCGCAACGGGGCGTCGTGCGTCACGGCGTCCCAGTGCGCACCGGGCAGCTTGGCGAGCGCGGTGCCGAAGCACACGGACGGCCGCCCGGTGTGCTCGACCAGTTCCCGGCCGACCTCGCCCACCAGCTCCGGACCGCAGGCGAGCAGCAGCGTCCGGCGCTCGAACCCGGACAGGTCGAAGCACGCCTCGATCTCGTCCAGCGGCGTCGGACCGCCCGCGCGGGAGCGCAAACCGACCAGGCGCTCGTCGGCCGGTCCGGGGTCACGGCCCGCCAGGTGCGCGCGGACGACATCGAGCTCGGCGTGGACCAGGTCGCGACCCGTGGCGACGTCGCTCGTCAGCGTGGTGGCCGCCGCCGTCATGGGAGGGTCACCACCGGTGCGTCGTACGTGTCGGAGCCGGGAGACATGGCCGGCAGACTCTCCGCGCCGTCCACGGCGACCCGCACCAGCCAGGTGCCGTCGGCGATGCGGTCCTCCCCGACGTCCAGCTGGTCGAGTCCGACGTCGCCGGCCGCGACGGGCGGGAACGTCGCCGCGACCACCGCCGGGTCCCCGCCGGAGAGCCTGCCGAACGTGATCGTGGCCCGCTGGCCCTCCTGCAGCGCGGGGGCGAGGTGCACGCGGACCAGGCCGACCGGCCGGGTGACGCTCGTGACCGCCGGCCGCACCAGCAGCGGCACCCCGGCCGACCGGCCGACCACCCGCTCGGGCGCGCCCGTCACCGGGTCGGCCGGGCGCAGGTGCACCACCTGGACCAGATGGGCTCCGGCCCGGACGGCGTCGGGCACCACGACGGCGAGGCGGCCTGCCGTCGCGCCCGGCTCCGGGACCAGCCGCTGCCCGCCGATCGTGACCACCACGTGCGGTGACAGCAGGCCGCTCCCCGTGAGCAGCAGGGTCGCGCCGGTGACGGCGGGCCCGCCGCCGGAGACCGCCACGCTCTCGACCGTCACGCGCGTGAACGGACGCACCTCGATCACGGGCGCGAGGACCGGGAGAGCGCGGTGCACCGGGAGAGCCGCCTCCAGCAGCACGACGGTGGCCGTGTAGGTCTGGGAGAGCTGGTACCCCGTGCCGAGGACGCCCCACAGCCTGGAGATCTCCTCGAGGCTGAGCGGCACCGGGCTGACCTTGACGAGTTCGGCCTGGTCGGCGAGATCGGCGTCGTCGAGGAACGCCGTGCCGCCCGTGCCGTACGTGTCGACCGCCGCCTCGATGACGTCCTTGGTGAACACCGGGGTCACCGCGAGGGCGAGCGTCGCGCGGGCGATGAGCCGCTGCGGCTCGAGGACGGCGTCGTCGCCGTACGCCGACACCAGGTAATGCAGGTCGAGCGCGGCGACCGGACGGCGCACGAGCGAGCCGTCCCGGCCACGCGTCGGCAGATCGGACATGGCCCCCGCGTGGTTGGGCGTGACCTGGTAGAGATACACGTTCAGGCCGGATGCGCCGGTGCCGATGTCGTCGGCGTCGGCGAGCTGGGCGGGGCGCAACGTCGTGACGTCCGCGCCGCCCACCGGGTCGGGCTCCCAGGCGAGGGACTCGTGCAGGACATGGCGGATGGTCGTGGTGACGGCGGCCAGGGCGATCGTGTTGCTCACCGGGACCACCTGCTCCGCTGCCGGTCGAGGTAGTCGGCGTGGTCGACCTGCGGCGGGCCGGCGGGGGCCTGCGGCGGGGCCGCCGGCTCGTCGCGCCGGACCTCCAGCCGGTCGATGTGCACGTGCACGTCCCCGGCCGCCGGGACGTCGAGCTGGTCGAGCCCGACCTCGTGCGCGCGGCGGTTCCGCCGTCCGGAGGGGACGGCGACCAGCCGGTCCGCCTCGCGACGGGTGACGGCGCCGGCCTCGACGAGGGCCGGCGCGACGTACCGGGCGAGGAGCTCGGCCGGATCGATCGTCCGCGTCGCCGGTGGGCTGCCCGGGTCTCGCACGCCGGTGTCGCTGGCGGGCTCGCCGGGATCGGCGGGCTCGGCGGGCCTCGTCGCGGCGCGGGTGACGACCGGTTCGCGGGACGGGGCCGGTTGCCGGGCTGCCGGCGCCCGTGTCGGCGGGGCATCGGCCGCGGCAGCTACCGTCGTGGCAGCTTCCGTCGCCACCGCTTCCGCGGCCGGCGCGTCGGTGGCCGGCGCCGTCGGCCGGTTCGTCGGCTCAGAACGGGCGACAAGCGCGGGGCGAGGCGCCGGTGCGGTCCGGTCGCCGGGCACGGACGGCTGTGCCGTCTCCGGCCGTGCGGACCTCCGCGGCGTCGGCTCCCCCTGGTCCGGCGCGATGTCGCGCGACGGCGGGGAGGTCTCGTGCGGCCGTGCGGCCGTGACCTCGTCCCGTGCCGCCTCGTCCCACGCGGGCGCCGCCGGCAACGACCCGGCCACCCGCTCCGGGAACGGGAGCTCCCGTTCCGCCGGCCCGATCTCCCGTGCCGGCGCCGCGGCGTCGGCGGGGGCGCGCTCGAAACGCGATGCCCGGCGGGCGGTCAGCGCCGGCCCGGCGGCCCCCGAGGCCCGTGCCGCGATGCGGTCGAACACGTCGGCCATCTCACGCCCCCGCTCGCGTCAGGCCGAGGTACGCCCGGCGGCGCCACGGGGACATCGCCAGGATCTCGTCCTCGGACCACCCGAAAGCTCCCGCCAGCTCGGCGACGTCGGCGAGCAGCGCGGACGCCTGCTCGGTGACCCGCTCGGCCAGCAGCCGCACCACGTCGACGTCGGCCACCGTCTCGCGACCGCAGCCCGGGCACGTCACCCGGGCGCGCGCGGCGGCGGCGCCCGCGAGCGCCTCGGCCGCGTCCGCCACCCGGTCGGCGAGGCCGGCGCGGTCGGCGCGGTCGGCGCCTGGAGGCCACTGCTCGCAGCGTTCCCGGAGGTGCGTTCCGGGGTCGTCGGACTCGAGGGCGGCCAGGACGTCCGTCGTCGTCGGCGTGCGGACGACGACGTCACCGCCCGCGGCGGGCACGCGTGCCTCCGCCGGGGTGGCGGCCGGGGCCGCGAGCGCGTCGAGGGCGAGGGCCACGTCGAGCACGTCGCCGCACCCGGCACAGTCCAGCACGGTGGCCAGGGTGGGGCCGGTCCGCTCCCGCAGCTCGGCCAGGGCGGCCTGGGCCGCGACGGCGAGCGGCAGGTCGCACGCCGTGGCGAGGTCCGGCGCCGCGCCGCGCGCCAGCAGCACGACGGCACCGCCCGCGGGAGGCGGCGTCGTGCCGAGCGCCTCCCACAGCGCGAGCGTGGCGGCGGTCGAACCGTGCGCCGTTGCCGGATCCGCCATCACGTCACGGCTCGACGAACGACGGCTCGGTCGGCTCGGTCACGGCGTAGTCGCGTTCCCAGCCCTCGTTCTCCAGCTTGAGGGTCTGGATCGCCACCGCGTTGGCGTTGGCGTCGAGCTCCGGCAGCGCCTGGAACTCCGATACCCAGCACCGGTACAGCCGGTAGGAGATGGCGAGCTGTCCGGCCTCGTTGTAGACCTCGATGATGACGTCCTTGCGGAAGTCCTTGAGCGCGACCTCCGAGCCGAGGCCCGAGCCGTAGTTCCATACCTTGTTGGCCCACTGCTCGAACTCGACGTCGTGCGTGACGCCGCGCTCCAGCGTGATGGCCTCGAACTCGCTGCGGCCCGGGGACTTGCGGGACGACGACGGGTCGCCGCCGTGCCGGTGCTTGACCACCTCGGTGGTCTTCTTCAGTGCGCCGACCTTGCTCACGCCGGCGACGAACTTGCCGTCCCATTTCACGCGGAACTTGAAGTTCTTGTACGGGTCGAAACGCGTCGCGTTCACGGTGAACTCAGCCACGGGATGCCTCCTAGCCTGCCGCAGCAGAGGTCTTCTGCTGGATCGAGATCATGACGAATTCCGCGGGCTTGAGCGGTGCGAACCCGACCTGGATGTTCACGATGCCGCGGTCGATGTCGTACTGGGTGGTGGTCTCGGCGTCGCACCGCACGAAGTACGCGTCGCGCGGCGTGGTGCCCTGGAACGCGCCCTTGCGGAACAGGTCCTGCAGGAACGCTCCGACGGACAGGCGGATCTGCGACCACAGCGGCTCGTCGTTCGGCTCGAACACGACCCACTGCGTGCCGCGGTAGAGCGACTCCTCGAGAAAGAGGGCCACCCGCCGCACGGGGACGTACTTGTAGTCGTCGGCGAGGGCGTCGGAGCCGCGGAGCGTGCGCGCGCCCCACACCACGGACCCGGACTCGCGGAAGGTACGCAGCACGTTGACGCCGGCCTGGTTGAGCGGCCCGTTCTCACCGTTGGTGAGGTCGAGGGCGAGGTCGACGACGCCGGTCAGTCCGGCCTCCAGCCCGGCCGGGGCCTTCCACACCCCGCGCGAGCCGTCGGTGCGCGCCATGACGCCGGCGACCGCGCCACCGGGCGCGAACGTGTCGATCGTCCCGTTGCGCAGCGGGTCGGCGTGCCGGATCCGCGGGAAGTAGAAGCCCGCGTTGCGGGTCGCGGTCCCGGTGAGCCCGACGCTCGTCGCCCATCCGGCCGCGTCACCCAGGGTGAGGGCGGCGGGCGGGTCGACGACGAGGAACGCACGCCGGTCGACCGCGTAGTCCAGCGCGTCGGGCCACACGGCCGCCGGGAGGGTGCCCGCCGGCGTCGGCGGCGGCAGCACGATGATGTTCACGAGGTCGGCGAGCTCGAGCGCGTAGAGCCCGCGCTTGGCGGCGGCGAAACCGGTGCCGACGTAGTCGTCCGCCACGACGGCGCCGCCGTCGGCCCCGGCGGTGCCGTCGAGCTCCACCGTCGAGGTCACGGGCGTCGGCCGGACGCCGGGCAGAGGGCCGTCGACGCGCAGCAGGCGCGACGACCCGAGGATCCGGTCCACGCGCAGCGGCCCGTCGGCGACGGTGACGTTGCGGAAGACCTCGAGCGGATCGGTCGTGGCGGGGTCGCCGTCGTGGATCGCGAGGGTGAACAGGTCGCCGCCGGTGATGCCGCCGCCCTGGCCCGCCGCGATGTCGTCGGCCTCGGCCGTCGAGGCGGGGTGCGACACCACGACCTGCAGCGTGTTCGCCCAGACGCCCGGGCCGACGGCAACGAGCCCGAGGCCGTCCACGTCGACGGTCGCCGTCGCGGCGTCGTCGTGCGCGACCCGGACCACCAGAGCCGGCCCTCCGCCGTTCAGGTAGAAGTCGCGCACCGCGTATCCCAGGCCGCCGTCGCGCGACAGCCCGCCGAACGTGCGCTCGAACTCGGAGAAGTTGCCGATCGCGACAGGCGTGTCGGCCGGGCCGCGGCGAGCGACCCCGACGAACGCCGTGACCGCAGTCGCGACACCTGTGACCGTGCGGTTTCCGCTCGGCACCTCGGTGACATAGACGCCCGGGTAGGTGGGTGTGATGGTCATGAGTGCTCCTTCGTGGCCACGGTGCGGTGAGGCGCCGTGATCCGAGCATCCAGGCCGTCCGTCACCCCCGCGTCACCCGGTCGTCACGGGTTCCCGTCCCGGGTCCCCGCCCGGATGCCGAGGTCGCCGAGGCGCAGCAGAACGTCGCGCAGCCTCCCGCAAGCCGGGGAGAATGACCGTCATGAACTGGAATCTCGTGCGCAATGTCATGGTGCTGGTCTCGATCGCCTACGGCGTCACGACCGGCCTCCTCTGGAGCATCGACTCCCCCGCCGCCCTGGTGTTCACGATGGTCGGGGCGGGCGTCGTCGCCATCGGCTGGGTCGCCGTCGGGTCGTTCGGCCAGCAGGACGGAAACGGCCCCAGGGGTCAGCACTGAGGCGATCCGGCAGCCCGCGCCGTCGTCCCACGGTCTACCGGGGAGTCCCATCGGTGGCGGGCCGATGCGGCCCGCCACCGGCAGCGGCGAGGTTCAGGTCGGAGCGATGATTCCGGCCGGTCGCTCAGTGGCCCGGGAACGATGGTGGCCGCTTGGCCAGGAACGCTGCCGTGCCCTCGCGCATGTCGCCGGTCGCGAACGTCCTCCGGAAGGCCGCTTTCTCGATGGCGAGCGCGTCGGTGACGGGGCGCCCGATCGAGCCGTCGATGGCTGACTTGGACAATGCGACCGCGACCGGTGAGCGGGTGGCGATCTCGGCAAGTGTCGCGGCGGCAGAGTCGAGCATCTCTTCCCGGGTGTCGAACACCCGGTTGACCAGTCCGATACGCCGCGCTTCGGCGGCGTCGATCTTCCGGCCCGTATAGATCAGCTCCCTGGCCCAGCCGGGGCCGACCCGGTGGTGCAACCGCGCGCAGCCGCCGAAGCCTGGGATCAGGCCGAGCGACACCTCGGGCTGGCCGAACACCGCTGAACCGGTGGCGTAGATGAAGTCAGCGGCCATGGCCAGTTCGCAGCCGCCGCCGAGCGCATAGCCGGACACACAGGCGATCACCGGGACGGGCAGTTCTTCGAGCAGTCGGGTGACCCTCTGGCCGAGCGCACCGAACGCCTCGCCCTCGTCCGGCGTCATCACGGACATCTCCTTGATGTCGGCTCCTGCGACGAACGCGCGCTCACCGGCTCCGGTCAGGATGACGCCGCGGATGGCGCCGCCGGTCGACGGCAGCGGGCCTTCCAGGAGGGTGCGCAACTCGGTGAGCACCTGTTCGTTCAGCGCGTTCAGCGCGTTCGGCCGGTTCACGGTGACGGTGAGGACGCCGTCGTCGTCCGACAGCAGCAAGGTCTTGTCGCTCATGGTCGTTGCCTCTCAGGAGTCCCAGATGGCGCCATAGGCCGGGATGCCCCGCATCTCCAGCTGCTCGACCACGTTCCAGGTGGTCTTCTTGTTGGAGATGCAGATCACCGCTTCCGCGTCGAACTCGCGGTACGCCTGGTAGGCGAGCGCCACCAGGTCGGGCTTGCCGGAAGCCGTGGTGTCCCAGATGACCGGGTCAGGTTGCACGGCGAGGATCTCGTCGACCAGGTCGTCGCCGAAGGTGGCCCGCGGGTCGCGAGTGGACCAGACGAGGCGAGAGGGCGTCTCGCGCGAGAGCAGGTGCGGCAGGCAGGGACCGATACCGCTGCCGGTGGCCACCCACACGACGCGGCGGAACAGCCGGTCGATGTTCCCGACGCCGGCTGTCGGGATGCCCTTGACCCACAGGTGCGACGGGCGGTCGTCGATCAGCGCACCGGTCCAGTCGCCCGCCCGGGAGATGGTGAGCCGGAATCCGGGCGCACCGGGAGACGGCACGTTGGCGAAGGAGTGCCATTCGCGCCACGGGCTACGGCTGACCGTGGTGGACGAGCCGGCGAACGGCGTCACGCCGTAGTCGAAGCGCACGAGCACGACATGCGAGGAGGGCGAGGTCGTTCGTACCGGCACCCGGCGGAGCCGGAGCCAGGGCAGGGCGATACTGACCGACACGACGAGCAGCACCAGGAACGGCGCCGGCCCGGCCTCGGAGAAGAGGAAGGAGTGCAGCCAGAACAGGGCGAGCAGGCTCCAGCCGCCGAAGCGGTGCATCAGCTCGAACCGGTTGTGGTGCCGCGCCCGGAACGCCGGCAGCGCGAACGCGATCATGGCGAGCAGCAGTGCGGCGATCACGTAGGTCACCACGAGCACCGCCACACTAACTGGCCGCACGGTCGCAGTGGCCGCGAAGACCAGGAACCACCCGGTCGCGGACACCATCCCACCGACGTGGATACCCCCGAACACGTGGTAGACCTTGCCGAGCAGGGCGCGCACCGGCAGCGGCCAGGTCACCGGCGCGCTGGTCGCGGACAGGAAGATCGCGTTGATCACGTACTGCTGCCGGATCAGCACCGCGAGTGCGACGTTCGCCAGCATCATGCCGGAGATCGTGCCCAGGTCGCCCGGCCGGCCGCCGCCGGCGAGGACCACGAGGTTGACGGCGACCACGCCGGCGGCGAGCCGGTTGTGGTGCATCAGACGCCTGTGCCGCCACATGCGGCGCCACCTCCCGTGAACCGGTGGCAGCGGGCGGGCGAGTTCGGTGTCGGCCGATGTCATGCCATGACCTCCTGCGCGGCGAGCCCGGCAACCAGGGCCCGCTTGTCGACCTTGCCGCGGTGCGTGGTCGGCAGCTCGGCGACGGCGCGGACGGTGGCCGGCACGCAGTAGTACGGCAGGCTGCCGGCCACCACATGGCTGGCCGTGACGACGTTCACTTCCTCCGGGGTCACGAAGCCGATCAGTTCGCCGTCGTGCAGCACGGTCGTGGCCCGTTCGCATCCGGGCGTCCGTTCCAGCGCGGAGGTGACCGCGTCCAGTTCGATCCGAAAGCCACGAACCTTCACCTGTTCGTCAGTGCGTCCGTGGTGCTCGAGCCGGCCATCGGCAGTCCAGCGGCCGAGGTCGCGGGTGCGGAACATGCGGTTCTCGCCACCAAGGAACGGATCGGGAAGGTAGCGCTGCGCGGTCAGCTCGGCATTGCCGAGGTAGCCCTGGCTGACGCAGGCTCCGCCTGCCCACAGTTCGCCGACCTCGCCGACCGGGCACGGTCGCAGGCGCTCGTCGAGAACATAGACGGTGGTGTTGGGCAGCGGCGAGCCGATCGTGGGTTCCTCGCCGCGCCGGTGCGGCGGGGCGACCGTGTTCACGATGGTGACCTCGGTGGGTCCGCACGCGTTGTGGAACCGGGTAAACGACGACCAGGTGTCCGCGAGCAGGCGCGGGCAGCGCTCCCCGGCCACCGCCACCACGGAGACGTTGCGGCACAGGTCCGGATCCAGGCCCGCCAGCACGCTCGGTGTCGCGATCACCACATCCACCGAGCGCACTGCCTGGAGGATCGAGGTGCCCCTGATCACCAGTTCCGCGCCGTTGCAGAGCGCCACGAAGATCTCCCACACCGCCATGTCGAACGCGATATTGAGCAGCTGCGACACCTTCATGCCCGGCCGGACGCCGAGTGCTCCCGGCCCGTGCGTGACCACGTTGCACAGGTTCGCGTGCGTGACGACGACTCCGTTCGGCACGCCCGTGGTACCCGAGGTGAAGATCACCACCGCCGGATCCTCCGGCGCGCTCGCGACCACCGCGGGCGGTTCCGGACGCTCCCCGGAGAGCTTGTCCACGGCGAGCACCACCCGACCGGGCAGCGCGGGCAGGGCCGCGACGAACTCGGACAGCGTCAGCACGACACGGATGTCAGCCGTCGCGACCATGTGCGCCAGGTGTGCACTCGGCGCGATCCGAGCGTCCTGCGGCACGTACGCGGCCCCCGCCTTCAACACCCCGAGGATGCCGACAACCATCGGGATCGAGCGCTTCACGAACAGTCCGACTCGATCACCTTTCCTGACGCCGAGCCGCACGAGCGCTTCAGCGAGCAGATTCGCTCGCCCGTCGAGCTCGCGGTAGGTCAGGGACTCGCCGGCGTGCGTCACCGCGACAGCCTCCGGCCGAACCCGGGCCATGGCCTCGAACGCCTGATGCAGCAGGACGAACGGCGGCCGTACCGACGCCCCCGTCCCGAAGCGTTGGAACAACTCCTGGTCGGATGGCGTCAGACCAGCCAAGGTGGACCGGTCGATGTGATGGGTCATTTGCGGCTACTCCGTTTCGAGACACGCTCGCAAATGAGAGCGGCGTCGAAGCCCTCATCGACAAGCCCAGACAGAGATTCGACGCACGGGGCCTCCGGAAGCCGGCGGATGGCGAGCCCGAGGCCCCCTTACGTGATGTCACCGTAGGGCAGATCACCACGAACCCGGCATGGATGTAAACGTTTTAGTCGACCGGAAGTGCAGTCACCCGGCGAGATCCTGCGCGAACTCATCCTCGACCCCACCCGGATCTACCAGCCCACCAGGCCCACACCGAAAACGACGAATGGCCTGAACCTACGAAACGTAGGTTCAGGCCATTCCGATGTCCTGCGACATCACACGTCGGGCTGACAGGATTTGAACCTGCGACCCCTTGACCCCCAGTCAAGTGCGCTACCAAGCTGCGCCACAGCCCGTCGGGCGTTCCCGAGCAAGCCCGAGACTACCCTGTTCGGCCCCGGAGGGCCGACCGAAATACTACCCCACCTCGGATCGTGTCTCGCACTCGGACCGGTGGTGACGGCCGACACGGTCCGACGACGACGCCACGGGGCACCCTCCAGGCAGCGCCGAAATTGCGTTGCGCCCCCGGTTCGCCGTCGTCGATGCTTGGCCGCCTGCCACCGGCACCATCGATCACAGAACCGGGAAGGAGGAGACACCATGAGCAGGAAGCGAACCCAGGGACACGCGCTCCCCGCCGACGCCGTCCGCGAGCGTGCCGAGCACCGCCGGTCCGGCGCGGCCGGGGTGCACGCCGATCAGACCGCCCGGGCGCACCGCACCGGCCGCACGAACCGCATCGGATCGCGCTCGGCCCGCCGTCGTGCGGCGATCGCAGGCGAGGCGGCGTGAGCCTCAGGACCCGGCGACGACCCGCAGGTCCGGGTTCAGCTGGACCACTTCCCCGACGCCGTCGAGGTCACACTTCTCCTGGTACTCCGCGTCGTCGTCGAGCGGAACCCACCCGCCGCCCGATTCCACGGTGTCGCCCGGACGCACGGTCACCTCACCGCCGCCGACGACGACGTCGTCGCCCTCCTTGCCGCGCCGCGTCCCGAACGGCCAGGACACGAGCGACGGCTTGCCCTCGCCCGAGAGCAGGACGAAGCAGCCGCCCTGGACGGCGATCTCGCCGCCGACGAGGGCCTCCATGTAACCGTCGGGCTCGATCGAGGGCTGCACGACGAACGGGCTCCTGCCGTCGTCGGACGGCGCGGAAGCTGCGCAGCCGGCCGCCGTCGGGACGACGACGATCGCAGCCAGAACCCGGCTCACGATTCCCGTTGACCACCGCATGTGCATCTCCTGTCCGGATGGCCGGCGGACCGCACGACCTCTCACACCCTCGATGTCGTGTGAACGTGGATCCTTGCGGACGGGGCCCTCACAGCTCGCCCAGGAGGTCGAAGTCGAAACCGTCGGCGCGGGCGAGGTAGAGGCGGTGCGCGGCGTGGTTGCCCTGGAACCGCATCAGGCCCCGCGGCCCCTCGTAGACGACGCCGTCCACCGAGCGGTCGATCGCGGCCACCGCCGCGCTGCCCGCCCGCTCGACGATGGTGCGCAGCGCGAAGATGCCCTCGTAGCAGGCCTCGGCCGCCGCCCCGACGGCCGGGGCGTGCGCGCCGTGGTGGGCGGTGTAGCGGCCGATCAGGTCCAGCGCCCCGCCCGTCGCCAGGCTCCGGAACCAGCCCCCGGTCGAGTAGAGGTTGGCCGTGCCGCCGGCACCGCTGCCCATGAGCATGTTCTCCTCCATGAGGGTGCTCAGGCGGACCATCCGCTCGTCCAGGCCCCGGCGGGCGAACACCCGGTTGAAGCGGACCGCGTTCTGCCCGACCATCAGCATCAGCACGCCGCCGGCGCCCGAGGACTCGAGGTCGGTCGCCACGCCGCCCAGCTGGGTGGCGCTCGCCCCCTGCGCGGGCAGGAACCGCGCGCCCGCGAACTCCACCCCGAGGGACGCCACCTGCGCCGACAGCACCTGGAACGTGCGCCGCGGCCACGCGTAGTCGTCCCCGACGACGTACCAGCTGCGCACCCCGAGCTCGGCCCGCAGCCGCGCGACCGCGGGGAACAGCTGGGCGGACGGCACCTCCCCGGTGACGTACAGCCCGGGCCGCGTCTCGGCGCCCTCGTAGGCGGCCGGGTAGACGTAGGGCACGCGGCGCCCCACGAGCGGGACGACGGCGTTGCGTACCGCTGACGTGTGCCATCCGGTCAGCGCGTGCACGCCGCGCGACGTGAGCACGCCGGCCACCTGACGGCGCAGCACGGGGAGCGGCTGGCCTGCGTCGAGGAACCGGGCCCGCACCGGGCGGCCGAGGATCCCGCCCGAGGCGTTCAGCTCCGCGACCGCCAGCTCCGTGACGGCCTGGCACGACGGGCCGTAGATGCCGCCGGGGCCCTGGAAGTGCAGCAGGGCACCGATCACGAAGTCCGACATGACGCCCCGTCCCGCGATGGGCCCTTTCCTGGGCTCGGCCAGTGCTGGCGGGTAGTGTACGAGCACACAGGGAGGGCGAGCGATCATGCGGTCTGGACGTGAGACGGCCACGGCCACGCGCCGCGCCGGCGCCGGCGCGGGCACCGGCGACACGGCAGCCGCCGTGGCCACGCTGCGCGAGTCCGTCCTGGCCGCGCGCCGCGCGGCCAGGACCGCCGCCGGCGTGCTCGGTCCCGAGGGCTTCGCCCTCGACGAGTGGCTGGTGCTCGACGCCCTGGGCGCGGGCGACGGCCTGACCATGTCCCAGCTGCGCGCGGCGGTGCTCGTGGACAAGGCGACGCTCGGCCGCCGCGTCGACGACCTGCTGACCAAGGCTCTCGTCTACCGGGAGGTCGACGGCCTCGACCGCCGTGTCATCCGGGTCTACCTCTCCGCCCGCGGCCGCGACGTCCTCTCACGCCTCACGGCGCGGCTGGCGCAGGGCTAGCAGTCCCCCGCCCCAGACCGCCAGCAGCACCACGGTGAGCACCACCCCGTACGGCTCGAGGCTGATCGCGTCCACGGGGAGCCCGCCCAGCCACGGAGCGTGCTCCGCCGCGACCTGGAGCAGGGTCACCGTCCCGATGCCCAGGGCCGCGAGCGCCGACACGCCGGTGACGACGACGTCGTAGCGCACCCCGGCCCGAGGACGAGGGCCCGCCGTCCCGGCACCCGCCCCGGTGTGCGCGTAGACGCGCCGGGTGGCCGCGCCCTGGGCCGAGTCCAGCAGGGACATCCCGGCGGCGAACAGCAGCGCCAGCGGCAGGGCCGCGTACCACGCGACCTGCCCGAGGGCCGCCGACGCCGTGATCGCCATCAGGCCGATCTCCGTCGCGGTGTCGAACCCGAGCCCGAACACGAGCCCGACGGCGTACATCCGGGACGGCCTCTGCGTGGCCCACCCGAACCGGCGCAGCGCCCAGCTGACCGGGCCGCCCGCCGGGTGGCGGCCGTCGCCCGGCGCGGATCCCGCCCGGTGGCGCAGCGCGCGCCGCAGCATGACGAGGTTGACGGCGGCGATCGCCAGCAGGAACGTCCCGGAGACGAGCGGGCCCCAGACGCCGGTCGCCCGGTGCAGCGGCGAGGACTCGTCCTCGAGCATCGGGGCGAGGGCGCCGGCTCCGAGCGTCAGCAGCAGGGCCGCGGCGAGCACCACGGTCGAGTGCCCCAGCGAGAACCAGAGACCGACGCCGCGTGCGTCCCGGCCCGATCGGAGCAGCCTGCGGGTGGTGTTGTCGATGGTGGCGATGTGGTCGGCGTCGAACGCGTGGCGGAGGCCCAGCGCGTAGGCGGCCAGCCCCGTCGCGACCGTGATCGCCCCGGCCCCGCCGTCCAGGGCCAGCGCCGCGGCCAGGCCCCCGGTCCCGGCGACATGGAGCGCGGCGACCACGGGCACCGTGGCGCCACCGCGCGGGTACGCCGGCCGGGCGCCGGTCGGGTTGCTGGTCATGCTACCTCCGTGGGTTCTGCCTGGTCAGGTTCGGGAAGCGCCGGCGGTTCGAGCGGGCTGAGGTGGGTGGCCGGCCCGAGCCAGCGGCTCAGCACCCCGCCGCGTGCGAGCCGGAGCACGACCGCGTCGCCGCCCGCCGCCCCGGGCCCGCTGACACCGCCGGCGCCGGGGTCCGGGCCGCCGTGCAGCGTCACCACGGTGTCGATGACCGTGTGGTCGCCGAGGACGCCGGGAACGGGGTCGTCCCCGGCCGCGGACAGTTCCTCGACCAGGACCGGCCCGTCGTCGTCGGCGACGTCGGTGCGGAGCACGACGCGGCCGCCGCGCTCGCCCGTCCGGCCCAGCACCACGGTCTCGCGCAGGGCGAGCCGGGATCCGGCGCCGAGCCGCACCGTGGTGGTGCGGTGCGCCTGCGCGCCGTCGGCCACGACGAACGGCAGGCCCGCCCAGGCCGCGACCGCCCCGGCGCCGAGCCGGATGTCGGCGTCCCAGCGGCAGCGGGCGCCGGCGCCGTCGTACGCGACCGTGCCGCCGACGTCGGTCAGGGTGAGCGCGCATCCGGGGTCCACCCGCACGCTGACCACCACGTGGTCCCCGCCGAGCAGCAGGGCGCCGCCGGCGACGAGCGCCACCTCGGCGTGCACCCGGTCACGGGCGACGAGCCGGGCGGCGAGCAGCCCGTCGGAGGTCCGCACGCGCACCGGCGCGCCGGGCACGGCCGGGCGCTCGACGGCTACCCGCGTCACCCGCGGGACCGGCGTGGCCGGCGGCATCGGCCGGTCAGCGGGCGTGGTCGTGCGCACGCTCGCCCTCGTGACTGTGCACGAAACCTCCGTCCTCGTCCGCGTGGAAGTGCGGCGCCATGGGGCCGGGATCCTGCGCGACGTGCGCGCCCGCGCGGAAGCTCGCCAGCACGCCGAGCACCCAGGTGCGCAGCTCGGCCACCGATGCCTCGTCGCCGCGCGAGAGGGCGACGACGGCGCGGCCGTCCCGCGCCGCCGAGGCGTCGGCCACCATCCGGGCGACGTCGACGCCCACGTACGGCGCGAGGTCGGTCTTGTTCACCACCAGGAGGTCGGCGCGGCCGATCCCGGGACCGCCCTTGCGGGCGACGTCCCCGCCGCCCGCCACGTCCAGCACGAAGATCTGGGCGTCGACGAGCGCGGGCGAGAACGTCGCGGTGAGGTTGTCGCCGCCGGACTCGATGATCACCAGGTCCAGGGGGTCGAAGTCGCGCTCCAGGTCCTCGGCGGCCAGCAGGTTCGCGGTGACGTCGTCGCGGATCGCGGTGTGCGGGCACGCTCCGGTCTCCACGGCGCGGATCCGCTCGGGTGCGAGCACGCCGGCCGAGCGGAGGAAGCGCGCGTCCTCGTCGGTGTAGATGTCGTTGGTGATGACGCCGAGGCGCAGCTCGGCGCCGAGGGCGCGGCACACGGTCGCGATGAGGGACGACTTGCCGACGCCGACGGGCCCGGCGACGCCGAGGCGGAACGCCCGGGAAGGGGGGATCGCGGGCACGGGGACGGGTGTGGTCTCAGGCACGGAACAACCTCTGGCTCTCCAGGGCATGGGCCTGCGCCCAGCCCTCGGTCTGCGGTGAACCGGAGGCCGGGATGTCCTCCGGGGTGGTGCACGCCGCTACGCGGAGCACGTGCGGCTCCGCGGCGGCGCACGCGTCGAGGACCCAGCGCGCGGGGGTGACCGGATCCAGGGGTTCGAGCTTGAGCAGTGCGGACGCCGCCGTCTGGGCGTCGTCGTACACGGTGAGGCGGACCGTGTCCGCGGCGGGCAGGCCGGTCGCCGCGGCGACCGCCCCGAGAACGACCGCGCGAGGCAGCGGCCCGTGTGCGGCGGCATGCGCCGCGAGGGCCCGGACCGCGGGCGCCTCCGGCCAGAGGGAGCAGGCCAGCCGCAGGTAGCCGCGGCCGAGCAGGCGCGCGGCCTCGCGCAGCGCGGGCGCGGGTGTCCGGGCGGCCCACGCGCCGACGACGTCGGTCAGGGAACGCGCGGGGAAGCCCCCGAGCGACCGCGCCGTCACCACGGCCGTACCCGCCTCCACGAGGCTCGCGGTCGTGGCGCGCCCGGCGAGCCAGGCGGGCACCGCCGTGACGGGCATGCCGCCCAGCAGCGCCGGCTCGAGACTCGCCGAGTGCGCGTGCCCGCCGCCGGGCAGGCGTCCGTCGGCGAGCAGCATCGCCACCGAGAGCGCGTGTCGTGAGGTCACGGGCCGTCCCTTCAGAACATCGAGTAGAGCTGGGCGAGCGGGAGCCGGACGGCGGGCGCCGGCTCGACGAGATCGCCGTCGACCCGGATCTCGAACGTGTCGGGGCGGATGTCGATGCGGGGCAGGGCGTCGTTGTTGCGCATGTCCGCCTTGCCGACGTCGCGGGTGGGCGTCACGGCTACCAGGTCGCGACGCAGCCCGACGCGGCCGGCCAGCCCGTCCTCGATCGCGGCCCGGGCGACGAACGCGAGCGAGAGGTCACCGGCGATCGCGTCGCCGAACGCGGGACGCTGCAGCACGGGCTGCGGCGTCGGGATCGACGCGTTCGGGTCGCCGAGCGCCGCCCAGGCGATCACGCCGCCCTTGAGCACCAGATCGGGCCGGACGCCGAAGAACCGCGGGTCCCACAGCACGAGGTCGGCCAGCTTCCCCGGCTCCACCGAGCCCACGTGATCGGCGACGCCGTGGCCGATCGCCGGGTTGATCGTGTACTTGGCGACGTAGCGGCGGGCACGCTCGTTGTCCGCCGGCTCCGACGCGCCCAGCGGCCCGCGGCGGTGCTTCATCACGTGCGCCACCTGCCAGGTACGGGTGATCACCTCGCCGATCCGGCCCATCGCCTGGGCGTCCGAGGACGTGATCGACAGCGCGCCCATGTCGTGCAGCACGTCCTCCGCGGCGATCGTCGTCGCGCGGATCCGCGACTCGGCGAACGCCAGGTCCTCGGGGACGGCCGGGCTCAGGTGGTGGCAGACCATCAGCATGTCGAGGTGCTCGGCCACCGTGTTGACCGTGTGCGGGAGGGTCGGGTTGGTCGAGCCAGGGATCACGTGCGGGAGGCCGGCGATCGTCAGGATGTCCGGCGCGTGCCCGCCGCCCGCGCCCTCGACGTGGAAGGCGTGGATCGACCGGCCGCCGATCGCGTCGACCGTCGAGGACACGAACCCCGCCTCGTTCAGCGAGTCCGAGTGCAGGGCCACCTGCAGCCCCCACTCGCCCGCGGCTCGCAGGGCGGCGTCCAGCGCCGCCGGGGTGGCGCCCCAGTCCTCGTGGATCTTGTACCCGCCCGCCCCGGCGAGGGCCTGCTCCGCCAGTGCTTCCGCACCGACGGTGTTGCCCTTGCCGAGCAGCAGCACGTTCACCGGCACCGGGTCGAGGGCGCGCAGGACGTGGCGCAGATGCCCGGCGCCGGTCACCGTCGTCGCCTTGGACCCCTCGGACGGACCGGTCCCGCCGCCCGCCACGGTGGTGATGCCGGTGGCGAGCGCCTCGTGCAGCGCCGACGGCGACAGCAGGTGGACGTGGGAGTCGAAGCCCCCGGCCGTGAGGATCCGTCCCTCACCGGAGATGACGTCCGTCGAGGGCCCGATGACCAGGTCCGGGTGCACGCCGTCGGCGATGTCCGGGTTGCCCGACCGGCCCAGGGCGACGACCCGCCCGTCCCGCACGCCGACGTCCGCCCGGATCACGCCCCACCAGTCCAGCACGACGGCGTTGGTGATCACCGTGTCGAGCGCGCCCTCGGCCCGGGTACGGGTCGACTGCAGCATCGACTCCCGGATGGACTTGCCCCCGCCGAACACCGCCTCCTCGCCGCCGGCCGTACGGTCCTCGGTGACCTCGATCCACAGGTCGGTGTCGCCCAGGCGCACCTGGTCGCCCGCCGTCGGTCCGTAGAGGGCGGCGTAGCGCTCGCGATCGATCCAGGCCATCAGCGGTCCTCCTGCTCGTGGGCGACCGGACCCAGCTCGCCGTCGTCGTCCTTGCCGCGCCGGATCCCGGGGACGCGCCGCGCGCCCCGGATCGTCACGGCGCCGACCCGGCGCCCGGCACCCGGCTCGAAGCGCTCGGACGTGCCCGCGGGCACGTCGAGCCGGAACCCGCGGGCGGCTTCCCGGTCGAACTCGAGGGCGTCGTTGGCGTCGGGCAGGTGCAGGTGGGAGCCGATCTGGACGGGCCGGTCGCCCGTGTTCAGGATCACGAGGGACAGTCGTTCGTGCGGCGCGCGGTCGGCGTTGATCTCGATGCGGCCGGGGGCGACGCGGACGGCGCCGGGCCCCGCGGTCGTGCGGGCGGACATGTGGCCTCCTACTGGACGGGATGGTGCAGGGTGACGAGCTTGCGGCCGTCGGGGAAGGTGGCCTCGACCTGGACGTCGGTGAGCAGCTCCGCGACGCCGTCCATGACCTGCTCCCGGGTGAGGACCTCACGGCCGGTGTCCATGAGCGTGGCGACGTCGGCGCCGTCACGGGCCCGCTCGATCACCCAGCAGGACAGCAGGGCCACGGACTCCGGGTAGTTGAGCCGCACGCCACGGGCGAGACGGTCGCGCGCGACCATCCCCGCCGTGGCCAGCAGCAGCTTCTCGACGTCACCAGGCGTCAGGCGCACGGGAACTCCTCTCCGCGGAACGCACGGGGCCGGGGCTCACAGGGCCAGCGCCTTCCGGGCGCCGGCGGCCGCGTCCGCGCCGCCGCTCCCGCGGTGGACGACACGACCGGAGGCGAGCACGACGAAACCGGCGGCGTGCTCCACGGCGTAGCCGATGTGCTGCTCGACGAGCAGCACCGACAGGTCGCCCGCGGCGGTGAGCGCCGAGATCGCGTCGTAGATCTCGGTCACGACGTTCGGCTGGATGCCCTCGGCCGGCTCGTCGAGAACGAGCAGACGCGGCCCGGTGACCAGCGCCCGGGCGATCGCGAGCTGCTGGCGCTGCCCGCCCGACAGCAGCCCGGCCTGGCGGCCGAGCAGGTCGCGCAGCGCGGGGAAGAGGTCCAGCGCCTCGTCCGTCCGGCGGCGGCCGTCCCGTCCGTACGCGTCCGCGACCACCCGCAGGTTCTCCCGGGCGCTGAGCCGGCCGAAGGACTGCTGGCCCTGCGGCACGTAGGCGATGCCGCGCCGCACCCGCTGGTGGGTGGCGAGCGACGTGACGTCCGCCCCGTCCAGGCGGACCGCGCCCGCACGCGCCGGCAGGAGGCCGAGCACCGCGCGCAGGAGGGTCGTCTTGCCCGCGCCGTTGTGCCCCAGGACGGCGGTGAGCGCGCCGCGGGGCACGGTCAGGTCGACGCCGTGCACCACGACGGTCCGGCCGTAACCCGTGGTCACGCCACTCAGTTCGAGCATCACGGGAGATCTCCTTCCGTCGTGCCGAGATACACCTCGACGACTGCCGGATCGTTCTGCACCTCGTGCACCGTGCCCTCGGCGAGCACGCGCCCCTGGTGCATCACGGTCACGGAGTCGGCGAAGGAGCGCAGGAACTCCATGTCGTGCTCGACGACGACCACCACCCGCTGCGAGCCGATGCGGCGCAGCAGCTCGCCGGTCTCCTCGCGCTCCGCCTGGGTCATCCCCGCCACGGGCTCGTCCAGCAGGAGCAGGTGGGCGTCCTGGACGAGCAGCATCCCGATCTCCAGCCACTGCTTCTGGCCGTGGGCGAGCACGCCCGCCGGGGTGTCGCGCAGCGCCGTCAGCCCGACCGTCTCCAGCGCCCGCTCGACGACCGGGGGCGTGGCACCCCGGCGCCGCAGCAGGGTCAGCGGCCGGCGGCGTGCGCCCGCCGCGATGTCGAGGTTCTGCAGCACGGTCAGCTCCTCGAAGACGCTGGCGGTCTGGAACGTCCGGCCCACCCCGGCGCGCGCGATCCGGTGCGTGGCGCGCCCGATCAGCTCCGTGCCGCCGAAGGCGGCCGAGCCCGTCGCCCGGACGAGCCCGGTCACCGCGTCGATGAGCGTCGTCTTGCCCGCGCCGTTGGGCCCGATGAGGAACCGCAGATCGCCCTGCGTGACCGTGAGGTCGACGTCACGCACGGCGACGAAGCCGTCGAACTCGACGCGCAGCCCCCGCACCTCGAGGTAGTCGTGCCGGAACCGCGTGGCGTCCGTCCCGAGCAGGGCGTCGGCGGCGGCGATGTCGATGTCGTTCATGCCGGGATCCTTTCCTCGGGACGCCGCCGGAACCTGGCCGCCGCCACCGACGCGAGCCCGCCGGGGAGGAAGGCCACGACCAGGACGAACAGCGCGCCCTGGAGGTAGATCCAGCCCGACGGGAACTGCTCGGAGATCGACGTCTGCGCCCAGCTCACCGCGATCGACCCGAGCACCGGGCCCAGCAGGCTCGTCCGGCCGCCGATCGCCACCCCCACGAGAAATCCGATGGAGGGGACGACGCCGACGTCGGCGGGCGAGACGATCCCCACGATGGGCACGAACAACGCTCCGCCGACCGCGGCCGTCACCGCCGCGACGACATAGGCGACGACCTTCACCAGCGCGGGGTCGTAGCCGAGGAACCGCACGCGATCCTCCCCGTCCCGCACGGCCACGAGCAGTTCGCCGAACCGGGAGACGGTGAGCAGGCGCACCACCGCCACCATGAGGAGCAGCACGCCGGCCGCGATCAGGTAGAGCATCTGCTTGTTGACCGGGTCGGCCAGGTCGTAGCCGAAGAACGCGCGGAACCCGTTGAGGCCGTTCGTCCCGCCGGTGGTCTGCTGCTGGCCGACGAGCAGGATGGCGAAGGCCGCGGCCAGCGCCTGGGACAGGATCGCGAAGTACGCGCCCCGGACCCGCCGCGTGAACACCGCCCAGCCGAGCAGGGCGGCGAGCGCGGCGGGTACGAGCAGGACCAGCAGGACCGCCGCGACCGGCGAGCGCAGCGGCTCCCACCAGCCGGGCACCTGCCCCGTGCCGTACAGCAGCATGAAGTCGGGGACGCCGCCCGGGCCGGCGTCGGCGAGCTTGAGGTGCATCGCCATGAGATAGGCGCCGAGGCCGAAGTACACCCCCTGACCGAGGGTGAGCAGGCCGCCGCGGCCCCAGGCCAGGCCGATCCCGACGGCGACCATCGCGAGGCACAGGAACTTGGCCAGCAGGTCGAGCCGGAAGGGGCTGAGCACCGCCGGGGCGAGCAGCAGCAGGCCGGCGGCCAGGCCGAACGCGGCCAGGGTCCGGGCGCGCCCGGGCCGCACGAGTGCGGTGAGAGCGGTCATGCGAGGCTCCTCGTCCGGACCGAGACCAGCCCTTGAGGTCGTAGCTGCAGGAAGGCCACGATCGCGACGAACACGAGCACCTTGGCGACCGACGCCGTCGTGGAGTACTCGAGGAACGCCTGCATCAGGCCGAGTGCCGTGGCTGCGATCACCGTGCCCTTGATCTGCCCGATACCGCCCGCGACGACGACCAGGAACGCGTCGACGATGTAGTTGGTGCCGAGCGTCGGCCCGATCGAGCCGAGCAGGGTGAGCGCGACTCCCGCGATCCCGGCCAGCCCGGAGCCGAGGAAGAACGTGATCCGGTCGGTGGAGCGCGACGAGATGCCGGACGCCTCGGCCAGATCCCGGTTCTGCACGACGGCGCGGATGCGCCGGCCGAGCGGTGTGGCCCGCATGGCCAGCGCCAGCGCGACGACGCAGGCCGTGGCGAGCGCCAGGATGAACAGGCGCGTCCTCGGCCAGGCGAGGCCCCCGATCTCGACGGCGCCCGACAGCCAGGCGGGCGCGCGGACGTCCACGTTGGGCGCGCCGAAGACGTCCCGCGCGACCTGCTGGAGCACGAGCGCGACCCCCCAGGTGACGAGCAGCGTGTCCAGCGGCCGCCGGTACATGCGGCGGATCAGCGTCGCCTCCAGCAGCAGGCCGAGCAGGCCGCCGACGACGAAGCCGAGCGGGAGGGCGAGCAGCAGGCTCACGCCGGCGTCGCCGACGACCGCCTGGATCAGGAACGCCGTGTAGGCGCCCGCCATCATGAACTCCCCGTGGGCCATGTTGATGACGCCCATCTGCCCGAAGGTCAGGGAGAGGCCCAGTGCGGCGAGGAGGAGGACGGAGCCGAGGCTCAGTCCGGCGAAGAGCTGGGCGACGATGTCCATGTCAGGTCCGTCTCGTGTCGGGCCGGCTCAGGACAGGCCGTCGGCCCAGTCGTAGCCCTCCAGGTAGGGGTCCGGCTCGATGGGCTCGCCCGAGCTCCACTCGGTGTGGATCAGGCCGTCGGCGCCGATCTTCCCGATCAGCGCCGTCTTGGCGACGTGGTGGTTCTCGCCGTTGACCACGACCTCGCCCTCCGGCGCGTCGAAGGTGACGCCGTCGGCCGCGGCCACGACGTCGTCCACCGCGAACGACCCGGCCTTCTCGACCATCGCCCGCCACAGGTGGAGCGAGGTGTAGGCGGCCTCCATCGGGTCGGAGGTGGGCCGGTCCTCGCCGTACCTCGCCTGGAACGCCTCGACGAACGTGGCGTTGGCGGGGAGGTCGACGGTCTGGTAGTAGTTCCAGGCGGTGAGCTGACCCTCGACGTTCTCGACGCCGATACCGCCGATCTCCTCCTCGGCGATCGACACCGACACGACGGGCATCTTCCCGGCGGACATCCCGGCGTTGTTGTACTCCTTGAAGAACGCCACGTTGGAGTCGCCGTTGAGGGTGTTGAACACGGCGTCGGCGCCGGCCGACTTCACCTTGTTCACGATGGTGGAGAAGTCGGTGTGGCCGAGCGGCGCGTACTCCTCGCCGACGATCTCGATGCCGTGGGCCTCGGCGTAGGCGTTGATGATCTTGTTGGCCGTACGCGGGAAGACGTAGTCGGAGCCGACGAGGAACAGCGACTCGGTGCCCTGCTCTGCGAGGTAGTCGAGGGCGGGCACGATCTGCTGGTTGGTGGTGGCGCCGGTGTAGAAGATGTTCGGCGAGGACTCCAGACCCTCGTACTGCACCGGGTAGAACAGCAGGGAGTCCTGGGCCTCGAACACGGGCAGCATCGCCTTGCGCGACGCCGACGTCCAGCCGCCGAAGACGGCCGCGACGCAGTCGCTGGTGATGAGCTTGCCGGCCTTCTCCGCGAACACGGTGGGTTCGGACCGGCCGTCCTCGGACACGATCTCCAGCTGCTTGCCCAGGACGCCGCCGTCCGCGTTGATCTCCTCGGCTGCGAGCTGGAGCGCGTCGTGGACCGTCTGCTCGGAGATCGCCATCGTGCCCGACAGCGAGTTGAGGAAGCCCACCTTCACGCTCTCGCCCGAGGTGTCGACGCAGCTCTCGGCGGCTGCGGACGTGCCATCGCCACCGCCGTCCACCCGCGCCCCGCAGGCGGCGAGGGCGACGATGCAGAAGGCGGCGAGCGAGGCGGTGCTCAGGCGTGTGACGGCGTGGCGTGAGGGGGACCGAAGACGCATGGGGGTGCTCCGTTCGTGGCGTCGGCCCGGGGGGCGGGGCCGTCGATTAGGTTCAGATGAACCTAACTGGACGGACATTTCGGCTTGGTGCGGCCACGGTAACTTTCGTGTTTCGCACCACCCCCGGCACCCGGGCCCGGCCGGCGCCGCCCTCAGTCGCGCGCCAGCAGCTCCAGGGTGTCGATCACGCGGTTCGAGAAGCCCCACTCGTTGTCGTACCAGGCCACCACCTTGACGTGCCGGCCCTCCACGCGGACCAGGGCGGAGTCGAGGATCGCCGACGCCGCACGCCCGGTGATGTCGCTCGAGACCAGCGGCTCGTCCGTGTAGTCCAGGATGCCCGCCAGCCGTCCGCCGGCCGCCTCGCGGTAGGCCGCGAGCACCTCGTCCCGGGTGACCTCGCGCGACACGGTCGTGTTGAGCTCCACGAGGGAGCCCACCGGGACGGGCACGCGGATCGAGTCGCCGGACAGCCTGCCGTCCAGGCCCGGCAGCACCAGCCCGATCGCCTTGGCCGCACCCGTGGTGGTGGGCACGATGTTCACGCCCGCGGCCCGGGCGCGGCGCAGGTCACGATGGGGGCCGTCCTGCAGGTTCTGCTCCTGGGTGTAGGCGTGCACGGTGGTCATGAAGCCGTGCTCGATGCCGGCCAGGTCGTCCAGCACGGACGCCACGGGGGCCAGCGCGTTCGTGGTGCACGAGGCGTTCGAGACGATCACGTGCCGGGCCGGGTCGTACGCGGCGGTGTTCACGCCGTAGGCGAGCGTGACGTCGGCGCCCGCCGAGGGGGCGCTGACGAGCACCCGCCGGGCGCCGGCGGTGAGGTGCGCGCGGGCGGCGTCGGCCGAGGTGAACCGGCCCGTGGACTCCAGCACGAGGTCCACGCCGAGCTCGGCCCACGGCAGCTTCACGGGCTCGCGCTCCCCGAGCACCCGGATGCGCCGGCCGCCGACCACCAGGTCGGTGCCGTCGACCTCGACGGTGCGGCCGAGCGGGCCCAGCGCGCTGTCGTACCGCAGCAGGTGGGCGAGCGCGTCCGGGGCCGTGAGGTCGTTGACCGCGACCACGTCGAGGTCGCTGTCGCGCTCCAGCAGGGCGCGCAGGGTGTTGCGGCCGATCCGGCCGAATCCGTTGACGGCGATGCGAGTCATGGGGACTCCCTTCCTGTCGTTGCCTCCCATGCTCGGCTGCCGGCCGGCCCGGCGACAGTGGCTCGAAAGCCAGGGTCCGCAAGGATCTCGCCGGACTTTCCGCCACGGTTCGCAAGGATCTCGCCACGCCCGCGGCGGGCCGGGCGCCGGGAGCCGTCAGGGCGCGAAGGTGCGCCGGTACTCGGTCGGCGTCGTGCCGAGGATCCGCTGGAAGTGCAGGCGCAGGTTGGTCCCCGTCCCGAGCCCCGCCTCGTGCGCGATCTGCTCGACCCCCAGGTCGCTGCGCTCCAGCAGCTCGCGCGCCAGGTCCACGCGCGCCCGCAGGACCCACTGCATCGGCGTGTAGCCGGTGTCGGCGACGAACCGGCGCGAGAACGTCCGGGCGGAGACCCGCGCGTTCCGGGCGAGCACGTCGAGGGTCAGCCGCTCGGCGAGGTGTTCCAGCGCCCAGGCCCGGGTCTCCGCGAAGAGGTCGCCGAGCGGCTCGGGCACGCTGCGCGGCACGTACTGCGCCTGTCCCCCGCTGCGGTACGGCGCCGCCACCAGCCGCCGGGCGACCTCGTTGGACAGCCCCACCCCGTGGTCCCGCCGCACCAGGTGCAGGCACAGGTCGATGCCCGACGCCGCCCCCGCCGACGTGAGCACGTCGCCCTCGTCGACGAACAGCACGTTGCCGTCCACCTGCACGAGCGGGTGGCGCGCGCGCAGCGCCCCGGTGTAGTGCCAGTGCGTGGTCGCGCGCTTGCCGTCGAGCAGGCCGGTGGCCGCGAGCGCGAACGCCCCCGTGGAGATGGCGGCCAGCCGTGTCCCGCGCGCGTGGGCGCTCCGGAGGGCGTCGACGACGACGGCCGGCGGGTCGGCGTCGGCGGGCGTCCGGTAGCCGGGGACGAAGACGGTGTCGGCGCGCTCGAGGGCCTCGAGCCCCTCGGCCACGTGGTAGGCGAGGCCGTCGCCTCCGGTGACCAGCCCGGGCGCGGCACCGCACACGCGCACCTCGTACGGCATGCCCGGCCGGTGGGAGAACACCTGCGCCGGGATCCCGACGTCGAGCGGCTTGGCTCCCTCCAGCACGAGCACCGCGATCTGATGGTTCCTCCCGGCCGGCCCGCCACGTCCCATGGCCGTCACGGTAGCCGCACGTCACCCTCGGCGCCGGGAGATCGTCCGGCCCAGCCACACCAGCGGGTCGTACCTGCGGTCCGCCACGCGTTCCTTCATCGGGATCAGCGCGTTGTCGGTGATCTTGATCCCCTCCGGGCACACGTCGGTGCAGCACCTGGTGATGTTGCAGCGCCCCAGCCCGTGCTCGTCCTGCACGGCGGCGACCCGGTCGGCGACGTCCAGCGGGTGCATCTCCAGCTCCGCCACCCGCATGAGGAACCGCGGCCCGGCGAACGCCGGCTTGTTCTCCTCGTGGTCGCGCACCACGTGGCAGGTGTCCTGGCACAGGAAGCACTCGATGCACCTGCGGAACTCCTGCGAGCGCCCGACGTCCGCCTGGGTCATCCGGTACTCCCCCGGCGCGAGCCCGTCGGGCGGCGTGAAGGAGGGAATCTCGCGCGCCTTCGCGTAGTTGAACGACACGTCGGTCACCAGGTCGCGGATCACGGGGAAGGTGCGCAGCGGCGTGATCGTCAGCACCTCGCCCGGGGAGAACACCGACATCCGGGTCATGCACAGCAGGCGCGGCCGCCCGTTGATCTCGGCCGAGCAGGAGCCGCACTTGCCCGCCTTGCAGTTCCAGCGCACCGCGAGGTCGGGCGTCTGGGTGGCCTGCAGCCGGTGGAGGAGGTCGAGCACGACCTCGCCGTCGTGCGCCTCGACGTCGTAGCGGGTCAGCTCGCCGCCGTCGCCGTCCCCGCGCCACACCCGCAGGCTCGCCGTGTACGTCATGCGGGGCTCCCGGGGTCGCGGGCGGGATGGGCGGCCAGCTCGGCCGGCGTGTAGTACTTCTCCAGCTCGGAGAGCTCGAACAGCGCCAGCAGGTCGTCGCGCATGGGCGCCCGGTCCGCGGGTCCGACGACGACGCGCGGGACCCCGGCGTCGTCGTCCCCCGGAACGCACCGCGACAGGAGCGCCCGCCGCCGCCATTCGGGATCCAGCCCCGGATGATCGGCGCGGGTGTGCCCGCCGCGGCTCTCGGTCCTGGTCAGGGCCGACGTCGTGACGGCCTCCCCGACCACCAGCATGTTCCGCAGGTCCAGCGCGAGGTGCCAACCGGGGTTGTACTGCCGGTGTCCCTGGACGACGACGTCGCGCACGCGCCGCCGCAGCTCGCCGAGCCGCTCGAGCGCGGCGGTCATCTCGGCCCCGGTGCGGATGATGCCGACGAGGTCGTTCATCAGCTGCTGCAGTTCGGCGTGCAGGGCGTAGGGGTTCTCGCCGGTGCCCGACGACGGCGGGTCGAACGGGACGAGGATCGTGGCGGCCGCGGCGTCGACGTCGGCGGGCCTGACCGCGGGACGGCGCCCGAGCCCGGCGACGTAGTCGGCGGCCCCGAGCCCGGCCCGCCGCCCGAACACCAGCAGGTCCGACAGCGAGTTCCCGCCCAGCCGGTTGGACCCGTGCATCCCGCCCGCGCACTCCCCCGTCGCGAACAGGCCGGGCACGCGCGACTGGCCCGTGTCGGGGTCGACCTGGATGCCGCCCATCACGTAGTGGCACGTGGGGCCGACCTCCATGGGCTCGGCGGTGATGTCGACGTCGGCCAGCTCCTTGAACTGGTGGTACATGGACGGCAGGCGGCGCTTGATCTCGTCCGCGGGCATGCGGCTCGCGATGTCCAGGTAGACGCCGCCGTGCGGGGAGCCGCGGCCCTCCTTCACCTCGGTGTTGATGGCGCGGGCGACCTCGTCGCGGGGCAGCAGGTCCGGGGTGCGGCGGTTGTTCTCCTGGTCGGTGTACCAGCGGTCGGCCTCCTCGGGGTCCTCGGCGTACTGGCCCTTGAACACGTCGGGGACGTAGCCGAACATGAACCGCTCGCCGGCGGCGTTCCGCAGCACGCCGCCGTCGCCGCGCACGCCCTCGGTGACGAGGATGCCCTTGACGCTCGGCGGCCAGACCATGCCCGTGGGATGGAACTGGACGAACTCCATGTCCACGAGATCCGCCCCGGCGCGCAGCGCGAGCGCCTGGCCGTCGCCCGTGTACTCCCACGAGTTGGACGTCACCGTGAACGACTTCCCGATCCCGCCCGTGGCCAGCACCACCGCGGGCGCGTGGAACTCCAGGAGCCGCCCGGACTCGCGCCGGTACCCGAACGCGCCCGCCACGGCGCCGTCGTCGGACGACAGCAGTTCCGTGACCGTGCACTCGGCGAAGACGCGCAGCCCCGACTCGTGGTCTCCCGTGACGGCGTGGTCGGCCTGCTGCAGCGCGACGACGCGCTGCTGCATGGTGCGGATGAGCTCCAGCCCGGTGCGGTCGCCGACGTGCGCGAGGCGCGGGTAGGTGTGGCCGCCGAAGTTGCGCTGGGAGATCCGGCCGTCGGGCGTGCGGTCGAAGAGCGCGCCCCAGGTCTCCAGCTCCCAGACGCGGTCGGGCGCCTCCCGCGCGTGCAGCTCGGCCATGCGCCAGTCGTTGAGGAACTTGCCGCCGCGCATCGTGTCGCGGAAGTGGACCTGCCAGGAGTCGTTCTCGTTGGCGTTGCCCATCGCGGCGGCGCAGCCGCCCTCCGCCATGACGGTGTGCGCCTTGCCGAACAGGGACTTGCAGACGACGGCGGTGCGCAGGCCGCGCTCGCGGGCGGCGATCGCCGCGCGCAGGCCCGCTCCCCCGGCCCCGATGACGAGGACGTCGTACTCGTGCCGTTCGGTCTCGGTCAAGAGGGCTCCTTGGGGTCGGCGGCGCTCAGCCGACGAGGCGCAGGTCGGTGATCGCGCCGGACGCGACGAGCATCACGTACAGGTCCGTCAGCACCAGCGTGCCGAGCGTGGCCCACGCGAACGTGGCGTGCCGGGTGTTGAGCGCGGAGACCCAGGTCCAGGCGCGGTAGCGCAGCGGGTGCGCCGAGAAGTGCTTGAGGCGGCCGCCCACGGCGTGCCGGCAGGAGTGGCAGCTCAGCGTGTAGCACCACAGCAGGAGCACGTTGCCCAGCAGGATCAGGTTGCCCACCCCGACGACGAAGCCGTCGGTGGGGTGACGGAACGCGACGACGGCGTCGTACGTGTTGACCAGGGAGATGACGATCGTCAGGTAGAAGAGGTACCGGTGCGCGTTCTGCAGGATCAGCGGGAACCGGGTCTCGCCGGTCTGCCGGGCGTGCGGCTCGGGGACGGCGCACGCGACGGGCGCCAGCCAGATCGAGCGGTAGTAGGCCTTGCGGTAGTAGTAGCAGGTCAGCCGGAAGACCAGCAGGATCGGCAGGCTGAGGGCCGCGTACGGGAGCAGCGGATGGTCGGGCAGGAACATGCCGAGGTGGGCCGAGCCTGGCTCCGCCGCGCAGCCGAGTGAGACGCACGGCGAGTAGAACGGCGTCAGGTAGCGCTCGTCGGCGAAGAAGTGCTCCTGCTGGAAGGCGCGCACGCCGCCGTAGACGAGAAAGGTCAGCAGGCCCAGGGTGGTCGACGCCGGGAGCAGCCACCACCGGTCCGAGCGCAGGTTCCGGGCCTCGACGCGGGCGCGGCCGGGGGTGTCGACGCCGTGTTCCGCGACGCCGTGCGCCGTCACGAGCGGTCGCCGTGATAGCCGCCGAGCCCCTCGTCGTCGGCGTCGGTCCAGGCCGTCAGGTCCTCCCGGGAGTCCGGGACGTAGATCGTGTCCCGGCCGGCCGCCTCCCGCGCCCGGGGGCGCGCGCCGGCGAGCTCGGCGGCGTCGATGTCGAGCCGCTCCAGGTCGTTGACCAGGCGGCGCACCTCGGGGCCGTCGCCGAACGTGGCGCGCACGGCGGCCACGCTCCCGCGCAGCTGTTCGATGGAGCGGCACAACGTCTCGTACTCGGCGGTCGCCATCGGCACCTCCCTCGCAGGGTGCGCCTCACGCGTGAGGCACGTCACATCCGACTGTGCCGTGAACCCGACGTGAAGGCAACAGCGAGCTGCCGCGCGGTGTCCGCGTCCGGGAGCACCCGGAGCTGCCCGGCGATGTAGACGTCGAGCCGCAGGCGCGCACGCTCCCACAGGGCGCCCAGGTGCTTGTCGTGCGACCCGACGTACTCCTGCATGCCGCCGGGGCGGGGCGTGAACTCGCCGAAGACGACGCCGCGGTCGGTCTCGTACAGGTCGACCCGCAGGAACGGGATCCGCGCGGCGACGGACAGGTCACGGGCCCGCTCGACCATCTCGGGCAGGCACTCCGGGACCGGGATCGTCGGGTCGACCGCGTTCTGCTTCGAGACGGCGCCGAGGTCGTCGCCGTGCTCGTCGACGTAGCGGTAGCGCACCGACCCCGGGTCGCCGTGCGACCCGACCGACCGCAGCAGGATGTGCCCGATCTCGCCGTAGAAGGCGTAGATCTTGATGTCCTCCAGGATCTCGTTGCCCGTGACCCCGACGAGGAACTCCTCGGCGAAGAACGGGCCCCGGGCCTTGCCCTGCTCGCGCTTGCGGGCGAAGTACTCGACGACGCCGGCCTCGTCCAGGACGGTGTCCGTGCTGATCACGCGGAAGGCGCCGCCCTCGCGCGCCAGCGGCAGCACGCCGTGGGACGACGCGCCGCCCGCCGACTTCACCACGAACCGCTCCGGCAGGCCCGCCAGGTCCATTCCCTCCGGCTCGTCCCAGGTGCGGTGGACGGCGGGCATGGCGATGCCCGTCGCCTGCGCGAGCGCCTTGCCCCGCAGCTTGTGGATCAGGGCGTGGCGCGGGTCGTCCGTGTGGTCCGGCCGGACGGTCTCGTCCGCGAAGAGCTCGGACCACCGCGCCGCCGTGCGCCGCTCCGCCATGAGGTACCGCCGGAACGACGGCCGGGCACCCGCGCCCCGCCGCCCGGCCGACCCACTCCGGTTAAACGCTTCAGCAGGCATTCCGGGCATGACGCGAGCAGTAGCCTCGCGTCGTGCCGGGGCCCGAGACCTCGGCCGACGCCCCGACCCGGGAGGCCCGATGAAGCGCCCTGCCCTGCTCCTCGCCACCAGCGCGGCCCTCGCCTGCGCCATGATCCTGACAGGCACGGCCGCCGGTAGTTCCGCCACCCCGGCCCCCGCCGCCGTCACCGACCAGGTCCACACCGTCGGCCGGGTCAAGGAGGCCCCGCTCGGCACGGGCCCCGCCCGCGCCGCGTTCAGCTGGCCCGGCGTGTCCTTCGAGGGCCGCTTCAAGGGCACCGCCGTCGGCATCGACCTCGACGACGGCAGCGCCGACTACGACGTCCAGATCGACGGCCGGACCGTCCGGACCCTGGTCACCCCGGGCGCGGGCGTCCACTGGATCGAGGGCCTCCCCTACGGCAGGCACACCGTCCGGGTCGTCAAGCGCGGCGAGAGCCCGTGGGCGACCAGCTCCTTCGGCGGCCTCGTCCCGGCGGCCGGCGGCCGGATCCTCCCTCGCCCCGCGCCCCGCGCCCGGCAGATCGAGTTCATCGGCGACTCCCACACCGCCGGCTACGGCCTGGAGTCCACCACGCGCGAGTGCACCGGCGACGACGTCAACCGCACCACCAACGCGGACCGCACCTTCGGCGCCCTCACGGCCCGGGCCCTGCGCGCCGACCACCAGCTCAACGCCATCTCCGGCCGCGGCATGGTCCGCAACTACAACGGCGGCGAGCCCGGCACCAGCTACCGCACCTACTACGACCGCGCCCTGCTCGCCGTCGACGGGGACGTCTGGGAGCGTCCCGCGAGCTGGAACCCGCAGCTCGTCGTCGTCGGCCTGGGCGTCAACGACTTCTCCACCCCCCTGCACGACGGCGAGGAGTGGGCCGGGCAGGACGACCTCATCGCTGCGTACACCGAGGCGTACCACGACTTCCTCGACAGGCTCCGCGGCCGTTACCCGGACGCCGACATCGTCGTGACCGCCACCGACGCCGGCCCCATGGTCGCGACGACCCGCCAGATCGTCGCCGACCGCAACGCCGCGGGCGACGCCGACGTCACCCACTGGCACTACGGCGCGGGCCTCGACCTGATGGGCTGCCACTGGCACCCGTCGGCCGCGGACCACGAGCTGATGGCCGACCGGCTCCAGGAGCTCGTCGCGACCCTCGACGTGCCCTGGCCCCGCACCCGCGGACCCGTCCGCTGACCCGCGGACCGGGGCCGATCAGCCCCGGTCGCCCGGCGGGCCCGTGTGGGTGTGGATGCGGGCGCCGTCGTCGTTGAAGATGCTGATGACCTGGGCGGGCTTGCCGCCCGTGGCGCTGATGGAGTGCGGGGTGCGCGTGTCGAACTCGGCGGCCTCGCCGCGGGCGAGGACGAGGTCCTGGTCGCCGAGGATCAGGCGGATCCTGCCGCTCAGGACGTAGAACCACTCGAAGCCGTCGTGGACGCGCGGCTCGGGCGGCTCCGCGCGGGGCGGGAAGGTGATCTTGTAGGTGCTGATCCGGGAGTCCTCGGGGGCGAGGGGGACGATGACCTGACCGTCGCGGCGGATCTCGGGGCGCCGGACGCGCGGGTCGGCGTCCTCGGCGGGCAGCAGGTCGTCCACGCGGATGCCCAGGCGGCGGGTCAGCGGCAGCAGCAGCTCGAGGCTCGCCTGCCGCTTGCCCGACTCCAGCCGGGACAGCGTGCTGGCCGACATCCCGGCGCGCTCGGCCAGCTCGTCCAGGGTCCAGCCCCGCGCCTGGCGCGCGGCGCGCAGCCTGGGGCCCACCTGCTTCAGGTCCTGTGACATCGGTTCCCCTCGTCCCGCAAAGGTGCTTGCCGGTCCCGCAAGACTTGCCAATACTGCAAGTCTGCTTGCACTCACGATACCTTGCGGGCGATGGTGGCCGCATGAACGAGTCCTGGGAAGTGATCGTGATCGGCGGCGGCCCCGCGGGCCTGTCCGCCGCGCTGCTGCTGGGGCGGGCGCGCCGCAGGGTGCTGGTGGTCGACGCCGGCAGCCCGCGCAACCGCTTCGCCGCGCACATGCACGGCGTGCTCGGCAACGAGGGGGCCGAACCCGCCGCGCTGCTGGCGCGCGGACGCGAGGAGGTCGCCCGGTACGGCGTCGAGGTCCGCGACGGCCGGGTGACCGAGGTCCAGGAGCAGGACCGCGCCGTCGTCGTCTCCCTCGACGACGGGACCGAACTGACCGCGCGGGCGCTCGTCGTGGCGACCGGCATCACCGACTCCCTGCCCGGCGTGCCCGGCCTCGCCGGGCGCTGGGGCACGACGGTGCTGCACTGCCCGTACTGCCACGGCTGGGAGGTGCGCGACCGGCGGCTCGGCGTGCTCGTGACGTCCGCGATGGACCTGCACCGGGCGCAGCTGGTGCGGCAGTGGAGCGAGGACGTGGTGGTGTTCGCGGGCGGGGTGTCCGACGGCATGGCGTCCGACGGCGCGGCGTCCGACGCGGGTCTGCTCACGCCCGAGCTCGAGGCGCGCCTGCGCGCCCGCGGCGTCGAGATCGTCACCTCTCCCGTGGTCGAGGTGCTCGGGGACGACGGCGCCGGGCGCGGCGCCGGTGGAGCCGGCGGCGATTCCGCCGCGATGTCCGGCGTGCGCACGGCGGACGGCGTCGTCGTCCCGGTCGACGCGATCTTCGCCGGCGGCGAGTCCGTCCCGCACGACGCGTTCCTCGCGCCGCTGGGGCTGGCTCGCTCGGAGACGCCCATGGGCAACTTCCTCGACGTCGACCAGACCGGCCGCACGAGCTCCGCGCGGATCTGGGCGGCCGGGAACGTCGTCAACCCGGGCCTGACGGTGCCGATGTCGATCGGCGCGGGCGCGCAGACCGGCGGCGCGGTGAACATGGCGCTGGTCACCGAGGACTTCGATCTCGCGGAGGGCGCCGCACCCGCACCTACGGCCGCAGCCACAGCCACAGCCACCACCGAGGGGACCGCACGATGAACCACGCAGCGAACCACACGCACACCGGCACCACCCCCGACGGGATGACCCCCGCGGAGTTCTGGGAGGACCGCTACGCCGGTTCCGACGGTGTCTGGTCGGGCCGCGTCAACCAGGTGCTGTCCGACGTCGCCGGGGACCTGCCGCCCGGCCGTGCCCTCGACCTCGGTTGCGGGGAGGGCGGCGACGCCGTCTGGCTCGCGCGGCAGGGCTGGACCGTGACCGGCGTCGACCTCTCCCCCACCGCCGTCGCGCGTGGCCGGGCGGCGGCCGCCGCGGCGGGCATCCCGCCGGAGCGAGCGGAGTTCGTCGCGCACGACCTCGCCACCTGGACCGCGGAGACAACGTACAACCTGGTCACGGCGTCGTTCCTGCAGTCGTGGCCGGTCGAGATCCCGCGCGCCGACATCCTGCGGCGGGCCACCGGGGCGGTCGCGCCCGGCGGCCGGATGCTCGTCCTCGCGCACGCCGCGGCGCCGTCGTGGGCCCCGCCGGAGATGACGGAGGGCTACCCGTTCCCCAGCCCGGAGCGGGACCTGGCGGCCCTCCAGCTCGGCGCCGGCTGGACCGTCCTGGCGGCAGAAACCCGCGAGCGCCCCGTCACCAGCCCGGAGGGCGACCCGGCGACGCTGCTCGACAGCGTGGTCCTGGTCAAACGTGAGGATGCAATGTAGTCGGCGGCTTGCCGCGGACGGTCGGTCGAAAGTCGAGAAGTCGGCCCCTCGGGGAACCGACCGCACGGACATCGGACCGACCGCTCGGCAGCCGGCCGACCGCAGCCCCGACCCACGCCGTCCACTCTCCGTTCAGCCGGGCGGGTTAGCGTGCCCGCATGCTGGAGGACGTGCGGCAGTACATCGACAAGCTGCAGATCGACGGGCACACCGTCGGCGAGGACCACGACGACGACCCGGTGCTCATCGACCCGGCCGGCCGGGCGGTGGACACCTGGCGGGACAACTACCCGTACGAGGAGCGCATGCCGCGCGCCGAGTACGACGAGACGAAGTACCTGCTGCAGGTGGAGCTGCTGAAGCTGCAGAGCTGGGTCACGGCCACGGGCGGGCGGCACGTGGTCCTGTTCGAGGGGCGTGACGCCGCGGGCAAGGGCGGCACGATCAAGCGGTTCATGGAGCACCTCAACCCGCGCTACGCCCGGACGGTGGCGCTCTCGAAGCCCACCGAGCGCGAGCAGAACCAGTGGTACTTCCAGCGGTACGTGCAGCATCTGCCGACGGCGGGCGAGCTGGTGCTGTTCGACCGGTCCTGGTACAACCGGGCCGGGGTCGAGCGGGTGATGGGTTTCGCGGAGGCCGACCAGTACGAGCAGTTCATGACGCAGGCGCCGCTGTTCGAGAAGATGCTGGTGGAGTCGGGCATCACGGTGACGAAGTTCTGGTTCTCCGTGACCCAGGCCGAGCAGCGCACGCGGTTCATCATCCGCCAGGTGGACCCGGTGCGGCGCTGGAAGCTCTCCCCTATGGACCTGGAGTCCCTCGACAAGTGGGAGCAGTACACGGCCGCCAAGGAGGAGATGTTCCGCCGCACCGACACGGACTGGGCGCCGTGGATCACCATCAAGAGCAACGACAAGAAGCGCGCCCGCGTGAACGCGATGCGCCACTTCCTGTCGCGCTTCGACTACGAGGGCAAGGACGACGCCGTCGTCGGCACCCCGGACCCGGAGATCATCCGGCGGGGCATCGAGGCGGTCGGCGACTAGCCCGCGACCAGGGACGGGTCGAGCAGTCTCACGCCCGCGAGCGCCTCGACCTGGTCCCACACGCTCGCCGCGAGCGCCGGGTCCGGTGACGCGGTGCGCGGCGTCGGCTCGACGCGGACGGGCCGGCCCTTGAAGGCGCCCGCGGGGGCGAAGTAGTCGCCGCCGCGGGCGCCGGGGTCGGTCAGCGCGCGCACCGCCGCCCAGGCGGCGGTGTCCTTGCCCTGGGCGAACGGGGTGAAGGGGTTGCGCTGGTAGGGGGTGCCGGCGTCGCGGACGCCGGGGCGGTGCGGGGTCCGCGCGTCGACGCCGACGCCGGGGCGGGTGACGATCGAGGCGACGGGGACCCCGGCGGCGCGCAGGCGGCGGTCGAGCTCGAAGGCGAGGATCTCGGTGACGGTCTTGACCTTGGTGTAGGCGTGCACGCCGAGGCGCGGCACCCCGGCGACGTCGTCGGCCCGCTGCTTGAAGCGGGTGACGAAGCCCGTGGAGGCGTGCACGACGCGGGCGGTGCCGTGGTCGCGGCCGGTGGCCGCGAGCGCGGGCAGGATCCCGGCGAGGAGCGTGGCGTTGGCCAGGACGTGGCTGGTCAGGAGGGTGGGGAGCCCGTCGGGGGTGGTGCTGTGCCTCAGGTCCATGACGCCGCCGTTGAGGAAGATGCCGTCCACGCGGGCGAGGCCGGCGATACGGACGGCGGCGTCGGCGACGGACGTCAGGGAGGTGAGGTCAACAACGACGGTGTCGACCTGCGCGCCGGGGACCTGGCCGCGGAGGGCGGCGCGCGCGGCCTGGAGCTTGCTCTCCGAGCGTGAGGCGAGGACCACGTGGGCGCCCGCGGCGGCGAGCTGCTCGGCGGCGAAGTAGCCGATGCCGGCGCTGCCGCCGGTGACGACGTGGGTGCGGCCGGTCTGGTCGGGGAGGCGGGCGGGGTTCCAGGTCATGGGGTCTCCAGGGGGCTCGTCACAACCGGATCATCTATCCGGTTGACCGTCGCCAACGTAGCCCACCCCGAAACGGATCGTCAATCCGGTTGGCGCGCTAGACTCTCCCCGTGCCCGCCCAGCGATCCGACGCCGTCCGCAGCCGCGCCCGCATCCTCGACGCCGCCCGCGGCGCCGACGCCGGCTCCCTGCGGTTGAACGACGTCGCGCGGGCGGCGGGCGTCGGCGTCGGGACGGTCTACCGGCACTTCCCCACGGTCCAGACGCTGCTCGAGGCGCTCACCACCGAGGCCCTGGAGCGGCTGCGCGACCTCGCGCGCGAGGCAGCCGCGGACCCCGGCCCGGCGGCGGGCCTCGGCCGGCTGATCCGGGCGGCCCTCGACCTGCAGCTGGAGGTCGGCGGCCTCCAGGCGGTCATGACCAGCCCCGACGTGGGCGAGACGACGGCTGCCCTGCGCACCGAGATCTTCGGCCTGTTCGCCCGGATCCTGGACCGCGCCCAGGCGGCGGGCGCCGCGCGGGCGGACCTCACCCCGGCGCGCGTCCAGCACCTGGTGTGCGGCATCGAGCACGCCGTCCAGCTCGGCACCCCGGAAGACCGGGACGTGTACGTGGACATCGTCCTGGCGGGGCTCCGGCCGGCGCCGGGCTGACCCGCGCCGCACGGCCCCTCCGAACCGATACGCACCAGCTCGGCCCCTTGTTCGCGGCCCCCGGACTCCCTACTGTTGAAGCGCTTCGACGGAGTCTCCGCCGGAGCGTCTCCACCATGCGCGAGGAAGGGCATCGGAGTGAAGAATTCAACGTTGCGGCCGGCGGCACGGCCGGGAACAGCAGGGCGCCGGAGGCCGGTACGCGAGGTGGTCGCGGTCGCGGTCGCCGGCCTGGCGCTCCTCGCCGGTTCGGTGGCCCCCGCCACGGCGCAGCCCGCCGCCCGGCACGCACCCGCGAGCGCCGCCGACGTCGTCGCCGCGATGCAGCCGGGCTGGAACCTGGGCAACACCCTGGACGCCCTGGGCCCGGACGAGACGGCCTGGGGCAACCCGCGGGTGACGCGGCAGCTGCTGGACGAGATCGAGGACCAGGGCTTCCGGTCGGTCCGGATCCCGGTGTCGTGGGGCCAGCACCAGGGCGGGGCGCCCGGCTACGCCGTGGACCCGGTGTGGATGGACCGCGTCGAGGAGGTCGTGGACCTGGCGCTCGACGAGGACCTGATGGTCCTGCTGAACATCCACCACGACTCGTGGACGTGGGCGAACGCGATGCCGGCGGAGCACGACGCCGTCGTCGCGCAGTACGACGCCCTGTGGGAGCAGATCGCGGAGCGGTTCCGCGATCACCCGCGCGAGGTGCTGTTCGAGAGCATCAACGAGCCGCAGTTCGCCGGGGTCGACGACGCGACGTCATACACCCTGCTCGACGAGCTGAACACGCGCTTCCACGAGATCGTGCGCGCGTCGGGCGGCGGCAACGCCGACCGCGTGCTCGTGCTGCCCACCCTGCACACGAACGCCGACCAGGGGCGGCTGGACGCGCTGAACGCGACGTTCGACGAGCTCGCGGACCCGAACCTCGCGGCCACCGTGCACTTCTACGGGTACTGGCCGTTCAGCGTGAACGTGGCGGGTGGCTTCCGGTTCGACGCGACCGCGCGGGCCGACGCCGACGGGACGTTCCAGCGCGTCCACGACTCGTTCACGGCGCGCGGCATCCCGGTGATCCTCGGGGAGTTCGGGCTGCTCGGCTTCGACCGGCACACCGGCACGATCGAGCAGGGCGAGAAGCTGAAGTTCTTCGAGTACACCGGCAACCTGGCGCGCACCACCGACGTCACGACGATGCTCTGGGACAACGGCCAGCACTTCGACCGCACGGCGTTCACGTGGCGGGACAAGGAGCTGTTCGCGTACCTGTCCACGAGCTGGGTGCGGCGCAGCGGCACGGCGTCGTCGGACCTGGTGTTCGTGGACGCCGACGGCGCCGCTACGGCGCGGACCGTCACGCTCGAACCGCACGGGACCTCGTTCCGCGGGGTGTACGAGGGACCGCGGGCACTGCGGGCGGGGCGTGACTACACGCGTTCGGGCGACACGCTGACGCTCTCGGCGGCATTGCTCGGGCGGCTGGCGGGTTCCGGCGCGACCGGCGAGCGGGCCACGCTGCGGGTGAAGTACTCCTCGGGCCTGCCGTGGAAGCTGCACGTGATCCGGTTCGGCACGCCGGAGCTCGGCGCGGCGCAGGGCACGACGGACGGCTTCGCGATCCCCACGTCCTTCGACGGCGACCGCCTCGCCACGATGGAGGCGAGGTACGCCGACGACGGCACGAACGCCGGCCCGCACAACTGGACCTCGTACAAGGAGTACGACGTCGCGTTCACGCCGGACGAGGCGAACGGCGCGATCATCCTGCGCCCGGCCTTCTTCAACGAGGTCGCCGACGCGCGGCCCGTGCGGCTGACGTTCCACTTCTGGAGCGGCGAGAAGGTGTCGTACACGGTGACCCGCGAGGGGACCGCGGTGTCGGGGGCGGCGGGCTGACGCCTGCTCGGTACGAGGCGGGGCCGCGGATCGCACGGATCGCGGCCCCGCGTCCTGTCAGGCACGACGTCAGGCGCTCCACCCCCCCCGTGAAGTGGTCGTAGCACCGTGAACCGTCGATACCGTTCCGGTCGACGACGGCGCCGGGGTTGGGGTCGGTCAGGCGCCCCTCTCGCTCGGGGTCCGGCGCCGACCGGCGGTCCTGCGGCGGTAGTGTCGCGGCGTGGACGGTGCGTTCGGTGGACGGTTCGGCGGACGTGCCGGTGGACGCCTTGGCGGGCCAGGCCGCGGATCGTCCGGCGAGCGGGGCGGCGGGCCGCGGCGCTACCGGGACGTGCGGGCGTCTCAGGTCGCGGCGTCGCCGGAGGTGGTGTGGGCGGCGGTCCTGCTTCAGGTCGAGGTGCTCGGGCCGGACCGGTACGTGCGGCTCATGGGCTGCCGGGACCGGGGCCGCGGCGGCCCACGGCCGCTCGCGGCGGGTTCCCTGGTCCCGGGTTTCCGGGTCGACGGCGCGATGCCGCCGCAGGTGCTCGTGCTCGACGGTGCGCATCGGTTCTCCGCGTATCGTCTGACGTTCCGGTTGCTGCCGGGCGCCGACGGCGGGACCCGCCTGGAAGCACACACAGACGCCGTCTTCCCCGGGGTGCTCGGGACTGTCTACCGGCTGCTGGTGTTCGACTCGCGGCTGCACAAGCTGGCGACGTGGAGCATCGTGCGGCGGGTCCGGAGGCGTGCCGACCGGATGGCGCGGAGGGGTCTACCCGCGTGAGAAGCGGGCCGGAGAAGACCGGCGGGAACGCGAGACGAGATGGGATGAGACGAGACGAGATGAGTCGCGAGATAGTACGCAGCAATCCTGAGTCGCTCCATCCGACGCCCGGCTACCACCACGTGACGATTGCCGACGCCGGCCCGACGGCATACCTGGCCGGGCAGTGCCCGCTCGATCGCAGCGGGACGCTGGTCGGCCCGGGCGACCTGGACGCCCAGACGGATCAGGTCGTCGTCAACGCCCTCGCGGCGCTGGACGCGGCGGGGGCCCGGCCGGACGACGTCGTGCGATCGGTGATCTATGTCGTCAGCGACGACTCCGGGGTGCTCGGCGCCGCCTGGCACCGGTTGACCGCATCCGAGCTCGGGCCGGCGTTCACGTCGGCGAGCACGCTGCTGGGGGTGGCGCAGCTCGGGTTCCCCGGGCAGCTCGTCGAGGTGGACCTGACGGCGGCGTTGCCGCGCCGGGCGACGCCGTCGTCGTGACGGGGAGCGGGAGCGGGAGCGACCGACGGTGACGGGTAGGTTCGGCCACGAGTAGCGTACGTGTCGTGTCCGGCAACGGATTCGTGGCGGAGCCTGCTCCCCGCGTCAAGGACGACGAAGACCACGGCGGGCGGGGACACCGGGAGTGATCACGACGCCCGGGAATGTTCACGGAACGATCCGCACGCACAGGCAGGAGAAGCATGTCCCGCAACGCCCTCATTCTTCACGGGACCGGGGCCCGGCCCGAGTGGCTCTGGTACTCGTGGCTCGGCAGCCGGTTGCGCGAACGAGGGTACGACGTCGTCGTCCCGCATCATCCGGGGATCAACGTGGACCCGCTGGCGGACGTGCTGCCGCAGGTCCTGGCGCATCGGTTCGACGAGGAGACCGTCCTGGTGGGACATTCCGGAGGGGCCGCGTTGCTGCTCGCCGTCCTGGAACGGCTGGAGGTGGCAGTCGCGCAGAGCGTTCTCGTGGCGGGGTACAGCACTCCCCCGAACGACGGCACCGAGCCCGCCCTGCAGACGACGTACGACTGGCCCGCGATCCGGCGCAGCGCCGGTGACCTGTGGTTCGTCAACTCCGTGACCGATCCGTACGGGTGCGACGCCGAGCAGGGACGGGCCATGCAGCGCCGGCTCCGCGGGACACTGGTGGTCCGGGACGATCCGGCGCCTGGCGCGGGTACGCAGCTCGATCCCCGGCATTTCGAGGCCGACACCCTGGAACTGGTGGATCGGTTGATTCCCTGAGCACGCTGTCGACCCAACGCCGGACCCTGCGGGGGGCGACCCGTTCCACCGGCCCGTTCTAGAAGGGCGGCAGCGCATCGTCGTCGCCGTCTGAGATCGAAGAGCTCCCGCTAGGGGTAACCCGTTTCGCGGCCCTTGGGGTTGGGGTCGCCGGGTTCTTGAGTGGGCGGGCGACGGTCAGCCGCGGGACCGATTGCGGCTCCGGCGTCGGTCGCCGCCGGAGACTGCCTTCAGGTGTGGTCCGGCCGGCGTTGTCGTTGTCGTTGTCGGGGTTCTGTCGGTCGGGGTTGGTGGTGTCCTGCAGTTTCTGCCTGTTGGCGTTCCGCTCATCGGCGCCGCTGGCTGGTCGTCGGTTGCGATCGTAGGCGGGGTGTCCTTCTGGTTTGCGGGGGTTCTGACCGCCGGTTCCGCCGGCTTCTCCTGCTTCAGTGTTGCTGTTGGTCGGCTGACTCCCGGCACCGGCAGCGGGTGGCGTGTCGTCCCGTCGCTGGTCCCTGGACGTACTGGTGTCGGACGGCGTGCTGCCACGCCCGTTGTTTTCAGGCAGCGTGCTGCCACGCTCGTCGTTTTCGGGCAGCTGGATCTGGTTGATGGTCTGGTAGCGGTGTTGTGGGTCGGTGGGTTGGGGTTGGTAGGTGGCGGTGTGGCCGGTGGGCGAGGTCCAGTGTTCGGTGCCGGTGGTGGGGTCGCGTTGGACTTCCCATCCGGCGAGGGTTTTGAGGTTGTGGTGGTGGCGGCATAGGGCGTGGAGGTTATCGGCTCTGGTGGGTGGTGGCTGGCCGGGTGGTTGGGGTTGCTGGTGGTTGTAGGGGGTGATGTGGTCGAGGTCGCAGTGGGTGGCGGGGTGGTCGCAGCCGTGGTGGGTGCAGGTGTGGTCGCGGTGGCGCACGGCGTCGCGGAGGTGGGTGGGGGGTTGGTAGGCGGTGGTGCCGTAGTCGGTGAGGATTCCGGTGACGGGGTCGGTGACCAGGCGTCGCCAGAGTCCTTCGGCGGCGATCTGGCGGGCGAGGTCGGCGGGGATGGGTCCGAGGTGGTCCAGGATCCCGGGGGTGTCCTCGCCGGGGTCGGCCAGGACGTTGGCGGGTACGACGACGTTGATCGTGGCGGGCACCTCGATGCCGCGGATCACGACCCCGACCTCACCGGCGGCTGCCTCGTTGTCAGTTGGTCGGGGTGCGGTGGACAGGATGCCGTCGTCCTCGTGGGGGACGGGCACGAGGTCGGTGTCCGCGGACGGCTCCACGAGCACCCCGGGGCCGGTCACCGGAACGCTGAGACGGACCTGTCCAGTGTCGGTGTCGGTGTCGCGCCTTGCACCGATGCCGGCCGCGGTGCTCGATCCAGTCCGTCCCATCACGCCGGTCGCCGTGCCGCCTGCTTCCCTGACCGTCGTGTCCACGCCAGGCGCGTACCTGGTAGCGACGTCCACGGCTGTGACGTCGCTGGTCGTGGTATCCGGGTCGGTGGTGTGTTCGCTGATGGGGTGGGGGATGATGCGGCCGGTGATCAGGGAGGTCAGGGCGGCAGCGCGGGCCTGGCCGCGGCGGCGGGTCTGCCCGGGCAGGCGCATCAGCTGGTCCGAGCCGGCCTGGACGGCGTTGTAGACGCGGGCGGCGTCCTTGGCGGGTAGGAGCGCGGACAACAGGCCCATGCCGGGGCCGGCGGTCTCCAGCCACACGTTGGAGCGTTCCTCGGCCTGACGGACCTCCAGGGTGGATCCGTGCAGACGGACCGTCAGGGCGTTGAGTTGGTCCGAGAGCCATTTCCAGGTGCGTGACGGGGCCTCGGGCAGCAGCACCTCGATCGCGGCGGCGCGCTCGTCTTCGGTCAGACCCTGGCCCGCACGCAAAAGGGTGTCGGCCTTACGGGCGGTGACCTGCCCTGATTCCAGGGCGTGAAGGACCCGCGGGAACCGGGCACACTCGTGCGCGCGGATCACCGCCTGACTGCCCTCGGCCGCAGTGACCTTCAACCGGTCCTTCACGATCGTGGCCGCCTGCTCCACCCCCCATGACCCCACCCTGCTCCCTGACAAGCACGGCCCCGGCCCGCGCCTGCACCGCCCGCGCCCACGACACCAACCGCTCCGCACCAGCAATCACCACACCCAACTCCACCGAATCCAAACCCGCCAGCACCGACAACGGTTCCACGGGCGGCAGGCCACTCGACCCGGCTGGGCCCTGCGGGACGGCCGTACCTTCTGGCCCGATTCCCGCGGCCAAACATCCCGACGCGGGAGTGTCCGCTTTCTCAGAAGTGATGGGCTCCTCAGGAGCAGCGACGCCCTCGGGAGCAGACGGGCCCTCCACGTCGTCCGGGCGGACCGCCGCCTGCGATGCGGTCACCAGGATCTCCAGCAAGGATGCGAGCCGCGGCCCCGGCGTGCACCGACGCAGCTGCACCAGCAGACCCGCCACTGCGTCGTCGTCCAGCCGTTGTTGCGACGGCACGGCACCACCTGGCATCACCTCGGTCACGGTGCACACCCCCCCTGCCAGAACTCACCGGATCGCTCTCATGTTCGATCCTATGCTTACCAATCACGAGTCGCTACTCGGACAGCGAATCTGTGGATAAACCCCATCGGTCGACAGCCGACCAGCACAGGGAGGCAATTCGCGTCAGTGACGCCACGACAATCGACCCGTCCCGCGCGAGAAACATTGTGCACAATCCTTGTGCACAAGTATTCTGCACTCATGTCCACCCCCGACTCCCATCTCCACCTCACCGCCGATGCCGTCAAGACCCTGGCTCACCCCCTCCGCTCGCGCCTGCTGACCAGGCTCCGTCGCGACGGCCCCGCCACCGCCACCGAGCTCGCCGCGAAACTCCGCACCAACACCGGTGCCACCAGCTACCACCTGCGAAGACTCGATGCGGTCGGGCTCGTCGAGGACACCGGCGAAGGCGCCGGAAAACGCCGCCTGTGGCGCGCCAGCACCAGCAGCCACGGCTGGACGACATCCGACTTCGCCGACGACGAGGACGCCGCGACCGCCCTGGGCTGGCTGGTCCGCGACTACCACCGCCTGTTCGACACCGAGTACACCCGCTGGCTCGACGTCGTCGGCGCCTGGCCCGCCGACTGGCAGGACGCCACCGGCATGAGCGACGCCTGGGTCGAGGTCACCCCGGAACGGCTCACCCGGCTCAACGAGGAGATCGAGGCCGCCGTCCGCCGCTACCGCGACGCCGACGCCGGAAACCCCCGGGCACGCCGCATCCACCTGTGGCAGTTCAGCTTCCCGATCGACCCCGACGACGCGCCGCCCGCACCCGGCGAACCGCCGCACGACGCCGCCCCACCGCGCCCCGCGAACCCCGCGAACCCCGCGAACCCCGCGAACCCCGACAACCTCCCAAGCCCCGGCAGCCCCGGCAACCCCAGCACCGACCCTGCCGGAAACACCCCGCTCCCCCTCGACCCCACCCCGGAAGTGCACCGATGACGCCCGTCACCGCCCGCCGCACCCTGCTCACACTCAGTTTCACGCGCTGGTTCCCGGTGGGCCTCGTCGTCGGCGTCACGACCCTTCTGCCGCTCGAACGCGGCCTGACGGTCGCCGAAGCCCTCGCCGCAGCCGCCGTCACGGGCTTCGTCGTCTTCGCGCTCGAACTGCCGACCAGCGGTTTCGCCGACGCCTTCGGACGACGCCGGGTCTACCTGGCGGCCGCCGTCGTCCAGATCGGGGCCGCGATCCTGTTCACGGCCGCGCACTCGTTCTGGGCGTTCGTACTCGCGTCGGCCGCGTTCGGGATCTTCCGCGCGCTCGACTCGGGACCGCTGGAGGCCTGGTACGTCGACACGGTGCATCGCACGCGGCGCGGCACCGACACCGACATCAGCCGGGCCCTCGCCGCCGCGGGCGCCGTCCTCGGCGTCTCGATCGCGATCGGCGCGCTGATCGGCGGCGGTCTGATCTGGTGGCATCCCGTCCCGGCATGGTCCGCGCTCACGCTCCCCTACGCGGTCTACGCCGCGCTCGCGTGCGGGCACCTCGTCGCGGTCGCCCTCCTGATGAAGGAACCGCCCCTGCGGGAGCCCTCGGTCGCGGATTCATCCCTCACGAATCCGCCGGTCGCAGGTTCGCCGGTCACGGGTTCCCCCGCAGCGAGTCCGCCGCCCGGCAACCCACCCGTCGGCAAACCGCCGGCAAGTCACCCGACGGCGACGCCCCGCCCCCTCACCGTCGTCTCCGCCGGAATCCACGACACCCTCGCCACGATCGCCGACGGCATCCGCCTCCTGCGCACCAACCGCGTGCTCCTCGGGCTGGTGCTCGTCGAGGTGTTCTGGTCCCTCGCGATGATCGTCTTCGAGACGTTCCAGCCGATCCGCCTCGCCGAGATCCTGGCCGGCACCGGGGCCGAGAACGGCGAGGCGGCCGCCGGCGCCCTGAACGGGCCGGTCACGGCCGTGGGCTGGGCGGTCTTCGCGGGCGGGTCGGCGCTCGCCGGACTCGCGTCCCCGCGCCTGGGAGTCACCCGGACCGCGATCCTCGCGCGCGTCCTCAACGGCCTCGGCGCCGTCGTCATGGGCCTCGTCACCGGCCCCGCGGGACTGATCGCCGCCTACCTGTTCACGTACGCCCTGCACGGCAGCGCGGGCCCGATGCACTCCGCCCTGCTGCACCGCGAGGCGGAGGCCCGCAACCGCGCCACGGTGCTGTCCCTCAACTCGATGGTCGCGTTCGGCGCGTTCTCGGTGGGCGCCGTCGCGCTCGGGCAGCTCGCCGGGACCACGTCGAACCAGACCGCCATGGTGGCCGCCGGCGCCCTGAGCGTGCTCGGCGCCTTCTGCTACCTCCCGACCCTGCGCCGCGAGCGCCCGCCGGCCTGAGGCGAGCCCGCCGCCGCGGCGCCGGGCCGTCTCAGAGCCGGACCCCTCAGCACCAGACCACCCAGCACCGGACCCCTCAGCACCGGACCACCCGGCGCCAGCCCCTCAGCGCGAGCCCTCTCAGCCCCGGCCCTCTCAGCCCCGGCCCCCTCAGCGCCGGACCCCGAGCGACCGCAACTCCAGATGCGCGAGCCGCCGGATCACCGCCTCGTCGCCCGCGCGCCAGGCCGCGATCGGGTCCGGGCTGATCGCCGCCAGCTTCGCGACGGGCTGGTTCGCGAGCGCCCGCAGCGCGAACAGCTCCAGGGCGAGCTCGGCCCGCTCCCCCGACGAGAACGTCCGCACGGCGCGGGCCGCGGCGCTCGCGCGCCGCACGAACCGGATCCGCAGGGGCACATGGACGACGGCGACGAGCAGCACCGGGATCAGCAGCACGGCGATCCCGACCGCGAGCGCCAGGGTCTCCACGGTCTGCACGAGGGACGCGCCCGCCGCCCCGAGGTTGTCGGTCTGCTGCGCGAGCCCGCGGAAGGGCGCGGTGAGGTCGTCGCCCACGAGCGGCACGCCCGCGATGCGGGACTCCACGTCGCGCAGCTGCGCGGACATGTCCCCGGCGACGTCCATGGTGGCGCGGCCGGGCTCGGCGAGCTGCCGGACGCCGTCGTGCGCGATCGTGGCGGCCCACGCCCACAGCGCGATCCAGCCGAGGAAGAGCAGGTCGCCGAGGATCTGCCGGAAGGCCCGCCCGGGTGCGGCCGCATACAAGTTCATGGCGTCATAGTTCCGCATATGTCGGTGCCTTGCGCCGCGACCCGGCGCCGGCCCGAGCACCGGGCAAGGTGCCGACCACTGTTCAGCCGGGCGTCGGGCAACGGAAACGTTCTCCGGCTTGGGTGGGACCACCCACCCTCCAGGAGGAACCGTGCGCTTCTCCCGCACCGGCGCGGCAGCCGCCGCACTGACCGCGGCCCTGTCCGTCGCGACTCCTGCGGCAGCCGCCCCTGCCGCAAGCACTCCGCCCGCCGACCCGCCACCCGCGGTCGCGCCGTCGGCGATCGGCCTGTCGCCCCGCCCGGGGATCCTCCCCGACCGCCGGGACGACGACGTCGCCGACCTCCCCCTCGACGACGCCGGCGCCGCGATCGTCACCCGGCGCGACGAGCGCCTGATCGCGCCCGGCCTGGAGCTGACGCAGTTCTCCCGGATCTCCGGGGACGGCCGGCTCAGCGGCGAGGTCCTCGTCGCCCGGCTGGGCGACGACGTCGAGGCCGGTTACCTCGGGCCGGAGCGCGCGCCCGGCCTTCCGCTGGTCGCCGGGAACGCGACCGTCACCGAGATGGCCGCCGCGCGGGGCGCGGTCGCCGCGATCAACGCGGACTACTTCGATATCAACAACTCGGGGGCGGCGCTCGGCGCCGCCGTGGACGGCGGCACGATCCTGAAGTCCGCGAGCCCCGGACGCACGCGCTCCGCCGTGTTCGGGCCCGACGGCGCGGGCCGCCTCGCCCAGCTGCTCCTGCAGGGAACGATCTCCTGGGGCAGCAACGCCGGCACCGCGCCCGCGAGCGGCGGTGCCCCGAGCGAGGTCCCGGTCGCGGGCGTCGACGTCACCGCGGTCCCCGCCGGGGGCGTCGCCGTGTACGACGCCGCCTGGGGTCCCTTCACCCGCGCCCGCGCCCTGACCTCGGGCGAGACGGGGGTCGAGGTCCGGGTCGACGCCTCCGGCACGGTGACCGCCGTCGGCCCGATCCGCGCCGGGCAGGCCGGCACCGGCCAGCTCCCCGACGGCGAGCGCGCGATCGTCGCCCGTCCCGGCGCCGCGGCGACCGCGCTGGCCGCGATCCCCGTGGGTACCACCGTGGCGATCTCCTACTCCCTCCGCGACGACCTGGGCGGCGACCCCGCGGACATCACCACCGCGGTCGGCGGCGGGATCGAGGACTGGCTCCTGGAGGACGGCGAGGTCACGTCCGCCACGGGCGACCACGTCGAGCTGCGCCACCCGCGCACGGCCGTCGGCTTCGGCGAGGACGGCCGCACGGCGTACTTCGTCGTCGTCGACGGGCGGCAGAGCGGTTCCGTCGGCACGGACCTGTACGACCTCGGCAGGCTGTTCGCCCAGCTCGGCGCCGACGACGCGATCAACCTCGACGGCGGCGGCTCCACCGAGATGGTCGCCCGCCTGCCCGGCGACACGGCGACCACCATCCTGAACAGCCCGTCGGACGGCTACGAGCGCCGGGACGCGAACGGGCTCGGCCTGTTCGTCCCCGCGGGCAGCGGGCGCGTGCGGGCCTACGACGTGCGAACCGCCGTCGGCCCCGCCACGGCCACCGCGGGCGCCGACAACCCCGCCGCCGCCCGCTCCGCCGACGCCACCCGGGTCTTCCCCGGCCTGCACCGCACGCTCGTCGCGAAGGGCCACGACGAGCGCATGCACCCGGTCGGCACCCCGCCGACCGGCTGGATCGCCGGTTCCCCGGTGGTGCGGGTCACCCCCGCGGACGGCACCGGGACCACCGCGACGGTGACGGGCATCCGGCGCGGCACGGCCGAGGTGCGCGCCCATCACCTCTCCGCGCAGGGCGCCGCCCGCGGCGGCCTCGACGTGCGGGTCCTCGGCCCGCTCACGCGGACCGCCGTCCCCTCCCCCGTCGTCACGTTGCCCGACGCCGGCGCCACCGCCCCGCTCGTCCTGACCGGGTACGACGCCGCCGGCTTCGCCGCCCCGGTCGAGGCCCGCGATGTCACGGTCACCGGCGGCACGGGCGACGACGGCGAGGCTGTCGCGGAGCTCGTGCCCGCGGGCGACGGGTCGTTCACCGTGCGAGGCCTGACCTCCGGCGCGACGTCGTTCACCCTCGCCGTGCAGGCGCGTGGCAGGACGTTCACCTCGCGCGTCGCGGTCGCCGTCGGCCTGGACGACGTCCCCGTCACAGACCTTTCCGACGCCGCCGCCTGGAAGTCCGCGAACGACCGCGCACCGGGCGGCGGCGTCGGCCCCGCAGAGGGCCACGACGGTGCGGCCGGCCTGCGGATCGCCTACGACTTCACGCAGTCCACGGCCACGCGCGGGCAATACGCCGTCGCGCCCGGCGCCGGCCTGCCGATTCCCGGGCAGCCGCGCACCCTCTCCCTGTGGGTCCACGGCGACGGGAACGGCGCCTGGCTGCGGCTGCAGGTCAAGAAGGGCGACGGCGTCGTCGCGAACCTCGACGGCCCGCTCGTGAACTGGACCGGCTGGCGGCTCGCGCAGTTCACCGTGCCCGACGGCGTCGGGTTCCCGCTGACCCTGCAGCGGATCCGCGTCCTGGAGACGCGGCCGGCGGCGAGCTACCGCGGCGAGATCGTGGTCTCGGACCTGCGCGCCCAGGTGCCGGCGCGGGTGGACGTGCCCCCGGCGGCCCGCGTCGAGGACCCGGTCGTCGCCCGCGACGGCGCCACGGCGCACGCCCCGCTGCGGATCGCCGTCCTGTCCGACGCCCAGTTCGTGGCCCGCACCCCCGACTCCCCGGCCGTCGCCGGGGCACGCCGGACGCTGCGCGAGATCGTCGCGGCGGACCCCGACCTGCTCGTCATCAACGGCGACCTCGTCGACGAGGCCACCCCGGCCGACTTCGACCTGGCGCGGCGGATCCTCGCCGAGGAGCTCGGCGAACCCGGGACCGAGCCGTTCCCGTGGTACTACGTGCCCGGCAACCACGAGATCATGGGCGGCGCCATCGGCAACTTCCGCGACGAGTTCGGCGAGACGACCCGGGTCCTGGACGTACCCTCCGGTCGTGACCGGCAGGTGACCCGCCTCGTCGTGCTCGACTCCTCCACCGGACGCCTCGGCAGCGACTTCGCCCAGCTCCAGCTGCTGCGCCGCACCCTCGACGAGGCAGCCCGGGACGACGCCGTCACCGGCGTCGTCGTCCTCGCCCACCACCCCCTCGACGACCCGCTGCCCACCCGGGCCAGCCAGCTCTCGGACCGCCTCGAGGCCGACACCCTGCGCGACTGGTTCGAGGACTTCGAGGCCCGCAGCGGCAAGCAGCTCGCGAGCGTCGGCGCCCACGCCGGCGTCTTCCACGCCACCACCCAGGACGGCATCCCGTACCTGGTCAACGGCAACTCCGGCAAGTCCCCGGCCGGCACCCCCGCCGACGGCGGGTTCACCGGATGGTCGATGCTCGGCGTCGATCCCGCCGGGGACGACGACGCCGGCGCCCGGGACTGGCTCGGCTGGGAGGTCGAGGCGCGCGCCGACGAGGTCCGGGTCTCGGGTCCGGAGACGCTCGTGCCGGGCACGACCGGGGAGATCCGCGCCGTCGTCGTCCAGGACGATGACCGGCAGGTCCCGGTGGGCTGGCCCGTCTCGGCGTCCTGGGGCGGCGACGACGTCTGCGTCACGGCCCTCGACGGCCACCACGACGCCCGCGACGCCGCACGCGAGTGCGACCCGCACGACGTCGTCGCCGTCGACCCCGGCACCGGCGGCGTCCTGGCGCTGCGACGCGGCGACGCAACCGTCACGGTCACCGTGAACGGCGTCACGGGCGCGCTCCGGGTCGTGGTTACCTCCCGCTGACGCCGGATCACGGACCACCGACCACCGACCACCGACCACCGACGAGCATCCGTGATCTGTCGCACCCGAGAACCGTGGTGCGGCAGAGAACCGTGGTGCGGCAGATCACGGACACACGACGACCCGCCGGCCCGGCCCCGCGCCGCGCTGTTATCTTCGCGGCGTGACCCCCTCCCGGACCCGCACCTCCCCGAAGTTCCTCAGCGCGCAGTGGCGGCGGCTCGTGATGCTGAACTACGAGATCGACCCGGGCGTGCTGTCGCCGCTCGTGCCCGCGGGCGTCGAGCTCGACACGCACGACGGCCGCACCCTGGTCAGCATGGTCGGGTTCGAGTTCCTGGACACCCGGCTGCACGCCGGGCCGGTCGGCGTGCCCGTGCCGTACCACCGGAACTTCGACGAGATCAACCTGCGGTTCTACGTGCGCCGCGAGACGGCGGGGGCCGAGGCCGCCCGCCGCGGCGTCGTCTTCGTCAAGGAGATCGTGCCGCGGCCGGCGCTCGCCGCCGTCGCGCGGCTCGCCTACGGCGAGCGCTACGTCTCCCGCCCGATGCGGCACCGCATCGAGCTGGCCGACGACGGCGAGACGCCCGCCGGGCTGGTCGGCTACGCCTGGCGCGAGGGACGCACCTGGCAGCGCCTGCACGCCGAGGTGACCGGCGCACCGGCCCTCCCGGAACCGGGGTCCCACGAGGAGTTCGTCACCGAGCACTACTGGGGCTACGCGGCCCAGCGCGACGGGAGCTGCGTCGAGTACCAGGTGGAACACCCGCGATGGCGCGTCTGGCAGGCGCGCCACGCGGAGCTGGACTGCGACGTCGCGACCGTCTACGGCCCCCGGTTCCGGGAGGCCCTGCGAACCGCCCCGTACTCGGCCTTCGTCGCCGACGGCTCCGGGGTCGCGGTCCGCAGGGGCCGGAGACTCCCGCCTGCCTAGAGGGTCCAGCGCTGGTTGGCGCCCGAGTTGCAGGTGTACTGCTTGAGGCGGGTGCCGTCGGACGTGCTGCCCGCCGGGACGTCCAGGCACTTGCCGGAGTGGCGGGCCACCAGCTGGTGGCCGCCCGTGACCGCGCGCAGCTGCCACTGCTGGTTCGTGCCGCTGCCGCACGCGTACTGGATGATCGCGGCGCCGTCGGCGGTCGACGCCTGGTTCACGTCGAGGCACTTGCCGGAGTGCTGGGCCACGAGGTTGTGGTAGCCGTTGCCCAGGTCCCGCAGCAGCCACTGCTGGTTGGACGCGCTGCCGCAGGTGTACTGGATCACCTCGGCGGCGTCGGCGGTGGACGCCGAGACGACGTCCATGCACTTGCCGGAGGCGGCGTTGACGACGTCGGTCACCGTGCCGCCGCCGGAACCGTTGCCGGCGTTCGGGTCCACGTCGTCGCCCCACGCCCAGCGCAGGCGGTTCGCGCCGGACGTGTTGCGGACGCTCAGGGTGAGGTTCGTGCCGCTGCCGGTCTTGTGCAGGATCGAGTAGCCGTCGTAGCCGAGGGTCCCGGTCGGCTTGCCGCCGAGCGCCGGCCAGTAGGTGCCGCCCATCGTGTGCGAGCGCATGACGTCGGTGACCGCCCGGATGTGCCGCACGAAGTTGTCGCCGCTGTTCGGGTCGCCGTAGTTCAGGCCGGTGTGCATGGCACCGCCGAACTCCGTGACCACCGCGCGCGACGCGCAGTTGCCCAGGCGCGTGGTCATGTGGCTCTTCCAGCCGTCGTACGTGTTCTCGCCGTAGAAGAACGCGTAGTGGTGGAACGACAGCAGCGTGCCGCCGAACCGGGAGTCGTTGCACACGTCCCGCAGGTCCTGGCTGTACCCGGTGCCGCCGATCAGGACCCGCTCGCGCGGGGCCGAGTAGTGGTACTCCAGCCAGTCGGCGGCGACGTCGCGCCACGCGGCGGACGTGTAGCCGTGCGGCTCGTTCATGGGCTCGAAGTAGACCCGGGAGTTGCCGCCGTAGCGGTTGGTGACCTCGGACCACATGGTGTTCCAGGCGGCGTAGTTCGTGACCTTGCCGCCCGACGCGGCGCCGTCCTCCCAGTACGCGAGGATGACCTTGAACCCGCGGTCCGTGGCCGCGTCGATCACGCCGCGGTAGCGGGTCCACCAGTCGGTGCCGACCGTGTGGGTGTTGACCGGCAGCCGCACGGTGTTGACCCCGAGCAGCGACTCCATCTGGTCGTAGACGACGTCGGCCTTGGCGTAGACCGTGGCGTAGCTGTCGGAGCCGGACAGGCCGTCCAGGACGAGCGGGCCCGTGACGAAGTTGTCGCCGTACACGGCCCAGTTCACGCCGCGGAACTGGCTGGTGGCGGCGGTGGCCGCCGGAGCCGTGGCGACCGCGGCCGCCAGGGCGGTCGCGGGGAGCAGGGCGAGCGCCGCGAACGCGGCGACGGCTGCCGCGGGACGACGGCGGCCGACGACGCGACGGCCCTCCGAACCGCGGCGGACTGCGCTTTCCCCAGGATTGGGGCGATGCTTGCGGAAGATTCTCATGGCGCCGGACCGATCTCGTGCGACTCTGCACGGTAGGGGGCTGATGCGAACCGATGCCGACGTCAACGCAGCATGTTAACGTCACCATCCGCGACAAGAATGGCGACCGCCGGACCCGGAGTCAATGGCGGGGGCTCCTGAGCCGCCTCCGAATCGAATAAGCGGGCCGCCGCCGTCGGCCACTGCCGACGACGACGGCCTCGCTCGTCAGCGCCAGGGCGCCCGGTCGTACTGCGCCTGCACGCCCACGCCCGCCGCCACCGGCGCCCGCGGCACCTCCACCCGCAGCTCCCGCGCCGCGCGCAGCGGCCAGTGCGGGTCCCGCAGCGCCTCGCGCCCGATCATCACGGCGTCCGCGGCGCCCTCGACCAGCACCTGCTCGGCCTGCACCGGCTGCGTGATCAGCCCGACCGCGCTCACCGGCAGCCCCGACACGTCCCGGATCCGGCGCGCGAACCCGACCTGGTACCCCGGCCCGGAGGTGATCCGCGCGGGCGCCGCTCCCCCGGTCGTCACGTCGACGACGTCGGCGCCGTCCGCCTTGAGGTCGGCCGCGAGCGCCGCGACGTCCTCGACGCCGAGCCCCTCGGGCAGCCAGTCGGTCGCCGACAGCCGCACGAACACCGGCAGCTCGTCCGGCCACACCTCGCGCACCGCCCGCACGGTCTCGCGCACGATCCGCGCGCGCCGCTCGGCGGACCCGCCCCACTCGTCGTCGCGCGTGTTGACCAGCGGCGACAGGAACTGGTGCAGCAGGTAGCCGTGGGCGGCGTGCACCTCGGCGACGTCGAACCCGGCCGCCAGCGACCGCCGGGCGGCGGCGGCGAACTGCCGCGGGACGTCCTCGATCTGCTCGGGCGTCATCGCGGCGGGCGCGGCGAGCCCGCCGAAGGGTTCGGCCGCCGGGCCGAGGGTGGTCCAGCCGCCGTCGGACGCCGGCACGGTGGTGTCGGCGAGCTCGTGGAACGGCGGGTACGCGGAACCCTTGCGGCCGGAGTGCGCGAGCTGGATCCCGGCCTTCGCGCCCCGCGCGTGGAGGAAATCGGTGATGCGGCGCCAGGCGGCGGTCTGCTCGTCGTTCCAGATCCCGGTGTCGGCGGGCGAGATGCGCCCCTCGGGGACGACGGCGGTCGCCTCGGTCATCACGAGCCCGAACCCGCCGGCGGCCCGCGCCCCGAGATGCACGAGGTGCCAGTCGCCGGGCAGGCCGTCGGTCGCGGAGTACTGGCACATCGGGGCAAGCCAGACACGGTTCGGCAGAGTCAGGCCGCGCACCGTGATCGGCTGGAACAGAAGGCTCATGCCGCGGACAACCATCCGCCGCCCGGCAGGATTCCCCGGCCGGGCGGCGTCGCACGCTTGGCACACTATTCCCGCATGCGTGCCGCCTGCATCAGGAGATGGGTCCGCTCCGCCGTGCCGTCGGCCGCATCGGCCGCGGCCGCGTACCGGCGGGCCGCCTCCGCCCGCTCCCCGGCCAGCTCGTGCAGGTAGGCGGCAGCGGCGTCGTACCGCGGCAGGCCGGCGTCGAGTCCGGCGAGCAGCCGCAGCCCGGCGTGCGCGCCGTCGACGTGCCCGACGGCGACCGCCCGGTTCAGCTCCACCATCCGGTTGCCGGGCGCCAGCCCACGCAGCTCGTCGTACCACCCCAGGATCTGCGGCCAGTCGGTCTCCTCGGCGCACGCGGCGTCGTCGTGCAGCGCGGCGATCGCGGCCTGCGCCTGGTACTCCCCGAGCAGCTCGCGCGCGAGCGCGTGCTGCAGCACGTCCACGCCCTCCGCGATCATCGTGGTGTCCCAGCGCGTGCGGTCCTGGCGGCCGAGCGGGACCAGGAGCCCGGCGTCGTCGAACCGCGCCGGGCGCCGCGCGTGGTGCAGCAGCATGAGCGCGAGCAGCCCGGCGGCCTCGGGATCCCCGGGGACGACGGCGACGAGCAGGCGGGTCAGCCGGATCGCCTCGGCGGCGAGGTCGACGTCGTCGTCCGCGCCGGGACGGTGCCCGCTCGTGAAGCCCTCGTTGAAGATCAGGTACAGCACCCGCAGCACGAGGCGCACGTCGCCGGGTACGTCGAACCGCGCGCCGCTCACGGTCCGCTTGGCCCGCGAGATGCGCTGCGCCATCGTCGCCTCCGGCACGAGGAAGGCGCGCGCGATCTGCGCCGTCGTCAGCCCGCCGACGGCGCGCAGCGTCAGCGCGATCGCCGACGACGGCGTCAGGGCCGGATGGCAGCACCGGCTCAGCACCAGCAGGGTGTCGTCGTCCTGCTCGGCCGGGCCGGGCGGCGGCTCGAGGCTGACCCGGACCTCGCGCATCACCCGGGACGACGCCGACCGGCGGGCGTCGAGGAACTTGCGCCACGCGACGGTGACGAGCCACCCCTTCGGGTCGCCCGGCGGAGCCTGACGCCCGCCGGCGTCGCCCCAGCGGCGGACCGCCTCGAGGAGGGCGTCCTGGACGGCGTCCTCGGCCGCCGCGAAGTCGGCTCCGCGGCGGACGAGGACGGCCAGGACCTGCGGGGTGAGGTCGCGCAGCAGGGTCAGCGGGTCCCCGGCGGGCGTCGTGTCACCAGGCAGGTTCGGTGACATCCGTGACCTCGGACGCGTCCGTGAGGAACGGCCGGACCTCGATCCACTCGTGCAGGGGCCTGCCGTCCTTGCCGGGCGCGGACGACAGGTGGGCCGCGGCCTCGTGGGCGCGCTCGTCGGACTCGACGTCGATGACCATCCAGCCCGCGATGAGGTCCTTCGTCTCCGCGAACGGGCCGTCGGTGACCGGCGGGCGGCCCTCGCCGTCGTACCGCACGAACGCGCCGCGCGGCGACAGCGCCTGCGAGTCGACGAACTCGCCGCGCGCCCTCAGGTCCTCGATCATGTCGTCCATGAACGCGACGTGCGCCGAGATCTCCTCGGGCGCCCAGGTGTGGATCATGTCGGTGGCGTTCGCGTGCTTCGCGGGGCCGCCGCGGTAGTGCTTGAGGAGCAGGTACTTCGTCATGGTTCCATCCTCCGGTTCCGGGCGGTGTCTGTCACCGCCTACGCCCCTGGGACGGAGCCGGGCGAGGATTCTCGACATCGCCCGCGAGGATCGGCGCCGTTCGACGTGCCGGTGGTGCGGGGACCTGGCTCAGCGCCGCGGTTTGTCCGTGACCCAGAGGTGGATGATCCCCTCGGCCACGACCGTGCCGTCGTCGCGGGTGGCGGTGACCGTGACCGGGACGTCCGGGTCGGGGTCGAGCCAGCGGGCCGGGTCGCTCTCGGCCGTGCAGGTGATGTCGCTGGTGGACTTCGCCGTGTAGCGCACGTCCATGCCCTTGGGCAGCCAGCGCTTGTGGTCGGGGACGGTGGCCTCCGCCATCGCGCCCATCGCCGCCTCCAGGCCGTTGCACACGGCGATGGCGTGCACCGTGCCGATGTGGTTGCGCACCCCGCGGCGGTCCGGCACCACGAGCCGGCAGAAACCCGGGCGCACCTCGGTGAAGCGCGGGCGGATCGTGCGGAAGTACGGGACCTTGAGCCCGTAGGCCCTCCCGAAGGCCCACTTCCCGAGGGGGCGGCCGGAGAGCTTCTGCCACAGGCGGTAGACATCGGTGGTCACGCCCCGGAGCATAGCTTGTTCGTGGGACGCTCAGTAGCAGGAACCTCGCGTGCGGCCGTCCTGGACGCGCCGCCGATCGCGTGACAGCCTGCGGACATGGAATCTCATGCGACCTCGCGGCAGCGGCGCCTCTGGGACCGCACCGCGCCCGGCTACGACAAGGGCATCGCGTGGTTCGAGCGCCACCTGCTCGCGGACGGGCGCGAGTGGCTCGGCGCGCGCACCCGCGGGCGCGTGCTGCTGGTCGGCGCCGGCACCGGCCGTGACCTGGAGTTCCTGCACGACGACGTGACCAGGGTGGCCGGCATCGACCTGAGCGTCCCGATGCTGGAGCAGGCGCGCCGCCGCGCGGCCCGGCTCGGCGTCGCCGCCGAGCTGCGGGAAGGCGACGCCGAGCACCTCCCGTACGACGACGCCACGTTCGACACCGTCACCTGCGTGCTGTCCCTGTGCACCATCCCGCGGCCCGAGGTCGCGCTGGCCGAGATGCGCCGCGTGCTGCGGCCGGGCGGCAGCCTGCTCCTGCTGGACCACGTCGGCAGCACATGGCCCCCGGTCCGGCTGGGCCAGTGGATCGTGGAGGCGTTCACGATCCCCGCCGCGGGCGAGCACTTCACCCGGCGGCAGCGGCGCCGCGTGCGGGACCTGGGCTTCGAGATCACCGAGACGGACCGCTACGGGCTGGGCATGGTGGAGCGCATCCACGCCATCCGGCCGTGAACCCGCTGGTGGGCCCGCCGGCGGCGAGCTGCGGCCAGTAGCCTGTGGGGGTCACCGCCGTCCCCCGGAGAACTCACCGTGAACCTCACGTCCCGCCCGCTCGCCTCCCTGGTCACGCCCAGCCGGGCCGGTGACCGGGTCACCACGCTCGAGCTGTTCTTCGACCTCGTGTTCGTCTTCGCGTTCACGCAGGTCACCGGACTGATGGCGCACGGCGAGACGCCGGCGTCGGTGCTGCAGGGCCTGCTCGTGCTGTCGCTGCTGTGGTGGGCGTGGTGCTGCTTCACCTGGCTCGCGAACCAGGCGCGCGCGAACCGCGGCATGCTGCAGGGGGCGTTCGTCGTGGCCATGGTCGCGATGTTCCTCGCCACCCTCGCGATCCCCGAGGCGTACCACGACCTGCCCGGCGGGCTGTACGCGCCGGGCGTGCTGGTGTTCTGCTACGCCGTGGTCCGGATCGCGCACCTGGCGGCGTACTACGTGGCGGCGGGCGACGACGCGGCGCTGCGGCGCCAGGTGCTGCTGACCCTGGTCACCTCGGTGCTGCCGACGGTGGCCCTGCTGGCGACGGGCGCCGTTCTCGGCGGCGACCCGCAGCTGTGGATCTGGCTGGCCGCCGTCCTGTACGACTTCGCCGCGATCTTCCTCGGCACCCGCGGCGGCGGCTGGGTCGTGAACTCGCCCGAGCACTTCGCCGAGCGGCACGGGCTCGTGACGATCCTCGCGCTGGGCGAGTCGATCGTCGCGATCGGCGTCGGGCTCGCGCACGAGCCGGTCTCGTGGTCCACCGCGACCGGCGCGGTGCTCGCGATCGCGGTGGCCGTGTGCCTGTGGTGGCTGTACTTCCGCCACGGGCTCGAGGAGCTCGAGTCGAGCCTGTACGGGCTGGAGCGGACCAAGCAGGCCGAGCGCGCCGCCGAGCTCTTCACCTACGGCCACTTCCCGGTCATCGCCGGCGTCATCGTCGGCGCGCTCGGCATCGAGCAGGCGATGGCGCACCTGGAGGACGACCATCTCGGCGCGCTCGGCGGGTGGGCGCTGGCGGCCGGGATCGCCGTCGTGCTGGTGGCCTCGTCCGCGATCCTGCACCGGGCCACCGGGCGCTGGGCCGCCGCCCGGCTGGGCGGCACCGCCGTGCTGCTGGCGCTGGGGATCCCACTGACCTTCGCGCCGCCGCTGGTGGCGCTGGGCACGGTGGTCGCGGTCCTGGTGGCGGTGTGCGCCACGGAGGCCTTCCTACGCGGGCGGACGCCGGCGGCCGGCTGATCCCGTGGCATCAGGCGGAATTCGCGCGAGAGAGCGTGTTCACGCGCGATTTCAGCCTGCGCACCCTGCCGGCCCGATCCGTCAGCCGCTGATCGCTGCCAGGACGCCCTCGCCGTAGCGCGCCAGCTTGCTCTCGCCGACGCCGCTGATGCCCGCGAGGTCCGCCAGGGCCGCGGGGCGCGCGGTCGCGATGGCCCGGAGCGTCGCGTCGTGGAAGACCACGTAGGCCGGCACGCCCTGCTCCTTCGCGACGCCCGCCCGCCAGGCGCGCAGCGTCTCGAACAGCCCGGCGTCCTCGGGCGACAGGTCCGCGACCGGGCCCGCCTTCTTCCGCGCCCTGGCCGCCGCCCGGGTGCGGGCGCCCTCGGGATCCTTGCGCAGCCGCACCTCGCGCCGCCGGCCCAGCACCTCGGCGCTGGCGTCCGTCAGCAGCAGCGTGCCGTGGTCGCCCTCGACGGTGAGCAGGCCGTGCGCCATGAGCTGCCGCGCGACGGCGCGCCACTCCCCGTCCGCCAGATCCTCGCCGACGCCGAACACCGTCAGCTCGTCGTGGCCCCACTGGGCGACCTTGGGCGTGGCCTTCCCGCGCAGGACGTCGATCACGTGGCCGACGCCGAACCGCTGGTTGCGCTCCTTGTCCAGGCGGTACACCGCGGACAGGATCTTCTGCGCCGCGATCGTGCCGTCCCACGACTCGGGCGGCGCGAGGCACGTGTCGCAGTTCCCGCAGGGAACCGCCTGCTGCCCGAAGTAGGCCAGGAGCTGCGCGCGCCGGCACTCCACCGTCTCGCACAGCGCGAGCATCGCGTCGAGATGGGCGCCGAGGCGGCGCCGGTGGGTGAGGTCGCCGTCGGAGCCGGCGATCATCTTGCGCTGCTGGACGACGTCGGCGAGCCCGTAGGCGAGCCAGGCGGTGGACGGCTGGCCGTCGCGGCCGGCGCGGCCGGTCTCCTGGTAGTAGCCCTCGACGGACTTGGGCAGGTCGAGGTGGGCGACGAACCGCACGTCGGGCTTGTCGATGCCCATGCCGAACGCGATGGTGGCCACCATCACGAGGCCCTCCTCGCGCAGGAACGCGGCCTGGTTGCGGGCGCGTACCGGCGCGGGAAGCCCCGCGTGGTACGGGAGGGCGCGGATGCCCTCTGCGCCGAGGAACGCGGCGGTCTCCTCCACGGAGTTGCGCGACAGGCAGTAGACGATCCCGGCGTCGCCGTCGTGCTCGGTGCGCAGCAGGTCCAGCAGCTGGCGGCGCGGGTTGTCCTTGGGCACGATGCGGTACTGGATGTTGGGGCGGTCGAAGCTGGCGACGAAGTGCCTGGCGCCCGTGAGGTCGAGACGGGTCGCGATCTCCTCGCGGGTGGCCTGCGTGGCGGTGGCCGTGAGCGCGATGCGCGGGATGTCCGGCCAGCGTTCGTGCAGGTGGGAGAGCTCGAGGTAGTCCGGCCGGAAGTCGTGGCCCCACTGGGAGACGCAGTGCGCCTCGTCGATCGCGAACAGCGCGATCCTGCCCTGCTCGAGCAGCCGGGTCGTCGAGTCCAGCCGCAGCCGCTCCGGGGCGAGGTACAGCAGGTCGAGCTCGCCGTCGGCGAACGCGCGCTCGACGGCGCGGCGCTGCCCGGCGTCCTGCGTCGAGTTGAGGAACCCGGCCCGCACCCCGAGCGCGTCCAGCGCGTCGACCTGATCCTGCATCAGCGCGATGAGCGGCGAGACCACGACCCCCGCGCCCTCCCGCACCAGTGACGGGATCTGGTAGCACAGCGACTTCCCGCCGCCGGTCGGCATGAGCACCAGCGCGTCCCCGCCGCCGATCACCGTCTCGACGATCGCCCGCTGCTCGCCCCGGAACTCCTCGTACCCGAAGACCCGGCGCAGCGTGTCGAGGGCGGGGTCGAGGGAGGTCAGCGCGTCCGCGGTCGGGTCGGCGAGGGTCATGGCGGCCAGTCTAGGGACGGTCACCGACATCCGTCGTCGTGGCCGCGACGCGCCTGTGGACGACGCCGACCGCGACGCCGTCCGCCACCGGGGGCAGGACGGCGTCGCCGCCGAGGCGTTCAGCCGATGCTGTCGACGGCGGCCTTGGCACCCTGCATCGCCCGGCGCGCCGTCGCGTCGTTCTCCTCCAGCGCCTGGCGCACCACCCGGATGATCGTGCGCACCTCCGTCGCGGCGCTGTTCCAGCGCTGCTCCTTGGCGTGGTACTCGTCGGACACGCCGTCGGCCTGGTACTCGGCCATCGCGGACTTCACGTCCGCGTCGCGCTGGTCGATCAGCGCCTCCAGCTGCGACGCGATCCTGTCGAAGTTCGCCTGCGCCTCGGCCGACGCGCCCGCGTCGAAAGACCTGCGCTCGATGTCGTTCGCCATGACTGTCCCCCTCCGTGATTCCTCATGTCGTCCCGCCGGCCGGAGCCGGCGCCTGCACCCGCGCGGGCCACGGGGCCCGCGCGCAAGACGTCAGCGGCCGCCGCCGAAGCGCGCGGCGTCGAAGTTCGCCGAGCCCTCCGAGCCCGCAAAGCCGTCCGCGCCCTCGACGTCGCCCTGGGCGAACGCCTTCTCCATGCCGACGACGCCGCCGAGCACCGCGGCGAGCGCGCTGGTCAGCTCGACCGCGATCTCGTCCGTCCGGCCCTTGAACCGGTCGAACGCGGCACGCGCCTGCCCGTTGAACTTGCCCTCGAGCGGCTCGGCCGCCTGACCGAGCTGGCGTACCAGCATCGTCAGGTCCTCGCCGGACCCCTGGGTCTTCTTCGCGAGCCTGACCAGGGTGTCGTCACCCATATCGAATTTCTCGCCCACGCGGCGCGCCTCCTTCCCGTCGCCCGGGCCGCCCTCGCAGGGGTCGCCCGGTACAGGCGATTTGCCTGTCTGCTGAACCTATCTCCGGCCTTCCGGATCTTGTCAAGGAAAGTAGGCAACAGGCGCCGAAGTCCTGGTGAACCCGACAAAGCATGGCAAGATACCGTGCGCACGGACCCACCACGAACGGACCACCGGAGGAAACGACGTGCCAGGGGGACTCGAGGCCACGACGTGTGGCACGTGCGGCGCGCATCTCGCCCAGGCGGCCCACGCCTGCCCGCGCTGCTCCGCCCCGCTGTCCGGGCTGCGGCTGCGAGCCGAGACGCTGCTCACCGGGACGGCACCGGCCTCCGGCGCCGCACGCACCGGCAGTGTGATCATCGACACGGTCGCGCTCCTCGCCACGACGATCCCCGCCCTGGTACTGAGCGCCCTGCCGGGCACGACGGCGTCCGGGCCCGTTCTCGGGATCACCTCCGTCCTGGTCGCGGGCGCCCTCATGCTCCGCGGGTTCCGCCTCACCGGACGCACGCCCGGTGCCGTCGTCGCGGGGATCCGCTGGGTCGACGCGTTCGCCGGCACCGCGCCCGGCCCCGGCCGCTGGCCGTGGCAGCAGGTGCACGCGGTCAGCCTCGCCGGCCGCGATCCGCTCGCCGTCGTCGGCCCGCCGCCGGCGCCGGCCGCCGCGCCCCTGCCGCTCGCGGGGCCGACGCCCGTTGCCGGGTCGACGACGACGCCCGGCCCGCGCCGGCCCCTCCCGCTGCTCCCCGCACGACGCGACTCCCCCGCGGCCGAGGCGCCCGCCCCGCGACCCGCGGTTGTCGCTCGGCCGCCGGAGCCGGAGCCGGAACCGGTCGCGCGGCCCGCGCCCCCGGGCGGCGTGGCCGGCGGGTGCTTCCTGCTGTCGGGACCCGCGCGGATCCACGTCACCGGGACGGCGCTCGTCGGGCGGAACCCGCGGCCGCAGCCCGGCGAGCGGGTCGACGTCGTCGTGCCCTTCGGGGACTTCGACCTGTCCATCTCCACCACCCATGCCCACCTGCAGTGGGACGGCAGCATCTGCTGGGTGACCGACCGCGGGTCGACGAACGGGACGAGCGTGACCACCACCGAGGGAACCTGGCGGATCCCGCCCGGCGCGCAGGCGCCCGCGCGGCCCGGCGACACCGTCCACCTGGGCAGCCGCCCCTTCACGGTGGTGGTCGCCGGATGAGCGCCGAGCCGCCGCTGTACACCGCTCGCGTCCGCCCCGACGGGACCGCGCTCCCGCCCGCGGCCGACCACGTCGCCGAGGGCCTGCTGCAGAACGAGTCGCGCGCCAGGGTCGTGGCGCTCTCCGAGGCGCGCTCCGACCTCATTCACCGCACCCTGCCCGGCAACCACGACGCCGACGCGACGTTCGCGCTGGTCACGGACGAACGCTCGGTGCTCACCCCCGTCCTCGCCGACACGATCCGCTCGGCCGGCGGCGTCTGGGTCGTCCGGGAGACCGGTCGCGAGGGAGCCGGCACGCTCCGCGACGGCTTCACGGGCCGCAGGCTCCGGGACCTGGCCGACGGCGTCGCGGGCGCCGGCCGGCCTGCGGCGGAGCTCACGGCCGCCGACCTGTCGCCCGTCTTCCTCCGCCGGGAGCCCGCCGCCCTCGACCCCCGCGTGCGCGACTTCCCCGCGACCCGGCGCCTCACCCTCTCGGTCACGGTCACGCACCCGGCCCGCGCGTCCACGCTGCTCGGCGGGGCGGCCGAGATCCTCCTCGGCACGATCCTGCCGGGCGCGGGCCTCACCTCCTGGGGCACGCACGAACCCGCCCTGGCCCCCTGGGACCGCGAGAGGTTCACCGAGTACTCGCGCCGGTTCGTCGACCGCGGCCCGCACCTCGTCGTCGTCGGCGACCACGCCCTCGGCACGATCCGCACCCTGCGCACGGCCGACGGCGTCGAGGAGACCACGCAGCTCTGGATCCGGGGCGGCGCCCCGGGCGAGCCCGCCACGGCCGAGACCCTCGGCCGCGTCCCGGACGCCCTCACCCTGGCCTCCCGCGGCGGCCGGGCCGAGTCCGGCCTCGCCCTGACCAGGACGACCCGCGCGGACCTCAACGTCCCGCCCGTGATCGAGGCGCCCACGCTGCCCCTCGCGATGCTGATCGGCGACACGGCCCTGACCAGGTCGGGCGTCCCGGCCCGCGACGGGATCGCGCGCTTCGGCGGCACCCTCGCGGGCACGCGCGGCGCGGCCGCCCTCGTGCTGCCGCTCGGCGACGCGGCGTACTCCGACTGGGCCCGCATGACCGAGGTGCTGCGCTGGATCGGGCCGCGGCACCTCCCCTTCGTCCCGCCGGGAGGGCAGGACTGATGGCCCGCGACGCCGACAAGCAGCTCCTCGAGTCCGTCGCCACCCGCCGCGAGCGCCTCCGCGAGGCGTTCCTGCACGGCGACCTGGGGTCCCGGCGTTCGACCCCGGACAACGTGATGCGGTTCGTGACGAGCGTCGTGCTGGGCGCGGTCGCGTGCGCGGGGGTGGCGGGGTTCTCGTTCGTGCAGGAGCAGATCGCGGGCGGCAACGGGCCGGGCGCGATGACGCGGCCGCAGCCGACGTCGTCGCAGCCGTCCTCGTCGCAGGCGCCGACGACGGCGCCCGCGGGCTCTCCGGCCCCGGCGTCCCCGCAGTCCCCGCAGTCCGGCCGAGCCCAGTCCCCCGCCCCCCAGACCGACACCGACGGAGCCACCGCACCATGAGGTTCACCCGCCTGACCGTCGTCGGCTCGCAGCGCCGCGGCGACGTCGTCCTGCCGTCCGACGAGGAGCTCGCCGTGCTCCTGCCCGATCTCCTGGAGCTCGTCGACGAGCCGCCGGGCCCCGGCGCGGTCGCGCTCGTGCGGCCCACGGGCGACCAGCTCGACCTGGCGATCACCCTCGACGCGCACGACGTCCCCGACGGCGAGGTGCTGCGCGTCATGCGCGCGCAGGACGCGCCGCCGCCCGCGGAGGTCGCGGACGTGACCGAGGTGGCCACGGCCGTGCGCGCCGGCGTGGCGGGCCAGTGGTCCGAGGCGGCGCGGCGGGCGACGGGCGCGGCGGGGATCGGCGTGCTGGTCGCGGCGGCGGGCCTGGTGATCGCGCTGGACCAGCCGGGCCCGGTCACCGCGCTGGCCGTCATCGCGTCGGCCGTCATCCTGCTCGTGGCGGCGGCGACCGCGCGCGGCCTGGTCTCCCTGGTGGCGGGCGCGGCGGCGGCCGGGCTGGGCGTGGCGGTCGCGGTGGTCCTCGCGGACCTGACGGGCAGCGCGGCCGGGTACGTGGCGGGCGCGGCGGTGGGCTGGCTCGCGCTCGCCGCGGTGGGCGGCCGGAGCAAGGGCCCGCTGACGGGCGCCCTGACGGGCCTGGGCCTGACGGTGCTCGCGGCGGTGCCGGGCTTCCTGCGCCTTCCGGCGGACTCCGTGGCCGGGATCGTCGCGGTGGTCGCCGTGCTGGTCCTGGGCCTGCTGCCCACCCTCGCGCTGACGGCGGCCGGCGTCCACCGCCTCGACGACTCGACGCTGGAGGGTCACACGCACGAGCGCTCCGACGTCGTCCCGGCGCTGGCGACCGCGTACTCCACGATGAGCTGGGCGACGGCCGCGGTCGCGGCCACGATCGCCGGGGCCGTCCCGGTGCTCCTGGTCACGCCGGACGCGACCGCGCGGGCGCTGGCGGGCCTCGTCCTGCTGGTCGTGGCGCTGCGCGCCCGCCCCATGCCGCTGGTCACCCAGGTCGCCGCCCTGTGGGCGGCTGTCGTGCTGGGCGTCGCGGCGGGGTCGGTCCTCGCGTGGCGCGACGCCCCGTACCTCGCCGCCGGCGTCCTGCTGACCCTCGCCGTGACCGGCTTCGTCGCGACGGCGCTGCGCCCCAACATCCAGCAGCGCGCCCGCTGGCGCTCCCTCGGCAACACGATCGAGCTGCTCGCGGTGCTCGCCCTCTTCCCCGTGCTGCTCGGGGTGCTGGGCGTGTTCGACCTCATGCTCGGGGTGTTCTGATGGCCGCCCGGGCCGGCCGGCGCCGGGCGTGGTCGCTGTTGTCCGACGCCGTCCGGGGCACCGGCGACCTCACCCGCCGGGAGGCCGCGGCCGACGACGCCGTCCGCGCCCCGGTCAACACCAGCCGCCGCCTCACCTTCGTGGCGGCCGACGGCGGCACCGGGACGACGACGATCGCCGCCGCCTGCGCCCGCGTCCTCGCCGCCCGGCGCCCCGGGCCCGTGCTGGCGACGGACGCGTCGGGCGGCGCGGCCGGGCTGGGCCTGCGCTGCGGCGCGAACGCCCTGGTGGAGTTCTCCGCGCTGACCGACGACGAGCCGCCGCGCGGCCTCGCCGACGCCGCGGCGCGGCTCCCGCTCGCCCCGCACGGCCTGCGCGTGGCGGGCACCGCGGCCTGGAACCCGCCGGTGTCCGAGTGGATCGGCGCGGTGAACGCCGTCGGCCGGTTCTTCGAGATCGTCGTGACCGACGCCGGGCAGCGGTCGGCGCGGGAGGCGTCGGCGTTCGCGGCGGCCTCCCACGCGGTGACCGTCGCCGGGCGGACCGACGCCGGGTCCCTCGAGGCGAGCGCCGAGCTCGCCCTGCGGCTGCGGGCGGAGCATCCCGGCACGGCCGTCGTGCTCGTCGCCTCCGGGGTCGGCGGGCCGCTGCCCGGCGGGATCGCGAACGCGCCGTGGCCGGCCGGGCGTCCCGTCGTCGTCCCGCACGACCACGCGGCGGCGTCGTCCCTGATCACTCCCCTGCCGCAGCTGGCCGCGCCCACGATGACCGCGCTGACGCAGCTCGCGGCAGAGCTGCTGACGTCGGCCCGGGCGCACACGGGCGCCGCGGCGCCCGGCCCCGCCACCGCACCTCACCCGGGAAGTTCCGCATGACGCACAAGCTCGTCCACCGTCCCGCGCGCACCACCCGCGTGCCGCAGCCGGAACCGCCGCGCCCGCTCGCGCAGCCGCCCGCCGTGGGCGGCGGGCAGCGGGGCGGGTTCCCGCTGCAGGCGCTGCTGCCGGTGCTGGGGGCCGTGTCGTCGATGACGATGATGCTGCTGATGCGGAACAACCCGGTCATGGTCGTGGTCGCGATCATGGTGCTCGCCGTCGCGCTGATCGGCGGGCTCGGAATGGCGCTGTCGCAGCGCGGGAACGCCGCGCGGCAGCGGCGTGACCAGCGCGAGCAGTACCTCGACCACCTGGAGGAACTGCGCGGCGACCTGCTCGCGGCCGAGCGGGACGCGCGGCGGGTCGCCCACGAGCTGGACCCGGCGCCGGGGGCGCTGCTCGACGTGGTGCGGGATCCTGCCCGGCGCTGGGAACGACGGCGCTGGGACCCCGACTTCCTGCGCGTGCGCGTGGGGCTGGGGGACGTGCCGCGGCCGCGGCTGGCCCTGCACCTGAACGAGGGGCCGGCCGAGCAGCCGGACCCGATGCTGCTCGGCGAGGCGCGGGCGCTGGCGGAGCGGCACGCGCGGCTGCGGCACGTGCCCGTGACCGTGCCGCTGGACCGGGCCGGGGAGGTCTCCGTGGTGGGGCCGCGCGAGGACGTGCTCGGCGTGGCGCGGGCGATGATCGCGCAGATCAGCGCCTGGCACGCGCCCCAGGACGCGTACTGCGCGCTCGTGGCGCCGGCCGACCGGCTGGCGGACTGGGCCGGGATCGACCAGCTGCCGCACCTGGTGGACGACGAGCGGTTCGACGGGCCCGCGCCCGTACGCCGCGTCGCGCCGGACCTGGGCGCGATGGTGCGGCTGCTGCGCGGCGACGTCGAGCAGCGGGTGCAGCGGGCCGGGGAACGACGGCGCGCCATGGGCGGGTCCGGGAACCGCGGGCCCGGCGGGCCGCGGGCCGTGGTGTTCGTGGACGACTGGGGCGGGGTGGCGCATCAGATCCCGCTGGAGTCCGGGTTCTCGCTGCAGGAGCTGGACATCACGATCGTGCACCTGCTGTCGGACCGGCTGCACGAGCCGGGCGAGATCGGGGCGCGGGTCACGGTGGAGGCGGCCGGCGGGGGGCAGCGGGCGGCGATGACGTACGTGCCGCAGGCCGTGCCGGGCGGCGTGGCGTGGAGGGCGGCGGCGTCGTCGGGCACGGCGTCGTCGGGCGGCATGACGGGACGGGGGACGGCGGCGTCGGGCACGGCGGCGTCGGACATCGTGCGGACGGGCGGCGCGACGGCCGGCGGTACGGCAGCGGCGAAGCCGCGGCTCGTCGTCGAGACGTTCGGGGCCGCGGCAGGGACCCCGGACGGGGTGGCGGCGGTGCGGTGTACCTCGGACGCGCCGGAGCCGGCGCTGCTGCGCGGTCTCGGGCACGCGCTGGCGCCGTTGCGGCTGGTGGCGTCGGCCGAGGACGGGCGGGGCGGCACGGAGGCGCGGACCACCACGATCGACGAACTGCTCGGGATCCAGGACGCGACGTCGTTCGACCCGGCCACGACGTGGCGGCCGCGGCAGCCGCGGGACTTCCTGCGGGTGCCGATCGGGCTCGACGACAATGGGGCGCCGATCCTGCTGGACCTCAAGGAGGCGGCGCAGTACGGGATGGGGCCGCACGGGCTGTGCGTGGGGGCGACCGGGTCCGGCAAGTCCGAGGTGCTGCGCACGCTCGTGACCGCGCTCGTGGTGACGCATCCGCCCGAGGACCTGTCGCTCATCCTCGTGGACTTCAAGGGCGGTGCGGCGTTCGCGCCGTTCGAGAACATCCCGCACACGGCCGGGATCCTCGACAACCTCGCCGACGACCCGGGGCTGATCCAGCGTGCCAAGGCGTCGTTCCAGGGCGAGATCACGCGGCGGCAGCAGGTGCTGAAGGCCGCGAACTCGCCGTCGATCACGCACTACCGGGCGCTGCGGGCGCAGGACCCGGCCCTGGAACCGCTGCCCCACCTGATGATGGTGATCGACGAGTTCGGGGAGCTGCTGACGGCGGAGCCGGAGTTCGTCGACCTGCTGCTGATGATCGGGCGGATCGGGCGGTCGATCGGGGTGCACCTGCTGCTGTCGAGCCAGCGGATCGAGGCGGGCAAGCTGAAGGGCCTCGAGACCTATCTGTCGTACCGGCTGGGGTTGCGGACGTTCTCCGAGTCGGAGTCGCAGGTGGTGCTGGACACGCCGGACGCGTTCCACCTGCCGTCCGTGCCGGGGTACGGGTACCTGAAGGTGGACACGACCGTGTACCGGCGGTTCCGGGCCGGGTACGTGTCCGGGCCGGTCACCGAGCAGCTGCCGGAGCCGGACGCGCCCGACGACGAGCTGTACCGGCCGCTGGTGCTGGGGCCGTTCAACGACGTGCGCAAGGCGAACAACATCCTCGTGCCCGTGTCGGCGGCGGGTGAGGAGGAGCGGCTGGACCGGCCGTCCACCGAGACGCCGATGGTCGAGGTGCTCGGGCGGCGGCTGGCTCGGGCGGCCAAGCCCGGGCGGCCCGTGTGGCTGCCGCCGCTGCCGGCGCGGATCACGCTCGGGGAGGTGCTGCGGCGGGCCGAGGTGCCGACGGCGGACGAGCTGCGGGCGGGGGCCGGGCGGCGGCGGCAGATGTCGGTGCCGCTGGGGCTGATCGACTCCCCGGCCACGCAGCAGCAGGGGACGTGGGAGCTGGACCTGACGCGGTCGGGCGGGCACGCGGTGGTGGTCGGGGCGCCCCAGTCGGGGCGGACCACCTTCCTGTGGACGGTGGCGGCGGGGCTGGCGCTCACGCACACGCCGCAGGAGGTCGGGATCTACGGGATGGACCTGGTGGGCGGGGGGCTCAGCCGGATCGAGGGGTTCGATCACGTGGGCGGGGTCGCCACGCGGGCGGACCGCCGGCGGCTCCAGCGCCTCGTGGTCGAGCTGCGGGGCATGCTGGCCGTGCGCGAGCAGGCGTTCGCCCGGTACCGCATCGACAACCTCGCCGTGCTGCGCGAGCTGCACGCCACCGGTCAGGTGCCGGAGCTGCCGTCGGCCGACGTCGTCCTGCTGGTCGACGGCGCCGGGCTGCTGCGGTCCGACTTCGAGGAGCTCGAGGCCGGCGTCGGCGAGCTGCTGCAGCGCGGCGGCGGGTTCGGGCTGCACGTCGTGTTCGCCGTCGGACGGTTCGGGGACCTGCGCGCGCAGTGGCAGGGCTTCGTCGGCACGCGGATGGAGCTACGGCTCAACGACCCGACCGAGTCCAACATCGCCCGCAAGCTCGTCGAGACGATCAAGCCGCACCAGACCGGACGCGTCCTGACCGACGAGAGCCTGTTCGCGCAGATCGCGCTGCCGATGCTCGGCAAGCTGTCCGACGACGACGCCGGGGCGGGCGCGAGTTCCGGCGGCCCTGCGGCCGGCGGCGGGTTCGGGGGCGTCATCGGCGGGCCCTCGCCCGAGGAGGAAGCGGCGGCCCGGCGGGCGGCCGCCGTGGGCGCGGGGCTGGACCAGCTGGTCCGGGCGTCGTCGGAGGCCTGGACCGGGGAGGTCGCGGCGCGGATCCGCGAGCTGCCCGCCGAGATCGGGTACGAGGCGCTCCCCGACCAGAGCCAAGAGCCGGACCACGTCCCGTTCGGCATCCGCGAGGACACGATGGGGCCCGCGCTGCTCGAGCTGAACGGGCGCGACCCGCACCTGATGATCTTCGGGGACTCCCGCACCGGGCGCACCAGCCTGCTGCGGAGCATCGCGGCCGGGATCGTCGAACGGCACGAGGAACAGGACGTCTCCTTCGCGATCCTCGACATCCGGGGCGACGTCGCCGCCGCCGTCCCCGAGCCCATGACCGGCGGGCACGCGCCCAGCCCGCAGTTCGGCCGCAACCTGTGCGCCGGGCTGGCCGCGGACGTCCTGGCGGGGCGCGCGGCACGGTTCGTCGAGGCGCCACGCGGGAGCAAGCCGCGGTTCCCGAAGCTCGTGGTGCTGGTGGACGACCACGACATGATGTCCGCGGGCGGGTACGACCCCCTGACGCCGCTCCAGGAGTACCTCGCCCAGGCGCGGGACCTCAACCTCAACATCATCCTCAGCAGGCCGGTGGCCGGCGCGAGCCGCCTGTACGGCGGCGTCCCGAACGCGCTGCACGACTACGGCGCGACCAGCTTCGTCATGTCCGGCGACCCGGGCGAGGGCAGCATCCTGGGCGGACCGCGGCCGCAACAGCTCCCGCCGGGGCGGGGGATGCTGCTGCGGCGGGGGGCGCCGCCGGTCCTAGTCCAGACGGCCTACGAGAAATGGCAGAGATAGGCGTCACGGAGGCAGTTGTCGTCAGGAGGTGATGCTGAGGTTCACGAAGTGCACGACGTTCGCCAGAACGTAGGTCACGACCGCGGCAAGGACGAACTTGCCCAGCAGCCGAGCCGCCGGCTGCCGCCTCACCAGGCGGATGATCGCCCACACGGTCGACACGAGCCAGGAGGCCCAGGGGCCGAGGATCATCACGGCGACCATCGGGAGAGAGACCCACTCGGCAGCGTCGCTCCAAGCGGTACTCGCCACCATCTGGAACATGCCCCAGAAGAACCCGAAGAAGCTGCCGACCAGGCCGAGAGCGATCCCCACCACCGTACTGACCACATCACCCGTCGTGCCGGCACCCGATGGGGCGACCTCCGGCCCTCGAGGAGAAGTCAGCTGGGCCTGGTCGACCGGCGACTGAAACGACCCTGGACCCCCGTTGCTCCAGGCAGGCGCATCCTGCGGACTGTTGCCTTCAGGCGAGGGCAGCTGCTGCACGATTGACTTCCCTTCCCATCCGAATCAATGTGACTCGGCCGCGCGCGCGGCAGTGGCGTCCATCGCGCCTACCAGGGCCCAGCGGAGTTCGGCCGCGACGGAGCCGGCAGGGCGCTCGACGAGCTTGACTGTGCCCTCGCCTGCGCGGACGTCCAGGAGACGGTCGTCTGCCACGGACCAGTGGCGGGCCCAGAGGACCTTCGGGGTCTCCGCGTCAGAATCGGGCCAGGCTTCCACGGTGACCTGGAGGGCGAAGGTCTCGCGTGCGAGCAGGGCCTCCCGATCGGGCTCCGGCAGGTCGAGCTCCCGGTCCGGTGTGCCGGCCGCTTCCGACGCCGGGGCTCGGAGCTGGGGAACATCAGGGAGGGTGCGGGCCACGCCCGGCCACAGGTCATCCACGAGACTGAAGGTCACCTGTGCGCCAGGTTCGATGCGGATGCTGCCCTCGATCTTCGCGAGGCGTCGTGAGACAAGAACTGCGCGTTCACCGAGCAGGAAGAACTCGGTACGCACTCCGCGGTCCTGATCCACCGCGAAAAGGGTCGCACGCACGGGGGCGGCGCCGCAGTCCGCTAGCGTGCGCGCCAGAGGGTCGCCCGCCGACGCCGTTGCGGGGTCCTGCAGGCGCGTCCACTCAGGGCCCGTGACACGAAGCGTCGTGGAACCCTCGATGGGGTGGCCTGCTTTCGTGGCACTCATGAATCGCCCGGGTTGATGCCGTACTTCTCACGAACCTCATTCATGTTCGGACCTCCGTCGAACCCGAGCTTGTCCGCACCTACGGCCAAAGATCCGTTCTCACTGACGATCCCGAAGGACGGTCGCTGGGCACTGTCGATCTCTGGTTGCCGGGCGTAGGCCTTGTACACCTCTTCGAGAATGGCCGTGGCCTGGTCCTCTGTGACGTCGTCCGCGACATAGACCTTTCCGAGGGTTGATTCACCGCTGGGTCCTTTCGTGCAGTCGAAGTCGGCAGACTCGACGCCCTTGACGGACTCGGCGAGGCCTTCGTAGAGGCCCTCGCAGTTTGACTCGGCGGCCGCGGAGCACCCCATGAGCGGCAGAACTGTGATGACGGCGGTGAGACCAATGATCCAGCGGGACGGTGCGGATGTCGTTCGTGTGGTCATGATGTTTCAGTCCGTTCTTCCGACCTGGATGTCCTGCCCGCTGACCCGATCGTCCACTCCGGTGCCGTCGGCCTCCAGCAGGAAGCCGCTGTCCCGCAGCCGCTGCTCGGCAGCGGCAAGATCTGCGTCATGTGTGTCCTGGATGGACTCCAGATACTTGTCTTCGATGTGGTTGTTGTAGCCGTCAAGGAAATGGGAGGGGTCGTCGAGCGTGACGATGGTGTGGTTCTGGCTCTTCTCGGGACTGCCCATGCCTGTGAGACGCGCGTCGCCGAGGTCAAGTTTGGCGACAGTATCGCTGTCGTGCTTGATCTCCAGCACGTTGACGCCTGGGTCGATACTGTCGCTGTCGATAGGTGAGCCGAGGGTGATGACATCGGTGACGTTGAACTGTTCCACGAAGTCCGGGTCCGAGGTCAGCTTGGCAGTAGTCATTCCGCCCTGCGAATGCCCGATCATCAGCACATCGGCGCCTTCGGGGATGTCTGCTTGTTCCATCGCCATACGGACGGCATCGGTCATGGTCGACTGCCCACCGCCGGCAGTGACCAGGTTCCCGGTCAGATCATTGGGCAGATTCGGTGAGGCAAGCGGCGACCAGCCCAGAAACGAGAAATCCGTACCCGGGACCGTCACGACCACCTTCGGTCCGTCGGGACCGTCGATCGTCGTCACACGCACCACAGCACCCCCCACGGCTGTGCCTGCGTCGTAGGCATCGACCATGCCCCGCGCCAGCCCATCCAGACCGCGAGGTACGGCCAACTGGGGCGTGCCGCTGCCATCGAATTCCTGTGACACGTCGTCGTTGATGGTGGAGGCCCAGGGATTGCCGTCGTCGAACTGGTTGAAGGCGATGGTGCCGCCGACCGCGGTCGTGCCCAGAGCGCCGCTGACCGCGCCCAGCCACCGCAGAGTGGAAGCAGAGACCTCGGTGACACGGGCGGTGCTTCCGGGCTCGACCGCGTTCCACCACTCGACCGAGGCGTCGCCGACGTTGGCCCAGTCGTCCCCGATGGTTTCGACACGGTCCATCCACCAGGCACCGAAGTCACTGACCGCGTCGTCGATCCACTGCTGGCCGTCCTTGATGCCGTTCTCCAGGCCACGGAGCCAGTCGTTGAAGACCTGCTGGCCCGTGCCGCCGCCCTGGCCCAGGCCGGCGCCGCCGGCCAGGCCCGCGAGGGCCAGGCCTCCGGGGAGCAGGAGGTTCGGGCTGCCGTTGAGGAGGTCGTTCAGGAACGAGTCGGTGAAGCGCTCGATCTCGTCGGAGTCGCCCCAGCCGAGGGTGTCCGCGATCTGGCCCGCGCCCGCGCTGACGGCGTCGGCGAACTGGCCGGCCCAGCCCGGTGCCGCCGGGGCGTCCACCGCGCGGATCCGGGCGGCGCATTCCTCCTCGGCCTCGGTGATCGCGCCGCCCAGGGCGTCGAGGCGGTGCTGCAGGGCGTCGTTCTCGGTCATCAGGTGCGGCGGCAGGGTCAGCGAGATGCCGATGTCCGCGATCACGCCGCCCAGGCCGTCCGTCTCGGCGGCGACGCGGCGGCGGAAGTCCTCGATCTCCGCGATCAGCGCCTTGCGCTTGTCCACGAGGGTCCGCAGGGTCGTGGCATGGTCGTCCAGGTGGTCGCACACCCGATGCGTGTCGGTCGCGACCAGCTCGGCCTCGTCCCGGACGGGGTTCATCGAACCGAGCAGCTGCGGGGCCTCGGGCGCCTCGTAGTGCTCGCCGATCGTCTGCCACGCGGACACGTAGTCCGCGCCCAGGTCACGGATCGTCGACGCCTTCGACCGCAGGGCACCCGAGGTCGCCTCGACGGCCCCCGGGTCCAGCTCCTCGCCCGGGACCCGGGCGGCGTCTACCAACAGGAACTGCATCTCAACCCTTCCCGGCGGCCGGCGACGGCGTCGCGCCGAACCGCGACATGTCGAAGGACGTGCCCTGAGTCTGCGTGCCGGCCCTGGCGTGGGTCGCCGCCATCTCCTGGTCGCCCTGCTCGTAGCTCGCCAGCGCGGCCTTGACCGCCGCCGGACCGACCGCGAGACGGTCGCCGATCGACTTGAGGGCGTCGGCCTTCGCCTCGGCGAAGCCCGTCAGCGCGGACGCGATCGTGTCGCTCGCCGTCGCCGCACCGGCCGACGACGCCGCCGTCGGCAGCTCGGACATCGCCTTGGTCAGGCTCTCACCGGCCGTCGCCGCCGCGGCCAGCGCGCGGCTCGCCCCGGCGGGGTCGATCCGGTATCCGTCCATGACTCCTTGTCACCTTCGTCGGCACTGCGGGCAGCCTGCCCGACGTCGCACGTCAGGCCTGCGCACTCACCGTAGAGGGATCGTGAGAGGTTGTCGACTAAAGTCGCGACACGCACGACATCAGGCTATTCGCCCGGGTCTGGGGGCGCCTGGCAGAATCCCGGGCATGGACCTCACGCCGGCCGCGCATGATTCTCGCGAGCGGAACTCCCACGCCAACGGCGACGTCGGCGACTCCGGCGGCGGGATCGTGGTCATGGAATCGCGCGAACCCGTCGTCAGCCTGTCGGGCGCGCGGGCGGACCTGCTGGCCGGTCTCCGTGGGCGCCGTCCCGTGCTGGTGACCGGGCCGGGATCGAAGCTGACCCGTCCGCTGCACGACCTGGTGCAGGCCGCCGGCGGGGCGTGGGTCGTGCGGCAGGACGGCGGGGCGATGAGCGACGGCGTCACCGGGCTGCCGGTCGCTCGACCTCAGGACGCCGTGACCGGTGGCGGACGTGCCGGCCGGCTCGAGGCGGCGTCGTCGGACACGAGCCTCCTGACGACGCACGGCGCCACCGACGGCCTGGTGCAGGTGCTGCGGCTGGAGATCGCGGTGCGGAGCAGCCTGCAGAGTCGCGGGCTCGGGCGGACGGCCGCGCGCGCCGTCGAACACCTCACCGGGCGGGAGCCCGCGGGGTGGGGAACGGCCGAGCCGGCGCTTGAGCAGTGGGACGACGAGGCGATCTACCTCTACGCCGAGCGGCGATCACCCCGGCCCACCTATGTGGTGGTGGCCGGGCGCGGGGTGGTCGGGTCGCTGCTGATCCGGCGGACCGGGCAGGGAATCGAGGAGCTTTCCACGCTCGATATCGCGCTGGGACCCGCGGGAGCCGATGCCGTGGCGGAGGCCGAGCGGCGGGCGCGGGACTTCCTGGACTGGCTCCCCGCGCAGCCGATCGTGAACCACGCGATGACGTCCACCTTCGCCGGGCGGGCGGATCTGCTGATCGCTCCCGCGTCCGGGGCGACGGCCGCTCCGCTGCACCTGGTGATCGGGGCGCCGACGCTGCGGGAGCGGGAGGTCCCGCTCGATGAGGCCGTCGGGCGGTTCGGGGCCGAGCGGCAGGCGCGGGGGCGGATGGTGGCGCTGCGGTTTCCGCTGGCGGGGAACGGAGCGGGGTCTGGCTGGGAGCGGGCGCGGGAGATCGCGCGCTGGGTCGGCGGGACGGACGAGGGTTCGCGGCCCGTCTGATCGGTCGGCAGGTTGCCGGCGTCTTGTGGTGGGCCGATTCGAACGACATATGTATGTTTTTCCGTGGAACCGGACACGCGCGATACGGTAGGCGCAGACCGAGCGCCAACGGATCGCCGGCACCGGTGATCCTGCACGCCACCAGGAAGGGCACCACTCGATGCACGTCCGCAAGCGCGCCATCACCCTCGTCGTGGGCGCGGCACTCGCAGCGTCCGGGCTGACCGCCTGCACCGGCGGGGCCGACGACCCGGAGCAGACGCTCGAGGAGCTGCAGGCCTCCGCCGAAGCCGGTGAAGTCTCGGCGTCGCCGTCGGGAGCGACGCTCAGCGCCGAGGACGCCGCGATCGAGGAAAAGCTGGACAGCGCGGTCGAGCGGTATCGCAAGTACCTCGCGATCGGCGAGGAATACGCGGCGAAGGGCAGGAACGGATTCCCGGAGCTGCGCCGGCTGGGGTTCTACGGCAGCCAGGAGATGATGGACGCCGATATTTCCTTCTGGAACAAGATCACCCAGAACTCCCTCAAGCAGAAGGGGTCGCGGACGATCGTCGACGCCGAAGTCGTGGAGATCCAAGGCGACCCCCTGGCTGACATCGCCCGGAACCGGCTCGTGATGGACGTCTGCGTCGATGCGACGGCAGTCGATGTGGTGTGGCCCGACGGGAAGTCGGCCTTGGGCGAGCGCCCGGGGCGCAGCGTGATGCGATTCGAGATGCAGGGCCAGCCGGGTACGGACGAACAGGAAAGCTGGTGGTCGCTGGCGAAGGCGACCAAGACCGAGGAGAAGTGCTGAATTGCGCGCAACGATCACGGCTGCAGCACTCCTTCTCGCGACAGCCATCACGATGGCACCCGCCACGGCAGCCGCACCAGCCGAACAGATCGTGATGGCCACGGAGACGGGCGAGACACCGCCGGTCAGCGGCGGTGGCATGGATGACATCGACATCGTCGCCGAGGAGAGCCCCGAGGATGGCGCGACTGATGACTCGTCGGAGTCGGAGGGCACCGGCGGTGGTCCGGCCAAGTGCTACGACGAGGGCAACGACAACGCCGAGGTCCCCTGCACCGACGGTAACGGTGGCTGGTGGGGAGGAACCTGCTACCTGAGCCAGGTACCCGAGGCCCAGCTCCCCGCCGCGGACGATCCGATCTGGCAGGGAAACCACCCCGACGGATACATCGTGGGCTGCTCGGGCTACGCGTGCACCGGCCGCGACCCCGCCAACGCCCCCGACCTCGCACCCGGGCAATGCCAGACCCAGTACACCGGCCTGATCTGGCTCCCCGAGCTCCCCGGCCCCGAGAACGTCGACGTCGAGGCCCTCGCCGAGAAGGCCGTCGAGCAGATGAACCTCCAGCCCGTCACCATCGGCATCGCCCCCGAGGACGAGCCCGGCTCCGTCGGCGCGGTCGGCCTGCCCGTCTGGGCCTGGGTCCGCGACGCGCGGCCCAACACCTTCGGCTCGATCCAAGAATCGGCGACCACCAGCAATGTCACCGTCACCGCCCGCGCCTCGGTCACCACCGTCGAGTGGAACATGGGCGACGGCACGACCATCACCTGCGAAGGCCCCGGAACCCCCTACGACGAATCCTACGGAGTCACCAGCTCCCCCGACTGCGGCCACGTCTACGACGAACAAGGAAACCCCTACACCGTCCGCGCCACCACCCACTGGACCATCACCTGGGAAGGCGCCGGCCAGACAGGCACCCTCGAGGCCGAACGCACCGCCGAGACACAGATCATCATCGGCGAGGTCCAGGTCCTCAACCGCTAGACCGGCACCGCTCCCGGACGCTCGCTCTCCACCGCGAGCCTTCCCGCAAGAAGCGTGGCAAGGCCAGAGGCGTCCTGCGCATCGAGCATGGCGAAATACGCCGACCGCTGATCGACGGGCACGATCGCCGGAAACCCGAACCGGCGGATCGTCTGCAAGGCGATGACCGCACGTCCCGTACGGCCGTTGCCGTCGCTGAACGGGTGGATGCGTTCGAATGCGATGTGGGCACCCGCGATCGCTTCCATGAGCGCCGGGCCATCGAGGTTCGCCGTCTGCCACTCCGTCTGGTCCGCCCACTGGTGGATCAGACCGGGCACCTGAGACGGCGGCGCCGGCTTCCACGACGCGCCGGTCACGACGTTGTCGGAGGACTTGAACCGGCCGAAGTCACGGGCGAGATGATCCATCAGGGCCGCGTGAACCTGAAGGACGAGACTGGTGGAGATCGGCTCACCGCCGGCGACGGCCTGCAAGATCCTGACCATCACCTCGCGGTGGTTGGCCACCTCGTACAGCTCACGGACGCGAGTGCCCGCGGCCGGAGTCCGCTCGTCGACGAGGAGCGTGATGGTGTCCGCGAGCGTGAGCGTGTTGCCCTCGATCGCCGCGGAGTGATGAGCGAGCCGCACCAGGACATCCTCGGCGTACTCCGGTGTCAGGACGGCCAGCTGCTGCACCTCGATCTGAAACCTCTCCCGGTCCCAGGTCATGACCGGGTCCGCCGGCTCCCGACGATGTTCATCAGCTCGTCGAGCCCGAGGCCCTCGTACTTGTTCACCGGCTTCACCTCGAGTACACCACCCAGCACCGTCACCTCGACCGGATCGCCCGCGTTCAGGCCCAGCGCACGCAGCTCGGACGGGCTGATCGTGATGCCTGTCGAGTTCCCGATCGTGACGATCTTCTTCCGCATACGAACAGGGTAACACCATGTTCGTACATGAGTTCCGTAACTACAGGAACGGATTCGTCGCCAGTTCTCGTTGGACCGTCGTGGTCGGGCCGTGGCCCGGGACGACCGTCAGGGACGGGGCCAGGCGCCCGACGACGTCGTGCACCGTCGAGCGCATCGTCGCGCCGTCGCCGCCGGGGAGGTCCGTGCGGCCGATCGAGCCGGCGAACAGGACGTCGCCGGTGAACGCGATACCGAACGGCTCGTCCAGGAGGTACAGCGTGGAGCCCTCCGTGTGACCCGGCGCGTGAACGGCCCGCAGGGTCAGCGCGCCGAACGCGAGGTCCGCGGCGCCGTCGGGCATCTCGATGCCCTCGATCCGCGCCGGGACGCGGTACGTCTCCGGCGAGAAGCCGAGGCCGGCCAGTTCCTGGCCCAGCGCGCCGCTCACGATCGCCTCTCCCCCGTCGCCGGACAGCGTGCCGAACGGGTCGGCGAGCCGGTAGGCGTCGGCGGCGTGCAGGCGCAGCGGGATGTCGTACCGGTCGCACAGCCCGGCGGCGTCCCAGGTGTGGTCGGCGTGGCCGTGCGTCGCCAGGACGGCGCGGGGGCGCAGACCCTGCTCCTCGACGACCCGCGCGACGCCGTCGGACACGCCGGCCCCGGCGTCGATGATCACGCAGTCCCGCGGGCCGGCGCCCGCACCGGGCGCCGCCACGATGCAGCAGTTCGTCCCGAAGACGGGCGCGACGACGACGTGGACCTGCGCGGATTCGCTCACCGGGACACCGTACTGCGGCACCGCCGGCGGGCTCGGCGGCAGCTCGCGAGGCGCCACCCCGCCCCGGACACGACGGTGCGCCGGGCCACGAGGCCCCGGCGCACGTCGTCGGGCTGGTGCCGCCGCGCGGCGGCGACCGTCAGACGTCCGGCTCGTCGTCGGGCCGACGACGACGGGCGCCGCGGCCGTCCGGATCGGGGCCGCCGTGCGGGCCGGGGTGCCCGTGCGGGCCCCTGCGGCGCCGGCCGCCGCGACCCGGGCCGAAACCGGCGAAGGCGCCCGGTCCCCAGCCGCCGAAGCCGGCCGGGCCGAAGCCGCCGCGGCGGCGCATCTCCTCGAACGCCTCGCGGCGTTCGGTGAACTCCTCGCCGAACTCGGTCTCGGCGCGCTCCAGGACGCGGCCGAGGTAGGCGCTGAGCCGGGCGACCTCGTCGTCCTCGAGGACGTCGAGGAGGTCGCCGGCGGGGGCGGGCTCGGTGGCGGCCTGCTCGGCCTCCTGCCCGGCGGCCGTGAGGCGGACGACGACGACGCGCTTGTCGTCCGGCGACGGCTCGCGCTCGACCAGGCCCTGCTTCTCGAGCTTCGCGAGGAGCTCGGCCAGGGACTGGCGGGACATGCCCAGCAGGAACGTGAGCTCCTTCTGGGTGGTCTCGGGCTGGAGCTTGAGCAGGGCGAGGACGCGGCCCTGGCCCTGGGTGGGGTCCTGCCACGGGGTGCGGCGGCCGCCGGGGATGCGGCCGCCCCACATCTGGTGGCGCTGGAGCATGCCCACGGCCACGAGGCGCTGGGCGGCCTCCTGCCGCACGTCGGCGGGTTCCTCGGTCATGAGGCCTTCCTTTCGGTGGTCGACTCTGTCAGGTACCTGACATCAACCAGGGTGCGCCTCCGCCCGATCATTTGTCAAGTGCTTGACTGTCTTGGTCCTGACAGATCTGTCACCGGGGCGCCTGCACCCGGTTTGCAGGATCCTGCAACACGGCCGGCCCGGCGCCGCCTAGCGTCTGGGCCGGCGCGTCGCCGGGTGCCGCGACGGGGTACCACCGGGTGGTGTCGCGCCGGTCAGCACAGAGTTCACGCGACGGCCCGTCGCGCCGTGGCAGCACAGAAACGAGCACCCATGCCCACTTTCGTCCAGTCGTCGGCGCGCCGGCGGGCCGGCGCGATGGTCGCCGCCCTCGGCCTCGCGCTCTCGGCGATGTTCGCCGTCTCCGTCACGCAGGCTCCCGCGGCGAGCGCCGCCGTGTGCGGCGGCAGCCTGATCAACACCAAGGCGCTCCGCACCGACGCGGGCACGGTGGTCGGCTACCTCGACGTGTACTACAGCGGCAGCACCGGCAGGAACTGCGCGGTGACCCGCCACTCCGGCCCGAGCTACGGCGTGAGCAGGAACACCTGGGTCGCGATCGTGCGCTGCGACCAGGCGACCGCCGGCAACGGGTGCACCTACCCGGAGTCCCGGTGGGTCCGGGACGAGGACTACTACGCGTACTACGCGGGCCCGGTCTCGATCGCCGCGGCCGGCTACTGCATCCGGGTCACGGGCGGTCTCATCTGGAACGGTGACCCGGTCGTCGACTCGATCACCGGCCACTGCGGCTGACGCCACGCCCGCCCGCGACGGCCCGGACCTCGTGTCCGGGCCGTCGGGGGCCGGGGATGAAGAGCGACATGTAGTTTTTACCCGGACAGTTCGTGACAGGCGGTAATCTGGGCGCGCCCCCTATCCCGGAGGACGTCATGCCTCGTGAGATCACGATCCTGTCGCCGCGCCCGCTGTCCGACGTCGAGGTGCTGCAGGCCGCCACCGACGCGATCCCCGAGGTGGGCGTGCGGCGCATCCAGCCCGGCGCCCTCCTGCAGTTCGCGGCGAGCTCCGGGGACGAGGCCGAGATCGTGCTGACGATGGAGCAGCCGTCCTACCTGCGGGCGCCCGAGGAGATCGAGCGGCTGCACCCCGGCACCGTGCTGCCGGCGGCGATGCTGGAGGCCATGGTGCAGGCGGCGATCGACCCCGCGACCAGCCAGGCGGTGTGGATCGACGCGACGGCGCCCGCCACCCCGCTGGGCCTGGTCGGCGCCGGGATCTGCGAGCGCCTCGCCGCCGCGGCCGGCGGCGTCTGCATCGTGCAGGACGGCCGATGAACCCGGGCGCGCCGTACGCGGCACAGCGGCCGGGGCGCACGCCGGGTGTGCCGCCCGTGCATCTGGCCGTGACGGGGGTGGCCGGGGGCGTGGGCACGACGACGGTCGCCGCCGCCGTGGCACGCGTGCTCGCGGCGGCGATGCCGGGGCAGGTGGGGTTGCTCGACCACGACGGCGGGACGTTGTTCGTGCGGGCCGGGGTGACGGAGCGGGACCGGCAGTGGGCGCCGCCGGATCTGGCGCCAGTGCGGGTGCAGTGCCTCGGGAGCGCGAACAACGTGCTACAGCGGATCCCGCTCGGCGTGCCCGGGCTGGTGCCGCTGGTGGTCGCGCCGTGGCACGAGGACGGGCTGCGCCTGGCTGCGGGCGTGGTGCAGCGCGCGACGACCGTGGAGCCGATGGTGCTGCTCGACGACGTGACCCGGGCGCGCGACCGGCAGGAGCCGGGGATCCGGGACCGGCCGGGCCTGCCGTACGACCGGGCGCTGGCCGCGCCCGGGCCGCTGCGGGATGCCGGGGCGGGCCGGGCGGCGCAGCAGGCGGTGCAGCAGGCGGTGAGCGAGGTGCTGCGGCGGGCCACCGCGACGGGCGGGGTCCCGCAGCACGCTGTGGCACAGGACGGAAGGGGGGCCGCCTGGTGAGCGGCACGGACGGCTGGGAGCTCGACCCGGCGGCGATCCAGCGGACGTTGCAGGGCACGCTGACCGACGGCGAGAACCTGGACGCGACCCTGGCGAAACCGCAGGAGACCCACGAGAAGGTGGCGGCGGCGTCGCCCGGCGCCGTGCCGGTCCTGGCGGCGCTGACGGGGTTCTTCGAGGCGCGCGGCCGGTTGCGGGACGACGTGCGCGAGCGGGTCCAGGCCGGGGTGACCGGAGCCGCGACGGCGCTGCACTGGTACCAGCAGGGCGACGAGGAGATGGCGGCCACGCAGCAGGCGCTGGCGCGCCGGGCGGCGTCGAGCGGCGACCTGGACGTGTTCCAGCTTCCGCCGGGCGCCGGCTGAGCGCGGGGGCAGCCCCGGCCCCGGCCGGGACCGCCCCCGAGAACGGCCGCTACGGCCGCAGCCGCACCGGAACGCTCACGTGCCCGTTGCTGATCAGGCTGGGCACCCGCTGCAACCTCTCCCGGGGCGTGGCGAGCGCCGCGTCCGGGAACCGCGCGAAGAACTCCCGCAGCACCGTCGCCACCTCGAAGCGCGCCAGCGGCGCGCCCAGGCAGAAGTGGACGCCGTGCCCGAAGGCCAGGTGCTCCTTGCTCGGCCGGGTGGCGTCGAAGAGGTGCGCGTCCTCGCCGTGCCAGTCCGGGTGCCGGTTGGCCGCGCCGAAGGAGGCGAGGATCGCCTCCCCCTGCCGGATGGCGCGGCCGTCCGGCAGCTCGACGTCGGTCACCGCGAACCGCAGCGGGAGGTGCTTGATCGCCGCGGAATGGCGCAGCGTCTCCTCGACCACGTCCTCCCAGGTGGAGCGGCCCTCGCGGACGTGGGCGAGCTGGGCGGCGTCGGACAGCAGCGTCGTGATCGCCTCGTCGATGACGGTGGACGTGGTCTCGTAGCCCGCGCTGATCATGAGCAGGAGCGTGTCGCGCAGCTCGGACTCGCCGAGCGCCGAGCCGTCGCCGTCGCGCGTGGTGATGAGCACCGAGGTGAGGTCGTCGCCGGGCGCGGCGCGCTTGGCCTCGATCAGCCGGTCGAGCAGGCCGTAGAGCGCGGTCGTGTTCACGGCCGCCTCGTCGGCCGTCAGGTTGGTGGCGAAGACCTTGTCCACGACGGTCCGCAGCTCCTCGTGGTGGCCCTCCGGCACGCCCATGAGCTGCCCGATGACGGCGATGGGCAGCGGGAAGGCGAGGTGTTCCCGCAGGTCGACGACGCCGTCGTCGTCCGCCGCCCCCTCGACGTCGTCGAGGACGGCCCGCACGAGCGTCTCGACCGCGGGCTGCAGCGCGACGATGCGGCGCGCGGAGAACGCCGGCGCGATCATGCGGCGCAGCCTGCCGTGGTCGGCGCCGTACGCGGTGAACATGTTGGTCACGGCCACCCAGAGCACCAGCGGCCAGCCGGCCAGGGCGTCGGCGAAGCCCGGCCAGTGCAGGCGGGCGTCCTTGGAGACGCGCCGGTCCGTGAGCAGCTGCTTCAGGAGGGCCGGGTCGGACACGGACCAGGCCTGCACGCCGAGGACGTCGACGAGGGTCGCCGGGCCTCTCTCGTAGAGGGAGCGGTACTCGGAGTCGGGATCGGATCCGTGGGGATCGAGGACGAGAACCTGGTGCTCGGACACGGGCACACCTCTCTCAGCGGGGGGGGACTGCGGCAGCAGGAACTACGACAGCGGGAACGTGACGGGCAGGGCGGTCAGGGAGCGGTGGAACGGCCCGGGCCGCCACACGAGGTCGTCGCGCCGGCCGGCCAGGTCCAGCTCGGGCAGGGCGTCGAGGACGTGGAAGATCGCGGTCTCGGCGATCAGGTAGGCGTGCGAGCTGGCCGGGCAGCGGTGCGGCCCGGCGCTCCAGGCGAGGTGGGCGCGGTTGCCCAGGGCGCGGGTGTCCCCCAGCACGGGGTCGTTGTTGCAGGCGGAGAAGCTGATCACGACGGGCTGGTCGGCCGGGATCAGGTAGCCGCCGACGTCCACCGGGCGGGGCGGGTAGGTCATCCCGAAGTTCGCCAGCGGCGGGTCGCGGTACAGCACCGCGTCCAGCGCCTCGCTCACCGACGCGTCGCCCGCGTGCAGGTCCCCCGACAGGTCCGGGTCGGTGAGCATCGCCAGCAGGGTGTTCACGATCAGGTTGGTCAGCGGCTCGCTGGACGCCCCGAAGATCGTGATGATCTGGTGCGCCAGCTCGGCGTCGTCCAGCCCGGCCTCGTGCGCCGCGAGCCGGGTGGTGATGTCGTCCCCCGGCAGGTCGCGGCGGAAGGCGACCAGGTCCAGGACCGCCCGCGTGAGCTGGTGGTTCCCCTCGACGGCGTGCACGCCGTCGAAGATCTTGGCCATCCCGTCCGCGATCCGGGCCGCGATCTCGTCGGGGCAGCCCAGCAGGTACGTCAGCGACTGGAAGACCAGCGGGAACGCGTACTGGCTCACCAGGTCGGCAGTACCGTCCGCCCGGAACCCCGCGACGGAGGCCGTGGCGATCCGCTCGACCCGCGCGCGCAGCGCGTGCTGGTCGACGGCGTCGAGGGCCCCCAGGTTCGCCGACCGGTACCGCGCGTGCTCCACGCCCGCGTTGCGCAGCGCGTTGGGCCGCCACTCCAGCATGGGCAGGATCGGGTGGTCCGCCGGCATCGACGCCTGCCACCGGCGCGGGTCGGCGGGGAACCGCTGCTGGTCGGTCAGGATCCGGCGGGCCACCTCGTAGCCGATGACCAGCGTGGCCGGCACGCCGGGCGCCAGCTCCACGGGCACGAGCGGGCCGGACTGCTCCCGCATCAGCCGGTAGGCGGCCTGCGGGTCGCGGGCGAACTCCGGCTCGTACAGGGCGATGGGACGGGTCGCGGTTCTCACGGGTCAGGACTCCAGGGCGTGCTGGTCGCGGGCAAGGTGTTCGACGAGCTGGATCAGCGCCTCGATGCACGACGCCGGCTGCCGGGCGTCGCACTCCGTGAGCAGCGTGCCCGCGTCGAGGGCGAGCGCCTCGTGGATCTCGGCCGGCGGGTAGCGCGGCGCGTCGTCGAACAGGTTGACGACGACGGCGAACGGGACGCCGTGGTCCTCCAGCAGCCCGAGGATCTCGTGGGAGGCCTCCAGATCGCGCGGGTCGACGAGCACCAGCGCGCCCAGCGCCCCGATGACCAGCTCCTGCCACAGGAAGCCGAACCGGGCCTGCCCGGGCGTGCCGAACAGGTAGAGCACGAGGTCGTCGCTCAGGTGCTTGCGCCCGAAGTCGACGCCCACGGTCGTGGTCGTCTTGGCCGGCGTCCGGGCGAGGTCGTCGACCCGCTCGCTCGCGCCGGTGACGGACTCCTCCATGCGGACCGGCGGCACCTCGGAGACGCTGGCCACGAACGTCGTCTTGCCCACGCCGAAGGACCCGGCCACGACGATCTTCGCGGACTCCTTGACCGTCGGGGCGACGAACCGGTCAGGCGTGAGCACGGAGGCCATTGAGGACCCTTTCCATGAGGGAGATCGGACGCCGGTCGTCGTGACCCCGGGCGACGGTGACCAGTTCCCGGCCGGCCAGGTCGGCGACGAGGATCCTGGTGATGGAGGACGGCAGGCCCAGCTCGGCGGCGACGTCGGCGACCGACAGGCCGCCGCCGCCCGAGTGGTCGAACAGCCCGAGCACGCGGCGCGCGTCCGCGCTCAGCCCGAGCCGATCGCCCTGCCGCGCGAAGACCAGGCTCTCCAGGCGTACGTCCGCGCTGGGGCGGGTGCGCCCGCCCGTCCGGACGTAGGGCCGGACCTGATCCGGGTCCGGCCGCGGGCCGCTCATGCCCGCGAGACTTCCGGGTCGGCGGCACCGTGCCCGGCGTCGTGCCCCGCGACCTGCCCGCGCGGGACGACGCCCAGCCGCTCGCCGACGCTCTCCGCCAGGCGCAGCGCGGCCTCGCTGATCATGCCGATGTCGGCCAGCGGGCCGTCCGTGCGCACGCACAGCATCGTGTTCTGGCCCGCGGGGATCAGCAGGGAGAGGTGATCGACCGACTCCATGACGAACTGGCGCACTCCCCCGCCCCCGGTCTCCCGGTCGAACGCCCGCGAGGCGCCCCACAGGGTCGAGGCGATGGCGGAGACGCGCTCGGCCTGGTCGGCCGTCAGCCGGGCGGTGTGCGCGGGGCTCATGCCGTCGGAGGCGACGAGCACCGCGCACTCCACGCCGGGGGTCTCCTCGAGGCTCGCCAGGAGCCAGCCGATGTTCTTGTCGCTCATGCGTCGTGTCCTTCGTCGGTTGCGGCGTCAGAGGCAGTGCGGGCGCGCTCGGTGCCGCGCGCCCACGAGGAGATCACGCTCGCCCGGCCCGGCTCGGCGTTCGCCGGCGGGACGAGCGGCGCGGGGCCGGTCGCGGGCCTGCGGGTGCGGACGGCGAGGCCGCTGGCGGTCCTGTGCCGGCTCTCCGGCAGGCTGCCGGCCGCCTGCCGGTCGCCGGCCGCCTGCGGCAGGGGAACCGACGCGAGCGCCGGACGGGTGCCGGCCGTGACCGTCCGCAGGGCGGCGCGCGCGTCGTCGCGCTCGGCCGGGGCCGTGGGGATCGTGTCCGCCGACGACGGCGCCGCGGCCTGCGGCAGCTCGGTGAGCAGTTCCTGGGGCAGCACGAGCAGCGCCCGCGTGCCCAGCAGCGAGTTCGGCGCCTGCACGTCCACGCGGAACCCGTAGGCCGCCGCGAGCGCCGCCGCGACCCGGAACCCGGTCTGCGGGCGGGCGCCGAGCCGGGTGATGTCGTCGGTGCGCTGCCCGGTGAGGATGTCGCGGGCGGCGTCGAGCTGCTCGGGGGTCATCTGCAGGCCGGAGTCGTCGACGACGACGATGACTCCGTGGTGTCCCTGCTCGAAGGAGACGTGCACACGGGACTGCGGGGGCGAGAAGGCGAGCGCGTTGTCGAGCAGGACGGCGAGGGTGTGCACGACGGGCCCGGCGACGCGGGTGCGCACGGCGACGTCGAGCTCCTGGAAGCGGACGCGGCCGTAGCCCTCGACGTAGCCCATGGCGGAGCGGACGACGTCGGTCAGGGACGTCGCCGGCCAGTGCCGGGTGAGCTTGCCGCCCGCGAGCACGGTCCAGCCCTGCCCGGCCATGAGCATCTGCTGGACGGTGTGGTCGATGCCGACGAGGGTCTCGAACGCGTCGTCGTCCTCGTGCCTGCGGATGCCCTCGGAGACCTTGCGGCTGGTCCTGGCGGCCATGCCGACGAGCGTGGCCGAGACGCTGCGGACGGCGGCCTCGGTGGAGCGCACGGCGGTGGCCCGGACGCGGGCGATCTCCTCGTCGGCGGCGGCGCGGGCCGCGCGCAGGTCCTGGTCGGCGGCGTGCCGGAGGGCGGTCATGCTCCGTTCCCAGCGGCGGTGGGTGAGCCAGACCCAGATCGCGGCGCCCACCGCCAGCAGCGCTGCCAGCAGGGCGAGGAGGGTCAGCAGTGTCTCAGTCATCGGGCTCCCGCCGGATTCGGGCACGGTCGATCTCGGGCGTGGTCAAGGGCCGGGTGGCGGCGCGTGGAGGGGTGGTCGCACCGGCGCGGGCCGGAGCGGTGTGGCGACACGTTAGCGGCAAAACGGACCCCTGCGTCCATCACAGGCAGGATCTTGACAACCGGACGCCGGATCAAGAAAACCCTGGACAACGGGCGGGTTGCCGTCCGGCCTCGGCTACCGTGATCGGATGAACGACCATGCTGTCCGGGCGGCGTCGCCCGGACCCGGTTCCGGCCCGGGTGGCGTCGTCGTGCGATCCGCGACGCTCGCCGACGTCGGCGCCCTCGTCGATCTGGTGACGTCCGCGTACCGCGGCGACGCGAGCCGCGCGGGCTGGACCACCGAGGCCGACCTGCTCGACGGCGACCGGATCGACCCCGCGATCCTGCGCGCCGACGTGACGCGCCCGCGCAGCAAGGTGCTCGTCGTCGACGACGACGCCGGGCGCGAGCGCACGCCGCTCGCGTGCGCGCACGTGGCGGTGTCCGACGGCGCCGGGTACTTCGGGATGTTCGCCGTCCGGCCGGAGCGGCAGGGCGCCGGCGTCGGGGGCGCGCTGCTCGCGGAGGCCGAGCGGGTGGCACGCCGCGAGTGGGGTCAGGACGTGATGCGGATGCAGGTGATCTCCGCGCGGACCGACCTGATCGCCTGGTACGTGCGCCGGGGGTATCACCGCACGGGCGAGCTCAGGCCCTTCCCGTACGGCGACACCCGGTTCGGCCTCCCGAAGCGCCAGGACCTGGTGTTCGAGGTGCTCGAGAAACGCCTCTGACGGATTCTCACCTGCCTTCCGGATCCGGGACGAAGGGCGCCAGGCTGCGGCGCTGGATGGCGGCGGCCATGACGTCGGGGAACAGGTCCGGGGTGCAGGCGAAAGCCGGGACGCCGAGTTCGGCGAGCGCCGCGGCGTTCGTGCGGTCGTAGGACGGCGCGCCCTCGTCGCTCAGCGCGAGGAGCACGACGACCTGGACGCCGGCGGCGGTCATGCGGGCGACGCGGCGCAGCATCTCCTCGCGGACGCCGCCCTCGTAGAGGTCGCTGATCAGGACGACGATCGAGTCCGACGGCCGGGTGACCAGACCCTCGCAGTAGGCCAGCGCCCGGTTGATGTCGGTGCCGCCGCCGAGCTGGGTGCCGAACAGCACCTCGACCGGGTCGTCGAGCTGGTCGGTCAGGTCCACGACGTTCGTGTCGAACACGACCAGCGACGTGCGCACGGTGTGCATGGACGCCAGCACCGCGCCGAACACCCCCGCGTACACGACGGACGCCGCCATGGAGCCCGACTGGTCGATGCACAGCACCACGTCCCGCTGCACACCGCGCTGCGACCGGCCGTACCCGATGAGCCGCTCCGGGATGATGGTGCGGTACTCCTCCTGGTAGTGCCGGAGGTTGGCGCGGATGGTGCGGTTCCAGTCGATCTCGTGGTGCCGCGGGCGGTTGACGCGGGCGGACCTGTCGATGGCGCCCTTGATCGTGGAGCGGGTGCGCTCGGCGAGTCTGGCCTCGAGGTCCGCGACGACCTGCGCGACGACGGCGCGCGCGGTGGAGCGGGCCTTCTCCGGCAGGGCGTTCTTGAGCGCGAGGAGGGTGCCCACGAGGTGCACGTCCGGCTGGACGGCCTCCAGCATCTCGGGTTCGAGCAGGAGGCTGCGCAGGTCGAGGCGCTCGATCGCGTCGGCCTGCATGATCTGGACGACGCTCTGGGGGAAGTACTCGCGCACGTCGTCGAGCCAGCGGGCGACCCGGGGCGCCGAGGAGCCCAGGCCTCCCGAGCGTTCCTCCGGGGTGCCGCCCTGCGCGCTCGCGTCGCCCGCCTGGTAGAGGGCGGCGAGCGCCCCGTCCATCGCGGCGTCGCGGCCGGTCAGGGTGCAGGCGGTGCCGTCGCCCTGGCCGCCGCCGAGCACGAGGCGCCAGCGGCGCATCCGTTCTTGCGGGGTCGTCATCGTTTCTCCAGGATCGTGGCCAGGACCCGCAGCACGCGGGCCACCCGGGCCGGGTCGAAGGTGAGGGATTCGCCGGGGGCGCCGTCGTCGCGGCCCGCGACGCGTTCGCCGACGGCGCGGCGCTCCGGGGCGTCGAACCTCGCGAAGGAACGCCGTAGCAGCGGCAGGACCTGCTCGAACGCGTCGGCGTGCAGGGTGCTGAGCCAGTGGTCGACGAGGGCGAGCAGTTCGGCGTCGTGCACGAGGATCAGGCCCGACGAGCCGACGAAGCCCTCCACGAACGCGGCTCCCGTCGTGGCGGGCGTGCCCGGGCTGAGGAAGCGGGACAGGCGGGTCTGCGTCTCGTCGGAACTCGCCGCGCGTTCGTCGCGCAGGATGCGGGCCATCCAGCCCGCGACGAGGCCGTGCAGGTCCGGGCGGTCGGCGAGGCGGGACAGGGTGGCGAGCCAGTCCTCGCGGAGACCTGCGGCGGCGGGTTCCCGGCCCAGGAGGGACACAGCTGCCGAGACGTCGCGGAGGCGTGTCACCAGGCGGGCCGCGGCGTCGTCGTCCAGGGCGACGACCGCGCCGGGCAGGGCCGTGCGGGCGCGCGTGACCAGGCCCGTCAGCACGATGCCGAGCGCGCCCGGTGAGGTGCCGCGCACGTCGCCGTAGCGGAGGGTGCGAGCCAGGGCCGGGATCGCGTCGAGGAGGGCGTCCGTGTCATGGCCGAGGGCGGCCTGGTCGCGGAGCGTGTCCAGCAGGGACGGGAGGGCCCCGGACAGGTCTGCCAGCAGGGCGCCTTCCACCAGGAGCGCGATGCCCGGCAGGTCCGCGCCGGCGGCGTCGTGCAGCAGCTTGCCCGACGCCGCCTCGGCGACGGTGGTGCCGTGGACGCCCGCCGCGACCAGGTCGACGGCGAGCGCCGGGTCCCATCGCAGGTGCCACGCCTCCTTGAAGGTGCCCTTGCCGGACGTGGCGGCCAGGGTTCCCCAGCCGACGCCGAGCAGGCCGAGCTGGTGCAGCAGGCGGCTGCGGCCAAGGTCGGTGGGTTTGCGCAGGTCGAGCTCGACCTTCTTCTCCAGGGCCTGACGCGGGAGGCGCAGGGCCTTGGTGCGGGCGGCGAGGTCGCGTTCCAGCGGTCCGGCGGGCGCCTCGGGCGGCACCTCGCCCAGGAGTTCGCCGACCTCGAGGCGGTGGCGCACCAGGGACAGGCGGACGTCGTCGCCGTCGCACAGGACCGATCGGATCGCCTCGGTGGCCTCGTCGAGGCCGGTGGCGGGGCGGCCGCGCAGCGCGGCGAGCGTGTCGGCGAGGCGGACCCCCTCGATGAGATGGGCCGAGGAGACGGGCAGGCCCTCCTCGCGCAGCAGGCCGGCGGCATGGGTGAGCCACCGTTCCACGGGGCGATCCGTCGCGGTGAACATGTGGTGGTACCAGCCCGGGGAGGTGACGCCCGCGCCGTAGCCGGTGCGGACCGCGAGCCTGCCGTGCGACCACGGGACCCAGGTGACGGTGGCCTTGGACCTGCCGCTGTCCTTGAGTTCCTTGAGGAAGGGGCGCAGCGCCGCGGTGTCCTGGGCGGCGGGCGGGAGGTCGCCGGTCAGGGCGGGGACGTGCCACGCCCCGCAGACGACGGTGATCCGGCGGGCCCCGTCCTTGATCGCGGCGCGCAGGCGCGTGCGCATGTGCGCCTCGCGCAGGGCGTCGCGGCGGAGGATCGGCTCGTCCTCACGCAGCGCCGCCATCGCCTCGGCGACGGCCTCGAAGACCGCCAGGTCGCCGGTGCGGTGCTCGACGAGATCCTCCCACCAGCGCTCGGCGTCGCCGTAGCCCGCGGCGGCGGCGAGGCGGCCGAGAGGGTCCTGGTGGACCGGAATCTCGGCTTCGGGTTCCGCGCGTACGACGGTCGCGTCATCAGGGTTCTCGTCGTCGGGAGTCTCGTCCTCGCCGTTCCCGGCACCCGCGTTCTCGTCGCCGGCCTCGATGATGTCGTCCAGGGCGAGATGCGCGGCGGCCGGAAGGTCGATGAACCGGACCGGGACGTCGTGCGCGGCGGCCCAGGTGAGTGCCTGCCACTCCGGTGAGAACACGGCGAACGGCCAGAAGGCGGAGCGCGGGCGGCCGGCGTCGCGGGTCATGACGTCGGCCTCGTCAGCGGTCTCGCTCGCCGGCGGGTCCCCGCTGCCCGCCTCGGCCGTCCTGCTCGCGGACCGCTTCGGGGGTTCCGCGTAGGCGAGCAGGGCGACCGGCGGGACGAGGCCGGGATTGCCCGCCAGGGCGGCGACGTCGTCGGCCTCCGGCGGGCCCTCGATCAGGACGACGTCCGGCCGGAGTGCCTCCAGCGCCCGCGCGACGGACCGGGCGGAGCCCGGGCCGTGGTGGCGGATGCCGAGCACGTCGACGCGCGTCTCGGTGGCGGCGGTCACCCGTGCTCCCGCGCGGCGGTGTAGAAGTCGTGCCAGCCGTCGCGCTCGCGGGCGACCGTCTCGAGGTACTCGCGCCAGATCGGGCCGTCGTTCGCCGGGTCGCGCACGACGGCGCCGCGGATGCCCGCCGCGACGTCGGACGGACGCAGCACGCCGTCACCGAAGTGGGCCGCGAGCGTCATCCCGGCCGTGACCACGGAGATCGCCTCGGCGACCGACATCGTGCCCGACGGGCTCTTCAGCTTCGTGCGGCCGTCGGCCGTGACGCCGTCGCGCAGCTCCCGGAAGATGGTGACGACGCGGCGGATCTCCGTCGCGGTGTCCGTGACGTCCGGGATCTCCAGGGCGCGGCCGAGCGAGGCGACGCGGCGGGAGACGATGTCGACCTCCTCGTCCACGGTGCCCGGGACGGGCAGCACCACGGTGTTGAACCGGCGGCGCAGGGCGCTGGACAGCTCGTTGACGCCGCGGTCGCGGTCGTTCGCCGTGGCGATGACCGTGAAACCCTTCGCAGCCTGCACCTCCGTGCCCAGTTCCGGGATCGGCAGGGTCTTCTCCGAGAGGATGGTGATGAGCGTGTCCTGCACGTCCGACGGGATGCGCGTCAGCTCCTCGACGCGGGCGACCGCGCCGGTCTGCATGGCACGCATCATCGGGCTCGGCACGACGGCGTCCGGGCTGGGCCCCTCGGCCAGCAGCTTCGCGTAGTTCCAGCCGTAGCGGATCGCCTCCTCCGGCGTGCCGGCCGTGCCCTGCACCAGGAGGGTCGAGTCGCCGCTGACGGCCGCCGCCAGATGCTCCGACACCCAGGTCTTGGCCGTCCCGGGCACGCCGATCAGCAGCAGCGAGCGATCCGTGGCCAGGGTCGCGACCGCGACCTCCATGAGCCGCCGCGCGCCGATGTACTTCGGCGTGATCCGGTCGCCGTCGCCCAGCAGGTAGGTCACCACCGCCTGCGGCGACAGGCGCCAGCCGGGCGGGCGGGGCCGGTCGTCCTGCTGCGCCAGGAGGTCGAGCTCCTCGGCGTAGACGTCCTCGGCGTGGGGACGCATGACGGCCGGCGCGGTGTCGGTCAGGGTCACTGGTGCTCCTTCGGGGTGGTCAGGCTCTGGGTGGTCAGGCTCTGAGTTGTCAGGTTCTGGGTCGGCAGGTTCAGTTCGGCGCGGATTCCCGCGGTGGTCGTCATGTCGTCCGCGAGGTCGCGGACGTAGCGGAACGAGTCGTCGTGGTCCGCGAGGTCGCGGATGCGGTCCAGGTAGCTCAGGGGCAGCGCGCCGCGCGCCGCGAACGCCACGTTGTTGACCCAGCTCTTCCCCGCCCCGTGCGGCGGTGTCAGGTAGGTGACGACCGCCTCGCAGAGGTCTTCCGGCCAGGGCTTGGCCACGGCGTCCAGGAGGAGGTCGATCCGCACCATGTCGTCGCTCCCGGACCGCAGCACGGCGACCGCCAGGACGACGGCATCCCGGGGCTCGAGCGCGCGGGCCAGCGCCTCCAGCCGGTCGGGGAACCGGCCGTAGCCGCCGCGGGGCTCGACGACGAGACGCGCGGCGAGCTCGATGTCACCGGCACGGACGGCGGCCTGCGTGAGACCGCGGCCCAGCTCCGCGGCGAGGTCCGGCTCGATCTCGCCCCGCACGAGCTCGGCGGGATCCGCGGCAAGGCCGGACCACGCCTCCCGCGGTGCCGCCGTGACGACCTGCTCGAACCACCAGGCACGCTCCCCCTGCCCGGCCGACGCCGGCTTGCGCTCGACGCCGTCGCGTCGGAGCCTGTCGTCCAGGTCCTCGGGCAGGGTGACGTGCAGGACACCGGCGTCGTCCCGGGAGACCCACTCGCGGATCCGCTCCCCCATCCGCCGTTCGTGGGCGGTGCCCGGCAGCGCGCGCAGCAGACTCGCGGCGCCGGCCCCGGGGCGGCCGCCGGCGCCGAGCGCCGCCTCCAGCCATTCCTCGTCTGCCGGTTCGAGCGTCTTGTGCACCACGGGGGCCAGCAGGGCCAGTTCCATGGCCCGCAGGCCCGCCCAGGCCTCGGCCAGCAGGTCGCGGCTCGCCGCGGGGTCGTGCGTCCGCAGCGCGGTCAGGTACCGCACCTTGGCGTGCACGTCGCCGCCGTCCCACTGGGATCGGTCGAGCGATTCCGTGGCCGGCAGAGCCCGGTCCCGCGCGGTCACGGCCGCCTCGACCCACGTCCAGCGGTCCGGGTCGTGGGTGGCCAGCCACAGGGCTCGCGCGCCGCCGAGCTCGAGGACGGCGTCGCGGGCGTCGCGGCGTCGTGCACCGAGATCCAGCAGCGCGGGCAATCTGCCGGGCGGCGGGCGCAGGCCTGACTCGGCCGCCACCCGCACCCACCGCACGGCCTCGCGGTTGTTGTCGTCCGACTTCGTGCCCGACAGGATCGAGTCGATCCGCCGCATCGCCTCGGCGGGGATCAGCGGGCGGTCGTCGGGCCCGGCAGGGACCACCGGTGCGGTCGTCGTCGCCGACGCCGATCCTGCGGCCGACGCTCCCGCGGCAGCAGATCCCGTCGACGCTCGCGCGCCCAGCGCCATGGCCCCGGCCGCGTGCAGCAGTTCCGCCGGGTCCAGGGCCCCCGAGGGAATCACGTCCGCGAACGCGCCGCCGGCGCCGTCGTCCAGCACGCAGGCGCGGCGGTCCGTCCCGACGAGCGCGGCCGAGAGGATCTGGTTCCAGGTGCTCATGCGGCCGCCTTCCTCGTTCCGGCGACGACGCCGTCGGGTGCGTACACGGCCAGCGGGAACAGGCCGTTCGGCGTCCACTCGGCCACGACCGGGCAGGCCTCGCCGCCGGCCGCCGCGAGCATGTCCCACGGGGTGCTCAGCCGGTCGAGCGGGACGCTCACGCCGTCGCCCTCCAGGCGCCACGGCGTCCCGGTGCGCAGCACCGCTCGTACGACCACCGGGTAGCGGTCGAGCCACGGGTCCGTGCCGATCGCGACGGCGAGCTCGTCGAAGGCGTCCGGCAGCGGGACGGACGACGGCGCGGGCTCCTCGGCCTGGATCGTCGCGTACCGTTCCCGGACCAGGGCCCGCAGGGGCAGCGCACCCGGGTAGAAGCACAGGCCGGCGTCGAGGGTCGTGCCGGGGACCAGATCCACCGGCAGCGCCTGGTTCCCCGCCGCGAACGACAGCACGAGCGCGGGACGCCCGGTGTTCCGGCCACGCAGCCAGACGGCGCGGGCGGTCAGCGTGTCGTCCTGGGTGTCACGCATGCCCAGCACGTCCCAGGTGTCCCGGACCGGCGTGCCCGCCAGGACGTCGTCGGACCCGGGAACGAGGCCCAGGCGCGAACGGACGGTGTCCGCGAGCGGGCCGGGAAGCTCGTCGACGCGCTCGGCGGCGGAGACGAGCAGCCGCAGCAGGCCGAGTTCGCCGAGCAGGCGTTCCTCCCAGCCGTTGCCCGACGACGCCGCCGAGCCGCACCGGCGCACGGCGGCGGCCAGCCCGGGTGCCTGGGCGTCGACGAGCCGGGCGGCGACGTCGTCGAACACGCCGTAGCCCGCCCTGCCGAGGCCGGCGATACCGCCGGCGGCCTGGTCGTCGAGCCAGCGGGCGAGATCCGCGACGCCCTGCGCGACGCGCTCGGCGCGCGCCTCCGCGCGACGGCGTGACGCCGCCTCCTGCTCCTCGGTGCGCGGCGCGGACTCGCGCGCCTCCTTCTGCTCCGCGCGGGCGGTGCGCTGCTTCAGCCACTCGGCGGCGAACTGCGCGGGCTCCGCCTGCTCCGCGACCTTCCCCTCGCTCCACCGCAGCAGCAGCGCGATCGCATGCTTGCAGGGAAACTTGCGGCTCGGGCACGAGCACTTGTACGCGGGCTCGTCCAGGTCGATGCACACCTGGTACGGCTTCTTCCCCGACCCGGCGCACTCACCCCACAGCGCGGCGGATCCCCCGCCGCAGCCGTCGTTCGACCACCCGGTGCCCGCCACCAGCTTCCGCGCCGCCGCAAGCGCCTTGGCATCCGGCGCCACCGCCTCCACCTGCGCAGACGTCCATTTTCCGTCCATGGCCCCGAACTGTAGCGGGGGTCACTGACACGCCCGGGGCGCGGCGGTGCGGCCCGGGCGGGGCGGCCGAGCAGGTCGAATCGGCCATAGGCCTGATATCACAGGTAAATAGGTGTTCTTGGCTATCGTGCTGTCGTGGCGCTCGACGACATCGCACCGGCCCCTGCCCGGAAGACGCTCGACCCGTCCCGGTACCTCGTCCTGATCCGCAGAGGGGAACCCGGCTCCCCGTTCGAGGACAAGACCCACGAGGTCCTCGGTTTCCGGCACGACGGCGACCGCACGCACATCGAGCACACCCGCCCGGCCGGAAGCAAGAGCTACTCCTACCCGCAGGCACGCGTCCGGGTCCTGACCGATCCGGCCGTGAGCCCGCCGGGTCCGCGCCGGTACCGGTTCCACGTGCACGGACACGGGCGCCCGATCCGGGCGACCCGGATCCTGACGTTCCACGACCCGCACGACGGGAGCACCTGGTTGCGCCCCGTCACCGGCGACGACCGCCCCCAGCGCGCACGCCACCACCTGGAGATCGCCAGGATCGCCGCCGACGGCGGGACCACCGCGAGCGCCGGGCCGGTCCTGCGGTACTGGAAACAGATCGTGGACCGTCTCCCGGACAAGGAGGGGCAGCCGGACCCGCTGCGCCGGCCGTTCGGGCAGATGCTGGAGTTCCTCGACGACGAGAGCGCGCTGTCCGCCTACCTGAACCGGCGCCCGGTGCAGGAGACCCCGCCGGACGGCGCGGTCATCTACCCGTTCGGGATCAATCTCAGTCAGCGCGAGGCCGTGCACCGGGCGCTGACGCATTCGGTCTCGGTGATCCACGGCCCGCCGGGTACGGGCAAGACGCAGACGATCCTGAACATCATCGCCAACCTGGTGCGTCGCCCGGGCACGACGGTCGGCGTGGTGTCGTTCAACAACCCGGCGGTGGAGAACGTCGGCGAGAAGCTCACCGGCCTGGGCTACCCGTTCCTGATCGCCGACGTCGGCCGCAAGCAGAAGCGGGAGCGCTTCGCCGCCGGGATCGGCGAGCCCCGGGCCCTGCGCTCCGTGCACGTCGCCGACCACCGGCGGCAGGCCGGCGCCCGGGGTCCGGACGGCCGTGAGCCCGCCGGCCCGGCGTCGGACGCGAGACTGGCCGAGATGGACGCCGACCTCACCGCGCTCCAGGAGTACGACCGGGAGCGCGCCGAGAAGGCGCACCTGCTGGCTCAGCTCGAGGTCGAACGGCGCCACTTCCGCGAGCATCTCGACCGGCACGAGGTGCCGCCGCTGCAGGAGCTGCCGCTGCTGTGGACGTCGTCGCGCAGGATTCTCGGGCTCCTGGTCGACGGCGGCCTGGCGCCGCTCGCCCGCACGCGCCTCCAGCGGCTGACACGCTGGCTGCGCAGGTACTTCGTGCACGGGCTGGTACGGCCGCTCGACACGGCGGACATCGACGTCGTCCTGCAGCTGCAGGCGGCGTTCTACGAGGAGCGGACCGCCGAGCTGCGGCGGCGCATCGCGCGGCTCGACCGGTTGCTCGCCCGCAGGAAGTTCCGGGACCTCGGCGAGCGCCTGACCGAGACGTCGCTGGCCACGTTCGCCGCCGACGTCGCCGGGCAGCGCCTGCCGGCGCCGGACGTTCCCCCGGCGCCGTCGTACCGCCTGACACGGAACCTGCTGGAGGAGTTCCCGGTCGTGCTCAGCACGTGTCACGCGTTGCGGGACTCGCTGCCGCACGGGGTGCTGCTGGACTACGTGATCATCGACGAGGCGTCGCAGGTGGATCTGGCGACCGCGGCGCTGGCGATGTCCCTGGCGCGGCGGGTGGTCGTCGTCGGCGACCGGCATCAGCTGCAGCCGATCGTCAAGGAGGAGGTGGTGCGCGGCCTGCGGCCGCCGTCGCCGGACACGGACTACGCCACGCGCAGCATCCTCACGTCGGTCCTGGAGCGGTACGGCGACGCCGTGCCGGACACGCTGCTGCGGGAGCACTACCGGTGCGATCCCGCGATCATCGAGTACTGCAACCGGAAGTTCTACGACGGTGAGCTGATCCCGTTCACGAAGTCACGGGCGGGGCTTCCGACGCCGGCGATGCTCGTGCACCGCACGCCCGAGGGCAACCACATGCGCGCGTCGCAGGGCAGCGGGACGTCGAACCAGCGGGAGATCAGCGTGTCGCAGCAGGTGATGGACACGTTCCTGGGCCATGTGCCCGCCGGCGGGCGAGCCGTGATCGCACCGTTCCGGCGGCACGCGGATCTGGCCGCCACGGATCTGCGGCCGCTGACCGACGCCGACACCGTGCACAAGTACCAGGGGCGGGACAGGCAGGCGGTGGTGCTGAACACGGTGATCGACGAGACGTGGCGCGGGCAGCGCCGTCTCGAGTTCGTCGACGACCCGAGGCTGGTCAACGTCGCGGTCTCCCGGGCGGTCGATCACTTCGTGCTGGTGACCGACAGCGACATGCTGCCGCGCAGCCGGAACATCCGGGACCTGGTGGAGTACATCCGCTACCTGGATCCGGGCGCGGTGGGGCAGAGCGACATCGTGTCGATCTTCGACCTGCTGTACGCGGAGTACTCCGAGCGGCTGCGGCCGCTGGCGCGGCGGGTCCTGAGGAACCGGGCGGACTCGCCGGCCGAGGACATCACCTGGACGGTGCTGGAGGACCTGCTGGCGGAGGACCGGTACCAGGGGCTGGAGATCGCCACGCAGTACCGGGTGAAGAACCTGGTGCCCGACCCCGGCGTGCTGACCGAGCGGGAACGGAAGTTCGTCCGGCACTCGCGGACGTCGGTGGACTTCCTGGTCTACAACCGGGTCGGCAACCGGCCGCTGCTCGCGATCGAGGTGGACGGCTGGGCGTTTCACGCGGACTCGCCCGAGCAGCTGCGGCGGGACGCGCTGAAGGACGAGATCCTGCGGAAGATCGGGCTTCCGCTCCAGCGGCTTCCCACCACGGGAGACCGGGAGATCCCGCGGATCCGCGCCGCCCTGGCCGCCGCCCTGATCGCCCGGCGGCCGGCCCCGCGAGCGGGGTCGTGACAGAGCGCCGGAACCCCTGGTGGAGTTCCGGCGCCCTGTCAGCCGATGGCGCGCGAGCCGGTCAGCGCCGCCGCTTCTCGCGGACGCGGACCGAGATCTCGATCGGGGTGCCCTCGAAGCCGAACGTCTCCCGGAGGCGGCGCTCGATGAAGCGGCGGTACTGGGCCTCGATGAAGCCCGTGGCGAAGATGACGAAGCGCGGCGGGCGCGCGGTCGCCTGGGTGGCGAACAGGATGCGCGGCTGCTTGCCGCCCCGCAGCGGGTGCGGGTGCGCGGCGACCAGCTCGCCGAGGAACGCGTTGAGCCGGCCGGTCGGGATGCGCATGTCCCAGGAGCCCAGGGACTTCTCCAGGGCGGGGACCAGCTTCTCCGTGTGCCAGCCGGTGGCCGCCGACACGTTCACGCGCGGCGCCCAGGCGACCTGCCCGAGGTCCTTCTCGATCTCGCGTTCCAGGTACGGGCGCCGGTCCTCGTCCATGAGGTCCCACTTGTTGAACGCCAGCACGAGCGCCCGCCCGGAGTCCACGACCTGCGAGAGGATCCGCTGGTCCTGCTCGGAGATCGGCTGCGACGCGTCCAGCAGGACGACGGCGACCTCCGCCTTCTCCACCGCGGCCTGCGTGCGGAGGCTCGCGTAGAACTCCGCGCCCTTGGCGAAGTGCTGCCGCCGCCGGATGCCGGCGGTGTCGACGAACCAGTAGGGAATGCCCTTGATCTCGACGAGCTCGTCCACCGGGTCACGCGTGGTCCCGGCGATCTCGTCGACGACGACGCGCTCGGCGCGCGCGATCTTGTTCAGCAGCGACGACTTGCCGACGTTCGGCCGGCCCACGAGCGCCACGCGCCGCGGCCCGGACGGACGCGCCGCGCCGTGCTCGGACTTCGTGGGCAGCACCTTCATCGCGGCGTCGAGCAGATCGCCCGTCCCACGTCCGTGCAGGCCGGACACCGGGAACGGCTCCCCCAGGCCCAGCGACCACAGGTACGCCGCGTCGGCCTCGCCCGCCGCGCCGTCGACCTTGTTCGCCGCCAGCACCACCGGCTTGCCGGACTTGCGCAGCATCTCGACCACGCGCTCGTCGGTCGACGTCGCGCCCACCTGGGCGTCCAGGACGAACATCACGGCGTCCGCGAGCGACACGGCGACCTCGGCCTGCGTGGCGACCTTCGACTCGATGCCCGCGACGTCGACCTCCCAGCCGCCCGTGTCCACGAGCATGAACCGCCGCCCGGTCCATTCGGCCGGGTACGAGACGCGGTCGCGCGTCACGCCCGGCTTGTCCTCGACGACGGCCTCGCGCCGCTGGATGATGCGGTTCACGAGCGTCGACTTCCCGACGTTCGGCCGCCCGACGACGGCCAGCACCGGCAGGATCTCCTCCGGCTCGGCCTCGGTGACCTCCCACTCGTCGCCGAGGAGCGCCTCGTCCTCCTCGTCGAGCTCGAACTCGGCCAGGCCGGCCCGCAGCGCCCGCTCGCGCGCGAGGTCGTCCTCGGTCTGCTCGATCTCGCCGGCGACGGCGGCCGTGCTGGCGCCGGTCGCGTCCGTTTCGTCCGCCGTTTCAGGGACGACGACGCCCGCGGGCGTCACGGCCCCCGGCGTCGTCGTGCCCGGAACCCCCGTGGTCTCCGAGACGATCAGCAGGACCGCCTCCACCGTCTCCTCGAAGCTCAGCTCCGAGGAGTCCAGGGTGATCACGCCGTCGGCGGCCTCCACGAACTGCGAGACGGTCGAGTCGTCGCGGTCGCGGCGGATCACCTGGTCCCGGGTCGCGGCGACCGCGGCGTCGTCGGCCACGCCGTGGACGTCCAGCGAGCGGCGGCGCAGCCGCGCGTCCTCGCTCGCGGTCAGGAGGATGCGGACGTCGGCGTCGGGGGCGACGACGGTCGTGATGTCGCGGCCCTCGGCGAGGATGCCGCGCCCGCCGGAGAAGCCGCCGTCGCGTTCGGCGTCGATGGCGGCGCGCTGGCGGAGCTTCAGCTCGGCGCGCACCTCCAGGTTGGTCGCGACCCGCGAGACCGCGGCCGAGACCTCCGTGGCGCGGATCTCGGCCGACACGTCCTCGCCGTCCAGGGTGACCGACGGCGCCGCGGGGTCGACGCCCATCTCCAGGGGCATCGCGGCGACGTCGGCGGTCACGACGTCGGCGTCGGACAGGTCCGTGCCGCGGCGCGTGCACCAGACGGTGGCCGCGCGGTACATCGCGCCCGTGTCGAGGTAGGCGAGGCCGAGGCGCGCCGCGACCGCCCTGGACACGCTGGACTTGCCCGATCCGGACGGGCCGTCGATGGCGATCACCAGGGGTTCGCCGGTGGTCCTGCCGTTCACAGAGGTCTCCTCGCTCGTCACGATGCCGCTCACATCTCCACCGAGGACATGAGCTGGCCCAGCTCGACCTGCCCCAGCACGCGCGTGCGGCCGGGCTTCAGCTCGCCCATCGCGACCGGGCCGATCCGCGTGCGGACCAGCCGGGTGACGGGGCGGTCGACGGCGTCGAACATGCGGCGCACGATGCGGTTGCGGCCCTCGTGCAGCACGACCTCCAGCAGCGACAGCTCGTCGGTGGCCTGCAGCACCTTGACCGAGTCCATGCGCGCGAGGCCGTCCTCGAGCTCGACGCCGTGGGTCAGGTCCTTGACGATGCGCGGGTAGATCGCGCCCTCGACGGTCACGACGTACGTCTTGGGGATCTCGTAGCGCGGGTGCGCGAGCCGGTTGGCGAGGTCGCCGTCGTTGGTGAGCAGCAGCAGGCCCTCGCTGTCGGCGTCCAGCCGGCCGACGTGGAAGAGGCGCTGGTCGCGGTCCTTGATGAGGTCGGCGACGGTGCGGCGGCCCTCCGGGTCGTGCATCGTGGAGACGACGCCGTGCGGCTTGTTCAGCGCGAGCGTGATCTTGTCCTGGTCGAGCTGCAGACGCATGCCGTCCACGTGGATGGCGGCGGTGGCGGGATCGACCCGCACGCCGAGCTCGGTCACCAGGACGCCGTCGACCTCGACGCGGCCGTCGGCGATGAGCTCCTCGCACGCGCGGCGCGAGCCCATGCCCGCCTGGGCGAGGACCTTCTGGAGGCGGACGCCGTCGGCGACGTGGACGTCGCGGGGCGGCTGGCCGCTCCGGTCGTTGCGAGCGTTCTGCGGACGACGGCGGCCGGGGGCCTGCTGCGCACGCTTGCCCTGTGAGCTGCCCTGGCCCGCGCGGTTCGACGCGGAGGCGGCGGCGCGGTTGGCGGCAGGACGGTTGTCGTTGCGGCGGCTCCCGCCGCGGCTGTGCTGGTTCATCGGTCCTTCTCGGTTGGGTGAACCCGGCACCGTTCGGGGCCGGTTCTGGTTCCGGATGTCAGTCCAGGTTGTCGAGCGTGTCCAGGTCCGGGAGGTGGGGCGCGAGCGGGGGCAGCTCGTCGAGCGAGTCGTAGCCCATCCGCTCCAGGAAGTATCCCGTGGTGCCGAACAGCACCGCACCCGTGTGCGGATCCTGCTCCAGCTCGGCGATGAGGCCACGGGTGAGCAGCGTGCGCACCACGCCGTCGACGTTCACCCCGCGCACCGCGCTCACCTGACCACGCGTGACCGGTTGACGATACGCGATCACGGCCAGGGTTTCCAGCGCGGCCTGGCTGAGCCTGGCGGTCTGGCCGTCCAGCACGAACCGGCCGACGACGTCGGCGTGGGCCGACGACGAGTAGATGCGCCAGCCGTCGGCGCTGCGCCGCAGCTCGAAGCCCCTTGGGCGCCCGCCCAGCTCGCCGCGGTACTCGTCGGCGAGCTCGTCGAGCATGTCGCGCACCTCACCCGACGGGAGGCCGAGGACCGCCGCGAGCCGCTCCTCGGCGATGGGCTCGTCGGCGACCATGAGAACCGCCTCGAGGGCGGCGCGGGCGCCGCCGGGGAGATCGGCGACGTCGACGGCGGGGAGTTCCTCGGCGGCGGGGGCGGCCACCTCCAGGGGCCCGGGGCCCGGGGGCCGGGCCGGGTCCGGGGCCTCGCCCCGCGCAGCTGACTCCGCTGAGGCCGCGGTCTGGTCGATCTCCGTCACAGCGTCTCCTCGTGCAGGTCCGGCTCGTGCGTCTCCGGCGTCGCGGGTGCGTCCTGGTCGTCCTCGGCCGCGTCGTCCCGCGGAACGGCCGCGGAAGCGGCGACGTCGTCGGACGCCTCGTCCACCGCGGCGGCCGCCGCGCGCTCCGCCATGTCTTCCTCGTCGAACTCGCTGGGGCCGGCGTCCGGGTCCAGGTACTTGCCGCCGTCCGACGGGCCGGCGGCCCAGCGGACCGTCAGCTCGCCGAGCGAGGCGACCTGCTCGAACCCCACCAGCTTGTCGCGGAACAGTTCCAGGAGCGCGAGGAAGCGGGCCACGACCACGAGGCGTTCAGCGCCCGCGGTGAGGTTGCGGAACGTCAGGACGCGTTCGGCGCGCAGGCGCCGGACGATGTGGCCGGCCTCCTCGCGCACGCTCACCTTCGGGGCGTGCAGGTGGGTGAGCGACACCTCGGGCGGGCGCCTCGGCTGCAGGGCCCTGGCGGCGAGCGCGGCGAGCCGCGCGCCGTCGACGGTCCACCTCAGCTCCGGCAGCAGCGCGGTGAACTGCGGTTCCAGCGGCGTCAGGCGCGGCACGCGGCGGCTCGCGGTGGCCAGGCGCTCCGCGACGATCTGGGAGACCTGCTTGTAGGCGCGGTACTGCAGGAGGCGGGCGAACAGCAGGTCGCGGGCCTCCAGCAGCTCCAGGTCCTCGAGGTCCTCCTCGATGACGCCGGGGAGCAGGCGGGCGGCCTTGATGTCCAGCAGGGTCGCGGCGACCACCAGGAACTCCGACGCCACGCCCAGGTCCCAGGACGGGTGGTCCTCGCCGTTGTCCGCCGCCCGCCTCGCGGCCTCCTCGGCGGCGCGGATGTGGGCGACGAACTCGTCGGTGACCTCCGCGAGCGCCACCTCGGTGACGTCGAGCTCGTGCTTGGTGATGAGGCTCAGCAGGAGGTCGAACGGGCCGGTGAAGTTGTCGAGGTGGACCTCGAAGGCGCCGGCGGTGCGCTGCGGGGCGGGCCGGCCGTCGGTGCCGGAGGCCGCCGCGCCCTCGGTGCGGATGTCGCCGGGTCCGGCCTCCAGGACCTCAGGCGGCGTGGCCACGGGCCACGAGCTCCCGGGCGAGCTGGCGGTAGGCGGACGCGCCGGGGTGGCCGGGCGCGTAGGCCGTGATGGGCTCGGCGGCGACCGTCGCGTCGGGGAACTTCACCGTGCGGCCGATCACCGAGTGCAGCAGCGTGTCGCCGAACGCCTCGTGCACGCGCGCCACGACCTCCCGGGAGTGGAGGGTGCGCGAGTCGTACATGGTGGGAAGGATACCGTCGATCTCCAGGGCGGGGTTCAGCCGGTCCCGGACCTTCTCGATGGTCTCCACGAGCAGGGCGACGCCGCGCAGCGCGAAGAACTCGCACTCCAGCGGGATCAGCACGCCGTGCGCGGCGGTCAGCGCGTTCACCGTGAGCAGGCCGAGGCTCGGCTGGCAGTCGATGAGGATGACGTCGTAGTCGTCGACGACGGGGCGCAGGGCCCGCGACAGCACCGACTCGCGGGCGACCTCGCCGACCAGCTGGACCTCCGCGGCGGACAGGTCGATGTTCGCCGGGAGCACGTCGAGGTTCTCGATGCCGGACTCGATGAGCACGTCCTCGATCCGCAGGCCCCGCTCCATGAGCAGGTTGTAGACCGTGACGTCGAGCTCGTGCGGGTTGATCCCGATGCCCACGGACGCGGCGCCCTGCGGGTCGAAGTCGACGAGCAGCACCTTGCGGCCGTGCTCGGCGAGGCACGCGCCCAGGTTGATGGTGGTGGTGGTCTTGCCGACGCCGCCCTTCTGGTTGCACATGGCGATGATGCGCGCAGGTCCGTGACTCGTCAGCGGCGGCGGCTCGGGGAAGTCGGGCATGATCCGCCCCACCACGTCCCGCCGGACGTCCTCGGTTCGGTGCGGCTCCCCGGGCGTCGGATTGACGTCGACCAGCGTGTCCGTCATCTCGCCCGCTCCCTCCGTACGGTTGGGTCCTGACTCACCCGGTCACGCTATACCAGCCTTGCCCGATAAACCCTGCGAAACACGGGCGCGCCCCGGATCCCTGCGGCGCCGGGTGCGCCGGGCTCCCGGGCGGCCCGGCGCACCGGAGAGACCGCCCGGGCGCGCCGGAAGGTTCCCGGGCGCCCGGGCGACGTCGTCGTGCGGGCCTGCCGGTGTCAGGACTCCTGGGCCGGGTCCTTCGCCTGGCAGCCCTCGGCGCTCTGCTTGAACTCGGCGTGCAGCTGGTCGACCTTCTCGGCGAGCAGCTCCGCCTTCTCCTGGTGCACCTCGGCCTTGTTCAGGTAGCGGCGGGCGTCGTACACGGTCGTCGAGGCGAGGGCGTTCGCGATGTCGGCGAACACCGCGTCCGTCTCGGTGATGAGCTTGTCGTACTGGTTGGCCACCTTGTTGCCGTCCTTGACGGCCTCCCCGCACGCGGAGACGTCGCCGCTGAGCCCGCTGATCTCGGACTCCAGGTCCTCGATGTCCACCTGGGCCTGGTCGCGGGCGGCGGTCACGGCGGCGAGCTCCTCCTCGAGCCCCGCGGCACGGTTGCTCGCGTTCGCCCAGAGCGCCGACCCGGTCACGATCGCCGCGAGCAGCAGGGCGCCGAGCAGGAGGGCGGGCCACTGCCTGCCGAGGAAGCCGGGGGCTCCGGTCCCCGCGCCGGGCCCGGCCGGCGGGTACTGTCCCGCCCCGGCCGGTGCGGGATACATGGGCTGGGGCTGCGGCTGGTACGCCCCCGGCACGGTCTGCTGCGGCGGCGCCGGCTGCGGCGGGTACCCGGGCTGCTGCGGCTGCTGCACGGGCGGCTGGGCCGGCTGCGGCGCGGCGAACTGCTGGGTCGGCTGGTCCGGCACGTTGCCAGGGCCCTGCGGGCCGGGCTCGTACGGGTGGGACATGGCACCTCACATCGTCTGGGGAAGCTGATCCGCTCGTGCGGTCGTGGTGCGTGCGAACCCAGGCTACGCCCGTTCTACCTGCAAATATTCACAATCGTGGATGAATTCTCGGCCTCGGCGCCGCGGTTTCGGAGCCCCTCTCAGTTCCGGGCATTTGGTACCCTCCCCTGCACAGCGCCGGCGGTGTGCCGGCGACGTGCGAGGACACGGAGGCGATGCGCGTGAGCTGGCGATCCGCGGAGTTCGACAGACCCTCCGGGCTTCCCCGGGTCGACGACGCCCGGTCGAGCGATCCCGTGGTCCGGGTCACGAGCCTGTACGCCACGGCCTGGCGGGTCACCGGCCGGACCGAGGCCGGCCAGGTGGCCGACTACCTGAAGCTCGGTGTGTTCGCGGAGCACTACGAGCGCAACGCCCGGTCCGTTCCCCAGGTCGCGCTCCGCGAGGAGATCGACGTGAGCGACCTCGCGTTCGCGCGCTGGCCCGAGCCGTCGACGCTGCGCGGCGCCCGGCTCTGGCTGTTCGTGGTGCCGCCCTACCGCCTGATCGTCCCCGCGCTGACCTTCGACATCGAGGTCGACCTCAAGAACGGCGGCCAGATCGACCCGCGCGCCCTCCAGCGCCGCAGCGGGCTGGTCGAGCTCCTGCAGGACGTCTACGAGCGCGACCTCACGGTCGAGGGCCTGGATCTCGGCGACTACCTGCGCGACCGCGCGGGGCTCATCGGCGCCGACCTGGGCGAGGACCAGGGGATCACGACCTACCAGCACCAGCTCGTGCTCGGCCCGGGCCTGCCGGACCGCCTCGGCGCCGCCGAGCGCGCGAGCGTCGTCGGCGCCCTGATGTACCGCACGCACGCGGAGCTCAGCCACGACTACACCAGCGTGAAGTACCCGATGGAGAGCAACCGGGAGAAGGGCGTGACGGTCGCCGTCGGCCCCTACATGAGCATCGTGCTCGGCTGGCCGCAGGACGGCGGCAACTCGGCGTTCATCTCCATCGTGATGGTGCTGGCGGCCCTGGCCGAGCTGTCCCGGATCTCCGACGAGGCGACCGCGACCGTCGCGGAGATCAAGGACGCCCAGTCGCCGAACGTCGACCCCCAGAAGCGGCAGGCGGTCCTGGAGCGCACCGCGGACGATCTCGGCGACTACCAGCTGCTGCTCACCTTCAACGTCGACACGCTCGCGGACATCAGCATGCTCATGCCGTCGCAGCGCGTGACGAACTACCACGACGTCCTCGTCGAGTGCATGGGGCTGGAGAGCAAGACGAAGGTCGTCACCAAGATGCTCGACCGGCTCGACTACGCGGTGCGGGCCGAGATGGCCGCGCTGACCAGCTTCGGCAGCCGCATGGAGGAGGCGCAGCGCAAGCGCTGGAGCATCGTCCAGGCGGGTCTGAGCACGGTCGCGGTGCCGGTCTCGATCGTGTTCGGCTACTTCGGCATGAACGCCGCCGAGGTCGACGAGCGGGTCTCGTTCCTGGACCTGGAGAAGTACGGCCCGCTCTACCTGACGATCAGCGGATCGCTCGCGATCGGCGTCATCGTGTTCTGGGCGATGAAGATCTACGACGAGGCCCGCCTGCGCAAGATCTACCCGGGCGCCAGCCGGTCCTGGCTGCGCCGCGTGATCGGGCGCCGGCGCCAGGACGCCGGGAGGAGGCCGCCTCGCCCGCGGGCATAGCATCGTGGCTGTGACTGTGACCGACACCACCGACCTGCCCGCCCGCCGCGCCGTCCGCGAGAAGACCCGCGTCGCGCCCGACTACGCGCGCAGCTGGCTGCTCTTGTCAGCCATGCGGACCGACGCGTTCGACGACGCCCAGCTCTCCCGCGCCGACCAGATCATCCTGGACTGCGAGGACGCGATCGACGAGAGCCTCAAGGACGAGGCCCGCGGCCGCGTCACCGAGTGGCTGCGCGGCGGCGGCACGGCGTGGGTACGGATCAACGACCGCACGTCGCCCGCGTGGGCCGACGACGTCGGGCAGCTCCGCGACATCGGCGGGCTCGCGGGCGTGATGCTCGCCAAGACGGAGTCGGCCGACGACGTCGTCGACACCGCCCAGCGCCTCGGCGGCGAGGTCCCGGTGATCCCGCTCGTGGAGTCCGCGCTCGGCATCGAGGAGTCGGTGAACATCGCCCGCGCCCGCGGCACGTTCCGCCTCGCGTTCGGCTCGGGCGACTACCGCCGCGACACCGGCGCCGCGAACGAGCCGATCGCCATGGCCCACCCGCGCACCCGCCTCGTGCTCGCCAGCCGCATCGGCGGCCTGCCGGGCCCGGTGGACGGCCCCACGGTCGGGTCGGCGCACGCGCTGCTGCGCGAGCAGTCGGCCGACGCCGTCGCCCTGGGCATGACCGGCAAGCTGTGCCTCGACCTGGAGCAGCCGGGCGTCATCAACGAGTGCTTCAGCCCGTCCCCGTCCGACGTCGCCTGGGCGGTCGACTTCCTGGCCGACTTCGAGGCGGCGGGCGGCGTCGTCCGCGACGGCTCCGACAAGCCCCGCCTCGCCCGGGCCCAGGTCATCCGCTCCCGCGCGGAGCTCTTCAACATCAACCCCAGCTGACCGGCACCACCCCGCGCCCGACGGAGCTGCCGCCCGGCGGGCCTACCGGGCGCGGGGGTGGGCGGCCGCGTAGACCTCGCGGAGGGCGTCCGGGGTGACCATCGTGTAGATCTGGGTGGTGGTGACCGACGCGTGGCCCAGGAGTTCCTGGACCACCCGGACGTCGGCGCCGCCGCCCAGCAGGTGGGTCGCGAAGGAGTGCCGCAGGGTGTGCGGCGAGACGCCGCTCAGGCCGGCCCGGTCGGCCGCGGTCTGCAGCGCCGCCCACGCGGACTGCCGGGACAGGCGGGCCCCGCGCGTGTTGAGGAACACCGCCGGGGAGCCCTGCTTCCGGGCCGCCGCCACGAGCTGCGGCCGGGCGCGGACCAGGTACGCCGCGACGGCCTCGCGGGCGTACGAGCCCACCGGGACCACCCGCTGCTTGCCGCCCTTGCCGTGCAGCCGCAGGATGGGCACGTCGTGGTCGACGTCGTCGACGTCCAGGCCCACGATCTCCGAGATCCGCCCGCCCGTCGCGTACAGCAGCTCCAGCAGCGCGCGGTCGCGCAGCGGCAGGGGCCCGTCGCCGGCCCCGGCGGCGTCCAGCAGCAGGGCGACGTCCGTGACGCTCAGCGCGTGCGGCAGCCGCCGCAGCCGAGTGGGCGCCTGCACCTGGGTGGTGGGGTCGGCGTCGGCCAGGCCCTCGGCGTGCGCGAACCGGTGCCAGCCGCGCACGGCGGCCAGCGCGCGGGCGGTGGACGACGGCGACAGCGGCGCGCCGCCGTCGTCCCCCGTCCGGACGGCCTCGACGTACCCGGCGACGTCGGCCTCGCTGACCTGCCCCGGCTCCCGCCGTCCGAGCATGTCCAGGTGCGCGACGTACCGCGCCAGGTCCCTGCGGTACGCGGCCACGGTGTTGGCCGAGAGCCCGCGCTCGACCCGCAGGTGGTCGAGGTACTCCCGCAGCGGAGCGGCGAACGGACTGTCGGCCTCCAGAGCGATAGGCACGCCCACATCATGCAGCCGCCCAGGTCACGGCCCGGCACCGCCACGCCGTCAGCCGCGCAGGAGGCTGATGGTGCGGCCTTGCGGGGTGGTGGCGGTGGTGAGGCCGGTGCGTTCGGTGATCGGCGGGGCGTTCTTGCGGCGGTCGAAGACCGCCAGCAGGCCGGTGTCCTGGTCGAGGTGGTCCAGGTAGCGGTCGAGCTGGGCCATGCCCTCGTCGAGCGGGTCGGGCTTGCCGGGGTGGCGGACCTTGAGCTCGATGCCGTACGTCTGGACCTTCCGCGCGCCCTGGGCGTCGGCGTAGGGCCAGGTGATCCTGAGGTCGATCCGGCCGGTGCTGATGCCGGCCTCGCGCTCGACGAATCCGCCGCCGTTCACGAGCCGGTACAGGTAGCCCAGCAGCACCAGGTGCAGGGCGGCCTCGTGGTAGGCGTCGCGGAGGGTCAGGATCTCACCGTGCTGCTTCCAGAAGGGCACGAACTCGGAGAAGAGCCGGTCCGTGTTCAGGCGGCCGTCCGGGTCCACGAAGGTGCGGGGCGGGGCGACGGCGCGTTCGACGTTGGTCTGGATCGCCGAGGTCAGGACCCGGCTGATGACCTCGCGGTAGATCGAGTTCGCGATGCGTACGGGCCTGTCGGGCGCGATGAGACCGAGGTCGCGCACGTAGGTGACGTCGTCGTCGAAGGTCTCCTCGACAGGGGCCAGGTCCGCGGTGATGAGCGGTTCGATGATCCGCTCGACCCGGGGCTGGCGGAGCTTGTCCACGAGCTGGTCCAGGTGGGTGGCCCGCGCGCGGATCAATCGCTCCCGTGCGATGCCGACGTGGTCGACGGTGATCGGCTCCGACGCCGGGACGCCCATCTTGTAGGAGGCCACGATCTCTCGGGCCAGGGCGTTGACGAGCCAGGGCTGGCCCGCGGTGGCGTCCCATACCGCATCCACGGCCTCCGGCGTGAACGCCTGCCCGGTGTCGGCGGTGTGCTGGGCGTAGAGTTCGGCGATCTCGTCCCGGGTGAAGTCACCCAGACGCAGCGACGCGGCCTTGATGTTGAACGGGCTGCCGGAACTCAGGCGAGTGGGGTCGCCGCCGGAGGCGGCCTTGTCGTCGCGTACGTCCCGCAGCCCGCACAGCACGATCGAGGACGGGAACGCCTCGGGCCGGATCTCGTAGCCGTCGCGGATCTGCCGCAGCACGCTGATCAGGCTCCGCCCGCCCACCGAGTCGATCTCGTCCATGAACAGCACCAGCGGACGCGGGCACGCCTTGGCCCAGGCCGACAGCGCGAAAGAGACCTTGTTCGCGGCAGGCGCGTCAGGCCATTGCGGCGGACGTAGTTCCTCCGGCAGATCGATCTCAGCGCGCTGCCGGATCGCGCCAAGGATCGAGTCCTGCGCCGCGACGTAGTCGTCGCCGGCAGGTCCGGCCGCCTGACACGAGAACATCAGCGCCGCGTACCTCCCGCTCGCCGTGAGCTCCTTGGCCAGCGCGCGGATCGCCGTCGTCTTGCCCGTCTGCCGCGGCGCGTGCAGCACCATGTACAGCTCTCGGTCGATCAGAGCCTGGAAGTCCTTCAGCCGCTCGGCCGCCGGCAGCATGTAGTGCTTGGCCGGATCGCACGGACCAGCGGTGTTGAAGAAGCTCACCTCGTCAATGTACCCATCCGCAGGCCTCTCGTGATCGGCGGCGTCGCCCGTGCGTCAGAACGGCAGGAAGACGTCCGCCGCGACGGTCACGAAGAGGACCGTGAGGTACGTGATCGACGAGTGGAAGACCTGCATCGCGCCGAGCTTCTTGCCCGTGGCGCCCTGCTTGGCGCGGCGGAGCATGAGGAGGGTCGAACCGAGGAACCAGGCGCCCAGGCCCGCCGCGAGCGCCGTGTACACCCAGCTCATCCCGGCGAGCGGGATGAGCACGAGGGAGCAGGCGATCATCGCGAGGGTGTAGCCGACCATCTCGGCGGCGACGCGGCGGTCGTCGGAGACCACGGGGAGCATCGGGACGTCGGCGGCGGCGTAGTCCTTCTTGAACTTCATGGACAGCGGCCAGTAGTGCGGCGGCGTCCAGAAGAAGATGACGCCGAACAGCGCCAGCGCGGACCAGCTCAGCCCGCCGGTCACGGCGGCCCAGCCGATGAACACGGGCATGCAGCCCGCGATGCCGCCCCAGACGATGTTCTGCGGGGTGCGGCGCTTGAGGATCATGGTGTAGCCGACGACGTAGATCGCGATCGCGGCGCCGGTCAGCCATGCCGCGGCGACGTTCACGACGAGCGCGAACCACGCGAGCGACAGCAGGCACAGGGCCCAGGAGAAGATCAGCCCGGCCCGCGGCGAGATCTCGCCGGTGACGAGCGGCCGGCGCTTGGTCCGGTTCATCAGCTTGTCGATGTCCCGGTCGAGGTACATGTTGAACGCGTTGGCGCTGCCCGCGGCGAGCGAGCCGCCGATCAGGGTCGCGACCATCAGCCAGACGTCCGGCCAGCCGCCCTGCGCCAGGATCATGGTGGGGATGGTCGTGACGAGCAGCAGCTCGATCACGCGCGGCTTGGTGAGCGCGACGTACGCCGCGACGCGGCGGCGCAGTCGCCCGCCGGTGCGCCGGTCGTAGTTCGCGAGGCCCGCACGCGGGTCGGCGTCGTCGGGCACCGGCGCGGCACTGTCCTGCATGACCGCGCCGTCCGGCGTCGTCGCCTCGTCCGGCGTCATGAGGTCCGACGGCGCCGCGGCCGCGGCGGGGGACGCGCTGGCCGGTGACGACGGCGTGGGTGTGCTCACGGTGGGAACGTTCCGTTCGGACGGCGGATCGGGCGGTGTCCCGCCTCGCCGCCGGGTCCGGCCGGGGCCGTGCCACGCCGCGAGGGAAACGTGCCCATGGTACGACGCCGGGGCATACCGTGACGCCCCCCGGCCGGGCGTCGCGGGTGTGACATTGGCCCCGGTCAGGAATGCGGGTGATGCGGTCCGGGGTTCACGCGGGTGAACTCCGTGCACACAGTTCGGACAGCCCCACGCATGTGTCAGTGGGCGGGGATAGGGTGACTTGCGGTATCCGGTGGCGGTCATTCCGCCGCTGCCGCACGTACGACCCGCCCGCCCCTGCCTCAGCCGGCGGCGAGAAGAGGATTTCGAGATGACGTTCGACCCCACCGTGACCCCGCTCGACTGGTCCGAGCTCGACCAGCGCGCGGTGACGTCGATCAAGGCGCTGGCCGCCGACGCCGTCGAGAAGGTCGGCAACGGGCACCCCGGCACGGCCGTGTCGCTGGCGCCGGCCGCGTATCTGCTCTTCCAGAAGGTCATGCGCCACGACCCCTCCGACCCGCACTGGGTGGGCCGCGACCGGTTCATCCTCTCGGCGGGTCACTCGTCCCTGACGATCTACCTGCAGCTCTTCCTCGCCGGCTACGGCCTCGAGCTCGAGGACATCGCGGCGCTGCGGACCTGGGGCTCCAAGACCCCGGGTCACCCCGAGTACCGCCACACCGAGGGCGTCGAGATCACCACGGGCCCGCTCGGCCAGGGCCTCGCGTCCGCCACGGGCTTCGCGTTCGCGGCCCGCAAGGAGCGCGGCCTGCTCGACCCGGAGGCTGCCACCGGTGCCTCGCCGTTCGACCACCACATCTACGTCATCGCCGGCGACGGCGACCTGCAGGAGGGCGTCACGTCCGAGGCCGCGTCGCTCGCGGGCCACCAGCAGCTCGGCAACCTCATCGTGATCTGGGACGACAACAAGATCTCGATCGAGCACGAGACCGACATCTCGTTCTCCGAGGACGTGCTGGGGCGCTACGCGGCCTACGGCTGGCACACCCAGCACGTGGACTGGACCCAGGGCGGCACCGGCTACACCGAGGACGTCGCGGCCCTGGGCGCCGCGATCGAGGCCGCGAAGGCCGAGACGGGCAAGCCGTCGATCATCGCGCTGAGCACCATCATCGGCGGCCCGCACGGCAACGCCATGGGCGCCGACGCCGTCGCGGAGCTCAAGACGACGCTGGGCCTCGACCCGGCCAAGACCTTCCAGATCGACGACGAGGTCGTCGAGTACACCCGCCAGGTCGGCAAGCGCCAGGCCGCCGAGCGCGCCGCCTGGGACGAGGCCTTCGCCGCGTGGCAGGCCGCCGACCCGGAGCGCGCCGCGCTGCTGTCCCGCCTGCAGGCGCGCGAGCTGCCCGAGGGCTGGGCCGACGCGCTGCCGACGTTCCCGGCGGACCTGGGCAAGGGCCTGGCGACCCGCGCGGCGTCGGGCAAGGTGCTCACCTCCCTCAAGGACGTGCTGCCGGAGCTGTGGGGCGGCTCGGCCGACCTCGCGGGTTCCAACAACACGACGATGGACGGCGAGCCGTCGTTCATCCCGGAGAACCACCAGACCGGCACGTGGAGCGGCAACGTCTACGGCCGCACGATGCACTTCGGCATCCGCGAGCACGGCATGGGCGCGATCCTCAACGGCATCGTGCTGCACGGCCTGACCCGCCCCTACGGCGGCACGTTCTTCCAGTTCGCCGACTACATGCGCGGCGCCGTGCGCATCGCGGCCCTCATGGAGATCCCGTCGACGTTCGTGTGGACGCACGACTCGATCGGCCTCGGCGAGGACGGCCCGACGCACCAGCCGGTCGAGCACCTGTGGGCCTACCGCGCGATCCCGCACCTGGACATCGTGCGCCCGGCCGACGCCAACGAGACCGTGTACGCGTGGCGCGGCATCATCGAGAACACGAGGAACCCGGCCGGCCTGATCCTGACCCGCCAGAACGTGCCCACGTTCCCGCGCGGCGAGGACGGCTTCGCCGGCGCCGAGGGCACCCTCAAGGGCGCCTACACGCTGCTGGACACCGAAGGCACGCCCGACGTGATCCTCATCGGCACGGGTTCCGAGGTCCAGCTCGCCGTCGCGGCGCGTGAGGCGCTGGCCGCCGAGGGCATCCAGGCCCGCGTCGTCTCGGCCCCGTCGCTGGAGTGGTTCGCCCGCCAGGACGAGGCGTACCGCGAGTCGGTGCTGCCGGCTTCCGTCAGGGCCCGCGTGTCCGTCGAGGCGGGCATCGCGCAGGGCTGGCGCGAGTACGTCGGCGACGCCGGCCGCATCGTGTCCCTGGAGCACTACGGCGCCTCGGCCGCCGGCAAGGTGCTGTTCGAGAAGTTCGGCTTCACCCCGGAGGCGGTCATCACGGCCGCGAAGGAGTCGATTCAGGCCGTGTCGGCCTGACGTATCGCAGGGCGGGCGGCGTCGTGCACGCATGATGCACGACGCCGCCCGGCGGGCCCTCCCCTGGGCCGGAGCAGTGAGCGCATTTCCACGAAAAGGAAGGGCATCATGACCGAGCAGGCGAACCCCACCCAGCGGCTCTCCGAGGCAGGCGTGGCCATCTGGCTCGACGACCTGTCCCGCGAGCGGCTCGACTCCGGCAACCTGGCCGAGCTGATCGAGACCCGCGACGTCGTCGGCGTGACCACCAACCCGACGATCTTCGCCGGCGCGCTCGCCCAGGGCGACGCCTACGCCGCCGCCCTCGCCGAGCTGGCGGGCACGGACGTCGAGGCCGCCGTCGAGAAGATCACCACCGACGACGTGCGCGCCGCGGCCGACGTGCTGCGCGGTGTCTACGACCGCTCGAACACCGTCGACGGCCGCGTGTCCATCGAGGTGGACCCGCGCCTGGCCCGCGACACCGAGGCCACGATCGAGGTCGCCAAGCGCCTGTGGGCCACGGTGGACCGGCCGAACGTGATGATCAAGATCCCCGCGACGGCCGAGGGACTGCCCGCGATCACCGCGGTGCTCGCCGAGGGCATCAGCGTCAACGTGACGCTCATCTTCTCGATCGACCGCTACAAGGCCGTCATGGACGCGTTCCTCGCGGGCCTGGAGCAGGCCAAGGAGAACGGCCACGACCTCGCGCCCGTCGGCTCGGTCGCCTCGTTCTTCGTCTCCCGCGTGGACGCCGAGATCGACAAGCGGCTCGACACCCTCGGCTCCGACGACGCCCTGGCCCTGCGCGGCCAGGCCGCCGTCGCCAACGCCCGCCTGGCGTACGCCGCCTACGAGGAGGTCATCGCGAGCGACCGCTGGGCCGCCCTCGCCGCGGCGGGCGCCCGCCCGCAGCGCCCGCTGTGGGCGTCGACCGGCGTGAAGAATCCCGCGTACCGCGACACCATGTACGTGGACGAGCTCGTCGTGTCCGGTGTCGTGAACACGATGCCGGAGAAGACGCTCGAGGCGTTCGCGGACCACGGCGTCGTCCTGGCCGACACGGTCACCGGCACCGCCGGGACCGCGGCGGCGACGATCGCCGCGATCGAGGCGCACGGCATCGTGATGGACGAGGTCACGCAGCTCCTGGAGGACGAGGGCGTGGTCAAGTTCGAGAAGAGCTGGAACGAACTGCTGGCCACCACCCAGGCCGGCCTGGACAGCGCGGGCTGACGCCCCGCTGCCCGCACAACCCGAGACGAATCCCGGAGGACGTCGTTGCGACCAGCGATGATCAGCGCGGAGCACAATCCGCTGCGTGACCCCCTCGACCTGCGCCTGCCCCGTATCGCGGGGCCCTGTGGCCTGGTCATCTTCGGGGTGACGGGCGACCTGTCGCGCAAGAAACTCATGCCCGCGGTGTACGACCTGGCGAACCGCGGCCTGCTGCCACCCGGCTTCGCGCTGACGGGCTTCGCCCGCCGCGAGTGGTCCGACCAGGACTTCGCGCAGATCGTGCACGACGCCGTCAAGGAGCACGCCCGCACGCCGTTCCGGGAGGCGACCTGGCAGCAGCTCGCCGAGGGCATCCGGTTCGTCGAGGGCTCGTTCGACGACGACGACGCGTTCCGCCGCCTGCGCCAGACCGTCGAGACGCTGGACGCCGAGCGGGGCACCGCCGGCAACCACGCCTTCTACCTGTCGGTCCCGCCGAGCGCGTTCCCGGTCGTGTGCCGGCAGCTCGCGAAGCACGGGCTGTCCGCCCCCGACACCGACCTGTCCGACGGCGAGGCCTGGCGCCGCGTCGTCATCGAGAAGCCGTTCGGCCACGACCTGGCGAGCGCGCGCGAGCTGGACGACGTCGTCTCGGAGGTGTTCGAGCCGGAGTCCGTCTTCCGGATCGACCACTACCTGGGCAAGGAGACGGTCCAGAACATCCTGGCGCTGCGCTTCGCGAACCAGATGTTCGAGCCGATCTGGAACTCGAACTACGTCGACCACGTGCAGATCACCATGGCCGAGGACATCGGCATCGGCGGCCGCGCGGGCTACTACGACGGGATCGGCGCCGCGCGCGACGTCATCCAGAACCACCTGCTGCAGCTCCTCGCGCTCGTCGCGATGGAGGAGCCGGTGAACTTCAACGTGGCCGAGCTGCGCGCCGAGAAGATCAAGGTGCTGAGCTCGCTGCGCCTGCCCGGCTCGCTCGACGACCACACGGCCCGCGGCCAGTACGCGGCCGCCTGGCAGGGCGGCGAGCGCGTCAACGGCTTCCTGCAGGAGGACGGCATCGCGCCCGACTCCGGCACGGAGACGTACGCCGGCATCCGGGTGGACGTGGACAACCGCCGCTGGGCGGGCGTCCCCTTCTACCTGCGCAGCGGCAAGCGGCTGGGAAGGCGGGTCACCGAGGTCGCCGTCGTCTTCAAGAAGGCGCCGCACCTGCCGTTCGAGTCGTCGCTGACGCAGGAGCTGGGGAACAACGCCCTGGTGATCCGCGTGCAGCCGGACGAGGGCGTGACGATGCGGTTCGGCGCGAAGGTGCCGGGCACCGCGATGCAGGTGCGCGACGTGACGATGGACTTCGGGTACGGGCACTCGTTCACCGAGTCCTCCCCCGAGGCGTACGAGCGGCTCATCCTGGACGTGCTGCTGGGCGACCCGCCGCTGTTCCCCACGCACCAGGAGGTCGAGCTCTCCTGGAAGATCCTGGACCCGATCATCGAGCACTGGGCCCAGCAGGGTCAGCCGGAGCAGTACCCGGCGGGGACGTGGGGCCCGCCGTCGGCCGATGAGATGATGGCCCGCGACGGTCGCTCCTGGAGGCGGCCATGATCCCGGCGCCGCACGCAGCAACTACCTCGAAGGGTGCCCGCCTGTGATCATCGACATGCCTGGGACCACCACCAACGCCGTCAACAAGCGGCTCGTCAAGCTGCGCGACGAGGGCGGCGCGGTCGCCCTCGGCCGCGTGCTCACGCTCGTGGTCATGGCCGAGGAGCGCGACGTCGAGGAGGCGATCGCCACCACGAACGACGCGAGCCGGGAGCACCCGTGCCGGGTGATCGTGGTCGCGCCGTCCGGCGAGGCCGAGGGCGAGGCCCGGCTCGACGCGCAGATCCGCGTGGGCGGCGACGCCGGCGCCTCGGAGGTCGTGGTGCTGCGCATCGCGGGCCCGCTGGTGGAACGGCACGACACGCTCGTCATGCCGCTGCTGCTGCCGGACGCCCCGATCGTCGCCTGGTGGCCGCGCACGGCCCCCGCCGACCCGGCCGCCGACCCGATCGGGCGAATGGCGCACCGCCGCATCACGGACACGACGGCGGTCGCCGACCCGGTCGCGATGCTGCGCTCCCTGCCCGCGGTGTCCAAGCCGGGTGACACGGACCTCGCGTGGGCCCGCGTGACCCTGTGGCGCGCGCTCATCGCCGCCGCGATCGAGCAGCCGCCGTTCGAGGCCGTGACGTCCGTGCGCGTGGAGGGCGAGGAGCGGCACACGTCGCTGCACCTGCTCACCGCCTGGCTCGGCGAGCGGCTGGGGTGCCCCGCCACGATCGTGCCGGTCGAGGGCGCGGAGGCCATCACGAAGGTGGTCCTGGTGCGGCCGGGCGGCGAGATCGTGCTCGACCGGCCCGACGGCCGCGTCGTGACGATCACGCAGCCGGGCAAGCCGGAACGCCGCATCGCGCTGCCGATCCGCAAGCTCAACGAGGCCCTCATCGAGGAGCTCCGGCGCCTCGACCCGGACGAGACCTACGAGGAGGTCCTGTCCCAGGGCCTGCCGCTCGTCCGGATCGGCGGCGTCGAGAGCGTCGGGGACAGGGCATGAGCCACCCGCGCCTCGTCGTCGTCCACCCCGACGCCGGCGTCCTGGCCGAGGCGGCCGCCGCGCGGCTGCTCACGCGGATCCTGGACGTGCAGTCGGTCCGCTCCCCCGTGCACGTGGTCCTCACCGGCGGCACCGTGGGGATCCGCACGCTCGCGCGCGCGGCGTCGTCCCCGCTGCTGGCGGCGGTGGACTGGTCCGGCGTGCACCTGTGGTGGGGCGACGAGCGGTTCCTGCCCGACGGCGACCCGGACCGCAACGAGACCCAGGCCCGCGAGGCGCTCGTGGACGGGCTGATCGCGGGCCACGGCCTCCCGGCCGGGAACGTGCACCCGATGCCGGGTCCGTCGTCGGTGGGCTCGCCCGAGGAGGGTGCGGCCGCGTACGCGGCGGAGCTGGCGCGGTTCGCGCCGGTGGCGGCCGAGGCCTCCGCCGGGGCCGACGACGCCGGGTCGCTCGCGGTCCCGGCGTTCGACGTCCTCCTGCTCGGCATGGGCCCCGACGGCCACGTCGCGTCGCTGTTCCCCGGCCACGAGGGTCTGGCGGCCACCGGGACGACGACCGGCGTGCACCACTCGCCGAAGCCCCCGCCGCAGCGCGTCTCGCTGACGTTCGGCGCGATCCGCTCGGCCCGCGAGGTCTGGGTCGTCGCGGCGGGCGCGGAGAAGGCGGCCCAGGCCGCCGCGGCGCTCGGCACCGACGGCGCCGGGCACGAGGTCAGCGACGTCCCGGCCGCGGGCGCCACCGGCCGTACCCGCACGCTCTGGCTCCTGGACGCGGCAGCCGCCGGGAAGTAGTCACCCGCGACAGCACGACGCCGGGGCAGCGGATCCGCGAGGGACCGCTACCCCGGCGTCGTCGTGGTCGTCGTACCCGGGCCGGCTCCGGCCACCTGGCCGCGTGCGTCGGCGATCGGGTCAGCCCAGGACCGCGCCGCGGCGGAGCTGGAGCGCTTCCAGGGCCTCGGCCAGCAGCGCCGCGCCGTCCTCCTCGGACCTGCGCTCCTTCACATAGGCCAGATGAGTCTTGTACGGCTCGTTCCGCGCCGGGATCGGCGGGTTGCTCGGGTCCATGCCCGCGGGATACCCGCAGCGCGGGCAGTCCCAGTTCACCGGCGCCTCGACGTCTTCCCCGACGGAGAAACTCGGTGCCGTCTCATGTCCGTTCGCGCACCAGTAGGAAACCCTGACGCGTGGGGCGGCATCGCCCCGTTCGGTCTCGCCCATGGGGCCGGCGCCTACCCGGCTCCCCCTGATCGCATGCCCGCCAGATGCCACGTTCCTCGTCCCCTCCGTGAGGTTGGGTGGCCTGCCGCCCGCGCGCCCGGCGCGGTGTCAGCCGACCTTCTGAACCAGGCCGAGCAGCACGATGACGACCGTCCACGTCACCGCGAAGGCGATCGTGATGCGGTTCAGGTTGCGCTCGGCGACGCCGGAGGACCCGGCGCCCATGGAGATTCCGCCACCGAACATGTCGGAGAGACCGCCACCCCTGCCCTTGTGGAGCAGCACGAGCATGGTCAGGAACGCGCTGGTGATGACCAGCAGAACCTGCAGGATGATGCGGAGCACGTCCACGTAACTTCACGTCCTCATCGGTCAGTGTGCCGGAGATCACTCCGGTGGCGGATCGGGTCAAGAGTAGGCGAGGGATCGCCTGGATAGCGAACCCCCAGGTCAAACACGCGAACCGGGGGTTCGTTCACATGCCAGATCCTCTCATACGGGAACAGGGGCGCGGAATGCGACCCGCCACGCACGAGCGATCCGCCGGGGCAGCGGACCGGCGACGATCCGCTGCCCCGGCCGGTACGGCGGTCCGTCAGATCGTGACGTGCGACTGGAAGCGCACGATCTTGGCGAACTCCTCCGGGTCGAGGCTCGCGCCGCCCACGAGGGCGCCGTCGACGTCGGGCTGCGCCATGATCGAGGCGACGTTGCCCGACTTCACCGAGCCGCCGTACAGCACGCGCACGCCCGCGGCGACGGCGTCGTCGTACAGCTCCGCGAGACGGCCGCGGATCGCGCCACAGACCTCCTGCGCGTCCTGGGGCGTGGCGACCTCACCCGTGCCGATCGCCCAGACCGGCTCGTACGCGATCACGACGTCGGCGACCTGCTCGGCCGTCAGGCCGGCCAGCGCCGCGTCGACCTGCGCGAGCGTGTACGAGACCTGGTTGCCCTCCTTGCGGACGTCCAGGCCCTCCCCCACGCACAGGATCGGCTTGAGCTCGTTGGTCAGCGCGGCGGCCACCTTCGCGGCCACCAGCTCGTCGGACTCGTCGTGGTGCTGCCGGCGCTCCGAGTGGCCCACGGCCACGTAGGTGCAGCCCAGCTTCGCCAGCATCGCGCCGGAGATCTCGCCCGTGTAGGCGCCCGACTCGTGCTGCGACAGGTCCTGGGCGCCGTAGCGGAGGTCCAGCTTGTCGGCGTCGACCAGCGTCTGCACCGACCGCAGATCGGTGAACGGCGGCAGCACGGCCACCTCGACGGCCGCGAAGTCGTGCTTCGCGTCCTTCAGCGTCCAGGCCAGCTTCTGGACCGTGCTGATCGCCTGCTGGTGGTCCAGGTTCATCTTCCAGTTGCCCGCCATCAGGGGCGTGCGGTTCTCGCTCATGATTCCTCTTCGAAGTCGTTCGCCGGCGCCGTCGTCGTGGTTCGTGACGTCGTCGTGCCCGTCGTTCTCCGACGACGACGGCGGCCGTGGCGGGGTTGGTCAGGCCAGGACCGTGAGGCCCGGGAGTTCCTTGCCCTCGAGCAGCTCGAGGCTCGCGCCGCCGCCCGTGGAGATGTGGCTGAAGCCGGCCTCGTCGAAGCCGAGCACGCGCACGGCCGCGGCCGAGTCGCCGCCGCCGACGATCGAGAACGCGCCGTTGGCGGTGGCGTCCACGATGCCTTGCGCGACGGCCTTGGTGCCCTCGGCGTACTCCGCGCGCTCGAACACGCCCATGGGGCCGTTCCAGGCGATGGTGCGGGTGTCCGCGAGCTTGCCCGCGAAGAGGGCACCCGACTCGGGGCCGATGTCCAGGCCGATCTTGTCGGCGGGGATCGCGTCGGCGGCGACGGTCCCGGCCGGGGCCGGGGCGTCGAAGGCGTCGGCGACGACGATGTCGACCGGCAGCACGATCTCGACGCCGTTCTCCTCGGCGGTGGCGAGGTAGCCCTTGACCGTGTCGATCTGGTCCTCCTCCAGCAGCGAGGTGCCGACCTCGTGGCCCTGGGCCTTGAGGAACGTGAACACCATGCCGCCGCCGATGAGCAGGCGGTCCGCCTTGGTCAGCAGGTTCGCGATGACGCCGAGCTTGTCGCTCACCTTCGAGCCGCCGAGCACGACGGCGTACGGCTTCTCGGCCTCGCCCGTCGCGCGCGACAGGGACTCGACCTCCTGGAGCACCAGGTCGCCCGCGGCGGCCGGGAGCTTCTGGGCGACGTCGTACACGGACGCCTGCTTGCGGTGCACGACGCCGAAGCCGTCGGACACGAAGGCGTCGGCCAGGGCCGCCAGCTCGTCCGCGAGGGCGGCGCGGGCGGCGTCGTCCTTGGACGTCTCGCGCGGGTCGAACCGCACGTTCTCCAGCATCGCGACCTGGCCGTCCTCGAGGGCGGCGACGGTCTTCTCCGCGGACGGGCCCGTGAGGTCCTCGGCCAGCGGGACGGTGGTGCCGAGCAGCTCGCCCAGGCGGGCCGCGACGGGCGCGAGCGAGAACGCCGGCTCGGGCGTGAAGCCGTCGACCGGCTTCGGGCGGCCGAGGTGGGCGGTGACGACGACGCGGGCACCGGCGTCGGCCAGGCGCTTGAGCGTGGGGAGGGCGGCGACGATCCGGCCCTCGTCGGTGATCGCGCCGGTGGCCTTGTCCAGCGGCACGTTGAAGTCCGAGCGCACCAGGACGCGCTTGCCGCGCAGGTCACCGAGGGAGTCGATGGTCTTCATCTGCAAAGGAACCCTTTCACGAAGAAGCGAGGTAGCGCCCCGGGAGCCCGGGGCACTACCTCGCGTGGATCATCAGGTCAGAGCTTCTCGCCGACGAAGACCGTCAGCGCGACGAGGCTGTTCGAGTAGCCCCACTCGTTGTCGTACCAGGAAACGACCTTGACCTGGTCGCCGATCACCTTCGTGAGCTTCGAGTCGAAGATGCTCTGGTGCGGGTCGGTGACGATGTCGCTCGAGACGATCTCGTCCTCGACGTAGGACAGGACACCCTTGAGCACGCCCTCGGCGGCGGCCTTGACCGCGGCGTTGACCTCGTCGACCGTGGTCTCCTTGGAGGCGGTGAAGGTGAGGTCCGTGGCCGAGCCGGTGATGGTCGGGACGCGCAGCGCGTAGCCGTCCAGCTTGCCCTTGAGCTCCGGGAGCACGAGCGCCACGGCCTTGGCCGCACCGGTCGAGGTCGGCACGATGTTCTGCGCGGCCGCGCGGGCGCGGCGCAGGTCCTTGTGCGGGCCGTCCTGCAGGTTCTGGTCACCCGTGTAGGCGTGGATCGTGGTCATGAGGCCACGCTCGATGCCGATCGAGTCGTTCAGCGCCTTGGCCAGCGGGGCCAGGCAGTTCGTGGTGCACGAGGCGTTCGAGATGATGTGGTGCGACGCCGGGTCGTACAGCTCGTTGTTGACGCCCATGACGAACGTGGCGTCCTCGTTCTTGGCCGGGGCCGAGATGATGACCTTCTTGGCGCCGCCGTCGATGTGGGCCTTCGCCTTGGTGGCGTCCGTGAAGAAGCCGGTGGACTCGATGACGATGTCGGCGCCCAGCTCGGCCCACGGCAGGTTCGCGGGGTCGCGCTCCGCCAGCGCCCGGATCTTCTTGCCGTCGACGATGATGTTCTCGTCGTCGAAGTCGACCTCCTGCGGGAACTTGCCCAGCACGGTGTCGTACTTGAGCAGGTGCGCGAGCGTCTTGTTGTCCGTCAGGTCGTTGACCCCGACGATCTCGATGTCCGCCCCCGACGCGATGAGCGCGCGGTAGAAGTTACGTCCGATGCGGCCGAAGCCGTTGATGCCGACGCGGATGGTCACAATGCCCTCCTCAGGAGCGCCGGCGTTCCCGGCGCACACGGTTCGAATACCTTGCGGGCGCCACCGCGCCCGAGCCTGGGTAGGGCGTGACGGGCAGCGCCGTTGTCGCGGTGGTCGGCACGTGGCCGCTGGCCGGCGGCGCCCTCCACGAGGGCAGGCGGTGACCCGGCCCGAAACGTGAAGGTCACACCGTCGTCACCTGACGCGACCGAGCCTATACCCGAACCCGGGGCACGCGTGACCCGAGCCGGACTACCTGAGACCCGCTGTTTTGTCGGATCCCACAGGGCGGGCGGCTGGGGCGGGCGCGGACCGCTGCGAGGGGTCATTTGGAAAGCGCTTACCTGCATCATACCCCCTGCCGACCCGTCAGACGAGCCCCAGCTCCCTGGCCCGCACCCCCGCCTGGAACCGCGAGTCCGCCCCGAGCGCGGCCATCAGCTCGGCGACCCGCCGCCGGTAGGTCCGCACCCCGAGCCCGAGCTCCCGCGCCGCGGTCTCGTCCTTGACGCCCTGGGCCAGCAGGTCGAGCACCTGGGGCGCCAGCACCCGGATCTCGGCCACCTCGGCGTCGTACACGTCCAGTTCCGTGGCGGCCCGCCACGTCGCCTCGAACAGCGAGTTCACGCCCTGCACCGCGCCGCGCTCGGTGATGATGCTGTACGTGCGCTCCCCCGCCCGGAGGTCCCCGCCCAGGATGACGACGCGGCCGTCGAGGATGATCGTCTCGTTGACCTCCTGCGTCGTGATCCGCACGTCGACGCCCGAGTGGCCGCGGATCACCGCCAGGCGCCGGTCCCACGACGGGTCCAGCAGCATGCTGCTCCGGTAGACCTTCCGGACGCGCGCGCCGGGGTTCGGCGGGTGCGTGGCACTGAGCGTCCCCGCCGCCTCCCGCCAGCCGAACGTCGCCAGGGCGTTCGCCGCGCAGGTGATCTCGCCGGCGGTCTCGAACAGGTGCGCGGTGCGCCGGAAGACCTCCTCCTCGCCGCGCACGACGGTGACCGCCTCGCTCGTTCGCGTCATGTTCGCCATGGCCTCCACTCTGGGACTCGGCGGCCGGGGCCCGGCCGCCGGTGGCAACAAGTTGCCGGGACGAGAGATTCCTCCCGCCGACGTTCCAGGCTGAGGGACATGACGACAGACCACACCGCCATCAGCACCCCCACCGCGAGCGCCGCCGGAACCTGGGCGCTCGGCGACCGCACCGTGAACCGGATCGGTTTCGGCGCGATGCGCCTGACCGGCATGCCGTGGGACGAGCGGCCCCGCGACCGGGACGCGTCCATCGCCGTGCTGCGCCGCGCCGTCGAGCTGGGCGTGAACCACATCGACACCGCGGCGTTCTACTTCATGCCGACGCGCTCGGCGAACGAGCTGATCAGCACGGCGCTCTACCCGTACGACGACGAGCTGACGATCACCACGAAGGTCGGGCCGAGCCGCGGGCGCGGCGGCGACTTCACGTTCGAGCCGTACGCCCGCCCGGACCAGCTGCGCGCGCAGGTCGAGGAGAACGTCCGCCAGCTCGGCGTCGACCACCTCGGCGTGGTCAACCTGCGCTGGGGTTCGGGCATGGGGAAGGAGGCCGGCTCCGTGGCCGAGCACGTCGGGGCGCTGGCGGAGCTGCGCGACGCCGGGCTGCTGGCGAACATCGGGGTCTCGAACGTCTCCGCGGAACAGCTCCGCGAGGCGATCGGCGTCGCGCCGGTCGTCTGCGTGCAGAACCGGTACGGCCTCACGGAGCGGTCCGACGACGACGTGCTGGCCCTGACGCGTGAGCACGGCATCGCCTTCGTGCCGTTCTTCGCGATGGGCACCGCCGTGGCCGGAGCGGTGCCGGGCGCCGCGCACGACGAGACGGGCGCCGCCGAGGTCGCGACGGTCGCGGCTGCCCATGGCGCGACGGCGTCGCAGGTCAGGCTCGCGTGGACGCTGCACCAGGGCGACAACGTGCTGGCGATCCCGGGCACGGGCGACCTGAGGCACCTGGAGGAGAACGTCGCGGCCGGCGCGCTGCGCCTCACGCCGGAGGACCTGGCGCTGCTCGACGGCGTCGTCCCCGCCGCCACCGCCTGAGCGCGTCACGGCAGCCTGACGGAGGGGCCGAACACCTGGCTCCCGAGCACGGCCAGGAGGCGGATCTTGTCCTCCGCCTCGCTGGCGGGCTCGGGGGTGAGCACCACGAGGGCCTGGGACTGGTCCTCGGTGAGCAGGGCCTGGCAGTCCACCTCGAAGCTGCCGACCTCGGGATGGACCAACGTCTTGCGGGTCTCGAACCGGCGTCCGACCTCGTGGCGGTCCCACAGCTCGCCGAACTCGGGTGACCGCGCGCGCAGTGCGTCGACGAGCTCCCCGGCCCGCCGGGCTGTGGCCGGGGAGCCGTGGGCGGCGCGCAGGGACGCCACGAGGCTCCGGGCGTGGCGCTCGTGGTCCCCCGGCGGGTAGACGGCGCGGGTGGCGGGGTCGGTGAACCAGGTCCAGGCGCTGTAGCGGTCCCAGCCGGTCAGGCGGGCGCGGTCGCCGAAGATGACGCAGGCGAGCGCGTTGCTCACCAGCACCTCCCCGAGCGCGGAGATGACGAAGGCAGGGCTGTCGTCCAAGCGGTCCAGGACGCGCAGCAGCGCGGGAGCCACGTGGGTGTCGAGCGGCGTGCGCTCGGGCGGGTGGTGCCCGGCGAGGCGGTACAGGTGGTCGCGCTCGTCGGCGCTCAGCCGGAGCGTGCGCGCGAGCGCGGCCAGCATCTGCTCCGACGGCTGCGGGCCGCGCTTCTGCTCCAGCCGCACGTAGTAGTCGACGGACATCCCGGTCAGGGCGGCGACCTCCTCCCGGCGGAGGCCGGGGGTCCGGCGGCGGGCGCCGGGCGCCACGCCGACGTCGGACGGGCGCAGTTCCTCGCGGCGGCGGCGCAGGAAGTCGGCGAGAGCGGGGCGGTCCATGGGTTCCATCGTGCTCCCTCGCGGGCCGCTCAGCCAGGGACCGGCGGTCCCCCGATCGGCAGGGCTCTCCCGGCCGGCGCCGGCCACGCGCAGGGTGGAGGCATGAACACGACAGGCAACACCCTCTTCATCCCTGGCGGCACCTCGGGAATCGGCCTGGCGCTCGCGCGCCGGTTCCGGTCGCGCGGCAACACCGTCGTCGTCGGCGGACGACGCGACGACGTGCTCGCGGAGCTCGCCGCCGAGGGCTTCGGCACCGTCCGCGTCGACGTGGCGGACCCGGCCTCGATCCGCGAGGCGACGGCCGACGTCGTCGCGCGCTACCCCGAGCTCAACATCCTCGTCGCGATGGCCGGGATGATGCGCGCGGAGGACTGGACGACGCCCGGTTTCCTGGACGACGCCGAGGCCCACGTCACCACCAACCTGCTCGGCCCGATCCGGCTGATCGCCGCCCTGAACGAGCACCTGTGGAGCCGCGACGACGCCGTCGTCATGACGGTCTCCTCCGGGCTCGCGCACGTCCCGCTGGGGATCACGCCGACCTACAACGCGACCAAGGCCGCGATCCACCAGCTCAGCGAGAGCCTCCGGGTGCAGTACGCCGGGTCGGGGCCGCAGGTGATCGAGCTCGTGCCGCCAGCCGTGCGGACGGCGCTCATGCCCGGGCACGAGAAGGCCCCGCACGCGATGCCGCTGGACGACTACGCGGACGAGGTCCTCGGTCTGCTGGAACGGGAGCCGGACGCGCGGGAGATCCTGGTGGAGTACGTGAAGCCGCTCCGGTACGCGGCCGTCAACGGCTCCTACGACGAGACCGTCGCGATGGTGAACGCAGCTCACTGACGAATGCGCGGGGCCAGCCGGCTTCCCCGCGGGGCCGGTCGGTTGCCTGCCGGAGGATCGCTCGATGGAGCGCGCGGCAGACAACCGACCGATGCCGGCTCAGGTCACATCGGGACGGTCAGCCCGAGGCTTGCGAGAAGGTCGATCAGGTTGGCGACCAGTCCGTCGAGCAGTTCCATGAGAATTTCCTCACTGTTCATTGGTGATCAGAGAGCCCTTGGGTTCAGCCCTCGCCAGCCACCGTAGAAAATTCACCCACTGATCGCAGATCACAGCCTTGGGATGCAATGTTTGGACTATTCAGGTAAAGAAATCGGCAAGCCAGGATTCATCGCCCACCGCACCCAAATTCATGACCGCCGAATCACCCTGATACCCCGGGACTCCGGCGCGGCCGGGGCCCGCTCACGCAGGGGCCCGGCCGCAGCCGCGATCAGCCAAGAGAAATGATCCTGACGCCCGGCCCGGCCAGCCTGCGCATGTCATCCGGATCCGACGTCACGATCGCGACCGGCTTCGGGGCCGACCGCGCGATCGCGGCGAACGCCGCGTCGATCGCGTGGGAGTGACCGCGGAGCTTGTGCTCGCGGAGGAGGGCGCGGGCGTCGCGGGAAGCATCGCGCGTGATCTCCTGGACGTCGACCTTCGAGAGCGTCCACCGGAAGCGGGCGTCCGGCACCCGGGGGTCGTCGCCCTCGAGAGTCGTCATCGTCGTGGTCATGATGGTCGCACCCCTGCGCCGGGCGGCCCTGATGATCGCGACGAGCCCGTCGTCGTCGGAGACGAGCCGCGCGAGGCCTTCGCTGTCCAGAAGAAGCGTTCCGCCCGTCATGCGTCGATCCCCTCGTCCAGCACACGACGAAGAATCTTCTCGGCCGCTTCGACCTTCGCCTCGTCGAGTGGCCCGCGGCGCATCTCGAAGTCCGCGACCAGGGCGTCGAGCTTGTCCATCGCGAGCTGGTGACGGACGGCGTCGACGACGTACTCAGTCACCCCTCGCTCGCCCGCGGCATCACGCACGTCCGAGGCGAGATCGGTGGGGAAGCTGATGGAAAGCCTGACGGCGTCGGTCATGCTCCTCATGGTAGCGAGGAGGTCACCCACGCCCGGGAGCCTTCGTGGTCGGCTGAGTTCGATCAGCCCTTCTGCTGTTGCCATGGCGTCACCGAAACACACAGTTCTCTCCCGGTCGAGCGCACGTTTGTGTGCACATGCAGAACTGCGTTCAGTGGGTTAGTCTGCTCGTTTTGCTTCGCGGCGAACACTTCCGATCGGCGCCGACGGCCGTGCGTCAGCGCAGGTCAGCCGAGCAGCGCGGGATCCTGGGGGCCGTAGCAGGACCACTGGCGGCTGGCCGGGTCCTGGCGGGCCTGGGTGGCGCCCGGGTAGTTGAAGCGGCAGACGGCGGTGGGATCGGCGTCGGCCCGGCAGATCCAGCGGCCCTCGTCGATCGTGTCGGGGCCGGCGATGACCCCTTCGACGTGCAGCTTTCGTTCCGCCGCGATCTTGTGCTTCGAGTGGCAGTAGCCGGTCATGTTGTCGATGCCGCCGCGTGAGGCGGCGTCCCGGTCGACGCAGTCGGCCGAGTAGAGGGTCTCCCCGTTGAACTCCGCCCGGAGTCCCGGCGTGCCGTAGGTCCAGCCGCACGCCTTGTCGAGGTCGATGTCGTCGTGGCAGGAGCTCGACTCGACGCTGCTCTGGGTGAACCCGTGGTGATCGCAGAAGCCGACGACGTCGAGCCCGCCGATCCGGACGGGCGCGGTGAAGAAGTTGACCGCGAAGACGGCGGCCGTGACGACGGCTCCGGTGATCACCGCTCCGACTGCCATCTTCACCGTCTGCCACGGATGATGGACGACGAACTCGCCGGCCTTCCGGAGCCAGCCGAGCACGGGTTTGACGAGGGTGTCGAGAAGCGCGCTGATCCATTCCATGCCGGCCTCCGCGAGCCGCGGCGCCCCCCGCGGTCGCCGTCGACCGACAACAAGGATGTGACGCGGCTCACGGGCAAGCTAGCAGCCATGACCTGCGACGACAAGGATAATACGGCGATTTGCGCCACCTGGCGCCGCTACCGGCACCAGGCATCGGGCCTGCCCGGGGCGGGATCACTCGGAAGGCTCCAGGAAAGGTCGCCACCCGACCTCTCGCGCCTCGGTCCACACCTCCTCGAACTCTTCCCGGTCGATCGGATCGAAGGAACCCGGGCGCAGCGCCCTCAGGGCGTCCCGGTCGGCAACTTCCTGATCGCTCAGGCGAAGTCGCCCTTGATACTCCTTGCCATCCGCCCACTCCATCACCATCCGCCCTGGCTCGCCCGCGAAGATTCCGACGATCCGCGACTCCCGCCCGCCGGCCCCGACCTCGACGTAGAACTCCCAGAACGGACCACCTTCATACCTGCCGACCCCATAGGCGTACCAGGGGACCGGCTCAGGCCCCGGCGCCTCGTCGGACGCTTCCATCTCGTCCCCCCAGTCATCGAACCGAACGATTGACCTCACGAGGCTATCCGACCTGGAAGAGCGTGTTGATGGCGGTCCTGAACATGGTGACATCCCTCGGGGACGGCTTCCTCGCCTTCCCGACCCCGGTGAACTGCATCCCTGGAATACCGGTGACGATCCCGCCGCAGTTGTTGCAGATGAGACCACTCGAAGCTATTCCCAGCAGCGTCTCGTCGGCGCCCATGTTTCCGATGAGAACATCCTCCGCGTGGGGACCACCAGGCACATTCTCTGCGTACCGCAGTTCGCGCGCCCCCTGCCCGGCATTTGCTCTCGGGTTCCACACGTAGGCCGCGGCCGCCGTCACCCTGGCAGTTCCCCTTCCGGCCGAGACCGTGTCATAACCCGCCCGCGAAACGAGGAGCAGGTCTCTGACGTCATTCTCGGAGATCTCCTTCCCGCAGTTGTGGACGAGCACGCTGTCGTCGGCGACCCCGACGAAGTACGTGTGCTCGCTCGCGACCCTGAGGTTGTGCACGACGGCGCGCGTGCGCTCGACCTCGGCCGCCGCGACCTGGACCCAGGTACCTGCGCTCGTCTTGAGCCAGCTGCCCGAGCGGAGGTCGATCGCGTCGACCCAGGCGTCCTCGGCGGGATCCCAGAACGGATGGCCGTCGGTCGCGACCAGCTTCTGCTCGTCGCCGTCGGCATCCTTGACGGTGATGGTGACGAGGGTCTTCTCGCCGCTGCCACGGATGTGGGCGGTCACCAGCTGTGCACCTGTACGGGCAGCCGTGACCTCGTCCGCGGTACGGACCTTGTCACCGGGTTCGACGTCCTCGATGGGCTTCGTGGTGCCGTCCGCCATCAGGACGCGCGTCCCGGCCACGAAACTGTTGGTCTGGCAACCCGGTGACGGGTCCTTCTTCGCCGCGCCGTCGGCCTGACCCGTCGTGCTCGCCTTCTTCTTGGCCACGTCCTGGCGGGCCTGGCGTTTGGCTGCTTCCGCGAGCTGTTTGGCCTTGGCCTTCGCGGCTTCCTTGGCCTTGGCGGCCTTCGCGGCCGCCTCGCGTGCCGCCTTCGCAGCGGCTGCCTTGGCCGCCGCTGCCGCGTCCGCCGCCTTCTTGGCGCCCGCGAGGATCTGCTTGGCCCACTTCAGTTCCTCGAAGAACCTGATGACCGCCTTGCCGGCGTTCCAGACCGCCTCGATGATCTTGGGAGCCTTGAAGATCTTGCCCCAGGGCAGGGCACCGACGATCACCATGGCGCAGGCGCCGATGTCGCCCTTGAGGCAGTTCAGGACGTCGTTGACCCCGAACACCTCCATGAGGATCTGCCCGCCGGCCTCCAGGACCACGTCCAGCACGGACTTGTTCTGGAGCTGCTGCGCCTCGGCGACGTCCTCGGCGCTCGGGCCCGGCGGCTGCTCCTGTCCCGGCGCCGTCGGCGTGCCGCCCGGGGCGCCGCCGCCTCCGCCGTTGACCATCGCCATCTCGCCCGTCGGGTCCGTGTAGACCAGCGGGTTGTTGGCGGCGTAGACGTACGGGCTCGATCCCGGCGGCTGCGCGCCCAGCGGGTCGACGGACGAGAACCGGCCCGTGCCCGGGTCGTAGTTCCGTGCCCGCATGAAGTAGTTGCCCTCACCGGTGCTCGAGTCCTGGTAGGCACCCGTGAAGCGCATCGGGTTCACCGGCGGTGCCGCGGCGGCCCCGGCGTCGTCGGCGTTCGGCGCCACACCCGGCGACGCACCGGCCGACGGCGCCGCGCCCGGCGTGCCGCTCGGCGACGCGGTCGGCTCGCCGCCGTCGTCGCCCTCCGCGAGCGCCGCGCCCTCCTGCGCGGTCCCCTCCAGCGTCTCGCCCTCACGGGGCTGGCCGAACGGGTCGTAGTCGTAGCCCTCCTCGACCTGCCCGCCGGGCGAGAGCATGTTGACGACGCTGCCGAGCCAGTCGTGGGTGTAGGTGTGCGCGCCGGTTGCCTGGTCGAGCAGGGCGAGCGGCTCGTCCGTCGGGCCGTAGGCGAACGCCTGGCGGCCGAGCACCTGGCCGTTCGCGCCGGTCAGGGTGTCGACGGCGAGGTTCTCGATGGTGCCGTTGGTGTCCCACGAGAAGCGCCGGGTCGTCGCGTCCTGGCCGAACCCGGCCTGCGCGGTGAGCCGCATCCGGCCGGCGTCGTACTGGTAGGTGGTGGTCTGCCCGTCCACGGTGGCGGAGCGCAGGGTGTTGTCGAGGTTGTACGTGAGTCGGTCGTCGCCGGCGCGGATCTGGTTGCCGAGCACGTCGTACTCGTAGGTCGTGACGTCGATGCCCGACGACGCCGTCCGGCCGGCCACGCCCTGCGCGTCGGCGGAATCCTTCGCCTCAGCCGTGTCCTTCGTGTCGGGAGCGTCCTTCTCGTCGCCGGCCCCACGGCCGTCGGCGTCCGCGCCTTCGCCTTCCTCGCGGTCCTCGTCCGGCCCCTCTCCGATCGTGATCTCCTTGACCAGCTGCGACGCCCGGTCGTACGAGTACCTCGTGAAGTCGTGCCCGGCCTCGCCCGTGCGCTTCTGCGAGGTGCGGTTCCCGAGCAGGTCGTAGTCGTACGCGATCCGCCCGGCGTCCTCGGACCTCCAGCCGCACTCCTTCGCCCCGTAGCAGGCGTCGGTCACCCGGTTCGCCTCGTCGTACGCGTACGCCACGGACTCCGTGACCCCGCCACGCGTGGTCAGCACCCGCTCCGGGTTGCCCACCGCGTCGAGGGTCAGCCGGAAGTCCGACACGGGGTCCTGGACGCCGTCCGGCGGTGCTCCCCCGGTCCATTCCGTGCCGATGCGCGTCAGCCGCCCGGCGTCGTCGTACTCGCGCTCCTCCACGAGGCCCGTCGGCGACGGCAGCGTGGTCGCGGTCCGCCGCCCGGCGACGTCGTACGCGTAGCGCCACGTCGCGGGCGTCGCGCCCGCGGATCCCCCGGACGCCGTCGTCGAGATCGGGCGCGAGTCCGCGTCGTACGTGGACCGGATCTGCGTCCCGTCCGGGTAGGTCCGCCGGGTGATGTTGCCGCGCTGGTCGTAGCCGTAGGTGAACGTCTCGTCCGGCCCGGTGGCCTCGTCCCGGACCACCTTCGTGATCTGGTCCTCGGCGTCGTACGTCACGTTGCGCACGCCCAGCGGGTCGCCGTACGAGACGGTCCGGTCCTTGGCGTCGTAGCCGAACGTGTAGCGCGGGCCCTGCGCCCCGACCTGCTGGGCGGTGAGGCGGTTGCGCAGGTCGTACGTGGAGGTGATGGTGCGCGCGGCGCGCTCCGCCTCGTCGAGGCGCTCGTGCGGCGCGACGGTCAGCGACGCCGTCACGTTGGACTCGGCGTCGTAGGTCACGTGCGTCGTCCGGCCCAGCGGGTCCGTGGACGTCGTCGGCCGCCCCGCCTCGTCGTAGTCCATGTGCGTGCGGCCGCCCTCGGGGTCCCGCATGCCCGTCATGAGGCCGTCGCGGTCGTACTCCAGCACCGTGGCGAAGGCCTTCGACCACGCCGGGAGGTCCGGCGCGTCGGGCGCGCGCACGTGGCTGACCTGGTCGTCCTCGCGGTAGTTGACGTGGGTCGTGTTGCCCTTGGCGTCCGACGTCGCCACGACGCGGTTGGTGGCGTCGTACTCGTAGCGGGTCGTGTTCCCGAGCGGGTCGATCTCGGCGGTGAGGTTGCCCGCGAGGTCGTACTCGTACCGCGTGGTGAACCGGCCCGGGTCGGCGCCCGCGACGTTGCCGCGCGGCTCGGTGACCGACGCGAGCAGGCCGTCGTCGGTGTACCTCCAGGTCGTGATGCCGCCGGTGGGCGAGATCTCCTTGATCTTGTTGCCCGCGGCGTCGTACTCGGTGCGGGTGGTCTTGCCGGCGGGGTCGGTGCGCCGGGTCTGCAGGCCGGTCTTGTCGTACCGCATCGTGGTGGTGCGGCCGCGGGTGTCCGTGGTGGAGGCGACCTGACCCAGGTTGTCGCGCTCGAACGTGGACTGCCTGTTCAGCTCGTTGACCGTGGCGGTGGTGCGGTCCAGCGCGTCCGACCTGATGTCCCGGTCGACGTACCCCGGGCTGCCCGGGTACGGCATGCGCAGGCGCACGAGGTTGTCGTTCGCGTCGTAGAAGTAGGTGGTGGTGAAGTCCGCCCGGTTCGCGCCCGGCACGTTGCCCCGCGGCGACGTCACCGTCTTGACCAGGCCCTTCGCGTCGTACGTGTACGACGTCACCAGGTCGTCGGTGTGCGTCATGTGCACGCGCTCGGCCGCACGGCGGCCGGCGGTCGTGTACTTGTAGGAGACCACGCGCGGCCCCTGCGCCACGCGCTCCACCATGCCGTTGTCGTGGTAGGCGTACGACGTCGTGGCACCCTCGGGCGTGATCTCCTTCGCCAGGCGGCCGACGTCGTCGAACAGCGTGCGCCACGGGTGGTGCTTGCCGGGCTCCTGCACCTCGACCACGCGATCCTGGTCGTCGTAGCGCGTCCAGGTCGTGTAGTCGCGGCGCTCGTGGGGGTCGGCGACGCCGCGCGGGTCCGTGGCCCAGACCTGGCGGCCGGTCCGGTCGTACCCGACCTCGGTACGGCGGCCCTCCGGCGTGACGGCCGCGTGCAGCAGACCGGCGTTCTCGTCGCCCTCGGGGTAGTACTCGTAGCGCGTGATCTTGCCGCGCTGGTCCGTGCTGCTGGTGAGCAGACCGCGGTCGTCGTAGGCATGGGTGATTTGATGACCCTCGGCGTCGACGCTGCGGACCAGCTCGTTGAACTCGTTGTACGTGTTCTTCCAGACGTTGCCGTTGGCGTCGGTGTACTCGACCGGGTTGTTCCGGTCGTCGTACTTCGTACGTTCGTCGAAGCCCTGCGGCGCGACGGCGCGCGTCGGGTTGCCCTTCCCGTCGTACCGGACGGTGTGCTGGTACTGGTTGCCGTTGACCACGAGGTTGCGGTCCAGGCGCCCGTTGTAGCGGTGGTTGTCGGCGTCGCCCGTGCCGCGCTGGGAGTAGATCAGGACGTTGCCGCGGTAGCCGTCCCATACCTGCACGCCGTCGGCGTCGACGGTGCGCGCCTCCTGCCGGGCCGGGTACCAGTCGAAGGTCATCTCGGCACCCGCGCCGTCCCTCTGGGAGACCACGCGGTCGTCGTCGCCGTAGGTGTTCCGGAGGGTGACGCGCTTGTCCGGGTCCGTGACGGTGGCGAGCCGCCCGGCGTCGTCGTACCCGTACCGCCACAGCTCGCCGCGCGCGTCGCGCGCCGTGGTGAGCAGGTCGTTCTCGTACCAGAACTGGACGCGGCGGTGGTCCGGGAGGGCGATCGTGCGGATCAGGCCGTCCTCGAGGAACACGTTGGCCTCGTGGCCCGAGGCGTCGGTGACGGTGACGCGGTCCTCGTCGTAGGACAGGCGGACGCCGTCGTCCCGCGGGCCGAGGATCGCCGTGAGGCGGCCCGACGCCGCGAACCGGTAGCGCACCTGCTGCGGTGTGACGAGGTCCCAGCCGTCACCGGCCCGGCGCAGTTCGGACCGCACGCCCGGCGGGCGGCGGTAGCCGTCGCCGTCCGGCGTGTAGAGCGCCTCGGCGCCGTCCTCCGCGCGCACGATGACGCCGTCGTCCGTGCGGGTGACGCTCATGTCGTACGTCCACGCCCAGCCGACGCCGAGCGGGCCGGGGCGGTTGTTCGCCGACGAGTAGGTGCGCACGCTCGCGAACGGGATGCCGAACGAGGCCATCTGCAGGTCGCGCTCGACCCGCACGAACGAGCCCGTGCCCGTGTTCACGCCGACGCCGCGCTTCGCCTGCGCGACGGCGGTGGGCGAGAGCGCGTTCTCGCAGCCGCAGCCGGCGGCCTGGTCCTCGGGGATCTCCGGCGGCAGGATCGTGCGGCGCGGGGCTGACGGCGCCGACGGGTCCGAGACGATCTCGTCGCCGCCCGGGACGACGGCCGCCACGGTGACGAAGTAGCGCTCGCCGCTGGTCAGGTCCCAGCCGGTGTCGCGGCCGAACGAACGGCAGAAGTCGTGCACGCCGCAGGCACGGGGCGACTCCAGGTCCTCGCGGGTCAGGCGGGTGGAGGCCTGCACCTCCTGGGAGTCGCGCTCGTAGAGGCGCACGACGGCGGCCGTCCAGTCCGGGTTCACGTCGTCGGCGTCGAAGTAGAGGACGACGGACGTGTCGCCGAGGAGGAAGCCGGGGCGCAGGTCGAGGTTCGTGAAGGAGCCGGGGACGGCGGCGTCGTCGGCTGCTGCCGGGGCCGGACCCGTCGTGGGGGCGATGCCGGCCGGAGCGGCCGGGTCCGCCGGGTCGCCCGCTTCGGCGGCACGGGTGCTCAGGCGGGTGAGGGTGCGCCACTCGGCGTCGGGCACGGCGACCGGCTCGCCGCCGGCCCTGACGCCCTCCGGTACGACGGGCGGGCGCGCCTCCTCGTCGACGGCCTCGGCGGAGCGCACGCCGGCCGGCATCGGGCGCTCGACCGGGCCCTGCCCGGCGGCCACCTTCGGCACGGGCGGCACCGCATCGGCGGGCGCCGGCGGGACCGTGGCGACCAGCAGCGTGGCCGCGAACCCGATCGCCGTGGCGACCCCGATCCACCGGTTGCCGAGACGCTCGAACATCGAACGGTGCAGGACGAAGTGGTGCGACCTTGCTGCAGTCATCGCTGGTCTCCCGTGACCGATGGGCGCTGAGCAGTGCTGGTGCCGCACCCATCAGATCACGGCCGTACCGGGTGACACAAGGATTTCACCCACAACGTCCGGACCTTTCGGCCAGGAGCGAAGATGCGGGCAGGAATCCGACGTCAGGGCGCCAGGTGGGCGGCTCGCTTCTCTAGCGAACATACCAAAATTTCTCGGCCCAGTGGGCCAAAATTTCCGCGTCCAGCAGGCCAAAATTTCGGGCCGTGGCGTACCAGAATCTCTCGCGCCCCGCGGGCGGGCCCGCGTCAGATGTCCAGGAGGTCCGGGCTCAGGCCCGCTTCCGTGTCCGGGATGCCGAGGTCGGCGGCCTTCTTGTCCGCCGTCGAGAGCAGGCGGCGGATGCGGCCCGCCACCGCGTCCTTCGAGAGCTGCGGGTCGGCGAGGCGGCCCAGTTCCTCCAGGGACGCCTGCTTGTGCTCCAGGCGCAGCTCCCCCGCCTGACGCAGGTGCTCCGGCACCTCGTCGCCCAGGATCTCGAACGCGCGCTGCACCCGCGCCCCGGCCGCGACGGCCGCGCGGGCCGAGCGGCGCAGGTTCGCGTCGTCGAAGTTCGCCAGGCGGTTCGCCGTGCCGCGCACCTCGCGGCGCGCACGCCGCTCCTCCCAGATAGTCAGGGTCTCGGGCGCGCCGATGCGCTGCAGCATCGTGGCGATCGCGTCGCCGTCGCGCACGACGACGCGGTCGACGCCGCGCACCTCCCGCGACTTGGCGGGGACGCCGAGCCGCCGCGCGGCCCCGACCAGCGCGAGCGCGGCCTCCGGCCCCGGGCTGGTGATCTCCAGCGACATGGACCGGCCGGGCTCGGTGAGCGACCCGTGCGCGAGGAACGCGCCCCGCCACACCGACTCGGCCTCCTGCACGCCGGACGAGATCACCTCGGGAGCGAGCCCGCGCACCGGCCGCCCGCGCGCGTCGAGCAGGCCGGTCTGGCGGGCCAGCGACTCGCCGTCGCGCACCACCCGGACCACGAACCGCGACGACTTGCGGATCCCGCCGGCCTGCACCACGATCAGCTCGCTGGTGTGCCCGTACAGCTCCTGGATCGCCTGGCGCAGCCGCGTCGCGGCGGACTCGTTGTCGAGCTCCGCCTCGATCACGACGCGGCCCGAGATGATGTGCAGCCCCCCGGAGAACCGCAGGGTGGCGGACACCTCGGCCTTACGGCACGACGTCTTCGCGACCCGCACTCGTGCGAGTTCCTCCTTGACCTGACCCGTGAGCGCCATGGCCGCCATCCTGCCACGTCCGGCCCGACTTGCCGGGGGGAGAATCGCGGAGCACTGTGTGAAATGTCCCGGCGTGTTGCCGGAGCACGTCGTCCGTGTTACCGGAGCACGTCATCAGGGCCGGGCGCCCGGCCGCACCGGGCGCCCGGCACTCCTCACTCCTGGGGCGCCGGCAGCCCCGGCGGGTTGGTCTCCGACCGCTCGACGGCCTCGCCCTGCAGGCCCCAGCGTTCCAGGACCTTCGCGTACGAGCCGTTCCCGATCGCGTGGTTCAGCGCGGCGGTGACCGCGTCGGCCACGCCCGAGCCCTTCTTCGTCGCGACGGCGAGCTGCGCGGTCTCTGGCCAGCCGCCGTTCAGCGTGCCCACCACCTTGAACTCGTCCGGGGCGACGCGCGCCTGGTAGGCGAGCGACGCGTTCGGCCCCACGTACACGTCCGTGCGGCCCGACTGCAGCGCCAGCAGGACGTCGGAGAGCTGCTGGTAGTACTCGGGCCCCTCGACCGGGTCCAGACCGTCCTCCTGGTTCAGCCGGTCCCACTCGAGCAGGATCTTCTCCTGGTTGGTGCCCGAGCCCACGCCGACGGTCAGCCCGGCGATGTCCTCGCGGCCGCCCACCGTCAGGTCCGAGTCCGCCCGCACGAGCCAGCCCAGCTCGTCGTCGCGGTAGGAGGAGAAGTCGATGGTCTCCTTGCGTTCCTCGGTCACCGTCACGTTGGAGATCACCGCGTCGACCCGGCCGGACTCCAGCGCGAGCGGCCAGTCGTCCCAGGAGACCACCTCGAACCGCACCTCCTTGCCGAGCCCGTCCGCCACCAGCTGGGCGATGTCGGTCTCGTTGCCGATCGGCGTCTTCTCGTCGTCGGCCAGGAACACGAGCGGCGGCGCGCCGGACGCGCTCACGGCGACCACGATCTCGTCCTTGGCCCGCCACTCGCGCGGGAGCAGGCCCACCGCCTCGGCCGACTCGGTCGACCGCGGGCGGTCCTGCTCGGGGTCGGTGCTCACCTCCAGGCCGGCGGCCGACGGCGCGTTCCCGCCGCCGCCGTCCACCGGGCCGGCGGCCTCGGCCGCCGCGGGGTCCGTGGTGCTCACCGCGCCGCACGCGGCGAGCAGCGGCAGGGCGAGCAGGGCCGCGACGACGGCGCCGCTCCTGCGGGTCAGACGTGGGGGGTGCATGGGGTCTCCTCGGTTTCTCGGTGGCCGGCGGGGCCGTCCGGGCGGGCCGGTCTCACAGCACCTTCTCCAGGAAGGCGCGGGTCCGGGGGTTCTCGGGCGCCTCGAGCACGCGCGCGGGCGGTCCCTGTTCGACGACGACGCCGCGGTCCATGAAAACGACGGTGTCGGCGACCTCGCGGGCGAACGCGATCTCGTGGGTCACCACGACGAGCGTCGTGCCGGTGCCCGCCAGGTCCTTGATGACCCGCAGCACCTCCCCGACGAGCTCGGGGTCGAGCGCCGACGTGGGTTCGTCGAAGAGCAGCACCGACGGCCGCAGCGCCAGCGCGCGGGCGATCGCCACGCGCTGCTGCTGCCCGCCGGACAGCTGCCGCGGGCGGACGCCGGCCTTGTCGGCCAGGCCCACCCGGTCCAGCAGCTCGCGCGCCTCGGCCTCCGCCTCCAGCGGCGCGCGCCCCAGGGCCGCGACCGGCGCCTCCGTGACGTTCTCCAGCACGGTCAGGTGCGGGAACAGGTTGAAGTTCTGGAAGACGAACCCGATGCGGGTGCGCTGCCGCAGCACCTCCTTCTCGGGCAGTTCCCGCAGCACGTCGCCGCGCCGGGCGTAGCCGACGAGCTCGCCGTCGACCGCGACGAAGCCGCGGTCCACCTTCTCCAGGTGGTTGACCGCCCGCAGCAGGGTCGACTTGCCGGAACCGGACGGCCCCACGATCGCGACGACCTCGCCCGGGCGGATCGTCAGGTCCACCCCGCGCAGCGCCTCGACGGTCCCGAACGTCTTGTGCACGCCGTGCACCTCGATCAGGCCCTTGCTCATCGCGCCGCTCCCCGCGCCGCGCCCGGCGCACCCGGCGCACCCGCCGCGCGCCACCACGCCGCGAACCCGCGGCGCAGGCGCTGCAACGGCGTCGGCGGCAGGGTGCGCAGCGCGCCCCGGGCGTAGTGCCGCTCGACGTAGTACTGCACGACCGTGATGAGGGTGGTCAGCGCGAGGTACCAGATCGAGGCGACGACCAGGAGCGGCACCACCTGGCTGCCGTTGCGCCCGTAGATGATGCTGACCACGTAGAACAGCTCGTTGTAGGCCAGCACGTACACGATCGAGGACCCCTTGAGCAGGCCGATCACCTCGTTGACGGCCGTGGGCACGACGGACCGCATCGCCTGCGGGAGCACGATCCGCGTCCACTGCCGCCGCCGCGGCAGCCCCAGCGAGGCGGCCGCCTCGTGCTGGCCCTGGTCCACCGAGAGGATCCCGCCGCGCACGATCTCCGCGCTGTAGGCGGCCTGGGACAGGCCCAGCCCGAGGATCGCGGCCCAGAACTTGTCGATCAGGCCGACGGTGTCGAACCACAGGAACTGCGGCCCGAACGGGATCCCGAGGCTCAGGGTCGGGTAGAGGTAGGCGAGGTTGTACCAGAGCAGCAGCTGCAGCAGCACCGGCACCGACCGGAACACCCACGTGTACGCCCACGACACGGCCTGCAGCAGCGGCGAGGCCGACAGCCGCATCAGGGCGAGCACGGTGCCGAGCGCGAAGCCGACCAGGGCGGACACCACGGTGAGCCGGACGGTGGTCAGCGCGCCCTCCACCACGGACGGCCAGGTCAGGTAGGTGGCGACGACGTCCCACTGCCACCGGTCGTTGGTGACCAGGGACCAGACCACCCCCGCGAGCACCAGGCCGGCCACGGCCGAGGCGGCCCACCGGCCAGGCCGCAGGGCGGGCCGGACCCGCAGGCGGGCCAGCTCCGCCGCGGTGGAGGCCGGGCCGGCGTCCCGCTCGGCCAGGAGGACGGGCGGCACGCGCAGCAGCCGCGACTCGTCCTGCGCGAACTCGGCGCTCACGGCACCAGCCACTTCTCGAACGGCAGCGACACGGTCGGCTCCCCGGACCCGCCCGCGCGCCGCGGCGCGTCGTACAGCGGCGTGTACCCGGTGGCCAGGTACAACCCCTCGGCCTCCGGCTGCAGCGGACCCGTCGTGAGGTAGAGGCGCGCGTACCCGAGGGCCACGGCACGCCGCTCGAGCTCCGCCACGACGCGCCGGGCCAGGCCCTTGCGGCGGTGCGCGGAGCTCGTCCAGATCCGCTTGAGCTCCGCGGTGGGCACGACGGGCGCGCCGCCGGCGTCCCGGGCGTCGGGGCGGGCGAGCCGCGCCGGGTCGCCGAGCTCGGGCTCGGTGCGGCGCCGGAAGGCACCACCCGCCACCGGCTCGCCGTCGTCGAGCAGGAGCAGCAGCTCGCCGTCCGGCGGACGGAACTCGCGGGCCGGGTAGCGCTCCATCTCCTCGCGCACGTCCTCCTCGGTGAACCGGTGGTACCGGGAGCGGTACTCCTGGGCCAGCTCGTCCAGCATCGGGCGGACCAGCGGGTCGTCCATCGGCACCGACCTGACCTCCACCCGGCCCGCCGGCCCGCGGCGTGCCACGAGGTCGCCCCGGGCCAGGGCGTGCCCGACGCCGGCCGGCGCGGTCACCGCAGGACCTTCCGTGGCGCCTTCTCGCCCGCGGCCACCTCGTACGGCAGGTGGTTGCCGGCCGGCGGCGCCGGGCACGTGCCGAAGTCGGTGAACGCGTACGGCAGGTTGACCGTGCGGTTCAGGTCCAGGCGCACGACGCCCGAGGTGCCCGGCACCACGCCGGAGACGACCGGCCAGAGCCCGCGCCACGGCGCGTGGTCCGCGCCCTCGTCGCCGAACAGCAGCACCGGGGCGGCGTACGTGCCGGTGAGCGTCAGGCGCGTGGCGCGCCCGGCCACGACCACCTCCACCTCGCCGACGGCCTCGAGGTGGTGCACCAGCCGCGGCTGCGCCGCGCCCACGACCACGGGTTCGGGCTCGCCGTACCAGATCACGGGGGTGTCCAGCACCCAGGCCGGGTCGTACGGGTGCAGCGGCACGCCCTCGAATCCCGCCAGGCCGGGGGCGCGGGGGTCGCGGGTCCGGATCGCGTACCGGCCCGTGCGCAGCGCGACCTCGACGGCCACCCGGTGGTCGTCGTCGTCCGGCCGGCCCGCGGGCAGGAACGTGCCCAGGATCGTGCTGCCGCCCTCCGCCACCTGGACGGCGGCGCGCCCGTCCACGACGTCGGCGCCGGTGAAGGCGCCCGGTGCGGCGTCGTCCGCCGCGGCGTGGGGCCACGTGCGCAGGGCGCCGCCGTCGACCCACCACTGCCCCGGGAGGCCGGGCAGGCGGGCCGGCGCGGAGCCGGGCCAGTGCAGCGAGCTGAGGGTGAGCCAGCCCTGCGGGGACCGCAGGTCCGCGGTGCGGGCGGCGTGCCAGGCGGCGTGGGCGGCGGCGGGATCGTGGGCCGCGCGGGACGCGGGGGCCGCGGGGGCCGCGGGGGCCGGACGGTCGGTCGTGTGGGTCATGGGGTTCCTCCGGAAGCGATGGTGGCGGCAGGTGCGACGGCGCCGGCTCACGTGCCGTTCGTGAGCCGGTGGTAGGTGCGGTCCCGGTACACGAGGGGTTCGCGCCCCTCGTGCACGACGGCGTCGCGGGCGAGCAGCGACACGAGGTAGCTCCGGCCCACGGCGGTGCGCTGAAGCACCTCGCCGCGCACCCACGCGACGGCGTCGTCGACGACCGGCTCGCCGGTCGGCAGCGCCGACCAGCCGCCGGCCGCGAACCGGTCGATCCCGCTCGTGGCGAACCGCGAGGAGATCTCGGCCTGGTCCGCGGCGAGGAAGCTGACCGCGACCGTCCGCGCCGTGCGCAGCGCGGGCCACGACGACGACGTCGACGCGAGCGAGAAGGCCAGCAGCGGAGGCTCGGCCGAGACCGAGATCACCGACGTGGCGGTGAACCCGACCAGCCGGTCGCCCCCGTCCAGCGCGATGACGGCGACCCCGGCGGGGTGCCCGCGGAAGACGCCCTTGAAGGCGTCGGGCGCCAGGGGCTCCGCCGGGCGGCCGGCCGGGCGCGCCGCCCGGGGGACGGCGGGGTGCGCGGCGTGGCGCGCGAGCGCCGTCTCCGCGGTCACGGGAGCACCCCCTCGACCGCCCGGACGCCGGGCAGCGCCGCCCGCAGGGCGTCGTCCCAGCGTCCGAACCACACCTGCAGCACCTCGTCGAGGCGCGAGATCTCGGCCTCCGTCACCACGAGCGCCCGGGCCGGGACGGTGGCCCCGAGCTCGGCGAGCAGCGGCCTCAGGTGGACCTCGCCGACCAGGGCGTGCGCCGGCGTGCCGGTCACGACGACCGGCACCGCGACCACGTCCGCGAGCCCCTCGGGCCCGTAGCCGTCGAGGAACGTCTTGAGCAGCCCCGTGTAGGAGGCCTTGTAGACCGGCGTCGCGACCACGGCGACCCGGGCGTTCGCGACGACGCGCCGCGCCGCGGCGACGTCCGGTTCCGCGGGCTGGTGGACCCGCGCGGCGAGGTCGGCCAGCTCCACGGTCAGGGGCTCGTGCCGGCCGGGAAGGACCTCCGCGAGCCGGTCGGCGACGCGCTCGGCGACCCAGCGGGTCCGGGAACCCTGGCGCGGGTTGCCGACGAGGGTGACCACGTCGGTGTTCGGCGAGTGGTCCGGCCAGGGGGCGGCCGGGCGGGTGCTCGAGTCGTTCATCAGGCGGTCTCCAGTTCTCGGACGACGACGGGGCGGGGCTGGGCGGGTGCGGCGCCGGCGGTGCGGCGGGAACGACGGCGGGCCGGGGCGGGCTGCGCCGCCGCCTGCGGTGCCCGCGTCGTCGCGGGCCGGGCCGCGGCGGGCCGCACGCCGGCGGCCCGGCCCGCGGCGCCCGGCACGGTCTGCTCCGGTACCCCGAGCGTCGCCCGGAGCGACGTGCCCGGGTACTCGCTCCGGAACAGCCCGGCGCGCCGCAGCATCGGGACGAGCCGGTGCGTGATCACCGGCACGTCGGCGTCGAGGTGCGCGGGCAGCAGGTGGAACCCGTCGACGGCGTCCTCCACCGCGGCCTGGGCGATGATCGCGGCGAAGCCGCGCGCCGTGCCGATGTGGGTGAGCGTGTCGGCCGCCTCGGCCGTGACGCCGGCGAGCTCGGCGCGCAGCTGCGCGCCCGTCTCGTCGGCGGCGAGCACCACACGGGCCTCCAGCAGGACCCGGATGGAGTCGGGGTCCCGGCCCGCGCCGGCGGCGACGGCCCGCAGGGCCCGCCGCATGGCGGCGGCCTGGCCGAGGTCGGTGGCGCGCAGCCGCACGACGTCGGCCCGGTGCGCGACCTCCACCAGGTCCATGTACGTGGCGGCGCGGACCACGACGAGCGGCGTGCGCGGCCCGGGCAACCCGGCGCGCACCCCGTTCACGGCGGGCAGGATCCGGGCGGCCTCGCCCGCCCGCGGCTCCAGCTGCCAGGCGGCGCGGCCCCCGGTGGCGCGGTCGAGGCTCGCCAGGGCGGTGATCACGTGCTCGCGCGGGACGCGGCTCGGGTCGAGCGAGGCGACCAGGCCGATACGCGACGTCGTGCGGGCGAGCCGCGAGACGCCCACCGCGGAGTCGAGGTGCCCCCGCAGCTCGCGGCCGGTGGGCTTGAGGGCGAAGGCGTCGTCGAACGTCACGAGGTCGAGCAGGGCGCGCTCGGCGTCGGCGACGAGGTCGGCCGTGCGGCCGGCGTCGAACTGCCGGGCGACGCGCGGGCCGCCGGTCCACGACGCCGGGACGGCGCCGGCGCCGGACAGGTCGAGGCCGAGGTGCAGCTGCCGGAACGTGGGCGGGTGTGCGAGGGCAGGAGGCATGAGGGTCATCCGTTCTTGGCGGTGGGCGCAGAGGTGCCGTGGTGGGCAGGGGTCGTGCCGCACGGACTGCGGCGGCCGCACGACGCGGGATGCGCGGGCGTGCGGTGGAGGCGGCAGCCCCGGGTGGGGCGGGCGGGCCTCGGTCAGGCGGTCAGCGGGTGCGGCGACGACGCCGCGCGGGCATGACCGCCGGACGACACCTGAACGGACGACGGCACATGGCGCGGGCAGAGACGTGCGCGGTACCCGGCTTCGTCACTCGTTCCATGTCCGGCTCTCCGTCCGACGTTGCAACAGATACATTATTCCGATCGGTTTGATCGGATACTTTGATGTCTCGAAACCTACGGAGTCCCGTGAGGGCCTGTCAACGATTGTCCGGAACGTCTCGCATCCCGGACGGGACCGGGCTCGTCACCCGGACGCGCCGCGCAGGAGCGGCACCAGCTGCTGCCCCTGCCGCTCGATCTCGGGGAGGTACGGCGTGTCCGAGAGCACGAAGTGGGTCACGCCCAGCGCCTCGTATTTCCGTAGCGCTGCGGCCACCTCCTGCGCCGTCCCGACCAGCCACGTCGTGCCCGCTCCCCCGCCGCCGGCGCGGCCGGGGGCCGTGTACAGGATGTCGTCGAGGACGTCGCCGCGCGCCGCCAGGTCCAGCAGGCGGCGCTGCCCGACGGCGCCGCGGGAGCCCCAGCGGCGGTCCCCCGGCTGCTCGTGGCCGCGCGCCCGGGCGAGCCGGGCGACCTTCGCCTCCGCGTCCGCCCACGCCTGCTCGGTCGTGTCGCGCACGAGCGTGGTGATCCGCAGGCCGAACTCCAGCGGCGCGTGCTCCCGGCCCAGCGTGGCCTCCAGGCCGCGCAGCCGGTCGAGCCGCTCGGCGATCCCGTCCAGCGGCTCGCCCCAGAAGAGCTGCACGTCGGCCTCGGCTGCGGCGACCCGCTCCGCGGCCGCGGACGCGCCCCCGAAGTACAGCCGCGGGTGCGGCCGTCCCGCGCGGGCGACGGGCCGCAGGTCGAGGGTCGAACCGGTGACCCGGAAGTGCTCGCCGTCGTACGTCACGGACTCCTGCGTCCACAGGCGCCGGACGATCTGCAGGAACTCGCGCGTGCGCGCGTAGCGCGCCGCCTGGTCGCCCTCGGCGTCCCCGTAGGCGGCCAGGTCGTCCTGGCCGGAGACGACGTTGATCCGCACGCGGCCGCCGGTGAGGTGGTCGAGCGTGGCCGACGCCGACGCCAGGTGCGCGGGCGCCCAGTAGCCCGGCCGGACCGCGACGAGCGGCTCGAACGTCGTCGTGCGCGCGGCGAGCGCCGTGGCCACGGTGAACGTGTCGGGCCGGCCCCAGCTCGTGCCGAGCAGCGCGCCGTCCCAGCCGTGCTTCTCCAGCGCCTGGGCGTGCCGGGTCAGCGTGTCCAGGCTGTTGTGACCCTCGGCGGCGTCGTCCCCGCGATGGCCCGGGTGGGTCTGGTTGGGGATGTACCAGAGGAGGTCGCCGGCCATGTCAGATCCCCGCCGTCGCGGCCGGCGCCGTCGCGTACCGGCTGGCCGGGCGGGCCAGGCCGTAGTGCTCGCGGAGGGTGGTGCCCTCGTACTCGGAGCGGAACAGGCCGCGGTCGCGCAGGATCGGCAGCACGTGGTCGATGAACTGCTCCAGGCCCGACGGCAGCACGGGGGCCATGACGTTGAAGCCGTCCGCGGCGCCGTCGTCGTACCACTCCTGGAGCGCGTCCGCGATCTGCTCGGGCGTGCCGGCGAGCGTGCGGTGGCCGCGGCCGCCGCCGAGGCGGCCGATGAGCTGCCGCACGGTGAGGCGCTCGCGCCGGGCGAGCCGGACGATGAGCGTGTACCGGCTCTTGGCGCCCTCGATCTCGTCCTCGGACGGCAGGTCCGCGGGCAGCTCGCGGTCCAGCGGCAGGTCCGCGGGATCCACGCGCAGCAGGCGGGCGAGGTGGCCGCGGGCGTACTCGGGCTGGATGAGCTCGTCGAGCTCGCGCTCCCTGGCCTGCGCCTCCGCCTCGGTCGCGCCGATCACGGGCACGATGCCGGGCAGGATCCGCACGTGCTCCGGGTCGCGGCCCGCGGCCAGGGTGCGCGACTTGAGGTCCCGGTAGAACTCCTGCGCGTCGCCGAGGGTCTGGTGCGCGGTGAACACGGCCTCGGCGTAGCGGGCGGCGAGGTCCTTGCCGTCCTGGGACGACCCGGCCTGCACGATCAGCGGCCGCCCCTGCGGGGAACGCGGCACGTTGAGCGCCCCGGCGACCGAGAAGTGGGTGCCGGCGTGCTCCGGGTGGTGGATCCGGGCGGCGTCGGCCCAGACGCCGGACTCCTTGTCGGCGACGATCGCGTCGTCCTCCCACGAGTCCCACAGCTTGTAGGCGACCTCCAGGAACTCCGCGGCGCGCTCGTAGCGCACGGCGTGCGCGGGCTGGTCGTCGAGGCCGAAGTTCCGGGCGATGTCGGGGCCCGCCGTCGTCACGACGTTCCATCCGGCCCGCCCGGCCGACACGTGGTCGATCGAGGCGAACCGCCGGGCCAGGTTGTACGGCGCGTTGTAGGTGGTCGACGCCGTGGCGATGAGGCCGATCCGCTCGGTGACGACCGCGAGCGCCGTCAGCACGACGATCGGGTCGAGGACGCCGGCGGGGCGCCGTCCGACCTCGCCCTGCAGGCCCGGGCCGTCGGCGAAGAAGACGGAGTCGAGCTTGCCGGCCTCGGCGATCCGGGCGAGGCGCTGCAGGTGGGCGATGTGGTGACCGGTCGCGTCGGGGGCGCTCTCGGGCAGGCGCCAGGACGCCTCGTGGTGGCCGCTGCTCATGAGAAAGGCGTTGAGGTGGAGCCGGCCGGGGCGGTGGTCGCCGCGGGTGGTGGGCGTGGTCATGCTCGGTCCTTCCGTCGGTCCGTCGGTGCGAGCCCCAGGGCGCCGAGGAGCTCGGCGCGCAGGGTCGCGTGGGGGGTGGTGCCGGTGCGGCGCTCGAGCGCGATGCGCCCGGCGTCGAGGACGACGACGCGGTCGGCGAGCACGATCGCCTCGTCCACGTCGTGGGTGACCATGAGCACGGTCGGGCGGTGCCGCCGCAGCAGGTCGCGCAGCAGGTCGTGCATGCGCGCCCGGGTGAGGGCGTCGAGCGCGCCGAACGGCTCGTCGGCGAGCAGCAGCTCGGGGCTGCGGGCCAGCGACCGCGCGAGCGAGGCCCGCTGCTGCTCGCCGCCGGACAGCTCGTGCGGCCAGGCGCGTTCCCGGCCGGCGAGGCCGACCTCCGCGAGCGCCGCCTTCCCGGCGGCGCGCGCCTCGGCCGGGGCCGCCTCGTGCCCCAGCACGACGTTGTCGAGCACGCGGGCCCAGGGCAGCAGCCGCGAGTCCTGGAACACGACGGACACGTTGGCCGGGACGCGGATCTCGCCGGAGCCGGTGACGTCGTGGTCGAGCCCGGCCAGCGCGCGCAGGAGCGTGCTCTTGCCGGAGCCGGAGCGGCCGAGGATGGCGACGAACTCGCCGTCGGCGATCTCCAGGCCGAGGCCGTCGAGGACGCCCTTCGGCATGCCGTAGGTGCGGTACAGGTCGCGGACGACGACGGCGGGCGGGGTCCCGTCGCCGGGCACCGCGGGGTGCGCGGCGGGGTGCGCGCCAGGCGCGGGCGAGCCGGCGTCGTCGGGCACGGCCCCCGGCACGACGCCGTGCGGCGCGGTCCCGTCCTGCCGCGTGACGTCGTCCGCGATCAGCCTTCCAGTGTGCGTCGCCATGTCAGCGCCCTCCTCTGCAGCAGGCGGACGAGCGCGTCCGCACCCCAGCCCAGGGCGCCGTACACGACGAGGCCCAGGATGATGACCTCCGTCTGTCCGTAGGCGCGCGCGAGCTCCATCATGTAGCCGATCCCGGCGGTGCCGTTGACCTGCTCGACGACGACGAGCGCGAGCAGCGACCCGGTGACGGCGAAGCGCAGGCCGAGCAGGAACCCGGGCAGCGCGCCGGGCAGCACCACGCGCGCGACGAACTGGCCGCGGGTCAGCCGGAGCGTCTCGGCGAGCTCCACGTAGCGGCTGTCGATCGAGCGCAGCCCGTTGTGCGTGTGCAGGTAGATCGGCACGAACACGCCGAGCGCGATCGTGACGACCTTCATCTCCTCGCCGATGCCGAACCACAGGATGAGCAGCGGGATGAGGGCGAGGTTCGGAATGGCGCGCTTGACCTGGATCGGGCCGTCGAGGAGGGCGTCCCCGACGCGGCTCAGGCCCGAGATCAGGGCCAGGACCAGCCCGGCGGCGACGCCCGTCACGAGCCCGAGGGCCGCCCGGGTGAGGGAGACCCCGAGATGCTCCGGGAGGCTGCCGTTCGCGATCAGGTCCGCGCCGGTGGTCACCACGGTCCACGGGGCGGTGAGGACCCGCGGGTCGATCCAGCCGGCGGCGGAGCCGGCGGACCAGACGGCCAGCAGGACCAGGACGCCGAGCCCGCCGGCCAGGGGCAAGGGTTTGCCGAGCCCGAGCCGCCGGACCCCGGGGCGCAGGTCGGCGGGCCGGGGGTCGGCGAGGACGGCGGTCACGACTCCTCCCGGGCGGCCTCGGCGGCCTCGCTCGCGATCGGCACGAAGCGCTCGTCGAACAGCCCGGCGACGTCGATCTCCTGGCGGGAGAGCGTGTCGTGCAGCTCGGCGCGCAGCAGGTCCGCGGTCTCCTGGTGCCGTCCGACGACGCCGGGCAGGTCGTCCTCGGCGGGGATCTCGGTGACGGGCCAGGTGTCGATCGCGTACTGCGCGTCCTGCTCGCTCAGGCCCTGGTCCTCGATGTAGTAGCCCTGCTTCCACTCCTGCGGGTGCTCGTCGATCCAGACGCGGGCCTGCGCCCAGGCCCGGACGAACTGGCGCAGCGCCGCGGCCTTGGCCGGGTCCCGGACCACCGCGGCGGGGCCGTACAGGTGCCCGGCGTCGTCGCGGATCCCCGTCCTGATCGACGTGGCGCCGTCCTTGCCGTACTGCGCGAGGTACCGGTACAGCGGGGTCGAGCCGAGCGGCGCGACGTCGAGCTCACCAGCCGCGAGCGCGGTCGGGTACACGTCCCCGGTCGACGGCAGCTCGACCAGCTCGACGTCGTCCTGGGTCAGGCCCGCCTCCCGCAGCGACTTCAGGACGAGGGCGCCCTGCGCCTGCCCGGGGCTGAACGCGATCTTCTTGCCGCGCAGGTCCGCCAGGGAGTCCAGCGCGACGCCGGGCGCCGAGGCCAGCTCGTAGATCGGGTTCTCGTCCCAGTCCTCGCGGTAGTGGGTGGCGTAGATCCGCACGTCCAGGCCCGTCCAGGTGGCGTGCAGGGCCGGGATCTCCGCGACGGAGCCGAGGTCGAGGGCGTTCGCGTTGAACGCCTCCAGGGTCTGCGGGCCGCCGGAGATGTTGGCCCACTCCAGCTCGAAGTCGAAGTCCTGGTCGATGTCGTCCCCGGCCAGCTCGAACGCCTTCTGGATCAGCTGGTCGCCGACGACGAGCCGGGTCCCCGCCGGGACCTCGGTGGGCAGCGGCGCGTCCTCGGCGAGACCACCGGTGACCTCGGCGCCGCCGGCGCTCGCGGCGCAGCCGGACGCGAGCAGGGCCAGGGCGGCCGCCGCCGCGGCAAGGAGGGCGCGCGGTCGCGGCGGCCGGGCGGTTCGCCGGCCGGCCACCGGCCGGATGATGTGGTCAGGCATGGGGTGTCCTCACATAGGTTGACTCAGCCATCGACAATTCCTATCAGTTCGATCGGAATTTCTGATGTGAGTGAGAACCTAGGCGGCCCGTCAAGCCCGAGCGAGGCTTTCCCGGAAATTCTTACGATGCGAGACACCAGAGTCTCACCCCCGGCGCCACCCCGTGCCGCGCCGATCGAACGCGAGCCGCCCCGCCGGCGACCATGTCATCCCGGACGATGGCAGCGTTTCCATCGTTCGACATGACATGGTCACCAGCAGGGCGGCAGCCGCGGCAGGATCGGCGGCGAGGTCAGGGGGCTGGCGAGGTCAGGGGGCCGCGGCCGTCACGGCTCCGAGACTCGGCGTGCGGCCGTCAGCACGGAACGGGTGTCGCCGAGGGCCGCGACCGCGGTGCGGGCGCGGGCGGCGCGGCCGTCCGAGTCCGCGCCGTCCGGGGTCGCCTCCCGGTCCCGCTTGGCCACCTCCTCGCGCACGATCGGGATGACGTAGCGACCGAAGTCGATCGCGTCGTCGAGCAGGTCGTAGCCGCGCGCGGAGATGATTCGGACGCCGAGGTCGTAGTAGGCGAGCAGCGCCTCGGCGACCTCCTCCGGCGTGCCGACCAGCGCGTTGGAGTTGCCCGCGCCGCCCGTCGCCTTGGCCGTCGCGGTCCACAGCGCCGTGTCGTACCGCTCCCCCGCGTCCGCGATCTCCAGGAGCCGCTGGGAACCGGCGTTCTCGGGCGCGTCGATCGGGTGCCGGCGGCTCAGGCTCCCGCCGAGGGCACCCTTGCGCGCCTCGATCCGGTCCAGGATCCCGTGCGCCTTCTCCCAGGCGAGCTCCGTCGTCGGCGCGATGATCGGCCGGAACGCCGCGTGGATCCGCGGCGGCTCCGCGCGGCCCGCGGCCTCGGCCTCGGCGTGCACGCGCTCGATCTGCTCCCGGGTGCGGTCCAGCGGCTCGCCCCAGACCGCGTAGATGTCGGCCTCGGCGGCCCCGACCCGGTAGGCGGCGTCGGACGACCCCCCGAACGAGATCGTCGGCGTGCGCCCGCCGAACGGCTTCGCGTCGAGCACGAAGTCCTTGAACTGGTAGAAGTCACCGTCGTGGTCAAAGGGCTCGGTCCCGGCCCAGGCCCGCTTGACGATCTGGATGTACTCCCGCGTGCGGGCGTACCGCACGTCCTTGGGCAGCGTGTCACCCTCGCGGCCCTGCTCGTGGTCGTTGCCGCCGGTGATGAAGTGCACCGACAACCGGCCCCCGGAGAGCTGGTCGAGCGTCGCGAACGTCTTGGCCGCGTACGTCGGGTAGGACACGTTGGGGCGGTGCGCGAGCAGCAGCTCGATGCCGGGCAGGCGCGCCGCGACGTACGCGGCGAGCGACGCCGGTTCCGCCCCGCCGGACCCGTAGGCGAACAGCACGCGGGTCCAGCCGTTGTCCTCGTGCGCGCGGGCGAGCCGCACCAGGTAGTCGGTGTCGAACGGCGCGGTGGTGCGCTCGCTCGTCTCGGACGCGTCGCTGACGGCGGTCATTCCCAGGAATTCGACGGGCACGGTGGGACTCCTTGTCGGTAGGGCTGTCGGTAGGTCGATGGGGGTGTCAGTGCGGCTGCCGGTGCGGCCGCCGGTCAGGCGGCAGCCGTCCTGCGTCCGGGGGCCGGGTTCGCCCCGGCGAGGCCCCAGGCCCCGGCGAGGAGCTCGAACGAGGCGCGCGCCGCGGCCGGGTCGTGGGCCTCGGTGGTGACAAGCAGTTCGTCGGCGCCGGTGACGCGGGCCAGGGTCGCGAGGCGTTCGACGACGGTCGCCGGGTCCCCGACGATCCGGGTGTCGACCCGGTCGGCGACCAGGGCGCGCTCCGACCCGGTCCGGTCGCTCCACGGGCGCCCGCGGCCGGGCGCCGGGAAGGGGATCGCCCCGCGCGCGCCCGACCGGATCGACGCCACCCAGTCGGCGAACGCCCCGGACGGCTCGTGCGCCTGCCCGGGCTCCGCCACGGCGAGCACGTCGGCCGAGACGATCACGTACGGCTCGGCGAGCACCCCGGGCCGGAACGCCTCGCGGTAGGCGGCGATCGTGTCGAGGGTGGTCGCCGGGCTGACGTGGTAGTTCGCGGCGAGCGGCAGCCCAAGCGCACCGGCCGTGCGCGCGCTCTCGCCGGGGCTGGAGGCCAGCACCCAGAGGTCGAACGCGGCGCCGTCGGCCGGCGGGCTGACCCAGTCCCCGCCGTCCGTGAGGTGGCCGCCGTCCCGCAGGTTCAGCACGATCTCCAGGTCCGCGGCGAGCGCCGACGGCGTGCGGCCCGCGCCGATGAGGCGCTGCTGTGCGTCGATGCGGTCGCGCAGCGCGGGGTCGTCGAAGTCGACCGGTGGCGGGGGCGGCACGTAGAGCCCGTCCACGACGCGGCCGGCGGCCGGTGGGGCCGGCACGGACGGGGCCGACGACGACGCTGCCGCCTCGCCGTCGGCGGCGTCGACCCGCCGGGGCGGCACGCTCGCCCGCCCCAGCCCGAGGTCGACGCGCCCCGGGTGCAGGGCCGCGATGGTGCCGAACTGCTCGGCGGCCACCACGGGCGACGTCGTGCCGAGCAGCACGGCGCCGGACCCGACCCGGATCCGTTCCGTGCGCGCGGCGACGGCGGCCGCCAGGACCGCCGGCGACGCCGACGCGACGCCGGGCGACAGGTGGTGCTCGGCGTACCAGACGCGCCGGTACCCCCAGCGGTCGAGGTCGGCGGCGAGGTCGACGGCGCGGCGGATCGCGGCGGCGCCGCTGCCGCCCTCGGGGACGATCGCCAGGTCCAGGACGGACAGCGGGATCCGCGGGGCCTCGGTCATGAGTGCTCTCCTTCGTCGGTCGGGGCGCCCGCGAGGGCCGCCGGGTCGTGGCCGAGGGCGGCCCGGGGCACGGCCGCCACGAGCTCCCGCGTGTACTGCTCGCGGGGGTGGTCGAGGATGTCCGTCACGGCGCCCTGCTCGACGACCCGGCCGCGGCGCAGCACGGCCACCCGGTGCGCGACGCGCCGCACCACGGCCAGGTCGTGCGTGACGAGCAGGAACGCCGTCCCGCACGACTCCTGCAGCTCGACGAGCAGGTCCAGGACGCGGGCCTGGACCGACGCGTCCAGCGCGCTGGTCGGCTCGTCGAGGACCAGCAGCTCCGGGTCCAGGGCGAGCGCCCGCGCGACGGCGACCCGCTGCCGCTGCCCGCCGGACAGCTCGGCGGGGCGGCATCCGGCGAGGTCCGGCGACAGGTGCACCGCCTCCAGCAGCGCGGCAACGCGGTCGCGGCGCTCGGCGCGCGTCCCGGTGCGGTGCGCCACGAGCGGCTCGGCCACGGCGGCCGCCACCGTGAACCGCGGGTCGAGGGACGACGACGGGTCCTGGTGCACGAGCTGGCTGCGGCGGCGCAGCTCGCGGGTGTCGCGGCCGAGCGGCCGCCCGCCGAGGACGACCGTCCCGGCGTCGGCCCGCTCCAGCCCGAGGACGAGCCGCGCGATCGTCGTCTTGCCCGAGCCGGACTCCCCGACCAGCGCGAACGTCTCCCCGGGCGCCACGGCGAAGGAGACCCCGTCGACCGCCCGGAGACCGGCGGTGCCCGATGCGCGGCCGCCGGGCCGGGACGGATCGGGCCCGTGCGTGCCGGGCAGTGCCACGCCGGTGCCCGACGCGCGGCCGCCGGGCTCCGTCGCGCCGGTGCCCCGCTCGCGCCACCCGGGGAACGCGAGGCCCGCGCCCGGGCGGCCCCTTCCCGGCAGCGGGAGGCCGCCGCCGGGGAGGCGGAACGCCTTGGCGAGGTCCCGGACCTCGAGCACGGGGGCAGCCGCCGGCGGGCCCGCGACCGCCGTGCGGCCCGCGCCCGGCGCGGCGGCCTCGACCAGCTCGCGGCTGTAGGCGTGCCGCGGGGCGCCGAGCACCCGGCCCGGCCGCCCCTCGTCCACGATGCGGCCGTGCCGCATCACCAGGACCCGGTCGGCGCGTTCGGCCGCGAGCGCCAGGTCGTGCGTGACGAGCAGGAGGGCGGGCCGTTCCCCGCGGGTCCCGGCAGGGTCGGTGAGCAGGTCGAGGATGTGGCGCTGCAGGGTGACGTCGAGGGCGGAGGTGGGTTCGTCGGCGACGACGAGGCCGGGCCGGTTCGCGAGCGCGAGGCCGATCAGCACCCGCTGCCGCATGCCGCCGGAGAGCTGGTGGGGGTACTGGCGCGCGCGGGCGGCGGGCGCGTCGAGGCCGACGTCGTGCAGGATCCGCACGGCGCGCTCCCGTGCGGCGGCGCGCGGCGTGCCGTGCACGACGAGCGCCTCGGCGACCTGGTCGCCGATCCGGGCGACGGGGTCGAGCGCGGATCCGGTGTCCTGCGGGACGAAGCCGAGGCGGGCGCCGCGCAGGTCCTGCCAGGCCCGGGGTGTCAGCCCGGTGAGCGGCTGCCCGCCGAGGGCGGCGCGCCCGCCGGTCACGACCCCGCCGTCGGGCAGCAGCCCCGTGAGCGCGCGGGCGATCGTGGACTTGCCGGAGCCGGACTCGCCGACGAGCGCGACCACCTCGCCGGGCGCGACGCGCAGGCTCACGCCGTGCACCACCTCGGTGCCGCGGTAGGCGACGGTCAGCCCGTCGGCCTCGAGGAGCGCCGGGGCGGATCCGAAGGCGTCGGAGGTGACCGGCGGGACGGCGACGTCGGACCTCGGCGCGACGTCGTCGGACGTCGTGGCGTCGCCGGACGTCGTAGCGGCGTCGGGCCCGACCGGCGCGACCGCGCCGCCTTCGACGGCGCTGCCCCTGATGGCACGGCCGGCGGCCGTGGCGCGGGGCGATCGTTCGCTGGTGACGCTCATCGTGCGTGCCTCCCTTCGGCTTCGAACGTGCGGCCGAGGCGGCCGGCGGCGAGCACGCCGGCCGCGAGGACCAGGCCGGGCAGCGCGGTGTACCACCAGGCCACCGCGAGGTAGTCGCGGCCCTCGGCGATCAGGGCGCCCCACTCGGGCGTGGGTGGCGTGGCGCCGAAGCCCAGGAAGCTGAGCGAGGACACGGCCAGCGCGACCGCCCCGAGCTCGACGGCCGCGAGCACCAGCACGGGACCGGCGGCGTTCGGCAGCACGTGCCGCAGCACGATCGCGACCGGCCCCGACCCCGCCAGGCGGGCCGCCTCGACGTAGCCGGCGTGCCGCACGTGCAGGGCGCGGCTGCGCATCACCCGGGCGAACACCGGTGCGGACGCGACGCCGACGGCCAGCGCGACGTTCACCGTGCCGAACCCGAGCGCCGTGACGACCGCGAGCGACAGCAGCAGGCCGGGGATCGCGAGGACGACGTCGATGCCGCGCATGAGCACGTCGTCGAGCACCCCGCCGGAGAACCCGGCGATCAGGCCGATCGCCGCGCCGCCGCCGAGCGCGACGGCGATCGCGAGCAGGGCCGCGCGGACCGTGAGCCCGGTGCCGTGGACGGTGCGCGCGAACAGGTCGCGGCCCAGGTGATCGGTGCCGAACCAATGACCCGGCCCGGGCGGGAGCAGGCGTTCGGCGGGTATGCCGGTGACGGGGTCGTGGGCCGTGAACGCGCCGGGCGCGACGGCCCAGGCGGTCAGGACCAGCAGGATCAGGACGGCGACGACGGCGCCCGGCCGGCGCAGTCCCCGGGTCATGTCCCGGCCGGTCCGCGCGGCGCTCATGCCGGCACCGCCCGGGGCGCGGGCGCGGCGCGGCGGCCGCGCAGGCGCGGGTCCAGGAGCGGGTGCGCGAGGTCGGCCAGCAGGCCGGCGACGACGAACACCAGCGCGCCGGTCAGCACCAGCCCTTGCACCACGGGGATGTCCTGCGTGGTGACCGCCTGCTCGGCGAGCCTGCCGAGACCCTGCCGGGAGAACACGGTCTCCACCACGACAGTGCCGCCCAGCAGGTTGCCGGTGAGCACGCCGATCAGGGTCACGGTCGGGAGCGAGCCGTTGCGCAGCACGTGCGCGCCGAGCACCCGGTTCCGCGAGGCGCCCGCGCCGAACGCGGTGTCGGCGTAGGGCGCGCGCCACGCCTCGTCCAGGCCGCGGGCGAGCACCTGGGCGATCGTCGCGGACAGCGGCACCGCGAGCGTGACCGCGGGCAGCACGAGCGACGCGAACCCGTCCTGCCCGACGGCCGGGAACACGTACCAGGTGAAGGAGAACAGCTGCAGCAGCACGAGCCCCACCCAGAACCCGGGGACGGCGACGCCCACGGGCGGCAGCGCGAGCAGCGCGGCACGCAGCCACCGGGCGCGCGTCCAGGACGCGAGCACCGCGATCCCGGTGCCCGCGAGCACCGCGAGCAGCAGCGCGAGCCCGGCCAGGGCGGCGGTGTGCGGCAGCGCCTCGGCGAGCAGGTCCGTGACCGGGGCGCCGGTGGTCACCGAGGTACCGAGGTCGCCGGTCAGGGCGTTGCCGAGCTGGGTGAGGTACTGCTCCGGCAGGGGCCGGTCGAGGCCGTGCCGCTCGCGCAGGGCCTGCACCTGCGCGGGGTCGAGCGACTCGGCCGACTGGCTGAGCATGATGCTCACCGGATCGCTGGGCAGCAGGTAGAGGATCGCGAACGAGACCGTGAACGCGCCCCACAGGACGACGGCGGCGCCGCCGAGCAGGCGCAGGGCACCGCGGGCGGTCACTGCCCGCCCCCGTCGATCCAGGCGTCGCGGAACAGCAGCCGGCTGGACGCGTCGAACGCGACGCCGTGCACCTCGCCGCGCACCCCGATCGACTGGGCGAGCTCGAACAGCGGGATCGCCAGGGCCTGGTCGAGGATCTCGCGCTGGGCACCGGCCGCGAGCTCGGCGCGGGCCGCGGCGTCGGGCTCGGCGAGGGCGTCGGCCAGGAGGGCGTCGAGGGGGTCGGCGTCGTCGTCCCCCTGCGGGGCCTCGCGGAAACTGAGGTTGCGCTGCCCGACGGCGAACTGGGTGCGCAGGATGTCGGCGTCCGCGCGGGTCACGTTGTAGTAGTAGGTGTCGAAGTCACCCGACTCCTGCGCGGCCGTCTGCTCGGCCGGGGTGAGCCGGCGCAGCTCCAGGTCCACGCCCACCGCGCGCAGCTGCTGCTGCACGAGCTCCAGCACCGCCTCGCTGCCGGTGAACAGCGGCGCGTAGGCGACGTCGAACGCGAGCTTCTCGCCGTCCTTCTCCCGGATGCCGTCCGGGCCCTCGGCCCAGCCCGCCTCGTCGAGCAGGCGGGCGGCCTCCTCCGGGTCGAACACCAGCTCGTCGCTCAGGTCCGTGTAGCCCGGCGTGGTCGACGCCAGGACGCTGGTCGCGGGCTTGAAGGCGTCCGACAACACGGTGTCGACCAGCTCGGGGCGGTTGATCGCGGGCAGGAGCGCCCGGCGCACGTCCGGGTCGTCCAGCGGCGGCCGGTTCACGTTGGCCTGCAGCACGAAGGCGACGCCGGGGTTGTTCCGGTTCAGGACCTGCCCGCCCGAGCCCTCCACCTGCGGCACGTCCTGCGGCAGGACGTCGCCGATGGCGTCGACCTGCCCGGACGCCAGCGAGCCGGCCCGCACCCCGGACTCCGGGACCACCGAGAACTCGACGGCGTCGAGGTACGCCTCGCCGTCGTGCGCGGCGGCGTCGGACGCCCAGTCGTAACCGTCGCGCCGGGTGATCACCGCGCCCTGGCCCTGGGTGTACTCCTCCAGGACGAAGGGGCCCGAGCCCACGAGCTCGCCCTGCTGCCGCTCGGCCGGGTCCGCGGTCGCGGTCCCCTCGGACAGGATCGCCAGCGAGACCGTGGACGTGGCCTGCAGGAACTGGGCGTCAGGGGCTTCCAGCACGACGGTGACGGTGTGCTCGTCCTCGACGCGGGACTTCTCGTAGCCCCCGAGATAGCTGGCCGCGAGCGGGGCCGACGCGGCCAGGGGCCCGTCCGCGAGCGCGTCGAAGTTCGCCTTCACCGTCCCGGCGTCCAGCGGCGTGCCGTCGGAGAACGTCACGTCGTCGCGCAGGTGGAAGGTGAACTCGGTGAGCTCGTCGTTCACGTCCCAGCTCTCCGCGAGCCAGGGGACGATCTCGCCGGTCTCCGGATCCTGGTCGGTGAGGGAGTCGGCGAGCTGGCGGGCGATGTAGATGCTGACGTTGGTGCCCACCTGCTGCGGGTCGACGCCGGTGGGCTCGGCGCCGAGCGCGAAGCGCAGGGTGCCGCCCGGGACCGGTGCGCCGCCGGTCGCCGCCGGACCGGCCGAGGCCCCCTGGGCGCAGCCGGCGGTGAGGGCGAGGACGGCGAGGGCGGCGGCCGGCATCACGGGACGACGGCGGGACGGGCGGGCGTCGAGAGCCGCGCGGAGCGGGCGGACGGCAACGGTGCGGGACATGGACGGCTCCTCGCCTGGCGGGCAATAGATCCATTATTCCGATCGATCTGATCGGAATTACTGATGCGTGGACCGTAAGGAGCGCCCCAAGGGCCTGTCAATGCCTCACGCGGATGTCTCGCATCCCGGACGGTGCCGGTGAACGGGCCGGGCGGGCGCGGGGCGGGACGGCCGCGCGGGTTGTGCGAGCGGGCCGCGCGAGCGGGCCGCGCGAGCGGGCCGCGCGAGCGGGCCGCGCGGCTCCGTCAGACGTCCCCGAGAACGTTCTCGAACACGTCGCGGTACGCGGCCGCGAGGCGCAGCGCGTCGTGCCGGGCCGTGCCGTCGCCGCGCCGCACCTGGCGCATCAGCAGGTGGGCGCCCATGCGCCCGGCGGCCTCATGGAGCTGCGAGACGTCCTCGACCGCGGACGGGTCGGCGACGACCGCGTCGATCCGCAGGCTCGGGGCGTGCTTGTGCAGGGCCTCCAGGTGGTCCACGGCGGTCAGGCCGGCCGTCTCCCCGCCGTCGGCGGCGAGGTTGAGCGTCACGCACTTGCGGGCCGACGTGTCGTGCAGGGCCTGGGCGAGGTCCGGGACCAGCAGGTGGACCAGCACCGACGAGTACCAGGACCCGGGGCCCAGCACGACCCAGTCCGCCTCCATGACGGCGTCGACCGCCTCGTCGGGCGCCGGCGGGTCCGACGGCACCAGCCGCAGCTGCTCGATGCGCCCGTCGGTCACCGCCACGCGGCTCTGCCCGATCACCGTCTCCGCGGCGGGGCGTCCCGGGCGGACCTGGTGCGGCTCGCGGCGCACGTCCGCCTCCACGACCAGCGGTACGGCGGCCATCGGCAGCACGCGCCCGCGCGCCCCCAGCAGCTTGCCCACCCAGTCCAGGCCCTTGACCGGGTCGTCGAGCAGCTCCCACAGCGCCACGATGAGCAGGTTCCCCATCGCGTGGTTGTCCAGCTCGCCGTCCGACCGGAACCGGTGCTGGAGCATCGCGCTCCAGGTGCGGCCCCACTCCGAGTCGTCGCACAGCGCCGCGAGCGCCATGCGCAGGTCCCCCGGCGGCAGGACGCCGAGCTCGTCGCGCAGGCGCCCCGACGACCCGCCGTCGTCGGCCACGGTGACGACGGCGGTCAGCCGGTCCGACATCAGGCGCAGCGCGGACAGCGAGGCCGACAGGCCGTGCCCCCCGCCCAGCGCGACGACGGCCGGGTTCTTGCTCCACTCAGGCCTCATCGGCACCTCTCTGCCCCGTTCCTCCGGCCCTACTCCCGGCCGAGGTCGCGTGCGGTCACGCGCACCCGGTGGCCCGCCGCGCGCAGCCGCTCCGCGATGGCCTCGGCCATCGCGACGGAGCGGTGCTTGCCGCCGGTGCAGCCGACGGCGATCGTGGCGTAGCGCTTCTCCTCGTCCAGGTAGCCCGCGAGGACCGGTTCCAGTGCGGAGGTGTAGCGCTCGACGAAGTCGAGTGCCCCGGGCCGGGCGAGCACGTACTCCCGCACGGGCTCGTCGTGGCCGGTCAGGTGACGCAGCTCGGTGATCCAGTACGGGTTGGCCAGGAACCGTACGTCCACGACGTGGTCCGCGTCCAGCGGGATCCCGTACTTGAACCCGAACGAGACCAGGGTGATGCGCAGGGCCTCCTGGGACGCGTCGGCCAGGGAGCGCCGGATCTCGCGGGACAGGTCGTGCACGGACAGGTCGGAGGTGTCGATCGAGATGTCGGCACGTTCCTTGATGGTGGCCAGGAGGGAGCGCTCCGCGCCGATGCCGTCGAGGATGCGGCCGTCGCCCTGCAGCGGGTGCGGGCGGCGCACCTGCTCGAAGCGGCGCACGAGCGCCTCGTCGGAGGCGTCGAGGAAGAGGATCCGGTAGGCGACGTCCCGCTCGCTCATGTGCGCGAGCACCTTGTCGAGCTCGGAGAAGAACTCCCGGCCGCGCACGTCGACGACGGCCGCGACGCGCTCGATCGTGGAGCCCTTGCTCATGAGGTCGACGAGCGGGACGAGCATCATCGGCGGGAGGTTGTCGACGACGTACCAGTCGAGGTCCTCCAGGACGGCGGCGGCGCGGGACCGGCCGGCGCCGGACATGCCGGTGATGATCAGGACCTCCGGCTGGGGGTCCTCGGCGGGGGTCGTGGCGGAGGCGTCGATGGCCGCGATGCCCGACGGCGCTGTCGTCGGGGACGGTTCGTTCATGGGGCCCAGCATGCCAGTCACGGCGCGATCACTTCTCCTTCGCGAGGGCGGCGACGACGGCGCGCGCCGTGCCCTCGCCCATGCCGCGGACCGTCGCGATCTCCTCGGCCGACGCCGCGCGCAGCTTCTTGACCGAGCCGAAGTGCGCCAGCAGGGCCTTCTTGCGGGCGGGGCCGAGGCCCGGCACGTCGTCGAGCACCGACGCGATCATGCCCTTGCCGCGGCGCTTGCGGTGCGCCTGGATCGCGAACCGGTGCGCCTCGTCGCGGACGCGCTGCAGCAGGTAGAGGCCCTCCGACGAGCGCCGCAGGATGACCGGGTAGTCGTCGCCGGGGACCCACACCTCCTCCAGCCGCTTGGCGAGCCCGCACAGGGCGACGTCGGTGACGCCGAGCTCCGCCATGGCCCGGGCCGCGGCGGCGACCTGGGGCGGGCCGCCGTCGACGACGATCAGGCTGGGCGGGTACGCGAAGCGCTTCGTGTCCTCGGGCGCGGCGTCGTCGTCCGGGTCGATCTCGCCGGACGCGAGCTCGACGTCGTTCGCCTTGAGGCGGTCGGCGAGGTAGCGCCTGAGGCGGCGCGTGATGACCTCGTGCATGGCGGCGGTGTCGTCGCGGGCGCCCTCGCCCTCGGGGCCGCGGATGCTGAACGTGCGGTACTCGCTCTTGCGCGGCAGGCCGTCCTCGAACACGACCATCGACGCGGACTGGTAGGTGCCGCCGGTGTGCGAGATGTCGTAGCACTCGATGCGCAGCGGGGCGCTGTCCAGGCCGAGGGCCTCCTGGATCTCCTGGAGGGCCTGGCTGCGGGTCGTCAGGTCGCCTGCGCGGCGGGTCTTGTGCAGCACGAGGGAGTGCTCCGCGTTGCGCAGCACGGTGGCGGCGAGCTCCTTCTTGTCGCCGCGCTGCGGGACGCGCAGGTCGACCCGCGAGCCCCGCAGGCCGCTCAGCCAGGCGGTGACCTGGTCGGGATCCGGCGGGAGGACCGGCACGAGGACCTCGCGCGGGACGGCGTCGCGGGCGGCGGCGGCCTCCGCGGCCCGGGCAGCGGCCGCCGGCGTATCGGCGGCCGGCGTATCGGCGGCCGGCGTATCGGCGGCCGGCGTATCGGCGGCCGGCGACGCCTGCGCCGGGGCGACGGCCTCCGGCGTCGTGCCGTCACCGGCAGTACCGGCACCGGCTGCGCGGGACTCGTCACCGGCTCGTGCGGCGTCGGCCCCCTGCGTGTCGACGGCACCGTAGACCTGCTGGAGCAGGTGCTCCACCAGGTCGGCGTCGGTCAGGTCCTCGACCTTCTCCACGACCCAGCCGCGCTGGCCGCGGATGCGGCCGCCGCGGACGTGGAAGACCTGGACGGCCGCCTCCAGTTCGTCGCCCGCGAGCGCGAAGACGTCGGCGTCCGTGCCGTCGCCGAGCACGACCGCGTTCTTCTCGGTGGCGCGGCGCAGCGCCTCGATGTCGTCGCGGAGCCTCGCCGCGCGCTCGTACTCCATGTCCTGGGCGGCGGCGGTCATCTCGGCCGTGAGCCGCTTCTCGAACTTCGTGGTCTCGCCCGCCAGGAAGTCGCAGAAGTCCAGCGCGAGCTCGCGATGGTCCTCGGGGCTGATCCGGCCGACGCACGGCGCGGAGCACTTGTCGATGTACCCCAGCAGGCACGGCCGGCCGGAACGCTCGGCGCGCTTGTACACGCCCGCCGAGCACGTGCGCACGGGAAAGACCCGCAGCACCTGATCGAGCGTCTCGCGGATCGCCCAGGCGTGCCCGTACGGCCCGAAGTACCGGGTGCCCTTGCGCTTGGCGCCCCGCATCACCTGGGCGCGCGGGATCTCCTCGCCGAGCGTGACCGCCAGGTACGGGTACGACTTGTCGTCCCGGTACTTCACGTTGAACCGCGGGTCGTACTGCTGGATCCACGTGTACTCCAGCGCGAGCGCCTCCACCTCGGTGGCCACGACGGTCCACTCGACCGAGGCCGCCGTGGTCACCATGGTGCGCGTGCGGTAGTGCAGGTTCGCGACGTCCTGGAAGTAGTTCGACAGGCGCTGCCGCAGGTTCTTCGCCTTGCCGACGTAGATCACCCGCCCGTGCTCGTCACGGAAGCGGTACACGCCCGGCGAGGTCGGTATCTCGCCGGGCCGGGGACGGTAGGTCGCCGGATCTGCCATGCCCCGAACTCTAGTTCGAGACTCTGACACGGGCGCTCAGCTGCGCCGGCCCGGGCGCGCCGACCCGGGCCGGTCGGCGCGGCTCAGGCGCCGGCCACCCAGGCGCCGCCCTTGAGCTCTGCGGGGACCGGCTCGGTCAGGACGAAGCGGCGCGGGGAGGCTCCCGGGTCCAGCTCGACGAAGGCGCGGATCTCGTAGGCGCCGTCCGGGAGCTTCTGGTCGTAGGTCGTCATCCCCTCGGCCTCCCCGCCGGGCAGGCAGAAGTTCCGGCTCCCCACGGCGGCGTCGGCGGTCCCGCTGAACTCCACCGGCTCGCCGTCGGCCAGCGGCGGCAGGCTGACGACGGTTCCCTCGCGGACGACGACGGCGACGGCCGGGCTCGTGTGCGTGGGCTTCTTGCCGGTGACCTGGATCTCGACGGGCAGCAGCACACCGCCGTCGGCCTGGTCCCCGGCAGGCCGGGGCGCGAGCGGGCCGGCCGCCGTCAGCGTGGCCGCGGGGTCGAGGCTCTGGTCGAGCAGCTGGGCCGGCATGCCGCACGACCAGTCGCTCCCCTCGAACCAGGCGGGCTGGTGGCCGGCGTCGATCTCGACGGAGCCCCAGGCCGACGGCTTCGGGACGGGCGACGCGCTGGGCGAGGCCGCGTCCGACGGCGCGGGCGGCTCCGCGGGAGCCGGCTCCGACAGGTCGTCCGACGGCGTCGGCGACGCCGGTGCGCTGTCCGACGGCGCGGCGGAGGTCGCCCCGGCGCCGGGGGCCTGAGCGCCGGTGACCTCGCCGCCGCCGCACGCCGCCAGGAGCGCCACGACGGTCAGCGAGACGAGAGGATGACCGGCGCGGCGGAGGTCACGGGCGGCGCGGACGGAACGCGGGTGAAAAGTCACGCTGGAACCTTAGCGACAAGCGGCGCCCGCGCCCCGGGATTCACAGAAACCGCCCCGACGGATCACAGCGTCGGCGCGCCAGGCCCCGCCGGGCCGCCGGCGCCGCGCCTCAGGCCCGGCCCGCGACCGCGAGCGGGACCGGCTCCACGTTCACGGGGAAGTTGACCGACCGCGCGATGAAGCACATCGCGTGGGCCTTGTGGTGCAGGGCCGCGATCTGCTCGTCCGAGGCCAGCTCGCCGTCGTCGGCCACGATCCGCGGGTGCAGCGTGACGTCCGTGAACTGCCCCTCGCCCCGCGACTCCACCCGCATCGTGCCGGTCGCGGAATCCGCGTACTCGCGGACGACCAGGCCGCTTGTCGCGGCCAGGTGCAGGAACCACAGCATGTGGCACTGGCTCAGGCTCGCGACGAACAGCTCCTCCGGGCTGTACCGGCCCGGGTCGCCGCGGAACGCCGGGTCCGACGTGCCCGGCAGCGGCGGTTTACCGGCCAGGACGACGTCATGGTCCCGGGAGTAGGCGGTGTACGACGCCGTGCCCGCCTCCCCCGCTCCGGTCCAGGTCACCTCGACGGCATAGTCATGCGTGGCTCCGCTCATGCCGTTCACGATAACCGCACGCCGCGATGCCCACATCGTGGACGTGTGGCCTTCGTCACAAGATGAAATCTATACTCCGCCCGCGCGATGTTTCGTGGCGCCTTTGCCAAACCCTTACCGGAGCGCGCCACGCTACGCGTGCGGTCCGGGATTCCGCGGTTTACGGGCAAGGCTGGCCCGCCTGCCCCGCTCCGCCTGGCACATTTTTCCGGGCATGCCGCACGGCAGGTAACGCCACCGAAACACCAGGTGACGAAGGATTTCACCGGCCGAATCGCTTCGAAGGACTAGGGAGCTCTTTGCCTGTTATGCCAGTCTTAGTCACACGTACCCGCCGGTTGTTTGACCCCAGGGGTGATTCACGTGTCAACCCGCACGCACACCACCACCACCACTTACGACGACATCGCAGCACTCATCTGTGTCACTCGCCCGTACTACGCCCTGCAGGACCTGACCAGCACCGCACCCGGACAGGTCAGCGCCGTCGTCCCCGTCCAGTCGCCGCCCGGCCGCCAGAGCCAGGTCATCGGCCTCGGCGAGGTGGGCCGCCACCTCGCGATCCTGGGCCTGTCGGCGGCCGCCACGAGCAGCCCGGCCCCCGGACGCAACTTCTACCTCGCCAGCCGCGCCGTCGGGCGCATGTACCCGGAGGGCGAGTCACCGGCCCCCGGGCCGCTCACCGGAACCGCCGTCATCCAGGGACAGAACCGCCGTCAGGTGCTGGCCCACACCGAGCTGCGTGACTCCGCCGGGACCTTGATCGCCCGGATGGACGTGCAGTACAAGGTCATGACCGCAGCGGTCTTCTACCGCATCATGGGGCAGCCGACGGAACCCGACGCCGTGCTGCCCGGGAACCCGTACGAGCAACCCATGCCCATCTCGGACGTCTCGGTGCACCAGCGGTCGGGCAGTGCGAAGCTCGAGGTGGCCGCCTCGATGTGTCAGGGACACTTCGACGGATTCCCGGCCTTGCCGGTCGCGATGGCCGGTTACGCGTCCTTCTCGCTGTTCAACGAGGTGCTGGACAGCACCGTCGGGCCGGACGTCCAATGGCGCTGCGGCGCGTTCCGGCTCAAGGCCGACAACCTCGCCGCGGCAGGCCAGACCTGCCTGGTCGAGATCGAACCGACGACCCCGCGCACCGCGGAGCACGCGTTCCTCGGCAGGGTGTCGACCGCGGAACAGACCGCGTTCCGCATCTGGGTGGACTACGAGCTCGTCTGACGCACGGCCCGACGACCACCTGTCCGACGACGACCCGCCCGGCGAGAGCCGGGCACGCTCAGCCCGCGACAGCGGCCTTGCGGCGTGCCCGGCTCTTCGTCGTCCTCGCGGCCTCGGCCTTCGCGGGGTCGGCCGGCGCCGCCGGGCCGCCGCCCGCCGGGGCCGGCCCGACCGGTACCGTGCCGTCGAGCACCTCCGCCAGGAACTTGCCGGTGTGCGACTCCGGCACCCCCGCGACGAACTCGGGCGTCCCCTCGGCCACCACGGTGCCGCCGCCGGAACCGCCCTCCGGGCCCATGTCGATCACCCAGTCGGCGTTCTTGATCACGTCGAGGTTGTGCTCGATGACGATCACCGAGTTCCCCTTGCCGACCAGCGACTGCAGGACCCCGAGCAGCTTGCGGATGTCCTCGAAGTGCAGGCCCGTCGTCGGCTCGTCGAGCACGTAGACGGTGCGCCCGGTGGACCGCTTCTGCAGCTCCGTGGCGAGCTTGACGCGCTGCGCCTCGCCGCCGGAGAGCGTGGGCGCGGGCTGACCGAGCCGGACGTAGCCCAGGCCGACGTCGACCAGCGTGTTCATGAACCGCGAGATCGCCGGGAACGCCTCGAAGAACGACGCCGCCTCCTCGATGGGCATGTCGAGCACGTCCGCGACGGTCTTGCCCTTGAAGTGCACCTCGAGGGTCTCGCGGTTGTAGCGCGCCCCGTGGCACACCTCGCACGGCACGTACACGTCCGGCAGGAAGTTCATCTCGATCTTGATCGTGCCGTCACCGGTGCACGCCTCGCAGCGGCCGCCCTTGACGTTGAACGAGAACCGGCCCGGCCCGTAGCCGCGCACCTTCGCCTCGGTCGTCTCGGCGAACAGCTTGCGGATCCGGTCCCACACGCCCGTGTAGGTGGCGGGGTTGGAGCGCGGCGTGCGGCCGATCGGGCCCTGGTCGACGTGCACCACCTTGTCGAGGTGGTCGAGCCCGGTGACGCGGGTGTGCCGCCCGGCCACCTGGCGGGCGCCGTTCAGCTCGTTCGCGAGCACGGTGTGCAGGATCGAGTTCACGAGGGTCGACTTGCCGGAGCCGGACACGCCCGTGACCGCGGTGAACACGCCGAGCGGGAACGACACGTCGATGTTCCGCAGGTTGTGCTCCCGCGCGCCGACGACGGTCAGCTCGCGCTTCGGGTCCACCGGCCGCCGGACCTCGGGAACGACGATCTGGCGCCGGCCCGACAGGTAGGCGCCGGTCACGGACTCCTCGGCGGCCAGGAGGCCGGCCAGGTCGCCCGAGTGGACGATCCGCCCGCCGCGCTCCCCCGCACCCGGGCCGACGTCGACGATCCAGTCCGCCGTGCGGATCGTGTCCTCGTCGTGCTCGACGACGATCAGCGTGTTGCCCAGGTCCCGCAGCCGCGTCAGGGTCTCGATGAGCCGCCGGTTGTCGCGCTGGTGCAGCCCGATCGACGGCTCGTCCAGCACGTACAGCACGCCGACCAGGCCGGACCCGATCTGCGTGGCCAGCCGGATCCGCTGCGCCTCGCCGCCGGACAGCGTGCCCGCCGGCCGCTCGAGCGTGAGGTACTCCAGCCCGACGTCGAGCAGGAACCCGAGCCGCGCGTGGATCTCCTTGAGCACCTCGGCCGCGATCTGCTGCTCGCGGTGGCCGAGCTCGAGCCCCTTGAGGAACTCCGCCGCCTCCGAGATGGGCAGGCGGCACACCTGGGCGATGGACCTGCCGCCCACCTTCACCGCGAGCACCTCCGGGCGCAGGCGCGCGCCGTCGCACGCCGGGCACGGGACCTCGCGCATGAAGGCCTCGTACTTCTCCTTGGACCAGTCGGAGTCCGTCTCGCGGTGCCGCCGCTCCAGGAACGTCAGGACGCCCTCGAAGCCGGTCGAGTACTGCCGCTCGCGCCCCCAGCGGTTCTTGTACCTGACGTGCACCTCGTGGTTCTGCCCGTGCAGGATGGCGTCGCGCGCCCGCTGCGGCAGGGCACGCCACGGCGCGTCCATGTCGAACTTCATCTCCTCGGCGAGCGCCGTCAGCACCCGCTCGAAGTACTCGCTGGAGGTCTGCGCCCACGGTGCCACGGCGCCGTCGCGCAGCGACTTCTCGTCATCCGGCACGACGAGGTCGGGATCGACCTCCAGCCGGAACCCGATGCCCGTGCACTCGGGGCACGCGCCGTACGGGGCGTTGAACGAGAAGGTGCGCGGCTCGATCTCGTCGAGCGTGAGCGGGTGGTCGTTCGGGCAGGAGCGCTTCTCGGAGAACTTGCGGATCCGCTCGGCGGCCGGGGCATCGGCCGATACGTCGACCAGCTCGATCATCACGAGCCCGCCGGCCAGCCCGAGGGCGGTCTCGACGGAGTCGGTGAGCCGCCGCTGCACGCCCTCGCGGGCCACCAGCCGGTCCACCACGACCTCGATGTCGTGCTTGAGCTTCTTCTCCAGCGCCGGCGGCTCGGAGAGCTGCACCACCTCGCCGTCGACCCGGGCACGCGCGAAGCCCTTGGCCGACAGCTCCTTGAAGAGGTCGGCGTACTCGCCCTTGCGCCCGCGCACCACGGGCGCGAGCACCTGGTACCGCGTGCCCTCGGGCAGCTCCAGCACGCGGTCGACGATCTGCTGCGGGGTCTGCGACTGGATCTTCTCGCCGCAGACGGGGCAGTGCGGCGTCCCCGCGCGCGAGTAGAGCAGGCGGAGGTAGTCGTAGACCTCGGTGATGGTGCCCACGGTCGAGCGCGGGTTCCGGTTCGTCGACTTCTGGTCGATCGACACCGCGGGGCTGAGGCCCTCGATGAAGTCGACGTCGGGCTTGTCCATCTGGCCGAGGAACTGGCGCGCGTACGCGCTCAGCGACTCGACGTAACGGCGCTGCCCCTCGGCGAAGATCGTGTCGAACGCGAGCGACGACTTGCCGCTCCCGGACAACCCCGTGAACACGACGAGCGCCTCCCGGGGCAGATCCAGGGACGCGTTCTTGAGGTTGTGCTCACGGGCACCGGAAACGACCAGCCGATTACTCACGCGAGCATCCTAGGCCGAGACTCTGACATTCGCACGCGTGTTCTACGACACGCCGCCGGGCCCTCAGGCGAACCCGCCGATCACGACGTTCCACTCCCGCGCCGACCGCTCCGTGATCAATCCCACCTTCCGGAACGGGTCCTCGTCGAGGGCCGCGAGGACGTCGCCGGCCGAGTCCCCCTCCAGGACGAGAAGGGCGCCCGCGCCGGCCGGCGGCGCGCCGTCCCGCGGCACCACCGCGGGCTGCGGCCCCGACGCCCGCAGCACCCCCGCCTCGTGCAGGCCGCGCAGGAAGGCACGGTGCTCCGCGCGATGGGCGTCGAGCCCGGCGGCGTCGTCGGCGTACACGTAGGTCACGGCATAGGTCGTCATGCCGGCCATTCTCCAGCAGATTTCCCGGGCCTCCGCCGGGGACGACGACGGCGCCCGTCCCGCCGGGCGGGAGACGGGCGCCGCGGGGTGCGCTCACGCGTCGGCGGCGACCTCGTCCACCTCGGCGTAGGCCAGCGTCACGAGCGCCTGGGCGTGCACGGCGTGCTCCCACTTGCCCAGGTCCGCGATGCTCTTGATCTTCAGGGCAGCGAGCGCCTCGTCGTGCTTGGGGCTCAGGCCGAGCAGCGCCGACGGCGGAGCGTCCAGGATCTCCTTGATGCTCTTGCCGCGGTAGGACTTGTCGACCAGGTTGTCCAGGTTCAGGCTCATGGCAGCCATGCCTTTCCTCGAAGGGTCACCGTGCCGGACGGGGTCCGGCCTTTCGCAGCATGTCGCGATCCCAGGGGGTTTGCCAAATTCGCCCGGTAACCGGCGGGTGAACATCGTGGAACGATTCGCCCACACCCACCACATCCCCCGGGTGCACAGGCGGGCCACCGGCTGGCAGACTCCGTTCATGGCGCCCTACACCGGTGATGTCGTCACGGGCAGTGACCCTGATATCCGCCTGCTCGACGACATCGCGATCCACAAGATGTCCGTCGGCCCGATGGACAACAACACCTATCTGCTGACCTGTCACGTGACGGGGGCGCAACTGCTGATCGACGCGGCCGCGGACCCGCAGTCCCTGATGGACCTCGTCGACATGTCCGAGGGGGACGGCCCCGGCGAGGGCCCGCTGGACGCAGGTCCGCCGCTTGACGTGGTCGTCACCACGCACCGGCATCCCAACCACCTGGGCGCGCTGGCCGACGTCGTGGCCGTGACCGGCGCGCAGTCCGTGGCGGGCTCCCTGGACGCGGAGGCCATCGCCTCCGCGTCCGGCACGCCCGTCGAGGTCACCGTGTCCGACGGCGACCGCATCACCTTCGGCGAGGTGACGCTCGAGGTGATCCACCTGCGCGGGCACACCCCGGGGTCGATCGCGCTGGCCTACACGGAGCCGGCGCAGGTGTCGGCCGCGGGGGCCGTGGCCGGGCGGACGCACCTGTTCACCGGGGACTCGCTGTTCCCCGGCGGCCTCGGGAGCACCAGCGGGGACCCGGACCGGTTCGCGGCGCTGCTGGGCGACGTGACGACGCGGATCTTCGACCGCTTCCGGGACGACACGTGGGTCTATCCCGGCCACGGCCTCGACACGACGCTGGGCGCCGAGCGCCCCCACCTGGACGAATGGCGCGAGCGCGGCTGGTAGCAGCGCTTTCCCGAGCCGCCGGGCTCAGTCGTGCTCGGCCTCGTTCCTCGGCCTGCGCGCGCCTTCGCTACCGGCCGGCGGCCGGGGACCTGGCGAGGAAAGCCAACGACCGGGGATCTGGCGGCACGGCTGCCGCCAGATCCCCGGGAGGTCAGTCGCCGGTCGTGACCTCGGCCTTCTTGTCGGAGGCCTTCTCGTCGGACTTGAGGTGCGCCGTGGCGCCGCCACGGGTCGACAGGAGGCTCGCCACCGTGCCGATGGTCAGCGAGGCGATGATGACCGTCAGGGACAGCCAGATCGGCACCTCCGGGGCCCAGTGGAACCCGTGGCCGTCGTTGAGGAACGGCAGCGTGTTGGTGTGCAGGGCCTCGAGGACCATCTTCACGCCGATGAAGGCGAGGATCGCCGCGAGCGCGTAGGGCAGGTACACGAGCCGGTCCATGAGGCCGCCGAGCAGGAAGTACAGCTGCCGCAGGCCCATGAGGGCGAACAGGTTCGTGGCGAACACGAGGAACGGGTCGGTGGTAACGCCGAAGATCGCGGGGATCGAGTCGAGCGCGAACATCAGGTCCGTGGACCCGATCGCCACGAAGACGACGATCATCGGGGTGAACAGCTTCTTGCCGTCGACGACGGTGCGCAGCTTGGCGCCGTCGTAGTGGTGGTCCAGCGGGAGCACGCGGCGCAGGGTGCGGATGAGGGCGTTCTCCTTGAAGTCCTCCTCTTCCTCCTTGAGCTCGTCGATGACCAGCTTGATCGCCGTGTACAGCAGGAACGCGCCGAACAGGTAGAAGACGGCGGTGAACCGCTCGATGATCGCGGCGCCCGCGAGGATGAAGGCGGCGCGGAACACGAGCGCCATGATGATGCCGACCATCAGCACGCGCTGCTGCTGCTCACGCGGCACCGCGAAGCGCGCCATGATGATGATGAAGATGAACAGGTTGTCGACGCTCAGGGAGTACTCCATGAGCCAGCCGGTGTAGAACTCGGCCGCGGGTGTGGCCCCGCCGACGGCCCAGATCACCCCGCCGAAGGCCAGCGCCAGCGCCACGTAGAAGCTCACCCAGAGGGCGCTCTCCTTGGTGCTCGGCACGTGCGGGCGGCGGGCGACGATCAGTAGGTCGACGACGATCAGAACGATCATCGCCACGAGGGACGTGATCTCGAACCACGGGGGCAACTCCAGGGCCATCCAAGTTCCTTTCACAGGCTCGGAGGCCACGGCGGGGCGCCACCTCCGATGCGAACGACAATGCACCGGAGGTCTTCCTCACCCGCCGGCACCTCCACCCTGTCGGGAACAGGGTGGATTCGCACGGCAGGCCGGCTCGCCCGGGGTAACGCCGTTGTCACCCGTACTGACGATCGAGCCGTCCTGAGGTACTCCCCTCCAAGGCCCGCAGTCTACTTCACCCCTGGCGCGGGGGGCGCGTGAGACCAGTCACGCGGCGGCCGCCACGACGGATGCCATGGCGGCCGCCGCGCTCGTCAGGCGGTGGCCGCCTGCATCTGGCGGAGCTCCTTCTTCAGCCCGGAGATCTCGTCGCGCAGCCGGGCGGCGACCTCGAACTGCAGCTCGGCGGCCGCCCCGTGCATCTGGTCCGTGAGCTCCTGGATGAGCTCGGCCAGCTCGCTCGCGGCCGCGCCCGCGAGCCGGTTGCCGGTGGTCGCGCCCTCCTTCGGCGAGCCCGGGACGGGTGCCCGGCCCCGGCGTTCGCCGGCCGGCTTGCGGTACCCGCCCGCCAGCAGCTCGGCGGTGTCGAGGTCCTCGCGGGCCAGCATGTCGGTGACGTCCGCGATCTTCTTGCGCAGCGGCGTCGGGTCGATGCCGTTGGCCTCGTTGTACGCGATCTGCTTCTCGCGGCGCCGGTCGGTCTCGTCGAGCGCCTGGCGCATCGCAGGCGTGATCTTGTCCGCGTACATGTGCACCTCGCCCGACACGTTGCGGGCCGCGCGGCCGATCGTCTGGATCAGGGAGCGGCCCGAGCGCAGGAACCCCTCCTTGTCGGCGTCGAGGATCGCCACGAGCGACACCTCCGGCAGGTCGAGGCCCTCACGCAGCAGGTTGATGCCCACCAGCACGTCGAACTCGCCGAGGCGCAGCTCCCGCAGCAGCTCGACGCGGCGCAGCGTGTCCACCTCGGAGTGCAGGTACTGGACCCGGACCCCGCGCTCCAGGAAGTAGTCGGTCAGATCCTCCGCCATCTTCTTGGTGAGGGTCGTGACCAGCACGCGCTCGTCCTTCTCGACGCGTTCGCGGATCTCCCCGAGCAGGTCGTCGATCTGGCCCGTCGTCGGCTTGACGACGACCTGCGGGTCCACCAGGCCGGTGGGCCGGATGACCTGCTCCACCACGCCGTCGGACAGGGACATCTCGTAGTCGCCCGGCGTCGCCGAGAGGTAGACCGTCTGGCCGATCCGCTCGGTGAACTCCTCCCACTTCAGCGGCCGGTTGTCCATCGCGCTCGGCAACCGGAAGCCGTGGTCCACGAGCGAGCGCTTGCGCGACATGTCGCCCTCGAACATCGACCCGATCTGCGGCACGGTCTGGTGCGACTCGTCGATGACGAGCAGGAAGTCCTCGGGGAAGTAGTCGAGCAGGGTGTTCGGCGGGGTGCCCGGCTCGCGGCCGTCGATGTGCATCGAGTAGTTCTCGATGCCGTTGCAGGTGCCGATCTGCTGCATCATCTCGATGTCGTACGACGTGCGCATGCGCAGCCGCTGCGCCTCCAGCAGCTTGCCCTGGCCCTCCAGCTCCGCCAGCCGGGCCGCCAGTTCCGCCTCGATGCCCGTGATCGCGCGCCCCATCCGCTCCGGGCCGGCCACGTAGTGCGTCGCCGGGAACAGGTACACGCTCGTCTCGGTCCGGATCACGTCGCCGGTCAGCGGGTGCAGCGTCTGGATCGACTCGATCTCGTCGCCGAACATCTCGATGCGCACCGCGAGCTCCTCGTACACCGGGATGATCTCGACCGTGTCGCCCCGCACGCGGAACGTGCCGCGCGTGAACGCGGTGTCGTTGCGCGTGTACTGCATCGTCACGAACTTCCGCAGCAGCTCGTCGCGGTCGACGACGTCCCCGACGTCGAGCCGCACCATGCGGTCCACGTACTCCTGCGGCGTGCCCAGGCCGTAGATGCACGACACCGACGCCACCACGACGACGTCCCGCCGCGTCAGCAGCGACGACGTCGCGCTGTGCCGCAGCCGCTCGACCTCGTCGTTGATCGACGAGTCCTTCTCGATGTACGTGTCCGACTGCGCGATGTACGCCTCGGGCTGGTAGTAGTCGTAGTACGAGACGAAGTACTCGACCGCGTTGTTCGGCAGCAGCTCGCGGAACTCGCTCGTGAGCTGCGCGGCCAGCGTCTTGTTCGGCGCCATGATCAGCGTGGGCCGCTGCAGCTTCTCGATCAGCCAGGCCGTCGTCGCGCTCTTGCCCGTACCCGTGGCGCCCAGCAGCACGACGTCCTTCTCGCCCGCCTGGATCCGCTCGGTGAGCTGGGCGATGGCGGCGGGCTGGTCCCCCGCGGGCCGGTACTCGGAGACCACCTCGATCGGTGCGACGGTCCGCTGCAGGTCGGTGACTGGGCGCATGTCTCTACGGTAGACGGGGTCACTGACATCGACGACGGGTTCGCGGTGGGTGAGGGCCGAGGAACGAGGCACTCGCCCACCGCGAACACGAGGAGACGGCAGCGACAAGCACTGACATCAACGTCCCGCCAGCACGCCCGCCCCGCTCCGCACCGCCGCCAGCGACGTCGCCACCACGATCCGCAGGGCCTCCGCCAGCAGGGACAGCGGCAGCCCCGGGTCCCCGTCCATCCGCTCCTCGCGCAGGCGCGGCACGTGCACGAAACCCGTCACGGCGTCGGGCCCGAACACGTGGCGCAGCGCGTAGAAGACGGTGTTGCAGACGAACGTCCCGGCGGTGTTGGACAGCGCCGCGGGGATCCCCGCGGCGTGCAGCGCGGCCAGCGCGCTCTTCACGGGCAGGCCCGTGAAGTGGGCGGCGGGCCCGCCGTCGAACAGGGTCTCGTCGGCCGGGGCGAAGCCGGAGTTGTCGGGGATCCGCGCGTCCGCGACGTTGATCGCCACGCGCTCCAGCCGGACCTTGTCGGTCCCGGCGACCAGCCCGGCGGCGACGACGACGTCGTACGGCCGCCCCTGGCTCTCGGCGGCCCGCACGGCCCCGCGCAGGGGCGTGAACGCGCCGGCGAACGTCACCGGCAGCAGCAGCGTCGTCAGCTCCGCCCCCTCGGCGCCCGCGTCCCAGACCGCCGCGAGGCGCCGCACCGCCTCGGCCGACGCGTTGACCTCGTCCCCTCCGAACGGCTCGAAGCCCGTGACCAGCGCCCTCACGCGCCGGCCGCCCCGCCGCCGTACTGCCGCACGTCGTGCAGCGCCGCGTCGTCGGCCTCGGCGCTCGCCTCCTGCGCGACCTCGCGCTGCACCCGTTCCCACAGCTCGTCGACCTGCGCCTCGAGCTCCGCCGGCGTCCCGGAGCCGTCCAGAACGACGTCGGCGGCGGCGAGCCGGACGTCGTCGGGGGCCTGCGCGCCGATCCGGCCGCGCGCCTCGTCCTCCGCCATCCCCCGGCTCTCCAGCAGCCGGGTCAGCCGCTGCCCGGCGGGCGTGTGCACGACCGCGACCAGATGGAACGCCTCCGCCTGCCCGGTCTCGACCAGCAGCGGGATGTCGTGCACGACGACGGCGCGCGGGTCCCGGACCGCCGCGGCCGCCTCGCGCTCGGCGGACAGCCGGCGCACCTGGGGGTGGATGATGCCGTTGAGCCGCTCCCGCGCGTCGTCGTCGGCGAACACGATGCGGCCGAGGGCCGCGCGGTCGAGCGTGCCGTCCGCCGCGATCGCGTCCTCGCCGAACGCCGCGGCGATCTCCTCCAGGCCGACCGATCCGGGCGCGACGGCGTCGCGCGCGAGCTGGTCGTGATCGACGACGACGGCGCCGAGTTCGGCGAACCGCCGCGCGGCGACGGACTTCCCCGCGGCGATCCCCCCTGTGAGACCGATCCGGAACATGAACCCATGTTGCCCTACGCCGGACCCGCACGCCCCCGAAACGATGTCGTACGGCGCGCCGCAGGCCCCGGCACCTCAGCCGACCGGCGTGAACTCGACGCGCATCGCCGCCGGGTACCGCGACCACGGCGAGGGCGCCCACGTGACGTCGTCGTCCACGAGCCGCAGGTCGAGGCGCTGGACGAGGCGCTCCACGGCGATCCGCACCACGAGCCGGGCCTGACGGCGCGCCGGGCAGGAGTGCGCGCCGAGGCCGAAGGACAGGTGCGAGCGGTTCCCGGCGTCGAACTCGGCGTCGGGATGGACCCGCGGATCCGTGTTGGCCGCGGCCAGGCTCATCACCAGGGCGTCGCCCTCGCGGATCATCCGGTCGCCGAGCAGCCAGTCCCCCACCGCGTAGCGCGCGGGCAGCGCCGCCACCGGCGGCTCGCGCCAGAGCACCTCGTCGACGGCGTCGTCCAGGCCCCGGCGGGCGCCGACCACCCGGCCGGTGAAGCGCGGGTCCGTGAGCATCAGGCGCAGCGCCGCGGCGCTCCAGGAGACGAGCATCTCCAGCGCGGCGCAGATCGCGACCACGATCGTGTGCGCCACCTCGGTGTCGTCGCGCAGCCCGCCGTGCCGGATCAGCTTGCTGGTCAGGTCCGCCCCGGGGGCGGCACGCAGCTCCACCACGTGGTCGAGCACGAGCCGGTCCAGGGTGCGCAGGCCCACGGCGGCGCTGCCGCCGTGGCCGAAGATCTCCAGCGCGCAGTGCATGAGGGCCAGGCCCTCCTGCCGGCGGAACCCGAACATCGCGGCCACCGACAGGAAGGACATCGCCACGGTGTACTCGCTGATCAGCTCGGCCCGCCCGCGGCCCGCGAACTGCTCGATCAGCCCGTCCGCGACCGCCCGGACCATCGCGGCGGTCGTCGTCTCGTCGAACTCGCCGAGCACGTCGTCGACCGGCGTGCGCAGCCGGCGGTGCTCCGGGCCGTCCTTGTAGTACATGGCCTCGCGACCGCCCGGCGAGAGGATCGGCAGCAGCACCGAGTCCGCCAGCAGCCGCCCCTCGTGGTACCAGCGCCAGTGCCGCGGATCGCGCGCGAACACCGTCTCCAGCCGCATCACCTGCGCCACCTCGGCGTGCCCCAGGACCAGCCAGCCGGGCACGCCCGGCTCGAGGTCCACGGGCGCGACCGAGCCGTGCTCGTCCTCGAGCTCACGCAGGGCCTTTCCCATGTCACGCGCCCCGGTCAGCTCGACCAGCGCGACCCGCCGCCCGCCGGGACGGGAAAGCTCTTCACCCATGTCCTGCTCACACCCTCCGGAGCCGGCCGGACCGGCTCCCCGTCGGAATTCACCCGGCCGTGCGCCCGCCGGGACGTCGCACGACGCCTGGGGCTGATTTCTAGCACGGGTGACCTGGGAGATCACATCACAGGTACGAAAGGTGAACAAGATCTGGCGTGCTGCGCCGGCCGGCGTCCCGAAGGCTGCCGGAGACGCACGACGGCCCGCCATCCGCGAAGGATGGCGGGCCGTCGTCGCGTCCCTGTCACCTGCCCCGGCCGCATGCGGTCAGGGCCGGCGGAATCAGTTACCCGTCAGCTTCTCACGGAGCGCGGCGAGCGCCTCGTCGGAGGCCAGCGTGCCGCCGGCGTCCTCCTCGGCCGGGGCCGAGGAGTAGGACGAGGAGGACGACGACGCGGCGGCCGGGGCCGCGGCCTCGTCGTCGGTGTCGTTGTCCGCGGCGAGCGCCTCGGCGACCTGCTTGCGGTGCGACTCCCAGCGGGCGTGCGCCTTGGCGTACTCCGCCTCCCAGGCCTCGCGCTGCGTCTCGAAGCCCTCGAGCCACTCGTTGGTCTCCGGGTCGAAGCCCTCGGGGTACTTGTAGTTCCCCTGGTCGTCGTACTCGGCGGCCATGCCGTAGAGCGCGGGGTCGAAGTCCTCGGACTCCGGGTCCACGCCCTCGTTGGCCTGCTTGAGCGACAGCGAGATCCGGCGGCGCTCCAGGTCGATGTCGATGACCTTGACGAACACCTCGGCGCCGACGGCGACGACCTGCTCGGCGAGCTCCACGTGGCGCACGGCCAGCTCGGAGATGTGCACGAGGCCCTCGATGCCGTCCTCGACGCGCACGAACGCACCGAACGGAACGATCTTGGTGACCTTACCGGGCACGACCTGGCCGATGGCGTGGGTGCGCGCGAAGGTCTGCCACGGGTCCTCCTGCGTCGCCTTCAGCGACAGGGAGACACGCTCGCGGTCGAAGTCGACGTCGAGCACCTCGACGGTGACCTCCTGGCCCACCTCGACGACCTCGGACGGGTGGTCGATGTGCTTCCAGGACAGCTCGGAGACGTGCACGAGGCCGTCCACGCCGCCCAGGTCGACGAAGGCGCCGAAGTTGACGATCGAGGAGACCACACCGGGGCGGACCTGGCCCTTCTGCAGCGTCTGCAGGAAGGTGGAACGCACCTCGGACTGGGTCTGCTCCAGCCAGGCACGGCGCGACAGGACCACGTTGTTGCGGTTCTTGTCGAGCTCGATGATCTTGGCCTCGATCTCCTTGCCGACGTACGGCATGAGGTCGCGGACCCGACGCATCTCCACGAGGGAGGCGGGGAGGAAGCCCCGCAGGCCGATGTCGAGGATGAGGCCGCCCTTGACGACCTCGATGACGGTGCCGGTGACGACGCCGTCCTCCTCCTTGATCTTCTCGATCGTGCCCCAGGCGCGCTCGTACTGGGCGCGCTTCTTGGACAGGATCAGACGGCCTTCCTTGTCCTCCTTCTGGAGGACCAGGGCCTCGACGTCGTCGCCGACGGAGACGACCTCGCCGGGGTCGACGTCGTGCTTGATCGAGAGCTCCCGGGAGGGGATCACGCCCTCGGTCTTGTAACCGATGTCGAGGAGGACCTCGTCACGGTCCACCTTGACGATCGTGCCTTCGACGATGTCACCATCGTTGAAGTACTTGATGGTGGCGTCGATGGCAGCGAGGAAGTCCTCCTCGGTGCCGATGTCGTTGACGGCGACCTGAGGTGCGGACTTCGTGGTGGAGATGGTCATTGAGTTCGATGCTCCGATGCGGACATGGCGTAGTTCGGACAGGGACTTGAGGTACAGCATGACGACTGCTCGATGAGGAGCAGACGGTGTGTGGTGTCGGCTCGCAGGCGCACGGCACCGCCGTTCATCCTAGCCACAGCGCCCCGGCCGGTCAACGCGAGGTCGCGCCGGCCGGCCGGGGACGGACGGGAGTCACAGGGCGAGCTCGAGATCCTTGCCCGGGATGGCGTCCAGCAGGGCACGGGTGTACCCGGTGCGCGGGCTGTCGAACACCTCGTCGACGGTGCCCTCCTCCACCAGGCGGCCGTCCTGCATGACCAGCACGCGGTCGGCGATCTGCCGCACCACGGCCAGGTCGTGCGTGATGAACAGGTAGGTCAGGCCCAGCTCCTCCTGCAGGCCGGCCAGCAGCCGCAGGATCTGCGCCTGGACGACGACGTCGAGCGCGGAGACCGCCTCGTCGCACACCACCAGCTCGGGCCGCAGCGCCAGCGCCCGCGCGATCGCGACGCGCTGCCGCTGCCCGCCGGACAGCTCGGACGGGAACCGCCGCAGCAGCCCCTTGCCCAGGGCGACCTGATCGGCGAGCTCCTCGACCCGTTCCCGGCGGGCTGCCTGATCGCCGTAGGCGTGCGCCCGCAGCGGCTCCTCGATCGCCCGGAACACCGAGTACATCGGGTCGAGCGACGAGTACGGGTCCTGGAACACCGGCTGCACCCGGCGCCGGTACGCGATCCGCGCCGCCTGCGTGCGCCCGCCCACCGGCTCGCCGTCGAACGTGATCGTGCCCGACGTCGGCGGCTCGATGTCCAGGATCATCCGGGCGAGGGTCGACTTGCCGGAGCCGGACTCGCCGACCACCGCGACGGTCGAGCCGCGCGGGACGTCGAGGCTGACGCCGTCGACGGCCGTGAAGTCCTTGCCCCGGCCGAGCAGGCCGCGGCCGCGGATCCGGAACACCTTGGTGGCGTCCCGGACGCTGACCAGCGGCGCCTCCGCGCCCGCCTGCCCGGCGGCGGCCTCGGCCTCCGCCTCCGGCGCGAGCAGCGCCTCCTGCAGCACCTCCTCGAGACCGCGCTCGCGCGCGATCTCGATCCGGCGCGACGCCAGCGACGGCGCGGACGCCATGAGCCGCTTCGTGTACTCGTGGTGCGGGTTCATCAGGACCTCGCGCGCGGGGCCCTGCTCCACGATCTCGCCGCGGTACATCACCACGACCTGGTCGGCGCGCTCGGCAGCGAGGCCGAGGTCGTGCGTGATGAGCAGCACGGCCGTGCCGAGCTCGTGCGTGAGGTCCGACAGCTGGTCGAGGATGCCGCGCTGCACGGTCACGTCGAGGGCCGACGTCGGCTCGTCGGCGACCAGCAGCGCTGGCCGGCCGGACAGGCCCATTGCGATGAGCGCGCGCTGCCGCATCCCGCCCGAGAACTCGTGCGGGTACTGCGAGGCCCGCCGGGCGGCGTCGGGCAGCCCGGCCTCCGAGAGCAGCTCGACCGTGCGGCCGCGGGCGTCCCGGCCGGGCCTGCGCAGCCCGTTGTCGATCAGGCCCTCGTCGATCTGGCGCCCGATCGGCATGACCGGGTCCAGGTTCGTCATCGGGTCCTGCGGGACGAGGCCCAGGTCGGTGCCGCGCAGGCTCGCCAGGCGCTGCGCCGAGACCTTCCCGAGGTCCTCGCCGCGGAACCAGATGTGCCCCTCGGCGACCGAGCCGTTGCTCGCCAGCAACCCGAGGACCGCCATCGCGAGCGTCGTCTTGCCCGAGCCGGACTCGCCGACGATCGCGACCGTCTCGCCGCGGCGGACCGTGAGGTTCGCGCCGCGCACGGCGCGCGCGGCGCCGCCCTCGGTGCGGAAGTCGACGGCGAGGTCCTCGACGCGCAGGACGACGTCGTCGGCCGCCTGGGCGCCCTGCGCCGTCCCCGTGTCCGTGCCGTCCGTCAGGTCGATGACCCGCTTCCCCGCGCCGGCGTCGTCGGTGTGCTGCGTCTTCTTCTCGTCGTTCATCGCCGGGTCCTGTTCCTCGGGTCAAGGGCCTCGCGCAGGCTCTCGCCCACGAGCGTGAAGCCGAGGGCGGTGATCGCGATGCACACGCCCGGCAGGATCGCCAGGCGCGGCGCGACCGCGAGTTCCTGCTGCGCGGCCGTCAGCATGCGGCCCCACTCCGCCGTCGACGGCTCGCCGCCGCCGAGGCCGAGGAAGGACAGCGCCGCCGCCTCGATGACCGCGGTGGCCAGCGTCAGGGTGGCCTGCACGATGACCGGGCCGACCGAGTTCGGCAGCACGTGACTCATCGTCACCGCGCGCCGCGTCAGGCCCAGGGCCGACGCCGCCAGCACGTAGTCCTGCCCGCGCTGCGACAGCATCGACCCGCGCAGCAACCGCGCGAAGATCGGCACCTGGACGACGCCGATCGCGACGATGACCGACATCTGCGACTGCCCCGCGATCGCCGCGATCGAGACCGCGAGCAGCAGCGACGGCACCGACAGCATGAGGTCCACCAGCCGCATGGCCGCGAAGTCGACCCAGCCGCCGAACCAGCCCGCGAGCAGGCCGAGCAGCATGCCGCCCGCGAGCCCGAACAGCGTGGACAGGATGCCGACCAGCAGCGAGGCGCGCGCGCCCCAGATCAGCTTGGACAGCACGTCGCCGCCGTAGCGGTCCAGGCCCAGCAGGTAGTCCGACGACGGGCCGGGGATGTGCGTGGGCCGGATCTCGGCGCGGCCCGGGAGCTCGCTGGGCCCGAACGGCGCCAGGACCGGCGCCAGGACCGCCACGAGGACGAACAGCGCGACGATGACGAAGCCGCCGATCGCGACGGGGTTGCGGCGCAGGGTGCGCCAGGCGCGGGACCACACGCCCTCGCCGGAGTGGTCGGTGCCGGCGGTCCCGCCGTCGGCCCCGTGGATGGACGCGGGTCCGGTGTGCAGCGGCGCGGCCGCCGCACCGCCTCCGGAGGTGGGGGGAAGCTCGTTGGCGCTCACTGCTGCCTCCTCGATGTCTTGCGGGACACCCGCACCCGGTCGGCAGCCATGACCGAGGCTCCGCCATTGTCGATCATTGCTGCCTCCTGAGCCGGGGGTCGATCAATCCGTACGACACGTCGACGAGCAGGTTCACCAGGGCGTACGTCACCGCGATGAGCAGCACGAAGCCCTGCAGCACCGGGTAGTCCGCGTTGAACACGGCCTCGGCCAGGAAGCTGCCGATACCGCTGAACGCGAAGACCGTCTCCGTGAGCACGGCGCCGCTGAGCAGCAGGCCCACCTGGAGGCCGATCGTCGTGAGGACCGGCAGCATCGCGTTGCGCAGGATGTGCTCGGTGCGCAGGCGCGACGCCCTGATGCCCTTCGCTCGCGCCGTGCGCACGTAGTCCGCGTTCTGCACCTCGGAGACCGCCGCGCGCGTCATGCGCGCGATGATCGCCAGCGGGATCGTGCCGAGCGCGACGCCCGGCAGGATCAGGTGCACCAGCGCGTCCCAGGCCGCGTCCCACTCGGCGGTGAGCAGGCCGTCCAGCACGTAGAAGTTGGTGGGATGCGTCGCGACCATCGTCGCGGACTGCCGCCCGCTGGTGGGGAACCACCCGAGCTCGACCGCGAACAGGTACTTCAGGATGAACGCCAGGAAGAACACCGGCACGGTCACGCCGATGAGCGACACGACCACGGCCGAGTGGTCGACCACCGAGCCGGCCCGGCGCGCGGCCAGGTAGCCCAGCGGGATCCCGACGCCGATCGCGAACACGAGGGCGACCACGGTCAGCTCGATCGTGGCGGGGAACTTGGTGAGGAACTCCTCCAGGACGGGGCGGCCGCTCATCAGCGAGGTGCCGAAGTCGCCCTGGATCAGGCGGAGGAGGTACTTGCCGTACTGCACGATCAGGGGCTGGTCGAGCCCCATCTCGCGCTCGATCTCCGCGGCGGCCTCGGGCGTGTAGCGCTCGCCGAGCATGGCCGTGACCGGCCCGCCCGGGAGGGCCCGCACCCAGGCGAACAGCAGCACGGAGAGCCCCAGCAGGAGGGGTATCAGCAGCAGCAGCCGCTGCGTGACGAGTCTGAGCATGTGTCGGTCCTTTGGTCCGTGACGAGGCACATGGATGCCCGTGCCGGCGGCGGTCCGCCGCGGGCACGGGCATCGATGTTACGGCCTCTTTGACGGGGGTTGACCCGGGGTCACTCGAACGTGATGGTGTGGTAGACCTCGTCCTGGACCGGCGAGATCGGGTAGCCGGCCACGTCCGGCGCCACGACCAGCGTCGGGACCGGGCTCGCGAGCGGGATGCCCGGGAGGAACTCCATGATCGCCTCGTTGGCGGCCTGGTAGGCGGCCTCCTGCTCCTCGAGCGGGGCGTTGCGGGCGTCGTCGATGGCCTGGAAGACCGTCTTGTCGTCGAAGCCCCACTCCATCGACTCCGTGCCGAAGAACGTGCCGATGAAGTTGTAGGTGTCGTTGTAGTCACCGGTCCAGCCGAGCAGGTGGATGCCGTGCTTCTCGCCGCCCTGGATGGTGTCGATGTAGGTCGGGGCCCACGGCTCCGGCGTCGCCGTCACCGTGATGCCGACCTCCTCGAGGTCCGCGGAGATCGCCTCGTAGATCGCGGCGGGGTCCGGCATGTAGGGGCGGGACACCTCGGTCGGGTAGTTGAACTCGAGCTCGAGGTCCTCGGCGCCGGCCTCCTTCAGGAGCTCCTTCGCCTTCTCGGGGTCGTACTCGTAGGTCGGCACGTTCTCGGAGTAGCCCGAGACGGTCGACGGCACGAACTGCGTGGCGACCTCGGTGCCCTCGGGCAGCGTGGAGGACGCGAGCGCCTCCTTGTCGATCGCGTGGGCGAGCGCCTGGCGCACCAGCGGGTCGTCCAGCGGCTCCTGCTTCTGGTTGATGCCGAGGTAGAGGATGTTGAACGGGTCGCGGTCGAGCAGCGTGAAGCCCGCCTCCTCCAGGGCCGCGACGTCGGCCGGGGCGACCAGGTCGTAGCCGTCGATGTCACCGGCCTCCAGGGCCTGGCGCCGGGCGGTGCCGTCGGCGATGACCGTGAAGACGATCTTCTTCACGTCGGCGATCTCGTCGCGGTAGTCCTCGTTGGCCTCGAGCGTGACGCTCTCGCCGGACTTCCACTCGACGAACTTGTACGGGCCCGTGCCGGTCGGGTGGGCCTTGCCGTACTCGGTCAGCTGCGGGGCGTCGGCGGTGCCCTGCACGTCGTCGGCGCCGAACTCCTCCATCGCGGCGGGCGACTGCATCGACAGCGCCGGGAGCGACAGCGCGGGGATCATCTCGGGGATGGGCGCGTTCAGCGTGACGACGGCGGTCGCGGCGTCGGACGCCTCGCACGAGTCGTACTTGCTGTCCTCGCCCGGGCCGCCGAAGACGGCCTTGTAGTAGTACGAGAGGTTCTCGTGGGCGGCGAGCCCGGTCCACTCGTACCAGCGGTCGAAGTTGGCGCACACGGCCTCGGCGTCGAAGTCGGTGCCGTCGTGGAACTTCACGCCGTCCACGAGGTGGAAGGTGTACTCCAGGCCGTCGTCGCTGATGTCCCAGCTCTCGGCGAGCAGCGGCGCCGCCTCGGCGGTACCGGGCTCGACGCCGACGAGACCCTCGAAGATCTGGCGCGCGACCCGGAACGACTCGCCGTCGGAGGCGAACGCGGGGTCGAGCGAGGACGGCTCGGCCGATCCGGCGAACACGAAGGTGTCCTTCGCGGCGTCGTCGCCGCCGCCGGACCCCTGGTCGCGCTCGCTGGCGACACAGCCGGTGAGGGCGAGGGCGCCGGCCGCGGCGATCGCGACAGGCGCGGCGACTCGCCGCAGTGAACCCAGACGCATGGCGTCTCCTTCCATCGGGTGCGGCGAGCCGGGATTACGCACGCCGCTGCGTGGTGTGCCAAGACTGTAGGTTCCTGTGGGTTGCTTCAGTGTTTCGGCGCCGGAAGCTTGTCCACATCGTGATCGATTCGTGACCGACCCGAACATGCTATGGGAACCTGCCCCGCCGCGCCCTGCGCCGGGCCGGTCCGCGCCGGGGGATGATGGCCGGGTGCGGGATTACGGGTACCGGGACGTGGACGACGACGAGGGCGGGGCGGCCGCGCGCGGGTGGTGGGACGCGAACGCCGGCGAGTACCTCGACGACCACGATCAGTTCCTCGACGGCGAGCTGCGGTGGGGCCCCGAGGGGCTGACGGAGGCGGAGGCCGGGCTCCTGGGCGAGGTCGCGGGCCGCGACGTCCTGGAGATCGGCGCGGGCGCCGCCCAGTGCTCCCGCTGGCTCGCCGCGCGGGGCGCCCGGGTCGTGGCGACGGACATCTCGGCCGAGATGCTCGCCCACGCCCGCGCGGCGGAGAGCTCACCCGAGCCGGGCACGAGCTTGGGTGAGCGACCACGAGGTTCTCGTCAGGTCGTCTCGGGCGATGCCCGCGAACCTCGTGCTCGCTCGCAGAACCTCGTGGCCGGCCAGGGGATGGGGATGGGCAGAGGGGTGGGCATGGGCGTGGGGGTCGTGCAGGCCGACGGGCGGCGGCTGCCGTTCGGGGACGGGGTGTTCGACGTCGTGTTCACGTCGTTCGGGGCCATCCCGTTCGTGCCCGACGCCGGGCGGGTGCACGCCGAGGCCGCGCGGGTGCTGCGGCCGGGCGGGCGGTGGGTCTTCTCCGTGACCCACCCGATCCGGTGGGCGTTCCCCGACGACCCGACCGCGGCCGGCCTGACGGCCCACCGCTCCTACTTCGACCGGCGCCCCTACGTCGAGACCGACGACGCCGGGCGGGTCGAGTACGCCGAGTACCACCGGACGCTCGGTGACCACGTCCGGGACGTCGCGGGGGCGGGCCTGCGGCTCGTGGACCTGGTGGAACCGGAGTGGCCGGACTGGAACACCGGGACCTGGGGCGGCTGGGGCCCGGAACGCGGCCGCTACCTGCCGGGGACGGCGGTCTTCGTCACCACGAAGGAGTGACCCGCGACCGGGCAGGCGCGCGGCCGGGCCCGGACGACCCCCGCACCGCCCGCGGCGTCACGCAGCCACGGTCCCCCGCAGGATCGACGTCATCTTCTTGCCGCGGGCGAGCTCGTCGACCAGCTTGTCCATCCAGCGGATCTGCTGCATCAGCGGGTCCTCGATCTCCTCGACGCGGTAGCCGCAGATCAGGCCCTTGATCAGGACGGCGTCCGGGTTCATGGCGGGCGCCCCGGCGAAGAACGCGCGCAGGTCCCGCTCGTCGGCGATCGCCTCGCGGAGCCCCTCGGCGTCGTACCCGGTGAGCCACGTCAGCACCTGGTCCAGCTCCGCGGTCGTGCGGCCCTTCTTCCCCACCTTCTCGACGTAGAGCGGGTAGATGCTCGCGAAGGGCATCCGGACGACCCGTTCGTAGTTCTTCGCGTCCATCACTCTCTTCCTTCGGTCTCGTCCTTCCGTCTCGGCGCCACCGGAGCCGCGCGCCGGTCTCCGGCCCGCCGTAGCGTCTCCGGCCCGCCGTAGCAGGATGCACCGCCCGCCCGGCAGCCGGTGCGCCGCCGCGTACCAGGATGCCGCGGCGCGCGGCAGTCAGTGCGCGGCCTCGTGCCAGGTGGCGCCGGCGCCGACCGAGACGTCCAGGGGGACGTCGAGCTCGAACGCGGCGGCCATCTGCTCGCGCAGCAGCTTCTCCATCGCCTCGCGCTCGCCGGGGGCCACCTCCACCACGAGTTCGTCGTGGACCTGGAGCAGCAGGCAGGAGCCGAGCCCCTGGGCGTCGATCTCCCGCTGGACGCCGAGCATGGCGAGCTTGATGATGTCCGCGGCCGAGCCCTGGATGGGCGCGTTCAGCGCCATGCGCTCCGCCATCTGGCGGCGCTGCCGGTTGTCGCTCGTGAGGTCCGGCAGGTAGCGGCGCCGGCCCAGCACCGTGGCGGTCCAGCCGGTCGCGCGCGCCTCCTCGACCACGCCCGTGAGGTAGTCACGCACCCCGCCGAAGCGCTCGAAGTAGTCGTCCATGAGGCCCTGGGCCTCTCCCGTGGTGATGCCGAGCTGCTGCGACAGGCCGTAGGCGCTCAGCCCGTACGCCAGGCCGTAGCTCATGGCCTTGATCTTGGCCCGCATCTCGGAGGTGACGTCCTGGGGCTCGACCTGGAACACCCGCGACCCGACGTACCGGTGCAGATCCTCGCCGGAGTTGAAGGCGCTGATCAGCCCCTCGTCGCCCGACAGGTGCGCCATGATCCGCATCTCGATCTGGCTGTAGTCGGCGGTCAGGAGCGTCTCGTACCCCTCGCCCACGACGAACGCCCGCCGGATCCGCCGGCCCGCCTCCGTGCGCACCGGGATGTTCTGCAGGTTCGGGTCGACGGAGCTGAGCCGCCCCGTCGCGGCGATCGTCTGCTGGAACGTGGTGTGGATCCGCCCGCCCGTGCCGACGGTCTTCAGCAGCCCTTCCACCGTGGTGCGCAGCCGCGTGACGTCGCGGTGCGTGAGCAGGTGCTCCAGGAACGGGTGCTGCGTCCTGACGAACAGCTCCTGCAGGGCCGCCGCGTCCGTGGTGTAGCCGGTCTTGATCTTCTTCGTCTTCGGCATCGCGAGGTCGTCGAACAGGACCTCCTGCAGCTGCTTCGGGCTGCCCAGGTTCACCTCGCGCCCGATCACCTCGTACGCCGACGCCGCCGCCTCGGCCACCTGGCCGGCGAAGTGCGCCTCGAGCTCCGTCAGGTAGGCGACGTCGGCGGCGATCCCCGCGTGCTCCATGCGCTGCAGCACCCGCGACAGCGGCAGCTCGACGTCCGCGAGCAGGTGCGTCGCCCCCCGGTCGGTGAGCTCGCCCGCGAGCACCTCGGCCAGGTCCAGGACGGCGGCGGCCCGCGTCGCCTCCGCCTCGCCCGGCACCCCGCCGTCCAGGTCCAGGTCGAGCGCGCCCTGGGCGGCGGGCGCCTGCTCACCGAGGCGCCGCCCGAGGTGGCGCTCGGCGAGGTCCCCCAGGTCGTAGCCGCGCTGGTCGGGGTGGCACAGGTAGGCGGCCAGCTCGGTGTCGAACTCCACGCCGCGCAGGTCCCAGCCGCGCCCGGCGAGCGCGTGCCAGGCCGCCTTCGCGCCGTGCACCACCTTGGGCGCGGACTCGTCGGCGAGCCAGGCCGCGAGCGCGACGTCGTCGTCGGACCCGATCTCCGCGGTGTCGTACACGACCGCGTGCCGGTCGGCCCCGGCGAGCGCGAGCTTCCAGGCGTCTCCGCCCGCGGGCGCCGTCGTCCCCTCGACGTGCAGGCCGAGGCGGCCCGGGCGGGCCCGGAGCCAGCCGGCGAGGCCGCCCGCGGCGACGTCGTCCACCTCGATCTCGACGGTGCCCGCGGCGCCGGTGCCCGCCTCCCCGGCGGGTTCACCCGCCGGGTCGACGGCGAGGATGCGGTCGCGCAGCTGGCCGAACTGCAGCGCGTCGGAGACGCGGTGCACGGCCTCCCGGTCGAAGCCGACGAGGGCGAGGTCGTCGACGCCGAGGTCGAGGGTGACGTCCGTCAGGAGGGCGTTGAGCTCGCGGTTGGTGCGGACCTGATCGGCGTGCTCGCGGAGCTTCTCCCCCGCCTTGCCCTTGACCTCGCTCGCGCGCGCGAGCAGTTCGTCGAGGCCGCCGAAGGTGGTGACCCATTTCGCGGCGGTCTTGGGGCCGACGCCGGGGATGCCGGGGAGGTTGTCGCTCTTCTCCCCGACGAGCGCGGCGAGGTCCGGGTACAGGTGCGGCGGGAGCCCGTACTTCTCCTCGACGGCGGCGGGGGTCATGCGAGCCATCTCGGAGACGCCCTTGACCGGGTAGAGCACGGTGACGTCGTCCCCGACGAGCTGGAGGGCGTCGCGGTCGCCGGAGCAGACGAGCACCTCCATGCCCGCGGCGGACGCCTGGCCGGCGAGTGTGGCGAGGATGTCGTCGGCCTCGATGCCCTCCAGGCTGACGTGCCGCACGTGCAGGGCGTCGAGGACCTCGTGGATGAGCGGCACCTGCGAGCGGAACTCGTCCGGGGTCTTGGCGCGGCCCGCCTTGTACTCGGGGTAACGCTCGGTGCGGAAGGTGACGCGCCCGGCGTCGAACGCGACGGCGACGTGCGTGGGCGTCTCGTCGCGCAGCAGGTTGGTGAGCATGGACGTGAAGCCGAAGACCGCGTTGGTGACCTGTCCCGAGGTGGTGGCCAGCGTGTCGGGCAGGGCGAAGAACGCCCGGTAGGCCATGGAGTGGCCGTCCACGAGGAGCAGGCGGGGGCGGGTCCCGGCGGCGGCGCCGGGGGCGGGAGCGGGGTCGGTTCGCGCTTCGATACTCACGGATGACAACCTATCCCTCGTGACTGACATCGACGACGGGGGCCGTCCCGCCCTCGCTCTGCGTGACATGTACCCCGGCGCCCCCGAGGTGACGGTGATCGACAAGCTCGGCATCGAGCTCACCGAGATCTCCGCGAGGCGCACCACGGGGACCATGCCGGTGGAGGGCAACACGCAGCCCGCGGGCCTGCTGCACGGGGGCTCGTCGGCGGTGCTGGCGGAGACGCTCGCGTCCGTCGCGGCGCAGGTGCACGCCGGCGAGGGTCACCAGGCGGTGGGGATCGAGCTGAATGCGACGCATCACCGCGCCGTGCGCTCGGGAACGGTGACGGGCGTGGCGACGGCGATCCACCTGGGCCGCACGACCGCCTCCTACGAGATCGTCGTCACCGACGACCGGGGCAAGCGGGTGTGCACCGCCCGCCTGACCTGCATGATCCTGGGATCCTGAGCTCCGCGGGGGCCCGGCGGGCGATCAGCCCGCCGCGTGCCCGGCGTGCTCGGCGTGGACCGCGCGCAGGTCGATCGGGCCGGTCTCGGCGCGTTCGCGACGGCGGCGGGCGATGATGTCCTCCAGGCCGCCCCGGCCGAAGCGGCGGCGCGGCTCCGATCCCTTCGCGAACGGGAGATCCTGGGCGAGCTTGCGCAGCAGGGTCTGCGTCGGCACGATGCGGTGCCCGCAGGCCTGCACGAACCCCAGACGGGACAGAAATCGTTGTACCCCCCGCGTCCCCGCGACCGGCGCCGCGTAGACCTCCTCGCAGCCGTGGTCCACTGCAAGCGCTGCCACGGCCCTGAGCAGGGCGTGCCCGACGCCGCGACGCCGCGCGTCCGGGGCCACGAACACCGTGTCGAGGTACAGCACGGGCTGGTTCAGGAAGAGGTGGGGGCCGACCACCCGGCCCACGACGACGCCCACGATCTCGCCGCCGCGCTCGGCGACCAGGATGCGCCCGTCGACGGCGAGCAGCACGCTGAGCTGCCCGGCCAGCCGGTCCGTGTCCCCGCCGGTCACCTGAGCGCCCGCGGGCGACTCCTCGCGCCCGCGGATGGCGAGCTCGGCGACGGCCCGCAGGTCGGCGGCGTCGGCCGACCGCACATCGACTGCCTCACGCACTGGCGCTACCTCCACGACACTCTGGCGCCGGACGCTTCTTGGACACTCGTCCGACTAGCGACCGAGAATAGGCCCGCGGACGCCCTGGAGCCAAGTCCGCAGGCAGGACCCGCGGGCGCCAGCCACCGGACGTTTACGCGCCGTTTCCCGGGCGTTACCGACCGGCCCCGCCGGGACCTGCGGCGATCCGTCGCTCAGGAGTTGCCGACCTGGTCGATGACGGCGTCGGCGACCTCGCGCATCGTGAGGCGGCGGTCCATCGACGTCTTCTGGATCCAGCGGAACGACTCCGGCTCCGTCAGGCCCATCTTCGTCATCAGCAGGCCCTTGGCGCGGTCGACCCGCTTGCGGGTCTCGAACCGCTCCTTGAGGTCAGTGACCTCGGCCTCCAGCGCGCCGATCTGCTGGTAGCGCGAGATGGCGATCTCCACCGACGGCAGCAGGTCCGCCGGGGTGAACGGCTTGACGACGTACGCCATGGCGCCCGCGTCACGCGCCCGCTCGACGAGCTCGGTCTGCGAGAACGCCGTGAGCAGCACCACGGGCGCGGCGTGCGCCTTGCCGATCCGCTCGGCGGCGGAGATGCCGTCGAGCTCGGGCATCTTGACGTCCATCACGACGACGTCGGGCTTCAGCTCGAGCGCCAGGTTCACGGCCGTCTCGCCGTCCCCCGCCTCGCCGACGACGTCGAACCCCGCCTCGCGCAGCGTCTCCACCACGTCCATGCGGATGAGCGCCTCGTCCTCGGCGACGACCGCGCGGCGCTTGGCGCGCACGGGCGCGGGCTCCTCGGCCGCGGCAGGCTCCACCATCGGAGGAAGATCAAGCTCGACCTTGGCGCCGGCGCCGCTCGCGGTGCCTTCGTCGGTGGCCGTGGTAGTGGGGTTCTCGTCGCTCACGGGTCACATCCTACGTCCCGGATATGACACACGGCCCGCCGGGACGTGGTCGGCAGCTTGTTCTTCGTCACCTCCCGCCGCGGCCGGGCCCGGCCGGGCCGGTTCCACATGACGGACACGGCCCGGCGGCACCACGCTGCCAGGCACTTGCTGCCAACCACGGCGTTCCGGGGGATCCGCGCCTGGCCGCGTCCTGCCGTCCCGCAGTTGCCACTGCGAACACCTGTACGCCCGGTCCGGTTCGAACCATGCTCGTGCCGAACCGCCGCGAACCCCGAGGAACCGATGACCACCGATCCACCCGCACCACGCGCCACCCTGCCGGTCACGCCCCGCGTGTCAGTCGTCATCCCCAACTACAACTACGCCAAGACCCTGGGGCTGTGCCTCGGGTCGCTCGTGGCCCAGACCCTCGCGCCGTACGAGATCATCGTGGTCGACGACGCCAGCACCGACGACTCCTGCGAGATCGCGGGGCGCTTCCCGTGCCGGGTCGTCCGGCTCGCCACGAACAGCGGGGTCTCCGCGGCCCGGAACCGCGGGGTCGCCGAGGCCGGCGGGGACATCGTCTTCTTCCTCGACTCCGACGTCGCCCTCGCCCCCGACGCCGTCGAGCAGGCGGTCGCCGCGCTCCGGGCCGACCCGGACCTCGGGTTCGTCTGGGGCGTCGTCGCGCCCGAACCGCTGATCGACGACGGCGTCGTCGAACGCTACCGGGTGCTGCACGCGCACCACTGGCAGGCGCGGTCGGCCGGAAAGGTCCGCACCGCCGTCTTCATGATGGCCGCCATGCCGCGCCATGTCTTCGAGGCGACCGGCCCGCTCGACGAGAACCTCCGCGACTCCGAGGACGTCGAGTACAGCGAGCGCCTCGCCCCGCACCACGACATCCTGCTCACCGGCAGCATCACCGGCCGGCACGACGAGGCCGACCGGCTCGGCGCGCTCCTGTCCGAGCAGTTCCGCCGCGCGCAGCTGCTGGTCCCGGTGGCCGCGATCGAGAAGCACAACCGGGGGCGCGGCCTGAGGGCGAACAGCCCGCTCGGGGCGGGCGCCGCGTGGCTCGCGGCGCTGCTGCTGCCCGGGGCCGTCCTGAGCCCCTGGTTCGCGGTCGCGTCCCTGCTCCTCGGCGTGCTGAGCGTCGCTGCCGACCCCGCGCTCTACCGGTTCGTCCTGCGGTACGCGGGGCCCGGCTTCCTGCCGGTGTTCGCCGGGATCCACTTCCTGGTCCAGGTCACGCTCATCACCGGCGCGATGGCCGGCGCCGTGCGCTGGGTCCTGGACCCGTCGTTCGGGCCCGGGCGCCGGCAGGCGCGCCGGCCCGCCCGGATCGCCTCGTGAGGGCCGCATGACGGGCACGGCCGGTTCCGCGGACGGCGTGCTCCGCCGGGTCTCCCGCCTGGCCGCACGGCCGGGGACGCGGCGCGTCCTCTGGCTGGTCGCCGGCGCCGCGATCGCCGTCTCGCTCCTCCTCGCCGTCCGGTCCACCGTGGACGACGGCGCGCTGGTGTCCCTGCGCATGTTCGGGACCCGGGAGATCGGCTGGGTCCTGGCCGCCGGGCTCGTCACGAACATCGCGGGCGTCTACCTCTCGATGCGCGCGTGGCGGGTGTTCGTCGACGCTCCCGGGACCGACACGCGGTCCGCCACCCGGATCTTCTACGTCGGGTTCCTCAGCAAGTTCGTGCCGGGACGGGTGTGGAGCATCCTCGCCCAGATCGACCTGGGCCGCGCGGCCGGGATCGGGGCCCGGCGGATCGTCTCGGCCTTCTTCCTGAGCATGGCCACCGGCCTGCTCGCGGGCGCCCTGCTCGGGCTGGCCGCCGTCCCGCTCGCGTTCGGGACGTCCGGCCCGGCCACGGCGCTGGTCGCCCTCGGCGCGGCGGGCGCCGTCGTCGTCCTGGCCTGGCCGCGCCTCCTGTCGGGCGCCGTCCGGCGGGCGGTGACCGCGGTGGGCCGCGGGCACGTGGTCGAGGCGGCCGACCGGGAGGTCCGCCTCTCGCTGCTGCTCGCGGCGGGCGGGTGGATCCTGTCGGGCGCGCACGCCGGGTTCCTGGCGCTCGCCGCGGGGGCGGAGCCCGGCCCGGGCCTCGCCGCCGGGATCGGCGGGTTCGCCGCGGCGACCGTCGCCGGGACGCTCGCCGTCGTCTTCCCGGACGGGATCGGCGTGCGGGAGGTCGCCCTGACCGCACCGCTCGCCGCGGTCCTCCCGCTCGACGCCGCGCTCGCCGTCGTGATCACGAGCCGGCTGCTGTGCCTGACCGGCGAGGTCCTGCTGTGCGGCACGTGGCTGCTCGCCGACCGCGTCCGCCGGCGCGCCGCCGCCGCCGACGTCACCGCAGCCGACGACGCCGCCGCGCCCCTCCCGGCCGACGCCGCACCGGCCCCGCCACCGCCCCGCCCGGCACCAGCCGGCCCCAGCCCGCACCGACCGTGAGAGAAGGACAGAACGTGACAGCGACAGGGATCGCGACCGGCCTGCTGAGCGTCGAGGACGCCGAACAACTCTCGGTCGCCGACGTGCACGACCTCTACCGGAAGTACGTGAACCGCAGCCAGGTCAAGCTCATGACCTCGCTCGGCTTCGGCCGCGAACTGGTCGACCACGCCGAGGGCTGCTGGATCCACACGAAGGACGGCCGGCGCATCCTCGACTTCACCGGCGGCGTCGGCGTCCTCAACCACGGGCACAACCACCCGCGGATCCTGGCCGCCCGCCGGCGGTTCCAGGAGCAGTCCCGCATGGAGGTCCACAAGACCTACTTCTCGCCGTACGTCGCGGCCCTCGGCCACAACCTCGCCACGCTGCTGCCCGGCGACCTCAGCATGTCGTTCTTCCCGAACTCGGGGGCCGAGGCGGTCGAAGGGGCCGTCAAGCTCGCGTACAAGTACCACGAGGGCGCGCGCGGGACGATCCTGTCCGCCGACATCGCCTTCCACGGGAAGCTGCTGGGCAGCGGCGGCCTGACGGGCGCGCAGAGCACCTTCGACTTCCCCACGATCCCCGGCATCGACCACTTCGCCTTCGGGGACCTCGGCTCGCTCCGCGACGTCGTCGGCCGGCACCGGCGGCCCGACGGCTCCAGCGACGTCTACGCCCTCCTGGTCGAGCCGTTCTCGGCCACCACGATGCAGGAGTGCTCCGAGGAGTTCCTCCGCGGCGCGCGCGAGCTGTGCACCGCCGAGAACATCGTCCTGATCTTCGACGAGATCCACTCCGGCTGGGGCAAGACCGGCTCGCTGTTCCACTTCATGCGCTACCCGGGCCTGGTGCCGGACGTCATGACCACCTCGAAGTCCTTCGGCGGCGGGAAGTCGTCCATCTCGGGGTACGTGGCGCGCGAGTCGATCTTCCGCCCCGCCTACGACAACCTCCTGGACGCCCTCCTGCAGTCGACGAGCACCACCTACTACGGGTTCGGCGAGGAGGCCGCGACGGCGATCGAGGCGGTCCGGGTGGCCGTCGAGGACGACTACCCGGCGCGCGCCCGCGCCATCGAGGCGCAGCTGGTCGCCGGGCTGAACCGGATCCGGGAGCGGTTCCCCGACCTCATCGCGGACGTCCGCGGCGCGGGCGCCATCCAGGGCATCTTCCTGTCCGGCAGCCCGAAGCTGATCGAGCTCGCGGCCCGCTACGCCCCCGGCGGCCTGAACAGTGACCCGCTGCTGCCGACCAAGCTGATCACGGCCTCCGTGATCAACGCGATGTACCAGCGGCACGGCGTCTACCTCTACTACACGCTCAACGGCAGGAGCCCGCTGGTGGCCGCTCCCCCGCTGGTCGCCGGCGAGGAGGAGGTCTCCTACTTCCTCACGGCGTTCGAGAAGACCCTCGAGCTGGGCATGCCCCAGCTCCTCGCGATGCTGATCAAGGACAAGGTGTGGTCGCTGTGGCAGTGAACGAGGCGGAAGTGAACGAGGCGGACCTGAGCGGGCGCCGCATCGTCGTCACCGGTTCGTCCGGCATGCTCGGCTCCGCGCTGGTGCGCCGCCTCGCCCAGGAGGGCGCCGACGTCGTCGGGATCGACCGGGCGCCCGACGCCGCCGCGCCGCGCGGCGTCGTCCAGGTGACCGCCGACGTCCGGGACGACGACGCCGTCCTCGCCGGGCTGCACGGCGCCGACGCCGTCGTGCACTGCGTCGCCGCGCTGCCGAGCTACCCCGAGGACCAGATCCGCGACATCACCGTGGGCGGCACCCGGGCCGTCCTGCGCGCCGCGCGGCGCGCGGGCGTGCCCCGGTTCGTGCACATCTCGTCGACGGCCGTCTACGGCCTCCCGCTCGTCGTGCCCACGCCGGTGGACCATCCGCGCGAGCCCGTGGACACCTACAGCCGGGCCAAGGCCGACGCCGAGGTGCTGTGCGAGCAGGCCCGGGACGACGGCCTGTGCGTCACGATGCTCCGCCCCAAGACGTTCGTCGGCCCGGGCCGGATGGGCCTGTTCTCGATGCTCTTCGAATGGGCCGACGAAGGGCGCAACTTCCCGGTGCTCGGCGACGGGAACGTGCTGACCCAGATGCTCGGCATCGACGACCTGGTCGACGCCGTCTGCCTGGCGCTGCGCGCGGACGACGACGTCGCCGCGGGCACCTACAACATCGGCGCCGCCGAGTTCGGGACGATCCGCGAGGACTTCCAGGCCGTGCTCGACGCCGCCGGGCACGGCGGCCGCATCGTCTCGCTGCCGCAGCGGCCGGCCGTCGCCGTCCTCGGCGTGCTGGGGCGCCTGGGCGCCTCTCCTGTCTACGGCCGCCTGATCCACAAGCTGCGCCGCCACAGCTACGTCGACATCTCGGCGAGCGTCACGCGACTCGGGTTCAGCCCGCGCCAGTCGAACCAGGACGCGATCCTGGCGACGTTCGACTGGTGGCGCGCCGAACAGCGCGACGCGGCGCCGGGTACCGCGGCGGGCACGGGTCACACCAGCCGCGACGCCTGGCAGCAGGGGGTCCTCGGGCTGGCCAAGGTCCTGTTCTAGCCGGACACTCGATCGAAGGGCACGAACCGTGGATGTGCTGTCCCCCCAGATCCCCCGCACCCAGGCCCCCGTCCCCGCGCGCGTCCCCGCACGGGAACGGATCGCCGGCCTCTGGCGCCTGCTGCGACCCCAGCAGTGGGTCAAGAGCCTCTTCGTCGTGCCGATCGGCGTGCTGGGCGTCACGGAGTGGAGCCTCGGCACCGCGGCCGGCGTCGGCTGGGCGCTGGCGCTGTTCGTCGTCGCGTCGTCGGCCGTCTACGTCGTGAACGACATCCTCGACCGGGAGGCCGACCGGGCCCACCCCGTCAAGCGTTCCCGCCCCATCGCCTCGGGCCGGGTCTCGATCCGGGCCGCCGCCCTCCTCGCGGCCGGGCTGCTGCTCGTGGCCGCCGCCCTGCTCGCCGCCCGGACCGTCCAGGACGCCTGGCCGGCGGGCACCTACCTGGTGATCAACGCCGCCTACACCCTGGGGCTGAAGCGGGTGGCGGTCGTCGACATCGCCGTCGTCGCCTCCGGGTTCGCCCTGCGGTACGTCCAGGGGGCGATCGCGGCCGAGGGCGAGGTCTCCGTCCTGCTCGCCCTGACGATCTTCGCGGCCTGCCTGATGTTCGCCGCGGGCAAGCGCCGGCACGAGATCGGCGTGGCCGGGTCCGCGCACCGGCCGGCCCTGGCGGGCTACTCGATCCCGTTCCTGGACCAGCTCATCGGGCTCGCGGTCGTCACGACGCTGCTCGCCTACGCGCTCCACGTCCAGGCCGCGTTCTCCCCCGGGGTCCCGGGGACCCTGCTGCTCGTCTCGGTCCCGCTGGTCGTCGCCATCCTCGTGCGTTACCTGCAGCTGATCCTCGTGCGGCAGCAGGGCGGCGACCCGTCGAAGGACATCGCCGCGGACCGCGTGACGATCTTCCTCGGCGGCCTCACCGGTGTCCTCCTCGTGCTCGGGACCGTGCTGCCGTGAGCCTCCGGCCACCCCCGACGCCCACCGATACCCGAAGCAACCGCAAGGAAGTGGAAATGACGATCCCCGGCCTGGTCTCCGTCGTCGTGCCGAACTACAACACCGGCCCCGCGCTCGAGCTCTGCCTGCGAGCCCTGCTCGCGCAGACCTACGAGCACACGGAGATCCTCCTCGCCGACGACCGCTCGACGGACGACTCCGTGGAGCTCGCGCGCTCCCTCGGCGTGACGGTCGTGTCCACCGGCGTCAACAGCGGCGCCGCCACGGCCCGGAACACCGGCGCGGCACACGCCCGCGGCGAGTTCATCATGTTCGTCGACGCCGACGTCGCCATGCAGCCCGACGCCGTCGCGCGGGCCGTCGGGATCCTGCGGGCGAACGAGCGGATCGGCGCGCTGTGCGGCACCTACGGCCCGGATCCCCTGATCCCCGACGGGCCGGTCGAGACGTACCGTGCCCTCCACCAGCACTACTGGTTCACCGAGCAGGAGGGCAGGATCGGCACCGTCCACACGGCGATCCTCGTCATCCGCGCAGCGGTGTTCCGCGACGTCGGGCCGTTCAACGCGGCCCTGCGGCACACCGAGGACGGCGACTACGCCGACCGCCTGACCGCCCGGTACGAGTCGCACAGCTCGAACGCGGTGCGCGGCGCGCACGACCACGACGACACGCTCCGCACGATCTTCCGCAAGGTCTTCCACCGCACCCGGCTCCACGTGCCGCTGTACATCCGGCAGCGCGGCCTGCCTGGCGGGTTCGCGACCGGACCGCGCGCGAGCGCGGCGGTGGCGGCGCTGGCCGCGCTGGCGTGCCTCCCGCTGATCCTCTTCTCGCCGCTGTGGGCCGTACCCGCCGTGGCCCTGGTGGCCTGGAGCGTGCTGGCCGACCGCGGGCTCTACGCGTTCGTGCGGCAGTACAAGGGCTTCTCCTTCGCGCTCTTCTTCGCGGGGGTCCACTACCTGGTGAACTGCGTCATCGGGCTCGCCGCCGGCATCGGCCTGCTGCAGTGGATCACCTCGCCGCGGTTCCGCCGCCTGTACGAGCGCCCGGAACAGGCCGGATGACGGCCGTACCGGCCGCACCGAGCGCACCGGCCGCGACGGCGGAGTCCGGGACCCGGCCGTCATGGCGGCCACGGGTCTCCGCGACCGTGCTGGCCCTCGCCGTACTCTGGGGCACCTACGCCCTGGCCGGGGCGCTGCTCGCGGGGCGCTGGTGGGTGTGGAACGGCCTGGGGCTGGCCCCGCCGATCGCCCATGTCGCCGTCCCGGTGCTGCTCGCGGCGGTCGAGCTGGCGGCGGGCGCCCGCCGCCGGCGCGTGTTCGCCGCGACGGCGCTCGCACTGGCCGCGGGCCTGACGCAGACGGGGCTGGTGCCGTACCAGCCCGCCCCGGAGCCCGCCGCGACCGCCGGGCGCGACGTCGTCGTCGTCGGCTGGAACACCTTCTCCTGGGAGCAGGAGAACGACCCGCGCGGGTTCTACGACTACCTGCGGTCCCTGGACGCCGACGTCTACATGCTCCAGGAGCACCAGCACGCCGCCGCGCCGGACGACCGGCCGGCGCCCCTGGACGACCTGGACCGGGTGCGGCGCGAGCTTCCCGGCTACACCGCCGTGGCTGAGGGCGAGTTCCTCACCCTCAGCCGGTACCCCGTGACGGCGTCGTCCGCCCTGGCACCGGACGACCTGCCGCCGCCCCGCACCGACTGGCCGGAGTACTGGGACGTCCGCGCGCTGCGCACGGACGTCCGGGTCGGCGACCGCACCCTCAGCCTCTACAACACCCACGCGCCCGACCTCTTCAACGTGAACCGCTCACCGTTCCAGGCGGACTTCTACGAGGAGCTCGCGGACTCGGCGTCCCGGCGCACCTCCCACCTCGGCGAGCTCCGCGACGACCTGCGCCGCAACCCCCACCCCGTGGTGCTCACCGGCGACCTCAACGTCCAGCCGGGCTCCGCGGACCTGCGGTGGTACGACGGCCTGCGGGACGCGGCCCGCGGCGGTGCCGACCGCTACCCGGCCACCTTTCCCGCGGGCCTGGCGCTGTGGCGGCTGGACTGGATGTTCACGAGCGACGACGTCGGGGTGCTCGACCACGACGTCCTGCCGGACGCCGCCGCGTTCTCCACCCACCGGCCGATCCGCGCGACCGTCCGCCTTCCCTAGACACAGGAGATCCATGCGCACCGATCCGGGGCACTACGACCTGACGGTCGCCCTGACCTACTACGTCCCCTACGTCAGCGGGCTCACCGAGGTCGCCCGCGCGGTCGCGGAGGGGATGGCGTCCCGCGGCGCCCGCGTCGCGGTCGCCACCACCCGCCACGACCCGGCGGCTCCCGCCCGCGAGCGGGTCAACGGCGTGGACCTCTACCGCACGCCCGTGGTGGCCCGCGTCGGCAGGGGCGTGATCAGCCCGCGGTTCACGACCGTCGCGCGCGCCCTGGCGCGGCGCTCGGACGTGCTGAACGTCCACCTGCCCCTGCTGGAGGCCGGCCTGCTGACCCTGGGCCTGCCCGGCACCGCCGTCGTGGCCACGCACCACGACGACGTCTGGCTGCCGTCGAGCGTGACCGGGCGCCTGCAGACGGCGGTCGTCGACCGGTCCGTGGCGCGCGCGCTGCGCGACTCGGCGGCGGTCGTCGTCAACAACGAGGACCATGCGGCGGGATCGCGGCACCGGCACCTCATGGAACGCGCCGGCCTCACTGCCGTCCCCCCGCCGTGCCGCGTGCGCGAGCGGGCGGCGGCGACGTTCCGGGACGGGCCGGGGCCGCACTTCGGGTTCCTCGGCCGGCTGGCGCCGGAGAAGGCTCTCGACCTCGCGGTCCGGGCGTTCCGGACCCTCGAGGACCCCACCGCACGCCTGATCATCGCCGGTGAGGACACGCGCGTCGCGGGCGGCGGCGTCGCGACCGAGCTGCGCGCACTGGCCGCCGGCGACACGCGGGTGCGATTCCCCGGCTTCCTCACGGACGCGCAGGTCAACGAGCTGTACAGTTCCCTCGATGCCTTCGTCCTCCCGTCGGTCGCCGAGGAATCCTTCGGGATCTCGCAGGTCGAGGCCATGATGCTGGGGGTGCCGTCGATCGCGAGCGACCTGCCGGGCATGCGCCAGCCCGTGCTCACCACGGGGTTCGGCCGCCTCTTCGAGGCGGGGGACGTCGCCGCGCTCGCCGCGACGATGACGGAGGTCGCCGCCCTCGATCCCGCGGCACGGGCCGCCGGCGCCGAGCGCGCGCGCGGGTTGTACGGCGCCGACGCGTGCCTCGACCGGTACGAGGCCCTGTTCGCGCGGCTCGCGGCGGAGCGGCGCCCCGCGGGCGCCGGCCCCGTGCGCGCGAGGGACCGCGATGCCTGAGGCCGTCGCCGCGGCCACGGCCGCGTGGGCCGTCCTCGTGCTGCTCGACCTCCTGCTCAACGGCCGCTGGTGGCTGTGGCTCGTCGTCTCGCTGGCGCCACCGCCCGCGTTCGTCGTCGTGCCCGCCGCACTGGCCGGCGCGGCGCTGGCCGCGGGCGGCGCCTGGCGCGACGCCGTCCTGTGGACGTGCGCGGCCTGCCTGGTCGCGGGTTACCGTCGCTGTGGGATCGATCTCACGGCGCTGGTGCGACGACGACGGCCGGTCACGTCCGCCCCGGAGCTGACGGTCTGCGTCTGGAACACCGAGCACTGGTACCAGGGCGGCGAGGCCGGGCCCTTCTACGCCGCGCTGCGCGCGCTCGACGCGGACGTGCTGATGCTGCAGGAGTACCACCACAACAACTTCGACGGCACCTGGTCCGCGATCGACGACCTCGGCCGGCTGCGGGAGGCGTTCCCGGGTCACCACGTGATCGCCGCCAACGGCCAGGTCACCGTCTCGCGCCTGCCCGCACGGCACGTGCCCACGTCCGCGGAGCGCGTCCTGCGGGTGGACGTGGAGGCGCCGTCGGGCACCGTCTCCCTGCTGAACGTGCACGTGCCCGTCCAGCTCCGGCAGATCTCCCCGTTCCGCGCGGAGTTCTACCGCGAGGTACGGGCCCGGGCCCGCCACCGGGACCGGGAGTACACCGCGCTGGCCGCCGACGTGGCGGCCCTCGGGCACCCCGCGCTCGTCGCGGGCGACTTCAACACGAGCCCCGCGATGGGGGACGCGCGGCGGATCCGGGCGCTCGGCGACGACGCCGCCCGGTGGGCCGCCCTGGCGTACCCCCGCTCGTGGCACGCCCGGGGGCCGCGGCTCTGGCGGATCGACTGGGCCCTCGTCCGCAACGGGCTGGAGGTGCACGACTACCGGTTCGACGATGCCGCGGGCATCTCGGACCACCGTGTCCAGCGCTTGGTCGCCGGTGTCGGCACGCGACACCGGCCGAACGAAAGGAGCACATGATGAAGTACCGATTCCTGGGCCGTACGGGCCTCGAGGTCAGCCCGCTGGCGCTCGGCACGATGACGTTCGGCCGCGAGGCGGACGAGCAGACCAGCGTCCGGATCCTCGACGCGTTCGCGGACGCGGGCGGCAACCTCGTGGACACCGCCGACGTCTACAACGGCGGCGCGTCGGAGGAGATCCTGGGGCGCTGGCTCAAGGGCCGGCGGGACGACGTCGTCGTGGCGACGAAGGTCCGGTACAACGTCGCGCGGGGTCCCAACACGCAGGGTCTGTCCCGGCGCCGCATCATCGCCGCCGTCGAGGAGAGCCTGCGCCGGCTCGGCACGGACTACATCGACCTCTACCAGATCCACGCGTGGGACCCGGTGGTACCGCTGGAGGAGACCCTCTGGACGCTCGACAACCTCGTGCGGAGCGGGAAGGTGCGCTACATCGGGGCCAGCAACGTCAGCGGGTCCCAGCTGCAGAAGGCGATCGACATCAGCCGCGGCAACGGCTGGGAGCCCTTCCGGGCGCTCCAGCCGCTGTACAACCTGCTGGACCGCGACGCCGAGCTCGAGCTGCTCGACGTGTGCCGCGACGAGGGCCTCGGCGTGATCGCCTGGAGCCCGCTGCGCGGCGGCTGGCTGACCGGCCGCATGCGGCGCGAGGACGGCGCCCCCGCGGCCGGGACGCGCGTCGAGACCGCCGAGAAGCTGGGCTGGGGTGAGTCGTGGAGCGCCTACGCGTCGCAGGAGCGCACCTGGCGCATCCTGGACACGCTCGACGAGATCGCCGCCGAGCGGTCGCGCCCGGTCCCCCAGGTGGCCCTCGCCTGGCTGCTGTCCCGGCCGGTCCTGACGGCCCCGATCGTCGGGGCGCGCGACGCCGGCCAGCTCGCCGAGCTGCTCCCGGTCCTCGACTGGGAGCTGTCCGCCGGCGAGGCCGCCCGGCTCGACGAGGCGAGCAGCTTCCGGCTGCCGTACCCGTACAACGAGATCTCCAAGGGCGCGGCGGGTCGCTGACCTCGCCGGGAACCGCCGGGGCCACCGCCCCGGCGGTCCCCCGTCGTCGTCAGACCCAGCCGTTGCGCGCCGCGACCACGCCGGCCTCGAACCTGCTGCGCACGGCCCACCGCCGCGCCATGTCGGCGTAGATCCTACGCACCGTCCGGAGCGAGACCTTGAGGCGGTTGCCGACCTGCTCGTCCGTCCTGCCCGCCGCCAGGAGCGCCAGCACCTCGCGCTCCTGGCGCGTCAGCGGCTCCGCCTGCTCGCCGGCGGGCTCGCCCCAGGCGCGCGCCGCGCTCCACTGCTCCTCGAGCAGGGACTCGACGGACCCGAGCAAGCCGCTGTGCGACGACTCCACGATCCCCGCCGACGGGTCCAGCGGATCCGCCGGCAGGAGGATCCGCGACCGGTCGACGATCGCGGCGAACGTCCTGACGTGGGCCCGGAGCCGGAGCGATCCCGTACCGGAGGCCGCGGACGCCGCGAACCTGCGGAAGGGCACCGCGTGCTCGTCGTGCTCGTCGTGCAGCTGCCGCACGACGACGCCCCGGCTCGCCGCCGCGTCGTGGATCTCGCCGAGCGTGTCGAGCCCGATCGCGTCCCGGAACGCCGCGGGCATCGCCACCAGGCACGAGAACCGGGCCGACTGGGCCACCACCCGGTACCGCCGGACGATCCCCGCGACGCCGGACGACACCTCCAGCGCCTCGTACCGGACGTCGTGCGGTTCGGTCCGGTGGAACCTCGCCAGCACCTCGACGGCCCGGCGCACCTCGATCAGGTCCTCGCCGCGGTGGCGCAGCTCGGCGTCCTGCGCGGCGAGCAGGAAAGGAAGTCTCTCGAACAGCGGTGGGCCGAGATCCGGGGGATTTCCCGGACCGGTTTGAATCGGGCTTGCGATCGGCGTTGACATCGTGCCCTCCACGGTTTCTGGGATAACAGTGGCGCGGCCTCAGAATACCGACCCATGGAAGCGATTCCAAGCTTCTCACCAGGCGTTTCACCCTTGCTGAATAGCGCAGGGAAGCAAACGAACCCGTTGCAAGGATTCACGGAGGGACGGCCGGAGCCGGCCCGTCCGGAAAGGCTCGGGGACGCGGTCGCCCGGGCGGGCCCGGGACGGCGCCCCACCGGAAACGACGGGGCGGAGCAGGTCCGGCCGCAAGCCGGTCCCGCTCCGCCCATCTGTCTCGTGCCCGCTGAGGGACTTGAACCCTCACCTCCGAAGAGACGCGGGTTTGAGCCGCGCGCGTCTGCCAGTTCCGCCAAGCGGGCCGGGCGAGAGCCACCTTACCTGGTGGCCCCCGCCGGGACGAACATGAATCCGGGTACCGCGGACCCGGTCAGGGGCTCAGCCCTTGACCGCACCCGCCATGATGCCCGCGACGAGCTGGCGGCCCACCACGGCGAAGATGATCAGCAGCGGCAGCGTGACCAGGAAGACGCCCGCCATGATGAGCGAGTAGTCATCGTGGTAGCCCGCACGGAGGTTCTGCACGGCGATCGGCAGCGTCGGGTTGCTCGAACCCAGCACGACCGAGGGCCAGAAGAACATCGTCCACTGCTGGACGAACATGAACAGGCCGAGCATGGCCGCGGCGGGCCGGGCCGCCGGGAGCGCGATGCTCCAGAACGTCCGGAACATCGACGCGCCGTCCACGCGGGCGGCCTCGATCAGCTCGTACGGCAGCGCCGACTCCAGGTACTGGGTCATCCAGAACACGCCGAACGCCGAGACCAGCGCCGGCACGATGACCGCCTGGAGCGTCCCGATCCAGTCGATCTCCGACATCAGGATGTACATCGGGATGACGCCGAGCTGCGTCGGCACCGCCATCGTGGCGATGACGAAGACGAGCAGGCCGTTCCGGCCGGGGTACTGCAGCTTCGCGAACGAGAAACCGGCCAGCGTCGAGCTCAGGACGACGGCGAGCGCGACGGTCACCGAGATGACGATCGAGTTCACCAGCGCGAGCCAGAAGTTGACCTGGTTGTTGGACACCACGTTCGCGAACTGGCTCAGGATGCTCAGGTCCGGCAGCCACTGGGGCACGGCCGTCTGGGAGATCGTCTGCTGGTCGGACGAACCCAGCAGCAGCGTGTAGTACAGCGGGAACGCGGCGACCAGGAGCACCAGCCCCAGCAGGCCGTACGTGATCCAGCCCCCGCCGCGGACGGCGGAACCGGTGCCGTGCTGCTGGGCCCGGGCACGCTTGCGGGCGGCGGCCTTCGCGGCCCCCTTGCCGGCGATCTGGCCGGCGGCGGCGACGGAGCTCATGAGTCCCTCCGGTCGGTAGTGGTGTTCTCGCTGGCTGACCGGACCGCGGCGGCCCGGCGTGCGGCGGCGGCCGCACCGGCCGCCCTCGCCTCGGCCCGCAGCCGGCGCGTCACCGCGCGGCTGACCTTCGGTGCCCTCGGGCCCGACGACGAGATCCGCTGGGTGATCAGGAAGTTGATGACGCCGACGATGAGGATGATCACGAACAGCAGCCAGGCCACGGCGGCACCGCGGCCCAGGTCACGCTGGGTGCCCCAGGCGGTGTCGTAGAGGTACAGCACCGTCGTCATCCACTGCTGGTCGCCGCCGCCGCGTCCGTGGACGTCGAACATCCGCGGCTCGTCGAAGATCTGCAGGCCGCCAATCACCGAGGTGAGGACGACGAAGATGATCGTGGAGCGGATCTGCGGCACCGTCACCGAGAAGAACTGCCGCCACGGGCCGGCGCCGTCGATGGTCGCGGCCTCGTACAGGTCACGCGGCACGGCCTGCATCGCGGCGAGGAAGATCAGCGCGTTGTAGCCGGTCCAGCGGTAGTTGACCATCGTGGCGATCGCGAGGTGGCTGGACCAGCGGTCCGAGTGCCAGCCGATCGGGTCGATGCCGAACACGCCGATCAGGTCGTTGATCAACCCGTACTGGTCGGCGAAGAGCCGCCCGAAGATCATCGACACGGCCACGGGCGCGACGACGTAGGGAACCAGCACGCCCATGCGCCAGAACGTGGCGGCGCGGATGTTCCGGTCCAGGAGCGCCGCGATCACGACGGCCAGGATCACCTGCGGCACCGAGGACAGCAGGAAGATCGAGAACGTGTTCACCAGGGAGTGCCAGAAGCCGCCCCGGCCCAGCACGTCGGCGTAGTTCTGGAGACCCACGAACTCGCCCTGGCCGCCCAGCAGGTTCCACTCGTACATCGACACCACGGCGGTGTAGACGAGCGGGAACAAACCCGTCAGGGCGAAGAGGACGAAGAACGGGGAGATGTACAGATAGGGCGAGACCTTGACGTCCCAGCGGCTCAGGGTCTGGGAGAACCCGAGTTTGCGCGGCGCGCGCGGTGGCGGCGCGGTCGAGCCCGCAGGGGGCTCCGTCGTCGTGAGTGCGGCCATGTCGTCTTCCTGGTCGGGTGCGCGGCTGATGAGGATGGTTCGGCGCCACGAGGACGCCCGTGCGCCGTCGCCGGCCCCGCGTGCTCGCGAGGCCGACGACGGCGGTCAGAGATCAGAGCTCAGGTCAGAGACCGAGCTCGTCGTAGGCCGCGACGGCCTTCTCCCACGACTCGTCAGCCTCGGCCGACTTCTCGACGTCGACGCGCTTGACGGCGTCCTGCACCTGCTGGTGGATCGTGAAGTAGTTCGGGCCCTTGAACGGCGTCACCGTGATCGCTGCGGCGCGGTTGGTGAAGATCTCACCGACCGGCGCGTCGTTCATGAACTCGTTGGTGAAGCCCTGAACGGCCTCCGACTCCTGCGCCTCGACCTGCGACGGGAAGGTACCGGCCTCCTCGAAGGCAGCGGTCTGCTGCTCCGGGGCGGTCAGCCACGCGGCCAGCTCCTTGGCCGCCTCGACGTTCTCGCCCGAGGACGGGACGGTGAGGAACGAACCGCCCCAGTTACCGCCGCCACCGGGGAAGACGTCGGCGACGTTCCAGCCGTCAACACCACCCGAGTTGGACTCGATCGGGCCGGTCATCCACGCCGGGCACAGCATGGTCGCGAAGGCGTCCTTCTGGAACGCGGCGTTCCAGTCCTCGCTCCACTGCTCCAGGCCGGCCGAGAGGCCCGCCTCGCCCTGCGCGACGACGGTCTCGTACAGACCCTGGACGGCGGCGTTCTCGCCGAGCGGGATCGGCGTGCCGTCCGTGTTCTCGTAGGCGGCGTCCTCCTGGTTGACCAGGCCCTGGTAGATGGCCATGCCGGAGTCGTACCACGCCGAGTCGGACTTCTTGACGAACTTCTCGCCCGCCGCGAAGTACTCGTCCCAGGTGGCGTCCTCGCCACCGAGCAGCTCGGCCACCTCGGCCGGCTCCGAGGGGAGCCCCGCGTCCTCGAACAGGTCCTGGCGGTAGCAGACCGCCTCGGGGCCGATGTCGGTCCCGTAGCCGATGAGCTTGCCGTCCGGTGTCGTGCCCTGCTGGACCTTCCAGTCCACCCAGCGGCCCTCGACGTCGGCGCTGGCCAGGTCCTCGAACAGGTCGGGGTACTGACCGAACTCGGCCATCCAGTCGACCTCGATGGCCTCGATGTCGGCCAGGCCCTCGCCGCCGGCGGCGAGCTTGGTCGAGAGGTTGGTGCGAGCGTCCTCGGCGGTCGCGGCGACCGTCTGCTCCACCGTGACGTTCGGGTGCTCCTCGGTGTACTTCGCGAGGAGTTCCTCGGTGTACCCGAAGTTGTTGAACGTGGCGACCGTGAGGGTGATGGGCTCCTCCGGGTCGGCACCGCCCTCGGGGTCGCTCGCGGGGCTGCCACCGCAGGCGGCGAGCCCGAAGGCCAGGGTTGCGATTCCGGCGGTGGCCGCGAGACGGCGGCCGCCTGTACGAGTACTGCTGAACACAGTGGACTCCTTTGTCTTTCCTGACGAATTCTGGGATGCGCCAACCTCGGCACATCGTGCGGGACACCGCCCGCGGAAGCGTGGTAGCGCTTCCACCGTGGTGGCCTATCGTGCCGAAGGTCACGACGGGCCGTCAAGTCCCCAGCTGTCCGCGATAGGGACGATGTCACGTCAACCGGTACGATCCGGCCGCTGAACGGCCGGATCGTTACCCTTTCGTGCCTACTCTTCACCCTCTTCGGGGAGGGTGATCGAGCCCTTCGTCTCCAGTTCCTGCACCCGGCCGATCGCCTGCTGCCAGGCCTCGTCCGGCGAGAGGTCGCCGGCGTCCATCGCCCGGAGCGAGTCGCCGAAGGCGTCCTCCTGGATCTGGGAGTCGAGCGGGCCCTTGAACTGCGCCCGCACGCCCTCGGTCCGCTGGGCGAGCAGCTTCGCGATCGGGGCGCCGCCGAACACCGGGTCCCCGTCGACCGGCTCGGTGCTGAAGATGTGGATCATCTCCTCCGTGCTCGGGAACGTGCCCGCGACCTTGAACGCCTCCGCCTGCTGCTCGGCCTCGGTCAGCCAGAGCACGAGCTCGGCGGCCTCGTCGGGGTGCTCCGAGGACTCCGGCACGGCCAGGAACGAGCCGCCCCAGTTCGCCGAGCCGCCCGGGAAGACGTCGGCGAAGTCCCACCCGGTCTCCGGCCCGCCGCCCGCGGCCTCGAGCTGGGTCTTGATGTGGCCGATCATCCAGCCGGGGCACATGAACGTGGCGAAGGAGTCGTCGGTGAACGCCTTGCCGCCGCGCCAGTCCCAGGGGGTCTCGCGGGCCGACAGGCCGTCCGCGTTCGCCTGGGCGACCAGGCCCCACTTCTCCGCGAGCGCCTCGTTCTCCCCGGCGATGATGTCGCCGTCGATGTTGTAGTAGCCCTCGTCGAGCTGGTTCACCATGGCGTTCCACACGAAGGTCGGCTGGTCGTACCACGCCTTGCCCGTCGTGGCGTGGTACTGCCGCCCGACCTCGAAGTACCGCTCCCAGTCGCCGCCGTCCTGCTGGAACAGCTCCGCGACCTGCTTCCGGTCGGTCGGCAGGCCGGCCGCCTCGAAGAGGTCACGGCGGTAGCACAGACCCATCGGGCCGATGTCCGTGCCCGCGCCGATCACGGCGCCCGTGGGCGCGGTGCCCTGCTTGTACTTCCACTCCAGCCACCGCCAGCTCGACGTCTCGATGTGGTGGTCGCGCAGGTCCACGAACTTGTCCGACTCGGCCATCGCCTGGCCGAGCCAGCCCTCCTCCAGCGCCACGACGTCGCTCATGCCCTCGCCGTTCTCGAGGCCCTCGAAGAGCGTGGCGCGCGCGTCGCCGCTCTGCTCGTAGTTGGTCGCCTCGATCGTGACGCCGGGGTGGGTCTTCTCGTACTGCTCGTACAGGTCGTCGAAACCCATGACGCCGAACGTCGCCACCGTCAGCGTGACCTCCTGGTCCTCGCCGCCGGTCGCGAGTCCGGCCCCACAGCCGGCCAGCAGGGCGGTGGTCACGATCATCCCTGCGCCTGCCCAGGCAGCGCGCGTCATCCGTCTCATGTTCTTGGTTCACCCTCGTTGGTGCATTGTGTGGTCGGCGGCGACACCTGAGCCGCCACGGGCCGCGTTCCCGCGGCCCGATTGGCTGGATACGCTTCCACAGGCGGTCGCGGCCGACAAGGATGAAAAATGCCGCACGGGCGGGGAGAAGTCCCCGCCCGCGCGGCCGGGGCACGTCAGGCCCCGTGCGGAACGGAAGGTCAGGCGGTCGCCGATCCCCGGCCGTCCGCCTTAGTCCCGATGCGGTGCACCAGGATCGAGTTCGTCGTGCCGGGCACGCCCACCGGGGCGCCCGAGACGACCACCACGAGGTCGCCCTTCTCGGCCAGGCCGTTGGCCTGCAGCGTGGAGTCGACCTGCTCGACCATCGCGTCGACGCTGTCCACCTTGGGCACGAGGTACTGCTCGGTGCCCCAGGTCATCGACAGCGCGTTGCGCGTGCCCTCCACCGGCGTGAACGCCAGCAGCGGGATCGAGGACCGCAGGCGCGACATGCGCCGCGCCGAGTCACCCGACTGCGTGAACGTCACGAGGTACTTGACGCCGAGCCGCTCGCCGATCTCGGCGGCCGCGCGGGTGATGGCGCCGCCGCGGGTGTGCGGCGTCGACCCCAGCGGGGCGATGCGCTCGCGGCCCGCCTCCTCGGTGGCCTCGATGATCTTGGCCATCGTCTCGACCGTGATGATCGGGTAGTCGCCCACGGACGTCTCGCCGGAGAGCATCACGGCGTCCGCGCCGTCGAGCACCGCGTTGGCGCAGTCCGACGCCTCGGCGCGCGTCGGGCGCGGGTTGGTCGTCATGGACTCGAGCACCTGCGTGGCCACGATGACCGGCTTCGCGTTGCGGCGGGCCAGCTCCACGATGCGCTTCTGCACCAGCGGCACCTGCTCCAGCGGCATCTCCACGGCGAGGTCGCCGCGGGCCACCATGACGCCGTCGAACGCGGCGACGACCTCGGCGAGGTTGTCCACGGCCTGCGGCTTCTCGATCTTGGCGATGACGGGGACCGTGCGGCCCTCCTCCTCCATGATCCGGCGCACGTCCTCGTAGTCCTTCGCGGACCGGACGAACGACAGCGCGATGAAGTCCGCGCCCTGGGCCAGGCCCCAGCGCAGGTCGTCGGTGTCCTTGCCGGACAGCGCCGGCACGGACACGGCCACGCCCGGCAGGTTCAGGCCCTTGTTGTTCGACACGGGGCCCGGCACCTCGACGCGCGTGACGACGCGCGGGCCGTCCACGGCCTCGACCACGACGCGCACCTTGCCGTCGTCGATGAGGATCGGGTCGCCGACGCGGGCGTCCTGCGGGAGGCCCTTGTGCGTGGTGGACACCAGTTCCTTGGTGCCCTCGACGTCCTCGGTGGTGATCGTGAAGACGTCACCCACGTTCAGGAAGTGCTTCTCGTCCCCGGCGAACCGGCCCAGGCGGATCTTGGGGCCCTGCAGGTCCACGAGGACCGCCACCGAGGTACCCGCGTCCTGCGCCGCGGCGCGGACGTTCTTGATGACCTCGGCGTGCTCGGACTGCTCCCCGTGGCTGCGGTTGATCCGCGCCACGTTCATGCCGGCGTCCACCAGCTCCCGCAGCTTCTCGGGCGACGCCGTCGCGGGTCCGATGGTGCACACGATCTTTGCTCTGCGCATGTCTCCAGCCTCGTCGTCTCGCGGCACCCGCGCATCTGCACGTGCGAGGCAGCGGCACGAACACAGGCTCGGGAGGCCGCACGGCCCCTGGTTGACGGGGCCATTCGTCTCTCGGTCTTCAGGCTATGCCCGCCCGCGGCGCGAACGCGCTGTGGGCGGGCACAACGTCAGGTGAACTTTCTGCAGTTCTTGGTGCGCGCTTCCTCGTGCTCTCCTTCGCCGGCGCGCGCCGCGAAGGTCAGGCCCGCAGCGCGTGGGTCCGCGGGCGCACGGGTGCGGGCAGCTCGGTGCCGCCCGCCAGGTACTCGTCCACCGCGGCGGCCGCGGCGCGGCCCTCCGCGATGGCCCACACGATGAGCGACTGCCCGCGCCCGGCGTCACCGGCCACGAACACGCCCGGCAGGCTCGCCGCGTAGTCGTCGCCGCGCGCCACCAGGCCGCGGTCGGTGATCTCCGCGCCGGTCTGCTCCTCCAGGTCCCGCGTCTCGGGTCCGGTGAACCCCATGGCGATGAGCACCAGGTCCGCCGGGATCTCCCGCTCGGTGCCCGCCTTGGGCGCGCGGCGCCCGTTCGGCAGGTACTCGGTCTCGGCGACCTTGAGCGCGCGCACCCGGCCCGCGCCGTCGTCGACGAACTCGACGGTGGACGCGAGGTAGGTGCGCTCGCCGCCCTCCTCGTGCGAGGTCGAGACCTCGAAGAGGATGGGGTCGGTCGGCCACGGCTGGTGCGCGGGGCGCTCGCCCGGCGGCCGCTTGCCGATGGCGAGCGTGGTGACGCTCGCGGCACCCTGCCGCAGCGAGGTGCCCACGCAGTCCGAGCCGGTGTCGCCGCCGCCGATGACGACGACGTGCTTGCCCGCGGCCGACGGCGCGCCGGCCGGCGGGGCCGGGTTCGGCTCGTTCTCGCCGGCCGCGGACACGGCCTTGTTCTGCGGCGTCAGGAAGTCCATCGCGAAGTGCACGCCGCCGAGCTCCCGCCCCGGCAGGGGCAGGTCGCGCGGCACGGTCGCGCCCGTCGCGACGACGACGGCGTCGAACCGCCGCCGCAGCGCGTCCCACGAGATGTCCCTGCCGATCTCGACGCCCGGCCGGAACCGGGTGCCCTCGGCCTCCATCTGCGCGAGGCGGCGGTCGATGTGCCACTTCTCGAGCTTGAAGTCGGGGATGCCGTACCGCAGCAGGCCGCCGATCGCGTCGTCCCGTTCGTAGACGACGACGGTGTGCCCGGCGCGCGTGAGCTGCTGGGCGGCGGCGAGCCCGGCGGGCCCGGAGCCGACGACGGCGACCGTGGAGTCGGTGAGCCGCTCCGGCACGTGCGGCGTGACCAGCCCGCGGGCGAACGCCTCGTCGACGATCGACACCTCGACGTTCTTGATCGTCACCGCGGGCTGGTTGATGCCCAGCACGCAGGACGTCTCGCACGGCGCCGGGCACACGCGCCCGGTGAACTCCGGGAAGTTGTTCGTCGCGTGCAGCCGGTCGATCGCGTCGCGCCACTGGCCCTGCCGGACCAGGTCGTTCCACTCGGGGATGAGGTTGCCCAGCGGGCAGCCCTGGTGGCAGAACGGGATGCCGCAGTCCATGCAGCGCCCGGCCTGCTCGGTCAGCTTGGCCAGGAAGGGGCTGCCGCCCACCCGGACGTCATGGGTGTCCTTCCAGTCCAGCAGCCGCACCTCGACGGGACGGTTCGGCGGGAGCTCCCGCTCCCGCACCTTGAGAAACCCACGCGGGTCAGCCACGAGCCACCTCCATGATCCGGTCCCACTGCGCGGGGTTCCAGTCGTTCTCGTCCAGGTCCTGGTCCGCGAGCGCCTCGCGCATGCGGGCCCAGCCCGGCGGCAGGATGCGGGTGAAGCGCCCGCGTGCGGCCGGATCTTCCAGCAGTTCGGCGGCCACGAGGGAGCCGGTCTCGGCGTGGTGCCGGCTCAGCAGGCCGCGCACGGTCTCCCAGTCGGCGTCGTCGAGCGGCGTGGCCGTCAGCTCGCCGGCGGCGAGGGCGCCGGCGTTGAGGGCGCCGTCGCGCAGGTTGAGCACGTAGGCGATGCCGCCGGACATGCCGGCGCCGACGTTGCGGCCGGTGGGGCCGAGCACGAGCACGGTGCCGCCGGTCATGTACTCGCACGCGTGGTCGCCGACGCCCTCGGTGACGAGGGTGGCGCCGGAGTTGCGCACGCCGAAGCGTTCGCCGACGCGGCCGCGCAGGAAGATCTCGCCGGTGGTGGCGCCGTAGCCGATGACGTTGCCCGCGATGGTGTTGGCGGCGCCGTCGAGCACGGCGGCCTTGTCGGGGCGCACCACGATGCGGCCGCCGGACAAGCCCTTGCCGACGTAGTCGTTGGCGTCGCCGAACAGGCGCAGCGTGATGCCGCGCGGCAGGAACGCGCCGAAGGACTGGCCGGCGGAGCCGGTGAGGGTGACCTCGATGGTGTCGTCGGGCAGGCCCGCGCCCTTGTAGCGCTTGGTCACCTCGTGGCCGAGCAGGGTGCCGACGGTGCGGTTGACGTTGCGCACCGGCACCTCGAGCCGCACCTTCTCGCCGCGTTCGAGGGCGGGTTCCGCCCCGGCGATGAGCTGGTTGTCCAGGGCGCGCTCGATCCCGTGGTCCTGGCTCCTGCTGCGGTACAGGGTGGTGCCCGCGGCGGGTTCGATGCGCTCCAGCACGGGCGCGAGGTCGAGGCCCTGCGCCTTCCAGTGGTCCACGGCCTTGCGGGTGTCGAGCACCTGCACCTGGCCGATGGCCTCGTCGAGGGTGCGGAAGCCGAGCGCGGCGAGGTGCTCGCGCACCTCGGTGGCGACGAACTCCATGAAGTTGACCACGAACTCGGGCTTGCCGGTGAACCGGGCGCGCAGCTCGGGGTTCTGCGTGGCCACGCCCACCGGGCAGGTGTCGAGGTGGCACACGCGCATCATGATGCAGCCGGAGACCACCATGGGCGCGGTGGCGAAGCCGAACTCCTCGGCGCCGAGCAGCGCGGCGACGACGACGTCGCGGCCGGTCTTCATCTGGCCGTCCACCTGGACGGTGATGCGGTCGCGCAGGTTGTTCAGCACGAGGGTCTGCTGGGTCTCGGCGAGGCCGATCTCCCAGGGGGTGCCCGCGTGCTTGAGGGACGTGAGCGGGCTGGCGCCCGTGCCGCCGTCGTGCCCGGAGATGAGCACGACGTCGGCGTGCGCCTTGGAGACGCCCGTGGCGACCGTGCCGACCCCGAACTCGCTGACCAGCTTCACGTGGACGCGCGCCTCCGGGTTCGCGTTCTTCGCGTCGTGGATGAGCTGGGCGATGTCCTCGATGGAGTAGATGTCGTGGTGCGGGGGCGGCGACACGAGGCCGACACCGGGCGTGGAGTACCGCGCCGAGGCGATCCACGGGTACACCTTGTTGCCGGGCAGCTGCCCGCCCTCGCCGGGCTTGGCGCCCTGGGCGAGCTTGAGCTGGATGTCGTCGGCGTTGGTGAGGTACTCCGAGGTGACGCCGAACCGCCCCGACGCGATCTGCTTGACGCGGCTGCGGCGGGCCGGGTCGTGCAGGCGGTCCGGTGTCTCGCCGCCCTCGCCGGAGTTGGAGCGGCCGCCGATCCGGTTCATGGCGACGGCGAGCGTCTCGTGCATCTCCTGCGAGATCGCGCCGTACGACATCGCGCCCGTGTTGAACCGCTGGACGATGTCCGCCACGGACTCGACCTCGTCGATCGGCACGGGCTCGCGGTCGGGGCTGAAGCGCAGCAGGCCGCGCAGCGTCATGAGGCGCTGCGACTGCTCGTCCACGCGGCGCGTGTACTGGCGGAAGATGTCCATCCGGCCGGACCGGGTGGCGTGCTGGAGGCGGAACACCGTCTCCGGGTCGAAGAGGTGCTCCTCGCCGTCGCGGCGCCACTGGTACTCGCCGCCGGTGGTGAGGCGGTCGTTGGGGTTGCGGTTGCCCGACGGCGGGTACGCCTCGGCGTGGCGCGCCGCGACCTCGGCCGCGATCACGTCCAGGCCGATGCCGCCCAGGCGCGACGTCGTCCCCGTGAAGTAGTTCTCGACGAGCTCGTGGGACAGGCCCACGGCCTCGAAGATCTGCGCGCCGCGGTACGACATGATCGTGGAGATGCCCATCTTGGACATCACCTTGAGCACGCCCTTGCCGAGCGCCTTGATGAGGTTCGCGACCGCGGCCGCCGGGGTGACGCCGAGGTAGCCGCGCCGCGCGAGGTCCTCGACGGTCTCCATCGCCAGGTACGGGTTGACCGCGGCGGCGCCGTAGCCGATGAGCAGCGCGACGTGGTGCACCTCGCGCACGTCGCCGGCCTCGACCACGAGCGACACCCGGGTACGGGTGTGCTTGCGCACCAGGTGGTGGTGCACCGCGCTGGTCAGCAGCAGGGACGGGATGGGGGCCAGCTCCACGGTGGAGTGGCGGTCCGACAGCACGATGAAGCTCGCGCCGGCCTCCACGTGGGCGTCGACCTCGGCGAAGATCTCCTCGAGGCGCGCGTGCAGCGCCGCTCCCCCGCCGGACACCTCGTACAGCCCGCGCACGACGGCGGCCGAGAAGATGCCCTCCAGCTCCTCGTCGCGGTCGACGTGCACGATCTTGGCGAGCTTGTCGTTGTCCAGCACGGGGAACCCGATGACGAGCTTGCGCGCGTGCTCGGGCAGGTCGGCCAGCAGGTTCGGCTCCGGGCCGATGGCGCTGCCGATCGAGGTGACCAGCTCCTCGCGGATCGCGTCCAGCGGCGGGTTGGTGACCTGCGCGAACATCTGGGTGAAGTAGTCGAACAGGATGCGCGGGCGCTGCGAGAGCACCGCCATCGGCGTGTCCGAGCCCATCGCGCCCAGCGGCTCCGCGCCCGTGGACGCCATCGGCGTCAGCAGGACCTTCAGCTCCTCCTCGGTGTACCCGAAGGCGCGCTGGCGGCGGCGCACCGAGGCGGTGCTGTGCGCGACGTGCTCGCGGTCCGGCAGCTGGTCGAGGTACACCGAGTGGCCGTCGATCCACTCGCGGTACGGGTGCTGGGCGGCGAGCTGGGACTTGATCTCGTCGTCCTCCACGATCCGGCCGGAGCCGGTGTCCACCAGGAACATGCGGCCCGGCTCGAGGCGGCCCTTGCGCACGACGGACGCCGGGTCGATGTCGAGCACGCCGGCCTCCGAGGCCAGCACGACGAGGCCCTCGTCGGTCACCCAGAAGCGGCCCGGGCGCAGGCCGTTGCGGTCCAGGACCGCGCCGATCAGCTCGCCGTCGGTGAACGCGCAGGCGGCCGGGCCGTCCCACGGCTCGATGAGGTTGGTGTTGTACTCGTAGAAGGCGCGGCGGTCCGCGTCCATCTCCGTGTTGTTCTCCCACGCCTCCGGGATCATCATCAGCACCGCGTGCGGCAGCGAGCGCCCGGACAGGTGCAGCAGCTCCAGCACCTCGTCGAAGCTGGCGGAGTCGCTGGCGCCCGGCGCGTTGATCGGGCGCAGCTGGGTCAGGTCGCCCAGCAGCTCGGACTCGAGCTGGCCCTCGCGCGCGGCCATCCAGTTCCGGTTGCCGCGCACCGTGTTGATCTCGCCGTTGTGCGCGATGAGGCGGAACGGGTGCGCCAGCGGCCACGACGGGAACGTGTTCGTGGAGAAGCGGGAGTGCACCAGCGCGATCTCGGTCGCGTAGCGCGGGTCCTGCAGGTCGCCGAAGAACGGCTCGAGCTGGAACGGCGTCAGCATGCCCTTGTACGTGACCGTGCGGGACGAGAGCGACGCGAAGTACAGGTCCAGCTCGTTCTCGGCGCGCTTGCGCAGGCGGAAGCAGCGCCGGTCGAGGTCGATGCCGCCCAGTTCGCGCGACGGGTCGGCGACCACGAGCTGGCGGAACGCCGGCATCGCGGCGCGCGCGGACGGGCCGATCATCGAGGCGTCCACGGGCACGTCGCGCCAGGCGAGCACGTCGAGCTTCTCCTCGGCGGCGAGCGCCTCGATGCGTGCGATCACCTTGTCGCGCTCGTGCTCGTCGACGGGCAGGAACGCCGTGCCGATCGCGTACCTGCCGGGGGGCGGCAGCTCGGCGTCGACGACGTCGCGCAGGAACGCGTCGGGGATCTGCGTCAGGATGCCGGCGCCGTCGCCGGTGTCCTCCTCGGCGCCCACCGCGCCGCGGTGGTCGAGGTTGAGCAGGGCGGTCAGGCCGGCGTCCACGATGTCGCGGCCCGGGGTGCCGCGGAGCGTGGCGACGAACGCCACGCCGCAGGCATCGTGCTCCGCCGACGGGTCGTAGAGCCCACGCGGGCTGTTCCGGTGCAACGGCATGGTCATGGATCCTCACAGACGTCCGGGCATGCCGGACCCATCTCTCACTCGTCAACCGGGGCGCCGTCGGCCCGGAAAGGGACTGTGGGGTGCGCGCCCGATGGGTGGTCGGTCCGCTCACGCCCCTTGCGTGGTCTCGGGCCCCTCCGCGGTGGTTTCCGCGGCCGGAGCCCGATCTCTGCGTGCCAGGACGATCGAGACTGCCAGGGCCACCAGGCCCAGCACGATCGCTGTCCAGACATTGAGCCGGAGACCCAGCAGGGTCTCCGTCTCGTCGATCCGCATCATCTCGATCCAGACCCGGCCGAGAGTGTAGACGACGACGTACGCCCAGAATACCCGGCCATGACCGAAGTTGAACCGCCGGTCCAGGAAAAGCAAAAGTGCGGCGGTCACCAGACACCACAGGATCTCGTAACCGAACAGCGGATGAAACGTTGTGCCCTCCGGGTAGGCGACGCCCGTGGCCGGATTCGTCACCAGATGTTCCGGCGCGATCCGCAGCGCCCACGGCAGGTCCGCGGGCAGCCCGTACAGCTCCTGGTTGAACCAGCTGCCCACGAGCGCCACGGCCTGGCCCACGAGCAGCCCGGGGGCGGCGGCGTCGGCCAGCGAGGCGAACGGCAGGCGGTGGATCCTGCACGCGATCCACGCCCCGAGCGCGCCCAGCGGGACGGCGCCCCAGACGGCCAGGCCGCCCTCCCAGAGCCGCAGCACCGCCCACGGGTCGGCGCCGGGCGCGAGGTACGTGTCCGGCGTCGTCAGCACATGGTAGGCGCGGGCGCCCACCAGGCCGAACGGCACGGCCCAGAACGTGACGTCCAGCACCCGCCAGCCGTCACCCCCGCGGGCCCGCCACCGCGCCACCGTGATCCAGACCGCGACCGCGATCCCCGCCAGCAGCGCGAGCGCGTACGCCCGGACCGGGAGCACGCCCAGGTACCAGGTGTGCTCGGACGGGCTGGGGATGCTCGCGGGCAGCTGGGACAGCGGGAGGGTCAGAGGCACGTACGCTCCGGCGGGGGGTCATCGGATCAGGACGCGCCGTGCGCGGCGCGTGCAGACCGTACCCCGTGAGCCAGGTCGCGCGTGACATCCGCCAGAACCTTGAGACGGTCCGCCCACGGCTCGTCCCCGAGCAACGGCTTGACCAGGGCGGATCCCACGATGACGCCGTCGGCCCAGCGTCCCACCTCGGCCGCCTGGGTGCCGGTGGACACCCCGATGCCGACGCACACGTGCTCCGCGCCCGCGGCGCGGGTGTCGGCGACGAGCTGCTCCGCGCGCTCCCCCACCGTCGCGCGCACACCCGTGACGCCCATCAGGGACGCGGCGTAGATGAACCCGCGGGCGGCGCGGGCCGTGAGCGCCAGGCGGTCCGGCGTGGACGTGGGTGCCACGAGGAACACCCGGTCCAGGCCGTGCGCGTCGCTCGCGGCGATCCACTCGGCCGCCTCGTCCGGGATGAGGTCCGGGGTGATGAGGCCGGCGCCGCCGGCAGCGGCGAGGTCGCGGGCGAACGCGTCCACGCCGTACCGCAGCACGGGGTTCCAGTAGGTCATCGGGAGCACCGCGACGTGCGGCGCGTGCTCGCGCAGCCGCCGGATCACCTCGAAGACGTCCCGCACCCGCACGCCCGCGTCCAGGGCGGCCTGCGCGGCCTCCTGGATCACGATGCCGTCCATCACCGGGTCCGAGTACGGGATGCCCAGCTCGATGACGTCCACGCCGTTGTCGGCGAGCGTCAGCAGCGCCTCGACCGAGCGCTCCACGTCCGGGAAGCCGATCGGGAGGTAACCGACCAGCGCGGGCCGGTTCTCCTGGTCGCGCAGGCGCGTCAGCAGGTCGCCCACGGACCCGGCCGGCGCGCCCACCGCGCTCCCGCCCACCGTCGTCGTCGCCTCGCTCATCCCCGGCCCTCCATCTTCTCCAGCTCGTGCGACGCCACGCCCTCGTCGAGCAGGCCGAACCAGCGCGCGGCCGTGGCCACGTCCTTGTCGCCGCGGCCCGAGAGGTTCACCAGGATCGTGTACGGCTCGCCGTCCGGTCCCGTCCTCCCCTCGGCCGCGGCCGCGCGGCCCAGACGCAGCGCGCCCGCCAGGGCGTGCGCCGACTCGATGGCCGGGATGATGCCCTCCGTGCGGCACAGCAGGCGGAACGCCTCCATCGCCTCGTCGTCGGTCACCGGCTCGTAGGTGGCGCGGCCGAGGTCGTGCAGCCAGGAGTGCGCCGGGCCGACGCTGGGGTAGTCCAGCCCCGCGGACACCGAGTGGCTCGGGCGCGTCTGGCCGTCCTCGTCCTGCAGCAGGTAGGAGCGCGCGCCGTGCAGCACGCCGGGCTCGCCGCCCGAGAAGCGGGCGGCGTGCCGCCCGGACTCGATGCCCTCGCCCCCGGCCTCGAAACCGAAGATCTCCACGCCCTCGTCGTCGAGGAACGCGTTGAACAGGCCGAGCGCGTTGGAGCCGCCGCCGACGCAGGCGGCCAGGGCGTCGGGCAGCCGGCCCGTGCGCTCCAGCATCTGCTCGCGCGCCTCCTCGCCGATGATGCGGTGGAACTGCCGCACCATCTCGGGGAACGGGTGCGGCCCGGTGACGGTGCCGAGCACGTAGTGCGTGTGCTCGACGTTGGTCACCCAGTCACGCAGCGCCTCGTTGATCGCGTCCTTGAGCGTGCGGGTCCCGGCGGTGACCGGCACCACCTCGGCGCCGAGCAGGCGCATCCGCGCGACGTTCAGGGCCTGGCGGCGCGTGTCCTCCTCGCCCATGTAGATCACGCACTCGAGGTCCATGAGGGCGGCCGCCGTCGCGGTGGCGACGCCGTGCTGGCCGGCGCCGGTCTCCGCGATGACGCGGCGCTTGCCCATGCGCTTGACCAGCAGGGCCTGGCCCAGCACGTTGTTGATCTTGTGCGAGCCGGTGTGGTTCAGGTCCTCGCGCTTGAGGAAGACCCGCACACCCGGGAACGACGACGGCGCCCCCTCACCCACGGCCTGCGCGGCGAAGCGCTGCACCTCGGTCAGCGGGCTCGGGCGCCCGGTGTACTCGCGGTGCAGGCGGGCGAGCTCCGCGACGAACGCGGGGTCGTCCGAGGCCTTGGAGTACTCGGTCTCGAGCTCGTCCAGCGCCGCGATGAGCGACTCCGGGACGAACCGGCCGCCGAACTCCCCGAAGTAGGGGCCGGTCACGTCGGCCAGGCGTGCTCCTAGGCCTTCAGACAGGCTCACGTCGTTTCCTTCCTGGAGGAACTGGTCTGCTGTCACTGCGTCGGCCGCACCGATCGCAGCGAGGGGTGCGCGCCGGCCGCGACGAGCTCGGCCACGGCGGCCCGCGGGTTCCCGTTGCGGACCAGGGCCTCGCCCACGAGGACGACGTCGGCGCCCGCCCGGGCCATCTCCATGACCTCGCGCGGGCCGCCGATGCCGGACTCCGCGACGCGCACGACGTCGTCCGGCACGTACGGCGCGAGGCGCTGGAACACCGTCATGTCGACCTCGAGCGTCTTGAGGTTCCGGTGGTTGATGCCCACCACCCGGGCGCCGGCGTCGAGCGCGCGCTGCACCTCGTTCAGGTCGTGCGCCTCCACGAGCGCCGTCATGCCGAGCGAGTGCACGCGCTCGACCAGCGACTCCAGCACCGTCTGCTCGAGCGCCGCCACGATGAGCAGGACGACGTCGGCGCCGTGCGCACGCGCCTCCCACACCTGGTAGGGCGTGACGACGAAGTCCTTGCGCAGCAGCGGGGTGTCCACCCGCGCGCGCACCGCGTCCAGGTCGGCGAGCGAGCCGGAGAACCGGCGCTGCTCGGTGAGCACGGAGATCACCGCGGCGCCGCCGGCCGCGTACTCGACCGCGAGCGCCGCGGGGTCCGCGATGTCGGCCAGCGCCCCCTTGGACGGGCTGGAGCGCTTCACCTCCGCGATGACCGCGACGGCCTCGGGATCCTTGAGACGGCCGACGACCTCGAGCGCGCCCGGCTGCTTCGCCGCGCGCTCCTTGAGGTCGTCGAGGGACGTGCGCGCCTCGCGCTCCGCGAGGTCCTCGAGGACCCCCGCGACGATGTCGTCCAGGACCGCCATTCGTGTGCCTCCCGTGCCGTGCCTGAGCTGGGTTGCCCGCCCCGCGATCATCGTAGGCCGTCGGGGCTGCTGTCCCGGCCACCTGCCACCTGTCGGGACGCCTTCGGCCCCAGCATGGACCACCGGGACGTTCCGGGCACGCCGAACCGGCGTCGTCCGGGGGGCGTACGGGTGCTGAGGTGAGCGTTCGCACGGGCCGGAGGGCGCGCGCCGGCCCCGGGCCCCCGGCGCCGGTCCGCCGCGGAGGGCGGCGGCGCACCGGTCAGGGTGCGGTCGCGGCAAGGATTTCCGCGGCCCGCCGGATTTCGGCGGAGGTGAGACCGGCGTGCGCGGTGAGGCGCAGCCGGGGCCACGGGACCGAGGGCGGCCGGAAGCAGAAGACCTCGACGCCGGCGGCCCGGCAGCGGGCCGCCCAGGCAACGGCGTCCTGCGCGGACGGCGCGGGAACGGAGACGACGGCGGCCCCGGGCCGGGTCGCGTCGAGGCCCGCGGCACGCAGGGCGTCCGACAGCCCTTCGGCCGCCTCACGGCAGCGTCCCGCACGCTCGGGTTCGCGCCGCAGCACGCGCAGCGCGGCCAGGGCTCCGCCCGCGGCGGCGGGCGCGAGGCCGGTGTCGAACATGAAGGTCCGGGCGGCACTGACAAGGTGCCCGACGACGTCCGCCGGGCCGAGCACGGCACCGCCCTGCGAGCCGAGGGCCTTGGACAGGGTGACCGTGGCGACGACGTCGCGCGCCCCCGCGAGCCCGGCGTCGTGGACGCTGCCGCGCCCGCCGTCGCCGACGACGCCGAGGCCGTGCGCGTCGTCGACCAGCAGGCCGGCGCCGGCGTCCCGGCAGACCCGGGCGAGATCGCGCAGGGGCGCGAGGTCGCCCTCGACGGAGAAGACGCCGTCGGTGACCACGAGCGCCGGCCCGGCGAAGACGCCCGCCGCGGGCGCGTCGTCACCGGCGTCGGGCATCGGCCTGACGAGGCCGGCTGCGACGTCGTCCGGCGACGCGTGCCGCGCGATCCGGACCTCGCCGCCGGCGAGGCGGCAGCCGTCGATGACCGAGGCGTGGTTGCCGGCGTCGGACACGATCAGGCTGCCGCGCGGCGCGAGGGCCGCGAGCGCCCCGAGGTTGGCGGCGTACCCGGTGGCGAAGACGAGGGCGGCCTCGAAGCCGCAGAACTCCGCGAGCTCGGCCTCCAGGGTGGCGTGCAGGCTGGTGGAGCCGGTGACGAGGCGGGAGCCGGTGGCGCCGGCGCCCCAGGTGCGGGCGGCGCCGGCCGCGGCCGCGGTGACCTCGGAGTGGCGGGCGAGGGAGAGGTAGTCGTTGCTGGCGAGGTCGAGGGTGCCGGCGGCGGCCTCGCGCGGCCGCACCTCGCGCAGCAGCCCGGCGGCGCGACGGCGCTCGGTGTCGGCGGCGATCCAGCCGAACGGGTCGTTCTGCATGCGCCGACGGTAGCCGTGACCAGCCGGGATCCACACACGCCGCCGGGGATGTTGTCGTCAACCACCATTCCCGCGCGGCGGCGTCGTCGGTGATGATCAGGTCCATGACCGAAACCGCGCTGCCAGAGCTGCTGTCGTCCGTCGTCGCGAAGGGCCTCGCGGCCGACCCCGCCGACCCGGTCACGCGCCAGGAGGCGCTGGCGGTCCTCGCCACAGGCGACGAGGACCTGATGGACGTCGTCGCGGCGGCCGGGCGCGTGCGGCGGCGCTGGTTCGGGAACCGGGTGAAGCTGAACTACCTGGTCAACCTGAAGTCGGGGCTGTGCCCCGAGGACTGCTTCTACTGCTCGCAGCGGCTCGGCTCGGAGGCCGACGTGCTGAAGTACACGTGGCTGTCGCCGGACGCCGCCGCCGACGCCGCCGCGGCGGGGGTCGCGGGCGGCGCGAAGCGGGTGTGCCTCGTGGCCAGCGGCCGCGGCCCGACGGACCGGGACGTGGACCGGGTGGCGCGCACCGTGGGCGCCGTGCGCGAGCGCAACCCCGAGGTGGAGGTGTGCGCGTGCCTCGGCCTGCTGGGCGAGGGCCAGGCCGAGAAGCTGGGCGCGGCGGGCGTGGACGCCTACAACCACAACCTCAACACGTCCGAGGCGACGTACTCCGAGATCTGCACGACGCACGAGTTCGCGGACCGGGTGGAGACCGTGGGGCGCGCCAAGGGCGCGGGCCTGTCGGCCTGCTCCGGGCTGATCGCGGGGATGGGCGAGAGCGACGAGGACCTCGTGGACGTGGTGCTGGAGCTGCGGGCGCTGGACCCGGACTCGGTGCCGGTGAACTTCCTCATGCCGTTCGAGGGGACGCCGCTGGAGGGCACGTGGGAGCTGACGCCGCAGAAGGCGCTGCGGATCCTGGCGATGACGCGGTTCGTGCACCCGGACGTGGAGGTCCGGCTGGCGGGCGGGCGCGAGCTGCACCTGCGCACGCTGCAGCCGCTGGCGCTGCAGTGCGCGAACTCCATCTTCCTGGGCGACTACCTGACCAGCGAGGGGCAGGCGGGCAAGGCGGACCTGGAGATGATCGCGGACGCCGGGTTCGTGGTCGAGGGCGCGGGGACCGACACGATGCCGGAGCACCGGCGCGACGTCGTCGTGCGCAAGCGGGGTGCGGGGACGCAGGTCGCGCCGAATGCGTGACGCCCGGCGGAAGGGAGCGGCGCCGGGCGCGACGTCGGCGGCGGACGACGGCGCCGGCCTCCTCGCGCTCGACCGCGCCCACGTCTGGCACCCCTACGGCCCGCTGCCGGGAACGACGACGCCGCTGGTGGTGGAGTCCGCGCAGGGGGTGCGGCTGCGGCTGGCCGAGCCCGCCTGGGGGCGGCGCGAGCTGGTGGACGGGATGTCGTCGTGGTGGGCGGCGATCCACGGGTACCGGCACCCCGTGCTGGACGCGGCGGTCACCGGCCAGCTCGGGCGGATGAGCCACGTGATGTTCGGCGGGCTGACGCACGAGCCCGCCGTGCGGCTGGCGGCCCGGCTGGCGGAGATCACGCCGGAGCCGCTGCGGCACGTGTTCCTCGCGGACTCCGGGTCGGTGGCCGTCGAGGTCGCGATGAAGATGTGCCTGCAGTACTGGGCGTCGACGGGGCGTCCGGCGAAGCGACGCTTCCTGACCTGGCGCGGCGGGTACCACGGCGACACCTGGCACGCGATGTCCGTGTGCGACCCCGACGGCGGGATGCACTCGCTGTGGTCGGGCGCGCTGCCGCGGCAGGTCTTCGCACCGGCCCCGCCGGCGGATCCGGGGCACGACGACCTGGACGCGGCGTACCTGGCGACGCTCGACGCGCTGATCGGGCGGCACGCGCACGAGCTCGCCGCGGTGATCGTGGAGCCGGTGGTGCAGGGCGCCGGCGGGATGCGGTTCCACTCCCCCGGCTACGTCCGCGCGCTGCGCGAGGCGTGCGACCGGCACGACGTGCTGCTCGTCCTCGACGAGATCGCGACCGGGTTCGGCCGCACGGGCACGCTCTTCGCCGCCGAGCAGGCGGGGATCGCGCCCGACGTGATGTGCCTGGGCAAGGCGCTGACCGGCGGTTACCTGACGTTGGGCGCGACACTGTGCACGTCCCGGGTCGCGGACGGCATCTCACGCGGCGAGGTCCCCGTGCTCGCGCACGGCCCCACGTTCATGGGCAACCCGCTCGCGACCGCCGTCGCCCTCGCGTCGATCGACCTGCTGCTCGGCCAGGACTGGCAGGCCGAGGTGCGCCGCGTCGAGTCCGGCCTGCGGACCGGGCTGGCGCCCGCCCGCGACCTCCCCGGGGTGCGGGACGTGCGGGTCCGCGGCGCGATCGGCGTCGTCCAGCTCGCCACGGAGGTCGACGTCCCGGCCGCGACCCGCGCCGCCGTCGGCGAGGGCGTCTGGCTGCGGCCGTTCCGTGACCTCGTCTACACGATGCCGCCGTACGTGTCCGACGACGCCGACGTGGCGCGGATCTGCGCGGGAGTGCTGGCCGCGGCCGGGGCAACGGGGGCGGCGGCATGAGGGCCGGCGGTGCCGTCCGTGCCCAGGACGGGCCGCCGTCCGGCCCGGACCGCGGCGGCGTCCGCACCCGGGGCGGGCCGGCGGGCGTGCTGCACGGCGTCGTCGTCGTGACCGGGACCTGCACCGGCGTCGGCAAGACCGTCGTGACGGCGGCGCTCGCCGCCGCCGCGCTGGCCGCCGGGCGGTCGGTCGCCGTCGTGAAGCCCGCGCAGACCGGGGTGTCCGGCGACGAACCGGGGGACGTGCACGAGGTGGCGCGTCTCGCCGGGGACGTGACCGTGCACGAGCACGCGCGGTACCCCGAACCGCTCGCCCCGGCGACCGCCGCCCGGAGGGCGGGGCTGCGGCCGGTGCGGGCGGGCGACGTCGCGCGGGAGATCCGGCGGCTCGCCCGCACGCACGACCTCGTGCTCGTCGAGGGCGCGGGCGGTCTGCTCGTCAGGTTCGACGACGACGGCGGGACACTGGCCGATCTCGCGACGTTGCTCGGTGCGCCCGTGGTGCTCGTGGCCGCCGCCGGGCTCGGAACCCTCAACGCCACCGCGCTCACCGCCGAGGCGCTCCGGCATCGCGGCCTGACCTGCGCCGGGGTCGTGATCGGCAGCATGCCCGCCGAGCCGGACCTGGCGTCCCGCTGCAACGTCGCGGACCTCCCGGTGGTCGCGGGCGCGCCGCTGATCGGCGTCGTCCCCGAACGCGCGGGGGCACTGCCACCGGAGACCTTCCGCGCACGTGCGGCGACCTGGCTCCGAGACCCCACCGTCGCCTCACTGCGATAGCCGCCGATCCACGACGAGGTTCGCTGCGCGACCACGAGTCTGTCGACCATCGTCCGAGATCCGATGGCGGCAACCTCGTGGTCGCGCGGCACACCTCGTTACGGGCAGCCGGCGCGGGTCTCCGTGAGGGCGATGTCGTCCATGAGGACGTCGAAGTGGCCCGGGGTCGTGCCGCCCTGGTAGAGCTGCCAGCCGATCTTGACCGTGTCGGCCTGGGGCAGCACGAAGTCCGTGGCCGCGCCGCCGTGGTTCGTCGTGTCGACCTCCAGGTCGGGCTGCTCGACGCCGTCGAACCACACGGAGATGCGGTTGTCCTCGCCCGACCACTCGAACTCGACGCACTGCCAGCGGTCCTCGGTGGTGGGGGCCGACTCGCGCCAGTTGGTCCAGTCCCCGGTGGGGCCGCCGTCCGCGCCGACCCCCCAGAACGTGGCGTCCGGGCCGACCGTCGGGGCGAACTGGCCGCCCAGCGGGCGCACGACCTCCTTGCTGCCCGAGCCGGTCACCTCGATCAGGGTGAAGTGGGCCCAGTCGGGGGCGGTCGGGAAGTCGTCGACCTTGAGGCGCAGGCGACCCCAGAAGCTGTTGTCCTCCGCGGCGAAGCCGGTGACCTTCAGGAAGGCCATGCCGTTGTCCTCGGTGTGCACGTGCAGCAGCTTGCCGGCGCGTCCCGCCCGCTCGACCTCCAGCGTGCCGGCGCGCGTGTCGAGACCCCAGTCGAGGGTCGCGGCGCCGCCCGGGCGCATCGATTCGAAGTCCTCGCAGAAGAGGGCCTCCGTGCGGGCGCACGAGGCCGTGGATCCCTTCGGCCCGCCGTGCCCGCCGCCCCACGCCGCCGCCGGCGTCATCGCCGCCGCGGCCAGGGCCACCACTGCCAGCGCCGCCGCGGAGACGAGCCCCACGGTCCTCGGCGATCCGATCCTCTTCATGAACACACCCGTTCGCGTCAATGGCCCGGGCCGTAGCGGCCCGGCTGGGACCTCGGATGCTAGAGAGCGGGTGTGAGCAGCCGACACGAACCGAAACGTTTGGGCTCCGGCCCTGGTGGGCCGCCGTCACGGCCCGGGCCGCGTGATCGGGCCGGCGGCCCGGCGCACGGGTCAGAGCCAGGGCGTCAGGTACGGGACCAGGGGCGGGAGGTTGCGCAGGACGCCGAAGGCGACCAGCGTGGCGAGCGTGGCCCAGGCCGTCCATCGCGGGAGGTACGGGCCGGGCAGGCCGCGTGCGCGGCGGTACGTCCAGACCGCCCACAGCGCGACGACGAGGGGGGCCAGCAGCACCCAGAGCGGGTTCATCGCCCAGGCGCCGGCGAGGTCGAGGCGGGCCAGCTCGTAGGTGCCGCGCAGGCCGCCGCACAGCGGGCAGGCCACGCCCGCGAACAGCAGCAGCGGGCAGAAGCCGTAGGTACCCGCCTCGTGAGGGGTGCGCAGGACGAGGAGCGCGGTCCCGGCGGCCGCGGCGGCACCGGTGAGCAGCGGGCCCCGCAGGCGTGCGAGCAGTGGTGCGGGGGCTGCCGTGGCTGCCGCGCCCGGCCCCGTCACCGCCTCAGGCACCCCGCAGCAGCATCATCGACGCGACCACGACGACGCCGACGAGCGTGACCACCACCGACGCCCAGCCCAGCAGGACGCCCGTGAGCGCGATGCGCTCGTTGTCGGCCTCGCCGGCGCGGACCGCGCGCCGCCCGTCGTTGCCGACGAGGATCGCCGGGATACCGGTCAGCACGCCGAGGAACAGCAGGAACGACGCACTCCCGAGCGCGAGCGACCACACGCCCAGCGAGTTGCGGGCCCGGGAGGGCGTCGCGGCGGTCATTTCTGCCCCAGGCCCATCGACTTGAGCACGCCGCCCAGCACGAGCGAGGCCGCGATCACCCCGAACCCGGCCCAGAACAGCCAGAACATCGTGTCGATCACGACCCCGGCCGTGGAGACCAGCGCGCCGAGCATGATGCCGGTCATCGTCACCCAGGCGGCCACCGTGTGCCCGTGGTTGGTCGGCGGGACGGCCTCCGGGAGGTAGGCGACCTCGGCGGCTGCGGTCTGGTTCTCGGTCATCGCGGTGTGAAGCCTTTCGACGTCAGGGAGCGGGCGCTACCGCCCGGCCCCAGCTTATCCGTCATCGCGCGTCGGGTCCTCGCCACGGGTGAGGGCGTCCCAGTCCGCGGCGGGGTCGGGTTCGTCACGTTGCGCGGCCGGGGCGCCGGCGGGAGCGGCCGGGCCGGCCGGGGTGTGGTGCGCGACGCCGGGACGTGCGGCATCGCGTTCGTGACGGCGGCTCGCCTCCGGCCAGCGCCGGGCCGCGAGCGCCGCCGCGACGGCCACGAGCGCCGCGAGCACGCCGGCGGCCGCAGTCACCCACGGCCACAGGGTGAGCACGGCGGGAGCGGTCAGCTCCGTGACGCCGGCGGCGTCCGCCGCCGCGGACCGCGCGGCCGTGGCCGGCGCGACGACGCCGGCGACCGCGCCCGCCGTCACGCCCGCCCCGGCGAGGACGGCGACGGCCAGGACGACGTACTTCGCCGCGCGGCCGGTCAGGGCGAGCACGGGGCCGCACGCGAGCAGGACGAGCGCGGCGGCGCTGACGACCGGGGCGGCCTGGGTACCCGTGGCCTCGACCGCGACGCCGGCGCGCAGGGCGGTGGCGACCTCGCTGGTGATCCAGGTGGCCGAGGTCGTGGCGAGCGCGAGGCCGCCGAGGGCCAGGAGGGCCAGCAGCGCGCGGGTACGGGTGAGCGCGGGGCGGGCGGCGGGCGTCGTCGTCGTCATGCCGTCCGGAACCTTGCCGCCAGCTGGACCGCGCGGACCGCGGCGGCCGCCTTGTTGCGGGACTCCTCGTACTCGAGGCGGGGCACGGAGTCCGCCACGATGCCGGCGCCGGCCTGCACGTGGGCGCGGCCGCCCGCGATCATCGCGGTGCGGATGGCGATGGCCATGTCCATGTCGCCGTCGAAGTCGAAGTAGCCGACGGTGCCGCCGTAGATGCCGCGCGAGGCGGGCTCGAGCTCGTCGATCAGCGCGATGGCGCGGGGCTTCGGGGCGCCGGAGAGGGTCCCGGCCGGGAACGTGGCCCGCAGGGCGTCCAGGGCCGTGGCGGCGGGCCGCAGGCGGCCCACGACGGTGGAGCACAGGTGCATGATGTGGCTGAACAGCCGCACCTTCATGAACTCCACGACCTCCACGGACGTGGGTTCGCAGACCTTGACGAGGTCGTTGCGGGACAGGTCGACGAGCATGAGGTGCTCGGCGCACTCCTTGGGGTCGGCGCGCAGCTCCTCGGCGAGCGCGACGTCCTGCTCGGGGTGCGCGCCGCGGGGGCGCGAGCCGGCGATGGGGTAGGTGGTGACGTGGCCGTCGGCCACCTTGACGAGGGTCTCGGGGCTGGAGCCGACGACGGCGAGCCGGCGCGCGGCGGAGTCCTGCAGCTCGAAGTAGTACATGTACGGGCTGGGGTTGATGGTGCGCAGGGCCCGGTACACGTCGAGCGGATCGGCGGGACAGTCGAGGTCGAGGCGCTGCGAGAGCACGACCTGGAACACCTCGCCGTCCCGGATCGCCTCCTTGGCGGCGAGGACCGCCTGCTCGAACTCCTGCTGCGTGGACCGGAACTCCAGCTGCGGCTCGGCCACGCCGTCGTCGTCGGCCGCGACGCCTCCGCCCGCCGTGCCCGGTGCGGCGGCCGCGACGACCGTGGTCACGGGGGCAGCGCCCTGCGCGAGGCGGGCCTGCATGGCGTCGAGGCGGGCGACCGCGTCGGCGTGGGCCTCGTCGACGCGGTCGGCGGTGTCGTCGGCGTTGATCGCGTTCGCGACCAGCCAGACGGTGCCCTCGCGATGGTCGACGACGGCGAGGTCCGTGGCGAGGCACAGGGCCAGCTCGGGGGCGTGCAGCTCGTCGGGCGACTCGGACGGGAGCGTGGGCTCCCAGTGCCGCACGACGTCCCAGCCGAGGGACCCGGCCAGCCCGCCGGTGAACGGCGGCAGGTTGGCCAGGCGCGGCGTGCGCAGGGCCTCGAGGGTCGCCTCCACGACGTCGAGCACGTCGCCCTCGACGGGGATCCCGACGGGGACGTCGCCGGTCCAGTGCGCCCGGCCCCCGGTCGAGGTGAGGATCGCCCGCGAGGCCACCCCGACGAACGACCAGCGCGACCACTCCCCCGTGGCCTCGGCGGACTCCATGACGAAGGAGCCGGCGCCGTCGGCGAGCGTGCGGTAGAGCCCCACGGGGGTCGTGTCGTCCGCGAGCACCTTGCGGACCACGGGGATCACCCGGCGGTCCGGCGCGAGCGCCCGGAAGCCGGCGAGGCTCGGCCAGGTCTCGCCCCAGGGGAGATCGGCGGGGGCGCCGGACGGCGCGGGCGTCGCCACAGGGGCGGTGGTCTGCTGGGTCACCGGGTGACCTCCTCGGCGTCGGCCGGCCGGGCGGCGGGAGCGGCCGGGCCGGCCGGCGCCGCGTCC
>NZ_BAAANL010000003.1:0-25563 GCF_039529775.1 Myceligenerans crystallogenes
TTATCGCCGATCAGGCAGTTATCGCGGATGTGAGCGCTCATATCCGCGATAACTGCCTGATCGGCGATAACCGCCTGCCGCATCGCCCCCGCCGTCACGCAGGACGCGAACGGGGCGTCTCGCTATCTGGTCAGCGGCGTGTGGTGAGCGTCGCCGGCTCGCTCGTGGCCGTGCCGTGGGCGTTCCTCGCCGTGGCGCGGACGAGCAGGCCGTCCGTGTCGGGGGTGGCGCGGACGCGGAGGGTCGAGGTTCCCCCGTCCGACGTCGCCGGCTGACCCTTGACCGGGGCCTGCCAGGTGGCGCCGTCGTCGTACGACACCTCCCATTCGACGACCGGGCGCGGCGTGCCCGCCGCCGTCGCGGTGAACGACGCGATGCGGCCCCTGCGGGCCGAGGCGTCCGACGGCGCGGTGGTCAGCATCGGGACCTCAACGGTCTGGTCGACGACGGGCCAGCCGTCCGCCCAGCCCAGGCGCTGCAGGCCGAGCGTGGGGAAGTACGGGATCTCCTCGTTGGCGGCGTCGTAGTAGTGGAACGCCAGGACGCCGTCGTGCACGGACTGGCCGCCCGGGCCGACGATCGCGCCGTGCTGCTCGAGCAGGATCGTCCCGCCGCCGCCGAACATGTCGCGGCCCTCCTTGTCGAGGTACGGGCCCGTCACGTCGCGCGAGCGGCCGACGGCGACCTGGTACGTGCTGTTCTCGCCCTGGCAGCAGAAGCCGAACGAGACGAACAGGTAGTACCAGCCGTCGTGCTCGTAGATGTAGGGCGCCTCGACCGGGTTGCCCGGCATGAAGCGGTCCACGAGGTGCTTGGCGTCCGCGAGGGCGCCCTCGACCGGCTTGCCGCCCGGGAACTCGATCTCCACGAGGAAGATGCCGTACCAGAACGAACCGATGGCCATGTAGTGCCTGCCGTCGTCGCCCTCGACGATGCCGGCGTCGATCGCGTTGAACGTCTTGCCGTTCTCGATCGGGTTGGGGGACGTGACGACGGCGCCCTGGTCGACCCACTCGTACTCGGGGTCGGACGGGTCGAGCGTGGTGTTCGTGGCGAGCGCGGTGACGCTGTTGTTCGTGCCGAAGCGGCTCGCGGAGTAGTACAGGTAGTACGTGCCGTCGTGCTCGTAGATCTCCGGGGCCCAGAGGTTGCCGGGCAGGTCGCCGTCGGAGAAGTGCTCGTCGATCCAGGCGGGGATCTCGTCCCAGACGGTGCCCTCGCTCTTCCAGGTGGTGCCCCCGTCGTGGGACGACCAGACCTGGATCGTGCCGCCCTTCTCGCGGTTGACCAGGCCCGTCGAGTAGACGTACCAGGTGCCGGACTTCTCGTCGACGATCAGGGCGGGGTCGTGGATCGGGGAGGTCTCGCCGGTGACGGTGATGCCGCCGGCGGGGAGGTCGGCCTCCGTGGCGGAGCGCACGACGTCGCCGGCCGTGGTGGAGCTGGTGACCGCGCTGCTCGCCGGTGCGGCCGTGGCGAGCAGCAGGAGCCCGGCGACGACGGCGGCCGCGCTGCGGCCTGCGAGGCGGGGACGTGACATGGTGGTTCCTCTCGATGTACAACGTTGTAAATCGCTGTTCGACCGAGACTAGCCACGCCCTCCGGGGCGGTCAAGATTTCGATTGGGTGATCCGGGGTGCGAGCCTGTATCCTGCTACGGCCCGCCCAGCGCGGGCGAAGGTAACGTGTCCGAGCGGCCTAAGGAGCACGCCTCGAAAGCGTGTGTGGTTCATAGCCACCGTGGGTTCAAATCCCACCGTTACCGCGTCGGCGAAGGCGAGATGTGTCCTGTCGGACCATCTCGCCTTCGCCATTTCTTGTGGGGGCACAGCCCCCACGCCCCGGCCTGGGGGCACGCCCCCAGACCCCCGATCGGGGCGGGTGGTGATCGGTTACGGCTGGTTGGCGGCCAGGGCTACGTCGTTGATGCTTGTGGCCGGGATCCCGGGCACGTCCTCGAACGAGCGCCTGCCGTGCAGGGCCAGCATGGCCTCGCCCGTGGCGCTCCACGGGAACAGCTCGGCGCGGGAGCGGGCGCCCGCCCGCCGCCGGACGGGGTCGCGGTCCAGCACGTCGTGGATCGCCACGGCCAGCGCGGCGGGATCCGGCGGTGCCGCGGCCCCGGCCGTGCCCACGACCTCCGGCAGCGCGCTCGTCGACGAGCACACGACCGGCGTCCCCGAGGCGAGGGCTTCCAGCGCCGCCAGTCCGAACGTTTCGATCGGGCCGGGCGCGACGACGACGTCGGCGCAGCTGAGCAGGGTCGCGAGCCGCTCCCTGTCCGGCACGAACGACAGGAACTTGTGCGGCAGGCCCGCCGCGGTCGCCCGGTCGCGCATCGCCGGCAGCAGCGGCCCGGCGCCGGCGACGACGAGCCGCACCCGGCGCCCGTCGCGCATCACCTGGGCTGCGGCGTCGACGGCGAGGTCGACGCGCTTCTCCTGCGAGATGCGGCTGGCCGTCACGATCAGGGTGGTGCCGGGCTCCGCGTACTGGGCCCGGAAGTCGTCGTCGTACCTGTCGGGGCGGAACAGCTCGAGGTCGACGCCGAGCGGGACGCGCGTCAGCGGCGGCAGCTCGACGGACCGCGTCCGGTGGCGCAGCCGCTCGACCTCGCCCGCCGCGAACGCGGTGGTGGCCACGAGGCGGTCGAACCGCGGCAGCGTGGCGAGGTTGTACCGGTCGGCGAACCGCGGCGCCGCCGAGGCGCGCATCGCGGCGACCGGGCCGTCGGGCCGGCTGCCCGGGAACCAGGCGCGCAGCACGCCGTCGACCCGCTCGTGCAGCATCGCGAGGGACGGCACGCCCTCGGCGCGCGCCCAGTCGCCGAGGCTCGTCAGCGTGGTGCGGTCGGAGACCTCCAGCCGGTCCGGCTCGAGCGCCTCGAGGAGGCGCCGCACCTTCCCGGGGCGGACGACGACGCGGTACCCGCCGGAGAACGGCGCGCGCGGAGCGGCGACGGTGATCAGGCGGACGCCGTCCCGGTGGGCGACCGAGTCGCGCTCACCCGGGACGACGAGCACCGGTTCGTGTCCGTGCCGGAGGTACTGCGTCGCCATCGCGTGCATCGCGGTGCGGATCCCGCCGGAGCGCGGACCGTAGAAGTTCGCGATGTGGACGATGCGCACGTCATACCTCCGCCGACCCTGCCCTTTCGTGGACCCGGATCGCGTCTTCGTAGTGGTGCACGAGCTCTTCGCAGATGTCGTGCCAGGTGCGGCTCTCCGCGCGCTCACGAGCGGCGGCCCCGAACGCGAGTCGCTTGCGCTCGTCACCCACGAGGTCGGCCACGTGGCTCCGCAGCGCCTTGTGGTTACCTGGAGCGTACAACCAACCGTCGTGCGAGTGCCGCACGATGTCCAGCGGCCCGCCCGCCGCGGGCGCCACCACGGGGACGCCGCTCGCGTGCGCCTCCTGGAGGGTCTGGCCGAAGGTCTCCAGCTCGCCCGGGTGCACGAACACGTCGAGGCTCGCCATTGCCCGCGACAGTTCCGCGCCCCGCAGCAGGCCGGTGAAGTGGGCGTCCGGCAGGAGGTGGCGCAGCGCGTCCCGCTCCGGCCCGTCGCCGACGACGACGAGCCGCACGCCCGGCAGGTCCCGCAGCACGCGCAGGGCCTCGACCTGCTTCTCCGCGGCGAGCCGCCCGACGTACCCGACCAGGACCTCCCGGCCGTTCCCGACCGCCTGCCGCCACGCCTCGTCGCGGAACCGCGGGTGGAACGACGTCGTGTCCACACCGCGCCCCCACAGGCGCATGTTGGGGATGCCGTGCATCGTGAGCTGCTGCATCGTGGCGGTCGAGGGCACGAGGTTCAGCGTCGCCTTCTCGTGCAGGTCCTTGACCCGCTTCCACAGCAGCGGCTCGAAGTGGCCCAGCCCGTACCGGGCGGCGTAGCCCGGCACCTCGGTCTGGTAGACCGCGACCGTCGGCAGGCCCAGGCGCTCCGCGGCGACCATGCCGAGCCAGCCGAGCACGAACGGGGAGGCCAGGTGGACGACGTCGGGCGCGAACGCCGCGAGCGTGCGCTCCGTGCGCCATTTCTTGCCGACGACGAGCCGCACGTCCGGATAGCCCGGGAAACCGATCGACCCGAGCTCCACGACGGGTGCGCCGCTCACGAACGGGGGAACCGCGCCGTTGTCGGCGTCGGGTGCGAGCACCAGGGCCTCGTCGCCCCGTCGCTCGAGATGATCGAGGACCCGCAGCACGGAGTTGGTCACCCCGTTGACCTGCGGGAGAAAGGACTCCGTGACGATAGCTACGCGCACGATAGCCACTTGACCATCGACGGGTGACGAGTCAGGAGCGCTTGGGGAGAGTGCCGGCAAACGTCACGTGTCATCTTGCTCCTTCTGCAGCGCCGGGGCGGCCGCGGGTTCCGGCACCGGTTCCGCCTCCCGGTGCGGGCTTGCGACCGCGATCTGGACCAGACGTACGATTGCTCCCAGTAAGAGTGCCACGAGCAGGCCGTTGCGCACCGCACCCACGACGATCATGTACTGGAAACCCCCGAGGAACTCCCCGTAACGCACGGGGAAGATCAGGTAGGTCAGGTACGCGGTGACGAGCATGCCGAGCGCCGGGGGCAGCCAGGTGCGCCGCGCGGCCGCGGTGCCGCCGCCGTACAGGGCGATCGCGACGGCGACCGGCGGGCCGATCCAGGCGATGAACTGCGGCGAGCCGACCTTGTTGAAGACGATGAGCGCGAGCAGTTCTGCCGCGGCGACCAGGAGCAGGACGTCGTGGGCCCGCTCGGGCCGGCGCCGGACGGCGAACCAGGCCAGCGCCGCGAGCAACAGCACCACGAGCGGGAGCGCGATGTCGAGCGCCTCGGCGAGCGCGCCCGGCGCGGCGCCGAGGATCTCGTAGGTGTAGATGACGTCGTTCCAGACCGGGTCGTACTCCGGGTTGTTCAGCCCCATCAGCAGGAACGGCGTGGCGCCGACCGCCTCGACCTGGAGCGCCCGGTCGCTCTGCTCGCCGAACACGTCGAGCACCCGGCTGCCGCTGCCCATCACGAGCGCCCACCCGATGACCAGCACGCTCACCACGGCGCCCGGCAGCACGACGTGCCGCGCGAAGCCGGTCCAGCTGCGGGCGGTCGCGGCGATCGCCACGGCCGCCGCGCCCGGGGCGATCTTGATCCACGCGCCGAGGGTCGCCAGCGTCATCGCGACCGCGGGGTGCCGGGCGCTGATCACCAGGGCCAGCAGGATGACGGGCGCGATCACGCCGTCGAGCCGCCCGAGGAAGATCGGGCCGAGGGCGAGCAGGAAGATCAGCCAGAACCATGCCCCGAGCGGCCCGCGCGGGCGCGCGCGCACGAGGAAGACGGTGGCCACCGCGTCGAGCGCGGTGACCAGGCTCAGCCACACCCAGGCGTAGCCGTCCGGCGTCTGGCTGAACCAGGCCGGCGGCGTGATCGCTAGGAGCGCTCCCACGGGGTAGACCCAGCTCTCGTCGAACACGGGCCAGTGACCGGTGCTGATGCCGTTGCGGACCCACCACTCGTACAGACCGACGTCGCCGAAGATCTGCGGCTTCCACTTCCAGGCGTCCTGGATGAGCCAGGCGTGGACGGCCACGAAGGCGACGGTGATCGCCCAGGGCGAGAACAGGACGCGCGCCAGTGCGCGTGGGGGGCGGGGTTCGGTGGTCACGGCCACATCTTTGCACTCCACACCGATGCTGACGAGAGTCTTTGCCCGGAGCATTCCGCGGACCGCGTCCCGCCTCTCGGTCTGCCGTCGCCAGGGGTGTCATTCCGGATTACCGTGAGCTAAGGTTTCGGTCTACCGAAGAATTGAGGTGCGGCGATGACGGCAACTCGCGAGCAGGCCGGGCGGATGCGCGTGCGGCGTGCCCCGCGCCTGGTGTTCCTGCTGGGTCCCGCGTTCGTCGCGGCGATCGCGTACGTGGACCCGGGCAACGTGGCGGCCAATCTCACGGCCGGTGCGCGGTTCGGCTACCTGCTCGTGTGGGTGCTCGTCGTCGCGAACCTGATGGCGGTCCTGGTGCAGTACCTGTCCGCCAAGCTCGGGATCGTGACGGGCAAGTCGTTGCCGCAGGCGCTCGGCGAGCGGCTGCCCCGGCCGGCCCGCCTGGCCTACTGGCTCCAGGCGGAACTGGTGGCCGCCGCGACAGACCTGGCGGAGGTGATCGGCGGCGCCATCGCGCTGAACCTGCTCTTCGGGGTGCCGCTGATCCTCGGGGGGATCCTCACCGGCGTCGTCTCGCTCCTGATCCTGGCCGTCCAGCAGCGGCACGGCCAGCGCCCGTTCGAGGCGGTGATCACGGGCATGCTCGCGGTCCTGACCGTCGGGTTCTGCGCCGGCCTCCTCTTCGCGCCGCCGGACGCCGGCGGCGTCGTCGCGGGCCTCGTGCCGCGGCTCGCGGGCGCGGACTCGCTGCTGCTGGCGGCCTCGATGCTGGGGGCGACCGTCATGCCGCACGCGATCTACCTGCACTCGTCGCTCGCGCGCGACCGGCACGTCAGGCCGGGCCGCGGCACGCTCGCCGGAGACGCCGTCCCTGCTGGTGCCGGGTCCGACGACGCCGTGTCCGACGACGCCGCCGCCGCGCCCGGTCCCGGCGTGTCCACCGAGCGCCTCCTGCGGGCCACGCGGCTCGACGTCGTCCTGGCGCTCCTCCTCGCCGGCGGCGTGAACATCGGGATGCTCCTGCTGGCCGCCGCGAACCTGTCGGGCCGGGAAGGGACCGACACGATCGAGGGCGCGCACGCCGCCATCGCGGACACCCTCGGCGGCGGTGTCGCGGTGCTGTTCGCGATCGGGCTGCTCGCCTCGGGCCTGGCGTCGACGTCGGTGGGGGCCTACGCGGGCGCGGAGATCATGGCCGGGCTGCTCAGGGTCAGGATCTCGCTCCTGGTGCGGCGCCTGGTCACGCTGATCCCGGCCGTGATCCTCCTGGCCACGGGCATCTCACCGACCCTGCTGCTGGTCCTGAGCCAGGTGGTGCTGAGCTTCGGCATCCCCTTCGCGATGATCCCGCTGGTCGTGCTGACCCGGGACCGGGCCCTGCTGGGCCGCTTCCGTAACCGCGTGGCGACCCAGGCGACGGCCTGGCTGGTGGCGGCGGTCATCGTCACGCTGAACGTGACCCTCCTGTACCTGACCCTGGCGCCCTAGCGCCAGGGCCGGCACAGGCGGGGGTGCTCAGGCGAACGCGCTCATGCCCGTGATGTCGCGGCCGATGATGAGGGCCTGCATCGACTCGGTGCCCTCGTAGGTGTGCAGGGCCTCGATGTCGACGAAGTGCCGGGCCACGCGGTTCTCCAGCAGGATGCCGTTGCCGCCCAGCATGTCGCGCGCGATCTGCGCGATCTGGCGCGCCCCGCGGGTGCACGAGTACTTCGCCATCGAGGCCTGCGGGCCGCTCAGCTGCCCCGCCTCGGCCAGCCGCGTGAGCTGCTTCACCAGGAGCTGGAGCTGCGTGAGGACGGACAGCATCTGGGTGAGGCGCTCCTGGACCATCTGGCTCGCCGCGAGCGGGCGGCCGAACTGCGTGCGCTGCTTCGCGTAGGCCACCGCGGCCTCGTAGCAGGCGATCGCGTGCCCGACGGCGCTCCACGCCACCGCCAGTCGCGTCGCGAACAGCACGCGGCCCGTGTCCTTGAACGTCCGGGCGCCCGGCAGCAGGTTCTCCGCCGGCACGAAGACGTCGTTCAGCACGATGTGCGCCTGGTGGATCGCCCGCAGCGCGACCTTGCCCTCGATCGTGGTGGCCTCATAGCCCGGGGTGTCCTGCGGCACGATGTAACCGTGCACCTGGCCGTCCTCGCCGCGGGCCCAGACCACGGTGATGTGGCCGATCGAGCCGAGGCCGATCCACTTCTTCTCGCCGTTGATGACGTAGCCCTCGACGCCGTCGCGGGTGGCGGCGACCGCCGTCGTCTCCAGCGCCACGGAGTCCGAGCCGTGGGTGGGCTCCGTCAGCCCGAACGCCCCGAGGATCTCGCCCCGGGCCATCGGCCCGGCGTACTTCTCGATCTGCTCGTCCGAGCCGAGCATGACGATCGACTGGAGCGCCAGCCCGCCCTGCACGCCGCAGATCGTGGCGACCGAGCCGTCGCCGCGTGACATCTCCATCGCGGCCAGGCCCTCGGCGAGCGGGGAGACCTTCGGCAGCCCCGGCACGTCCACGCCGTCGCGCAGCAGGTCGAGCTCAGCGAGGCGCTTGACCAGGTCCATCGGGACCTCGTAGCGCTCCCAGTGGTCCGAGATCACCGGAAGGACCTCGTCCTGCACGAACGCGCGGACCTTGAGCTGGTGGGCGCGCTCCTCCTCGGTGGCGTCCGCGAACGCCCCGGCGAAGTCGATGTCGAGCGGTTGCGAGAGGTCGTAGGCGGGCGCCGTCACCCCGGGAGTCTGAGTCATGCTCACATCGTGCTCCGGTACCGAATATCACGTCAAGTGATACGCCGTCTCAGCTTCTCGCCGTTGCACGCGCCACCAGACGAAGAACCCGACGAGCGTGAACCCGCCGTAGAACAGGTACATCAGGGCGGTGGCCCAGTACCCGGCGCTCAGGAGCAGCGGCACGCCGACGACGTCGACCATCACCCAGATCAGCCAGAACTCGACCCAGCCCTTCGCCATGCCGTACGTCGCCAGCAGCGAGCCCATGAAGATCCAGGCGTCGGCCCAGACCGGCTCGAACGAGCCCAGGGCCCGGAACACGGGCGTCAGCAGGAGCGTCCCGCCCACCAGGGTCGCGGCGAGACCGAGCCGGGCGCGCGGCGAGGCCCAGCGCGGGTGGACGGCGGCGCCGTCGTCGGACGGGACCTTCCCGTCGGCGCGGACGTCGGCGCCGCGGCGGCGCGTCTCGCGCCAGCGGTACCAGCCGTAGACGGACACGGCGATGAACATGACCTGCCGCCCGGCCTGCCCGAGCATGTCCGCGCGTGACGCCTCGCCGAACCACGAGCCCAGGAACACCGTGAACAGCAACAGGTTCCCGACGATCCCGACGGGCCAGGCCCAGACCTTGCGCCGCATCCCGCCGAGCGCGGAGGCCAGCCCGAACGCGTTGCCGATCACCTCGCGCCAGAGAAGATGCTGGTCACCGATGCTGAAGGTGGCGTCGAACAGCCAGCGGATCGCGTCCATGGAAGAAGCATCGCACGTGGTCACCCGAGCGGCGGAGGGCCTCGGGCGACCGGCCGTGAGATCGCTCTCACGGATTTGGTGCGAACTCTTGATCTGCCCGCGCTACATCGGTATAAATGGTTCTGAGAGCGTTCTCAAGCACCGGAGTCACCTGGGACTCTTCCAACGACGGAAGCGAGTCATCATGAGAACCCGCCACAGGATCACCGCCGTGGCCGTCGGCATCGTCGCCGCAGCGGCCGGCCCCCTCGCAGCAGTGACGACCACCCATGCCGCGGTCCCCGCGCCGCCCACGGGCTGGTCGAGCGTCTGGAGCGACGACTTCAACGGGTCGGCCGGTTCCGGCGTCAACACCACCGACTGGATGTACGACATCGGTCACTCCTACCCGGGCGGCGCCGCCAACTGGGGCACGGGCGAGATCGCCTACCACACCGACAGCCGCCAGAACGTCTACCAGGACGGCAGCGGCAACCTCGCGATCAAGCCGATCCGCGACGCCAACGGCAACTGGACCTCGGGACGCATCGAGACCCGCCGCACGGACTTCCAGCCGCCCCAGGGCGGGGTGCTGGCGGTCGAGGGCCGGATCCAGGCCCCGAACGTGACGGGCGCCGAGGCCCAGGGCTACTGGCCCGCGTTCTGGATGCTCGGCGAGCCTTTCCGCGGCAACTACTGGAACTGGCCGAGCATCGGCGAGATCGACATCCTCGAGAACGTCAACGGCACCAACACCGTCTACGGCACCCTGCACTGCGGCACGATGCCGGGCGGGCCGTGCAACGAGACCGTCGGCCTGGGCGGCAACACGACCTGTCAGGGCACCACCTGCCAGGCGGGTTTCCACACCTACCGCGTCGAGTGGGACCGCAGCGGCTCGGTCGAGGAGATGCGCTGGTACCTGGACGGCCGTCAGTACCACACGGTCCGCGAGACCCAGGTGGACGCGACCACCTGGGCCAATGCCACGGAGCACGGCTTCTTCGTCATCCTCAACGTGGCGATCGGCGGCGGCTGGCCGGGCAACCCGACGTCGTCGACCCGGTCCGGCGTGCCGATGCTCGTCGACTACGTCGCCGTCTACTCCCGGGCCGGTGGTGGCAGCAGCACCCCGACACCGACACCGACGCCCACGCCGACCCCGACCCCGACCTCCGGCGCGCGGGACGCGTACTCGACCATCCAGGCCGAGTCCTACGACGCCCAGAACGGCGTGCAGCTCGAGGCGACCACCGATTCCGGGGCCGGCCAGAACGTGTCCCACCTCGCCGACGGCGACTGGCTGCGGTTCGACGGCGTCGACTTCGGTTCGACGCCGCCGCGCAACTTCTCGGCGCGCGTCGCGTCCGGCGCCGCGGGCGGCGTGAGCGGCCTGGTCGAGGTCAAGATCGACAGCCTCGCCAACCCGTCGGCCGGCAGTTTCGCGATCGCCAACACCGGTGGCTGGCAGAGCTGGCGGACGGTCCCCGGCAACGTCGGCGGCGTGACCGGCAAGCACACCGTGTTCCTGAAGTTCACGAGCGGGCAGCCGGCCGACTTCGTGAACGTCAACTGGTTCACCTTCGGTCGCTGACCTCTCGACACGCACGGCGGGCGGTCTCCGGGCCGTCCGCCGTGCGGCATAGACTCACGAGCAGGGCTGCGCCGGTGCCGGGCCCACCGCGCGTCGGATCACGGCATCACCCGCATCCCCCAGCCCCGCCGAAGGAGACGAGCCCCATGCGCGACCCGCGGACCAGCAGGCCCACGCTCGAGACGGTGGCGCGCCTGGCCGGGGTGTCGCGCGCGACGGTGTCCCGCGTGGTCAACGGGTCGACGGCGGTCACGCCGCGCGTGCAGGAGGCCGTCGACCGGGCCGTCGAGCAGCTCGGCTACGTCCCGAACCCGGCGGCGCGCAGCCTCGTCTCGCGCCGCACCGACTCGATCGCCCTGGTCGTGCCCGAGCCGGCCACGCGGATGTTCTCCGACGACGCCTTCTTCCCGGGCATCCTGCGCGGCATCGGGCAGGAGCTCGAGGCCGCCGACAAGCAGCTCGTGCTGCTCCTCGCCTCCACGCCCGCGAGCCACGAGCGGATCACCCGGTACCTGCGCGGCCGCACCGTGGACGGCGTCATCCTCGCGTCCCTGCACGGGGCCGATCCCTTCCCCACCGAGCTCATGGCGATGGGGATGCCCGTGGTCACGAGCGGCCGCCCGCTCGGGCGCGGCGCGGCGCTCGCGCCCTACATCGACGTCGACCACGCGGGCGGCGTCCGGGCCGCCGTCGAGCACCTGCTGGCCCGGGGGCGCACCCGCGTCGCGACGATCGCCGGCCCGCAGGACATGATCGCGGGCATCGAGCGCCTCGCCGGTTACCGCGACGCGATCGCCGCGGCCGGCATGCGCTCGATCGTCGAGATCGGCGACTTCACGCGCGAGTCGGGGATGGCGGCGATGCGCCGCCTGCTCGACGACGAGCCCGGGATCGACGCCGTCTTCGTCGCCTCCGACCTCATGGCCGACGGCGCCCTGCGCGTCCTGCGCCAGGCGGGCCGCGCCGTCCCCGGGGACGTCGCGGTCATCGGGTTCGACGACGCCGCCACGTCCCGCTACTCCGAGCCGCCGCTGACCACGGTGCGCCAGCCGATCCACGAGATCGGCCGGACCCTGGCGCAGCAGGTGCTGCGGCTGGCGGCCGGCGACGAGGTCGACGACGCGCTGATCCTGCCCACGGAGCTGATCGTGCGCGAGTCGGCCTGACCGGCCGCGCTCCTCGCCGACGACGGCGCCGCGTGCCCTGCGCGTCCGGGGTACCCGGCGCCGTCGTCGGGCAGCCTGCTAGCCCAGCGCGTCGCGGACCGCGCGGGCGATGTCGTCCGGCGGCGCGTCGCCGTCGACGACCGTCACCACCACCCGGCGGCGCGGCGCCTGCGTGCCGGGCTCCGGGGCGCCGGTGCCCCGGCCGAACTGGACCGCGCGCCGCAGTTCGGCGAACGCCTCCTCCAGGTCGGGGCGCAGGTCCAGCGACGGGCTGCGCAGCCAGCGGCGCAGGATCGAGTTGTGCACCGCGACCACCGATGCGGCGAACGCGATCGAGGCGGTGGTGTTGGACCGGTCGCCGGGCAGGGTGTCGCGCAGGTACTGCGTGAAGGCCCGTTCGTAGCGGTGCGTCGTGATCAGCTCACGGTCCCGCAGCGCCGGTACCTGCTGCAGCAGCGCGTAGCGGGCGAGCGACGTCTCGCGCTGGCCGACGTGGTGGTCGAACACCATCCGCGCCGCCCGGCAGACCTCGAGGTACGGGCCCAGCTCCGGGTCCCAGCCGTGCCCGAGGTCGCCGCCGGCCTCCTCGCTGGCGCGCGCCTCCGGACGCGTCGCGGCGAGCATCACCACCACTTCCTCCAGGAGCAGCTCGTGGTCCGCGAAGACCACGTCCTCCTTCGACCGGAAACGGCGGAAGAACGTCGCCCGGCTCACCTTCGCGGCGTCCGCGATCTCCTCGACCGTGGTCTTCTCGTACCCCTGGCGCGTGAAGAGGTCGACCGCGGCGTCCACCGCCTGGGCGTGCGTATGAGGTCGGACCGCTGTCATGCAGGGCAGGCTACCGTTCCCGGATCCGCCCGGCCCGGAGCCGCTGGAGGAAGCGGACCTCGCGCAGGGCGATCGCGGCGCCCAGCGCGAACGGGATCGCCGCCCACACATGCCCCGTGAGCAGGCCGGTCAGGCCGGCCGTCGCGACCACGACGCCGCCGATGACCGTGAACAGGCTGGACCAGCGCATGAGGTCACCGTACCGGGGCGTTCGGCAGGAATGTCCGGCGGCGGCGCGGGGTTCCCCACGGCATGACGCAGAACACACCACCCGTGGTCGACGTGTACGTCGACCCGCTGTGCCCGTTCGCCTGGATCACGTCCCGCTGGGCGCACGAGGTGGCGGCACAGCGCGACATCGACCTGACCTTCAAGCTCATGAGCCTCTACCTGCTCAACGAGGGCCGTGACCTCCCCCCGAGCTACCGCGAGCTGATCGACGGGTCGCGCGGCATGGGCCGCGTCGCCTGCGCCGTGCAGACCGACCACGGTGCCGAGGTGTTCTCGGCGTACTACACCGCGGTCGGCACGCGCGTCCACAAGGGCGGCGAGAAGGACTACGACGCCGTGATCGCCGCGGCGCTCGCCGAGGTGGGGCTGCCCGCGGAACTCGCCGCCGCCGCGGAGTCCGACGCGTACGACGCCGCCCTGCGCACCTCGCACGAGGCCGGGATGAAGCCGGTCGGCGAGGACGTCGGCACGCCGACCATCCACGTGAACGGCGTGGCGTTCTTCGGCCCGGTGCTCCAGTCCATCCCGCGCGGCGAGGACGCCGTGCGGATCTTCGACGGCGCGGTCGCCCTGGCGTCCTACCCCGACTTCTTCGAGCTGAAGCGGACCCGGTCGGGCAGCCTGAACTTCAACTGACCGTGAGGGATGACGGCGAGCTCGGCCGGCGGGATGGCATGGTGGGACGCATGAGCCTCGATCTTCGCGTCTTCACCGAGCCCCAGCAGGGCGCCAGCTACGACGACCAGCTCGCCGTCGCCCGGGCGGCCGAGGAACTCGGTTACAGCGCCTACTTCCGCTCCGACCACTACCTCGCCATGGGTGACGCCGACGGCCTGCCCGGCCCCACCGACGCCTGGACCACGCTCGCCGGCCTGGCCCGCGAGACGTCCACGATCCGGCTCGGCACGCTCGTGTCGTCCGCGACCTTCCGCCACCCCGGGGTGCTGGCGATCCAGGTCGCCCAGGTGGACCAGATGTCGGGCGGGCGCGTCGAGTTCGGTCTCGGCACCGGCTGGTTCGCCGCGGAGCACGCCGCCTACGGGATCCCGTTCCCCGAGAAGCGGTTCGGCCTCCTCGAGGAACAGCTCGAGGTGGTCACCGGGCTGTGGAGAACGCCCGCCGGGGAGACGTTCGACTACTCGGGCCGGCACTACACGCTGACCCGCTCGCCCGCCCTCCCCAAGCCCGCCCAGGCGAGGATCCCCGTCATCGTGGGCGGCGGCGGCCCGAAGCGCACCCCGGCGCTCGCGGCCCGGTTCGCCGACGAGTACAACCAGTCGTTCCCCGAGATCGCCGCGATCGGCCCGCGCGTCAAGGTGATCGAGCAGGCGCTCGTCGCCGCGGGGCGGAGCGCGGACTCGGTGGTCCAGTCCGTGGCTCTCGTGGTCGCGGTCGGCCGGACCGAGTCCGAGTTCACCAGGCGCGCCGCCGCGATCGGGCGCGAGCCCGGGGAGGTGCGCCGGAACGGCCTCGTGGGCACGGTGGACGAGGTGGCCGAACGGCTGCGCGAGCTGGAGAAGGCGGGGATCTCGCGGGTCTACCTCCAGGTCCTGGACCTCGCGGACCTGGAGCACCTGGAGCTGATCGCGCGCGAGGTGCGGACGCAGCTCTCCTGACCCCGGTTCCCGGACCGGGCAAGGTCTCCGGGATCTCCGGGTTCCCTCCCGCGGGACGTGTGTATACCCTGTTGAGCATGGGTTCGGCAGAGGGTCCCGCGATGCGCGGCCCGGCCGCGCCCGCGGCGGTTCAGACCGCCCGGGCGCGGACCCGCGGCACCGCCGGAACGGCCCGGCGCACGCCGCCGGCGCTCGGCGCCCCGCATCTCACCGCACGCCGCATGCTCGACGACTACCTCATGTACGTCCCCGACCCGCCCGGCGGTACGACGGCGTAGCCCGTCCGACGACGCCGCCCGGTGCCGGCGCGAGAGTCCGCCTCCGCGCCCGTCGCAACCCGGCACGAGGGGCGCGTGGACCCACGTCCGCGCCCCGCGCCGTCGTCGTCCACCGATACCGCGAGACCGCGGCACCACCTCAGCAGATTCCTGCTGCTTCCCACGCTTCTCCGCCTGCTGGCACCATCGACCAGAGAGCGAGACCTCCCATGACCACACCTGTCTCCGGCGTACCCGCGATCGAGATCACCGGCCTGAGCAAGTCCTTCGGCACGGTGCGGGCCCTCGACGGGCTCGACCTGACCGTGATGCCCGGCGAGGTCGCCGGGTTCCTCGGCCCCAACGGGGCCGGGAAGTCCACCACCATCCGCGTCCTGCTCGGCCTGCTTCGCGCCGACGCGGGGACGGCCCGCATGTTCGGCCGCGACGTCTGGCACGACGCCGTCGCGCTGCACCGGCGCATCGCCTACGTGCCGGGCGACGTCAGCCTCTGGCCCAACCTGACCGGCGGCGAGTGCATCGACTACCTCACCCGCCTGCGCGGGAGCGGTGACCGGAAGGCCCTGCGGGCCCGCCGGGCGGAGCTGCTGGAGCGGTTCGAGCTCGACCCGCGCAAGAAGGCCCGCACCTACTCCAAGGGCAACCGGCAGAAGGTCGCGCTCGTCGCGGCCTTCCTGTCCGACGCCGAGCTGTACATCCTCGACGAGCCCACCTCCGGGCTCGACCCGCTCATGGAGTCGGTGTTCACCGCCCACGTGCGCGAGGTGAAGGAGGCGGGGCGGTCCGTGCTGCTGTCCAGCCACATCCTCAGCGAGGTCGAGAAGGTGTGCGACACCGTGACGATCATCCGGAACGGCGCCGCCGTCGAGCACGGCACGCTCGACGAGCTGCGGCACCTGACGCGGTCGAGCGTGACCGCGGTGGTCGGGGCCGACCCGGCGCGCGTGTCGGCGCTCGGGTCGCTGGAGTCCGTGAACGGCCTGCGGACGACGACGTCGGACGGCACGACGCAGGTGACGTTCCACGCCGACAACGCGAGGATCGGGGAGGTGCTGCGTGCCCTTCCCGGGCTCGACGTGCACGGGATCACCGTGACGCCGCCGTCGCTCGAGGAGCTGTTCATGCGGCACTACGGGGACGTGATCGAGGCGGACGAGGCGGCGGCCGAGAACGCCGGTCAGGCGGGTTCGCGATGAGCGCCGTCGTCACCGCTCCTCGGGGCGGGCGCACCGCCGCGTCGTCGTCCCGGTCCACGCTCACCGGGACCGGCAGGCTCGTGCGGTTCATGCTGCGGCGGGACCGCCTGCGGCTGGTGATCTGGACGGCGGTCGTCGTCGCCGTGTACGCCGCGTCGTTCGCGCCCGACGGCGAGTACGAGGTGCTGCGCGACGACGCCGAGGCGCGGGAGAAACGGGCGCTGGTCCTGAGTGCTCCCGTGATGACCATGCTCGCCGGCCCCGGCTACGGCCTCGACGACTACACGATGGGCGCCGCCGTCGCGAACGAGCTGATCCTCTGGCTCGTGCTCACGCTCGCGGTCATGTCGATCCTCCAGGTGGTGCGGCACACACGGTCCGAGGAGGAGTCGAGCAGGGCCGAGCTCGTGCGGGCCGGTGTCGTCGGACGGCATGCGCCGCCCGTCGCGGCGATGATCGTCGTGACGATCTGGAACGTCGTCATCGCCGCGGCGTCCTGGGCGGTGTTCGTGGGCATGGGGCTGCCGGCCCGGGACTCCTTCGCCATGGTCGCCGGGCTGGCGCTCGCGGCGCTCGTGTACGCGGCGGTGGCGCTCGTGGCGGCGCAGGCGATGGAGAGCGGCGGCGGGGCGATCGGCGTCGCGTTCGCGGTGCTGGGCGGGACGTACTTCGTGCGGACGCTGGGTGACCTGCAGGAACGGCACGGCGGCGCGCTGTCGTGGTTCTCGCCGATCGCCTGGGTGCAGCAGACGCGGGCGTTCGTCGACCTGCGGTGGTGGCCGCTCGCGTGGTGCGCCGTGGCTGCCGTGGTGCTGCTCGTCGTGGCCGGGATGCTGGCGTCGCGGCGCGACTTCGGGGCGGGGCTCGTCGCCGTACGCCCCGGGCGGGCGGGCGCGAGGCCGTTCCTGCGGGGGCCGGTGGCGCTGGCGTGGGTGCGGCAGCGGGCCGGGATGCTCTGGACGGCGTTCGGGCTCGGGGTGTTCTGGCTGGCCACCGGGACGATCCTGGAGCAGGTGCCGGAGATGGGGGAGGCGCTCGCCGAGAACCCGCTGTACGCCCGGATGATGGCGGGTACCGAGGCCGAGCAGATCCGGGCGTTCGCGGGGATGATCGGGCTGTTCGCGGCCACGGGCGCCGCGGCCTACGCGATCGTCATGGGGACGCAGGTCAAGGCGGACGAGGAGACGGGCCGCGCGGAGCTCGTGCTGGCTCGCCCGGTGGGCCGGGTGCGGTGGCTGGCGGCGAACACGCTGGTCACGCTGCTGGGGGCGGTCTTCGTCCTGGCGGTCGGGATCCTCGCGATGGCGTGGGGTGCGGAGCTGACGGGCCTCGAGGCGGTCGGCCCGGGTGACTTCGCCCGGCTCGGCGTCGCCTACCTGCCGGCCGTCGCGGTGTACGCCGGGCTGGCCGTCGCCGTCCACGGCTGGGCGCCTCGCGCGACGGGGGTGGTGTGGGCCGTCTTCGGGTGGTCGCTGGCCGTCGGGATCCTCGCCGACGTGCTCGGCCTGCCGGACCAGGCGCGCGCGCTCTCGCCGTTCTGGTGGGTGTCCGACGTGCTCACCGAGGGCGCCGAGTGGGGCCACGTCGCGGGGCTGGCCGGCGTCGCGGCGGTCCTGCTGGTGCTGGGTCTCGCGGGGTTCCGCAGGCGGGACGTGCCGTCCGTGTGACCGGCCGATGCCCGACGGCGGTGGCCGGCTCCCTGCGACGCCCCGGCGGACGCGTGATTCGATGGGACCCACCGTCGTCGGGCATTCGTCCCTTGTCCTGACGGCTGACAGCAGCTGCGCGGAGACCGTGTGGACACGGAACGGACTTTGCGTGATGTGACCGTTTCGATAGGCTGTTCCGTCCCTTCCGATCATTGGCCAACCCTAGGATTTCCATCATGATCTTCAAGGCCGTCGGGGGCGGCCGTCCTTACCCCGACCACGGGCGCACCCGCACCCGGGACTGGGTCGACGTCCCACCCCGGCAGGTCCGGCTCGACGAGCTCGTGACCACGAAGCGAACGCTGGACCTGGAGACCCTTCTCGCGGAGGACTCCACGTTCTACGGGGATCTGTTCGCGCACGTGGTCGAGTTCGAGGGCACGCTCTATCTCGAGGACGGACTGCACCGGGCGGTGCGGGCCGCGCTGCAGCAACGGCCTGTTCTGCACGCGCGCGTCCTCACGATCGGATAGGTTTTCACACGTGACCAACCCCTCCCCAGACTCGTCGTACGACGAGGCGCGCGTCGCACGGCGCAAGCACGAGCACGAGCGTCAGGCCGTGGTCTTCGGCGTGATCATCGCCTTTCTCGCGGTATGCGGGATCTTCGCGCTGGCGATGTTCACCGGTTCGCTCGTGGGGCCGTTCCAGCGGGAGTTCACCGTGGTGGGCGTGTCGCAGCAGGAGGAGGTTCCCGCGCCGTGCCTGCCCGAGGTCGAGGGACAGCCCGACGGCGCGCTGCCGCTGCCCTACGCGAACGTGAAGGTCAACGCGCTGAACGCGTCGACGAGCCAGGGCGTCGCGAAGGCTTTCGAGACCGTTCTCGTCGAGCGCGGATTCACGGTGCTCGAGCTGGGTGACGCGTCCGTCAAGCTGGAGGCCTCCGAGCTGAGGTTCGGCAAGAAGGGGATCGTGGCCGCGTACACGCTCGCGGCGCAGTTCCCGTCGAGCCGGCTGGTGCTGGACGACCGCACGGGGGAGACCGTGGACCTCCTGGTCGGCGAGGAGTTCGACAAGCCGCTCGACGTCGAGGACGTGGAGATCGCCGCGGACGAGCCGCTGACCAACGCCGAGAACTGCGTGCCGGCGTCGGAGATCACGCCGAAGGAGCGGCTCGAGTTCGACACGGACGTGGCGGAGGAGGCCTCGGGCGAGCCCGAGGTCGCCGAAGGGTGACCCGGCCCGCGGACGGGGGCGCTTGAGCCTGCCCGCCGGGCCCGCCGGACAACGCAAGAGCCCGGGACCGTTGGATCTCCAACGGTCCCGGGCTCCGTCACTGCGGCGGAGGATGGGGGAAACTCCCCCATATCGCTCTGACCTGCGACGATGTTGAGAAATTTGCGGTGTGACTATTCCGGGACTACTTCGAGCCCGGTCACAGAGGTCGGCCCTGGTAGCGGTTGCCACCGCTGACCAGGGCCTGGGCCGGGCACCTTTCACGGAGGTCCCGCCTTGTCCCTCAAGCGTACTCGTGATGCCCTCGGCGTCGAGGAGCATCTGAACAGGAGAGGTCGTCGCGGCCGGCGTGGCCGTGGCTGGTTCACGGTCGAGGTCGAGCCGGGGAGGTACGCGCGGGTGCCCGCGTGGCGGTCGCGCGAGACGTTCCTCGCCGCAGTCGACGAGGTGGCGGCGCGTAGCTCGTGGCGTGCGCCGCGGCGGGCGTCGTTCACCAGGGTGCTCGGAATGCTCGCCGAGGTGGCCGACGGCGCGACCGGGCGGGGCGTGCAGGTCTCGGTGCGGACGATCGCGTCGCGCACGGGGCACTCGCGCGGGACCGTGTTCCGGCGGCTTGCCGACGCGCGGCGGGCTGGCCTTCTGGTCGACGTCGCCCGTGGGCGGCACACCTACCGCGGAGAGCGGGCGCGGGCGAGCCTGGAAGTCGGGCGGCGGGTGCACCGCGTGGCGACCACCAGGGCGCTCACGCACCGGCCCGACGTCGTCGTTGAGACCCCACCCACGCCTTCTGGCGTGGGTAGTTCCCTTCCGTCCGTAGGACTTACCAAGCGCGCGCGGCGCGCCCGGCCGAGACCGATCGCGGTACAGCGGTTGGCGGCCGGGCTCGTCGCCCGCCGGGGTATGGCCTGGGCCGACGGCGGGCGGCACATCGGGGCGCTGTGCGGGGTGCTGGAGTCGGTGCTGCCCGACGCCGGGGCGTGGACGTCCCAGGATGTGCTCGGGGCACTCGAAGGGCGGGTGCGGGCGCGGGGCGGCGTCGAGCTGGGGCGCGACGCACGGGACCGACTCGGCTACCTGCGGCACGCGTTGACCGAGGCGGTCGCGGCCGGGGCAGTCCCGGCCACTGTGCGGGCTGTTGCTGCCCGTTCCGAACGAGCCGAGGTCCTCGCCCGACGACGGGCGGAGGACGCCGATGTCGCTGCGCGGCTCGCAGCTACAGATCCTGCGGCCGTAGCGGCGGCACGCGCAAGCATCCGGGCGAGCATCGCGGCGGCGCGGCGGGCCGGGAGGGCAGCATGAGCGGGGCAGGCTGGGTTGACGTGCCCCTGTGGGATGCCCTGGGGCACGACGACGGCGATCGGGGCGCGGCGAGACAGCGCCCCATGGGTGCCCCGGCGGTCACGGATGCGTCGGCCGCTGTCACAGATGCAGTGCGCGTCACGGGTAGCGCACCTGTCACGGATGCTGCATCCGTCACGGACGCCGCACGGTGCCTTGGCATCGTGCGTGACGAGCGCGGCCGGGTGCGCCAGGTCTGGCGGTGCCTTATGTGTGACGGTGCGTTCGCCGCGCGGGCGGGCGCGAAGACGTGCTCGGCGCGGTGTCGGCAGGCGCTGCGCCGCGCGCAGATGAAGACCGATGTCACAGATGCGGACCCGTGAACACCAGCGGTCAGATCCGTTGCCGCTCCAGTGCCTTCTCCAAAGGTCGGCACAGCGACGCCAAGCCCGATGGCCAGCCTGCACCGGATCAACGTGAGGCCCTCCTTCGCACGATGGAATGCATCGACGGGGTCCGAAAACGGGTGAGCTACTGCCTCGCCCATCGGAACGTCTTCAGGAACTCCTGAAACTCGCTCCTGAAAGCTTCCTTGTACTCTTCGACTACGTCGGCGGAATCGATATCAGCGAATCGGTCATGGCTGTACAGATTGAGAATCTTCGTCATCAGGGCAGCATCTGGCCCAACCAGCAGGTCACCCCATCCCCCCGTATAGCCGAGGAAGTTGGCCGTCTTCTCGAGTAGCGCTCGGAACTGATTAAAGTGAACTCGCTCAATCGAATTCGCGGAGATTGCCCCTTGAAGATCATCGATAATCCCCAGGTGATAACTGAAAGGCGAGTCCCTTGGCTGCCTGGCAAGCGTCCACCCGGCGGCCGGGCCTCGCGCAAGAACGTACGACAGGTTATCCTTCCGGCGCAGCGAGTTGAACAGAACATTAAAGAAGAGGGCATGGTGGGTAGAGATCACGAATTTCAAGTCCAGCTTTGAAGCTCGCCTGGTGAGTTCCGCCAGCGCAAGGGCCACTGATACGATGCGCGAATCGTCCATCGACGAGACTGGATCGTCTACTACCGCAAGCGTTAGTTGATCGTAGGCGGCCGTTGAACGCCGATCGGGACTATCGCTAAGTGTCTCAACCGCTTCGCTCAATACAGAGTAATAGACGCTCCAAACAAATATGCTCTCCTCTGCTCGTGATATCTTGATACCGTCCGCCGAGTCATCGTCACCCTTGTGTATACCAAAGCTGATATCGCCGCTTTCGAAATCAATCCTTGGTTCAATTCTGTCACTCGTGAAGGATTGGAAGTTGTTGATGATCGCGCCGTCAAGTCCTTGAGTGACGATACTTTCAAATAGCTCCGACTCCGGATCCATCTTCAGCACGACTCGCTCATTGTCCCAGTTGAATACGTCCTCGACAAAGGAGTTGTAGAGGGCTACGCCCTCGTGGTCACGCTCCTTAAGGTGCTGAGCCAGCCGAGTCTTACCGATTGTATTCGGAGCATAAATCAGGGCAGTGCGCGAATCGGCAAGACCCTGCAACACCTCCTCGGCCAAGCTTTCGACTGTTTCATGATGGCTTGCCGTCCTAGATGGTCTCCGTTGCATCACACGCTGTTCTCCCGACTCCATCCCTCTCCCTACATCAGGTCGTAGAACCGGTTGAAGTACGCCGTGAGCCTCTCGATGACGGTCTGCTTCTTGGCCGAGTGGTTCGAGCCGCGGGAGAACCGTGACACCGGCGGCAGGATCCTCGTGACCGCGGTTCCCGCGGCTCGGATCGCGCCGTCGCGGAATGCCTCCTCGATGAACTTCCGTGTCTCGTCGGGCTTGAGCTGCTCCTCGGCGATGATCTGGTTCAGCTCGGCTGTGCGGGCCGCCTGGATGTACCTGCGCCAGTCCTCGGCGACGTCGTCGTCGATCGTGAGCTTGTCGACGAACTCCTTGATGAGGTCCTTCTTGTTCCGCAGGGAGGGCGACGCGTCGATGGCCCGGTCGATGGCGGCCTTGATCTCGCGGTCCTCGACGCCCCCGCGCGCCTCGCGGCGCTTGGCGACAAGCATGAGGATGTAGTCGACGTTAATCTCGACCTGCTTGATCAGCTCGATCTCGAACACGACGTCGTCGTTGATCGTCTCCTTCTCCGCGGCGTCGACGCGGCGGAACTCGGCGTGCAGGTCCAGGTAGATCGACTGGTAGTCCTGCAGCTCGCGGGGAGACATCACATCGTTGCCGAGGAACTCGTCGAACGAGACCAGGATGTTCCGCAGCCGCAGGATGGCACCGAACAGCTTGATGAACGTCTTCTGCGCGGCCTCGCCGACGATCGGCGTCCCGAGCGGGAACTGCTCGCGTAGCTCGGTGACCTTCTCGACGTACTGGCCGTAGTACTCCGCGTACGGCTTGAGCAGCACGACCCCGCCGGCATCCTTGTCCCCGAACAGGGCCAGGGCGTCGTTGGTCTCCTCCTCCAGGTTCCGGAAGGAGACGATGTTCCCGTACGTCTTGACGGAGTTCAGGATCCGGTTGGTACGCGAGTACGCCTGGATGAGCCCGTGCGCCCGCACGTCCTTGTCCAGCCACAGCGTGTTCAGGGTGGTTGCGTCGAACCCGGTGAGGAACATGTTGACCACGATCACGAGGTCCACCTCGCGGTTCTTCAACCGCAGCGACAGGTCCTTGTAGTAGCTCTGGAAGCTGTCCGACGACGTGTCGAAGTTCATGCCGAACATGTCGTTGTAGTCCTGGATCGCGTGCTCCAGGAAGTCCCGCGATGACGCGTCCAGTTCACCCGGGTCGAAGTCTTCCTCCCCGAGTAGCCCGGCCTCCATCTCCTCCGCGGACTCGTTGGGAGCATAGGAGTAGATCAGCGCGACTTTGAGCTGTTGAGCTTCGGGCATCCCGACCTGCTGGACCGTGAACTGGTCGTAGTAGGTCTTCGCCGCCTTGATCGACTCGGTGGCGAAGATCGAGTTGAACCCCGCGACCCGCCGCTTGTCCAGCCGGTACGTCTCGTTGCGTCGCGTCTTCTGGTCGAAGTGCTCCCGGATGTACCGCACGACGTCGTGTACTCGTCTCGGGTCCAGCAGCGCCTTCTCCCGGTCGATCTTGGAGACCTGCTTGCTGGCCCCGTTCTGCGGGTCGCGCACCGTGTTGATGTAGTCGATCCGGAACGGCAGCACGTTCTTGTCGTTGATGGCGTCCACGATCGTGTACGTGTGCAGCTTCTCGCCGAACGCCTGCTCAGTGGTCTTCAACCGCGGGTTGCCGCCCGATCCCGCGTTCTGCGCGAAGATCGGCGTCCCGGTGAACCCGAACAGGTGGTACCGCTTGAACGCCCTGGTGATCGCTGTGTGCATCTCGCCGAACTGGGACCGGTGGCACTCGTCGAAGATGATGACCACGCGTCCGTCGTAGACGGCATGGCCACGGTTCGCCTTGATGAACCCGGACAGCTTCTGGATCGTGGTGATGATGATCCGCGCCGACGGGTCCTCCAGCTGCCGCTTCAGTACGGCTGTGGACGTGTTCGAGTTCGCCGCGCCCTTCTCGAACCGGTCGTACTCCCGCATGGTCTGGTAGTCGAGGTCCTTGCGGTCCACGACGAACAGCACCTTCTCCACGTCATGCAGCCGCGTGGCAAGCTGCGCGGCCTTGAACGACGTGAGCGTCTTGCCCGACCCGGTGGTGTGCCACACGTACCCGCCGGCTGCCGTGGTCCCGAGCTGCTTGAGGTTCTTTGACGTCTCGATCCGGTTCAGGATCCGTTCCGTCGCGGCGATCTGGTAAGGCCGCATCGCCAGCAGCGTCCGCTCGGCCGTCAGCACGCAGTACCGAGTCAGAATGTTCAGCAGCGTGTGCTTGGCGAAGAACGTTCGCGTGAACCCGACCAGGTCCGCGATCGGCTTGTTGTTCGCGTCCGCCCACCACGACGTGAACTCGAACGAGTTCGACGTCTTGCGCCCCCGGCCCTGCTTCTTTCCCTGCTCGGCCAGATGCTGGAACCGCGTCGTGTTCGAGTAGTACTTGGTCAGCGTTCCGTTCGAGATCACGAACAACTGCACGTACTCGAACAGGCCCGACCCCGCCCAGAACGACTCCCGCTGATACCGATCGATCTGCCGGAACGCCTCCCGGATGTCCACGCCCCGCCGCTTGAGTTCGACGTGCACCATCGGCAGACCGTTCACCAGCACGGTGACGTCATACCGGTGACGCCGGACCCTGCCCGATGGCGACGCCCCCTCCGCCTCGTATTGGTTGATCACTTGCAGCCGGTTGTTGTGGATGTGGTCCTTGTCGAGCAGGCGGATGTTCCTCGTCGACCCGTCGTCCCGTGTCAACAACTGGACCGGGTCCTCCTGCATCCGGGTCGTCTTCTCCACGATGCCGTCCCGCTCACCCGCGATGCACTCGGTGAAGAACCGCTTCCACTCCTCGTCGCTGAACACGACATCGTTGAGCGCCTCGAGTTGGGAACGGAGGTTCGCCACCAGATCCTCCTCGGACCTGATCGACAGATACTCGTACGCCTGCTCACCCAGGAGTCGGATCAACTCGGCCTCGAGATCCGCCTCCGACTGATACCGCGACGCCGACGCCGGATCCGCTTCGAACTCCGCGACCACCGTCGACTCCGACGACATCGCGATCGGCACCACTCGAACGGAACTTTCACTCACGCGGCAGCCTCCTCGAACGACAGCAACTGGTCCCGGTAGTACGCATACTGCTGGCGGCGCGCCTTGATCTCCGCCGGCAGACCCGACGACAGGTCGTTCACGAGTGCGTCGAACGAGTTGAGGATGCCGACTATCCGGCGCTGTTCTTCGAGCGGAGGTACAGGCACCACGATCTGGCCGAGACCCGCACCACCCACCCGCTTCACTTTCCCTCGGGCCACGTGCTTCTCCTTCTGGGCATGGAAGTCAGCGGTCTGCATGGCGTATGCGATATATGTCGGATCGGCATCGGATCGGAACGCGAAGGAATCGTCGTGAATGGCTACCTCGGCCTCACCGAGCCAGGCAACCGCCTTGCCGACGTCCTCCACGGTTTCGCCTACCCCGGCGATCACAACATCCCCAGGCTGTGCAAAACGTAATGCGCTGCGGATCTCTTCACGAAGGTGGGAGAGTGTATTCGATGCCGAAACGCCATAGTGTGTGTAAATCTCACCATAGTGAATGCTTGGAATTCCGCTGGTAGCTACGTCGCTCTTCGTGAACCGACGTCCTCGGATAAAGATCCCGAGCTCACCCATCGCGACATGCTCGACATTTTTCCCGGCAAATGCGAGAAGGGTGTCACGGTAGTGGGTATACTGGTGTTTGCGGGCCTCCAGCTCCGCCTCCAGCTCCGCCTCCAGCTCCGC
>NZ_BAAANL010000003.1:25661-132136 GCF_039529775.1 Myceligenerans crystallogenes
CGCCTCCAGCTCCGCCTCCAGCTCCGCCTCCAGCTCCGTAAAGGCATCCAAGATCCTCCCGATCTCCCGCTGAACCTCAAGCGGCGGCACCGGTATTCTGACTCTTGCGATCGTGCTAACGGCCAGGCCAGGTTGTGCACCCTTTGACACGTACTGATTCAGGTTCATCGCAACGAGCAGGTGGTAGGCAAATGCGATGTCCATGACATCGAGTGACCGGGGTGATGTGACCACGGCGTGTTCAGTCGCGTAGATCTTCCCAGTGGTTCGCTTGACGTTTCCGCTAAGGGCACCCTGGCGACCTATCAGGAGGTACGCACCATCGTGACTGTAGTCGGCCACGTACCCTCGCGGTCCATTCCCGCCATAGCACCGGAATGGATGATCACCGTCTGCGACTGCCGAGATCGCCGCAGCAAGAATGTTTCTTCCAGCCTTCATTTCGAAGACGTCGCCCATCGATAGGAAGCGAACTCCGTCAGGCGAATACTGCTTGATGAGGTCGTCGATGCGGCTCACTATGCATCCTCCTGGTCATCGAGTTCGTATTCGAAGAGTCGACCTTTGAATTCAGGAGACGCCGTCTCCCGAATTGGAGCAGCACGGCTGGCCCGCTGTGCGGGACAGAGGCCTGACGAGTCGGGGTCTGGGGCTGATCCAGCCGCTACGCTGCCGGCCTGGAGGTTCACTCAGCCCCTCCTTGGAGCTCGGCTTCGATCTGTTCGATCGTTGGGAGCGTGGCCTCAAGCTCGGCAGGAAGCGCGCGGGTCAGTTCGTAGCCGGAGACGCCGATCGGCTTGTCGATGCCGCGCAGCGTGTACTCCGCGAAGAGGCGGTCGGGTTCCTGGCACAGGATGAGGCCGATGGTCGGGGCGTCATTCGGGTGTCGGAGCTGGTCGTCAACAAGGTTGCAGTAGAGGTTGACCTTGCCTGCGTACTCGGCCTGGAACTCGCCGCGCTTGATCTCGACCACGACGTACCGCCTCAGCTTGAGGTGGTAGAAGAGCAGGTCGAGGTAGAAGTCCCGGTCGCCGAGCTTGAGGTGGTGCTGCCGCCCGACGAACGCGAAGCCCTGGCCGAGTTCGATGAGGAACCGTTCCATGTGTGCGATGAGTCCGGCTTCGAGTTCACGCTCGCGGAAGTCGTCACTGATCGTGAGGAAGTCGAGGATGTACGGATCCTTGAGTGCCTGCCGGGCAAGGTCGGAGTCCGGCGGCGGCAGGCGCAGCCCGAAGTTCGTGACGGCCTGGCCCGCGCGTTCGTGCGCGCCGGTCTGGATCTGGGCGAGCAGGACGGACCGGCTCCAGCCGTTTTCGATGCTCGCGCGCATGTACCAGGCGCGAGTCGCGGGGTCCTTCACCTTGGCGCGGAGCAGATCGTGGTGGCTCCAGGGCACGCTGAGGAGCAACTCGCCTGGGAACTTTGCCGCAGGCTGTGGCGAGATCTCCAGGGTCTGGCCCGGTGCGCTGGTTTTCGCCACCAGCTGTGGCGAAAACTCGACGTCGGAGTACTCACGGTAGAACGCGAGCATCCGGTCGATGTTGCGCTCGGAGAAGCCCTTCTCGTCGGGCAACTCGCTACGCAAGTCGCGTGCGAGCTGTGGGATGACCCTCGCCCCCCATCCTTGACGCCGCTGGCGGGCATCAATCAGTGAGCCAATCTCCCAGTAGAGCTGGATCAGTTCGGCGCTGGCCGACAGCATGACCCGCGTCTGCGCTCGTCTGATCCGTTGCTTGATTTCCGCGAGCAGTTGCGGATACTCCGCCGGTAAGTCCAGAGGACCGTTCACAACGGCTCTCCTTCCAGGTCGGCGACGATGGCATCGATCTGCTCGCGCAGCGCGGACTGGCGCTTCACGATGTCGGCGATCCGCTCGTTGAGTTCGACGATATCGATGGCCTCGCGGGTGTCCTCCGCCTCGACCCAGGAGGAGACCGAGATGTTGTAGGAGTTCTCGGCGATGGCCTCGTTGCTGACGAGCTGGGCGAAATGGGCGATGTCCTTGCGGGCGGTGAACGCCTCCAGAATCTTGTTCTGGTTGCCCTCGGAGAGCTTGTTCTTGTTGCCGCTGCGGACGAGCTCTTCCGAGGCGTCGATGAACAGCACGTCGTTGGTCTTCTTGGACTTCTTGAGCACGATGATGCAGGTCGCGATCGTGGTGCCGAAGAACAGGTCCGGCGGGAGCTGGATCACCGCATCGACGTAGTTGTTGTCGATCAGGTACTTGCGGATTTTCTGCTCCGCGCCGCCCCGGTAGAGCACGCCCGGGAACTCGACGATCGCCGCGGTCCCGTTCACGGCGAGCCAGTGCAGCATGTGCATCGTGAACGCCAGATCCGCCTTGGACTTCGGAGCGAGCACGCCGGCCGGGGTGTAGCGGAGATCGTCGATGAGCAGCGGGTTCGCGTCGCCTTCCCACTTGATGGAGTAGGGCGGGTTGGACACGATCGCCTCGAACGGCTCGTCGTCCCAGTGCGCCGGTTCGATCAGGGTGTCGCCGTGGGCGATGTCGAACTGCTCGTAGTTGACGTCGTGCAGGAACATGTTGATCCGGCACAGGTTGTAGGTCGTCAGGTTGATCTCCTGACCGAAGTACCCCTGCCGGACGCCGTCCTTGCCGAGCACCTTCCGGAACTTCAGCAGCAGCGAACCCGAGCCGCAAGCCGGGTCGTAGACCTTGTTCACGCTGGTCTTGCCGACGACGGTGATGCGGGCCAGGAGTTCGGAGACTTCCTGCGGCGTGTAGTACTCCCCACCGGACTTCCCGGCCGAGGACGCGTACATCTGCATCAGGTACTCGTACGCGTCGCCGAACGCGTCGATCTTGTTCTCGCTGAACGTCCCGTTGCCGAGGTTCAGGTCGCCGATCGCGTCAAGCAGCTTGACGAGCCGCTCGTTTCGCTTGGCCACCGTCGGTCCGAGCTTGTTCGAGTTGACGTCGACGTCGTCGAACAAGCCCTTGAGATCGTCCTCGGCGTCGGTGCCGACGGCGGAGGACTCGATGTGCCGGAAGACCTTCTCCAGCGTCATGTTGAGGTCGGCGTCGCGAGGGGCGCGGGCGCGGACGTTGACGAAGAGTTCGGAGGGGCGGATGAAGAATCCCTTCTCCGCCACGATGCCCGCGACCAAGGTGGGGTCGGTGACGTCTTCGTCGCGGACCTTGGCGTAGTCGAAGTCCGCGCTGCCGGCGTCGCGCTCGCCCTCGTTCAGGTAGGCGGTGAGGTTCTCGGAGATGTACCGGTAGAACAGGAAGCCGAGCACGTACTGCTTGAAGTCCCAGCCGTCTACGCTGCCCCGGAGATCGTTCGCGATCCTCCAGATCGTCTTGTGCAGTTCCGCGCGCTGGGTCTCTCGGTTCATGCTCGCTGTTCTCCTGTCGCCGCGTGTGCAGCGGGTGCCACTCTTCGACGTGCTGACCCAGACCGCATACCTCCAGGGACTTTATCAGGCAGGGCGCACGCCTGTTCGGATGACATGCCCGCGCCCGCGGTGTGGTCACCGTGCCTGCCCACTTCGTAGACAGCGACGCGCGCGAACTCATGGCTCGTCTCGGGATGGGTAGGAGGTGCGGCGATCCGCTCGTGCGCGAGTGGTGAGGTTCCCCACCCCAGTTCGCCACGACCGGACGGTTCCTATGGACGGTTCTATTGATGGTTTGGCGGACACCTGCGTCCGGGGTCCCCCGGTCATGTGTGTCCGGGGGACTCCGGACACACATGACCGGGGGACAAGTACGCCTGGGGTGGGCCTGGATAGCGTAGTGACCTGTTGTGGCAGGTCGACCGTCGACCTGATCGAGGGAAGGGGGATCAGCGATGAGCGTTGCGCAGGCGGTTGCAGTTGGCCGACGGGGAGCGCGTGGGATCGTCGTCGACGACAAGGGGCGGCTGGTCCTGATCAAGCGGACCAAGCCGGGGCAGGCTCCGTACTGGACCTCGCCGGGCGGCGGAGTCGAGGACACGGATGCATCCGTGGAGGATGCGCTGCGCCGAGAGCTGGCCGAGGAGTTGGGTGCGACCGCCGACGGCTACCAGCAGGTCTTCCTCTCCTCGGACCCCACCGACGCTGGCGTCGCGATCCAGCACTTCTTCGTGGCCCGGCTGACGTCGCTGAACCTGGCCGAGCGGCATGGGTCGGAGCTCAGCAAGCCCGAACGCGGTGGATACGACTTGGACTACATCCCGCTCGACGATGGGACTCTGGAGGCGATCGACCTCAAGCCGGTGGCACTCAAGGAGTTCGTACTGGCGAACAGGGACGCCCTGCTGGCCGAGGCTGGTTTCGTCGCCTGAGCATTCGTGACCAATAGTCCTGCGTGCCTCACCTTGGCGCGAGCGGGTGATGCGAGACCTTGGAAGTGAGCCAGAATCCCGCCGCCCCCTGTCTCGTACAGATAGGCTGGTGCGCTGTGACCAACCCCGAGATCCGAGTTCGCTTCGCACCCTCGCCCACGGGCATGTTCCACGTCGGGAACGCTCGTTCGGCGCTGTTCAACTGGGTGTTCGCGCGACAAACGGGTGGGTCGCTGGTGCTGCGCATCGAGGACACGGACGCCTCGCGGAACCGGCCGGAGTGGGTCCAGGGGATCATCGACACGATGGCGTGGCTGGGGATCGACAAGTCCCAGTATGAGGGTCCGCTGTTCCAGTCGGACTACGTCGGCAAGCACCACGAGGCGATCGACAAGCTGCTCGCGGACGGCCGGGCATACTTCTGCGACTGCGCGCGTGAGGACGTCGTCGCGCGCACCGGGTCGAGCCACCATGGCTACGACGGGTTCTGCCGTGACCGCGGTCTGGAGCCCGGTGGAGGCCGGGCGACCCGGTTCCGGACACCGGACGAGGGCACGACGACCGTCGTGGACCTGGTGCGTGGGAAGCCGGAGTTCGAGAACGCGCTGATCGAGGACTTCGTGATCGCCCGCGGTGACGGTTCGCCGGTGTTCCTGCTGGCGAACGTTGTCGACGACATGGAGATGGGCATCACCCACGTCATGCGTGCCGAGGAGCACCTGCCGAACGCTCCCAAGCAGCAGCTGATCTGGGAGGCACTCGGCGCGCACGCTCCCATTTGGGTGCACGCCCCGATCCTGGTGAACGAGAAGCGGCAGAAGCTGTCCAAGCGTCGTGACCGGGTGGCGCTGGAGGACTTCCGCGCCGAGGGCTACCTCGCTGAGGCGATGCGGAACTACCTGATGTTGCTGGGGTGGGCTCCGGCGGACGATCGCGAGATCGTGCCGTGGGACGACATCGTGGCGGAGTTCCGGCTCGAGGACGTGAACCCGTCCCCGGCATTCTTCGACGTGAAGAAGCTCCAGGCGTTCAACGGCGACTACATCCGCGCGATGACGGTTCCGGAGTTCACCAAGGCCGTGCAGCCGTGGCTGACGTCCGACGACGTGCCGTGGCCGACCACCTCGTACGACCCGGAGGTGTTCGCGTCCGTCGCGGAGCTGGTCCAGACGCGGATCGTGCTGCTGGGTGACGTCGTGGAGATGGTGGACTTCTTCTTCCTGGACGAGCCCGCGATCGACGAGGCCGCCTGGGACAAGGCGATGGGCGGTGATCACGCCGCCGACATCCTGACGGCCACGATCGACCGGTATAGCGAGATCGACTGGAACGCCGACGCGCTCAAGGCGGCGCTGGAGGAGATCGGTGCCGAGTACGGGCTGAAGCTCGGTAAGGCGCAGGCCCCGGTCCGCGTCGCGATCACCGGCCGCAGGGTCGGGCTGCCACTGTTCGAGTCGATGGAGGTCCTGGGCCGCGACCGGACAGTGGAGCGGCTGAGGGCCGCCGCGGATCGGCTTGGCTGATCGGTCCTGGTCCGGGCGTACCGACCCGGACCAGGACCGATTCGGACCTCGCTCAGTGCTCCGGACCCCGTCGGGCGGCAGCCCGTCGGCGTGACTCGACCTTGTGGCTGAGAGCCTCCAGCCGGTGTACGTCGATCCGGCTGTCTCGAGCGCGAGGTAGTACGGGCCGGAGCCGTTCAAGGATGTGGTCGAACGTCGTGGCCGGTTCGTCGTTGCGAAGATAGGTCTCGGCGAGGTACCAGCGCAGTGCTTCCGGTCTAATGCCATTGGCGAGTGCGTCGCGGACGCGTAATTTGGGTGTGCCGGGCGCGCCGGTGAGCCTGGGCAGGAAGAGGTATGCCACCTGATGGTGGGCTGCCAACACGGCACGGAGGCGTTCCTGGATGCTGGTGGCGTCGATCTTGTCGGTGCCACGCACGATGAGGTTGATCCCGGCGTCGATGTCGTCGACGACTGTGGCCAGGTGCCACAGCGGGGTGCCGTCGGATCGGGTGAGGCGAAGCGTGGAGTGCTGTGGTGCTGGAACCCGGCGGATGTTCACCACGCTCTGGTGTGCCTTCTCCACGGGATCGATCCCGTGACCTGCCAGAAGGTCGTCAACCGCCTCGAGGTCCAGGACGGTTCCGCCCTCGCGCGCCGTGCGGGTGAGGTGGAGGCGGCTCAGGTGCGCGAGGGCGCGGTCGTAGGCGGGTTGTCGTCCAGACTGCCGCAAAAGCGCGGCAGGGTGCCCGCCGGCGTGGAGGGGAATCCCTGCGACATCGGTGAGTTCGTGGACGAGTGAGAGTTCGTTGTCAGGCTTTGCCCGGGCTGGATCGGTGTCGTCCCAGCGAAGGAGAACCTCGGCGCGGGTGTTCCGGGCGATGGCCGCTGCGTGGGCGAGTGCCGCGGTCAGGAGGTGGGTGCGCAGGGCACCTACCTGCAGCGATGCATGATGTGGCGAGATTCCGAGGCGGGTGCGGATCGGTCCGGTCAGGCGCTGGATCGTGGGATGCTCGGTCCACGGGTCAGGCCGCATCCTCGCCTCCCCGATCGGCGTCGTGGGGAAGCACCGAGTCGACGACGGCCATGATCGTGGCGAAGTTCTCTTCGCGGCCTCCGCTGACCTCCACGACCCGTACCCAGGGCACGTAGGTCGCGAGGTCGTGGTAGGCGCGATTGGCGCGTGCGATGAACTCAGGTGTGTCGAGCGTCCGCAGCGGCTTGTCGCCGACGGAGGCCCGACGGTGTGCCCGGGCTGCTACGACGTCGTCCGGGCACGAGAGCAGGAGGTGGGTGTCCCGGGGACGTGCGGATTGTTCAAGGCGTGTTGGTTCGGTGTCGAGGAGTTCCGGCGCTCCGCTGACTGCCGAGTAGACGAGTTGCGAGAGCGGGCCGCGGTTGCACAGCACGATGTCGGCCGATCCAGGTGCAGGCATGTGGCGTCGCAGCGCTTCCCACGCTGCGGCCTTGAGCCGGTAGTCGGCAGTCCACCGGGAACGTCCAGGCAGGGCAGCGTTCGTTTCGACGGCGCGGTCGGTGATCGGGCCGAGCTGTGTTCGTACGCCCGTGCCTCCGACGACCGACACCGTGAGACCTCGGCCGCGCAGGACTGTCGCGGCCAGGGCGATCTGAGTGTCCTTGCCGACAGCGGAGGGGCCGTCGAACACGATCCATGGCACGTCCGGATCGGCGTTCTGGTCCCAGCCAAGTCGTTCGAGGTAGCGGTCAGCGAGGATGCCGGGGGCTACGGCGGCTGGAAGTCGGCGTGCGAGTCGGATCGTGTCGGCGAGCCATGTCTCGGCGGCGGGGTTCATGGCTGCTCCTGGCGCAGGATGCCGGACCAGAGCGGGACGGTGGTGACGGAGGGGTGAGGGTGCCCGTGGCCGTAGCGTCCGTCGTCACCGAATTCCTCGCCGTGATCGGCGCACAACACGACCAGTGGTTCACGGTCGGCGAGCCGGTCGAACAAGATGCCGAGCTGCTGGTCCGCCCACTCCAGGGCGCGCACCTGCATGGAGTGCAGGGACGCGACCTCGTCCGGGGCGAAGGCGTCGGGCGTCACCTGCTTGCTGTCGTGCAGGCGGTAGAGCCGCTCCAGCAGCGCCCGCGTGCGGTTGGTCAGGCGCGTGTTCGGGGTCGTGTACGGGATGTGCGTGCTCGGACAGTTGATGAACAGGAAGAATCGCTTCGCGGCGCGTGCGTCGTCGGCCAGGATCTCGGGGTGGGCGAGCGTGAGGGACTCCTCGCGGTACCGGACCCGGGTGTCGGCCGCCGTGGCGTTGGTGCGGCCGAAGTAGTAGAACGTGTCGAACAGGCTGGGAAGCCAGTTGCCCGGTTCCTTCGGGTCGAAGAACGTGACACCACCAGCGCCGATGACCTTGAAGCCGCTGCGGCTGTAGTGATCCATGAGCATCGGACCGGTGAACGGCACGGCCGTCGCCGCGGTTGACGGCCGTGCCGCCGTCGACCGCCAAATGCTGCGGTACTGCTGCCCCGCAAGGTCATGCTCGCCGTCCAGCGGACGCGGCGTCATCCCGGAGAAGAACGCGACGTGCGCCGGGAGGGTGAACGTCCCGGATGTCTCGGCCTGCAGCAGCGGGCCGAGGCGGTCCAGGTTCGGTGTGACCGCCTGCACGGCGGTGTCGTAGCGGCAGGAGTCGAGCGTCACCAGGACGACGTCGCGGTCGGCGTGGTCCCGCATGTCAGCCTTCCACCTGGACGCGCGGGTCCCGGAACCGCTCGATCGCGGGCGTCTCCAGCAGCCACTTGGTCAGCAGGTCCAGCCGCGAGATCGTGTCATGCGCGATCTCGTCGATCACGACCCGCTGCGCACGCCCAGCCCGGCCACCCAGCCGCACGCCCACGAACGCCGGCTGATCCAGCGGGTCGCCGTTGCGAGACATCAGAACGGTCTCGTTCGCGAGCCCGAGCTCCGCGTGGACTCGGTCGGCGATCCGAGTCGCGGCCAGCGTGTAGAGCTTGCCGGTGTGGTGAACGGGGTTCTTCCCGGCCAGCGCCTCCACACCCGCGGACCGTGACGAGGCGATGACTCCGTCGGCCTTGTTCCCGCGGCCTACGAGGCCGCAGTCGCCTTTGCCGAGCGACGTACCGAACGGGGCCAGGTACGCGCCTCCTTCGACGTCCTTCGTGTTGACCGCCACGTGCACTGGGTCGGAGATCCCCAGCCCGAGCGCCGCGACTGCTGCCAGAGCGGCGATGTGCTCGTGCGCGGCGGCCAGCATCCCCCGGTACGACTCACCCGTCGGCGTCATCCCCGGATGGAACGGCAGACAGAGGGTCACGTCCAGGCGGGCGTCGCCACGCAGCAGCATCACCTTCACGTCCGAGCCTGCCGCGGGGAACATCGTGGCGAACTCCGGGCCGTTGACCAGGTTCTCCAGCGTGATCGCGAGCTGCTCGGTCGGTGTCGCGGGCGCATGCGCCGCGCAGAACGCAGTGTCGTTCGCTCGCAGCGCCGTGGCCTGCTCGGCCGCGACGGCATCGATCGGCCGGTAGAACGCCGGGGGATGATCCACGGCCGTCCCGCTGGTGTTCTCCACAGCGTGTCGGACGTAGTCGATGATCCGCGGGTCACGGGTCGCCGCCACGAGAACGTCCGTCGAGGCGTTGCGGAACAGGTCCTCGATCGGCATCGACGTGTCACCGATCGCGCGTGTGAGCTTGCCGAACAGGTACGAACTGATCGGCTTGTCCACACTGAACCCGCCGAAGTCGACGGTCGCTGCCGCACCGATGAGGGCCACCTTGTCGACCCAGTGGTTCGGCACGATCCCGAGCGTGTCCAACCCGTACCGCGAGTACCGGCGGGAGAACTCCTCCGCGAGGATGTCCGCCATCGAATCCGGATGCCCGATGCCCTTGCGCTCCACGACCTCGAACTCGGCCTCGTGTGCTGGGGTCACTGAACGGTTCTCGACTGTCACGTGCATGGTGGTGCTCCTTCCGAACGACTTGCGGATGGAACTTCGTGACGCTCGCGACGACGATGTTGCGAGCTGTGTTTCATCGAACCGGCGCGGCAGCGCACCACGTAGTGCACGAATGCGGCATTCTTGCTGCACGGATGCTGCAGCGAGCCCGTGACCTGCACGGACGTAACGGGAGGCGTGATGAGCAACAGGCGCGCGAAGCTTGCCGAGCGTCGTAAGGTGCTCGGGTTGAGCCAGGACGCCCTCGCGGCCCGCCTGGGGGTCGAACGCACGACCGTCTACCGCTGGGAGGCCGGAACCACCGAGCCTCTACCGTGGATGCGGCTACGGCTGGCGCAGGCGCTGAAGGTCTCCCCGGAGGAACTGGACGCGCTGCTGGGTTCAGACGCTGCCCCGACACCCGAACCTGCGTCGGGGGTCGCAGGCGACTTCGCCACGCTGGCCGGGGTCGGCTCGACGTTGACAGGTCAGGAACACGACATGGTGTGGGAGCTGATGATGAACGGCAACGACGGCATCGGCCGCCAGCAATTCCTGCGGTTGCTTCTCGCCGCCGGTATTGCCCCTGCCGCCGTCTCGTTCGACGCCGACGGCGCGTTCGCCGCGCTCCGGCCTGCACGATCAGCCCTCGACCCGCGAGCTGTCGAGTCGTACCGCGCGATCACCGCACTCAACCGCGGCTTCTACTGGAACCTCGACGCCACGACCATGCTCGAAGCGGTCCTCGGACACCTGCGTCTCGGAACCCAGCTCCTACGGCAGATCGCACCAACACAGCAGCTCACCGCCTCACTATCGGCCGCCGTTGCCGAGACGGCCCTGCTCGCCGCGCGCGTGGCATTGTTCGACCTGTCCCGACCACAACTCGCCGAGAGATGCTTCGCGACCGCGCGGACGGCCGTCGGGCAGACGCTCGACCACGACCTGGCCGCCGCGATCACCGCACACCACGCCTTCGTCCCCGGATTCGCCGGCGACGCCGCCCACGCTCGGCCCCATCTGGCCGAAGCCGCCGCCCACGCCGCACAGAGCGAAAGCGCCTGGCTGCGGTCCTGGGTCAACTGCGTCGCCGCCGAGGTCCACGCGCGTACCGGACATCCCGCGCGCTCCCGCGCCCACATCGCGATGGCTGGAGCGGAACTCACCGACCACGACGAACTCAGGCCTGAGTGGTTCGACTTCTACGACCCTGCGCGCCTGGCGGGATTCGCAGGCAACGCCGAACTCCTGGGTGGCGACCCACAAGCCGCGCAGACATGGCTCACCTCGGCGCTGGACGGCCTGGACGAGAAGTCGATCAAGCAGCGCCCGGTGCTCCTGCTCGACCTCGCGGCGGCCTCCGCGGAACTCGACCCAGACCAGGCCGTCGGGCATGCGGAGGAAGCCATGTCGATCATGGAGAACGCGCCGTATGCCACGGCCGTCGATCGCATGCACGACGTCGTCGCGGCCCTTGCGGTCACCCCGTACGGACCCCAGCTTGCCGAACGCGCCACAGCCCTCACCGGCACTTCTCGGTAGCGGTTACGCAGCGGAGCCGGTGTTGTGCTTCGCCACGAGTTCCGGCAGCTCGGCCAGGGCATTCAGTCGGAACAGGCACTTCGCCTCGAAGTCCTCACCCAGGATCCGGGCCGCCGTCTCGCCGCGCAGAATATGACCCCATGGGCCGCGTCGAAGCACCGCGGTCTCGATCCCGAGCGTCTGCGCGGGCCGGATGTCGTTGTCGAGGCGGTCGCCGACGTACAGGATCTCGCTCGCGGGAACGCCCGCCTCCACGACGAGCCGCTCGAAGAACGCGACATCTGGCTTCTCGGCGTTCCACGAGTCCGACGTCCCCAGGACATCGCACGGCAGGTTCAGCTCACGCAGGAGGCCTTCCGCGCGAAGCGTTTGGTTGCCCGCGATCCCCACGACGAGGCCCTGGCCCCGAAGCTCCGACAGGCAGAAACGGACGTCTGGGTAGAGGTCGTCCTCGCCGAACCACTCCGGCTGGCCCGCCTCCGCGCGGCGCTCACGCTCAGCCTTCAGGTCGAAGCCGGGGCGGAACTCCTGGAACGTCTCCCGGTAGTCCCGCCCCTGAGCGATCACCGCCCCGAATACCGCCGAGAACGCCTGACGCGGCACATCGAGCCAGTCGGCCCACGTCCCGTACTCCCGCGTCTCGTTGACCAGGACCTCGCCGACATCGAAGAACACCGCGCGAATCATGCTTGGAGCCTATCGTGACCTGGGCGGACGTCCGCAAAAGGGGGGGTCACGTTCTGAGAAGGTGTGTGCGCAGGGACGGCGGCGCGGACGTGCCGATCGGTTCATGAAACTCCGACGCCCCTACCCCCACGAGGAGCCGGAATCACGGACTCATGCTGGAGCGCTGTGCCGGTCGAGGTCAGCGAGTACGAGGTGCACGGCGAAGTGGACAGCGACGGCAGGGTCCGGCTCAAGGTCCACGAGCTCCGCCCAGCGAAGGACGACGGTGCGTGAGGTGTCCCAGGCGGGGACAGCGCCGGCCTGTGCGAGCGCGAGTGCGGCGAGGTGCTGGGCATCATCAGCGGGCTTGAAGGGGAGAACGGTGGTCATGCTGCGCTCCTGGCTTTGAGTTCGGCGGCGAGTTCGAGGACTGCGGCTCTCGTGCTGATCTGACGGTCGCGGCTACGCCGCTCGACGGCGTCGTGGCTGCGGGATCCGAGGGCGCTGATGACCACTTGGCTCGCGAGTTCGTAATTCATCGGTTCGACGTCGCGCGCGCGGTCTGTACGACAGTTGGGAGACGTACCCCTTTCTCCTTCCAGTTGAGTTGAGTGGGTCTTCCTTCTCTTGGCCCCGCCGTCGCAGCGGGGTGAAGCCCCGCCGTGACGTTGCGAATGCCCCGCCGCTACGTTGTTCAATGCCCCGCCGTTTCGTTGTTCGAGGGGGTCGAGATGGAGGCGGTACTCGGCCGCCCTGGCTCGGTAACCGCCGACTTCGGTCGTGATCGCTCCGGCGGCGGTGAGTTCCTTGATGACGCGTCGTACGACCTCGGCCTGGGAGCGGTGTTCCTTGGGGTCGAGCTGCCCAACGCTCCAGTCGACGAGTCCGAGAGCGGCTGCGATGGCGGCGTGCCCGCCGTAGTAGCGGAGCGGCTCATTGCCGCCTGTGCCGGGCGGGTCGAGCGACACGAGCGCCATGTAGTCGAGAGCGCGGTGCGCGCGGTGGTTCAGGTTCGGGAACAGCGTGTACGCCGCGATGGCGTTCGCGCGCCCCATCAGCGGTCCGCACCTGAGTAGGCCATCTGGGCCGGGGTGACAGCGCGCTGCGCGCGGTCCAGGTCACTTTCGCGGATACGGATGAGGCGGCCGAAGCGGACCGCCTTCAGGTTGCCGCGGGCGATCTCGCGGCGCACAGTGTCCGGCGAGCACTGCAGGCGTTCGGCCACCTGAGCGATGGTGAGGGAGTGCTGGGAGTCGCTGGCGCGCTTGGGAACGTCGTACATTCGTCGTGCCTCCGGGTAGGGGGTATGCACGGCCGGGCGGAGATCTTGGCGGATGGATGCCCGGTCGTGCGTTCTTCTGCGGCGAACATATGTACGACATTCCGAAGCGCACAAGCGTTCGGTATTCAGGTCCAACGTCCGTACACGTCCGTCCAGGACCCTGACCGTCCGTACACGTCCGTCTATGAACCCGGAAGCGGGCCAGATTGTGACCGAAATCATGCTCAAAGCGTGGGGCGTGACGGCGCGATAACCGCGCGAAAGCGGCTACGCGCCCTCTTCGACGGCGTCGAGTCGTGCTGCAAGCTCGCGGTCCCGGTCGGCGCTGCTCATCTGGTAGATCATCGCGGCGTCGACGTTCGTGTGACCGCCGCGGGCCATGATCTCGGCGAGTGTCGCTCCCTGCTGGGCGTAAAGCGACAGCCCGAGGTGGCGCAGGTCGTGGAACATGAACCTGACCCCGGTGGCCTTCCTGGCGGCGTTCCACGCGGTGTTGAACGCCTGCTCGGAGATCGGCCGGGTCGCGTCGCGCGGGCTGGGCAGCACGGGGCCCTCGGGGCCGGAGCCAGCGTGCTCCTTCATATGCTCGGCAAGCCGGGCCGCGACTCGCGGCGGGATCGAGATCGACCGCGCCGACCCGCGCTTGGGGTCGCCGTACGCGGGCGGATTGCTCTTCGTGTGCCACTGCCGGCGCACGTGCAGCATGGCTCGCTTCGGGTCGTCGAGGTTCTCGAGGTCGCGCCGCTGCAGCCCGAGCACCTCGCCGAGTCGCATCGCGCACCAGGCGGCGAGGTCGATGGCGATGGCAAGCTCGGGCGGCATCGCCTTGCGCAGCGCCGCGGCCTGCTCCGCCGTCGGGATCTCGTCCGGAGCGAGCTTCCGTATCCGCTTCGGCTTCGGCACGGACACCACGACCGGTGACTCGGTGAGCCCGCCCGCCTGGACTCTGGGGGCCGCGGCGGCGGAGAACATCGCCCGCACGGTCCGCGCGACGTTCGCCCAGGGCCCCTTCGCCTCGCGCACGTCGGCGAGCAGCTCGTCGATGTCGCTCGTCGTGACATCGACGAGCCGCCGGTCGCCGAGCACCGGAAGGATGTGCACATTCAGCGTGGACCTGTACGACGTGATGGTCCCGGGGGAGCGCTCGGCAGCCTTGAGCCCGGCGAGCCACGTCTCGGACCACTGCCGCACGGTCAGCGACTGCCGGACCTCCTGCTCGACGACGGCAGCGGCCAGGCGGCGTCGTTCCTTGGGCGGCACGAATGTCTGCCGCGCCACCTCGGACCGTGCGATCGCCAGCGCCGCCTTCGCATCCCCCAGCGTGTGGAAGTGCCCGATCGAGACCTGCCGCCCCTCCCAGACCACGCGCGCCCGGTATGTCGCGCCCCGCGGCCGGTCGATCCCGCGGGGGTATCCCTTGGTGCTCCGCTTCACCCTTCACCTGCTCCGATGCGCTTGCTCGTGTGACTATCCTGGTACTAGTCTCATGCTATCTGGAGCGCATCCGCGCGTACAGGTGCCAACTGAACAGACAGCCCGGAAACCGCGCCGTTGCAACGAAAAACCCCGGGATCCGAAGATCCCGGGGCTAGTCCGGCGGAGGATGGGGGATTCGAACCCCCGAGGGCGTGAACCCAACACGCTTTCCAAGCGTGCGCCATAGGCCGCTAGGCGAATCCTCCTTGCACCCGAGGGCACAGCGTTCGGGACACGCTCGCACGTATCGGGAACAGCCTGATGAGGATACCGGACCAAGGGGCCCGGGACCGAATCGAAAGACGGTGACCTCGGTGTGACGTACGCCGCCGCCTGCGAACGGCGTCGTGCCGCCGTCGGATTCGGGATTCGGCGACGCGCTCGGTTAGGCTGTGGGCAGACCCCTCGTGCGGCACCATCTCGCCGAACTCCCCCAGGGCCGGAAGGCAGCAAGGGTAAGTGAGCTCTGGTGGGTGTGCGAGGGGTCCTTGCATGCCCGGACGCCTGTGCCGAGCCGTGTGCCGGCTACTCCCGGGACTCCAGGAGCTGGAGGAAGACGGCGTCGGCGCGCTTCCACGCCGTGTCGGGGTCCACGCGGGCCGACTCGAGTCCCGGCAGCCGTGATGCGGCGGCGGCGAGTTCCGCGGTGACGAAGTCGCGCAGGACGGCCGGGATCGTGGCGCCGCCCAGTTCGCGGGTTCTCGCCTTGAGGTCGACAAGTTCGGCGGTGGCATGCCGGACCTCGGGGTCGGCCTCGGATTCCGTGAGGAGCTGCCCGAGCTCGATCGGCGGGACGGCGTCGTCGCGTACGCGCATCCAGCGGAGCGTGGCTGCCGGGCGCAGCGCGTAGAAGAACTTCTTCAGGGCGCCGCTGGATTCCAGCAGGCCGAGCTGGTTTTGTGCGATGTGCAGGTAATGGTTGGTCAGGGCGTAGGGGTCGACGACGTCGTTCGCCAGCTCGAGCAGGGTGCCGCGGAATCCGGCGTCGCCGCGATAGACGATCGGGGAGCGGAGCCATTCGCCGGCCGTCGCGTTGCCCTTGACCATCAGGCCGAGCGCCTTGCGCACGTCCCAGCCGTTGACGTCGAAGATCCTGTCGAGCGGCGTCTCGATGACATCGCGGCGCCCGCGCAGGCCGAGGTAGTCCTCGACGGATGAGACGTAGAGGAAACGGCAGTCGTAGTCGGAGTCGGACCCGGGGAAGCCCCAGGCCCGGCTGCCGCTCTCGATCGCCCACAGGATGCGGACGCGGTGCTGTGCCTCGACGGCGTCCAGGCGTGCGTCGATCGCCGAGACCACCGTGGGGTCCATCGAGCTGGGGATGTTGCGCATGGGCGTGACCTTTACGGCTGGGAGGAACTGGCCTGCTCCGTTGAGCGGGCGGTGCGCGTCAGAAGGGTATCGGGCCGTTGGGGCGGGAGTGATCTGGGGGGTGAGGCGACGTGGCGTCGGTTCGCACGGCGTCGGTTTGTGCGGTCTCGGTTCCCGTCGGCCCGGTTCGCGCTGGTTCTACCGGCTCGGCGATCTGTGTTTCCCTGGCGATCTCGGCTCCCGTGGCGGTCTCAGCCCTCTGTGCGGTCTCGGCCCTCCTTGCTATCTCGGTTTCTCTTGCCGGGTGGGCCTTGGCTGCTCGGGCTTGTGCGGCGCGGGCTCGTGCGGCGCGGGCCTTCGCCTTGGCTTCTGCCTTCTCTCTGTGGTGGGCCTGGTCGGCGGGGTCGGTCGCGGGCAGGCCGTAGCGTTCGAGGATCTGCCGCGGCGTCTCCTTGGTCTCCGCGGCCTCGGTGGCCTCGGCGGCGGTGACGAGTTGCTGGGGCCGGGTGGTGTAGGTGCGTCCGGTGGGGCTGGTCCAGGTGGTCGTGCCGTCGGGTTCGAGCCGGGTGGTCCATCGGGTCTGGTGCTTCAGGACGTGGTGGGCGCGGCACAGGTGCATGAGGTTGTCGTGGTCGGTGCGGCCGCCTGCGGCCCAGTCGGTCACGTGGTCGATGTCGCACCTGTCGGCGCGGGCGGCGCATCCGGGCCACCGGCAGGTCACGTCCCTGGTGGCCAGCCAGGCGCGCAGATCCGCGGGCACGGCGTAGGAGTCCCTGCCGACCGAGACGACGGCGCCGTTCTCGGGCAGGGTGAGCAGGCGCCGCAGGCTGGGTGCCTGCGCCACCAGGCGCGCGGCGGTCGCATCGTCGATCGGGACCTGCCCGTCCAGCATCGCGGGCCCCGCCCCGGGATCCAGCCGCTCGTGCCCGTCCAGGCCCGCCAGCCGCAGGAGTGGCACGGTCACGTGGACCACCGGGCGGATCGCCCGCGCCAGCGGCACGAGGGGCACGCACCCGGCCCTCGGATCGGCATCAAGCACATGCCCGTGCGCGCCCGCCTCCTCAGCCAAAGGCGCGTTACCTGAAATGCTCACGTCCTGGCAGCCGTCGTCGGTGCCGGGGCCATCGCCGTGGTCGTTGCTGTGGTCGTTGCCGTGGTGATGAACGCGGCAAACGAGCGCCGCCTCGCCCCGGGGTGTACCGGGCAGTACACCGTCACGCGATACCGGCAGGGCCCCGTCTGCTGCATCGGGCGGGTCTCCTGGACCGGCCAGGAGCAGGTCGGCCGATGTCGTCGTGGCCGCGTGAGCCGCGTCGTCTGCATCCGCCAGGACCAGGTCGGCCAGGGTGTCGGCGCGGAGCTGGGTGTGGGTGCGGGGGTCGCCGTGGGCGCGGGCCTGTCGTGCGGTGCGCTGGAGGCGGTCGTCGATGGCGTGCGCGGTCACGGCAGGGAGGAAAGCTTCGAGGTAGGCCATGCCGTCCCCGGCCGGGTCGAGGCGCACGTAGCGCTGGTCCGCCCGCTTCTCGCAACGAGCCCGCAGCGGCTCGCGGTGGTGCCGTTCGCGGGAGATGCGGGCGCGACGACGCACCTGCCCCGGCGACAGCACACCACCGGCGAACACGTTCCCGGGACGCTCGGGCGAGCCGGCGGCGTCCGGATCTTGCCCGCCGTTGGGGTCCTCGAGGTCTCCGGGCGCCCCGCCCTCGGTGCCGCCGACGACTGGCGGGCTCAGGACCTCGTCGGTCACCAGCTCGGCCACGTCCGGCTCCAGCCCGGCGAGCTGGGAGGCCATCGCCCGCGCGTGCTGCAACGAGATGCGCCCGCGGGCCAGCTCGGCGAGCACCCTGGCGCCGGTGCCTGCGAGGATCTCCGCGTCGGCCAGCAGGCCGCCGGCGGTCTGGGTCGAGACCTGCAGGACCGCACCCAGCTCCGCGGCCAGACCGCGACGGGCGAGCTGCGCCATCCACTCCTCCGGCGTGCCGCGCCTGCCCTGTGCGCGCGTCGCCGTCGATGCCGCCTCCACATCCACCAGGACGTCCCGGGAGACCCGATCGGCGATCCGGCGGCACCGCTCGATCGCCGCCATCAGACTCGCCGACGCGGCCCCGACCCTCGCCTCGGCCTCAGCCACCTCCGCGACCGCCTGCGCCAGATCTCCCACGCCCGGCTGGTCGGGCACGCGGACCATGCCCGCTACCCGCGAAGCCGGGTCCGCTACCCGCGAAGCCGGGTCCGCTACCCGCGAAGCCGGGTCCGCCACTCGCGAAGCCGGGTCCGGCAGAGGGCCCACCGGTCCGGCAGTCATCTCTGCGGCGCCCTCGTCGTCACGGGCAGGGCTGTCAGCAGGACCAGACGGCTCGCCGCCGGAACCGCGAGGCCCACGTGCGCCGTCATCGCCGGGCGCAACGCTGCCGGGGGCGGCATCCGGACCGTCCCACAGCAGGCTCAACCGACGAAGCATCATGACATCAATTGTCACTACTTCCGTTCGAACACGCATGCTCAGAAATCGTATTCCTCCGAATCTGTGGACAACATTTCTCATCCACAGGCATGCGTTCTTGTCCGACAGAGGGCTCGTCCCCCTTGATCGACGTCAGGCCCATTTCCAGTCAGGCCCATTCCCAGTGAGCAATGTCAGGCTCATTCCCCCCATGACCAGCGTCAGGGAGGCGGTAGACCGGCCCGGCTACCGCCGCGCAGCCCAGGCGGCGAGCAGATCCAGGCTCAACGGCGCGATCGAGAACTGGCGTGACGGGGTGGTGCCTGGGGAGACTGCCGGAACGTCCGGGTCGATCCAGACGAGTTCTTCCAGTTCCGCCTGCGCCCGCGGCGTCTCACCGGGGAGCAGCCGCACCAGGAACGCGTGGGCGTCGACGACATGGCCGGGTTCGTTCGCCGCAGGCGCGTCGAAGCGGCCCAGCACCTCGACGCGCTCAGGGGAGAACCGCAGGCCGACCTCCTCCTCCGCCTCGCGCACCATCGCCGCGAGCGGCGCCTCGCCCGGCTCGATCTTGCCGCCCACCTGGATGAACGACGTCGTCCCGCGCTTGCGGACGAGCAGGTGCCGGCCATCGGTGCCGATCACGATCGCGGCGACGATGCGCAGGGTCGCCGCGCCGTCGGCCGCGCCGTCGGCCGTGCCGCGGCTCAGGATGCTGCTCACGCGATGCGTCCCGGGTCGCTCACGCCTGTTCGACCGTCTCCTCGATGATGGTGCCGCCCAGCACCTTCACCACGAGCGGGACGCCGACGAGACCATTGCCGCCGGCGATGTCCGGATCGTCCGCGGACAGTTCCTCGTAGGTCGCGGCGGGGGAGCGCGTCGGCGCCGTGCCGCCCGCTCCGCCGGAATGACCTTGCTCGGGCGCCGGGCCGCGCGCCGCCTGGGCCTGGCGCAGCGCCTCGCGGGCGCGCTCCGCGCCGGTCAGGTTCCGCCCGCCGGCCGGCGCGTACGCGACATCGGGGGTCGGGTCGCGGTGCACGGCAGGGGCGGGCCGCCGGCTCGGAGCAGGCCGGACGGGCTCGGGTGCGTAGCCCTCGTCGTAGTCCGGCGGAGGTTCGGGCAGAGGTTCGTCGTCGTCCGACGGCGCCGCAGGCACGTAACTCGTCGCGCCGGGGTCGACGACGTCGTCGTCCGACGGCGTCGTGCCGACGGACGGCGCCGGTGCGTCCGGCGACGAGGCTCCTGCCGACGATGTGGCGGGATCACCTCCCGGTGCGCCGGGCACTGCGGCCGGGGCCGAGGGCGGCACGCTGTCCGCCCACGGCGCGGCTGCCTCAGCCGTCCGGTCCGCCACCGCCACGGCGGCGGCTCCTGCGACCACGGCAGCGGTCGCGGCCACGCCTGCCCCGCCGCCCACCTGACCGTCCTGCGCGATGCCGTCAGCCGCCGGGATCGCGGCCTGGCGCCCCGGCGTGGGTACCGCCGGCCAGCCACCGTCGTCGTCGGAGGAGTCGTCAGCCTGGCCGCTCGCCGAACCGGCCGAGGCCACCGGGCCCCCGCCGGCCGAGGCGCGCGTTCCGTTGCTCGAGGAGGCCGCCGCCACCGGAGTGTTCACCGTCGCGGGCACCCGTGGGCCCGTCGAACCTCCGCGGCCGGAGACACCGGACGGAGCGTCGCCGGGCGCGGCCGGCCCACCCGGGCCACCCCCGGGACCGGCTCCGCCGTCCGGCCCGCCCCCGACGATCCCCTCGACCTTCACCTGGAGCCCCAGGGTCTGGTAGACGGCGTCCTCGACGGCCTTCGTGTGCCGCGGGTTCGAGAACGCCCGGGCGAGCCCGTCCGCGCGGAAGGCGAGCCGGAGCACGCCCCCGTCGAGCGCGGAGACCTGTGCGTTCTGCCCGACCAGCGACCAGGTCACCCGGGCCGACGCGAGCGTCTCGAGCACCTCGGGCCAGCGGCGGCGCACTTCTTCCGTGGTCATGCCGCCGGGCGGCCCGGCTGCGGGAACGTTCTCGGGCTCGGCCGGTGCCGCCGCCGTCACGGCCGTCTCGGAAGGCTGCGCATGGCCGGTGCCCGGCGCCGGAGCTTCTCCGGTATCCGAATCCTGGACATGGTCCTCGGCCACGGGTCCTGGCGCCGCCGTCTCGCCCGACGCTACGGGTACGTCCGCACTCCGCGCCGCCGCGGGAGCGGGAGGCTCCGGCGCCGTTGCGGCCGCACCCGGATCCGACGCCGACGAGGCGACCGAGGCGACCGAGCCCGGTTCCGACCCGCCGTCCGTACCCGGCACGGATCCGCTCGGCACGGCACCACCCGCGCCCGCGTCGCCCTTCCTCCCCCGCGTCGCCTCGACCACGGCCCGCGCGGCTGCGGCACCGCTCAGCCCCCCGCCCGCGGCGGCGCCGCCTAACCCGCCCGCGGCGGCGCCGCCTAACCCGCCCGCGGCGGCGTGGCTCGACCTGCCCGCGGCGGCCCCGCCACCCGCAGGCTCGGCCGCGGCCGTACCCGCATGGTCCGCTCCGCCGGCGACAGCACCGCCGCCGCCCGTCACGATCCCGCCCCGCTCCAGCCGGTCGATCCTCGCCGCGAGCCCCGCGGCGCCGTCGTCCGCGCCCGGCAGCAGCAGCCGCGCGCACAGCAGCTCCAGGTGCAGCCGCGGCGACGTCGCCCCCGTCATCTCCGTCAGCGCCGCGTTGACCAGATCCGCCGCGCGGGACAGCTCCGCGACGCCGAGCCTCCCGGCCTGCGCCCGCATCCGCTCCAGCTGGTCGGCGGGCAGCTCGCGCAGCACGGCGTCGGCGGCCTCGCCGGAGACGCCGATCACGATCAGGTCCCGCAGGCGCTCCAGCACGTCCTCGACGAACCGCCGCGGCTCGTGCCCGGTCGCGATGATCTGGTCGACCACCCGGAAGATCGACGCTCCGTCCCGCGCGGCCAGCGCGTCCACGACGTCGTCGAGCAGCGTCGCGTGGGTGTACCCGAGCAGCCCCACGGCGAGGTCGTAGCCGACCTCCCCGTCCGCCGCACCGGCGATGAGCTGGTCCATCACCGACAGCGAGTCGCGCACCGAACCGCCGCCGGCGCGCGTCACCAGCGGGAGCACGCCCGCACCGACCTCGACGCCCTCCGCGGAGCACAGCTTCTCCAGGTACGGCGACAGCACCTCCGGCGGCACGAGCCGGAACGGGTAGTGGTGGGTGCGCGACCGGATCGTGCCGATCACCTTGTCCGGTTCCGTCGTCGCGAACACGAACTTGATGTGCGGCGGCGGCTCCTCGACGATCTTCAGCAGCGCGTTGAAGCCCTGCGGCGTCACCATGTGCGCCTCGTCGAGGATGAAGATCTTGAACCGGTCCCGCGCGGGCGCGTACGTGGCCCGCTCGCGCAGGTCCCGCGCGTCGTCGACGCCGTTGTGACTGGCGGCGTCGATCTCCACGACGTCGAGCGACCCGGGCCCGCCCCGCGCCAGCTCGACGCACGACGGGCACTCGCCGCAGGGCGTGTCGATCGGCGTCTCCGGGGTGTTCCGGTGACAGTTCAGCGTGCGCGCGAGGATCCGGGCCGACGTCGTCTTGCCGCACCCGCGCGGCCCGCTGAACAGGTAGGCATGGTTGACCCGCCCGCTCCGCAGCGCCTGCATGAGGGGACCCGTCACGTGCTCCTGGCCGATCATCTCGGCGAACGTGTCGGGCCGGTAGCGGCGGTACAAGGCGGTGGTCACGCCAGCCACCTTAGACGGGGTGACTGACAACGACGAAGGGTGAGGCGGATCATCCTGCGGACGGCGCGGACGGCGCGGACGGCGCGGACGGCGCGGACCACCACGATGGACGACGACGGCGCCTCCTCCCTACGATGCACGTCGTGACGACGACGCGCCCCCTGCCCCGCTCCACCCCCGAGGCCGAGGGCCTCGACCCCGCCGCGGTCCTCCGCCTCGTGCGCAACCTCGACGGTCTCGACGCCGCGCACAGCTTCATGCTCCTGCGGCACGGGAAGGTCGTCGCCGAGGGCTGGTGGTCGCCGTACGACGCCGCCACCCCGCAGCTCCTGTTCTCGGTCAGCAAGAGCTTCACCAGCCTGGCCGTCGGCCTCGCGATCGAGGACGGCCTGCTCTCCCTGGACGACCGCGTCCTGGACCACCTCGCCGCGGAGGCCCCCGCCGCGCCGTCGGACAACCTGCGGGCGATGACCGTCCGCGACCTGCTCACCATGAGCACCGGCAACGAGACGTCCACGATCGAGGCGATCGTCCCCACGAACCTCGGCCGGCCCGACGGCGACTGGATCCGCCAGATCCTCGCGATGCCCGTGCCCGAGAAGCCGGGCAGCCAGTTCCGGTACAACACCGGCGCCACCTACCTCGCCGGCGTCATCGTGCAACGCCTCATCGGGCGCCGCCTCCTCGACTACCTCGGCGAACGCGTCCTCGACCCGCTCGGGTTCGAGGGCGCCACCTGGGAACAGGACCCGGACGGCCTCGACGTCGGCGGCTACGGCCTGAGCCTGCGCACGGAGGACATCGCCAAGCTCGGGCAGCTCTGCCTGCAGCGCGGCTCCTGGAACGGCGAGCAGCTCGTCCCCGCCGGGTGGATCGACGCCGCCACGAGCCGGCAGATCGCGACCACGCACGACTGGCTCGAGTGGCAGCAGGGCTACGGCTACCAGTTCTGGCGCTCGCGGTTCGGCGCTTACCGCGCCGACGGCGCGTTCGGCCAGTACGCGATCGTCTGGCCCGAGCACGAGGTGGTCCTCGCGATCACCGCGGGCGTCCGGAACCTGCAGTCGGTGCAGGACGCCGTCTGGGACGGTCTGCTCCCGGCGCTCGACCCGGCCGCGGCGAAGGAGACGGGCCTGCCGCACGACGGCGCGCGGCCGTCGTCGGCCGTGCTGCCGCCCGACGACGGCGTGACGTGGGACCTGCGCCTGCCGCTCCCGCAGCCGCTGGGCGGCCCCGACGGCACGCCGGACGGACCCGCGGGCCCCGGCGACGCGGCCGGTGCCGGGATGCCCGACACGCCGATGCTCGGCCGCACCTACCGCATGACGCCGAACGCCGGCGACCTCGAGGAGCTCGAGCTGTCGGCCGGCGACGACGGCCGCCTGGCGCTGCGCTTCGTGCGGCGCGGCGCGGAACACGGCTTCGCCCTGGGCGTCGGCGAGTGGGTGCGGCAGACGGCGGATCTCGGCGACGGCCCCGCCGAGGTCGCCTGCGCCGCCGCCTGGGCGGAGCCGGATCTCCTGGTGGCACACCTGGTCTCGGTGGCGACGCCGTTCACCACGACGCTCACGCTCCGCTTCGACGGCGACGAGGTGACGGCCTGGATGGACCTGAACGTGTCCTTCGGCGAGACCCACGTGCTGGACGCGAAGGGCACCGCGATCTGACGCCGTCCGGACGGCGCCGAGCTCCCGGGCCGTCCGCGCGCCCGAAGATTCGCCCGCTACTTTCCTGGTTGATGTCAGTGACTGGCGGTACGGTCCGGAGCATGTCCTCAGGAATCACGGCGCACGGCGTGCGACGGTCGTTCGGGAGCGTGCAGGCCGTGGCCGGCGTCGACCTCGCGGCCGAGCCCGGACGCGTGACCGCCCTCATCGGGCCGAACGGCTCCGGCAAGACGACGCTGCTGCTCATGCTCGCCGGGCTCCTGCTGCCCGACGCGGGCGGCATCAGCGTGGCCGGCGTCGACCCGGCCACGCACGCCTACCAGGCCCGGTCCCGTACCGGGTGGATGCCGGACGTGTTCGGCACCTGGGACTCGCTCACGGCGCGTGAGGTCCTGACGACGGTCGCGGCCGCCTACCGGATGTCCCCGGCGGACGGCGAGGCCCGGGCCGCGGAGCTTCTCGGGCTGGTCCACCTGGGCGAGCTCGCCGACCAGCCGGCCCACGTGCTGTCCCGCGGGCAGAAGCAGCGGCTCGGCCTGGCGCGGGCGCTCGTCCACGACCCGGACGTGCTGCTGCTCGACGAGCCCGCCTCGGGCCTCGACCCGCGCTCGCGCGTCGACCTGCGCGTGCTCGTGCGGCAGCTCGCGGCCCAGGGCAAGACGGTCCTGGTGTCGTCGCACGTCCTGACCGAGCTCGACGAGATGGCCGACGACGCCGTCTTCATCTCGAGGGGCCGCACGGTCGCGGAGGAGTCCGTGGAATCGGCGGGACGCACCCGCCGGTGGCGCATGACGGCCCTGGACCGGGACGCCCTGATCACGTTCCTCGAGGGCACCGACGTCACGTTCGAGGTCATGCCCGACGACGCCCGGGCCGTGCTCGTCCCGCTCGCCGACGACGCGGCCGCCGCGCGGCTGCTGGGCGACGCGGTGCGTGCGGAGGTCGACGTGGTGAGCCTCGCCCCCGCGGGCGGCGTGCTGGAGCAGAAGTACCTGGCGCTCGAGGAGGAACGGCGATGACGGGGACGACGACGGACGCGGGTGCGCCCGCGCCGACGGGAGCGACGGCGCCCGGCGCTGCCGGACGTGGCGACTGGTCCGTGTCCTGGCACGGCCTGAGGACGATGACGCGCCTGGAGCTGCGGCAGCGGATCCGGTCGACGCGGTGGCGCACGGCGCTCGGGCTGTGGGTCGTGGCGGTCGGGGTGATCACGGGGCTGACGACGTGGGCGCTCAGGGATCCGGCGGTCACCGGGGACGGTGACCTCGGCGGCATGATCTACGGCATCGTCGTGTGCTTCGTGCTGTTCCTCGGCCTGCTGGTGGCACCGACGCTGTCCTCCGGATCGATCAACGGTGACCGGAACGCGGGAACGCTGGCGACGTTGCAGGTCACGTTGCTCAGCCCGGCGGAGATCGTGCTCGGCAAGCTGGCGGCGGCGTGGATCGCGGCGCTGTCCTTCCTCGTCGTGAGCGTGCCGTTCGTCCTGTGGGCGCTGGCGGCCGGCGGGGTGTCGGCCCTCTCGCTCGTGGGCACGCTTCTCATGCTCGCGGTGGTGCTCGGGATCGTCTGCGCGATCGGGCTCGGCTTCTCCGCCCTGGTGACGAAGCCCTCGGCGTCCGCGGTGCTGACCTACCTGACCATCGGGACGATCACCGCCGTGCTGCCGATCCTGTTCGGGCTGCTGGCGCCGCTGACCACGACGACCGAACAGGTGCGCGTCTGGACGGCGACCTCGTACGACACGGCTTCCGGCTTGAGCGAGGACTGCGAGTGGGAGACCCGCACGGAGGAGGTCTGGCACCACGAGCTCACCTGGTGGATGCTCGCGCCGAACCCGTTCGTGCTGGTCGCGGACGCGCAGCCGTTGGAGCAGGGCCCCGACGGCATGGAGGAGCCGGACGGCCTGAGCCCGCTCGGTGCGCTGCAGTACGGCGTGCGGTGGCTGATGACGGACGAGGGAGCCGAGCGGAACGAGTGCTGGATCTCGGATTCCGCCGACGGGCTCGATCCGAACGGCCCCCGGGAGCCGCAGCTCACCGACCAGATGGCCTGGCCCTGGGGCCTCGGGATGAACCTGCTGCTGGGCGTCGGCGGCGTCGTCGTCGCCGTCGGTCGGCTGCGGATCCCGGCGCGCGAACTGCCGCGGGGCACGCGGGTCGCCTGACCCGCGTGCCCGGCGCCCGGCCCTACGCGTGCAGCGCGTCGTACTCCGCCTCGGCGGCGACGTCGTCGTCGACGTCGAGGCGGAGGTGCGCCAGCACCGACTGGAGCACGCGCAGGGCCGACGCCGCACGCTCGCCCCACAGGGAGAAGTAGCTGAACTGCCACCACCACAGGGCCTCGAGCTCGTGGCCGGTGTCGTAGTGCTGCAGGCCCTTCGCGACGGCCTCCGCGACGCAGGCGAGGTCCCCGGAGAGGCTGGCCGGGCCGACCTCCTCGCCGAGCATCGGGTCGGAGACCTCGAGGTAGTCGTCGAAGCCGTCCATCAGCTGCGACAGGGCGATGCGCAGCGGGTCCATGTCGGTCTCCGGCCCGGCGTCGGGCTCGTACCGCTCGGCGGGGACGACGTCGACGATCGCCGCGAGCCGGGCGCCCACGGCGAGCAGGTCGCTCGTGGCCAGCAGCAGGAGCGACAGCTCCGCCCCCGGGATCGAGCCGGACGCGACGCGGGTCAGGGTCGAGAGGAAGGTCCGGGCCTGGGCCGACGCCTGGTCAGCGACCTCCCGGAGGTCGGAGTCCTGGGCGATCTCGCTCATCGTTCTCACTCCCTGGTCAGCGGCCGACGATCCGCCGGCCTTCGAAGGCGCGCCCGAGGGTGACCTCGTCGGCGTACTCCAAGTCTCCACCGACCGGCAGCCCGGAGGCCAGCCTCGAGACAGTGATTTCCATCGATCCGAGCAGTCTGGAAAGATAGGTTGCCGTCGCCTCGCCCTCGACGTTGGGGTCCGTGGCGATGATGACCTCCTGCACGACGCCGTCCGCGAGGCGCGACATGAGCTCCTTGATCCGCAGGTCGTCGGGGCCGACGTTCTCGATCGGGTTGATCGCCCCGCCCAGCACGTGATATCTGCCACGGAACTCGCGCGTGCGCTCGACGGCGACGACGTCCTTGGGCTCCTCCACGACGCAGATCACCTCGTCGCTGCGGCGCGGGTCCGAGCAGATGCGGCAGCGCTCGGCCTCGGCGACGTTGCCGCACAGCTCGCAGAACTGGACGCGCCGCTTCACCTCGACCAGCGCGTCGACGAGCCGCTTCACCTCGTGGTTCTCCGAGGCGAGCAGATGGAACGCGATCCGCTGCGCGCTCTTCGGGCCGACCCCGGGCAGCCGCCCGAGCTCGTCGATCAGATCCTGGACCGCACCTTCGTACACGTGGCTCACCCTACGTGGAGCGACTGACAACCAGGGGGCGGGCGCGGGGGAGAAGCGGGAGAGAATGCGACAGTGGTGGAGATCGATGCAGTGCAACTCGACGCGTGGACCGTGGTCCTCCTGCTGCTCGCCGGCCTGTGCGCCGGCTGGGTCGATGCCGTCGTGGGCGGGGGCGGGCTGATCCAGCTCCCCGCGCTGCTCCTGGTCCCGGGGATCTCACCCGTCCAGGCGCTCGCCACGAACAAGCTGGGCAGCATCGTCGGCACGGCGACGTCGTCGGTCACCTACTACCGGCGCGTCGGGCCGGACCTGCGGACCGCCGGGCCGATGGCGGTCGCCGCCCTCGGCGGCGCGGTCGCCGGCGCGGCCCTCGCCACCCTGATCCCCGCCGAGCTGTTCAAGCCCGTGATCCTCGCGGTGCTGGCGGGCGTGCTGATCTTCACGCTCGCCAGGCCGAGGCTCGGCGAGTACGACGACCTGCGCTGGGTCGGCAACGGCCACCGCCGGATCGCCGCCGCGCTGGGCCTGCTGATCGGCGGCTACGACGGCCTGCTCGGCCCCGGAACCGGCACGTTCCTGGTGATCTCCCTGGTGAGCGTGCTGGGCTACTCGTTCCTCCCGGCGTCGGCCATCGCGAAGATCGTCAACTTCGCCACGAACCTCGGCGCCCTGATCTTCTTCGTCCCGGCCGGTCACGTGATCTGGCAGCTGGGTCTCGGCCTGGGCGCGGCCAATCTCGTGGGCGCCTACCTCGGCGCCCGCATGGCGGTGGCCAAGGGATCGAGGTTCGTGCGCGTCGTCTTCGTCGCCGTGGTCGCCGTGCTCATCCTGCGGCTGGGCTGGGACGTGGCGTCGTCGTACCTGAACGGCCGGTGACGTCGCCGCGGCGGCCGGAGACCGCCGCGACCACGCAAGCCCATGACCAAGGGCTGGAATCTCCTGGCCGCGCCATGACCGTCGTCGTACCCTGACCGCGCAAGCAGACCGCTCCCGGCGGGCCGTTGAGACAGACGGAGGCCGGTCACAGGAAGCAGGCACATGGCACTTGTCGTGCAGAAATACGGCGGCAGCTCGGTCGCTGACGCGAAGAGCGTCAAGCGGGTGGCCAAGCGCATCGCCGAGGCCAAGCGAGCCGGGAACGACGTCGTCGTGGTGGTCTCCGCGATGGGCGACACCACCGACGAGCTCCTCGAGCTGGCCGCGCAGATCACTCCCCTCCCGCCGCAGCGCGAGCTGGACATCCTCCTGACCGCCGGCGAGCGGATCTCGATGTCGCTGCTCGCGATGGCGATCAACAACCTGGGCATCAAGGCGAAGTCGTTCACGGGCTCGCAGGCCGGCGTGATCACCGACGCCGCCCACGGCAAGGCGCGCATCGTCGACGTCGTCCCGGAACGCATCTTCGGGACGATCGAGAAGGGGCAGGTCGCGATCGTGGCCGGCTTCCAGGGCGTCAACAGCGCGACCAACGACGTCACGACCCTCGGCCGCGGCGGCTCCGACACGACGGCGGTCGCGCTGGCGGCGGGCCTGAACGCGGACGTCTGCGAGATCTACACCGACGTCGACGGCGTGTTCACCGCGGACCCCCGGATCGTCCCGACGGCGCGCAAGATCGACCGCATCACCTACGAGGAGATGCTGGAGATGGCCGCGTCCGGCGCGAAGGTCCTGGCGCTGCGGGCCGTCGAGTACGCGCGGCGGTACGGCGTCCGGCTGCACGTCCGGTCGTCGTTCAGCGGCGCCCCGGGCACCGTCGTGTCCGGCACCTTCGGAGACCCGATCGACCCCAACGCCCCGGACGGCACCGCCGAGCACGGCGCACAGCAGGAGGAGAACGCCATGGAAGACCCGCTGATCTCCGGCGTGGCACACGACCGGTCGGAGGCGAAGATCACCGTCGTCGGCGTCCCGGACAAGCCGGGTATGGCCGCGCGGATCTTCGAGGTCGTCGCCGCGTCCGGCGCGAACATCGACATGATCGTGCAGAACGTGTCCGCGGCCGCGACCGGCCGCACGGACATCTCGTTCACGCTGCCCGAGGGCCACGGCCCCGACGCGCTCGCCGCGCTGCGGAACGTGAAGGACGAGGTAGGCTACGAGGCCCTCGAGTTCGACGACCAGATCGGCAAGCTGTCGCTCGTGGGCGCCGGCATGAAGTCCAACCCTGGCGTCTCCGCGCGGCTCTTCGGCGCCGTGCGTGACGCGGGCATCAACATCGAGATGATCTCGACCTCCGAGATCCGCATCTCGATCGTCACGCGGGCCGACTCGCTGGACGACGCCGTCCGCGCGGTGCACACCGCGTTCGGGCTCGACTCCTCCGACGGCGAGGCCGTCGTCTACGCCGGAACGGGGCGGTGAGCGGGATGGCCATGATCTCCGAGCAGGGTGTGAACGTCGCGATCGTCGGTGCGACCGGGCAGGTGGGCGGCGTCATGCGCCGCCTGCTGATCGAGCGCGGGTTCCCCGTGAAGGAGCTCCGGCTGTTCGCCTCGGCGCGGTCCGCCGGGACCACGCTGGACTTCGCCGGCGTCGAGGTGCCCGTCGAGAACACCGCGGACACCGCGACGGAAGACCTCTCCGACATCGACATCGCGCTGTTCTCCGCCGGCGGCGGCACGTCGCGCGAGCACGCGCCGCGGTTCGCGGAGGCGGGCGCCGTCGTCGTCGACAACTCCTCGGCCTGGCGGCTCGACCCCGAGGTCCCGCTCGTCGTCTCCGAGGTGAACCCCGGCGCCGTCAGCGACGCCGCCAAGGGCATCATCGCCAACCCGAACTGCACCACGATGGCCGCGATGCCGGTGCTCAAGCCGCTGGCCGACGCCGCCGGGCTCGAGCGGCTCAAGGTCGCCACCTACCAGGCCGTCTCCGGGTCCGGGCTGAAGGGCGTCGCGGAACTCGCCGGGCAGGCGCGCGCGGCCGTCGCGGCGGGCGACGGCCTCGAGGGCCTGGTGCACGACGGCGGGGCCGTGGACCTCGGCGACCCGGAGGTCTACGTGGCGCCGGTCGCGTTCAACGTGATGCCGCTCGCGGGCAACCTGGTCGACGACGGTTCGGGCGAGACCGACGAGGAGCAGAAGCTCCGCAACGAGTCGCGCAAGATCCTCGGGCTGCCGGACCTCGCGGTGGCGGGGACCTGCGTGCGGGTGCCGGTCTTCACGGGCCACTCGCTGGCGATCCACGCCGAGTTCGCGCGGCCGATCACGCCGGAGAAGGCGCGGGAACTGCTCGACGGGGCGCCGGGCGTCGCGCTGGCGGACGTGCCGACGCCGCTCGCCGCCGCCGGCGCGGACCCGTCCTTCGTGGGCCGGATCCGGCAGGACCAGTCGGTGCCCGACGGGCGCGGCCTGGTCATGTTCGTCTCGAACGACAACCTGCGCAAGGGAGCCGCGCTCAACACGATCCAGATCGCGGAGCTGGTGGCGCACGACCTGGCGGAGCTCGACACGCTGGAGTCCGCCGAGGTGTAACGGGCGTACCTCGTCGAACGCCGGGGTGGCTGGTCCTGCGGGGCCGGCCACCCCGGCGTCCTGCTGCCCGGGTCGTGAAAGCACTTGCGCGCGGACCCAGGTCTGTGGTTCATTACTCAGGTAATGAACCCCTGAACCGAAGAACCCCCACCCGGACGACCAAGACGAGAGGAGGGTCGCCGTGTTCGACGGTCCCGAGCCGATCTACCTGCAGATCGCTCAGCTGATCCGCGCGCAGGTGCTCTCCGGTGAGCTCGCCGAGGAGGACCAGGTCATGTCCACCACCCAGTTCGCCACCACCTTCCGCATCAACCCCGCCACCGCCCAGAAGGCGTTCGGCCTGCTGGTCGACGAGCAGGTGCTCTACAAGCGCCGGGGCCTCGGCATGTTCGTCGCCCCCGGCGCCCGCGAGCGGCTGCGGTCCAGCCACCGCGAGGACTACTTCGACAAGGTGCTCGCCCCGGCCCTGGCCCAGGCGGAGGTCCTGGGCATCCCGCTCGACGACGTCGTCGGCTACATCCGCGACCGCCGGAAGCCCGCCGCCGACCCCCACCCCCCGGAAGAGGCCCGCTCATGACCGCCCTGCCGCCGTTCGGCGCGCGCTTCGAGAACGTCACCGTCACCTACCCCCGCTCCTGGAGCGCCGACGCGAACGGGGCCGTGCACCGCACCCCGGGCGCCACCGCCCTCGACGGGATCACCTGCGACATCCCCGCGGGCCAGATCACCGGCCTGCTCGGCCGCAACGGGGCCGGCAAGTCCACGATGCTCGGCCTGCTCGCCGCGTTCCGCCGCCCGACGCACGGCAGCGTCGTCGTCGGGGCGGGCGGAGACCTGCGCGATCCGTGGGAGGACGCCGCGCTGACGTCCGCAGTCCAGTTCGTGCAGGACGGCGGCGACGTGTTCGCCGACCAGAAGTGCGCGGACACCCTCGCGTACTACGCGGACCTGCGCCCCGAGTGGGACGCCGGCCGCGCCGCCGAGCTCCTCGACCTGTTCGAGATCCCCGTCCGCAAGAAGCCCGCCGCGCTGTCCCGCGGCAAACGGTCCGCGCTGGCCGCCACGATCGGCCTGGCCTCCCGCGCGCCGCTGACCATCTTCGACGAGGTGTACCTCGGGATGGACACGCCCACGCGCCACGCCTTCTACGACGCGTTGCTCGCGGACTACGCGGCCCATCCCCGCACCATCATCCTGTCCAGCCACCTGGTCGCGGAGACGGAGCGGCTGTTCGAGCACGTCGTGCTGGTCGACGCCGGCCGGGTCCTCCTCGCCGAACCCGCCGACGAGCTCCGCTCGCGCGCCACGGCCCTCACCGGCCCGGCGTCCGCCGTCGACCGCCTGACGCACGGCCGGGAGGTGCTCGACCGGCAGGAGCTCGGCGCCACCGCCATGGTCACCGTCCTCGGCACGATGCCCGACGACGCCGCGCGGGCCGCGGCCGCCGAGGGCGTGACCGTCGGCGGCGTCGGCCTGGAAAGCCTGTTCGTCCACCTGACCCGGAAGGAGGCCCGCCGATGAACGCCGTCGCGCAGACGCTGGAGGCCCGCCGCGCCCGCACGCACCGGGCGGGCGTCCGGGCCGTGGAGAGACGGGTCGTGACCGCCGTACGGGTCGTCGGCGTGTGGTACTGGCCGATCCTGGCGTTCGCCGCCGTGCTCGTCGCCGTGCTCCAGTGGCGCCTCGGCGCGCTCGAGGGCAGCACCGTCGAGTACGTGCTGGGCAGCGTGCGCTGGTTCGGGTTCTCCCTCGGGGTCATCCTCCCGATGGCGCTGATCCGCCCGCACCTCGCGGCCGGGGGCACCCGGCGCGCCCTGCTGCACGGGCTGGCCCGCGGCGCGGCGTGGACCGGGCTGATCTTCGGGCTCGTCATCGCCGTGCTCTACCTGGCCGAGCAGCTCGTCTGGGGCCTCATCGGCTGGGACTGGCACCGCAGCCTCGGCATCTCCGGCGGCACGGGACCCGTCACCTTCGGCGTGAACCTGGTGGGCGAAGGGCTCGTCACGCTGATCTACTTCCTGCTCGGCACCGCCGTGGCCGCCGGGTTCACGCGGCTGGGCCCCTGGCTCGGACTCGCGCTGTGCCTGCTGCTCGGCATCCCCGCGCTGATCGCCGACATCGCCCTGTACGCGGGCCCGGCCACGGCGCTCGCGGAGGGCCTGCTCGGCATGACCGGCCCGATGCCGGTCGCCGTCAGCCTCGGGGCGCTCGGCGTCCTGGCCGTCGCCGTCTACCTCGTGGTGCGACAGCTGCTCGGCGACCTTCCCGTGAAGCAGAACCCCGCATGAGCCCGGCAGGAGGACATGGAATGGCGCACCACGAGGCACCCGGCGGCGCACCCGTCGTCGTCGACGTCGCGCACCTGCGCAAGTCCTACCCCGTCCAGGGTGCGGCACCCAGGACCGCCGTGGCCGACGTGTCCTTCCAGGTCCGGCGCGGCGAGATCTTCGGGATCCTCGGCCCCAACGGGGCCGGGAAGACGACCACGGTGGAATGCCTCGCGGGCCTGCGACCGGCCGACGGCGGCACCGTCCGCGTGCTCGGCCACGACCCGCAGGCGGACCCCGGTTCCATCCGGGAGCACGTCGGCGTGCAGCTGCAGGAGGCCGCGCTCCACGACAACATCACGGTGGCCGAGGCGCTCGACGTCTTCGCGTCGTTCTACGCCGATCCCGCCGACCCGGCCGAGCTCCTGGACCTGCTCGACCTCACCGCGCACCGCACGCAGCGGTTCCGCAAGCTGTCCGGCGGGCAGAAGCAGCGGCTGTCGATCGCTCTCGCCCTGGTCGGGAAGCCCCAGGTGGCGATCCTCGACGAGCTCACCACGGGCCTCGACCCGTCCGCCCGCCGCGCCACGTGGGACCTGATCGAACGGGTCCGGGCGTCCGGCGTGACGATCCTGCTGGTCACCCACTTCATGGACGAGGCCGAGCGGCTCTGCGACCGGCTCGTCGTGATCGACGGGGGCATCGTGGTGGCGGAGGGCACGCCCGCGGAGCTCACGGACGGGCTGGGCGGCGGACGCGCGGTCCGCCTCCGGTTCGCCGGCGACGACGCCCGCCGGGTCGCGTTCCGGCTGCTGACGGAGCTCGCCGAACGGGACGACGACGTGGCGGGGGTGACCCTCGCACCAGCGGCCGCGGGCGGGGTCGCTGGTGCGCACGGCGGCGAGATCGAGGTGACCGGGACGCGCAAGGTGCTGTTCGCCGTCGTGCGCGAACTCGCCGCGGCCGACGTCGTCCCCGACGACGTCCGCACCGTGCAGCGCAGTCTGGAGGACGTGTTCGTGCAGGTGACCGGCCGGAGGTACCGGGCGGACGAGACCGAGGACCAGGAGGTCGCGGCATGAGCGCCGTAGGAACCCTGCTGCGGGTCGAGACCCGGGTGTGGCTGCGGGATCCGGCGGGGGTGTTCTTCGCGCTGGTCTTTCCCGCGCTGATCCTCGTCGCGCTCGGGCTGCTCATTCCCTCGTTCGGGGAGCCGATCGACGACCCGGCGCTCCCGTGGGACTCGGCACCCGCCGTCACCGCGTGGGTGCCGACCGTGCTGGGGCTGGCCGTCGCGACGATCTCCCTGACCACCATGCCGGTGCAGTTCGCGACGTTCCGGGAGAAGGGCGTGCTGCGCCGGCTGGCCACCACGCCCATGCCGCCGCGGCGGCTGATCGGGGTGCACCTGGTGATCAACGTCGTGGCGCTGGTGGTGGCGGGTGCCGCCGCCGTGGTGGGAGCCGTGACGATCCTGGGCGTGCCGTTCGCCGTCGACCCGGCGACCGTCCTGCTCTGCTTCGTGCTGGCGACGACGGCGATGTTCTCGCTCGGGCTGCTCGTGGCCGCCTGGGCGGAGCGCGCCACCGCGGCGAGCGGCCTCGGGATGCTGCTGTACTTCCCGTCGCTGCTGTTCTCCGGCGTGTGGGTGCCGCTGCCGGTGATGCCGGACTGGATGCAGGAGGTCTCGAAGTACACCCCGGTCGGAGCCGCCGCGCAGGGCATGCTGGCGGGGTGGTTCGGTGACGCCTTCCCGCTGACCCAGGTGCTGGTGATGGCCGCGTGGACGGCCGTGCTGTTCCCGCTGGGGGTCCGGCTGTTCCGCTGGACCTGATCCCCCGGCGGGGCGGCGTCGTCCCCGGCGGTGCGGGTGCACCGCGCACTCTCTACGCTTCGGGGCATGAAGCCGTTCCTGCTGCTCGCGACGCGGGCCGAGGACGAGGCCGCCGACGCCGAGTACCAGGCGTTCCTGGACTACGGCGGCCTCGACCCCGGCCGGTTGCACCGCGTCCGGATGGAGGAGCGGTCGCTCGGCGAGGTCGACCTGGGCGACTACTCCGCGGTCATCACCGGGGGCGGCCCGTTCAACTACTCCGACCCGCCCGTGATGAAGTCCGCGGCACAGCGGCGCGTGGAGACGGAGATCTTCGCGCTGCTGGACCGGGTCGTGGCCGAGGACTTCCCGTTCCTCGGCGCCTGCTACGGCGTGGGGACGCTCGGCGCGCACCGCGGCGCCGAGATCGACCGGACGTTCGGCGAGGCGCCCGGGCCGGTGACGATCGAGCTGCAGCCGGAGGCGGCCGCGGATCCGCTGCTGCGGGGCCTGCCGCCGTCGTTCGCCGCGTACGTCGGCCACAAGGAGGCGGTACGCAAGCTGCCCGACGACGCCGTCCTGCTGGCGGCGTCCGCGGGCTGCCCGATCCAGATGTTCCGCGTGAAGCAGAACCTCTACGCGACGCAGTTCCACCCGGAGCTGGACTTCGCGGGCATCGAACTGCGGGTCGAGGTGTACAAGAGCTACGGCTACTTCCCGCCCGAAGAGGCCGCCGCCGTGGTGGAGCACTGCCGCACCGTCCCGGTCACGGAGCCGATGCGCATCCTGCGCAACTTCGTGACCCGGTACGCCCGGGACTGACGCCGCCGGGTCCGCGAGCTGCCGCACCCCGGACGGCCGGGATGCGGCAGCTCGTGGATTCGACCGGAGCTCGCTCAGGCGCCGCGGCGGGTGCGGACGGCCTGGGCGAGGGTGTGCAGGAGGTTGTCGGTGGTGGTCCAGTCCATGCACTTGTCGGTGACGGACTGGCCGTAGGTGAGGGTGTCCAGGGGTCCGGGCTGCTGGGCTCCGGGTTCGAGGAAGGACTCCATCATCAGGCCGGTGATGCCCTGTTCGCCGTCGGCGAGGCGGGCGGCGATCTCGGTGACGACCTCGGCCTGGCGCAGGTGGTCCTTGCCGGAGTTGCCGTGGCTGGCGTCCACGACGAGGCCGTGCTCCACGGCGCCGCCGAGCCCGCTCTTGCGCGCCACCTCCAGGGCCGCGGTGATGTCGTCCTGGTGGTAGTTCGGGCCGCCGCGGCCGCCGCGCAGGATGATGTGACAGTCGGGGTTGCCGGAGGTCTCCACGGCCGCCGCGCGGCCCGCGGAGTCCATCCCGAAGAACGTGTGCTCGCTCGCGGCGGTGACGCAGCCGTCGACCGCGATCTTGACGTTCCCGTCCGTGGCGTTCTTGAACCCGACGGGCATGGACAGGCCCGACGCGAGCTGCCGGTGGACCTGGGACTCGACGTTGCGGGCGCCGATGGCGCCCCAGGTCACGGCGTCCGCGATGTACTGCGGGCTGGTGGGTTCGAGGAACTCGCACGCGGCGGGCACCCCGGCGTCCAGCACGCCGAGCAGCACCTCCCGCGACAGGCGCAGCCCGTGGTTCACGTCGTGCGTGCCGTCCAGGTGCGGGTCGTTGATGAGGCCCTTCCAGCCGACGGTGGTGCGGGGCTTCTCGAAGTAGACCCGCATCACGATCAGCAGGTCGTCGGCGAGCTCGCGGGCGGTCCTGGCGAGCCGGCCCGCGTAGTCCAGGGCGGCGACAGGGTCGTGGACGCTGCACGGGCCCACGATGGTCAGCAGCCGGTCGTCGGCTCCGGTCAGGACGTCACGCACCTCCCGGCGGGACGTGGCCACCAGGTCGCCGTAGCTGGTGCCCAGCGGCATCTCGGCCAGGACGTCGGCCGGTGCGGGCAGTGGCTCCAGCGCGCGGACGCGGAGGTCGGACGTGCGGGCGCGCACCTCGGCCGGGACGGACCGGTCGGCGGGATCGAGGGCGGGTTCGGTGGCGGGCGTGCTCATGGGATCGGATCTCCTGAGGTCTCGATGGTGCTCGGCAGGGCTGGGCTGTACTGATCGGTGCTGACCTGTGCCCAGGCGGGTTCCGCCACCGCCTCGTGTCCGGAGCGGCCCGTCTGGAATGACGAAGGGCCTGGACACGGTCGGTGTCCTAGGCCCTCTTGCGGCTCCGGTGGATGTGATCAGGCGTCAGCGCGCCAGGCTCCACCAGGAGCCGACGTAAAGCGCTGATACCAACGGATGTTCACGTCCACGAAGCTACGCCGCGCCCGCGCGTCGTGTCCAGCCGGATCCGCCATGTGGGCGGAGTGTTCATGTGACGTTCGCGACCGGATGACGACGCGGTGACGGCTTTCCCCGCCCTTTCCTCGGCGTACCGTCACGCCGCGGTGAATCCCTCCAGTTCCTCGCGCGGCACCTGGCGCCCGGACAGGATCAGCTCCTTGATCCGGTCCACCTGCTCCCAGACGTTGACCGCCATCCCGGCACGCACGCGCCCGTCGAGCACCCAGAACGCCACCAGCTCACGCTTCGCGACCGACCCCGCCACGACGACGTCGTCGTACCCGTCGCGGGTGACCCTGCCCTGCCCGCCCCCGGAACCGCTGCCGGTTCCGTCGCCCGGGCCGACCCAGCCGATGTACTCCATGCCGAGGTCGTACTGATCCGTGTAGAAGAACGGCAGGCTGTCGTACGGCGCGCGGTTCCCGAGCATCGCGCGGGCGGCGTGCGTGCCGCCGTCGCTGGCGCCCGCCCAGTGCTCGACGCGCAGCGGCCTGCCGTAGTGCGGCGACGGGATGCTCGCGACGTCGCCCGCGGCGAACACGTCGGGGTGCGAGGTGCTGAGCGTGCCGTCCACGGCGATGCCTCCGCCCAGCTCGCCCGAGCGGAGGTCCAGGCCCGCGACCTCGGCCAGCCCGACGTTCGGCGTCGCGCCGACGCCGATGACGACGATGTCGGCGTCCACCCGCGTGCCGTCCGGCAGCTGGACGCCGGTCACCCGGGAGTCCGCCCCCAGGATGCGCACGGCGTCGGTGTTCCGGATCACCCGGGTACCGCGCTCGGTGTGCAGGCCGGCGAAGAGCTCGCCCATCTCCGCGCCGAGCACCCGGCCCAGCGGCACGGCCCCGCGCCCGATGACCGTGGCCTCCAGCCCCAGCGTCCGCGCCGACGCCGCGACCTCCAGCCCGATCCAGCCGTCGCCGATCACGGCGATCCGGCCCGAGCCCTCGAGCGACGCGTCGAGCAGCACCTGCGAGAGGCGGTCGCAGTCGTCGAGGGTGCGCAGGTAGTGCACGCCGCCGAGGTCGGTGCCGGGGATGTCGAGCGACCGCGGCGAGGAGCCGGTCGCGATCAGGCACCGCGAGTAGGCCAGGCTGCCGCCGTCGGCGAACGTGAGCGTGTGCGCGGCGGGGTCGAGGCCGACGGCGAGGGTTCCGCGTCGCACCTCGACGTCGTGCCTGCCGTACCAGGTCCCGTCGAGCGGGAAGACGACGTCGCGTTCCGCGTCCCCGCGCAGCAGGTCCTTGCTCAGGGGCGGTCGCTCGTACGGGTGGTGCGGTTCGGCGGTCACGACGACGACGTCGCCGTCGTACCCCTCGTCGCGCAGCGTCTCGGCGGCCCGGGCGCTCGCCAGGCCACCGCCTACCAGAACGATCGGTTCCATCGCGGCCTCCTGGATCGCGTGTGGGCCGGTCCAGGTTCTCACGGCGGGCGGCGCGGTGTGCGGTGGGAGGGGTCGCGTGGCCGGGGAACCGGCTCCGGCGGCAACGCGAAAGGCTCCCTGACCCAGTATTTCTACTGGTCAGAGAGCCCTTCTGCGGGTCGGGGTGACAGGATTTGAACCTGCGACCTCTTCGTCCCGAACGAAGCGCGCTACCAAGCTGCGCCACACCCCGATGTGCCGTCCACGTGCCCTGGGGCTGCGGAAGCCTGCTCAGCATAGCCGACCCGAGGGCCAGGCACGAAACCGAATAACCGGTGAGCCGGATCACGTCCGGCCGGCGCCGGGTTCAGGCCAGTTCGACGGTGATCTCCACCTCGACCGGGGCGTCCAGCGGGAGGACGGCGACGCCGACCGCGGAGCGGGCGTGGGGTTCGCCGAAGATCTCGCCGAGGACGTCGCTCGCGCCGTTGATCACGGCCGGCTGGGCGGTGAACGACGGGTCGCTCGCGACGAAGCCGACCACCTTCACCACGCGTGCGACGGTGTCGAGGCTGCCCGTGAGCGAGCGGACCGCCGCCAGGGCGTTCAGCGCGCAGGTACGGGCGAGGTCCTTCGCCAGTTCCGGGTCCACGAGCCCTGCGCCGGTGCCGACCTTGCCCGTCGCCAGGAGGGCGCCGTCGGCCATCGGGAGCTGGCCCGACGTGTACACGTACTGTCCGGCGCGGACCGCGGGGACGTACGAGGCGACGGGCGGGACGACGTCGGGCAGCGTGATGCCGAGGGCGGCGAGCCGTGCCTCGGGGCCGGCGGCCCCGGGAGTCTCGCTCACTTCTCGCCCGTCGGGCGCTTGAGGTAGGCGACGAGCCCGGTGCCGTCCGGGCCCGGCACGACCTGGACGAGCTCCCAGCCGTCGGCGCCCCACTGGTCGAGGACGGCCTTGGTGTTGTGGATCAGGAGGGGGATCGTCGAGTACTCCCACGTGGTAGCCATGCTGAGGATCGTAGCCCGGCCGGGGTGCTCGCACCGTACACACGACCCGCACACCGCCAGGGTCCGGATGAGGGTGCGATGTCAGGGGCGCGCACTACCCTGAGGGCATGTCGTCGGCTCACCCCGTGGAACCCGAGCGGCGGATCACCCGCAAGATCCCCGCCACCCAGCTCGTCGCTCTTCTTCTCGCCTTTGTCCTGGTCGCGGGGGCCGGCGGGCTCATCGGCGCGGGGATGCTGATCCCCCTGGCCGCCGGGATGGACACCACGGTGGACTCGGGCGTGGAACTGTTCGAGGAGGTGCCGGCGGAGCTGGAACCGTCCCCGCTGGCCGAGCAGTCGCGGATCTTCGCGAGCGACGGCAAGACGCTGCTGGCACGGATCTACGAGCAGAACCGGATCGTGAAGCCGCTGGACGAGATCTCCGACCACATGGAGCACGCGGCGGTGGCGATCGAGGACGAGCGGTTCTGGAAGCACAACGGGGTCGACCCGCAGGGCATGGTGCGTGCCGCCGTGAGCAACACGACGGGCGGCAACACGCAGGGTGCCTCGACGCTGACGCAGCAGTACGTGAAGAACGTGCTGATCGAGGAGGCGCTCAAGGAGCGGGACCCGTTCGGCGTGCTCGAGGCGCGGGAGTCGACGATCCAGCGCAAGCTCCGTGAGGCGAAGCTGGCGATCGCGCTCGAGAAGAAGATGAGCAAGGAGGAGATCCTCATGGGATACCTCAACATCGCTCAGTTCGGCGAGAGCATCTACGGCGTGGAGGTCGCCGCGCAGCGCTACTTCAGCAAGAGCGCGGCGCATCTGAGCATCGTCGAGGCGGCGACGATCGCGGGCGTCACGAAGGAGCCGAGCGGGTTCGATCCGCTCGAGAACCCGGAGCGCAACGAGGAGCGCCGGAATCTCGTGCTCCACAAGATGTACTCCCTCGGGTACATCGAGAAGGACGAGATGAAGGACGCGCAGAGCATCCCGATCAAGGAGACGCTCAAGCCGCGCAAGCTGCAGCTCGGCTGCCAGGAGGCGCCCGCGGGTTCGGCCTTCTTCTGCGACTACGTGGTCAAGGACTTCCTGCTCCACGAGGAGTTCGGCAAGACCCGTGACGACCGCTACGCACTGCTGTACCGCGGCGGTGTCGACATCGTGACCACGCTCAACGTGAAGATGCAGAAGGCCGCCGACGAGACGATCAACGCGGCGGTCCCCGCAGGCAACGGTTACGGGCTCGAGGCGGCGATCACGTCGGTCGAACCCGGTACCGGGCGCATCAAGTCGATGGCGCAGAACGTTCCGTACGACCCGGCCGCGGAACCCGCTCCCGGGCACACGGCGCTGAACTACTCGGCGGACTACCTGCACGGCAACTCGCGCGGCTTCCAGGTGGGCTCGAACTTCAAGCCGTTCGTGCTCGCGGAATGGCTGCGCAGCGGGCGGCAGCTCTACGACCCCATCAGCGCCTCGAACTTCAGCGCCTACGAGACGACCTTCAACGCGTCCGGCTGCCAGAGCTACTTCACCCATCAGCCGTATCCGGTGCAGAACGTCGAGGGCGGGCCGAGCGGAACGGTGAGCGTGCTCCAGGGGACGTTCCAGTCCCTGAACACGGTCTACACCCGCATGTCGCAGCAGCTCAACCTCTGCGACGTGCAGAAGACCGCCTTCGACGTGGGCTTCCGCCCGATGACCTCGGCGGTTCCCTCGTTCCGGACGATCGACACGCCGAAGCCCAGCGACATCGACGTCGTCGCGTCGATGACCCTGGGGATCCAGTCGTCGACGCCGGTCAACCAGGCGGCGGCCTTCGCGACCTTCGCGACCGGCGGTACCTACTGCAAGCCGGTCGCCATCCTGAAGGTGACCCAGGCGTCCGGCAAGGAGATGGACGTGCCGGGCGCGGAGTGCAAGAAGACGATCGAGACGGACGTCGCCAACACCGTCGCCTGGGCGATGCAGAAGGTGTTCACCGGTCAGCCGTGGGGTACCGCCTATCCCATCAAGGGCCTGGCCGACGGCCGCCAGGTCGCCGGAAAGACCGGGACGACCCAGAGCGCCTCCCAGAGCTGGTTCACGGGGTACACGCCCAATCTGTCGACCTCGGTCTGGGTGGGTGAGGAGGGGGGTAACGTCCCGCACGGGAACGTCTACCTCCCGGCCACCTCGTGGTACAACCCCAACGCGAAGTCCGGACCGCTGTACGGCGGCACCGTCGCCACGCCGGCCTGGCGGAGGTACATGGATCAGGCGGTGGCAGGACTGCCCGCCGCCACGTTCGCCGCGCCGAATCCCGCGATGGTCGGATCACCGCCTCCGCCGCCCCGCAGCAGCGGCGACCCGGACGGCGGCGGTGACAAGGGTGGCTCCGAGGGCGGTGGCGACACCGGCGGCGGGAACGCCGGCGGCGGCGAGAAGAAGGACGGCTGATCCGTGGGCGCACGCACCGCACTGACCACGCTTGCCGCCGTCGGCGGTGCGGCCGCCGCGGGGATCGCCTACGCCCACCTCGAGTCGAAGCTGTTCACGGTGCGGCGCTTCTCGGTGCCGGTGCTGGCGCCGGGGGAGCGGCCGATCCGCATCCTGCACGTCAGCGACCTGCACCTCACGCCCGGGCAGCGCACCAAGCAGGAGTGGGTGCGGTCGCTCGCCGGTTACTCGCCCGACGTCGTCATCAACACCGGTGACAACTTCGGGCACCTGCGCTCGCTCGCGCCCCTGCTCGACGTGCTCGGCCCGCTGACCGAGATCCCGGGTGCGTTCGTCATGGGCTCGAACGACTACTTCGCGCCCGTGTTCAAGAACCCGGCGCGCTACCTCCTGCCGGACGCCCGCGAGAAGCGGGACGATCTCGTCCCGCTTCCCACGGAGTCGCTGGCGAAGTCGTTCCGGGAGGCGGGCTGGGCGGACCTCACCAACCGCCGCGACCGGATCACCCTCCGCGACGGCCGGGTCCTCGACCTGGTCGGCATGGACGACCCGCACCTGGACCGCGACGTGATGCCGGAGCCGCGGGCGGAGCCGGAGCCGGCGGACGCGGGCGAGGACCCGGTCCTGCGCCTCGGCGTCGTCCACGCGCCCTACCGCCGCGTCCTCAACCAGCTCCGCGACGACGGCGTCGACTTCATCTTCGCGGGCCACACCCACGGCGGCCAGCTCTGCCTCCCGGTGGTCGGCGCCCTGGTCACCAACTGCGACCTCGACCGCGGCCGCGCCTCGGGCCTCCACGGCTGGCCGGGCAAGCGCCCCGACGACCAGGGCGGCGAGGGCTCCACCTGGCTGCACGTCTCGGCCGGCGCGGGTACCTCTCCCTACTGGCAGCTCCGCTTCGCCTGCCGCCCGGAGGCGACCCTGCTCACCCTCACCGCCAAGGTCGACTGAGCCGCGGCGGTCCTGGACCCGGCGGTAGTCCGCCCGGACCCCGACGGCCCGGACCGTACGGCTGGTGGTCCGGGCGATCGTGCCTGGTCAGCAGGCGATCTCAGCAGGCGATCTCAGCAGGCGGGCTCAGCGGGCGCGGCGCTCCAGGCGGTCCATGTCCAGCAGCACCACGGCGCGGCCCTCGCGGCGGACCCAGCCGCGGGTCGCGAAGTCGGCCAGGGCCTTGTTCACGGTCTCGCGGGAGGCACCCACGAGCTGGGCCAGCTCCTCCTGGGTGAGGTCGTGGGCCACGCGGACGCCGTCGTCGTTCGGCTCGCCGAAGCGGGCGGACAGGTCGAGCAGCGCCTTGGCGACGCGCCCCGGCACGTCGGAGAAGACCAGGTCGGCCAGGGTCTCGTTGGTGCGGCGCAGGCGCCGCGCGAGCGCGCCGAGCAGCTGCATCGAGACCGAGGGGTGCTCGCCGATCCACTTCACCAGGGCCTCGTGCCGCAGCTCGTAGCACAGGGCGTCCGAGACGGAGGACGCCGACGCCGTGCGGGGGCCCGGGTCGAACAGCGAGAGCTCGCCGAACATCTCGCCCGGCCCGAGGATCGACAGCAGGTTCTCGCGGCCGTCGGCCGAGCGGCGGCCGAGTTTGATCTTGCCCGACGCGATGACGTAGAGCCGGTCCCCGGGCTCGCCCTCGCGGAAGAGAACGTCGCCGCGGACGAGGTCCACCGGGACCATCGACTCGAAGAGCGCGCGCGACTCACCGCTCTCCATGTCCGCGAACAGGGGTGCTGAGAGTACGACCTCGTCGTCCACCAGTGGAGTCCTCACTCGTCGGGGACCCAGGTGCCGCGTGCGGCTGTTGCCGACGCGACATCCCGCGTCCGTGTGTTGTGTTGTACCTGTACCCAGTGTGCCGCACTCTCCGGGAAAACCCACGATCGGAGCGTGTTGCCGCACCCCGGCGTGCCGCCCGGCGCAGGGGCGCACGCCGAGGCAGGACCCGGCACGCGGCCGTGCCTCGCGGGGCCGGGCCCCACGCCGCGCCGCGCCGGGCCCTGCGACGCGCCGGCCGTCGCGACGCCGGGCCCGGAGGCCCTACCGCGCGGAGCCGGGGACCTCGCGCTGTTCGGGGCCGTTGTACTCGCACACGGGGCGGATCAGCGCGTTCGCCGCTCGCTGCTCCATGACGTGCGCGGTCCAGCCCGTCATCCGCGACGCCACGAACAGCGGCGTGAAGATGTTCGTGTCGAACCCCATCAGGTGGTAGGCCGGGCCGGCGGGGTAGTCGAGGTTCGGCCGGATGTTCTTGCGCTCGAACATCGCCTGCTCGAGGGTGTCGTACAGGTCGAGCACCCCGGGCTCGCCGTAGTGCTCCACCATGTCGCCCAGCACGGACCGCATGGTCGGCACGCGCGAGTCGCCGTTCTTGTACACGCGATGCCCGAAGCCCATGATCTTCTTCTTCGAGGCCAGCGCGTCCTCCAGCCACGCGACGGCGCGGTCCGCGGACCCGATCTCCTCGAACGTCTCCTGCACCGCCTCGTTCGCCCCGCCGTGCAGCGGGCCCTTGAGCGCGCCGATCGCGCCGGTCACGGCCGAGTGCATGTCCGCCAGCGTGGACGTGATCACCCGCGCCGTGAACGTCGACGCGTTGAACGAGTGCTCCGCGTACAGCACCATCGACGCCTCGAACGCCTTCACCACGGCCGGCTCCGGTTCGGCGCCGAACGCCATCCACAGGAAGTTCGCGGAGTACCCGAGGTCGTCGCGCGGCTCGACGCCCAGCTCCCCGCGCCGCCGGCGCTGGTCCAGCGCCACCACGGACGGCATCACGGCCCACAGCCGCAGCGCCTTCGCCAGCTCGGCCTCCACCGAGGAGTCCTCGGCCTGCGGGTCGTGCGCGCCGAGCTGCGAGACGGCCGTGCGGCACACGTCCATCGGGTGGCAGGCGGTCGGTAGCTCCAGGATCGCGGCCTTGACGTCGTCCGGCAGGGTGCGGGCCGCGCGCTCGGCGCGCGTCTGCTCGGCCAGCTGCTCCGCCGTCGGCAGCTCACCGTGCCACAGCAGGTAGGCGACCTCCTCGAAGCTGACGCGCGCCGCCAGGTCCTGGACGGGATAGCCGCGGTAGAGCAGCGAGTTGGTCGCGGGGTTCACCTTGGAGATCGCGCTGGTGTCGGCGACGACGCCGGCCAGTCCCTTGCGGATCTCGCTCGTGGGTGTAGCGGTCATCTTTCACTCCTTCGTGAGGTGTTCCAGGTTCCTGTCCGACGACGGCGGCTGCCGCGGCCGGTCAGGATCAGTGCGTGTGATTCTGCGCCGGTTCGTAGGTGAAGACCGACGAGTCGAAATGGTTGTAGCCCGCGTAGTCGGTCAGCTCGTACAGCCGTGCGCGCGTCTGCATGTCGCCGACGGCGGCGGCCTGGGTGCCGTGCGCGACCAGCGTGTCCAGGGTGCGTTCCGCGGCGCCCATCGCGCTGCGCAGCAGGGTCACCGGGTAGATCACGATGCGCGCCCCGGCGTCCGCGAGCTGCCGCACGGTGAACAGCTCCGACTTGCCGAACTCGGTCATGTTGGCGAGCACCGGTACGTCGACCGCGGCCGCCACGGCCTCGAACTCCGACAGATCGTTCATGGCCTCGGGGAAGATCGCGTCCGCCCCCGCGTCGGCGAGGGCCCTGGCCCGGTCGATCGCGAGCCTCAGCCCGCGCTCGCCCGGCTCCGTGCCGCGCACGTCCGTGCGCGCCATGACGAGGAAGTCCGGGTCGCGGCGCCCGTCGACAGCGGCCCGCACGCGGCGCACCGCCTCGCCCAGCTCCACGACCTCCTTGCCGTCCAGGTGCCCGCAGCGCTTGGGGTTCACCTGGTCCTCGAGGTGCATGCCGACGACGCCCGCGTCCTCCATCGTCTGCACCGTCCGGGCCACGTTCATCGGCTCGCCGAACCCGGTGTCGGCGTCGACCAGCGCGGGCAGGTCGGTGACGCGCGCGATCTGCGCGGCCCGGCCGGCCACCTCCGTGAGCGTCGTGAGCCCGATGTCCGGCAGCCCGAGGTCCGCCGACAGCACCGCCCCGGACACGTACACGCCGTCGAACCCCTTGTCCTGGACGAGGCGCGCGGACAGCGGGTTGAACGCGCCCGGGAACTGCAGGATCTCGCCCGAGGCGAGCGACTCTCGGAACGCCCGGCGCTTCTCGGCGGCCGTCACCCGGCTGAACAGCATCAGCGGGCCTCGATGTCGAACAGACCGCGCGGCGCGGGCGCCGCGGAGAGCAGCCCCGGCCGCGCGACGACCGTCAGCTCCCGGACCTCGGCCGCGGACAGCTCCGGGAGCCGCTCGGCCAGCGCCAGGAACCGGTCGATCTCCTTGTCCTCCAGGACGCCGTCGGCCAGCGTGCGGAACTTCGCCACGTACTGGGCCCGGGCGAACGGGCGGGCGCCGAGCGGGTGCGCGTCCGCGACGGCGATCTCGCGCGTGACCACCTCACCCGACGTCGTCGTGATCACCACGCGCCCGCCGAACGCCTTCTCGGCCGGGTCCGTCGAGTGGTAGCGCCGCGTCCACCCCGGGTCCTCCGTGGTGGTGACCTTCTTCCACAGCTCCACCGTGTCCGGCCGCTGCGCCCGCTCCGGCGCGTACGAGTCCACGTGGTGCCAGGCGCCGTCCTGCAGCGCGACCGCGAAGATGTACGGGATCGAGTGGTCCAGCGTCTCGCGCGACGCCGTCGGGTCGTACTTCTGCGGGTCGTTCGCGCCCGAGCCGATGACGTAATGGGTGTGGTGGCTGGTGTGCAGCACGATCGAGGCGATGTTCGCGGGGTCGCGCAGCTCCGGCCGCTCGGTGCCGAGCGCGCGCGCCATGTCGATGATCGCCTGCGCCTGGTACTCGGCCGAGTGCTCCTTGGTGTACGTGTCGAGGATGCCGGTGCGCGGCGCGCCCGGACCCGGCAGGACGACGTCGTACGCGCCCTCCGGGCCGTCCAGCAGCCACGCGATGACGCCGTCCTCGCCCTCGTAGATCGGCTCGGGGGAGGTCTGGCCGCGCATCGCGCGGTCGACCGACTCGACCGCGATCTTCCCCGCGAACGCGGGGGCGTGCGCCTTCCACGTGGAGATCTGGCCCTTGCGCGACTGCCGCGTCGCGGTGGTGGTGTGCAGCGCCTGGCCGATCGCCTGGAACACGGTCTCCGTGTCGAGGCCGAGCATCGTGCCGATGCCCGCCGCGGCCGACGGGCCGAGGTGCGCGACGTGGTCGATCTTGTGCTGGTGCAGGCTGATCGCCTTGACGAGGTCCACCTGGATCTCGTAACCGGTGACGATGCCGCGCACCAGCGCCGCGCCGTCGCGGCCCGCGTGCTGCGCGACGGCCAGGACCGGCGGGATGTTGTCGCCCGGGTGCGAGTACTCCGCGGCCAGGAACGTGTCGTGGAAGTCGAGCTCACGCACGGCGACGCCGTTGGCCCACGCCGCCCACTCGGGGCTGAAGGTCTGGCCGGCGGGCAGGCCGAACACCGTGGAACCCGGCGTGTAAGGGTGCGCCTCGGCCTGTGCGCGGGAGGCCGCGCCGGGCCCGCGCGTCAGGCTGGCCGCCGCGACCGACGCGTTGTCGATCACGCGGTTGATCACCATGTCGGTGACCTCGCTCGTGGGCGCGACCGGGTCGGTCGCGAGTTCCGCGAGCTTCCACGCGAGCTGGTCCGGCCGCGCGAGGTGCTCCGCACTCTTGTGGACGCGGAGGTGATGGGTGTACGGCATTCTGTGCTCTCCCCAGGCTTCTGCGGTACGACGTCGTAGCGTCGTCCAGCCTATGCGGTGACCCTGACAGCCAGGTTCCCGGAACCGCCCGGAACTACCCGCCCGCTTCGCGAAACCGGAAATCGGACCCGTACCCTGGCAGGCATGGCGACTGGCACCCGGGGAACGCGAGCCGAGAAGTTCGCGGACGAGACGCGCACCGGCCTGGTCCGCCGCGCCCGCAGGATCGACCGCGTCCTGGCCGGGACCTACCCGGACGCCCGTGCCGAGCTCGACTTCACGACGCCGCTGGAACTCCTCGTCGCCACGGTCCTGAGCGCCCAGACCACCGATGTCCGCGTCAACGCGACGACGCCGACGCTGTTCGCGAGGTACCCGGACGCCGCCTCCTACGCCGAGGCGAACCCCGAGGACCTGGAGGAGATCCTGAGGCCGCTCGGCTTCTTCCGCGCCAAGGCCAAGGCCGTCATCGGCCTCGGCAAGGCGCTCGAGGAACGGTACGACGGCGAGGTCCCGGGCCGGCTCCAGGACCTCGTCACCCTCCCGGGCGTGGGCCGCAAGACGGCCAACGTGGTGCTGGGCAACGCGTTCGGCGTGCCGGGGATCACCGTGGACACCCACTTCGGCCGGCTCGCCCGCCGGCTCGGCCTCACCGGCGAGGACGACCCGGTCAAGGTCGAGCACGCCGTCGGCGAGCTGTTCCCGAGGAAGGACTGGACCATGCTGAGCCACCACCTGGTGTGGCACGGCCGCCGCGTCTGCCACGCCATGCGCCCGGCGTGCGGGGCGTGCCCGGTCGCGCGGTGGTGCCCGTCGTCGGACCTCGGCGAACAGGACCCGACGGCGGCGGCGCGGCTGGTCCGGACGGCCGGGCCGAACTGACGCCGGCCCGCCGGGCCCTACAGGATCACCAGCCGCCCCACCACGAACACGAACATCCCCGTCACGGCGACCGGCACCGTCGCCGCCGAGATCCCCGCGAGCTTGCCCCGCAGCGCGGGCAGGCGCTCCAGGAGCAGGTGCAGGCCGCCCACCACGATCCCGGTGACGCCGCCGGTCCAGGCGCCGCTCACCGTGTCGACGGCCGGTGCCAGCACCGTCGCCACGCCCGCGCCCGTCACGATCGCGGCGCCGACGGCCACCGCCAGCGCGCGCCAGCCCTTCAGCGGGAGCGCGGCGCTCGCGGCCGCGACGGCCAGCGCGACCGCGGCCGTCGCCACGAGATTCGGGCCGGCGTCGGTCCGCGCGGCGGCGACCCAGCCCGACGCGCAGACCGCCACGACGATCCCGGCGGTGGTCCCGGTGATGGACTCGGTCAGCTGCCGGCGTCCGTCGCGCCGCATCATCTCGGCGACGAACGCGAGCACGATCGAGATCGCGATGATCGCGGGCAGGAACCGCAGCACGGGTTCGCTGGGGGTGTACCAGGTCGTGGCGGCGGCGCCCAGGCCGCCGATGAGGACGACCAGCCGCGAGCCCCCGGGGGCGGGCAGCCGCAGGATGTGGGGCCAGCCGAGCGACACCAGGATCACCAGCAGGGCAGCGACCCCGATGAGGACGAGCGGGCGGGGTTCCACGTAGGCACCGGCCGCCACGGCGGCTGCGAGCACGGCGGTCGTCACGGCCCGGGATGACACTGACACGCACCAGAGTGTTCCATGAATGAGCCGTGTAACATGCACGCAACAAGCAACAAGGCAGACTTCCGCAGTGCCCTGAACGGCGAGAGGAGGTGGGTCGATGGCAGAGCTGTTGATTCTCACACCCGCCAACGGCGGATCTGCAGATGTACTCCCGGCCCTGGGGCTCCTGTCGCACCGGGTGCGGGTGCTCCCGATGGAACCCTCGGCTCTCGTGGACGCCCCGGACGCCGACGTCGTCCTGCTCGACGCGCGCCGCGATCTCGTGGCGGCCCGCACGACCTGCCGGCTGCTGCACGCCACGGGCCTGACGGTCCCGCTGGTGCTGGTGCTCACCGAGGGCGGGCTCACCGTCGTGACGCACGAGTGGGGCGCGGACGACCTGCTGCTGGACTCCGCGTCGCCGGCCGAGGTCGAGGCGCGGCTGCGGCTCGTCGTCGAACGCTCGTCGCGCGGTCCCGCCGAGGACTCGCAGCAGGAGATCGCCGCGGGCGATCTCGCGATCGACGCCGGCGGCTACACCGCCCGCCTGCGCGGGCGCCCGATCGACCTGACGTACAAGGAGTTCGAGCTCCTGAAGTACCTGGTGCAGCATCCCGGCCGGGTCTTCACGCGCGCCCAGCTCCTGCAGGAGGTCTGGGGCTACGACTACTACGGCGGCACGCGCACCGTGGACGTCCACGTGCGGCGCCTGCGCGCCAAGCTCGGGCCCGAGCACGAGCAGCTCATCGGGACGGTGCGGAACGTGGGCTACCGGTTCGACCCGCCGAAGGAGCGGGCCGCGGAGGTCCCGGCGGACGACGCCGCTCGCGAGCCGGGCCGCGGTGCGGGAACGGAAGCCGGGAACGGCGCCACGGCGACCCGCGACCCGACCCGCTCGTCGTAATCGTCGCCCGGCGGGCTGCCGCGCCACGAGGTTAGCTGCGCGACCACGAGATCGGCGAGCATCCGCCGAGAGACATCAACGGAAAGCTCGTGGTCGCACGGCGACGCTCGTCACAGCTCGGGGAGGGCCGCGCGCGCCGGTTCCGGGGCCAGGCCCGCCGTCTCCAGGATGTCCACCAGCGGGGAGCGGAGCAGCATCACCAGGGACTGGACCTGCCAGTCGCCGTCGCCGACGGAGTGCGGGTCCGCCAGCGACGCCGTCTCCAGCAGGACCTCGCGGGCGCGTCCGGCCGAGCCGCCCCGGCCGACGTCGGACGCGAGCAGGCGGACGCCCGCGGCGAACCGGCCGACCAGCTCGGCCACGGACTCCACCTCGTGGGCGTCCCCGGAGGAGACGAGGGCGGCGGTGCGCCGGGCGAGCACCCGGACGGACCGCATCGCGCGATCGGTGAGCACCGCCTGTTCCTCGAGCCGGCCCAGCTCCTCCCGGTGCCGGCGGCCGACGCTGACCCGCGCCAGGTCGCGGGCGCTGCGGGCGGCGGTCTGCCATTCGTCGAGCACCGGCTCGGACGCCCGCCCGCGCACGAGGGCGGCGCGGGCCTCGGAGGCGTCGGCCTCGGACAGGCTGCGTGCGATGCCCTCCAGGGTCTCCGCGAGCTCGGTGAGCGCGCGTTCGCCGAGCGCCCGGGGACGACGGCGCGTGTCGCCCGGGACGAGCACCGCGACCAGCAGCGCGACGGCGCCGCCGACCAGCGCGTCGGTCCAGCGTCCCAGCGGGCCGCCGGCCACCGCGGGCAGCCCGACGACGATGATCGCCTGCGCACCGGCCTGCATGACCAGCAGCGGCCCGGAGTCGATGAACCGCGCGAGCACGGCCGAGGTGAACAGGACCACGGTGAGCTGCCACCAGCCCGACCCGATGAGATGGACGACCAGATCGCCCATCCCCACGCCCACGGCCACCCCGACGGCCATCTCGGCGACCTTGCGCAGGTCGCGCTGCGAGGAGAACCCGAGGCACAGCCAGGCCGCGACCGGCGCGAAGAACGGCTGCTCGTGACCGAGCGGCCCGGTGGCGACCAGGTAGGCGAGTCCCGCCGCGACGGCGGCCTGGCCGATCGGCAGCAGACCCGCCCGGATCCGCGTCCACCCCTGCCGGGCCCGCGTGCGCAGGACGAGCCTGCGCAGCGCCGGACGACCGACGGCGTCGCCCGGGCCCGCGGCGGCCGGGGTGCTCACGGCCGGCGGCGCGCGGGACGGGCGGTGGTGCTCACAGCAGCCCGTCGCCTCCGCGCAGGCCGGGGGTGAGGCGGTCGCGGTGGGACTCGGGACGGTCCGCCGAGACGCCCTCGCCGGGCACGACGGTCTCCTGGGTGGCCGCGATCTCGAGGACGTCGCCCCCCGCCGTGGACGTGACGAGCAGTTCCGCGTCCTCCGGGACGCTGCGCTTGAGCACGGCCAGGCCGATCGGCCCCAGCTCGTGGTGCCGCGCGACCGACGTCAGCGTGCCGATCACCTTGCCCGGTGCGCCGGAGGCGGCCGCGGCGTCGGCCGGCCGGACCCGCACCTCGGCACCGGGCTCCGGGATCAGGTGACTCGAGCCGTCCAGGTGCAGGAACACGAGCCGGCGCGGCGGCCGGCCGAGGTTGTGGACGCGGGCCACGGTCTCCTGCCCGCGGTAGCAGCCCTTGGCCAGGTGCACGGCGGTGCGGAGCCAGTCGAGCTCGTGGGGGATGGTGCGCTCGTCGACGTCGCGGCCGAGGCGCGGGCGGTACGCCTCGATGCGCAGGGCCTCGGTGGCCCAGGTGCCCGCGAGGCGCCAGCCCGCCGCCTCACGGGCGGCGATCTCGTCGGTCAGGGAGGCCGCGGGGACCAGCACGAGCCGCCAGGGCCGGTCCGCGCCGGGGTGCTCGTCCTCGGGCGGCCCGTAGCGGGTGCCGCCGCCGACCACTCGCGGCCAGGTGTCGTGCCAGGTGAGGGGCTCGTCCTCGGTCCCCTCGGCGTCGACCGCCTCGCCGATCGCGACGTACTGGCCCGTCAGGTCCTCGATCTCGACGCGCATCATGAACTTCATGCGCTCGAGCCAGGCCGCGAGGCCGGGGGCGGACGCGCGCTCGGCGATCAGCCAGGTCGCCTCGCCGTCGTCGACCACGCCGACGGCGTGCTCCAGGTGCCCCTGCGGGGAGAGCACGAACAGCTCCGTGGACTGCCGCGGCGCCAGGTGCTCGACGTCCTGCGACGTGATCGAGTGCAGCCAGCCGAGCCGGTCTGGCCCGGAGACGCGCACGACGCCGAGGTGCGACTGGTCGACGACGGCGCCGCCGCGCGCCAGCGCCCGCTGTTCGGCCACGGGGTCGCCGTAGTGCCAGGCGACACCCTCGTCGGCGCCGGTGGCGGCGACCGCCCCGGATCGGCTCAGCAACGGGCTGGAGTACGTCACGTCAGTCACCCTCTCGTCAGCACTGCCGGCCGCCCGGGAATTCCCGGGCGGCACCTCACTGCCGGTCGAGCTCGGCCGACGCGTAGTTGCGGAGCGGCTCGCCGAACGCGGCCAGCTCCTCCACCCACATCAGGCGGCTCTCGACGAGTCCGTAGAGGCGCTTCGAGGCGCGCACGTCGGCCGACGTCGCCGTGCGGGCCATCGCGTCGCTCACCAGGTCGATGCGGCCGCTGCCCGCGGCGCCGACGTACATCGTCATGCGGCCGGACGCGTCGGCGACCACCACCTCCAGGGGGTGGCGGTCGTCCTCGAGCCCGTCGGGCCGGTCGGTCGACACCCGCCAGTACCCGGTCTCGGTGGACCAGACGCCGTCGTCGCCGGACACGCCGTCGTCGGACAGGCTGACGACGCGCAGCGTCGACTCGAAACGCAGGTACGGCCCGCCGTCGTGGTCGAACGTGAGCTCCTGCGTGAAGTCCTTCTTGCCGGTGGCGGGGTGGTCGATCACGCCGCTGCCGCTCCAGCGGCCCACGAGCCAGGCGAGCGGGTAGACCTCGGGTGCGAGCCCCTCGGGGAACTCGAACGCCATCAGCGCTGGCCGGAGAAGAGCTTGTACACGGTGTACCCGGCGAACCAGGTGATGGTCAGGACTGCGGCAATGAGGAGGCCCGTGAACACGGCCTCGAGCGCCTGGTACTCATCCATGGTGCGATCCTAAACGGCATGACCGACACGCACCGGCCCCTCGTGATCAAGACCACCTCGGGCCTGGACCGGCCCGAGACCGTCAACCAGGCGTTCACCGTCGCGGCCGCGGCCGTCGCCGCGGGTGCGGAGGTCAGCCTGTGGCTCGCGGGGGAGGCCGCGTGGTTCGCGCTGCCGGGCAAGGCCGCGGAACTGGAGCTGGAGCACGCCGCCCCGCTGCAGGACCTGCTGGAGGCGGTGCTCGCCGAGGGCACCGTGACGCTCTGCACGCAGTGCGCGGCCCGCCGCGGCATCGCGCCCGGCGACGTGCTCCCCGGCATCCGCATCGCGGGCGCGCCCGTCTTCACGGAGGAGATCCTGCGGCCGGCGGCGCAGGCGCTGATGTACTGACGAGCTGCGGGAACCGCGCCGGGTGCACTGCCCTGGGGCGGCCCGCTGCCGTAGGCTCGGGGTCGTGTTCTCACCACAAGGCATCGTCGTCCTGATCATCGCGTGGGGCGTCTTCGTCGCGCTGGTCGTCGCGATCATCGACGCCGCGCGGCGCCCGGACCGGGGCTACAAGTCCGAGGGCAAGCTCGACAAGACGAAATGGCTGCTGATCCTGGGCTTCGCCGGCGTCGTGGGGCTGCTCGGCGTGCTGCTCCTGATCGACGTGTTCCTCAACCTCGTCGCGATCGTCCCCGCGGCGATCTACTGGGTCGACGTCCGCCCGCGCCTGCTGCACTACGGCACCGGGCGCGGCCCGCGGCGCCCGGGCGGCACGTCCGGCGGATGGTGAGCGGCCCGGCGTCGTCGTCCCCGGGGACGACGGGACCGGCGGCCGCGCGCACGGTCGCCGACGGCGCCGCGCCGCTGGCGCGGGTGGTGCGCGGCGGCGTCGTCGAGTCGGTGCACCTGGGCCATCTCGTGGTGCTCGCGCCCGACGGCACGGTGCGGCTCGCGATCGGCGATCCGGACGTGACGATCTGGCCGCGTAGCTCGGTCAAGCCGCTGCAGGCGCTCGCGATGCTGGAGCACGGCCTCGATCTGCCGGACCCGCTGCTCGCGCTGGTCGCCGCGAGTCACAACGGCGAGCCGTTCCACCGGGCCGCGGCGCGCGAGGTCCTGCGGCGCGCCGGGCTGACGCCGTCGTCCCTGCGGAACACGCCCGACATGCCGCTGCACGCGCCGTCGGCGTACGCCTGGCAGGTCGCGGATCACGTCGAGGAGGGCGACGGGCCGGGGCCCGCGCCGATCGCGCAGAACTGCTCGGGCAAGCACGCGGGGATGCTGGCGACCTGCGTCGCCGCGGGCTGGGACCTGGAGTCCTACCTCGCGGAAGCGCACCCCCTGCAGGTCGCGATCCGGGCGAGGATCGCGGACCTGACCGGCGCCGCACCGGAGCACGTCACCGTGGACGGCTGCGGGGCGCCGTTGTTCAGCACGACGCCGGCGGGTCTCGCCCGGGCGTTCGGCCGGATCGCGGGGGCGCCGGGCCGGGATGCGGCGAGCCCCGAGGCGCGCCTCGCCCGGGCGATGAACGCCCACCCGGAGATGGTCGGCGGCGACGGCCGCGAGGCCACGCTCGCGATGCGCGCGGTCCCCGGCCTCGTCGCCAAGGACGGCGCCGACGGCGTCTACGGCGCGGGCCTCCCCGACGGTTCGGCCTTGGCCTTCAAGGTCCTCGACGGCGGCTCCCGCCCCCGCCCGGCCGTTCTCGCGGCGGCCCTCCGGGTGGCGGGCGCGGAGCAGATCGAGGGCGTCGACCTCCGGGCCCTGGAGGAGATGGCGGCCACTCCGGTCCTCGGCGGCGGCCACCCGGTCGGCCACGTCGAGCCCTGGTCCGCGACGTAGCCGCGCGGAACCGCCCGGGGCGCCTGCCCGGCGGGTCGGGGGGACGTAGGATCGCGCGCATGAGGGCTGTGGTGCAGCGGGTCACGCGCGCGTCCGTCGTGGTGGACGGGGAGATCGTCGGGAAGATCGACCGGCCGGGTCTGCTGGCGTTCGTGGGGGTGACGCACGACGACGGCGCGGAGCAGGCCGCCACCATCGCGCGGAAGATCGCCGAGCTGCGGATCCTGCGCCAGGAGCGGTCGGCCGTCGACGCCGGCGCGCCCGTGCTCGTGGTCAGCCAGTTCACGCTGTACGGGGACGCGCGCAAGGGGCGGCGGCCCACCTGGCAGGCGGCCGCGCCCGGACCGGTCGCGGAGCCGCTGGTCGACGCCGTCGTCGCCGGGCTGCGCGGGCGTGGGCTGGAGGTCGCGACGGGGCGGTTCGGCGCGGACATGGCCGTTGACCTGGTGAACGACGGTCCGGTGACCCTCCTGCTGGAGGCGTGAGGGGCCCACGGGCCCTGGGCGGGCCGAAGGCGGCACCGCAGGCTTGGACGAGCGACCAGGGTTCTTTTGACGCTGGGTGAAATTTGCGCGCTTCGGGTGCATACTTGTTCCTGCCGTGAACAAAGTTCGGAGGATTTCCGATGACTTCCGCAACCCCCCGCACGGAAGAGCACACGGCCGGGATCCAGTGGCGCAATGTCGCGCCGCACGTCTCGGTCACACTGTCCGACCTGGTCAACGGTGACCTGGCCGCCCGCACCCAGCTCGAGAACCTGCTCACCGCGGACCACCTGCGCGGTGTCGCGCTGCTCCCGGACCCGCTGCCGGCGGTCCCTGCCGCGCGCGCCGCCCATCCGGGCCTGGCCGGCTTGGACGACGGCACCCGGCGCATCCTGCTCACCGCCGCCGTCGCCGTCGTCGACCGGACCGACGTGCTGCTGGCCGCGACCGGAGCCGGGATCGCCGACGTCGTGTCCGGCTCCGCCGGCCACTACCTGCACCTGGTCGGCGGCCGGTTCCGGTTCCGCGACCCGCGGGTCCGCCAGATCGTGCACGACGACGCCGACCTCGCGACCCGCACCGCCGTCCACGCCGGGCTGGCGAACGTGCTCCGCGTGGTCGGGCGGCCCGAGGTCGCCCTCTGGCACACCGCGCTGAGCACGATGGAGGGCGACTCGCTGCTCGCCGACGGCCTCGTCGAACTGGCCGAACGCCACCTCGTCAGCGGCGACACCGCCCGCGCCCACGAGGTGGCGCGCGAGGCCGCCAGCCAGGGCGACGGCGTCACCCGCCGCAGGGCGTCCGGCGTCGCGAGCCGCGCCGCCCTGCTCGGCGGTCACATCGCCGACGCCGTCACGTGGGCGCGGCAGGCCGACGACGCCGGGCCGGTCCTCGCCGCCGCCCTCGACCTGCACGACGGCGAGCCGAACCCGCGGCTGGCCGACGTCGTCGTCTCCGGGCACGACCGCGCCGCCCTGCGGGCGGCCGTCTGCTCGCTGGCCGTGCTGCACGACAGCGCCGGCCGGGCCGGCGCGATCCTCGCCGAGGTGCTGCCCGACGTCGCCCCCGCGCGCCGGGCCGAGGCCTGGTTCGAGGCCCCCGAGCGGCCCACGCCGCTGGTCGAGGCGCACCTGCGGGTCGTGCAGACGCTGGTCGCGATGCGGTCCGGCGATCTCGACCGCGCCGCCGAGGTGCTGCACGACGCCGCCCGGCGGCTGCCGGTCGCGCTCGCCCTCGGCGGCCTGGGCGTCGCGGTGGCGCGGCGGCTCGACCTCGTGCGCACCGGATCTGTGAGCGGTACCGCGGCGGCCCTCGAGGGCTCCGCGCCCGGGGCGAAGGCGGGCGTGGTGCGGGCCGCGCTGCTCGGCGACCGGGCCGTCGAGGCCGCCTGCACCGGGCGGGACGTGCAGGCCGCGACGTTCCTCGGGCTGGCCGCCGAGCGCGGCGGCGCCGAACTGCGTGCCTGGTGGCTGCCGACGCCGGATCCCGTCGAGCTCTACGTCCGGGCCGGGCAGCAGCGCGCGGCCCGGCGGCACCTCGCCCTGCTGCGCGCCGCCGTGCTCGGCCCGGCGTCGCGCCCCGCCTGCCTGCGCCTGCGGCTCGACCTGGCGCGTGCCGAGGTGGCGCTCGCGGAACCGGCGACGTTGCGGCGGGCCGCGGATCACGCGGTGGAGGTCTCCCTCACCGTGGGCTCGACGTTCGAGCGCGGCCTCACCGAGCTGGTCATCGCGCGGGCCCTCGAACGGCACGGCAGGGACGCCGACGCCGCCGCGCACCAGCTGGCGGCGCGGGCCCTGTTCGCCGAGTCGGGCGCCGTGGCGTTCCTGCCGGACCGGCGCGCGGCGGCGTCGTCGGACGCGCACCGGACGGGGGAGACCGGCCGCGCGGCGAACGTGACGCGGCTCGACGTCGGGCGGCAGCAGCGCGAGGCCCGCGAGGCGGACGCAGTCCCGGACCGGTTCGCGCACTGGGGCGAGCTGCTCACCGGGCGCGAGCTCGACGTGGCGCGGCTGGTGGCCCAGGGGCGCACGAACCGGCAGGTCGCCGAGCAGCTGTACGTGTCGGTGCGGACGGTCGAGGTGCATCTCGGGCGGGTCTTCCGCAAGCTCGGCGTGCGCTCGCGGACGGAGCTCGCCGTGCTGGCCTACCGGACGGCCTGATGCCTTGCCGCGCCCTCGCCGAGGCCGCGCCGGGTACGGGGAAACCCGTAGGCGAGGGCCGGTCGCGCCCGCGCATTGTGGGGATCACTGATTCCTTTAAAAGGAAGCTCTCCTTACTTTTGTAGTCAGTCGACGAAGACTTCGACGCGATGACGAAGGAGAACCCATGGACGTGCAGGAAGGTCCGGCGTCGCGAGGCGCCCTGAGCAGGAGCCGCGTACGGCGCCGCATCGTCGCGGGCCTCGCGGCGCTCGCCGTCGCGGGAGCCGGGACGTTCACGGCGCTGGCGACCAGCGCGAACGCCCGGGAGGTGGTCGCGGCCGACCAGACCGCGGCCGCGACGAGCTACCGCAACGTCGCGTACTTCACGCAATGGGGCGTGTACGGGCGCGGCTACAAGGTGAACGACATCGTCGCGGCCGGGATGGCCGACGACCTCACGCACATCAACTACTCGTTCGGCAACATCCACCACGAGCGGCTCGAGTGCTTCGAGGCGAACAAGGCGCAGGGCACGGGCCCGAACGGGTCCGACGGCGCGGGCGACGCCTGGGCCGACTACGGCATGGGCTACACGGCGGCCGACTCGGTCGCGGGCGTGGCCGACGCGTGGGACCAGCCGCTGGCCGGTTCCTTCAACCAGCTCAAGCAGCTCAAGGCGAAGTACCCGAACATCAAGGTGATGATCTCGCTCGGCGGGTGGACCTGGTCGAAGAACTTCTCGAGGGCGGCGGCGACGCAGGCGTCCCGGGAGAAGTTCGTCGCCTCGTGCGTCGACCAGTACATCAAGGGCAACCTTCCGGTGATCGACGGCCGCGGCGGGCCCGGCGCGGCCGCGGGCGTGTTCGACGGGATCGACATCGACTGGGAGTGGCCCGGCTCGGACAACGGGAACGTGGGCAACTACGTCGACCCGGTGAACGACCGCGCGAACTTCAAGGCGCTGCTCGCCGAGTTCCGCAGGCAGCTCGACGCCTACGGCGCCCAGACCGGCAAGCGGTACGAGCTGTCGGCGTTCCTCCCGGCGAACCCCGAGGACGTCGAGGCGGGCGGCTGGAACGACCCGGCCATCTTCCAGTCCCTCGACTTCGGCAACCTGCAGGGCTACGACCTGCACGGCGCCTGGGAGCCGACGCTCACCGGGCACCAGGGCAACCTGTTCCCGGACCCGAAGGACCCGCGCGCGGCGGACCGGAGGTTCAGCATCGAGCAGGCCCTGACGACGTACACGAGCAAGGGCGTTCCCGCCTCCAAGCTGCTGCTCGGCATGGCGATGTACGGCCGCGGCTGGACCGGGGCGACGAGCTCCGCGCCCTGGGGCGTGGCGACCGGTGCGGCGCCCGGCACGTACGAGGCCGGCAACGAGGACTACGACCTGCTGAAGAACCGCGGTACGGAGCACTTCGACGCGGCCGTCGGTGCCGCGTGGCGGTACGACGGCACGCAGTGGTGGAGCCTCGACACGCCGCAGTCCGTGAAGCAGAAGGCGCAGTGGATCAAGTCCAAGGGCCTCGGCGGTGCCATGTGGTGGGAGCTCTCCGGCGACGAGGCGGGCGACCTGAACAAGGCGCTCGTGGCCGAGCTCGGTTCGACGGGTCCCGGCCCGACGACGTCGCCGAGCCCGACGCCGAGCCCCACCCCGACCGCGACCCCCACGACCCCGCCGGCCGGCGACTGCCCGTCGGCCGCGTGGAGCGCCACGCAGGTGTACACGGGCGGCAACACCGCCTCGCACCAGGGCCACGAGTGGAAGGCGAAGTGGTGGACGCAGGGCGAGACGCCGGGAGCGGCCGCCGTCTGGGAGGACCTCGGCGCGTGCGCGGAGGGCCCGCAGCCCACCAGCAGCCCGACGGCGCCGGGCGCCTGCCCGGCCGCGTGGGTCGGCAGCAAGGCCTACGTGAAGGACGACAAGGTGTCCTACGGCGGCAGCAGCTGGCGCGCGAAGTGGTGGACCCAGGGCGACACCCCGGGTGCCGGGGAGTGGGGCCCGTGGGAGAAGCTCGGGGCCTGCTGATCCGGGGGCACGGGCCCGGGGAACCGGTCACGGCCTGCGACCCGGGCTCCTGACCGGGGATCCTGACCGGGCTCCGGACACAGAGAACCGCCGGGGTGGTACGTCTCATGGCAGACGTACCACCCCGGCGGTCCGGTTTGGTAGCCGAGGTAGCACCGCGGAGGTGCAGAGTGCTACCTCGGCCGGTCAGGGGGTCAGACCCGGTTCCAGCGCTGGTTGGCGCCGCCCGAGCAGGCGTACGACTGGACGGTCGCGCCGTCGCTGCCGCTCCAGATGTCGATGCACACGCCGTACTGGGTGTTGCGGATCTCGCCGTTGGCGCTCTGGGTCCACTTCTGGTTGTTGTTGCCGTTGCAGTCGTAGATCTGGACCTGGGTCCCGTTGCTGCCCGAGGGCAGGTCCACGCACTTGCCCTTGACGGTCAGCGACCCGTTGGAGTTGAACGTGAACCGCTGGTTGTCGGTCTGCCAGCAGGAGTACGTCTGCAGCTTGGTGCCGTTGGCGGTGTTGCCACCGGGCAGGTCCAGGCACTTGCCGTACTGGGCGTTCTGCAGGCGGGTGACGGTGCCGGTGCCACCGGTGGGGTCCGGCGTCGGGGAGGTGGTCGCCGTCGGGGTCTGGGTGGGCGTGCCGGTGCCGCCCGCGTTCAGGGCGTCGAGCACGTAGTTGTACGCGAGCTTCTTGTTGCCGTTGCCGTCGAACAGCAGCGGGGTACCCGAGGCGCGCCACGAGTCGGTGTCACGCACGCCCCACACCGTGATGCCGGTGCAGCGGGCCACGGACAGGCAGGCCTGGACGATGCCGCGGTACTGCTCGGCCTGCGAGGTGCCGGAGCCCTCGATGTCGAGCTCGGTGATCTGGACGTCGACGCCCAGGGCGGCGAAGTTCCCGAGGGTGGTGTGATAGTTGCTCGGCACCGGGTTGCCCGAGTTGAAGTGGGCCTGGAAGCCCACGCAGTCGATGGGCACGCCGCGCGACTTGAAGTCCCGGACCATGTTGTACACGGCCTGCGTCTTGGCGTGGCTCCAGTTGTCGGTGTTGTAGTCGTTGTAGCAGAGCTTGGCGGCCGGGTCGGCGGCGCGGGCGGCGCGGAACGCGGCCTCGATCCAGTCGTTGCCCGTGCGCTGGAGGTTGGAGTTACGGCGGGCGCCGGAGCTGCCGTCCTCGAACGCCTCGTTCACCACGTCCCAGGCGTAGATCTTGCCCTTGTAGTGGGTGGCGACCTGGGTGACGTGGTTGAGCATCGCGTTGCGCAGCGAGGTGCCCTCCATGTTCTGCATCCAGCCCGGCTGCTGCGAGTGCCAGGCCAGGGCGTGGCCGCGGACCTGCTTGCCGCGGCTGGTGGCCCAGTTCAGGATGGTGTCGCCCTGGCTGTAGTTGAACTGGTTCTGCGACGGCTCCGTCGCGTCCATCTTCATCTCGTTCTCGGCGGTGATCATGTTGAACTCGCGGTTCGCGATGGTCGAGTACGTCGAGTCGGAGAGCCTGCTCGCCGCGAGGGCGGTGCCGAAGTAGCGGCCGGACTCCGCGGCGGCGGCCTGGAGGGTGCTGCCCGCGGCGTTCGCCTGGAGGGTGCCGGTGACGGCGATGCTGCCGGTGATCACGACGGCTGCGAGAGCGGCGAACGCGGCGACGCGTCCCTTCCGGGTGGTGCGCGGGGGTAGTGCTCGGGTCATCTTCGATCCTGTCTTCCCGGACCGGCCTTCGTTGGCTGGTCAGCGCGAAAAGGTTTTCAGAGCGATATTAGCGTTACAACGGTGGGCTGGCAATCGTTGTCGATAACGTTTTTTGGAGAGGGCTGGGCCGCACGGCGCGTGAGGTGGCCCGCCGGCCCGCGGGCCAGGCCCTCCGGCTCGGTGCAAGCCGCCCCGCGCACCGGACATAGTGAGGGCATGGGAGACATCCACGCGGCGCCGTCCGGCCGCCCGCCGTCGCACGACGACGCCTGGTTCGCCGCGCTCTTCGACGCGCATCACCGCGCCCTCTTCCGCTACTTCGTACGCCGGCTGCCCGCCACCGGCGGCGGCCGCACGAGCGACGCGGAGGACCTCGCCGCCGAGGTCCTCGCCACCGCCTGGCGCCGCCGCGCCGACGTCCCCGACGGCGCCGAGCTCCCCTGGCTGTACCGCACCGCGGGGTTCACGCTCGCCAACCACCGGCGCAAGATCCGGGCCCTGCCCGTCGCCGTCGTCCCCGACGAGCCCGACGACGTCGACCCCGAGACGCTCGCGGTCGACGACGACGCCGTGCGCGCCGTCCTCGCCTCGCTGAGCGCGCGCGACCGGCGGATCCTCCTGCTCGTCGCCTGGGACGGCCTGGACGGCGACGCCCTCGCCGAGGTCCTGGGCGTGTCCCGCGGCGGCGCCGACGCCGCGCTCTCCCGTGCCCGCTCCCGCCTCCGCGAGGCGTGGCTCACGCAGGAGCAAGCCCGTGACGCGTGACGACAGAGACCAGGGTGAGGGCCGGCCGCCGGACGACGGCGACCGGGACGGCGAGACGGCTCGCGGCGCATCGAACCGCGGCGAGGCCGGCAGCGGCGGCACCGGCAGCGGTGACACCGGCAACGACGACGAGTACGGAGGGATGGCGATGAACGACGCATCGAACGGCCTGCCGGACGACGGCACGCAGGGCGCGGGAAACGACGGCGCGACGGATGACGGCACGGCGCACGACGACGTCTTCGCCCGCCTCCGTGCGGCCGACCCGGCGCTCGGCGCGCCCGCACCCGCGGCCGGGGTGCTGCGGGCCAAGGTGGACGCCCTGATCGGGCAGGACGCCCCGGCCGGGTCCCGGTCACCCGGCGCGGCGTCGTCGGGCAGCGGCACGACCGCGGCGAACGCTCCCGTGCAGGGTGCCGATGAACTCGCCGCGCGGCGTCGCCGCCGGCAGCCGTGGCTCGCCGCGGCCGCCGTGGCGGCCTTCCTCGTCGTGGGCGGCGGCGGGTACGCGGCCGGCTCGAACGGGCTGACGCTGTCGCTCGGGGGCAGCGACGGGGCCGGGGCTGCGCCCGAGTCCGGTGCCGAGGCGGCGGCCGACGCGGCGCCCCCGATGACCCTCGACATGCCGGGCGCGGACGCCGGCGGCCCGGAGCGGAGCGGCGGGACCACGGAGAACGCCGGGCCCGGCGCCGGGGACACCCCGGCCGCCGGCACCTTCATGTACCCGGCCCCGGGCCGCACGGTGTTCCACCCGGGCGCCGGGCTGTCCGGCGGCACGGGCGAGGCGGAGGCGTACGCGCTCGACGCGGCGTCGTCGTACACCCGCGAGGCCGCCGAACGGATGGCGAGCGCGCTCGGCCTGCGGACCGGGGTGCGCGAGGAGGGCGGCGCGTGGACGGCCGGCCCCGCCGACGGCAGTGCCCCGGCGCTGCAGGTCTCCGCGGACGGCAGGACGTCGGTGTGGTTCTTCGGCGACGTGGACTCCTGGCGCTGCGCGGACGGGGCGGAAACGCTCACGGAGCCGGCCGAGCCCGGGACCGCGGGCGGTTCGGACGGGAGCACGGGCCAGGAACCCGGCGTGATCGAGCCCGACGACGGCGCCGCGGCGCCGGACGCGAAGGGCGGCGGTGCACCGCCGTGCCCGGAGGGTACGGCGGGCGCGCCCTCGACGCCGGCCGCGACGGACGAGCTGCGCCGCCTGATGGAGGCGGTGGGCGTGGACACGAGCGCCTTCGAGTTCGAGGCGCAGGCCTCCGGCGGCGGCACGAGCGTGATCGCCTTCCACGTGCTCGACGGGCGGCGGACCGGGCTGCAGTGGTCCGCGACGGTGACGGGGGACGGGGCCGGCCTGCGCTTCGCGGCGCTCGACGGGTTCCTCGCGCCGGTCACGGAGCTGGGCACGTACCCGGTCGTGTCCGAGCGCGAGGCCGCGGGGCGGCTGGGCGACGCCCGGTTCGGCGCGGGGTACGGGGACATCCTGCCGCTCGCCGCCGCCGGGCGTGAGGCGGCGGTGGCCGAGCAGGGCGGCGACGCGCCGGCCTCCGGCGGCAGCGGTGCGGCGCCGGACACCTCGACGTCGTCGTCCGACGTCCCCGCCGGACCGCCCGCCACGCCGGTGCCCGGCGACGCGATCGGCTGGCCGGTGCGGGACGTGACGATCACGGGGGCGGAGCTCGGCGTCGCGCAGCACACGCTGACCGACGGCGCGGTGGTGCTGATTCCCGCGTACGAGCTGACCGGCGACGGCGGCACCTGGTCGGTCGTCGCGGTCGCCGAGGATGGACTGGACTTCGCGAGCCGCTGAACCGGGGGATAGGTTCGACACGGTGACCGTCCCCCGCCCGCGCGGCGGGGCCGGGCACCTGTCGGATCATCCACGATCACAGGGAGTTCCCATGCCAGTCCGTACCGCCCGCACCGCCTGGAACGGCACCCTTCAGGAGGGGTCGGGTCAGGTGGAACTGACGTCGTCGGGCGCCGCGACGTTCGACGTGTCGTTCCCGCGTCGCGCCGCCGACGACGCCGAGGGCACCACCAGCCCCGAGGAGCTGATCGCCGCCGCGCACAGCTCGTGCTTCGCGATGGCGTTCTCCGCCGAGCTCGGCAACGCCGGAGGCACTCCGGAGCAGGTCGAGGTCGGCGCCGACGTCACGCTGTCGGCGGACCCCGCCGGCGGTTTCCAGATCTCCACCATCGCCCTGACCGTCCGCGGCTACGCGAGCGGCGTGGACGAGGCCGGCTTCAAGGCCGCCGCCGAGGCCGCCAAGGCGGGTTGCCCGATCTCGAAGGCGCTCGCGGGCGTCGGCGAGATCACGCTGGACGTCACGTACGAGGGCTGAGGCCCGAGCACGACCGGGTGCCCGCGTTCCGTCACCCGCCGGCGTTGCCCGGCGCGACGGAGCGCGGGCACCCGCCGCGTCGCGGCGGGACGGCCCTGCGCCGGGACGGGCGGCGCGTGCCGCCTATCCCGGCGCGTCCGTCGCGGTGAACCGCCCGCGGAAGACGACGTCGGACAACGGCTTGCGGCGGCGGCGCCCCGGGGAGCCCGCGGCTCCGCCCGTCGCGGGGTGGCCGACGGCGATCGCGCCGGTGATCTCGAACTCCCCGGGGATCGTGAAGGCGGACCTCACCTCCTGGACCCGGGCGGGCGGGACGCCGAAGAAGCAGGCGCCCAGGCCCTCGTCGACCGCCGTCTGGAGGATGAGGAGCGCCGCCATCCCCGCGTCGACGTGCCAGAACGGGACCGGCCAGCGGGACTCGTCGAGATCCGCCCAGCCCTTGTCCCGCTCGGCGTACCGGCGCAGGTAGGCGGCCTTCGAGGTCAGCACGAGGACGATCACGGGCGCGGTGCGCATCCCCGCGAGCCAGCCCGACATGTCGCGGTCGCTCCGTGCGCCGGCCGAGGGCGGGGTCGCGGCCGTCCAGAAGCGGGCGCGGGCCTCGGCGTCGTCGGCGACGACGAAGGCCCAGCCCTGGCTGAAGCCCGCGTTCGGGGCGCGCACCGCGTTGCCGAGCATGCGGTCCACGGCCCGCGGCGGGACGGGCTCGCCGTCGAACCTCCGGTGCATCCGGCGTCTGCGGACCACGTCCTGGAATTCCATGGCCTTATCCTCGCTCGCGCGCGGTGCGCCGGGGGACGGGGCGGCCGCCCGCCGGGCCGATGTCAGACAGCCGGAATACAGTCGTGAGGGTCATCACATCCCGCTCCGCTGGAGACGATCATGGTCAATCTCAACCCGTACCTCAGCTTCCGGACCGAGACCCGCGAGGCGCTCGAGTTCTACCGGACCGCGCTCGGCGGCACCGTGGAGGTCATGCCGTTCGGCGACATGCCGATGCCCGATCTGCCGCAGGGCGCCGAGAACCTCGTCATGCACGGCTCGCTCACCACCGAGCACGGCCTCACGCTCATGGCCGCGGACTCGCCCGAGGGCATGATGCCCTACGAGGCTCCGTCCGGCGGCGTGACCGTCGCCCTGACCGGCGGCTCCGCCGACCGCGAGTACATCGCCGCCGCCTACGAGAAGCTCTCCGAGGGTGCGAGCGACGTGCTGCCGTTCGAGCCGGCCCCGTGGGGCGACGTCTACGGCTCGCTCAAGGACAAGTACGGCGTCTCGTGGATGTTCGACTGCGGCACCCCGGAGAGCGAGGCCGCCGCGGCCCAGGCCGGGCAGCAGGGCTGACGGTCCCGCCGGGCTGACGGCCCGCCCGTGCGGGCGGCGCCCGGGCGGGGCGCGGCCTACACGAAGCGCTGCTGGAACGCCTCCGTCAGCGACGGGCCCTGCTCGCCGACCCGCCACACGCTCCAGCCGTCGGCCGTGTACGAGCCGGAGGCGGCCGTGGCCGCCGTGTCCGGGTGCCGGTACTGCCCGCCGTCGGCGAGCTCGATCACGCCGTTCGGGTGCAGCACCGCCTCGTAGTGCTGGTTGCGGCGCGGCCGGGACCAGACGATGCGGGTCGGCGCGCCGAAGCTGCGGGCCAGCGCCTCCAGGTCCGGGTCGTCCTCCTCGTCGAAGAGGGCCGGGGTGTGCGCCCGGATGCTCTCGTCCGTCGGCACGGGCGGGATGTGCGCCTCGGGGGCCGCACCCGGGAACGTCCTGGCGGGTGCGCGCAGCACGGTCTGGTCGTCGAAGTCGGACGGCTCCGGGTCGGCGGCGTCGAACGCCTGCTGCGCCGACCAGTCGTACACCTGGCCCCCGGCGGGCTCGGCGGCGAACCCGCCGGCCGCGTGCCCGGGACCCGGCTCGCCGCCGAAGGTGCCGGCCGCGTGCCCCTGGCCTGGCTCGCTGCTACCGAACGCGCTGAACCCGCCGTCCGGTGCGGGCGCCACGCTGCTGTCGATCACCGGCGGCTGGAACGGCACCGACTCGACCGGTCCGAAGGACCCGCTGGGGTAGTCCTCGCGGAACGACGGGTCGAACGATCCCGCGGCCGGCGCCGGCTCGAAGGGCGACGCCGGCGCGGGCGGTGCGGCCGGGAAGTCCGCCGGGGGCTGCCAGAGGTTGTCCTGCGCCGGCGCGGAGGGCTCGTAGGGGGCGACCGCCGGCGCGGGTGGCGGGGGCACCGGCGCGTGCGTGGTGAACGTCCCGTCCACGAGCGCGGGCCGGTCGTCGCGGTACGCCGGAGCCGGCGGCACGGCCTCGGGCGGTGCCGGAATCACCGGCGGGAACGCCCCGTTCGCCTCGGGCTGCGCCGGAGGCGCCGCCGGGAAGACCCCGTTCACGTCCGGCTGCGTCGGATACACGGGCGGGAACGGTTCGTTCGCCTCGGGCTGGGTCGGATACGCCGGCGGGAACGGCTCGGTCGCCTCAGGCTCGGTCGGATATGTCGGCGGGAACGGCTCGGTCGGCTCCGGGTGTGCCGGAGCCATCGGGGAGAAGGCTCCGTTCGCCTCCGGCTGCGCCGGGACGGGCGGGTACGACGGCGCCGGATCGGGCCGGCCGCCCGCCTCGTAGGGCGAGGCAGGGAACGAGGGGCCCGGGGCGCCCGGGGAGGACGGCGATCCTCCGCCGCGGCCGGCCGCGGCCGGGAAGGACAGCTCGTGGGCGGAGGATTCCGGCGCCGTCGGCCCGGCCGCGTCGGACCGCGCGGGCGTCGTCGCGTCCGCGGGGCGCTCGTCCGGCGCCGAGGCGAACCGGTCCCTGCGCGAGCGGCGCCGGGTCGGGGCGGACTGCGGGACGCGCGGCAAGGTGTCCGACGACGGCGCCGCGGCGTCCGGGTCCTGCGTGCCCGCGCCGGGGCGCACCGGGGCGGGACGCCCGTCCTGCGCCGCCGTCGGTGCCGGGCCACCGGCGGGGCCGGGGCGTTCCGCCGAGAGCGGCGGTACCGGGGTGCCGTTCTGCGGGGTGGCGGTCGCGGCCTCTCGCTCGGCCATCACCCGCCGGGCGGCGCGGCTCGGCGGCATCGCCCGGGCGCCGTCCGGCGCGGGCACGGGGTTGCTCTCCGGTGCCGACGGGGCGTCACCCTTGCGCGCCAGCGACCGGCGCAGGCCCTTGGCGGGGTTCGGGCCGCCCGGGACGGTCGCCCCGCCGGCCGTGGTCGTGGCCTGGTGGCGCTCCGCCGCGGGGCGCGCGTCCCCGGACGACGGCGTCGGCGTCGGCCCGGAGACGGGTGCGGGCGACTGTGCCGCCGGCTCGCCCCGGCGGGGCGCGCTCGCCGCGGCGCTCCGCCGCCGCGAGTCCTGGGACGCGTTCGGCCCGGACCCCGGCTTGTGCGCGACGACCGGCAGCTTGCCGGTCAGCGCGTACCCGACCTTGACGCCCTCGGCGAAGACGTCCTCCTGGTTCTTGCTCTGCGCAGAGGTGAACATCGGCGCGGACGCCACCGGCTCGGGCGTCACGCGAGCGGGCTCGTTGCCGCGGGTGATCGACCGGCGGTCCTCCTGACGCGGCGACGGCAGACCCGGGGGAAGGTGGATGACGAGCGGCGAGACGTCGAGGAAGCGGCGGCCGTCGTCGGACTTGACCACGTCCATCTTCAGCACCTCCACCGGCATGGTGGGCTGCCGCAGGAAGTCGACGGCGTTGAGGATCTCCTGGGGCGCGTTCTGGCAGATGATGATGAGCCGCGCGCCGCCGCCGCTCTTGGAGCTGCTCGACTGGGTGATCGGGACGCTGTCGTAGAACTCGGCGACGTCGTGCGCGAAGCGCTGCTGCCCGCCGTGGTAGCGCGCCGCCAGCTCGCCGCGGGTGAGCCGCCCGGCGGCTCCGGCGTGGTCCAGCGCGCGGGTCAGCGTGGACTTGTCGAGGTCCCCGACCAGCTCCACCACCACGGGGAGGCCCGAGGCGTCGAGGGCCAGCAGGTGCGGTTCGTCCGGTCCGGTGCCCTGGGAGACCGGGAAGACCTGCTCGCCCAGCAGCCCGTCGATGTGCGATTCCACGACGCGGTGGGCGGAGGTGTGCACCCCGGGTTCGCCCGCGGAACTCCCGGCGCCCTGCACGAGGAGGGGCCGTACGGCATCGACCTCGAACAGTGGCATAACGGCGTTCCCCCGGTTGGTTCGGCCCGCAGCCCTGGTGACCACGGTCCGCAAGAGTTTACGGCGGACCCCATGGTGACCTGAAACACGTCCTGGTGAAGGTCCCGTGACTCTTGTCACCCGCGGAAACATTCGCCCGGGGCGGGATTTCGGGCGGTGATCTGCATCATGGTCCGAACTGCCGCGACGGCCCGCCGGAGACGTAGGCTCGACGCGTGGAACGAGTGACTCTCCTCGCCGGCGGGGTCGGTGGCGCCCGCCTCGCGCACGGGCTGGACCGGGCGCTGCGGCCGTCGTCGGACGGAACGGCCTCCGGCGGCGCGGACGCGGCGCATCCGCTGACCGTCGTCGTGAACGTCGGCGACGACACCGAGCTGCACGGGCTGTGGATCTCGCCGGACATCGACACGGTGGTGTACACGCTCGCCGGGCTGAACGACGAGGATCGGGGCTGGGGGCTGCGCGGGGAGTCGTACGCGACGCTCGAGCAGCTGGCCCGGCTGGGCGAGGACACGTGGTTCACGCTCGGGGACAAGGACCTGGCGACGCACATCGTGCGCACGGCGCGGCTCCGCGGCGGGGCTCCCCTGTCGCGGATCACGGGCGAGATCGCGCGGTCGCTCGGCGTGGTGCCCCGGATCCTGCCCGTCACGGACGACAAGGTCGCCACGATGGTGGACACGCCCGCCGGGCGGCTCGGGTTCCAGGAGTACTTCGTCGGGCACCGGCACGCCGACCAGGTGCTCGGCCTGCACTTCGCCGGGGCCGACGCCGCCCGGCCGGCCCCCGGCGTGGCGGCGGCACTGACCGAGGCGGACCTGGTGCTGGTCGCGCCGTCGAACCCGTTCCTCTCGATCGATCCGATCCTGGCGGTTCCCGGCGTCCGGGACGCGCTGACCACGACCGGCGCGCGCCGTGTCGCCGTCAGCCCGATCGTGGGCGGCGCGGCGATCAAGGGCCCGGCCGCGCAGATCCTGGAGTCGCTGGGGCACGAGGTCTCGGCGCTCGGCGTCGCCCGGCTCTACGCCGGCCTGGTGGACGTGATGTGCGTCGACGAGCGCGACGCCCACCTGGCGGCGCCCATCGCCGACCTCGGCTTCGAGGTGCTCGTCACCGACACGATCATGGGCGGCCCGGAGGGCCGCGAACGCCTGGCCCGGGAGCTCCTGGCGTGACCCTGACCGCCGTCGTGCCGCTCCGGGACGGGGTCTCGGGGAAGTCGCGGCTGGCGTCCGTGCTGTCGGCCGCCGACCGGCGGGCGCTCGTGACGGTTCTGGCGCGGCACGTGGCCGGCGTGCTGCTGGAGTCCCCGCAGGTGGACAGGGTCGTGATCGTGACCGCGGACGAGCCGTTCACGCGTACGGTGCTCGACGGCGTGCCGGGCGGGGAAGGCATCGAGGTGCTGCCGCAGCCGGGGGATCGGCCGGGCCTGAACGGGGCGCTCGAGTTCGCGAGGGAGTGTTCGGGGACGACGACTGCGCCGGGTGCGCCAGGACCGGGCCTTCTCGTGACCCACGCGGACCTGCCCGCCCTGACGTCGTCGGACATCGCGGCGCTGACCGCCGGGACCACGGACGTCACGATCGCCACCGACCGCGTCGGCCGCGGCACGAACCTGCTGCTGCTCACCGGTGAGCCGGGTTCCGGCTCATTCCGCTTCCACTTCGGCGAGGCCTCCCGATCCGCCCACGAGGCGGAGGCGCGGCGACTGGGCCTCAGCTCCGCCGTCGTCGTCCGCCCCGGAACCGCCGTCGACCTCGACACCACCGACGACTGGGCCGAGCTCCCGGCCCACGTCCGCCACGCCATCGGGCGCGGCGTGACGGCCCGTTCGCAGGTTCACTGAAAGCCCGCCCCGGCGATCGACGAACGCCCGGCCGCCGGCATGTTGCCCGCCGAAAGTGCGGACCGTTCGACAGGCTGCCTGCCGTCGGTGGGAGAATCACGCTCGTGCCCACGTCGACTCATCGCGTCCAGGAAGCCGCCGAGACCTCGGCCCCGACCGCCGGGCAGATCACGCGGGAGGAGTCCCGGCTCGCCGCCGAGAACGAGGCGGCCGAGGCCGCCGCCGTCGCCCGGGAGGCCGTCGCGGACGCCCTGCGGACCGTGGTCGCCGGCGCCGTCGACGCGTCCACGCGCCGTCGGGCGGAGTACTCGACGGACGCGTCGAACTATCGCGTCGTCCCGGAGATGGTCGTGTTCCCCGAGTCGTCCGACGACGTCGTGGCGGCGCGAACGCTGCTGCGCGAGCTGGAGATACCGGTCACGGCCCGTGGCGCGGGCACGTCCGTCGCGGGGAACGCGGTCGGGACCGGCGTCGTCCTCGACTTCTCGCGGCACCTGAACCAGGTCCTCGACGTCGACCCGGAGGCGCGCACCGCTCGCGTCCAGCCCGGCGCCAAGATGTCCGCGCTGCAGGCCGCGGCGAAGCCGCAAGGCCTGCGCTTCGGCCCCGACCCGTCCACGCAGAACCGCGCCACGCTCGGCGGCATGATCGGCAACAACGCCTGCGGCCCCCACGCGGTCGCCTACGGCCGCACGGCGGACAACGTCGTCGAGCTCGACGTGCTCGACGGGCGCGGCCGCCGGTTCACGGCCCGCGCCGGCGACCCCTCGTTCAGCGACGTCCCCGGCCTCAAGGAACTCGTCCGCGAGAACCTCGCGCTCATCCGCACCGAGTTCGGCAGGTTCGGGCGGCAGGTCAGCGGCTACTCCCTGGAGCACCTGCTCCCGGAGAACGGCTCGAACCTCGCCCGCGCTCTCGTCGGTACGGAGGGCACGCTCGTCACGATCCTCGAGGCCACGGTCAGCCTCGTGCCGGTCCCCGACACGCCCACCCTGGTGGTCCTCGGCTACGAGGACATGCCGTCCGCCGCCGACGACGTCCCCGCGCTCCTGCGCTACAAGCCGCTCGCGATCGAAGGCCTGGACGCCAGGCTGGTCGACGTCGTCCGCCGCGCCAAGGGTGCCCAGGCCGTGCCGGACCTGCCCGAGGGGGCCGGCTGGCTGATGATCGAGGTCGGCGGCATCACCCAGGATCACGCCCTGGGCAAGGCGGCCGCGATCGTGCGTGGATCGTCGGCGCTGGACAGCGCCGTCTTCCCCGCCGGTCCCGACGCGATGCGCATGTGGCAGATCCGGGCCGACGGCGCCGGGCTCGCCGGGCGCACCCCGGCCGGCGAGCAGGCCTGGCCCGGCTGGGAGGACTCCGCCGTCCCGCCCGAGAAGCTCGGTGCCTACCTGCGCGACCTGCAGGACCTCATGGACCGCTACAAGGTCGACGGCCTGCCCTACGGGCACTTCGGCGACGGCTGCATCCACCTGCGGATCGACCTCCCGATGGAGGCGTCCGGCTCGATCCTGCGCACGTTCATGCACGACGCCGCCGACCTCGTCGCCAAGTACGGCGGGTCGCTCTCCGGCGAGCACGGGGACGGGCGAGCGCGCTCGGAGCTGCTGCCCAAGATGTACTCGCCCGAGGCGATCCGGCTGCTGGAGAAGTTCAAGGCGCTGTTCGACCCGGACGACCTGATGAACCCCGGCGTCGTCGTCCGCCCGCGCGGGGTCGACCAGGACCTGCGGCGCCCTGCGGCCACCCCGGTGTCGTCGGTCAAGCCGATCACCGGGCTCATCGCGACGCTGACCGGCGGGCCGTCCTCACGCACCGGCTACACGGGCTTCGGGTTCGCGCACGACCACCACGACCTGACCACGGCCGTGCACCGCTGCGTGGGCGTGGGCAAGTGCCGCGCCGACAACGGGCCGTCCGGCGGGTTCATGTGCCCCAGCTACCAGGCCACCCGCGACGAGAAGGACGTGACGCGGGGACGCGCCCGCGTGCTGCAGGAGGCCGTCAACGGGACGCTCGTCGGCGGGCTCACGGCGCCCGAGGTGCACGAGTCGCTCGACCTGTGCCTGAGCTGCAAGGCCTGCTCGTCGGACTGCCCGGCCGGCGTCGACATGGCCCAGTACAAGTCCGAGGTGCTGCACCGCACCTACCAGGGGCGGCTCCGGCCGATCGACCACTACGTGCTCGGCTGGCTGCCGCGCTGGGCCCGGCTCGCCGGGCCGTTCGCGCGGTGGGTGAACGCCGCGCTGAAGCCGCGCTGGATGCAGAAGCTCGTGCTGTGGGGCGGCGGGATGGACACCCGCCGCAAGATGGTGTCGTTCGCCGAGGTGCCGTTCCGCGAGTGGTGGCGGCGCGGCGGGGCCACCGGTGGCGTGCCGGGGCTCCGCGTCGGTGAGGTGCCCGGCCGCGAGGCCGAGACCGCCGCCCGCCTCGCCACGAAGCCCAAGGTCGTGCTGTGGGCGGACTCCTTCAGCGACTCGATGGCGCCGTCCGTGCCGCAGGCCGCCGTCGAGGTGCTGTCCGCGATGGGCTACGACGTGATCGTGCCCGGCGACGGCGCCTGCTGCGGGCTGACCTGGATCTCCACCGGGCAGCTCGACGGCGCGCGGCGGCGGCTCGAGGGGCTGATGAAGGTGCTCGGGCCCTATGCCGTCAACGGGATCCCGATCGTGGGGCTGGAGCCGTCGTGCACCGCGGTGCTGCGGTCGGATCTGGTCGATCTGTTCCCCGACGACGCGCGGGCGCTCGCGGTGTCGCGGGCCGTGGTGACCGTGGCGGAACTGCTGACGGGCAAGCGCTCGAAGACCACCATCCCGCTGCCGGCGCCGTCGCCGGACTGGTCGATGCCGTCGCTGGAGGGCGTCAGCGCCGTCGTGCAGCCGCACTGCCACCAGTACTCGGTGATGGGCTTCGCCGCCGACCGCGAGGTGCTGACGTCGGCGGGCGCGCAGATCCGGGAGCTCGCGGGCTGCTGCGGCCTGGCGGGCAACTTCGGCATGCAGAAGGGCCACTACGACGTGTCGGTGGCGGTCGCGGAGAACGCGCTGCTCCCCGCCCTGCGGGAGGCCGCGCCCGGCGACATCTACCTGGCGGACGGCTTCTCCTGCCGCACCCAGGCGGACCACCTGGCGGGCGTCCAGGGCAAGGCCCTGGTGGAACTGATCGCGGAGCGGCTGTAGTCGCGTCCCACTCAGCGAGTTCGTGCCACAACCCGTGGCACGAATCAGCTGTGGCCGCGTTGTTCGTCGTCGGCCGCGAGGTGCTCCTCGACGCGGGCGATCTTGCTGTCGATCTGGCCCGGGGCGGCGCCCGGGCGGATGTCGGCCTTGATGACGAGCGAGGTGCGGTGGCCGGCCGCCGAGACCGCGTCGGTGGCGGCCCTGATGACCGGCATCACCTCGTCCCAGTCGCCCTCGATCTCGGTGAACATCGCCGTGGTGCGGTTCGGGAGGCCGGATTCCCGGACGATGCGGACGGCCTCGGCCACGGCGGCGGAGACGGACTCGCCGCCGGTCATCGGTGCGACGGAGAACGCGAAGAGAGCCATGCCCCCCATCGTGGCACGGCCGGCGAGGTGGCAGGTCAGCCCGCGAGGAACTCCGCCAGGATCGGGGCCAGCTGGTCGGATTCCACGAGGAAGCCGTCGTGGCCGTAGTCGCTGGTGACGACGCGCAGCGGGTCGGCGTGCGGGATGCCGCGCACCAGCCGGGCCGACTGCTCCGGCGGGAAGAGGCGGTCGGAGTCCACCGCGACCACCAGGGTGCGCGCGGTGATCCCGGACAGCGCCATCTCGACGCCGCCGCGGTCCCGGCCCAGGTCGTGCGAGTTCATCGACTCGGTGAGCACCACGTACGAGTTCGCGTCGAAGCGCCGCGCCAGCTTGGCGCCGTGGTGGTCCAGGTACGACTGCACGGCGAAGCGTCCGCCGTCGAACGGGTTCTCGCCGCCCTGGGGCAGCCGCCCGAACCGCGTGTCCAGCTCGAAGCCGGTGCGGTAGGTGGCGTGCGCGATCTGGCGCGCGATCATCAGGCCGCGGTGCGGCCCGCCGTCGTCGGGCGCGTCGTAGTAGTCGCCGCCGCGGAAGCCGGCGTCGGCCCGGATCGCCGCGAGCTGCGGGTGCGACCAGGCGATCTGGTCGCCGCCGACCTGCCCCGTCGTCGCGATCGCCGCGAGGTTCCGCACCTCGATGCCGGCCTCCGGTCCCTGCACGCCCCACTCCAGCGCGCGCAGCCCGCCCACCGACCCGCCGACGACGAACTCCCACCCGCTGATCCCCAGCGCCCGGGTGAGCGCCACCTCGACGGCGACCTGGTCGCGGGTCGTCACGAAGGGGAACCGCCCGCCCCAGGGCTGACCGTCCGGCGCCGTCGACGACGGGCCCGTGGTGCCCTGGCACCCGCCGAGCACGTTGGGCGCCACGACGAAGTACTTGTCCGTGTCGACGGGCAGCCCCGGCCCGACGATGTCCTGCCACCAGCCGTCCGTCGCATGCCCGGGCCCGGCAGGCCCGGTCACGTGGCTGTCGCCGGTCAGGGCGTGCAGCACGAGCACGGCGTTGGAGCCGTCGGGCGCGAGCTCGCCCCAGGTCTCGTAGGCGACGCGGACCGCGGGCAGCCGCCCGCCGGCCTCCAGGTCGAAGGCGCCCAGGTCCGCGAACTGCCGCCGCCCGGGGGCGTCGCCCTCGCGCCACGCGCCGCTCGCGGGAACGGGGGCGGTACCGGGCGCCCGCACGGGGAACGTCGGCAGCAACGGCGCGCTGAGGCCGGTGGCGTGCGGGGGGAACGGGACGTCGATCTCGGGACCCGGGACGAAGTGGGGGCGCTCGGCGATCATGGACTCTCCTGCGGCTCGGTCAAGGGGCGGACGGGCGTGGGCGCACCGCGAGCGGTCAGGTGGGGCGCGCTGGGGTCAGCGGCACATTCGACGGGTCGGAAGAGTCATGGGCCGTACGCTATCGCGACGCCGCCGTCCGCCGGAAACTCCTGTCGCATCGTGAGACGCGGATCTGAGACGTATGTCGTTCCGCCCGGAACCGACGCGGGCCCCATGGGGTGCCGCGTCCGCTCACGTCCGGCGTGGGAGCGTTCGGCGTGCGCAATCCGAGAAGTCGGGTCAATCTGAGGAACGAGTGAAGGTTGTGTGCGCGACGGCATGTCGCGGCGCATGCGCCGGAGGTCGGGCCGATCCCGGCGCGCTGTCCCACGTCGCTGCAGGGGGATGGAAGGCATGAGCTCGGAGCCGTTCGACACGACGTCCACCACGACACCCGCGGGCATCCGGGAGGTCGTGCTGTGGTGGATCCGCACGAGCGACGGGTGGGGGCGCGCCGGGCACGTCGCGTGGCGGGCGCTCGCGGTGCTCGCGCTGGTGATCTGCCTGATCCTGCCGTGGGGCCCGGTCTCGTCGGCCGACGACGCCGAACCGCCGGACGGCCCGGACGCCCCGATCGACCTGGTCACCCCGGAGCCGACGCCGACGCCGACATCGACGCCCGCCGGCCCGACCGCCCAGGACGCCGCCGACGCGGCCGCGGCCGTGGACGCCGGCGCCCTCGACGTGGCCGAGGCCGAGGCGGCCCTCGCCGGCCTCCGCGCCGCGCTGCGCGGCGCCCAGATCCACGTGCAGTCCGCCGCCGCGGACTACCAGGAGGCGGCCGTGGCGCTGGCCGCGGCCGAGCAGGAGGTCCGGGACGCGCGCGCCGCGGCGGACCGCGCCGCGCAGGCCGAGGAGCGGTCCCGGTCGACGCTCGCCGGCGTCTACCGGACCACGAGGCACTCGGCGGTTCCGGACGGCGTGCTCGGTTCGCTCGAGGTCGTGCTCGACGCCGAGAACGTGGACGACCTGATCGGTCAGGACGCCGCCGAGCGCGCGGTGGCGCGCAAGCTGGCGGCCGCCCTGTCCGGGTACGCCGAGGCGCGCGCCGCGTCGGAGTCGGCGGACGCGCGCTGGTCGGCCGCCCGCGAGGCGCGCGCCGAGGCGAAACGGGAGGCCGAGGCCGCGTACCAGGCCGCCCAGGAGGCCGTGGAGGACCTCGAGCGGCGCACGGAGGTCGTCGAGCGGGACCGGGCGGTGCTCATCGAACGGCTCGCGCGGCTGCGCGACACCAGCGTCCAGATCGAGCGGGAACGGGAGGCGGCGCGCGCCGCGGCCGAGCAGGCCGCGCGGGAGGCCGCGGCTCGCGAGGCGCTGGCGGCGGCCGAGGCCGCGGAGGCGGAGGCGGCGCAGGCCGAGGCGGACCGCTCGCTCGAGGGCGACGCGGAGCACGAACCCGCCCCCGTCCCGGCACCGGAGAACGACCCGCCCGGCTACGACCCGCCGTCGTACGACCCGCCCTCGATCCCGGACCCCGGAATCCAGGTACCGGAGGGCGACGCGGCCCAGGGGCAGCTCGCGGTCGGCTGGGCGCGCACCAGGATCGGCGCGCCGTACCGGCTCGGCGCGGCGGGCCCGGTCTACTACGACTGCTCCGGCCTCACCTCGGAGGCGTGGCGGGCGGCGGGGACGTGGATCACCCGGACCTCGCGCTCGCAGTACCTGGCCGTCAGCCACGTCGGCTACGCCGCGCTGCGCCCGGGCGACCTCATCTTCTACGGCACCGACGGCACGGACCCGCAGAGCATCTACCACGTCGCGATGTACACCGGCGACGGCCGCATGATCGAGGCCGTCATGCCGGGCGTGCCGCTGCGCGAGACGAACCTGCGGCTCGACGGCGCGATGCCGTACGCCGGACGGCCGTGACCGGGAACGCCCCGAGGGCGACCGGGCCCGGCGGCCCGGGAGGGCGCTCAGTGCTTGTAGTAGCCCGAGTCCTTCGCGCGCTGGAACGAGCGCTCGATCTCGGCCTCGGCCTCGGTGCGGCCCACCCAGTGGGCGCCCTCGACGGACTTGCCCGGCTCCAGGTCCTTGTAGACCTCGAAGAAGTGCTGGATCTCCAGGCGGTGGAAGTCCGAGACGTCGTCGATGTCCTGGCGCCAGGCGGCGCGCTGGTCACCCGTCGGCACGCACAGCACCTTGTCGTCGCCGCCGGCCTCGTCGCGCATGCGGAACATGCCCAGGGCGCGGCACTTGATCAGGCAGCCGGGGAAGGTCGGCTCCTCCAGCAGGACGAGGGCGTCCAGCGGGTCGCCGTCCTCGCCGAGGGTGCCCTCGATGAAGCCGTAGTCGTCGGGGTAGCGCGTGGAGGTGAAGAGCATGCGGTCGAGGCGGATGCGTCCGGTCTCGTGATCCACCTCGTACTTGTTCCGCTGACCCTTGGGGATCTCGATCGTGACGTCGAACTCCACGCCTCGTACTCCACTTCGTCGTCAGGGGTGCGCCGGGTACGCAGGTCCCGGCACAGTTCATCGGCGCGGCAACGGCGCCGCGCGCTCTCAGTCTGCCACGCGGCCGGTGCCCGAACCGGTCCGAGGAGCGAACATGTGGCGAGTCCCACTCGGCGGATTCGGCATAATGCGGGCTGCGAAACGATGAAGGGGAGTCGATGACCAGGTCAGCGAGGCCCGGCACCACCGTGGTGGTCCTGCTGGGCCTGCTCGGCGGTTACCTCGCTTTCGACGCGTACGACGTCGTACCCGGCATGCTGACCACGACCGCACCGTGGCCCGAGGTGGCTCCCTTCCCCGAGGCCCCCGGCGCCGTCGAACCCCCCGCGCCCGAGACCGTGTACGCCGTTCCCGCGCAGTCCGCGCCCGTACCGGACGCCGCCGTCATGCAGCAGCAGGTGGACGCGCTCACCGGCGACAAGCGGCTGGGATCCCGCGTCAGCGCCGTCGTCGTCGACGCCATCACGGGCGACACGCTCGCGGCCGCGGACGAGAGCGAGCTCATGACGCCCGCCTCCGCGCAGAAGATCCTCACCGGCGTCGCCGCGCTCTCGTCGCCGCTGGCCGACCGGACGCTCGCCACGACCGTCGTGCGCGACGAGGACACCGTCACGCTCGTCGGCGGCGGCGACATCATGCTCGCCCCCGGCCAGGGCGACCCCGCCGCGATCAACGGGCGCGCCGGGATGGCGGACCTCGCCGACCAGGTGGCGGCGGATCTGAGGGCGGCGGGCAAGAAGAAGGTCCGGCTCGCCGTCGACGACACGCTCTTCACCGGCCCCCGCATCGCGCCCGCGGTCTCCGGCGGCAACCGCCTCTACGTGGGCGCCGCCTCCCCCATCGGGGTCAACGTCGGCCTCGTCTCGAACACCGCGTACTCCATCGGCCCGTACGTGGACGACGCCGCCCGCCAGGCCGGGGACCTCCTGGCCACCCGGCTGGAGGAGCGCGGGATCAAGGTCACGGCCCTCGGGCGCGGCACGGCGCCGGAGGGCGCCGCCAAGATCGCCGAGGTCCGCTCCGCGACGGTCGCCGAGATCACCGAGTACTTCCTGCACAGCTCCGACAACACCCTGACCGAGGTGGTCGGCCGGCTCGTCGCGATCGAGGCGGGCGCGCCCGGCTCGGTCGACGGCGCGACGCAGGCCGTCGTGTCCGCGGTCGAGGCGCAGGGCGTCGACCTGACCGGCGCGAAGCTCAAGGACTGCTCCGGCCTCGGCGACGGATCGCGGCTCAGCGCGCGCCAGCTCACGTCGATCGTGCAGCTCATGCTCGACCCCGCGCACTCCGAGCTGCGGGTGCTGGCGGTCGACATGCCGATCGGCGGGCTCAACGGAACCCTCTACGCCCGGTTCCGCGACGAGAGCCCGGCGCGCGGCGTCGTCCGCGCCAAGACGGGCAGCCTGCCCAGGACCCGCGCGCTCGCGGGGACGGTGATGACCACGGACCAGCGCCAGCTCGTGTTCGTGCTGCTGGCGGACGCCATCCCGCCCAACAACGCCGTCGGCGCGACCTGGATCTTCGACGACTTCGTGGACGAGCTCGCCGCGTACTCCGCCGGCTGAGCCCCCACGCGTCCGCCGTCGGCCCCGGGCGGGCCCGGCGGGACCTCGCATCACATACGGTGGACCGGTGGAGCCCATCGCGCCCGTCACGTCCCAGCCCGCCGTCGACTGGCCCGCCGCCGCCCGCGTCGCCGCACGGCTCGCGGCGCCGGGGCCCGTCGCGCCGCGGCAGCGGCTGCACGATCTCGTCGGCGGCCTCCGCGAGGCCGCCGCGACGGCCGTCGGGCACGTCCACGACGTCACGCGGATGGTGCCCGACGGCGGCCCGGCGGATGTCGTCGTCGTCGACCGGGCCTCCTGGGCGCGGGCGAACACGCAGTCCATGGCCACCGTCATCGACGGGATCGAGGAGGCCACCACGGCCCAGGACGGGTTCGCCGGGATCCTCCCGCGCGGGCTCGGGCCCGCCGTCCAGGTGGCCGGCGCCGCCGAGGTCGGCGCGGTGCTGGCGCTGCTCAGCGGCCGCGTGCTCGGGCAGTACGACCCGTACCTGCCCGGCGGGGGAGCCGGGCGGCTCCTGCTGGTCGCCCCGAACGTGCTGCAGGCCGAGACCTCGATGGGCGTCCCCGTGCGCGACTTCCGCCTGTGGGTGTGCCTGCACGAGCAGACCCACGCCTGGCAGTTCGGCGTCGCGCCGTGGCTCGCCGATCACCTGCGCGGCCGCACCCACGGCCTGGCCGTCGAGCTCACCCGCACCTCGGCCGAGCTGGCCAGGGCGCGCCTCGACCGCCAGATCGCCGTCGTCGGCCGGGCCGTGCTCGACGCGCTGCGCGGCCGCGGCGACACGCTCGTCGACGGCTTCCTCACCCCCGCGCAGAAGGACTCCCTCGCCGACCTCACCGCCGTCATGGCGTTGCTCGAGGGGCACGCCGACGTCATGATGGACGCCGTCGGGCCGTCCGTGGTGCCGTCCGTGAAGCGCATCCGCGCGCGGTTCGAGCGGCGGCGCGACGGCGCGGACAAGCCCGCCTTCGACGTCGTCGTGCGGCGCCTGCTGGGCATGGACGCGAAGCTCGCCCAGTACCGCGACGGAGCCGCGTTCGTCCGGGCGGTCGAGCGGACCGTCGGCCGCGACGGCCTCAACGCCGTCTGGACCGGCCCGGACACCCTCCCGGACGCCCGCGAGATCCAGGACCCGCGCGCCTGGATCCGGCGCGTCCACGGCTGACACGGGGGCCCGGCGGTGGGGCAGGTCGACGGCGGCGTGCGCAGGGCCCGCGCGGCCGTCCGCGAGGCGATCGGCGGGCTCGGCCCCGGCGCGCTCGTGCTCGTGGCCTGCTCCGGCGGGGCCGACAGCCTGGCGCTCGCGGCAGCGCTCGCGTACGAGGCGCCGCGGGCGGGGCGGACCGTGCGCTCGCCCGCGCACGGCGTGCGCGCCGGTGCGGTGATCGTCGACCACGGCCTGCAGCCGGGCTCCGCGGCCGTCGCGGCCCGCGCGGCGGAGCAGTGCCGGGGGCTCGGCCTCGATCCGGTGCTGGTCCGCGAGGTCACCGTCCACGACGCCGGGGGCGGGCTCGAGGCCGCCGCGCGGGACGCCCGCTACGCGGCCCTGGACCGGGCCGCCCGCGAGGCCGGCGCGGATCTGGTCCTGCTCGGCCACACCCTCGACGACCAGGCCGAACAGGTGCTGCTCGGGCTCGCGCGGGGCGCGGGCGCGCGGTCCCTGGCGGGCATGCCGCCCGCCCGGGGGATCTACCGGCGCCCGTTCCTCGGCCTGCGCCGCGGCGACACCGAGGCCGTCTGCGCGGCGTCGGGCCTGACCTTCTGGACGGATCCCACGAACCTGGTCCCATCCGCCGGGCCCGGCCCGGGCGGCGGGCCCGATTCCGCGGGCCCGGGGCCCGGCGGGCCGGATCCCGCGGGCCCGGGGGAGGGCCCGCCGGTGCCGCTGCGCTCGCGCGTGCGCGGCGTCGCGCTGCCCGTGCTCGAGCAGGTGCTGGGCCCGGGCCTGGCCGAGGCGCTCGCGCGCAGCGCGTCGTCGTTGCGGGACGACGCCGATGCGCTGGACGCCCTCGCGTCGGACCTGCTGGAGCGGGCGACCGTGGAACGGGTGACGGGCGATCCGGGGCCGGCGTCGTCCGGCTCGACGGCGCCCGGGCGGGGCCGGCCGGAGGACCCCGCCGCCCCCGGCGTCGTCGTGCACGTCGCCCTCGACGCCGCCGTCCTCGAGGCGGCGCCGCGCGCCGTGCGGCGCCGTGCCCTCCGCGGTGCCGCGCATCTCGTGACCGCCGCGGCCACCACCGCGCGGCACATCGACGCCCTGGAGGCGTTCGTCGTCTCGTGGAGCGGCCAGGGACCTGCGCACTTGCCGGGCGGTGCACGGGCGGAGCGCGCGTATGGCAGGCTTTTCCTGCGCCGAGTGCCTGGCGCGGCCCCCAACCCAGGAGTGCGCAGTGGACCAGTCCGACGTCGGTAACGACATCGAGAAGATCCTCCTGACCAGCGAGGACCTCGGCAAGAAACTCGATGAGATGGCGGCGAGGATCGACGAGGACTACGCGGGGCGGGACCTGCTCCTCGTCGGCGTCCTGAAGGGCGCCGTCATGGTGATGGCCGACCTGTCGCGGCGCCTGCACCACCCGATCGCCATGGACTGGATGGCGGTCTCCAGCTACGGGTCGGGGACCAAGTCCTCGGGCGTGGTGCGGATCCTCAAGGACCTCGACACCGACCTGACCGGACGGAACGTCCTCATCGTCGAGGACATCATCGACTCCGGCCTGACGCTGTCGTGGCTGGTCTCGAACCTCCGGTCGCGCGGGCCGGCGTCGGTCGAGATCGCGTCGATGCTGCGCAAGCCCGACGCGGCGCAGGCGGACGTCGAGGTGAAGTACCTGGGGTACGACATCCCGAACGAGTTCGTGGTCGGCTTCGGCCTCGACTACGCGGAGAACTATCGGAACCTGCCGTTCGTTGCCACCCTGGCGCCGCATGTCTACGGCGGCTGACGCACGGTGAGACGAACGGTCGAGCCGGAGGAGGCCGCCGGACGGCAGGGAGGGTGAACTCCCCTCGTGACGTCCCGCTCACGGCGAAACTCACGGGCCCTTGCCAGGGTTGACGTGTACTTTCGAGACAGAGCTTTCCTTCAGAGTCCTACACAGCGGAGGGATGCGGGGCCTGGCCCCGTTCACGCATGAACATCAAGAAGTTTCTGAGCGGGCCGATCATCTGGGTGATCCTGGCCCTTGTCGTGCTCTCGCTGGCCCTGACCTCCCTGCTGCAGCCGCAGGTGTCGCGCGTCACCACGGAACAGGGCCTCGAGCTCCTGGCGGGCGACACCGTCACCCGGGCGCTCATGGTCGACGGCGAGCAGCGCGTGGAGCTGACCCTTTCCGAGGACTTCACGGCGAAGGAGGGCGAGGAGCAGAAGGAGGTCGAGCACGGCAAGGCCGTCGAGTTCTTCTACGTCGAGCCGCAGGGCGACGAGATCGCCCGCGCCGTCGAGAACTCCGACCCGAAGCTGGGCTACGACTCCGAGGTGCCGCAGCCGAGCTTCTGGGGCTCGATGTTCTCCGTGCTGATCCCGTTCCTGGTGATCGGCGTGCTGTTCTGGTTCCTGCTGTCGCGGATGCAGGGCGGCGGCAACCGGGTGATGGGCTTCGGCAAGTCCAAGGCCAAGCTGATCAGCAAGGACATGCCGCAGGTCACGTTCGAGGACGTGGCGGGCGTCGACGAGGCGGTCGAGGAGCTCCAGGAGATCAAGGAGTTCCTGCAGGAGCCCGCGAAGTTCCAGGCCGTGGGCGCCAAGATCCCCAAGGGCGTGCTGCTCTACGGCCCGCCCGGAACCGGCAAGACCCTCATCGCGCGCGCCGTCGCGGGTGAGGCGGGCGTGCCGTTCTACTCCATCTCCGGCTCGGACTTCGTCGAGATGTTCGTGGGCGTGGGCGCCTCGCGCGTGCGGGACCTGTTCGAGCAGGCGAAGCAGAACTCCCCGGCGATCATCTTCGTGGACGAGATCGACGCCGTCGGCCGCCACCGCGGCGCCGGCATGGGCGGCGGCCACGACGAGCGCGAGCAGACGCTGAACCAGATGCTCGTCGAGATGGACGGCTTCGACGTCAAGACGAACGTGATCCTGATCGCCGCGACCAACCGCCCGGACATCCTGGACCCGGCGCTGCTGCGCCCGGGCCGGTTCGACCGGCAGGTCGCGGTCGAGGCGCCGGACCTCAAGGGCCGCGAGGCGATCCTCCGGGTGCACGCGCAGGGCAAGCCCATGGTGGAGGAGGTCGACCTCACCGCGGTCGCCCGCCGCACCCCCGGCTTCACCGGCGCCGACCTGGCCAACGTGCTCAACGAGGCCGCGCTGCTCACCGCCCGCAGCGGTGCCCAGCTCATCGACGACCGGGCCCTGGACGAGGCGATCGACCGCGTCGTCGCCGGCCCGCAGAAGCGCACCCGCGTCATGAACAGCCGCGAGCAGAAGGTCACGGCGTACCACGAGGGCGGGCACGCGCTGGTCGCGGCCGCCATGCGGTACACCGACCCGGTGACCAAGGTGACGATCCTGCCGCGCGGCCGCGCCCTCGGCTACACGATGGTCATGCCGACGGAGGACAAGTACTCCACCACCCGCAACGAGCTGCTCGACCAGCTCGCGTACGCCATGGGCGGCCGCGTCGCCGAGGAGATCGTGTTCCACGACCCGACCACGGGCGCCGGGAACGACATCGAGAAGGCCACCGCCACGGCCCGCAAGATGGTCACCGAGTACGGCATGAGCGAGCGGGTCGGCGCGATCAAGCTGGGCTCCTCCAGCGGCGAGCCGTTCCTGGGCCGCGACTACGGCCACGAGCGCGACTACTCGGAGGCCGTCGCCGGGACCGTCGACGCCGAGGTGCGCCGGTTCGTCGAGGCCGCGCACGACGAGGCCTGGGAGGTGCTCACCCAGTACCGCGACGTGCTCGACGACCTGGTGCTGCGCCTGCTGGAGAAGGAGACCCTGAACCAGAAGGAGCTCGAGGAGATCTTCGCGCCGGTGGTCAAGCGCCCGGCCCGCGACATCTGGCTCTCCAGCGAGCAGCGCACGGTGCACACGCGCGGCCCGGTGCTGACCGCCGCGGAGCGGGCGGCACAGAACGGCCACGCCGGGACGGTGGACGTCCAGGCTCCGGTCGGCACCGCGCCGCCGGCGGAACTGCGGGGCGACGAGCCGGGGGCCGCGGGATGATCACCGGCCCCATCGCCCCCCTGACCGGCGCGGACCGCCCCGCGGCGGACGTGCCGCCGTACGACGCCGCGCGCGCCGAGGCCGCCGTGCGCGAGCTGCTGCTCGCCGTGGGCGAGAACCCCGACCGCGAGGGCCTCAAGGAGACCCCGGCCCGCGTGGCGCGGGCCTACGCCGAGACGTTCGCCGGCCTGCGCCAGGAGCCCGAGGACGTCCTGACGACCACCTTCGACCTCGGCCACGAGGAGATGGTGCTGGTCAAGGACATCGAGGTGTACTCGACGTGCGAGCACCACCTGGTGCCGTTCCACGGCGTCGCGCACGTCGGCTACATCCCGAACGAGAACGGCCTGATCACCGGACTGAGCAAGCTGGCGCGGCTGGTCGACGTGTTCGCCCGGCGCCCGCAGGTGCAGGAGCGCATGACGACGCAGATCGCGGACTCGCTGATGAAGATCCTCGAGCCCCGCGGGGTGATCGTCGTCGTCGAGTGCGAGCACCTGTGCATGTCCATGCGCGGGGTGCGCAAACCCGGCTCACGGACGGTGACGTCGGCGGTGCGCGGCCAGATGCGTGACGCCGTCACCCGTGCCGAGGCGATGAGCCTGATCATCGGGAAGTGACCATGGGCGGCACGACGCATGCGCGCGGCCCGGCGGTAGCAGCCGGGATCGCGGGGCTGCCCGAGCTGTCCGGCGTCGCGCGCACGCTGGTCATGGGCGTGGTCAACGTGACGCCCGACTCGTTCTCCGACGGCGGCGAGTGGTACGAGCCCGACGCCGCCGTCACCCACGGCCTGGAACTGCTCGGCGAGGGCGCGGACCTGCTCGACGTCGGGGGCGAGTCCACGCGCCCCGGCGCGGGCCGCGTGCCGCGCGACCAGGAGCTCGCGCGGATCCTCCCGGTGATCGAGGCGCTGGCCGGTCACGGCGCGATCGTGTCCGTCGACACGACCCGGGCGGCGGTGGCCGAGCGCGCGGTCGCCGCGGGCGCGCGCGTGGTCAACGACGTGTCGGGCGGCCTCGCGGACCCGGACATGGCCCGCACGGTCGCGGACCTGGGCGTCCCGTACGTCGCGATGCACTGGCGCGGGCACGCGGACGTGATGGACAGCCTCGAGGTGTACGACGACGTCGTCGCCGACGTTCGTGACGAACTCTCCGCGCGCATGGATGCCCTGGTCGGGGCTGGTGTGGATGCTGCGCAGATCATCCTGGACCCCGGGCTCGGCTTCGCGAAGGCCGGGGCGCTGAACTGGCCGTTGCTGGCCCGCCTCGACGCGCTCACCGCCCTGGGCAGGCCGGTGCTGGTGGGGGCGTCCCGCAAGCGGTTCCTCGGTCACCTGCTCGCGCACAGCGACGGCGAGCCGGTGGCGCCCAGGGCGCGCGACGACGCGACGGCGGCGGTCTCGGCGTTGTCCGCCGCCGCCGGCGCCTGGTGCGTGCGGGTGCACTCCGTGCGCGCGTCGGCCGACGCGGTCCGGGTGGCGGCCGCATGGGGGCGGGCATCGGGTGATTCCGGGGACATATCCGTGGCGTACCACACAGATGATGAAACGGGTGCGGGGGGACTTGCGCGGACCTGGCAGGATTCTGGGACGTGCGACGATCACGGGGGGACCTCACGGTGAACAGCTTCGCGGCGGCGGTGGCCGGTCCGGACGGACAGGCGCTCGACCAGATCAGGATCACGGGAGTGAGCGGGCGCGGCCGGCACGGCGTGCTCGAGTCGGAGCGTGCCACGGGCCAGGAGTTCCGGGCCGACGTGGTGCTGCACCTCGACACGCGCCCGGCCGCGGAGGGCGACGACCTGCGCGCCACCGTCAGCTACGCGGACGTGGCGCAGGAGACGCACGACATCCTCGTGGGTGAGCCGGTCGACCTCATCGAGACGCTCGCCGAGCGCATCGCCGCGGTCGCGCTCTCGCACGACGCCGTGTACGCGGTGGACGTGACGGTGCACAAGCCGCAGGCGCCCATTCCCGTGGCCTTCGCCGACGTCGAGGTCACCATCCGCCGGGACCGCGTGGCGGTCCCGCCCGCGGTCGGGGCGGCGCCGTCGGCGCCGGTCGCGGCGGACGGCGCGGGACCGGCGGATCCGGGGACGACGACGGCGGCCCCGGCCGGGCACGAGCTCCCCGGCGGCGACGTGGCGGAGGACCCGCTGGCCTGGCCTCCGACGGAGTCCGCCGCGGTAGCGGCCGGCCCGTCGGACGAGCCCGCGGCTCCGCTGACCGGCACCGCGCAGGACGCGGAGCCGAACGGCTTGGTGGTCCCCGAGATCAGCCCGATGCCCGCCGCGCCCGAGGCGTTCGCCGCGGGGCCGGAGCAGGCCGGGGCGCCGGCGCAGGAGCCGGCCGAGATCGCCCCGCAGGCCGAGCAGCCGGTCGCCGTCCCGGCCTTCGAGCCGTCGGCCGACGCGCCCGCGCGCCCGCTCGACGAGGAAGTGACCGCCCGCCGTCCCGCTTATGACCCGGACGCCTACGCGGCCGTTGCCGCGGGCGCCGCCGGTGCCGCGGCCGTCGCCGGGTTCGCGGCGCAGGAGCCCGAGACCCCGCCGAACGGGGCGCCCGCGGAGGCGCAGCCGGAGCAGTACGCCGGCGAGCGGTTCCCCGAGCAGCAGTACCAGCAGGACTACCCGGCGGATTACCAGCAGGAGGAGTACCAGCGGGAGCAGGCGCCCGGGTTCCCCGGCGACCAGCAGGCGCCCGCGGGCCAGGAACCGGTCGGGTCGCACTACGAGGCGATCCAGCACCCGCGGTTCGACTCGCAGCAGGACCCGGCGGACGCGCACGACCAGGACGCGCAGCAGCAGTTCCAGGACCCGCGGCAGTTCTCCGACGCACAGCAGTTCGGCGAGGGGCAGCAGTTCGCGGATCCCCAGCAGTTCGCCGACGGACAGCAGTTCTCCGACTCCCAGCAGTTCGCCGAGGGTCAGCAGTTCGCCGAGGGGCAGCCGCATCCTGCCGGGCAGCAGTCCTTCCCGCAGGACCAGGAGCAGTACCAGCCCGAGCCGCAGTACCACGAGGACGCGGCGCAGCAGTTCCAGGAGCCGCAGCAGCAGTACGCGGACGCGCACCAGTTCCCGGCCGACGCGCAGCCCTACGCCGGCGAGCAGCAGGCGTTCCCGCAGGACCAGCAGCAGTACCAGCCCGAGCCGCAGTTCCAGCCGGCCCCGGCCGCGCAGCCCGCACCGGCCGAGCAGCCCGCGGCGGCGTCGTCGGACATGCCCGGGAACGGCCCGGTGGACCGCCTCGACGAGACGCCCGCCGAACCCGTCGAGGTCGTGCTCGCGCTCGGCGCGAACCTGGGCGACCCGCAGGCGACCCTCCGGGCCGCGGTCCTGGACCTGGACCGGATCGCCGGGCTGCAGATCACCGAGGTCTCCCCGCTGGCCCGGACCGCCGCCGTCGGCGGGCCGGAGCAGCCGGACTACCTCAACGCCGTCGTCGTCGCGCGGACGCGGCTGTCGCCGCGCGGCCTGCTGCACGCGTGCCAGGCGGTGGAGCACGCGCACGGCCGCACCCGCGAGGAGCACTGGGGGCCGCGCACCCTCGACATCGACGTGGTCACCTACGGGCTGCTGACGGCCGCCGCGGACGACCTCGAGGTGCCGCACCCCCGCGCCCACGAGCGCGCGTTCGTGCTCGAGCCGTGGGCCCAGCTGAAGCCCGAGGCGGTGCTGCCCGGCCTGGGCGGCGGCCCGGTGGCCCAGCTCGCCGCGACCGCCCAGGACCGCGGCGGCATCCGCTGGCTCGCGCTGGACTGGCTGACGGAGTCGAACTCGGGCGCGGACCCGACGGGCGACGTCGAGCCGCAGCCCACGGCGTCGCACCGCCCGTACAACCCGCCCGCCCCGGCGCAGCCCGAGGCGCCCGCCCAGCAGCAGCCGATGCCGGGCGCGCCCGGCCAGGGACAGCCGGGCCAGCACCCGGGGGAGCAGTTCCAGCAGCAGCCCCCGCAGCAGCAGAACCCGTTCCAGCCGCCGCAGGACGCGTTCCAGCCGCCGCAGGACGGCCAGGGCTTCGCCGGCTCCGGCTCGACGCCGTACCCGCAGCAGGCGGGTGCGGTGCCGCCGCCCCAGGAGTCGCTGGTCCCGGCGCCGGCGGCGCACGCCCCCGGGCCCCGCTCCGCGCCGGTGGTCCCGGCCGCCGTGCGCGAGACCGCGCACCAGGAGATCCCCGCGGAGCCGGTCCCCCTGGACCCGGCTCCGGCGAAGCCGGTGTTCGCGCCCGTCCGGCCGCAGCCGGGCGACGTGCCGTTCGCCCCGGTGAACCACCAGCAGGGCACCCAGCAGCCCGCCGCCACGACCGACGAGCGCCCGGCCTGGATGCCGGTACTGCCCGACGACAACGGGCAGCGCTGAGGCGGCCGGTATGCGACGCACCTCGATCCCGAGCCTGCTGCTGATCCTCGCCGGCGTCGCCGTCGTGGGCTGGCCGGTGCTGCGGGCGCTCGAGGCCCGCGGCGTCCACCTGCCGCCGGTGCCGTGGCTCGTCGACGCCGCGATCGTCGTCCTGGCGGGCGTGGTGTTCTGGCTCGGCTGGACGGTGCGCGCCTACCAGAAGGGCGACCGTCCCTCGCTGGACGGGCTCCGGGCGGCGCGCACGCTGGTGCTCGCCAAGGCGGCGTCGCTGGCGGGGGCGCTGCTCGGCGGCTGGTACCTGGCGCAGGTGCTGCTCGTCCTGCCGGACCTGGCGATCGAGCCGCGCCGGGACCGGGCGCTGGCGGCGGGGATCGCCGTCGCCTGCTCGCTGGGCCTGGCCGTCGTCGGCCTCGTGGTCGAGCGGTTCTGCCAGCTCCCGCCGCCCCCGGACGGCGAGGAGCGGGACACGAACGGCTCGACCGCGACCGCGTGACGTAGCGGGGGGCCGTGCGAGGATGGCGACATGACCAGCCCGTTCGACCCGCACGATGTGACCTGGAGCCGCGTGTCGCCCCGCCTGACGGCCGCGCGCCTCATCCCCGCGTCGATCACGTTCGCGGTGCCAGTCGTCGCCGGAGTGGTCCTGGCGCTGACCGTGGGGCGGTGGTTCTGGCTGCTCGCCGGGACGGCGGCGGTGCTGTGGGTGTGGACGGCGCTCCTCGTGCCGCGCCAGGTCCGGGCGATCGGCTACGCCGAGCGCGAGGACGACCTGCTGATCCGCAAGGGCATCATGTTCGTGTCGCTCACGGTGGTGCCGTACGGCCGCATGCAGTACGTCGACGTCGAGGCCGGCCCGCTCGACCGGCGGCTCGGGCTCGCCACGGTGCAGCTGCACACGGCGTCGCCGGGCACGGACGCCCAGATCCCCGGCCTCCGGCCGCAGGAGGCGGCGCGCCTACGCGATCGTCTGGCCTCCCGCGGTGAGGCCAGGCTGGCGGGGCTGTGAACGGCCCGGGAGCCGTGCCGGACGACGTCAGGCCGGACGAGACCAAGCCCGACGGCATCGGGTTGGACGACGCCGCGCCGGAGAGCGTGCCGGACAGCACCGATTCCCTCAGCTGGCGCCGCGTGCACCCCGTCACGCCCATGGTGCGGGGCTGGGCGGTGCTGGGTGGCGCGATCTTCATCGTGGGCCAGCAGACGCTGGACGGCGGGCCGGGTGAGGACCGCGGGCTGATCGGCCTGCTCACCAGCGATTTCTGGTGGACGGTCCCGCTCGGCCTGGTCCTGGTCGCGCTCGCCGGGTTCGGCTACGCCGCGCTCGCCTGGCGCATGACGACGTTCGCGGTCGGCGAGGAGACGGTGCACCTGCGCCGCGGCATCCTGTTCAAGCAGCAGCGGCACGCCCGCCTCGACCGGCTGCAGGCGGTGGACGTGCGGCAGCCGCTCGTCGCGCGGTTGTTCGGGCTGTGCGAGCTCAAGCTCGAGGTGGCGGGCGGGTCGGACTCGGGCGTCACGATCGGCTACCTGCGCGACGCCGACGCCGCCGCGCTGCGCAACGAGCTCCTGGCGCGTGCCGCGGGCCTCAAGGGAACCCCGGCCTCGACCAGCGGCGTCGTCCCGCCGCCGGACGCCGGCGGCGCGGCGCCGGCCCCCGGCGGCACCCCCGAAGGGACGACGACGTCGCCCGCCGACGGGCCGCTGCTGGTCGAGGCTCCCGAGCGACCGGTCCTGGAGGTCCAGCCCGGGCGGCTGATCGCCTCGCTGCTGCGGAACGGCGTCTCGATCGGCTTCGCGCTGTTCACGATCGGCCTGATCGTCACGATGATCGTCACCGGACGGCCGCAGATCGTGTTCACGGTGATCGCGCCGATCATCGGTATCGGCGGGTACCTGTTCAACCGGTTCTCCACGGAGTTCGCGTTCCGGGTGGCGATCAGCGCCGACGGGATCCGGCTGCGGCACGGCCTGCTGGAGACGCGGGCGCAGACCATCCCGCCGGGGCGGGTGCAGGCGGTGTCGCTGACGCAGGGCCTGCTGTGGCGCGGGCCGGACTGGTGGCGGGTCCAGGTGAACGTCGCGGGCTACGGGGGCGACTCGAACGCGGAGACCACCAACGTCCTGCTGCCGGTCGGCACGCGCGACGAGGCGCTGACGGTGCTGTCGCTCGTCCTGCCGGACCTCGGCGTGGAGGACCCGCGCGCGGTGCTCGACGACGGCCTGTCGGGCGACTCGCGCCGCACGGGCCGGTTCGTCGGCAGCCCGCGCAGCGCACGCTGGGTCGATCCGGTCGGCTGGCGCCGGCAGGGCTTCGCGGTGACCGGCCGGGCGCTGTTGCTGCGCGGCGGGCGCCTGTACCGCATCCTGAACGTGGTGCCGCACGAGCGGACGCAGTCCCTGCGGATCGCGTCGGGGCCGCTGCAGCGGCGGCTGGGGCTCACCTCGTTCGAGGTGCACTCCACGCCGGGGCCGGTCTCCCCGCAGGTCAGTCATCTGCGCGCGGCGGACGCCGCGGCGCTGCTCGGCGAGCAGGCCGCCCGCGCCCGCACGGCCCGCGCCCACGCGGGACCCGAGAGGTGGATGGAGGACGGTGAGCATGAGCACTGACGGCGCGAGGAAGGTCGGCATGAGCACTGATCCGGCGGCGCGGCCCGGCCGGCTCGGGGTCGGCGTCGTCGGCGCCGGGCGCGTCGGGGCCGTGCTGGGCAGCGCGCTGCGGGCGGCGGGTCACACCGTCGTCGGCGCGAGCGGCGTGTCCGAGGAGTCGCGCGAGCGCATCGCGACGATGCTGCCCGGCGTGCCCGTGCTCGAGGTGCCGCAGGTGGTGGAGCGCGCCGAGCTGGTGCTGCTCGCCGTGCCCGACGACGCCCTCGCGCCGCTGGTCGCGGGCCTCGGCGACACGGGCGCCTGGCAGACCGGCCAGCTCGTGGTGCACACGTCCGGCGCGGCCGGCGCGGCCGTGCTGGAGCCCGCCCGGCTCGCGGGCGCGATCCCGCTGGCGATCCATCCCGCGATGACGTTCACGGGCACCTCGCTCGACCTGGCGCGGCTGACCGGCTGCACGTTCGCGGTGACCGGTCCCGCCGCCGTGCAGCCCATCGGGCAGGCGCTCGTGGTGGAGATCGGCGGCGAGCCGGTGGTCGTGCCGGAGGAGGCGCGCGGGCTCTACCACGCCGCCCTGGCGCACGGCGCGAATCACCTGGTCGTGCTGGTCGCGCAGGCGGCGCAGGCGCTGCGGGAGGCGGGGATCGCGACGCCGGGCCGGGTGCTCGCGCCGCTGCTCGGCGCCGCGCTGGAGTCGTCGACGCGGGCGGCCGACGTCGTCGGCGACGGCCCCGGCGCGATCACGGCGCTCACCGGCCCGGTGTCGCGGGGCGACGTCGGCACGGTCGAGCGCCATCTCGGCGTCCTGGCGGACCTGGCGGCGCGCACCGGCGCGACCGACGTCCCGGCCGCCTACACCGCCCTCGCGAGCGGCGCGACGCGCCGCGCGCTCGCGAGCCACCGCATCGGGGACGACGCCGCGAGCGCCCTGCTCGACGTGCTGGAACGTGCCCGCGCTTCCGCGCAACGAAGGGCGAGCGGCGGGTGAGGGCCGAGGTACGAGGCCCTCGCCCGGAGCGGAGTCCGAGGAGCGCGGACATGGATACGAGGAGTGACCACTGATGAACACGACTTCCGAGGGCGGGGCCGCCGCGGGTGGAGCCTCCGAGGGCGCGACGCCTGAGGGTGTGACACCCGAAAGTGCGACCTCCGCGGGCGTGGCGCCGCAGAGCGTGGCCACTGAGAGCCGCACCGTCGAGGGCGGGACCCTCGGCAGCAGCGACGTACTGGAGGAACACGCCGCGGTGGCCGCACCTCCCGCCGTCGTCCGGACGCGGGAGGACCTGCGTGAGGCGCTGGTGCGGTGGACGATGTCCGCACCGATGGGCAGCCTGTCCGGCGGCGCGCCGGCGCGGCGTGCCGTCGTGATGACGATGGGCGCGCTGCACGAGGGACATCTTGAGCTGGTCCGCCGGGCACGCGACGAGGCAGGTCCCAGCGGCCAGGTGGTCGTGACGATCTTCGTGAACCCGCTGCAGTTCGGCGCGGGCGAGGACCTGGAGAAGTACCCGCGTGACCTGGACGGCGACGTCGCGAAGCTGGCGACCGTGGGTGCCGACCTGGTGTTCGCCCCGGGCCCGGACGTCGTCTACCCGGGTGGCGACCCGATCGTGCGGGTGTCGGCGGGCCGGATCGGCGAGGTGCTGGAGGGCGAGTTCCGCCCGGGGCACATGGACGGCGTGCTGACCGTCGTGCTGAAGCTGCTGCACCTGGTGCGGCCGGACGTGGCCCTGTTCGGCCGGAAGGATGCGCAGCAGCTGCTGGCGGTGCGCCGGATGGCCGCCGATCTGGACCTGGACGTGGAGATCCTGGGCGTGGAGACGGTCCGTGACGAGGACGGCCTGGCGAAGTCGTCCCGGAACGCCTATCTGTCCCCGGAGGAGCGGGAACGTGCGCTGGCGCTGTCCCGGGCGCTGCGGGCGGGGGCCGAGGCGGGGGCGGGCGGCGCGGCGGCGGTGCGCCGGGCGGCGTCGGACGTCCTGAACGACGCCGACGGCGTCGTCGTGGATTACCTGGCCCTCGTGGATCCGTTTACGGTGGAACATGTGCCCGATGAGTTCGAGGGACCCGCGCTCCTCCTGGTAGCCGCGCGGGTGGGCGCGACAAGACTGATCGACAACCACGTTGTTGAGGTGTCGCCGCAGGTCACGTGAGTGATTCTGGAGGTCGGCGGCGCCGTCCCAGGAGGCTGGAACCGTGAACCACACCCCCCACCGCGCGCCCGTACGCCGCCCGGCGTCGCTGCAGCGGCCCATGATGATCTCCAAGATCCACCGCGCCACCGTCACCCAGGCGGATCTGCACTATGTGGGATCCATCACCGTGGACTCCGACCTGCTCGACGCGGTCGACCTCGTTCCCGGGCAGCAGGTCGACGTCGTCGACGTGACCAACGGGGCGCGCCTGAGCACCTACGTGATCCCCGGTGAGCCCGGTTCCGGGCAGATCTGCATCAACGGCGCGGCCGCGCACCTGGTGAAGCCGGGCGACATGGTCATCCTCATCGCCTACGGCATGATGTCCGACGCCGACGCGCGCACCTTCCTGCCGCGCGTCGCCTTCGTCGACGAGCACAACCGGATCGTGGAGCAGAGCGACGAGCCGGGGCTCGTGCCGGACGGCTACGGGCTCACCGAGAGCGGCCTGCCGATCGAGCCGTACCAGCAGGCCGGGCTGGTGCGGACGGCCGCCGGCCGGATGTCGGTCGACGAGCGGTGAGCCTTCCCCCGGCACGGCTCGCTCGTGCCCTGGCAGCACCGGAGCCCGGCTGGAGCACGCGCGTGGACGCCGTCGTCGTCGGCTCCGGGATCGCCGGGCTGACGGCGGCGCTCGAACTGCGCACGCGCGTGCCGCGGGTGCTGCTCGTGACCAAGGGCGAGCTGTCCAGCGGGTCCACGGTGTGGGCGCAGGGCGGGATCGCGGCGGCGCTGCACCCGTCGGACACGCCGGAGGCGCATCTGCAGGACACGCTCGGCGCGGGCGGCGGGCTCTCCGATCCCGAGGCCGCGGGCGTGCTGGTCACGGAGGGCCCGGAGCGCGTCCGCGAGCTGGTGGCGCGCGGCGCGGTGTTCGACGCCGACGCCGCCGGCGGCATCGCCCTGACCCGCGAGGGCGGCCACCGCGCCGACCGGATCGCGCACGCGGGCGGCGACGCGACGGGCGCGGAGATCTCGCGTGCCCTGGTCGCCCAGATCGAGGCGGTCCGCAACGACCCGGGCATCGAGATCATCGAGCACGCCCTGGTGCTGGACATCCTCACGGGCACGCCGGCCTCGGCCGAGGCGCGAGGTGGTGCCCTCGGCCGCGGGGCCGTGTCCTCGGCGGACGCGCGACCCGTCGCCGGAGTGACGTTGCACGTGCGGGGCGAGGGTTCCCGGGACGGGGTGGGGGCCGTGCTGGCGCCCGTCGTGATCCTGGCGACCGGGGGGATCGGGCAGGTGTTCCGGTCCTCGACGAATCCCGCCGGGGCGACCGGGGACGGGATCGCGGCCGCGTTGCGGGCGGGCGCCGTCGTCGGCGACCTGGAGTTCGTGCAGTTCCACCCGACGGTGCTGTGGCTGGGGTCCGGGGCGAAGGGGCAGCTGCCGCTGATCAGCGAGGCCGTGCGCGGGGAGGGGGCGCTGCTGCTGGACGTCGACGGGCACCGCTTCATGCCGGGCGTGCACGAGATGGCCGAGCTCGCGCCCCGGGACGTCGTCGCGCACGCGATCGTGCGGCAGATGGCGGCCACGTCGGCCGACAACGTGCTGCTGGACGTGCGGCACCTCGGCCGGGGGTTCCTCGGCGAGCGGTTCCCGACCATCACGAAACGGCTCGGCGAGCTGGGCATCGACTGGTCCGAGGAGCCGGTGCCGGTCGCGCCCGCGCAGCACTACCACTCGGGCGGCGTCGTCACCGACCTGGCCGGGCGCACCAACGTGCCGGGCCTGTACGCGGTCGGCGAGGTCGCGTGCACGGGCGTGCACGGGGCGAACCGGCTCGCGTCGAACTCCCTGCTGGAAGGGCTCGTGTTCGCGTACCGCGCGGCGCGCGACGTCGCCGGCCGGTACGCCGCGGGAGAGTTCCGCGACGTCCCGGAACCCGCCGGGCGGCCCGGCGGGCAGGCGCTGATCGCCGCCACGTCGCGCAGCAAGATCCAGAAGGCGATGTCCCACGGCACCGGCGTGATCCGCACCGCGAAATCCCTGACCCGCACCGACGAGAAGCTCTCCGCGATCCGCGCGGACGCCCACCGCGCCGCCGACGTGATCGCCGCCCCCCAGGCCGCCGAATGGGAGACGACGAACCTCTACCAGGTCGCCCGCGCACTGACCCGCGCGGCCTGGCTCCGCACGGAATCCCGCGGCGGCCACTTCCGCGCCGACCACCCCGCACCGGACCCGGACTGGAGGCGCCGCGTCCTGATCAGCCTGTCCGACGACGGCGCCCTGCGCGTCCGCTGACCCCCGCGCGGCGGCCCGTCCACGCGTTCGCCCACGACGTCGATATCGACCTCGCGATCCTCGGCGTCGATATCGGCGCCGTACCGGCGACGGCGTCGCGCGGCGCCTACGATCAGCGGATGACCTGGGAGTTCTGGATCGATCGCGGCGGGACCTTCACCGACATCGTGGCGCGGCACCCCGAGGGGGCGCTGAGCTCGCACAAGCTGCTGTCCGAGGATCCGGAGCGGTACGACGACGCCGCCGTGGCCGGGATCGAGCGGATCCTGCGGGAGTACGCGGGCGCGACGACGGGGGCCGACGGCGCCCGGCCGGCCGAGGGTGATGGTGCCCCGCGGGCGTCGTCGGACAGGATCCGGGCCGTGCGGATGGGGACGACCGTCGCGACCAACGCGCTGCTGGAGCGCACGGGGGAGCCGACCGTGCTCGTGGTCACCCAGGGGTTCCGGGACGCGCTGCGGATCGCCTACCAGAACCGGCCCCGGATCTTCGACCGGCACATCGTGCTGCCCGAGCCGCTGTACACGCGCGTGATCGAGGTCGGCGAGCGGGTGACCGCCGAGGGGGAGGTGCTTCGCGCGCCGGACCTGGAGGCCGTGGAACAGGACCTGCGTAGCGCGTACGACGACGGGTTCAGGGCGGTCGCCGTCGTCGCGATGCATTCGCACCTGCATCCCGGGCACGAGAACCTCGTCGCCGATCTCGCCGAGCAGATCGGGTTCCCGCAGGTGTCGCGGTCCGCCGAGGTCAGCCCGCTGATGAAGCTCGTGCCGCGGGGGGACACCACCGTCGTCGACGCCTACCTGTCGCCCGTGCTGCGGCGGTACGTCGACCGCGTCGCGGACCGGCTCACCGGCGTCCCGCTGCAGTTCATGCAGTCCAACGGCGGGCTCACCGAGGCGCACCGGTTCCGCGGCAAGGACGCCATCCTCTCCGGGCCCGCGGGCGGGATCGTCGGCATGGTGCGGATGTCGGCGCTCGCCGGGTTCGACCGCGTCATCGGGTTCGACATGGGCGGCACCTCCACCGACGTCTCCCACTACGCGGGCGAGCTGGAACGTGTCTTCGACAACCAGGTCGCCGGCGTCCGGCTGCGCGCCCCGATGCTCGACATCCACACCGTCGCCGCGGGCGGCGGCTCGATCCTGCACTTCGACGGCACGCGGTACCGCGTCGGCCCGGAGTCCGCCGGCGCCGTCCCCGGCCCCGCCTGCTACCGCCGCGGCGGTCCCCTCACCGTCACCGACGCCAACCTCCTGCTCGGGCGCATCCGCGCCGAGCACTTCCCGGCCGTGTTCGGGGCCGACGGCGACCAGCCGCTCGACACCGACGTCGTGGCCCGGAAGTTCGCGGCGCTCGCGGCCGAGATCGGCGACGGCCGTACCCCCGAGCAGGTCGCCGAGGGATTCCTGGCCGTGGCGGTCGCCAGCATGGCCGGCGCCGTCAAGAAGATCACCGTCCGCAAGGGCCACGACGTGACCCGCTACGCCCTGACGACGTTCGGCGGCGCGGGCGGGCAGCACGCCTGCGCGGTCGCGGACGCACTGGGGATCGACACGGTGCTGGTCCCCCCGATGGCGGGCGTGCTCTCGGCGCTGGGCATCGGCCTGGCGGACACGACGGTCATGCGCGAGCAGTCGGTGGAGCTCCCGCTGGCCGCCGCGGACAGTGCGGCCCGGCTGCGGGAAGCCGCCGGCGCGCTGGAGTCCGCGGCCCGGGCCGAGCTCGCCGCCCAGGGGATCTCCGGCGGGAGCGACGCCCCTGGCCACGACGCGAGCGGCGTCGTCGTCTCGCGCAAGGTGCACCTGCGGTACGAGGGCACCGACACCGTCGTCCCGGTGCGGCTCGCGGACCCGGCGGAGATGACCGCCGAGTTCGAGGCGGCCCACCGCTCCGTCTACTCCTTCCTCCTGGACCGCCCCCTCACCGCCGAGGCGGTCGCCGTGGAGGCGGTGGCCCCGTCCGGGGCCGGTGACGCGGTGGTCGGTCAGCTGTCGCAAGATCGGTCGCCCGAGCGGCCGATCCTGCCGCGGACGACCGACCACGAACCCGCGACGATTTCCCTCTTCGCCGGGGGGCGCTGGGCCGACGGGGTGCTGCGGCAGCGGGAGGCGATGGCACCCGGCGACGTCGTCGTCGGCCCTGCGATCATCGCCGAGGCCAACGCCACCACCGTCGTCGAACCCGGCTGGACCGCCGAGGCCACGCACCACGGCCACCTCACCGTCACCCGCACCACCCCGCGCCCCGACGCCCGGATCTCCGCCGACGCCGCCGACCCCGTCATGCTGGAGATCTTCAACAGCCTCTTCATGTCCATCGCGGAGCAGATGGGCGCCCGCCTGGAGGCGACGTCGCAGTCGGTCAACATCAAGGAGCGCCTCGACTTCTCCTGCGCGCTCTTCGACCCGGACGGCAACCTCGTTGCCAACGCGCCGCACATCCCGGTGCACCTCGGCTCGATGGGCACGTCCGTCAAGGAGGTCATCGCGCGCCGCGCCGGCGCGATGCGCCCCGGCGACACGTACGCCGTCAACGACCCGTTCCACGGCGGCACCCATCTCCCGGACGTCACGGTCATCACGCCCGTGTTCGACGACGCCGCCCGCATCCTCTTCTACGTCGCCTCCCGCGGGCACCACGCCGAGATCGGCGGCATCGCCCCCGGCTCCATGCCCGCGACCAGCCGGAACATCGACGAGGAGGGCGTCCTGTTCGACAACTGGCTGCTCGTCTCGGGCGGCCGGATGCGCGAGGCCGAGACCCGCGAGCTCCTCACCTCGGCCCGCCATCCGTCCCGCGACCCGGACACCAACCTCGCCGACCTCCGCGCGCAGGTCGCCGCCAACACCCGCGGCGTCGAGGAGATCGCCGCGATGGTGGAGCACTTCGGGCTCGACGTCGTGCAGGCGTACATGCGGCACGTGCAGGACGGCGCCGCGGAGGCCGTGCGGCGCGTCATCGACCGCCTGGACGACGGCGCCACGGAGTACCGCACGGACTCGGGCGACACGATCGCCGTCCGCGTCACGGTGGACCGGGACGCCCGGCGCGCCACGGTCGACTTCACGGGCACGTCGCCGCAGCTCGACGGCAACTTCAACGCCCCCAGCGCCGTCGTCACGGCGGCCGTGCTGTACGTCTTCCGCACCCTGGTCGCCGACGACATCCCGCTCAACGACGGCTGCCTGCGCCCGCTCGACATCGTGATCCCGCCGGGCACGATGCTGTCGCCGGCGTACCCGGCCGCCGTCGTCGCGGGCAACGTGGAGACCAGCCAGGCGATCACCGGCGCGCTCTACGCGGCGCTCGGCGTGCAGGCCGAGGGCTCCGGCACGATGAACAACCTGACCTTCGGCAACGCGCGCCACCAGTACTACGAGACGATCGCCTCCGGCTCGGGCGCGGGCGACGGCTTCGACGGCGCGCCGGCGGTCCAGACCCACATGACCAACTCCCGCCTCACCGACCCCGAGGTCCTGGAGACCCGTTTTCCCGTCATCGTCAGGAACTTCGCGATCCGCGAGGGTTCGGGCGGCGCCGGCCGCCGGCGCGGCGGCGACGGCGTCGTGCGCGAACTGGAGTTCCGCGAGCCGATGACGGCCAGCCTCCTGACCAGCCACCGCGTCGTCGCGCCGTACGGCATGGCGGGCGGCGCCCCGGGCGCCCTCGGCCGCAACAGCGTGCGCCGCGCGGCATCGGGCCCGCCTCCCGAACCGCTCGCGGGCCGCGACTTCGTGGAGCTGGGCCCGGGCGACGTCCTGGTCGTCGAGACCCCGGGTGGCGGCGGCTTCGGCTCCGTCGATTAGGTTGTGGGCGTGAGCGAAACAGAACGCCAGCCGTCCGTCGTCGAGCCGGGGCTGGACCCCGGGTGGATCGCGCGGACGGTCGCCGTCGCACTCGACGAGGATCTCGGGGCCGCGCCCGGGCGGGACGTCACCACGCAGGCGACCGTTCCGGCCGACGCCGTCGGCGCCGCCGATCTGGTGGCGCGGCAGAGCGGGACGGTGGCGGGGCTCGTCGTCGCCCAGGAGACGCTGTCGCAGGTCGCGGACCGGTTCGGGCTGGACGCGCCGCAGGTGACGTATGTCGCGCAGGACGGGGACGACGTCGAGCGCGGGCAGGTGCTGGCCACGATCACCGGGCCGGTGCAGGTGCTGCTCACCGCCGAGCGCACGCTGCTGAACCTCGCCTCGCGGGCCTCCGGCGTGGCGACCGCCACGCGGGCGTTCGCGCGCGAGCTGGCGGGCACGGGCGCGACCGTGCTGGACACGCGCAAGACCACACCGGGGCTGCGTGCCCTGGAGAAGTACGCCGTGCGGGCGGGCGGCGGCACGAACAAGCGGATGGGCCTGTACGACGTCGCGATGGTGAAGGACAACCACGTCGTGGCCGCGGGCTCCGTGGCCGGGGCGATCGCGGCGGTGCGCGCCACCTTCCCGGACGTGAGCATCCAGGTCGAGGCGGACACCACCGAGCAGGCGATCGAGGCGCTGGGCGCCGGCGCCGACTTCCTGCTGCTGGACAACATGCCGACCCCGGTCCTGGCCGCGACCGTCCGCGCGGTGCGCGAGCGCGAGGGCCGCGACGGCGTTCCCGCGCACGTCGACCTCGAGGCCACGGGAAATCTCACCCTGGACCGGGCCCGGGAGGTCGCCCTGACCGGCGTCGACCACCTGAGCGTCGGTGCGCTGACGCACAGCGCCCCGATCCTCGACCTCGCGCTGGACCTGCGTTCCTCGTGAATCCGGGGTCCGGCGGCCTCCGGCGAAATCCAGCGTCGGGACGAAATGGATTCGGCGCACTGCTTCACGCCGATAGAATCGCCGGGTGACTTCCGAAGCCCCCGCCGAGAACACCGCACCCGAAACCGACGACCTGCCCGAGCAGACGCGGATCCGGCGCGAGAAGCGCGAGCGCATCCTCGCGCGCGGCGATGCGGCCTATCCGGTGAATCTTCCCGTCACCCACGGCATCGCAGAGATCCGGGAAAAGTACGCTGATCTGGCGCAAGGCGAGGAAACGGACGATGTCGCCGGCGTCGCCGGGCGCGTCGTCTTCCTGCGCAACACGGGCAAACTCTGTTTCGTCACGCTGCAGGACGGCAAGGGCAATCGCCTGCAGGCGATGCTCAGCCAGAACGTCGTCGGCGAGGAAGCGCTCACGAATTTCAAGAGCGACGTCGATCTCGGCGACCATCTCTTCGTGCACGGCCGCATCGGGTCCTCGCGGCGCGGCGAACTGAGCGTCTTCGCCGACGAATGGCGCATGGCCGCCAAGGCGCTGCGCCCGCTTCCCGTGCTGCACAAGGACCTTTCCGAGGAGGCGCGCGTCCGGCAGCGATACGTGGACCTCATCGCGCGGCCCGCCGCCCGGGACATGGTGCGGATGCGTGCCGGCGTGGTGCGTTCCCTGCGGGAGAATTTCCACCGCCGCGATTTCCTCGAGGTGGAGACGCCGATGCTGCAGGCGGTCGCCTCGGGCGCCTCGGCACGTCCGTTCTCGACGCATATGAATGCGTACGACATGGAACTCTTCCTGCGGATCGCCCCCGAGCTCTTCCTCAAGAAGGCGGTCGTGGGCGGCGTCGAGAAGGTCTTCGAGATCAACCGGAACTTTCGTAACGAGGGGGCCGACTCCTCGCACTCCCCGGAGTTCGCGATGCTCGAGGCCTACGAGGCGTACGGCGATTACGACACGATCGGCGCGCTCACCCAGAACCTCGTCCAGACCGCGGCGAACGACGTGCTCGGAACCACGGTCGTGACGCTCCCGGACGGCACCGAATACGACCTCGGCGGCGAATGGGCGAAGATCACGATGTACGGCTCCCTGTCGGAGGCGATCGGTGAGGAGATCACCCCCGCCACGGGAGTCGAACACCTGACCAAGCTCGCCGACCGGGCCGAGATCTCCCTCGACCCGAAGAAGGCCACGCACGGAAAGCTCGTCGAGGAACTCTGGGAGCACCATGTGGGTGACGGCCTGTCCGCCCCGACATTCGTGCGGGACTTCCCGGTCGACACTTCCCCGCTGACCCGGGACCACCGGAGCATTCCCGGCCAGGTCGAGAAGTGGGATCTGTACGTCCGGGGATTCGAGCTCGCGACCGGATATTCCGAGCTCGTCGACCCGGTGGTGCAACGGGAACGTTTCGCGGCCCAGGCCGCCCTCGCGGCGGCGGGCGACGACGAGGCGATGCGCCTCGACGAGGACTTCCTCACCGCCATGGAGATCGCCATGCCGCCCGCCGGCGGAATGGGCATGGGGATCGACCGGCTCCTGATGGCGCTCACGGGTCTCGGCATTCGCGAGACGATCATGTTCCCGCTCGTCAAGCCCCAGGCCTGACGCATGCCGGTGACGCACACTCGATTGTGAGGATTCTGTGGTGGATACCTTCGTGGCGGTGATCTCGGGCCTGGCGCCCTCGATCGGTGTAGGCGTTCTGTTCTGGTTCGCGATGCGAAAGATCCTTCGCGCGGACCGCGATGAACGTCTCGCGCTGGAGCGCATGGATGCCGGTGCTCCGTCAGGGGCTCCGGATTCTACGGCGGGCGTCGCGGATTCCGCTTCGGGCGGCGTGGTATCCAGCGAAAATTCTCGCGGCGCGTAACCGGGGCGCGAGATTCTTCCGCCGGAATCGAGGCCACGTCGGACGACCCTGACCACGGGTGAAGTTTCTGTGTGTGCGAAATCACGGTCGTGACCCCTTTGTTTGACGATGCGCACACCGGTGCGGCATGCTTTCAACAACACCCAGAGATTTTGTTGATTGAAAGGGCGTGCGGACAATGGTCCAGAGGGTTCAGCTGGTACTGGAGGACGACATCGACGGCGGCGTCGCCGACGAGACGGTGTCTTTCGGTCTCGACGGCACGAGCTACGAGATCGATCTGAGCAAGGAACACGCGGAGGAACTGCGGAACGCCATCGCTCCGTGGGTGGGTGCGGCACGCAAGGCGAAAGCCGCCAAGGCCGCCCCGGCGTCGCGCCGCGCACGCGCCACCAACAACACCGCGGCGATCCGCGAGTGGGCCCGTGAGCAGGGTCACAAGGTGAGCGACCGCGGCCGGATCGCCGCCGAGATCGTCACCGCCTGGGAGAAGGCCAACGCCTGACCCGCTCGGCAGCAGCCCTAGGCTGGTTCCATGACTTCGGAGCCAGGCCATCGCATCCGCTCGCTGTGGATCGGCACCTATCCTCGACCCGGTGCCGATCCGGGCAGCGGTGAGGGCATCTTCCAGGTAACCGTCGACGCCGCCACGGGCGCGCTGAGCGACGCGCGGCGCGTGGTCGCGCTCCCGTCGCCGTCGTTCCTCGCGGTGCACCCCGGCGGGCGCAGCCTGTACGCCGTGGGCGAGACCGGCGTCGGTTCGCTGACCGTGCTCGACCTCTCCGGCGGCGACATGCCCGGCAGCGACATCGCCGGCCGCGGCACGGTGAGCTCCGGCGGATCCGACCCGTGTCACGTCGTCGCGACGGCGGACCGCCTGTGGGTCACGAACTACTCGGACGGCGTCGCCTCGACCTGGCCCGTCGACGACGACGGCGCGCTCGGCGCGGAGGCCCCCGTCACGTACGCGCACCGCGGGGCCGGCCCGGTCCTGGAGCGCCAGGAGGGCCCGCACGCCCACTTCGCCCACCCGGTGTCCCGGGCAGCGGGCACCGGCGAGCCGTCGGCGGAGACGGCGTCGGACGTCGTGCTGGTCGCCGACCTCGGCACCGACGAGCTGCGCGCCCACCGGCCGGGCGTCCCCGGGGACGCGGGCACCTCCGCCGTCGCCGCCACGTTCCCGCCCGGTACGGGCCCGCGCCACCTGGTCGAACTGCCCGGCGGCGCGCTCCTGGTCGCCGGCGAGCTGGACTGCCGACTGCACCTGCTGCTTCCCGAGCCCGGCCCGTCGGACCTGCCGCGCTACCGGCACGCGGACAGCTTCCCGATCACCGAGGCCACCTGGGGACCCGACGCGGCGCCCGGTTTCCCGTCGCACCTCACGCTCTCCCCGGACGGCCGGCACGTCCACGTCGGGGTCCGCGGCCCGGACGTGCTGGCCGTGCTGCGCCTCGAACGCGCCGGGGACAGCGGCTGGACGCTGGTCCGGACCGGCGACGTCGCCCTGGGCGCGGGCGCCTGGCCGCGGCACCACGCCGTCGTCGGTGACCCGGGCGCCGGTGACGTCGTCGCCGGTGACGCGGCCGGCGCCGCCGCGGATTCCGCCGGCGGGAGCGCCGGGAACCCCGCGGCCGAGCTGATCGTCGTCGCCGCGCAGAACTCCGCGGAGCTCCTTTCCGTCCGGATCGATCGCGCCACCGGGAAGGGAGAGGTCACCGCGCGGCTCCCGTTCCCCGTCCCGCCCGCGTGCGTGCTGGAAGCCTGATGCGCGTCGCGATGATCTCCGTGCACACCTCGCCGCTGGAGCAGCCCGGCACGGGGGACGCCGGCGGGATGAACGTCTACGTCCTGGAGCTCTCCCGCGCGCTGGTGCGCCGCGGGGCAGAGGTCGAGATCTACACGCGCGCGACGTCGTCGGCCCAGCCCAAGGCCGTCGACGCCGAACCCGGCATCAAGGTGGTGCACATCCCGGCCGGGCCCTTCGAGGGCCTGGACAAGAACGACCTGCCGGGTCAGCTCTGCGCGTTCGCCGCGGGCGTGCTGCGCGCCGAGGCGCACCGCCCCGAGGACTGGTACGACGTCGTGCACGCCCACTACTGGCTGTCGGGCCAGGTGGGCTGGCTCGCCACGGAGCGCTGGGACGTCCCCCTCGTGCACTCCATGCACACCATGGCGCGCGTGAAGAACGCCGCCCTCGCCCCGGGCGACCGCCCCGAGCCGATGGTGCGGATCGTGGGGGAGGAGCAGGTGGTCGCGGAGGCGGACGCGCTCGTCGCCAGCACCGAGCAGGAGGCCGACGACCTGACCTCCTGGTACGGCGCCGAGCGGTCCCGCGTCCACGTCGTGCCGCCGGGGGTCGACACGCAGCTCTTCTCCCCGCTGCCCGAGGCGGCCGGGGGCCGCGCGGTGCTCCGGGAACGTCTCGGCCTGCCGGCCGGCCGTGACGTCGTGCTGTTCGCCGGCCGCATCCAGCTGCTCAAGGGCCCCGACGTCCTCGTGCGGGCCCTGAGCGCCTGGCCCGCCGGGCGGCGTCGTCCCCTGCTCGTCGTGCTCGGCGGGGCCAGCGGGACGCGCACCGCGGTGCGCGAGCTCGAGGCGCTCGCCTGGCAGGAGGGCGTGTCCGACGACGTCCTGGTGCGCCCGGCCGTGCCGCAGGACGAGCTGGCGGGCTGGTTCCGGGCGGCGGACCTCGTCGCGGTCCCGTCGCACAACGAGTCGTTCGGGCTGGTGGCGGCGGAGGCACTGGCGTCGGGCACGCCGGTGGTCGCCGCCGCCGTCGGCGGTCTGCGCACGGTGGTGGCCGACGGCGAGTCGGGTGCGCTGGTTCCCGGCCACGACCCGGCCCGCTGGGCGCGCACGCTGGCGGACCTGCTCGCGGACGAGCAGCGCCGGGCGCGGATGGCCCGCGCCGCGCGGGCGTCGGCGGCGCGCTTCAGCTGGGACCACGCGGCGGGCGAGATGCTGCAGGTCTACGAGGCGGCACGCAGGCGGCACGCGGATTCCCGCGGGGTCCCGGGACCGGTGAACATCGCGTGACCAAGGAGCGGGACCGGATGGCACGGCCTCCCGGACACGGCAGGATGGGGCCCATGACCTACAAGCTTGTCCTGCTCCGCCACGGCGAGAGCGAGTGGAACGCCAAGAACCTGTTCACCGGCTGGGTGGACGTGCCGCTGTCCGAGAAGGGCATCGAGGAGGCGCGGCGCGGCGGCGCGCTGCTGACCGAGGCGGGCGTGACGCCCGACGTCGTGCACACCTCGCTGCTGCGCCGCGCGATCATGACCGCCAACCTGGCGCTCGACGCGGCGGACCGGCACTGGATCCCGGTCAAGCGCAGCTGGCGCCTGAACGAGCGCCACTACGGCGCGCTCCAGGGCAAGAACAAGAAGGAGACCCTCGCGGAGTTCGGCGAGGAGCAGTTCATGACCTGGCGCCGCTCGTACGACGTGCCGCCGCCCGAGATCGAGCTCGGCTCGGAGTACAGCCAGGACACCGACCCCCGCTACGAGGGCGCCCCCCTGGTCCGGACTGAGGCCCTCAAGCAGGTTCTCGACCGTGCGCTGCCTTACTGGGAGTCGGAGATCGTCCCGGACCTCAAGGACGGGAGGACGGTGCTGGTGGCGGCGCACGGCAACAGCCTCCGCGCCCTGGTCAAGCACCTCGACGGCGTCTCGGACGAGGCCATCGCGGGCCTGAACATCCCCACGGGCATCCCGCTGTACTACGAGCTCGACGAGGACTTCCGGCCCACCACCCCGGGCGGCACCTACCTCGACCCGGAGGCCGCGAAGGACGCGATCGCGGCGGTCGCGAACCAGGGCCGCTGACGAGGACGCAGCGCAGGGTGGGAGCCGAGGAACGAGGCTCCCGCCCGCAGCGGAGTCCGAGGAAGCGGCC
>NZ_BAAANL010000003.1:132235-633549 GCF_039529775.1 Myceligenerans crystallogenes
CCCGCTGACGAGGACGCAGCGCAGGGTGGGAGCCGAGGAACGAGGCTCCCGCCCGCAGCGGAGTCCGAGGAAGCGGCCTGACGGCATCCCGCTGACGAGGACGCAGCGCAGGGTGGGAGCCGAGGAACGAGGCTCCCGCCCGCAGCGGAGTCCGAGGAAGCGGCCTGACGGCATCCCGCTGACGAGGACGCAGCGCAGGGTGGGAGCCGAGGAACGAGGCTCCCGCCCGAAGCGCAGTCCGAGGAAGCGCCCAAGGGCATCCCGCTGACACACGAGTGGCCAGGATCCGCCGCACCGCGGCAGATCCTGGCCACTCGTCCACCGGCTACTGGTGGTCTTCGGGGAAGTCCCCCGTCACCAGGAACGTCACGCGCTTCGCGATCGAGACCCCGTGGTCCCCGAAGCGCTCGTAGTAGCGGCCCACCAGCGTGATGTCCACGGCCTCCTGGACCGTGCCCGACCAGTCCTCGCCCAGCAGGGCGCCGAAGGTCGACTGGTGCAGCTCGTCCAGCAGGTCGTCGTCGCGCTCGACGGCCTCCGCGACCTCGAGGTCGCGGGTCTCCAGCAGGCGCGTCGTGCGCTGGGCCACGTTCACCGCCGCCTCGTCCATCTTGGCGAAGATGTCCGCCGCGCCCGGGACGATCGCCTGGGCGGGGAAGCGGCCCCGGGCCACCTGGGCCACGTGCCGGGCGAGGTCGCCCATGCGCTCCAGGGAGGAGCTCATCCGCAGCGCGCTGACGATGACGCGCAGGTCGGTGGCGACCGGCGCCTGCTGGGCGAGCAGGTGGACGCACCGCTCGTCGAGCTTGGCCTCGAGCTGGTCGATCGCTTTGTCGGAGGCGATCACCTCCTGCGCCAGCTGCAGGTCCGCCTGCAGCAGCGCCTTGCCGGCCTTGGTGATCGCCGACTCGACGAGTCGGCTCATCTCGGCGAGGTCGTCACCGACCTGTTGCAGCTCGGCCTCGAAGATCTGTCGCATCGCTGTCCTTCCAGAGTCTGCGCCCGGCGGGGGCGGGGCGCGGGCCGGCCGCGCGGGCGCGCAATCGGCACGCTCGGCCGACGTGACGCACAGCGTCGCACCCGAACGTAAACCCTCAGGTTAACGACCGCCCGTCGAAGAATGAACTCCTGGTGACACCCCTCGGGCAATCGCCGTGATGGTCAGGACTCCTGGACGGGACTGCCTACCCTGGGCAGGTGGACGGATTCATCCAGGGGGTCTCGGTGCTCGGCGCGGGAATCGTCGGCGTCGTCGTCGGCGTCGTCGCCGTGCTCGCGTTCCGTGTCTCCGAACGTCGTCAGCGCAGGGGGCCGGAGGCCCCCGCCGCGGAACTCGACGACGGTCTCGTCCGCGTGCTGTCCGTCCTGCGTTCCGCGGCCGTGGTCGTGGACGACGACGACGAGGTCATCCGGGCCTCGCCGCCCGCCTACGCGCTGAACGTCGTGCGCAACGACGCCATCTCGCACGCGGCGATCCGCGACATGGTCGCCCAGGTGCGCCGGGACGGGATGATCCAGGAGCGCGAGCTGGAGCTGCCGCGCGGCCCCGTGGGGAGCGGCACGGTGCTGCTCCAGGTGCGCGTCGCGCCGCTGGGCAAGCGCGTGCTCGTGCTCGCGGAGGACCGCACCGAGGCCGCCCGCGTGGAGGCCATCCGCCGGGACTTCGTCGTGAACGTGTCCCACGAGCTGAAGACGCCGGTCGGGGCCCTGGCCCTGCTGGCGGAGACCGTGGGCGACGCCGCCGACGACCCGGTCGCGGTGCGGCGGTTCACCGAGCGCATGCACCGTGAGGCCCACCGGTTGTCCGAGCTGGTCCAGGAGATCATCGAGCTGTCGCGCCTCCAGTCGCAGGGCGCGGTGCAGAAGGACACGCCGGTCTCGGTGCGCGCCGTCGTCGACGAGGCCGTGGACCGGGCGAGGACCGCAGCGCAGGCCAAGAACATCGCCGTCACGGCGGGCGGGACCCTCGACGGCGTCGTCTACGGGGACCACAGCCTGCTGGTGACCGCCGTACGGAACCTGCTCGACAACGCCGTGGCCTACTCCGCGCCCGCCACCCGCGTGGGCGTGGGCGTGTCCGAGAACCGCGGGCTCGTCGAGATCGCCGTCGTCGACCAGGGGATCGGCATCGACGAGAGCAAGCAGGACCGGGTCTTCGAGCGGTTCTACCGCGTCGATCCGGCCCGCTCCCGGGACACCGGGGGCACCGGGCTGGGCCTCGCGATCGTCAAGCACGTCGCCGCGGATCACGGCGGGGACGTCACCATGTGGTCCGAGCCGGGCCGCGGGTCGACGTTCACGTTGCGCCTCCCGTCGGCCGGGGAGGGGGCGGTTCCGCCGGAACGCGTGATCCCCGCCGCCCGCGGCACGTCGCCGGACATCGGCGACCGCGTGCGGGACGATGGGCGGACCACGAGGACTGCCGGCCCGGGGGCAAAGCCCCGGACCGGTGAGATGGGAGCCGGGACGGACCCGGCGGCGACGAACGAGGAGGTAGGCGCGTGACGCGCATCCTGGTGGTCGAGGACGAGGAGTCGTACCGCGACCCGTTGACCTACCAGCTCGCCCGTGAGGGATTCGAGGTGATCGAGGCGGCGGACGGCAACGACGCGCTGGCGGCCTACGACGCCGAGGGAGCGGACCTGGTGCTCCTGGACCTCATGCTGCCCGGCCTCTCCGGCACGGAGGTGTGCCGCGAGCTGCGGGCCCGTGGCGACGTGCCGGTCATCATGCTGACGGCGAAGGACTCGGAGATCGACAAGGTGGTCGGGCTGGAGCTGGGCGCCGACGACTACGTCACCAAGCCGTACTCCTTCCGTGAGCTGCTCGCGCGCATGCGGGCGGTGCTGCGGCGCCGCCAGCCCGTGGAGCAGGTGGGCGACGACAACGCCGGCGTGCTCGAGGCGGGTCCGGTGACGATGGACGTCGAGCGGCACACCGTGACGGTGAACGGCGAGACGATCTCGCTGCCGCTGAAGGAGTTCGACCTGCTGGAGCTGCTGCTGCGGAACGCCGGCCGCGTGCTGACCCGTGGCCAGCTTATCGACCGGGTCTGGGGCGCCGACTACGTGGGCGACACCAAGACCCTCGACGTGCACGTCAAGCGGATCCGCTCGAAGATCGAGCCCGATCCGGGAACGCCCCGGTACCTGCTCACGGTGCGCGGTCTGGGTTACAAGCTGGCTGACTCCGAGGAGTGACCGGGCCGTGCGGGTCGCGAGATCCGCACGGCAGTAAAACTGCAGGTCAAGCGCAGGTGTCTGAATTGTGACGTGCGGGAGATCACTGGCGCTGTTCACTTGGTGTTTGCCGGGGGCACCCTTGGACTTCAAGGGGCGTGCCTAGGTTCGAGAGTCATGAACCCCCAGTACCGGCGTGTCGCCGCGGTGATCGTCACAGGTTCCCTCGTCGTCCCACTCGCCGCGTGCAGTCAGGCCGTGGGCGCCACGTACCAGCCCCCGGCCGACTTCGTGGTCGAGGGTTCGTTCGCCGGGGCGGGCTCGACCGCCCAGGAGAAGGCGATGGCGGCCTGGATCGACGGGTACACCGAGCGGACGCCGGGGGTGAGGATCAGCTACGAGGCGATCGGCTCGGGCGACGGGCGCGAGAAGTTCCTCGCGGGAGACGTCGCGTTCGGCGCGTCGGACTCCGCGCTGGACACCGACGAGCTCGCGAGCTCCGTGGACATCTGCGGCGGGGGCAACGGCATCGACCTGCCGGTGTACATCAGCCCGATCTCGGTCGCGTTCAACCTCGAGGGCATCGAGACGCTGAACCTCCGGGCCGACGTGATCGCCAGGATCTTCGGCGGCGCGATCACCACCTGGAACGCGCCCGAGATCGCCGCGGACAACCCGGACGTGAAGCTGCCGGACCTCCCGATCGTGCCGGTGCACCGGCTGGACGACTCCGGCACCACCGAGAACTTCACCGACTACCTGAGCAAGGTCGCGTCCGCCGACTGGCCGCACGAGCCGGACGGTGTGTGGCCGCTGGAGGGCGGCAGGGCCGAGGACGGCACGAGCGGCGTCACGGACTTCGTGAAGGCGAACGTGGGCGCGGTGACGTACGCGGACGCGTCCGCCACCAAGGGCCTGGGGAGCGCTGCCATCAGGGTGGGCGACGAGTTCGTCTCCTACACCCCGGAGGCCGCGGCCTCCACGGTCGACGTCTCCCAGGTCATCGAGGGCCGCACGCAGCACGATCTCGCCTACGACATCGACCGCAGGACCACCGAGTCGTTCGCGTACCCGCTGGTGCTGGTGTCGTACGTGATCGTGTGCTCCCGGTACACGGACAAGCCGACGGGCCGGTTCGTCAAGGAATTCCTCGGGTACATCGCCTCGCCGGAAGGCCAGAGGGTCGCCGCGAAGGCGGCCGGCAGCGCGCCGATCTCGGGATTCCTGGAGCGCCGCGTGACCGAGGCCGCGGACGCGATCTACCTGGGCTGACCTCAATTTTCATCCGCCGCGCGCCACAGGGTGAAAAGGTTGCCGTCCGCAATCGGACGGATGACCATGAGCAGGAATGAGCGTGGCTGAACTGTGATCCATACCTTGACACTGTTCATCTTGCGTTCACTTTGTCATCGGAGGCAGGTCATCCCGTCTCCCTAGCGTCGTGGCAGACGTCGGGACAACCGACGTCGCACCCAGATCTTGACAGGATGGAAGACACGTGAAGCTCAGCCGATTCACCCGTGCTGGTTCCGCCGCCATGGTCGGCGCGCTCGCGCTGACCCTCGCCGCGTGCGGTACCGACCCCAACACCGGCGGCGGTAGCGACGAGACCGGCGAGGCCACCGAGGGCTCGTCGCTCTCCGGCACCCTCAGCGGCGGCGGTGCGTCGTCCCAGGAGGCCGCGATGGAGGCCTGGCGCGCCGGCTTCCAGAGCCTCAACCCCGAGGTGACGGTGGACTACGACCCGACCGGTTCCGGTACGGGCCGCGAGCAGTTCATCGCCGGCGCCTTCCCGTTCATCGGCACCGACTCCGCCCTCGACGAGGACGAGATGAAGGCCGCCGAGGAGACCTGCGGCAGCGACATCATCGAGTACCCGGGGTACATCAGCCCGGTCGCCGTCGCCTTCAACCTCGAGGGCGTCGAGTCGGTCAACATGTCCCCGGAGACGATCGCCAAGATCTTCAAGGGCGACATCACCAAGTGGAACGACGAGGCGATCGCGGCCGAGAACGAGGGCGTCGAGCTGCCCGACACCGACATCACGGTCGTGCACCGCTCCGACCCGTCGGGCACCACCGAGAACTTCGTCGAGTACATGAGCACCGTGACGCCCGACGTCTGGGACTTCGAGGTCGAGGACGTCTGGCCGGTCAAGGGCCAGGACTCGGCGCAGGGCACCTCCGGTGTGGTCAGCACGGCCACGTCGACCGACGGCGCGATCACCTACGCCGACGCTTCCCAGATCGGTGAGCTGGGCACGGTCGCGGTGGGTGTCGGCGACGAGTTCGTCCCGTACAGCGCCGAGGCCGCGGCCGCCGTCGTCTCGAAGTCGCCGCGTGTCGAGGGCACCGCCGAGACGGTGTGGGAGTACGACCTCAAGCGCGACATCGCGGGTACCTACCCGATCGTCCTGGTCTCGTACCACGTGGCCTGCGCCACGTACGAGGACGCGGCGACCGCCGACCTCGTGAAGGGGCTGTACTCGTACATCCTGAGCGACGAGGGCCAGGCCCAGGGCACCGAGACCGCGGGCTCCGCCCCGGTCGAGAAGGCCCTCCGCGACGAGTACCTCGGCGCCGTCGAGACCATCTCGGCTGCCGGCTGATCCCGGTCTATCAGGCTGACGCCGACGCCGGCGGCCGGTCCGGAACCGCTTCTCGCGGCCCTCGGACCTGCCGTCGGCTTCGGCGTGTCGCACTGAGATAATTCCCAGGACTTGGTAGAGATGCAGCCCAAGGAGTTTGCGTGACCACCACCGACAGTCCAACAGCCGCAGCGGTGTCCCCCCCGCCCCGCGCCCCGCGGCGCCGCAGCAGCGGTGACACCGAGCGCGGTTTCAGCCGGATCTTCCGATGGATCGCCACCGGCGCCGGCGCCCTGATCCTGGCCACGCTTGCCGCGGTCGCGCTCTTCCTGCTTCTTCGCGCCTGGCCGGCCATCATCGCGTCGGACGAGGAGGTGTCCGCAGCTGTCGGCCGCATCCCGGACGGCACCTCGCTCCTGGAGTTCACCGGGCCGCTGATCTTCGGCACCTTGCTCGCCGCACTGCTCGCGCTGGCCGTCGCGATGCCGGTGGCGATGGGCATCGGATTGTTCATCTCGCACTACGCCCCGCCGCGCCTGGCGCAGCTGCTGAGCTACCTGGTCGACCTGCTGGCGGCGATCCCGTCGGTCGTCTACGGCTTGTGGGGATTCATCGTGCTGGCCCCCGTGCTCAAGCCCTTCTGGTTCTGGCTGGGCGACGTCTTCGGCTGGTTCCCGCTGTTCGCGGGCGACGTCGCGGCGACCGGCAAGGTGCTGGCCACCGTGGCCGTGGTGCTCGCGGTGATGATCCTGCCGATCATCACCGCCGTGTCGCGCGAGGTCTTCAACCAGACGCCGAAGCTCCACCAGGAGGCCGCGCTCGCCCTCGGTGCGACGCGCTGGGAGATGGTCCGGATGGCAGTCCTGCCGTTCGGGCGGTCCGGTGTGATCTCGGCCGCGATGCTGGGACTGGGGCGTGCGCTCGGCGAGACCATGGCCGTGCTCATGATCATCAGCCCCGGATTCCTCGTCTACTCGTTCGAGATCCTGACGACGGCCCAGCACAGCACGATCGCCAGCTTCATCGCCCTGGACTTCGGTGAGGCCACGGGCCTGGCGGTCAACGCGCTGATCGCGACGGGTCTCGCACTCTTCCTGATCACCATGGCCGTGAACATGACCGCCCGCGCAATCGTCGCGCGCCGCAAGGAATTCTCGGGAGCCAACTGATGAGCACCGCAACCCCCACCGCGGACTCCACCGCGCGTACGCGGGCCCTCCTGACCGCAGCGGAGCCGGGCCGTAAGGCCATGGACCGGTTCATGACGGTCCTCATCTGGAGCGCGTTCGCGCTGGCGATGATCCCGCTGATCTCGCTGCTGTGGACCGTGCTGACGAACGGCACGGGCCGCATGAGCGCCGAGTTCCTGATGACCTCCATGCGCGGGATCTTCGGCGGGGACCCGTCGGGCGGCATCTACCACGCCACGATGGGCACCCTGATCGTGACCGGCTGGGCCGCTCTGATCTCCATCCCCATCGGGCTGCTGACCGCGATCTACCTCGTGGAGTACGGGCGCGGGAAGCTCGCGCGGTCGGTCACGTTCTTCGTGGACGTCATGACCGGTATCCCGTCGATCGTCGCGGGCCTGTTCGTCGTCGCGCTCATGACGATCTTCCTCGACCCGGGCACCCGGACCGGTTTCATGGGCGCCCTGGCGCTCTCGGTCCTGATGATCCCCGTGGTCGTGCGGTCCTGCGAGGAGATGCTCAAGCTCGTCCCGAACGAGCTGCGCGAGGCGTCCTACGCCCTGGGCGTGCCGAAGTGGCTCACGATCGTCAAGGTGGTGCTCCGCACCGCCGTCGCCGGTATCACCACCGGCATCCTGCTCGCGATCGCGCGCGTGATCGGCGAGACGGCCCCCCTGCTGATCACGGCGGGTGTGACCGACTCGATCAACCTGAACGCCTTCGACGGCCGGATGATGACGCTGCCGGTCTTCACCTACCGGCAGTACAGCCAGGGTCCGGCCACGTGCCGCGAGGGTCAGCTCGACTGCGTCGTCGACATCTCGATGCAGAACGCCTGGGGCGCCGCCCTCACGCTGATCGTGATCGTCATGCTCCTGAACATCGCGGGCCGCCTCGTCAACCGATGGTTCGCTCCGAAGCTGCGCTGAGGCGCGCAGACAACCCCTCGCACCCGGCGCACACACGAAGGATCTCTCCCATGGCCCAGCGCATCGACGTCAAGGACGTCAACATCTACTACGGCGACTTCCTCGCGGTCGAGGGCGTCTCGATGAGCATCGAGCCGCGCTCCGTGACGGCCTTCATCGGCCCGTCCGGCTGCGGTAAGTCGACCTTCCTGCGCACGCTGAACCGCATGCACGAGGTCATCCCCGGCGCGTACGTGGACGGCAGCGTGCTGCTCGAGGGCGTCGACCTCTACGGCCCCGACATCGACCCGGTGGCGGTGCGCCGGAACGTCGGCATGGTGTTCCAGCGGCCCAACCCGTTCCCCACGATGTCGATCAAGGACAACGTCCTGGCCGGCGTGAAGCTGAACAACCGCCGGATCACCAAGTCCGACGCCGACGACCTGGTCGAGGCCTCGCTGCGCGGCGCGAACCTCTGGAACGAGGTCAAGGACCGGCTCGACAAGCCGGGCTCGGGCCTGTCCGGCGGCCAGCAGCAGCGCCTCTGCATCGCGCGCACCATCGCGGTCAAGCCGCAGGTCGTGCTGATGGACGAGCCGTGCTCGGCCCTGGACCCGATCTCGACGCTGGCGATCGAGGACCTCATCCAGGAGCTGAAGAAGGACTACACGATCGTCATCGTCACGCACAACATGCAGCAGGCGGCGCGCGTGAGCGACAAGACGGCGTTCTTCAACATCGCGGGCACCGGCAAGCCCGGCAAGCTCATCGAGATGGACGAGACCGCGACGATCTTCAGCTCGCCGACGGAGAAGGCCACCGAGGACTACGTCTCGGGCCGCTTCGGCTGATCGGCACGGGTGACGACGAACGACGGACGGAACACCGAGTGTTCCGTCCGTCGTTCGTTCGCGCGCGTCAGCGCTCGGCGCCCTCGAGGGTGCCCGTGGTCGGCTTCTCGGCCTCCAGGACGCACTGGATGAGGCGGTCGTTCTCGGCCCAGCTGCCCTTGGTGGGGTAGAAGGCCACGAAGTAGAGCTCGGACTCGTCGAACGGCATGCCGACGAAGGTCGCGAACTCGGCCTTGCAGAACGTGTTGCCCTCGTCGGCGACCTGCTTGTCGCCCGGGAACTTGCCCTCGGGGAGCTTCTTCTCGGCGTAGATCTCGCCGCGGTGCTCCTTGTCGCACGGGACGACGGGCAGCTCGGTGAAGGTGCCCTGGGGGATCGTGCCGAGGCAGTCGCCGACCTGGGCGGCGCCCGGGGCGGTGGTGGTCTCCGCCGTGACCTGGCCCTCGCTGTCGCGCGTGACCTCGGGTTCCCCGCCGCCACCGCCGAGCAGGCCCTCCACGGCCGAGCAGCCCGTCAGGGTGCCGGCGAGCAGCGCGGTGGCACCGAGGGCGGCCAGCCGCTGCCGGGTGCTTCGCCGTCCGGGACGCCGCCGGCGGACTGGGGACGTGGTTCGCAGGAACACCTTCGAGCCCTTCAGAGTCGATGCGCGCGCCCGTCGTGCGGCGGACGACGGCGAGCCGGGCGGCTCGTCTTCCGGTACGGACCCTACCGGCCGGGATGCCGGGAATGCAGGATGGCGACGTGACCCGGAGATGAAGTCCCGGTGGCGGGCGGGCCGCTCACTCCTCGGGGGACGCGGGATCCTCCGGCGTGGCCGAGGCCTCGGCGTCCTCGGCGGGGGACGCGGACTCGCCCGGGGACGCCGAGCCGGACGGCGCCGGCACGTAGTCCGCGTACTCCGGCAGGGCGCCGTCGACCACGGGCAGGGAGAACTCGGTGGCGACGCCGTCGGCCTCGAGCGTGCTCGGCACGCTCGCGCCCGGGGACGCCGTGACCGTGTCGAGCAGGACCGGCTCGCCCGACTCGCCGCCGAGGTAGAGGGTCTCGCCCGCGGCGACGTCGAACGTGGCGGGGGCGGCGCCGTCCGGCGACAGCGTGAACGTGACGTCGTCCTGGGTGTCGTTCGTCAGGGCGCCCAGGAGATGGCCCGGCGCCCCCTCCTCGGCGGAGACCACCATGAGGTTGAGGCCGCGCAGCTTGGTGAAGTCGCTGACCTCCTCGGCGCCCACGGACACCGTCACGCCGTCGGACGGCGAGTAGTTCAGGGTGGTCGTCGTGGGGGCGCATGCCGACAGGAGGGCGGCACCCGCCGCGGCGACGGCCGCGACGGCGACGGTGCGGGCGCGCCTGGGGGCGGTGGTGCGACGGGACACGGTCTACTCCCTGGTGGTCAAGGCTGTGGATCGCCTTCATCCTAATGGGCGCGCGGCCCCCGGGTGCGCCCAGGCGTGCCCGTCCGGTGCCGGTTTCGCGTGGCGTGCGTCACCGCGCTCCGGGAGGACTCCCGGGGACCGGGTTCCGGGCAACCGTGACGGGATGAACTCAGTGCCGCAAAAGGGGCGCGTGTCATTCCGGGAACGCCAAAAATTGAGCAAAGAGTGTGTGATCAGATCGATGCGAGGGTGCCGGTTTCATGCCGGGCGCGCGGCCCGCGAGCCGCGGAAAATACCTGGTGACCTGCGGCGACATGATACCTCATCGCGAGGTCCAACACTTCCGGCAGAGGAAATTGACGAACCGCCGCGTGGTAACCTTGTGTCCTGGAAAGGGGACATCTGCAGATGACGTTCACAGTAGGCGAGACGGTTGTCTACCCGCACCACGGCGCGGCCCTGATCGAGGAGGTCAAGACCCGCAAGATCCGGGGCGAGGAAAAGATGTACCTCAAGCTCAAGGTCGCCCAGGGCGATCTCACGATCGAGGTCCCGGCAGAGAATGTCGACCTGGTCGGGGTCCGCGATGTCGTCGGTCAGGAGGGCCTCGAGCGCGTCTTCGAGGTGCTGCGCGCACCTTACACCGAGGAACCCACCAACTGGTCGCGCCGGTACAAGGCGAACCTGGAGAAGCTGGCGTCGGGCGACGTGATCAAGGTCGCCGAGGTCGTGCGGGACCTGTCCCGCCGCGACGCCGATCGCGGTCTCTCCGCAGGGGAGAAGCGCATGCTGGCCAAGGCCCGGCAGATCCTGATCTCGGAACTCGCGCTCGCGGAGAAGACCGAGGAGGAGAAGGCCGAGGCCATTCTCGACGAGGTCCTGGCCGGCTGAGCGCTCCGGCGCAGCCGTCCCCGCCAGCGGGGCCATGAGACATGACCACGCTCGCGATTCTCACCGCCGCCGGCTCCGGCGCCCGCCTCGGCCGTGATCTTCCCAAGGCGCTCGTCGACCTCGGCGGCTCCCCTCTCGTCCTGCACGCCGCGCGCCGCCTCGTCGGCTCGGGTGTGGTGGACGCACTGATCGTCACCGCACCCGACGGCCTGCGGGACGTCGTCTCCGATCTCCTGGCCGCCGATGATCGCATCACCGTCCCTGTCACGGTGGTCGGCGGCGGCCCCACCCGGCAGGCGTCGGTCGCCGCGGGTCTCGAGGCGGCGCACGCCCGCCATGACGTCGTTCTCGTGCACGACGCCGCCCGCCCCCTCATCCCCGCCGACCTCGTGCAGCGGGTGGTCAAGGCGGTGCGGGCGGGGCACGGCGCCGTCGTCCCCGGGCTTCCCGTGACGGACACCGTCAAGCAGGTGACCCCCGGCGGCGACGTCGAGCCCGTGGTCGCCACCCCCGACCGGTCCGTGCTCCGCGCGGTCCAGACACCGCAGGGTTTCGCGCGCGAGCTCCTGGTCCGCGCGCACGAGGCGGGGCGGGAGCGCGCCGTCTCGGAGGACCTCGCCGCGACCGACGACGCCGGGCTCGTGGAGGCCCTGGGCGAGCCGGTCCACATCGTCCCCGGCGACGCCGCGGCCGCGAAGATCACCACGGAGCGGGACCTGCGCCTCGCGGAGCTCGAGCTGGAGGGGCGCGCATGACCGGCGCCGTCCCCTACCCGCTGCCGCGTACCGGCATCGGGACGGACGTGCACGCCTTCGCGCCGGAGGGTTCCGGGCGCGAGCTGTGGCTCGGCGGCCTGCACTGGCCGGGGGAGCGCGGGCTCGCCGGGCACTCCGACGCCGACGTCGCGGCCCACGCCGCGGCCGACGCGCTCTTCGCCGCGGCGGGCCTCGGCGACCTCGGGTCGAACTTCGGCACCAGCGCGCCGGAGTGGTCCGGCGCCTCGGGAACGCGCTTGCTGGGCGAAGCCGCTAGGCGAGTTCGGGCGGCAGGGTTCACCATAGGGAACGTGTCCGTCCAGGTGATAGGAAATCGTCCGAAGATCGGCCCCCGGCGCGCCGAGGCCGTCGCCGCGCTCTCGGCTGCCGCGGGAGCGCCCGTGAGCCTGTCGGCGACGACGACGGACGGGCTCGGTCTCACCGGACGCGGCGAAGGAGTCGCCGCGATCGCCACGGCACTGATCGTTGCCCAGCCTTCCCCGCCGGCGTCGGCAGCGGACGGGCCCCGGTCCGCCGTGGCTTCATCCGCCTCGCCCCCAGCGGCTCTCGACGAGGAGAACTGATGTCAGATTCGCGTGGGTCACGACGAAGAACGCTCGACGAGCGTCGCCAGGAGATCGTCGAGGCGGGCCTTCGCGTCGCGCTTCGTGAGGGCGTGGAGTCCGTCTCCGTGCGCGCGGTGGCGCAGGAGGCCGAGATCTCGCTCGGCACGGTCCACTACTGCTTCGAGGACAAGGCGGAGATGCTGCGCGCGATGGGGCGTGCGATCGCGCTCACCGCGTCCGAGCCCGCGCTCGCCGCGCTGGACCAGGGCCACGATCCGGAGACCCTGGTGGAGGCGGCCGCGACCTCGCTGCTCGACGGTCTCAAGCAGAACCAGCACATGCGCCTGCTGACCTTCGAGTTCGCACTGGCGGGCGTGCGCAACCGGGTGCTGCGCGAGGTGGCGCAGGGGCACCTGGACCAGAGCTACCGGATGACCAAGGAGTACCTCAACCGGCTGGCGGACCGCGCCGCTTCCCGGTTCTCGGTGGACATCGACTTCCTGTCGCGGTTCGTGGCCCAGCAGATCGACGGGATCGAGATCGGCTGGCTGGTGGACCGCGACGACGTCGTCGCCCAGCGGGCCTTCGACGAGCTCGCGCGCCTGGTGCTGAGCTACATGGTCCCGGCGTTCGACCGGAAATGACCCGCGCGGGCTCTGTCGTGCACCGGCTGGGCATGGCATAGTGCCCGGGTGTCCGACGTCGTGCATGAAACACCCTCCTACCAGCCGCTGATCTGGAGCAACTGGGCCCGGACCGCGTCCTGCAGCCCTGCCGGGCGCGCCGCGCCGGGGTCCGAGGCGGAGCTCGCCGATGTCGTCGCCCGCTCGGCCGCCGCGGGGCGGTCCGTGCGGGCCGCGGGCGGCGGGCACTCGTTCACCCCGGCGGCGACGACGTCGGGCGTGCTGCTGAGCCTGGACCGCCTCGACGCGCTCGAACGCGTCGAGCCGCTGCCGGGCACGGGGAACGCGCTCGTCACGGTCGGCGCCGGGATCCGGCTGCACCAGCTCAACCGGCTGCTCGCCGGGCGCGGGCTGGCCCTGGAGAACCTCGGCGACATCGACCGGCAGTCGATCGCCGGCGCCATCTCCACGGGCACGCACGGCACGGGCGCGGGGTTCGGCGGGCTCGCCGCGCAGGTGCGCGGCCTGCGCGTCGTCGGCACGGACGGCGCGGTGCACGACGTCGGCCCGGGCGACCCGCTGTTCGAGGCGTCGCGGCTCGGGCTGGGGACCACAGGGATCATCGCCGCGGTGACCCTGGAGGCCGTGCCCGCCTACGACCTGCTGGCCGAGGAGCGGCCCGCGCCGCTGGCCGAGGTGCTGGAGTCGCTCGACGGGCCGGACGGCGTCGTCGCCACGAGCGATCACTTCGAGTTCTACTTCTTCCCCGCCACCGGCCGGGCGCTCACGCTGCGCAACACGCGGGTGGCGCCCGGCGCGCCCGGACGGCTGGAGCGCGCGGGGCGCGCCGCGCGGTCCTTCCTCGACGAGGAGGTGCTGTCCAACGGGGCGTTCGAGGCGCTCAACCAGGTGGCGACCGCGTTCGGGTCCCTGACGCCCCGGCTCAACGCCGTCTCGGCGCGCGCCCTGTCCCCGCGGACCTATCAGGCGCCGTCGCACCAGGTGTTCTGCACGCGGCGGCGGGTGCGGTTCCGGGAGATGGAGTACGCGATCCCGCGCGAGCTGGCGGGCGAGGTCGTGGCGGAGGTGGACGCCTGGCTGCGCCGGTCCGGCGAGAACGTGCCGTTCCCGGTCGAGGTGCGGTTCACGGCGCCCGACGACGTCTGGTTGTCCACGGCGTACCGGCGCGAGACGGCCTACGTGGCGGTGCACCAGTACTGGCGCCTGCCGTACTCGCGGTACTTCGAGGCGGCCGAGCGGATCTTCGTGACGGCCGGCGGGAGGCCACACTGGGGGAAGCTGCACACGCGCGACGCCGACGACCTCGCACCGCTCTACCCGCGGTTCGACGACGCCGCCCGGGTGCGGCTCGAACACGATCCGGAGGGCGTCCTCATGAACCGCTACACGCGCAAGGTCCTCGGCTGATGGGGCCGGCGGGCGGGGGCCTGGCCACTCGGCTCACCGCGGCGACCGCCGGGATACCGGGGCCGGTCGCCGTCGTCGACCTCGACCGGTTCGACGCGAACGCGCGCGACCTGCTGGCGCGGGCCGGGGGCGTGCCCGTGCGGCTGGCGACCAAGTCGGTGCGGGTGCGTGCGCTCGCGGAGAGGGCGCTCGGGGCCGGTTTCTCCGGGGTGATGGCGTACTCGGTGCGGGAGGCGCTGTGGCTCGCGTCCCGCGGGTTCGACGACGTGCTGGTGGGCTACCCGAGCGTGGACCGCGGGGCGATCGCGGAGCTCGCCGCGGATCCGGCGGCCCGGCGGGCGGTCACGCTGATGATCGACTCGGCGGCTCACGTCGTGCTGATCGCCGGGGCGATGGCCGCGGCCGGGACGCCGGCGGACGCGGCCGTCCCGGGTGGGGACGGGGGACCGGCGGCGGGAGCGCCCGCCGCCCCCGTGCGGGTGTGCCTCGACGTGGACGCGAGCCTGCGGGCCGGGCCGGTGCATCTCGGGGTACGGCGGTCGCCGCTGCGGACGGCCGACGACGTCGGGCGGCTGGCCGGCGTCGTGGCGCGGGCGCCCGGGCTCCGGCTGCGCGGGCTGATGTTCTACGAGGCGCAGGTCGCCGGGCTGCCCGACGCGAGCCCCGCGGTGCGGGTGGTGAAGAGGCTGTCGGTGCGGGACCTGGACCGCCGTCGTCCCGAGATGATCGCGGCGGCCCGTGACGTCGTCGGGCCTGACCTGGAGCTGGTGAACTCCGGCGGGACGGGGTCGCTGGAGACGTCGTCGGCCGGGCCCGGGGTCACGGAGGTGACGGCGGGATCGGGGCTCTTCGTGCCCGGCCTGTTCGACGGGTACCGCGCGTTCCGGCCGCGCCCGTCGGCGTTCTTCGGCCTCGACGTCGTCCGCGAACCCGCGCCCGGCTGGGTGACCGCGTACTCCGGCGGCTACATCGCCTCGGGACCGCACTCGGCCGCGCGGCAGCCGCGCGTCGTGACGCCCGGCTGGGCGCTCTCGGGCCGGGAGGGCGCCGGAGAGGTGCAGACGCCGCTGCGGGCCGGCCGGCGTCGTCCGGCGGCGCGGCCGCTGCGCACGGGGGACCGCGCCTGGTTCCGCCACGCCAAGGCCGGCGAGCTCATGGAGCGCTTCGACGAGGTCCAGCTGCTCCGGGGCGACGAGATCGTCGGGACCGTCCCGACCTACCGGGGTGAGGGGCGGAACTTCGGCTGATCCGGCGGGCTGTGGATAACTCCGGGCCCTGCGGCGGGGGGCGCCGGTAGGCTGGTGAGGTGAACATTCGGTTGTACGACACGGCGACCCGGGAAGTGCGAGACTTCCGCCCCATCACTCCGGGTGAGGTCGGGATCTACCTGTGTGGTGCGACCGTGCAGAGCGCCCCGCATGTCGGGCATCTCCGGCCGGCCGTGGCGTTCGACGTGCTGCGGCGCTGGCTCACGCGGCAGGGGCTGCGGGTCTCGCTGATCCGCAACGTGACCGACATCGACGACAAGATCCTCGCCAAGGCCGCCGCGGCCGGGGTCGAGTGGTGGGCGCACGCCGCCACCTACGAGCGGGTGTTCACCGCGGCGTACGACGCGCTCGGGGTGCTGCCGCCGACCTACGAGCCGCGGGCGACCGGGCATGTGCCCGAGATGATCGTGCTGATGCGCACGCTGATCGACAAGGGTCACGCGTATGCCACCACCGAGGGCAACGTCTGGTTCGACGTGCGGTCGTGGCCCGCGTACGGCGAGCTGACGCGGCAGAAGCCCGACGATCTCGGGGTCGAGGACGACGACGTGCCGCCGGCCGACGCGGACGCCGTGGCCGTCCAGAAGCGTGACCCGCACGACTTCGCGCTGTGGAAGGCGCCGCGCCCGGGCGAGCCGGAGACCGCCTCGTGGGAGACGCCGTGGGGCCGCGGGCGGCCGGGCTGGCACCTCGAGTGCTCGGCGATGGCGCGCCGGTACCTCGGCGCGGAGTTCGACATCCACGGCGGCGGCCTGGACCTGCGGTTCCCGCACCACGAGAACGAGCAGGCGCAGTCCCGGGCCGCGGGCGACGGGTTCGCCCGGACCTGGATGCACACCGCCTGGGTGACCCAGCAGGGCACGAAGATGTCGAAGTCGCTGGGCAACGGGCTGCTCGTGAGCGAGCTGCTGGCCCAGGCCCCGGCTCCCGTGGTCCGCTACACGCTCGCCTCGGCGCAGTACCGGTCCATGATCGACTGGGCGGCGGACACGCTCGACGAGGCGCAGGCCACGTGGGAGCGGCTGACCGGGTTCGTCACGCGGGCGAGCGAGGCTGTCGGGGAGGTCCCGGCGGACGAGATCGCCAAGGCCGACGTGCCGGAGGCGTTCGCGGACGCCATGAACGACGACCTGAACACGCCGGCCGCGCTCGCCGTCGTGCACGAGCACCTGCGGGCCGGGAACAGCGCGCTCGCCGCGGGAGATCACAGTGCCACGCGTGCCGGGCTGGTCGCGGTCCGTGCGATGCTTGACGTGCTCGGGCTGGACCCGGCAGATCCGCAGTGGGCCGCGCCCGCCGGTGACCGGCACGCCGCCGCACTCGACGCGCTGGTCAGGGCCGAGCTGGAGGCGCGCGTCGCGGCCCGGGCCGCGAAGGACTGGGCGGCCGCCGACGCGATCCGGAACCGGCTCACCGCCGCGGGGATCGAGGTACAGGACTCCGCGGACGGCGCACGCTGGACGCTCGCCTGACAGCATGGACGGCACGTCCTGAACGACAGATCCGGGGAACCGGTCGATGCATGATGCCGCGGCAGCGGCCGGAAGGAAGACACCATGGCAGGGAACTCGGAGCGTCGCGGCGCGACGCGGAAGCCAGGCACCAAGAAGGGCCCGCAGATCGGCAGCGGCGGGCAGAGCCGCCGGGCGCTGCGGGGCAAGGGGCCGACGCCCAAGGCGGAGGACCGTGTCTACCACGTGGCCCACAAGCGGAAGGTCGCCGCGGAGAAGCGCGCCGCGACCGAGCGGGTGCCCGGCGGGCGCGGCCCGGTGTCCAAGTCGCGCCGGCGTGGAGACGCGACGGAGATCGTGGCCGGGCGCAACGCCGTCCTCGAGGCGCTGCGCGCCCAGATGCCGGTGAACTGCGTCTACATCGCCTCCAAGCTGGACGCCGACGACCGCACGGAGGAGATCTTCCAGCTCGCGGCCGCCCGGTCCCTCAAGTTCGTCGAGGGCTCCAAGCTGGAGCTCGACCGGCTGACCGACAACGCGGTGCACCAGGGCGTCGCGATCCAGGTGCCGCCGTACGTGTACGCGGACTCCGACGACCTGCTCGACGCCGCCGCGGCCGCCGGCGAGCAGCCGCTGATCGTGGCGCTGGACGGCGTGACGGACCCGCGCAACCTCGGCGCCGTGCTGCGCTCGGCGGGTGCCTTCGGGGCCCACGGCGTGCTGGTGCCCGAGCGCCGCGCGGCGGGCATGACGGCGTCGGCCTGGAAGGTCTCCGCCGGTGCGGCTGCGCGCGTCCCGGTGGCGCGCGCGACGAACCTCACGCGCGAGCTGGAGGCGCTGAAGAAGGCGGGCTGCTTCATCGTCGGGCTCGACGCCGGCGGCGACACCGAGGTCAGCGAGGTCGCGTTCGCGACCGACCCGCTGGTCCTCGTGATCGGGTCCGAGGGCAAGGGCCTGTCGAGGCTCGTGCGCGAGGCGTGCGACGCCGTCGCCTCGATCCCGATCGCGGCCACCACGGAGTCCCTGAACGCGGCGGTAGCGGGCGGCATAGCCCTCTACGAGGTCTCGAAGCAGCGCCGCGGCGCCTGACGGCTCGCGAGCATGTCATCTCGGTTGATGGTGGCGCTTCCATCGACCGAGATGACATGGTCGGCGTCTGCCGGGTGGATCAGGTTCCCAGGTGGAAGTAGTCCGACTCCGGGTCGTCCTCCGGCGGGGTCTCGCCCGGTTTGAGGCCTAGGAGGGCCTTCTCGTCCGGGCGGTGGCGGAGGACGTCCTCGACGTAGGAGGTCACCGCCTCCGTCATCGGGATGTCCCGTTCCGCCTTCTCCGAGGCGAACCAGCGGTGGTCCAGCACCTCGTGGAACAGCTGCGCGGGCTCGAGCTTGCGCCGCAGCTCACGCGGCACCGCGGCGATCGTCGGCTCGAAGACCTTCCGCAGCCAGTCGTGCGCCACCAGCTGCTCGCCGTCGTTCTGCCGGCCGGTCGCGGCGGCGTAGGCGTCGAGGTCGTTGAGCAGGCGGCGCGCCTGGTTCTCCTGGACGTCGAGCCCGGTGAGGCGGAAGAGCCGGTTGGAGTGGTGACCGGCGTCGACCACCTTGGGCTGGATGCGGACGGTGGTGCCGTCGATGTCGGTGGTGATCTCCAGCTCGCCGACGTCGAACCCGAGGCGGTTGAGCGCGCCGATGCGCGCGTCGACCCGCCAGCGGTCGTTCGCGGAGAACGACTCGGCGCCCGTCAGGGCGCCCCACAGCTCGTTGTACCGCGCGACGAGGGCGTCGCCGATGCCGATCTCGTCGACCTCGTGGTCGAGCATCTCGCCCGCGGCGAGGTCGAAGAGCTCGCCGATGATGTTGGTGCGGGCCAGGTCGATGTCGTAGTTGCGCTGGCCGGGCGTCAGCTCGCGGTGCAGGTCGCCCGTCTCGGCGTCGACCAGGTACGCGGAGAACGTCTCGGCGTCGCGCCGGAAGAGCGTGTTCGACAGCGACACGTCGCCCCAGTAGAAGCCCACCAGGTGCAGCCGCACGAGCAGCACGGCGAGGGCGTCGATGAGGCGGGTCGCGGTGTCGGGCCGCAGCGACTGGCTGAACAGCGCGCGGTAGGGCAGCGAGAACTGCAGGTGCTCGGTGACGAGCACGGCCTCGAGGCGCTCACCGTTCGCGTCGCGGCGTCCCGTGATGACTCCCACGGGCACGACGGACGGCACGTCGAGCCGGTTCAGCCGCCGCAGCAGCTCGTACTCGCGGTACGCGACCGTCTCGCCGATCTCCTTGACCGCGAGCACCCGCCCGGACAGCCGCACGAACCGCACCACGTGCCGCGAGATGCCCCGGGGCAGCGCGGCCAGGACGTCGTCCGGCCAGTTGGTCAGCGGGAGGTGCCAGGGCAGGTCGAGCAGCGCGGGGTCGGGCCGCGCTGCGGTGATCTGCAGGTTCTGGTTCATGGGGAACTCCTGGCGCAGGTGCGCCGAGGCAGCAGGTCCCGCTCGGAACCTGCTGCCTCGGCGTGGTGTGCGAGGGGGATCAGCCCAGGCGCTCGCCCGTGGAGGCGGAGAACGCGTGGGTCGACTCCGGCTTGATCGTCACCGAGATGGTGTCGCCCTTGTCCGGGACGGCCTTGGGGTCGATGCGCACGATGACCTGGTTCGTGTCACCGGCGTGCAGGTCGCCGCCGTTCTTCAGCGAGCCGTACACGAAGGCGTCGGAGCCGAGCTCCTCCACCAGCGTGACGTCGACGTCGAACGCGCCCTCGCTGCCCGAGGAGACCACGTCCAGCGCCTCCGGGCGGAAACCGAGGGTGACCTTGCCGCCGTCGGCGGCGGTGATGCCGTCGGCGACCGCGCGCTCCAGCACGATGGACGCGCCGCCCACCTGGGCCCGGCCGTCCTTCACGTCGAAGTGGCCGATGTTCATGGCCGGCGAGCCGATGAAGCCCGCGACGAACACGTTGGCCGGCTTGTCGTACATCTCGCGCGGGGTGCCGACCTGCTGCAGGATGCCGCCGGACAGCACGGCGATGCGGTCACCCATGGTGAGCGCCTCGGTCTGGTCGTGCGTGACGTACACCGTGGTGACGCCGAGACGACGCTGCAGCGACGCGATCTGCGTACGCGTCTGGACACGGAGCTTGGCGTCGAGGTTCGACAGCGGCTCGTCCATGAGGAACACCTGCGGCTGGCGCACGATGGCGCGGCCCATGGCGACACGCTGACGCTGACCGCCGGACAGCGCCTTCGGCTTGCGGTCGAGGTACTCGGTGAGGTCGAGGATCTTCGCCGCCTCCTCGACGCGCTGGCGGATCTCCGCCTTCGGCGTGCCGGCGATCTTGAGCGCGAAGCCCATGTTGTCCGCGACGGACATGTGCGGGTACAGCGCGTAGTTCTGGAACACCATCGCGATGTCCCGGTCCTTGGGCTGCACGTCGGTGACGTCGCGGTCGCCGATGAGGATGGCACCGCCGTTCACGTCCTCCAGGCCGGCGAGCATGCGCAGCGACGTGGACTTACCGCAGCCGGACGGGCCCACGAGGACGAGGAACTCGCCGTCCTCGATGTGCAGGTCCAGCGCGTCCACGGCCGGGCGCTCGGTGCCCGGGTAGATGCGCGTCGCCTTGTCAAAGGTGACAGTAGCCATGTTGAGACTTCCCTCCACCGGCAGGTACGTGCCGGACGATCCGTTGTGTCGGGTGTCGTTGCGTCCACTGAGGTGTCGGCGGTGACACAGATTGCAGCGTGATCGTACCCCCTCCGGGGAGCACGGCCACTATCCGCTGATCAAGACGTTACCCGCTGTTGGCCGACCGCGTCGGCGCCGGGTGAGACTCCGGCGTGGCTCGGTCATGTCCAGGGAGACGTTTCAATCGTTGATCTCGTCTCCCGAGAGCTCGTCCGCCAGCCGTTCGAGGACGACGGCGAGCGTGTCCGCGTCCGGCACCCGGTGCGGCGCGAGCGAGTCGCCCGTGCCGACCTTGACCGCGAGGTCACCCGCCTCGAGGGCGGCGAACGCGTGCTCGTCGGTGGTGTCGTCCCCGGAGTAGAAGATGCGCACGGTCTGCGCCCCGGTCTCGGCGGCGACGACGTCGCGCAGCTGCCGCAGCGCCTCGCCCTTCGACGTCGACACCACCGACACCTCCACCACGTCCTTGCCGTGCATGGGCGCCAGCCCCAGGTTCGAGGCCACCTCGTCGGCCGCGACGGTCACGGCGGCGGCGTCGTCGGTCCCGGCCAGGCGGGTGTGCAGGACGGCGGCGCCGGGCTTGACCTCGACCCACACGCCCTCGCGGTCCGCGGCGGCCGCCTCGAACCCCGCGACCAGCGCGTCCAGCTGGGTGTGCTGGGCCGGGGAGAGCTGCAGCGGGACCGACTGGATGCCGCGGTCCGTCTGCCGGCCCGTCTCGGCGCCGTGCGACCCGACCAGGAACGAGCCGACCGGGGCCTCGGCGACCTCGGCCAGGCTCTTGAGGTCGCGCCCGGAGACGAGGGCGAACCGCACGGGCGCCTCGTCGGCGAGCGCGGCGATCCGGTCGGCCGCGACGCGTGAGCCCTCCGTCATCCGGCTGGCCTTCGGGTCGTCGACGAGCCGGGACAGCGTCCCGTCGAAGTCGGAGGCGATCAGCCAGGCCACGGCGGGCTCGGCGTTGCGCCGGCGACGGCGCCCGGGGGGTATCGACGCGAAGGTGTGCAGGGACTCCGCGAGGGTCCCGGTGGGTTCGTGGCGGGGTTCGTCCGTCGGCCTCGGCTGGACGGCCGCCAGCACGGAGAGGAAGGACTCGGACCACTTGGCGACGTCGTCTGTCATGATCTTGCGACGCAGGCGCCGCATCCGGCGTCGTTGCTCCTTCTCGTCCATGGTCGAGGCGGCGACGATGATGTCCTTCATCCCGTCGATGTCGTGCGGGTTGACCAGCAGCGGCCCGGGTGACAGCTCGTCGGCCGCGCCCGTGAACTCCGACAGGACCAGGACGCCCTTCTCGTCGCTGCGGGCGGCGACGTACTCCTTGGCCACGAGGTTCATGCCGTCGCGCAGCGCGGTGACGAGCATGACGTCCGCGGTGAGGTACAGCGCGGCCATCTCCTCGGCCGGGTACGAGTGGTGCAGGTAGTGGATGGCGGAGTGGCCCAGCTCGCCGAACTCGCCGTTCACGCGGCCCACCAGGATCTCCACGTGCTCGCGCAGCTCCTGGTACGCGCCGACGTTCTCCCGGCTGGGGCTCGCCACCTGCACGAGCGTGGCGCGCGTGACGTCGAGGCGGCCGTCCTCCAGGAGCTCCCCGTAGGCCTTGATCCGGTGCCGGATGCCCTTGGTGTAGTCCAGCCGGTCGACGCCCAGGTACACGATGTCCGGGTCGCCGAGGTCGCGGCGGATCTCCTTGGCGCGGGCCTGCACCTCGGGGGTGCGGGCCAGCATGTCGAAGCGGTGCGAGTCGATCGAGATGGGGAACGCCTGCGCACGCACGTGACGTCCGGGGCGCCCTTCGGCGTCGGGCATCGTGATGACCGGGCCGCGCGTCGTGTAGTCGGTGAGGCGGCGCACGGCGCGGACGAAGTTCGCGGCGTCGCCGTTGCGCTGGAAGCCGATGACGTCGGCGCCCAGCAGCCCGTCCACGATCTGGCGGCGCCACGGCAGCTGGCCGAACAGCTCCACCGGCGGGAACGGGATGTGGTCGAAGAACCCGATCCGCAGATCGGGGCGCAGGTCCCGCAGCATGCGCGGGACGAGCTGGAGCTGGTAGTCGTGCACCCAGACGGTCGCGCCATGGGCCGCGTGATCCGCGGCGGCCTGCGCGAACCGCTGGTTGACCCGCCGGTAGGAGTCCCACCACTGGCGGTGGTAGGTGGGCGGGGCGATGACGTCGTGGTAGAGGGGCCACAACGTGTCGTTGGAGAAGCCCTCGTAGTACCGCTCGATCTCCTGGGCACTGAGGGTCACGGGCACCAGTCGCATGCCCTCGGCGTCGAACGGTTCGTGCGCGAGGTCGGGAGCTCCCGACCAGCCGATCCAGGCGCCGTCCGCCTGCTGCATCACGGGCTCCAGCGCCGTGACGAGACCTCCAGGCGAACGTTGCCAGCTCAGTTCCCCGGTGGGACTCACCGAGAAGTCGACGGGGAGGCGGTTTGCCACCACGACGAGGTCGTTTCCGTCTTTGCCCGGCAACGATCTACACCTCAACTCTGTGTTGACTGCATGGACCTTGGACTGAATTGACGTCTCCTTGCCTTGATCAGGGTATCGAGGCGGCCTATGGTCGGGCGGTGATGTCCATCACCCCATGTGGGGCGAAAATGGTGCTTCGTTGCAGGTCAGGAACGTGAACACGGGTGAGTTGCCGCGCGTTGGGCGGGTTCGCCCGCTAGCGTGAACGCCATGGGAGCAGAGGGGGGCGCCGGATCGGCCGATGTGATCGGCGGATACAGGCTCACCAGCAAGATCGGTAGCGGCGCCATGGGTACGGTCTACCGCGCGCTGGACGACGGCGGGAGCGCCGTGGCGCTCAAACTGCTCGCCGGCACCGACGACGACGCCGCCCGCGAGCGGCTGCGCCGGGAGGCGAGCGCGCTGCAGCGGCTGCGGCACCCGGGCGTGGCGCGCGTGCTCGACGTCGAGCTCGACGCGTTCGAGGCCTTCATCGTCACCGAGCTCGTCGAGGGCCCGACCCTCGAGGAGGAGGTGGACACGCGCGGCCCGCTCGACCCGCGCGACCTGTACGAGCTCGCCGACCAGCTCGGCGACGCCCTGGAGGCCGTGCACGAGGCGGGCGTGGTGCACCGGGACCTGACGCCGTCGAACGTGCTGGTCTCCCCGAAGGGGCCGGTGCTCATCGACTTCGGGCTGGCGCAGGGCCCCGGCGACGCGCGGGCGACGCGGACCGGCTTCGTGATGGGGACGCCGGGATATCTCGCGCCCGAGCTGCTGGACGGCGGCGAGCCCGCCCCCTACACCGACTGGTGGAGCTGGTCCGCCGTGCTCGCGTTCGCGGCGACCGGCCGGTCCCCGTTCGGGGTGCGGCCGCTGGAGCTGGTGCTGCAGCGGTCCCGGGAAGGGCGGGCCGATCTGAGCGACCTCGAGCCGCGCGTCGCGCGGGCGCTGGAGGCCGCGCTGCGGCCGGTGCCGGCCGAGCGGTGGGGGCCCACGGAGGTGGGGCGGTCCCTGAAGGTGGCGTCGGAGGCGTTCCTGGCGGCAGGGCGCGGGGCGCCGGGGGCGGGGGCCGGTGACGACGGCGGGTTCGGCGCGGCGCCGGCCGGGCCGACGGCGGTGGTCGACGTGGTACGGCCGGCCGGCGGGCGCCCCGCGGACGTCACGGACTCGCTGCCCGCGGCGGGCGACAGGACCCTGGTGACGCCGCGGCCGGACCGGATCGACGAGGGCGCGGCTGGTGCGGTCGGTGCGGGTGCGGGTGCGGCGGCGGCCGGCGGGGGCGGGCACGGGCGCTCGGTGCGCAGCCATCCGGTCGGCGCGGTGTCCTCGCCCGGAGCGGCGCAGGGCGCCGCCCGCCCCGAGGGCACGACGCCGGACGCCCGGGCGGGCGCCGGAGCCGGCCCGGGGCGTACCTCCTGGCCCCTGCGGACCGGGACGCTCGCCGCCGTCGCCGGAGCGCTCGCGGCGACCGCGGCGACCCGGCCGGGATGGGCGCTCGCGGCGTTCGTGGTGCTCTGCGTGATCTGCCGGACGTCGGGCGCGCTCGCGGACTCGGTGGAGAACTGGCGGATGCGGCACGGGACGGCGATGGGCGGGCGGAGCCGGGCGGCGGCGAGGCTGCCGTGGTTCCTGGTGCGGTCGGTGTTCGGGGTGCTGCCCGCGGTGCTGATCGCGGCCGCCGCGGGGGCGATCGTGGCGCTCGGCGGGCTGTGGCTGTTCGCCCCGGGTCGTCTCGTGGTGCTGCCGCTCGACGACCTCGCCTCCCGGTCGGTGGGCGGGGTGAACGCGCCGATCGTGGACACGTGGGTGCTCGCGCTCGCCATGGTGGTGACGATGCTGCTGGCCTGGTGGGGGCCCGTGTCGGGGCCGACCCGGCGCGGGGCCGGGGCGCTGCTGGCGACGGTGGCGCCCGGCCGGGTGGGCGCGGGCGTCGTCGTCGTGCTGGCGATGGCCGTGGTCGGGCTGAGCGCGGCGGCGATCGTGGCGGAACCCCTGGTGATCGACTGGTGGCCGCTCGAGGCGCGGCCGGAGATCCGGTGACGCCCGGCCGAGGCTCCCGCGGTGCGCGGCGAGGCCCCGGCCGGGCTACGTCCGGGGCGGTGCCTGGAGCGTCGTCATGGAATAGTGATGCGATGCCCAGGTCATTCCCAGGGCACAGTAGATAGGCTGTGGCACGCCGGTGCAGGAGCGCCGGGCGGCGTGTCGGGCTTGACCACCGGCGCCGGAGGATCGTCGTCGGCCGTCGGCCGAGCACCGAGGAGAAGGACCCCGATGTCGAACTCGACCAAGGCAGAGCGGCGCGAGGCCGCACGCGCCGAGGCTCTCGCACTGCAGAAGAAGCAGCAGGGCCGCGAGCGTACGTACCGCATGGTGACCCTCGGACTGCTCGGGCTGCTCATCGTGGGCCTGGGCGTGGCGATCTGGCTGATCATCGCGGAGTCGCAGAAGACGGGCATGGAGAAGGCCGACGCCATCCCGGCGGGCGTGGTGGACGACACCGGCATCCCGGTCGACGACAAGGGCGCCGCGGGCGCCCTCGTCGAGGACGCCCCGCGGCTGGACGTGTACGTCGACTTCATGTGCCCGGTCTGCGGCCAGTTCGAGGCCCTGAACGGCGCGGACATCAACGCCCTGCGCGAGGAGGGCGACGTCGCTCTCGTGGTGCACCCGGTGGCGATCCTCGACCGTGCCTCGCAGGGCACCGAGTACTCGACCCGCGCGGCGTCGTCGGTCGCCTGGGTGGCCGACCAGGCTCCCGAGGCGTTCATCGCCTACCACGACCTGCTGTTCGCGAACCAGCCGGCGGAGAACTCGCCGGGTCTCTCGGACGAGCAGCTCGCGAGCTTCGCCGAGCAGGCCGGCGTCCCCGCCGACGTCGCCGACGGGATCAAGGACGGATCGGCCACCGACACCTTCGGTGACTGGGTGCTGGCGGCCACCGACCAGGCCACGTCCGACGAGGCCCTGGCCAACCCGGAGACCGGTCAGTTCGGCACCCCGACCGTCATGCTCGACGACGAGCGCTTCGCCGACTGGGGCACCGCCGGTGAGCTGAAGACGGCGATCGAGGACGCCGCCGGGGCGTCCGGCGACAAGCCGGCGGACGAGGGCTCCGAGGACGAGCCGGCCGACGAGCCCGCCGAGAAGTAGACCTCGCTGAACGTCCGGCCGGCGGCCGCCGTCTCACCTGCGGGTGAAACGGCGGCCGCCGCGCTTGTGGCCCCTCGGGCTTGGACTAGGCTGTAGCCGCTCGCAGCCGGAGGGCCGCGACGCCGCCTTAGCTCAGCTGGTAGAGCATTCGCCTTGTAAGCGAAAGGTCGTCGGTTCGAACCCGACAGGCGGCTCGGAAAGGCCCGGAATCCCGTCGCGGGATTCCGGGCCTTGTCGTGGTGTGTGCCCGACGACGGTGCGGGTGAGCCGGTGGCCCTCGCCTACGCGGTGGGCGGCCAGTGGCTGGTCGACGGCCACTTGGGGGTGCGGCCGTCGCCCGAGGAGCGGCCCGTCACGCGGCGCTTGACCCAGGGGCCCACGTGTTCCCGGGCCCAGGCGGCGTTCTCGCGCAGCACGGCGATGCGGGTCAGGGCCGGGCCGGCGGGGAGCGGCTCGTCCCAGGCGGCGTCGTCGGGCGGCAGGCCGAGGCCCGTCAGGGCCGCGTTCTTGACGCGCTCGTGGCCCTCGGGGAGCAGGTGGATGCGGTCGGCGGACCAGACGCGCAGGTCGAAGAGGGAGCGCATGCCCCACAGGTCGAGCACGTGGGCGTCGTGGCGGCGGGCGATCGACCAGACGTTCGCGTTGAACACGCCGACCCGGCTGTTGGTCCAGGCGAGCGTGCCGCCGGCCTTGAAGCCGGTGCCCATGAGGACGTCGGCGCCGGTGGCGCGGATCTTCGCGACGGCGTCCTCCAGCGCGCCGGTGATCGTCTCGAGGTCGACGCCCGGGCGGAGGATGTCGTTCCCGCCGCCCACGATCGAGACGAGGTCCGGCTTCATGACCAGCGCGACGTCGAGCTGCTCGGCGATGATCTGGGGCAGCAGGCGGCCCCGGATCGCGAGGTTGGCGTACTCGAGCGCCGGCTCGCCCGCGGCGGTGCGGCGCTCGCTCAGCGTCGACGCGAGGCGGTCGGCCCAGCCGCGCTGGACGTCGTCGAGGTTCGGGTACGGGTCCCACAGGCCCTCGCTGAAGGAGTCGCCGATCGCGACGTACCGCGTCCAGCGCGGCGCTGCGGGCGCGGTGCCCGGGTCAAGGAGAGCTTCTGGGTTCTGGGATGTCGCGCTCACGCCACTCATTCTTGCGTGGGACGCGGGGTCCTGTGTAGTCCGGTAGCAGGTACGACCGGCGTGAGCCGCGACACCCCGCGCGTTACGGCAGCTGCCAGTCGATCGGCGTCGCGCCCTGCTCCTTCAGCAGAGCGTTGACCTGGGAGTACGGCTTCGACCCGAAGAACCCGTTGCGGGCCGACAGCGGCGACGGGTGCACGGACTCGACCGCCGGGGTGTCGCCGAGGAACTTCTTCAGCGACCTCGCGTTCGATCCCCACAGGACGGCGACGAGCGGGCCGCCACGCGCGGCCAGTGCCTTCACGGCGGCCTCGGTGATCTCCTCCCAGCCCTTGCCCTTGTGCGAGTTCGCCTTGCGTGGCGTGACCGTGAGCACCCTGTTGAGGAGCATCACGCCCTGGTCGGCCCAGGGGCGCAGGTCGCCGTTGGACGGCATCGGCAGGTCGAGGTCGCTCTGCAGTTCCTTGTACATGTTCAGCAGCGACGGCGGCAGCGGGCGGACATCGGGCTGCACCGAGAAGGACAGACCCATGGCCTGGCCGGGGCCGTGGTACGGGTCCTGCCCGACGATCAGCACCTTGACGTCGGCCAGCGGGCGCTGGAAGGCTGCGAGCACGTTCGGACCGGGCGGGAAGTAACCGCGACCCGCCGTGTTCTCGGCGCGCAGGAAGTCTCCCATCGCGTGGATGCGGGGCTCGACGTCGGACAGGGCTGCGGCCCAGTCCGGCGCGATGATCTCGGTGAGGGGCTTGCGCGCGGTGTCCCCGTCAACGGGGTTGTCGGTCTCGGGCGTCATGGTCTCCACGAGCGGGGACATTACTCGTGGTCACTGACATCGACCATGCGGTCGCCCGGTTCGGGCCGACGGCGTCGTCGCAGGTGAACGGGCGGTGTGAAAGGTGTCTAGGGTGCTACGGCATGCCGGACGAATGACACGGACGTTCAACTGGTCGTAGGGTGACCCGCATGAGTGAAGCCGTGATCGTGTCCCCGGAGTTCGTCGACGTCGTGCCCGAGGGCGCCGTCGCCACGACGCCGGCGCCGGACGCGATCGCCGGCGACGCGGACGGCGGCCTGACCGACCTGGAGCGCGAGATCCTCGCCTTCGAGCGGAAATGGTGGAGGTTCGCGGGAGCCAAGGAGGAAGCCATGCGGGCGGCCTTCGACCTGACCTCGACCCGGTACTACCAGGTTCTCAACGCGCTCATCGACCGGCCCGCCGCGATGGCGCAGGACCCGGCGCTGGTCAAGCGCCTCCGCCGGATGCGCGCGACGCGCCAGGGCACAAGATCGGCACAACGGCTCGCGGACGAGAAGGCCTGAAAGCCCAGCACTCTGGGCTACCCTTTCCGCCGTGACGAACAGCACCTACCGCTACCCGGCCGATGAGTTCGACGTCGCCGTGCCCGGCGGCGCACCCGTGGGCGTGCACCGTGCGCCGCGCAGCGGGTGGAGTTCGGCATGGCCGTTCCTGCTCGTCGCGCTGGTCTGCGCGGGCGTGGCGTGGGGCGGCATCACCCTCCTGTCCGGGGGCGGCGACGACGACTCGGCGGCGCAGCCGAGTGCCGGCGCCTCGGCCCCCGTGAGCGAGAAGCCGAAGGACAAGCCCTCGTCCAGCCCGAAGCCCAAGGCCCCGAGCACCGAGGAACTCGTCGCGAAGATGGACCCGGCGGCGTCGTACATGGTGTTCAACACCGGTAGAACGGTGGACCAGCTGGCGGCGACGACGGCGACGAACCTTGAGGCGGGCGGCGTCTCGAACATCGAGGTGAGCCTGGAAACAGGGCCCGAGGGCGTGGACGTCGCCGGGCTTTCGGCCAATACCGTCTGGTACGGCAAGGATCGAGAGGCGGAGGGCAAGGCCCTCGCGGCGGTGCTCGGGATTCCGGCTTCGAACGTCGTCATGAATGATGCCGTGACAAGTTCGGATCAAGCCGCCTGGGTCTTCATGTTCACGGCACCCCAGTAGGTCCCAAGGCGGCTAAGCCTCTCTACGGCCGGTCTGGAACGCGTCGCCGGCTGACATCGATCGACTGTTCTCACGATGTGCCCGCTCCGGTTCCGGTGCGGGCACATTTGCATTCCTGAGGTCAGTCGGATGCCAGGGTCAACCATCTTGTCTTTGCTCGTCGAATCCAGGCAAGCCGCCAGATCTCGCCGAACTCCTTGCCCAATTCACCCCTCCTGAGGCAACCTTCTGGCGTCAGACGGCGCTCCGCCGGGCGGCGTCGGACAGCGGCGAACCCCTGACCTGGGCGTTCGCCCTGCGCGGAATCCGTCAAATAGCGATTTACCCCTTCCATAGTGTGACTTGGCGCACTAACCTCGAATCACCGCGGGTCGAACCGACCCGTTTGCGAGATGCAAGGAGAAGTGCATGGCCCAGGGCACCGTCAAGTGGTTCAACGCCGAGAAGGGGTACGGCTTCATCACCCCGACCGCCGGCGGGCAGGACCTGTTCGTTCACTACAGCGCGATTCAGGTCGACGGTTACCGCACCCTCGACGAGGGACAGGCGGTTGAGTACGAAGTGGGGCAGGGCCAGAAGGGCCCGCAGGCAGAGATGGTCCGTCCTCTCTGACCTAGCCCGGACCGGTTTCCCCCTGGCTGGTCTTCCCCGATCGACGGGACGGCGCGCGGCCCAAGACCCGCACGCCGCCCGTCCCGTCACCTGGTCGTCTGCCGATGCACGACGACGTGCGACGTCCCCAGCACCCGGCTGGACCGACGCTGCGGGCCCGGCCGCACCAAGCGGCCGCGGCCCCTTTCTGTTTCCTCGTGGTTCGATGAGGGCATGCGCACGCTCGATGTCGTCGTCGTCGGATCCGGGCCCAACGGGCTCGCGGCGGCGGTCACGCTGGCGCGGGCGGGGCTCGGGGTGCGGGTGCTGGAGGAGCAGGCCACGGCCGGCGGAGGGGCCCGGACATTCGGCGGGGCGGAGCTCGCCGGGTCGGCGCCCGCCGGGCCGGGGGAGTCGTCGTGGCCGGTGCTCGGCGCCGACGCGGCGACCGGGGCGCAGCTCCGGTTCGACCTGTGTTCCGCGGTGCACCCCATGGCGTGGGCATCGCCGTTCTTCCGGGCCTTCGGGCTGGCCGACCGGATCGAGCTGCGGACGCCGGAGGTCTCGTACGCGCAGCCGCTGGATCCCCGCCCCGGATCGCGTGCGGCGCGTGCCGGGATCGCCTACCGCGACCTCGACCGCACGGTCGCCCGGCTCGCGGCCGAAGGGACCGCGGGTAGCGCCTCCGACGGCGCCGCGTGGCGTGCGCTCCTGGCGCCGCTCGCCGAGAACTGGCAGGCCGTCACCGCGCTCGCGATGAGCGACAAGCGAGGCCTGGCGGGTCCGGTCGGCCTCACCCCAGGGCGCCTCGCCACGATCGCGCGCGCCGCCCTGGACTTCGGCCCGGGCCTGATCGAGCAGGGCACCTCCGCCTGGGGCCGCCGGTTCGCCGGCGACGTCGCGCCCGCGCTGCTGACCGGCGTCGCCGCGCACGTCATGACGCCCCTGCCGTCCCTCGCGGGGGCCGGGACCGCCCTGCTGCTCGGGGCGCTGGCGCATGCGCCGCGCGGCTGGGCGCTCCCGGTCGGTGGTTCGCAGGCGATCGTGGACGCACTCGTCGCGGACCTGCACGCGCACGGCGGCGAGATCGAGACCTCCCGTCCGGTCCGCAGCCGCTCCGATCTCCCGCGCGCCCGCGCGTACCTGTTCGACACGGCGCCCGGCGTCGTCGGACAGGTCTTCGGTGATCGCCTGCCGGCGCGGCCGCGTGCCGCGCTGCGGCGCCACCGCTTCGGCGGCGGCGCCGCGAAGGTCGATCTCGTGCTGTCCGGCCCGGTGCCGTGGGCCGTGGACGACGTCGGACGCGCGGCGACCGTGCATCTCGGCGGGACCCGCGAGCAGCTGGCCGCAGCCGAGGCCGACGTCGCCGCCGGGCGGCTGCCCGGGCGGCCCGTGTGCCTGCTGAGCGACCCGGCCGTGACCGATCCGGCCCGGGAGGTCGCTGGGCTGCGGCCGCTGTGGGCGTACGCGCACGTGCCGGCCGGGTCGGAGCAGGACGTCGCGGACGCCGTCGTCGGGCAGATCGAACGGTTCGCGCCGGGGTTCCGAGACGTCGTCGTCGCCGCCCGATGCGTGCCCGCCGCGCGGATGGCCGCGCACAACGCCAACTACGTGGGCGGGGACATCGGCGCGGGCGTGGCGACGATGCCGCGGATGCTCGCCGCGCCCGGCGCGGTGGGATGGCGCTGGGATCCGTACGCCACAGGCGTAGAGGGCGTCTACCTCTGCTCCGCGGCGACTCCTCCGGGCCCCGGCGTGCACGGCATGCCGGGCTGGCACGCGGCCCGCCGCGTCCTCCTGCGCGAGTTCGAGATCCGCCGCCCGCCGAGTCTCGCCCCAGAGGGTTCGTGATCGGCTGGTTGTCGCACGATCGGCTCCCCGGTCCGCCGATCATGCGACGACGAGCCGACCACGGTCACGCGCCGCGCAGGGGAATCGTCTGCTTGCACTCTCGGGGGGAGAGTGCCAATAATGGGTTAGCACTCTCGGGCTGAGAGTGACAGAAGGGCCGACAGGTGAGGTTCGTTCGGGGGCGAGACGTGATCGCTCCGGGGCGGGCCGTCCGTCGCGGGCGCCGAGCCGGCTCACGTACGCCACCAGCGGAGGATCCATCCCCATGGCCAAGATGATTGCGTTCGACGAGGAAGCTCGTCGGAGCATGGAGCGCGGGCTCAACCAGCTCGCCGACACCGTCAAGGTGACGCTCGGTCCCAAGGGCCGCAACGTCGTGCTCGACAAGAAGTGGGGCGCCCCCACGATCACGAACGACGGCGTCTCCATCGCGAAGGAGATCGAGCTCGAGGACCCGTTCGAGCGCATCGGCGCCGAGCTCGTCAAGGAGGTCGCCAAGAAGACGGACGACGTCGCGGGTGACGGCACCACCACCGCCACCGTGCTCGCCCAGGCGCTCGTCAAGGAGGGCCTGCGCGTCGTCGCCGCCGGCGCCAACCCGATCGCGATCAAGCGCGGCATCGAGAAGGCCACCGAGGCCGTCACCGAGCAGCTGCTCAACTCCGCCAAGGAGATCGAGACGAAGGAGGAGATCGCCGCCACCGCCGCCATCTCCGCCGGTGACCCCGCGATCGGCGAGCTCATCGCCGAGGCCCTCGACAAGGTGGGCAAGGAAGGCGTCATCACCGTCGAGGAGTCGAACACCTTCGGCCTGGAGCTCGAGCTCACCGAGGGCATGCGCTTCGACAAGGGCTTCCTCGCCCGCTACTTCGAGACGGACCCCGAGCGCCAGGAGGCCGTGCTCGAGGACGCCTACGTCCTGATCGTCGAGTCGAAGATCTCGAACGTCAAGGACATGCTCCCGATCCTGGACCAGGTCATGAAGCAGGGCCGCGCCCTGCTGATCATCGCCGAGGACGTCGAGGGCGAGGCCCTGGCGACCCTGGTGCTGAACAAGATCCGCGGCACGTTCAAGTCCGTCGCCGTCAAGGCCCCGGGCTTCGGCGACCGCCGCAAGGCCATGCTCCAGGACATCGCCATCCTCACGGGTGGCCAGGTCATCTCGGAGACCGTCGGTCTCAAGCTGGAGAACGCCACGCTCGACCTGCTGGGCACCGCCCGCAAGGTGGTCGTCACGAAGGACGAGACCACGATCGTCGAGGGTGCGGGCGACGCCGACCTCATCGCGGGCCGCGTCAACCAGATCCGCAGCGAGATCGAGAAGTCGGACTCCGACTACGACCGCGAGAAGCTGCAGGAGCGCCTCGCCAAGCTGGCCGGCGGCGTGGCCGTCATCAAGGCCGGTGCGGCCACCGAGGTGGAGCTCAAGGAGCGCAAGCACCGCATCGAGGACGCCGTGCGCAACGCGAAGGCCGCCGTCGAGGAGGGCATCGTCGCCGGTGGTGGCGTGGCCCTCATCCAGGCCGGCGCCGCCGCGTTCGACAAGCTGGACCTCGAGGGTGACGAGGCGACCGGTGCGGGCATCGTCCGCGCCGCCATCGACGCCCCGCTGAAGCAGATCGCCGTGAACGCCGGCCTCGAGGGCGGCGTCGTGGCGGAGAAGGTGCGCAGCCTCCCCGCGGGCCAGGGCCTCAACGCCGCCACCGGCGTGTACGAGGACCTGCTCGCCGCCGGTGTCAACGACCCGGTCAAGGTGACGCGCTCCGCGCTGCAGAACGCCGCGTCGATCGCCGCGCTGTTCCTCACCACCGAGGCCGTCGTGGCCGACAAGCCGGAGAAGTCCGCCCCCGCGGGCGGCGACGGCGGCGGCATGGGCGACATGGGCGGCATGGGCTTCTGATCTGACGAAGGGCGCAGCGAAGGGTGCGGGCCGAGGTACGAGGCCTGCGCCCGGAGCGGAGTCCGAGGAGGATCAGCAGGGCCTGATCTACCGCTGCAGAGGCCGCTCTCCCCGTGGGAGGGCGGCCTCTGCCATGCCCGCAGGGTGCGGTGTGAGCCAGGGGGGTGACCAGACCCACCGTCGCGGAGCGCACCTTTCGGGCGTTCCGATTTGCGGCCGTCGTCCTGCGGGGTCACCATCGGTTCGTGACCGACTCCTCCGCTCCTGCAGATCATCCGCATATTCCGGATACCCTCGCAGCTGTTCACGAGAGTGCGCCGCGGTGGCGCCGGCTCGTCCTCGCGGGCGTCGTCGCCGGTGGCATGACGCTCGGGCTGCCCGCCCCGGCGATCGCGCTCGACGGTCCGGGGCCCGCCGCGGCGGCGTCCGGCGTCGTCCTCGCCGAGGAGGAGACCGCCACCTCCGGACCCACGCCGTCGCCCACGGGCACGGCCCTGCTGTCGGCCAAGGTCCAGGCCGCCACCATGCAGGACATCCTGCCGTCGGCCATGCCCATCTCCGTGCACGGCCCGGTCGTGGACGACGCCGAGGTGCTGTCCGACGACGAGCTCGCCGAGGTGTCCGCCGCCGTGACCCGGCTCGAGGACGAGACCTCGCTGCGGCTCTTCGTGGTCTACCTGGAGACGTTCGACGGCCTTGACCCGGAGGACTGGGCGGACGCGACTGCGACGAAGTCCGGCCTCGCGCCCGAGGACCTGCTGCTGGCCGTCGCGACCGAGGACCGCGTGCAGGGCCTGTCCGTCGACGTGAACGGCCCGGTCACGACCGACCAGCAGGCGCGGATCCTCGCCGCGTCGAGCGCCGCAGTCGCCGACGGCGAGTGGGCCGAGGCCGCGACCGACGCCGCCCGCGCGGCGCTCGTCACGCAGCAGTCGAGCGGATCCAGCCGGTGGATCCTGTGGGCCGCGCTCGGCGCGGTGGCGGTCGGGCTCGTGGCCTGGTGGATCGTGCGGAGCACGAGGGCACGGGGGACGACGACGTCGTCGGACGCCGAGGGGCGGGACGCCTCCGTGCCTGCCCGCGAGACGCTGCCGGCCGCGGTCCTCGCGGCCGATGCCGGCCTCGTCGCGGAGAAGGACGACGGGGCGGCGGAGGTCGCCCGGCCTGCTCCGCCCGCCGTCCGCCCGGAACCGGTGCCCTCCCGGGCCGGCGAGGCGTCCGCGCCGTCCGGCTCCGGGACCCTGCTGCTCGACGACGTCCGGGTGCTGAACAAGAGCCGTGCCACCGAGGCGTTCGACGCGCTGTGGCAGCGGGCCGGAGGGCTGGACCGGCGGATCGAGCGGGCCCGCAAGGACATCCGGGCGCTGCACGACGAGTTCCCGGCCGAGGCCCTCCGCGTGGTCACGAGCAATGGTGACCAAGCCGATCGCCTGGTCGACGATGCCCGCAGGACCATCGACGCGGGCAGGGAGGCCGCCTCCGCGCGGGACCGGAGGTTCGCCACCGCCGCCGCGCGCGGCGCGCAGACCGCTCTGGAACAGGCGGAACTGCTGCTGGATTCGCTCGTGCGGACGTCTGCCGACCTGGCCGACGTCGCGCCCCGGCTCGACAAGGCGATCGCCTCCCTCACGCAGGACGTGGCCGACGCGGAACGTCTCGCCGGCGACGACCCGCAGGTCACCATGGCGCGGGCCGCCGCCGGGGCCGCGCTCAAGCAGGTCGAGATCACCCGCGACGACGCCGACCCGTTCACCCTGCTCGGCCGCATCGCCGCGAGCGAGGCCGCGCTGGATCGTTCGCTGGCGGGCGTCCGCGAACCCGCGGAGGTCGACGCCCGTGCGACAGCCCTGCTGCGCGACACCCTGAGCCGCCTGGACGTGCGGCTGCCCCAGGCGGCCACCCTGATCGCCACCCGCCGCGCCGTCGTCGGCCCTAAGGCACGGACCCACCTCGACGAGGCGACGCGCCTCGCGGCCGAGGCCCGGGAACGGTCCGGGGCGCGCACCGACCTGCCTGCCGCGCTCGACCTCGCCTGCCGGGCGGACCTCGAGGTCCAGCAGGCCCTGGACCGCGCGGTCCAGGACGCCTCCGCGCAGGACGTTCCCGACGGCATGCCGCTGGGCGGCATAGCACTCGAGTCCGAACCCACGCCGAGGTTTTGGCTCCCTCGCGTGATCCGGCGGCTACGCTGACACCATGTCAGGACCGTCATCGCAGGCCATACCGCGTCGTACCTACCTCCTCGTCGACGGCGAGAACATCGACGCGACCCTCGGGATGAACGTGCTGAACCGGCGTCCCGCGCCGGAGGAACGCCCGCGCTGGGACCGCATCGCCGACTTCGCGAGCAAGGTGTGGTCGCAGGAGGTCGTGCCGCTCTTCTTCCTCAACGCGACCAGCGGCCAGATGCCGATGCCGTTCGTGCAGGCGCTGCTCGCGATGGGCTACCGGCCCGTCCCGCTGGCGGCGCAGGGCAACGAGAAGGTGGTCGACGTCGGTATCCAGCGCACGCTGGAAGCGCTGCACGACCGCCCCGGTGACGTCCTCCTGGCCAGCCACGACGGCGACTTCCTGCCCCAGATCGAGGCGCTGCTCGGCGGCGACCGCCGGGTCGGCCTGCTCGGCTTCCGCGAGTTCGTCAACGCGCGCTTCGCCGAGCTGGAGGAAGAGGGCCTGGACCTCTTCGACCTGGAGGGCGACGCGGACGCCTTCAACACCCTGCTGCCGCGCGTACGGATCATCCCGATCGAAGAGTTCGACCCGGTCAAGTACCTGTAGTCAGGCCGTTCCGGCTTCCGCGTCGAGCGCCGCCTGCTTCTTGCGCAGGCGGTGCAGTTCCGCGTCGAGGTTCTGGCGGGCGGAGTCCTCCCAGCCCGCGCCCATCGGCGACAGGAACAGCGACTCGCGCGCCAGCAGCTTGGACAGCACCTTGATGCGTGCCCGCAGGTAGTCGTTCAGCGGGATGTGCTCGTACTCCGCGCGCACCGCCGCCGAGTACTCCTTGTACCGCTGCGGCTCGGCGGCGAGCATCGCGAGGTCGGCGTCGTTCAGCACGCACGCGTCCAGGTCCGTCGCGTCGGGGGCGTGCCGCAGGAGGCCGTTGACCAGGTGCGACACGCGCTGCGCCGTCTCGGCGGGCACGCCCAGGCGGGTCAGCTCCGCGCGGGCCAGCTCGGCGCTCGCCGATGTCTGTTCACCGCCCTTGGACGCATACGCCGTCTTGGACGCGGCGTCGAAGACGGCCCCGTGGTACCAGGCGGCCAGGCGGACGACGTCGGCCGAGTGGGTCTCCTCGGACAGCTCGTCCACGCGGTGCAGCACCGCCCCGAGATGGCGCAGGTTGTGGAAGTGCCGGTCCTGGCCGGACCAGCGCTCGACGAGGTCCTCCCCGACACGTTCGATCTCCTCTGCCGAGGCGGTGGCGCCGACGCCGACCGCGCTCCGGACGAACGAGGTGATGTACCACTCCGGCGCCATGACGCCCATCAGATTGACCTTCGGCTCGGGTAACGATTTGCAGCGGCCAGTGTGGGGCTGACCTCTTCCTTCAAGCCTATTACCGCACGCCTGCCAGGCGAACCGGGGACACCCCTGAATCCAGCCCTGGAACGTTTAGGCCGCGGCGCCCGGCGGCAGCGTGACCCGTACGGTCAGCCCGCCGCCCGGGGTCTGCACGACCTCGATCTCCCCGCGGTGCGCGTCCACGATCGCCGAGACGATCGCCAGCCCGAGGCCGGACCCGCCGGACTCCCGGTTGCGCGACGAGTCCGCCCGGTAGAACCGCTCGAACATCCGCACGGCCAGCTCGTCGTCGACGCCCGGGCCGTGGTCGCGCACCTCGACGACCACCTCGCCGCCGGCCCCGTGCCCGACGGCGATCTCGGCCGGCGTCCCGGCCGGCGTGTGCCGTGCGACGTTCCCGATGAGGTTGGTCAGCACCTGCCGCAGCCGCTCGACGTCACCGTGGGCCGTGACGGGGTCGAGGCCGGCCGCGGCGTCGTCGTCGGGCATCGTGCCGAGCCCGACGACGCGGACCTGCCGCGACGGGTCCAGCGCCCGCAGGTCCTGGGCGCTGTCGCGCGCGAGCGCGACGACGTCGACCGGCGCCTGCGCGATCGGGCGGCCCTCGTCGAGGCGGGCCAGGGCCAGGAGGTCGTTGACGAGGGAGCCCATGCGGCGTGCCGCGTCCTCGACGCGGGTCATGGTGTCCGTGACCCGCTCGGTGTCGGGGTTGCCGGCGGCGTCGTTCAGGGCGCCCATGCGGTAGAGCTCGCCGTAGCCGCGGATGGTGGCGAGGGGCGTGCGGAGCTCGTGCGAGGCGTCGGCGACGAAGCGGCGCATGCGGGCCTCGGACGCCTCGCGGGCCGAGAAAGCCGTCTCGATCTGGGCGAGCATCGAGTTCAGGGAGGCGGCGAGCGAGCCCACCTCGGTGCTCGGCGGCGGTGCGGGGACGCGCTGGGAGAGGTCACCGGCGGCGATGTCCGCCGCCGAACCCTCGATCTCGCGGAGCTGGCGCAGGGAGCGCTCGATCATCAGGCCGGCCAGGACGAGGCCGAGCAGGACGATGCCGAGACCGGACAGGACGAGGGTCTTCGTGAGGACGTCGAGGGTGGCGTCGACGCGGCCGAGCGGCAGTGCCACGACCGCGATCTGGGGGGCTCCGCTCGTCGGGCTCGCGTTGACCATGGGGTAGACGCGCCACCGTGTCGCGCTGGCGGACTCACCGACCGTGACCGCCCGGACGGTGAACGGATCGTGGGCGCGTGCGGCGGCCTCCTCGTAGGTCAGGCCGGGGATGTCGGGCAGGCCGAACGCCTGCACCGTCTCGAGCCCGCGCCGCACCGTCGTGTGGCCGTTCTCGGACTCGTCGCCCGCGGTGCTGCTGTCCTCCCACCGGTACTCGATGTAGTAGTCGCTCGGGAGGGCTCCGGCGGCACCCCACGACAGGACGACCTTGGCGAGCCCTGGCGCGTTGGCCCTCAGCTCGGCGTCGACCTGGTCGATCAGGTAGCGCTCCGTCACCGCCCGCGTCAGGAGCCCGGCGACGATCAGGCCCACCGCGAGCAGGAAGGCGGTGATCGCGACCAGCCGCGTCCGGAGCGGGATGGCGGCGATCCAGGCATGCAGCCTGCTCTTGACCGGGGTCCCGGAGTCGGCGGGCGTTCGGGCATCGGCCGGCGCCCCGGTGTCCACCGGGGTGACGTCCGCCGTCACGACGCCGCTCATGTTCAGGATGCCGCGCGCAGCAGATAGCCGACGCCGCGCTTGGTGTGGATCAGCGCGGGCAGCTTGACCGGACCGTGCGGGCTGTCGAGGGTCAGGTGGTCGATCTTGCGGCGCAGGTAGGAGATGTACGACTCGACGATGTTGGCGTCGCCGCCCCAGTCGTACTGCCAGACGTGGTCGAGGATCTGGGCCTTGGACAGCACGCGGCCCGCGTTGAGCATGAGGTAGCGCAGCAGCTTGAACTCGGTGGGGGACAGGTCGATCTCGATGCCCGCGCGCCGCACCTCGTGGGAGTCCTCGTCCATCTCCAGGTCGCCGACCTTGAGGACCGCCTCGTCCTCCGGCACCGGCGTCCCGGTGCGGCGCAGCACGGCGCGGATCCGTGCCACGACCTCCTCAAGGCTGAACGGCTTGGTGACGTAGTCGTCGCCGCCGACGGTCAGGCCCTGGATCTTGTCCTGCGTGTCGTCGCGCGCGGTCAGGAACAGCACGGGGGCGTGCTTCCCGGTGGCGCGCATGCGGCGCGTCACGGTGAAGCCGTCCATGTCGGGGAGCATCACGTCTAGCACGACCAGGTCCGGGTCCAGGTCGCGGACCAGCTGGAGCGCGCTGTTGCCGTCGGCAGCGGCGTGCACCTCGAATCCCGCGAATCGCAGGGACGTGGCAAGGAGCTCACGGATGTTGGGCTCGTCGTCGACGACGACGAGCCGCGCCTCTGGTGTCGCCATGTGTCCAGTCTGCGACCGCTGTCTGACACTTTCCTGGGAACGGGGTGGACGGGTGCGGCCAACCCTACGGACGGGGTGGTCGTGGAGATTTTGTGCAGAGTGCATTACCCAACCTTGGCAGATCGATCCGCGGAATTTCGCCGTTCAAGCGGCCAGGGTGAGACCTATTTTTCATCCATTTTTGACTGAATGAAGCACCTTTCCGTCAGTGTCGGATACCTGAGGTATTTCTCCCCGTGGCATGATCCGCTCCGGCAAATGTGTCGTCGCATCCCGGATGGATGCTGCCCGCGCGGCTGCCGGTCATGTCGCCATCGGTCCGGGAGGCCATGTCATGCAGGTCCGTTCGCTGGGCCGTGGGTCCGTGCCAGGTGTTCGACGTCGAACAGCCGCTGCCGGGATCTTGGCTGCTGCCGCGTTGCTGGGCGGCCTCCTGGTCCCCGCCGTCATGCCTCTGGCGTCCGCGGCGGAGGCCCCGGTCGTGGAGCCGCCGTTCGAGGGCCCCGAGGTCGAGCAGGGCCCGGTCGGCGACGGTCTCGCCGACGACGGCCGGCCGGTCGAGGTGGCGACGGGTGACGGCTCGGTGCCGCCGGAGGAGTTTGAGGTCGCCTCCGAGGCGGAGCAGACGGCCCTGGCCGAGGCGACCGAGAGCGGTGAGCCCGTCGAGGTCGTCGAGCAGCGTCACGAGCTGGGCGAGGTCTGGGCGCTGCCGTCGGGCAAGCTCGAGGGCCGCGAGTTCGTGGTCCCGCGGTGGACGCGCAAGGAGAGCGGTTGGGTCCGCGTCGACACGACGCTGGAGCCGACGGTCGACGGTATGGTCGCGCCTGTCGCGTCGACCGTGGCGACCGAGTTCTCCGGCGGCGGTGACGGGCCGCTGGTGCGGCTGGAGCGGGCCGGCCGGGTGCTGGAACTTTCGTGGCCGGGCACCTTGCCTGCTCCGGTGCTGGAGGGAGACACCGCCCGGTACGTCGAGGTGCTGGAGGGCGTCGACCTACGGATGACCGCGACCGAGGCGGGCTATACGTCGTACGTGATCGTCAAGACACCCGAGGCCGCGGCTTCGCCGGAACTGGCGGCGATCCGCTTCGGTCTGCAGACCGAGGGCCTGGAGGTGGGTACGACGACGGCGGGCGGCTTCGAGGCGACCGACGCCAGCGGTGCGGCCGGTGCGGTGTTCGAGGCTCCGCCGGCGTCGATGTGGGACACGGTTGCGGGGGAGCCGGCGTCGACGGTTGATGCCGGCGCCTCGGTCGAGGATGCCGCTGCAACAGCGGACCCGAAGGCTGGGAGCGCCGAGGGGGCCACAGACTCCGGTGACTCCGCAGTCATGGCGATGCCGTCGGACACCCCTGGCGGCGATGCCGGGAACGACGACTCGGGTGGCGCGCCTGGGGTGCCGGATGACCTAGCCCGGGTGGAAACCAGGCTCTCGGCGGACGGCGGTGCGCTGACGCTCGTCCCGGACCAGGAGCTGCTGACCGACCCGGACACGACCTTCCCGATCGTCATCGATCCTCAGCTTCACACCCCGAAGCCGGGGGCATGGGCCTCACCCAACAAGTCGTACCCCGACAACATGGGGTGGATGTTCAACGGAGAGTCCACCCAAGGACTCGGCAACTGTGCCGGCTGGTACGACTGCGGGAGCGGGTCGACGTACCGGCTCTTCTATCAGTTCGACGTGTCGCGGTTCAAGGGAACCAGGATCATTTCTGCCGAGTTCGGTGTGAAGAACGTCCACTCGGCCGTGTGCTCGAACCACCGGGTGGATCTGTGGCGTACCGCGGCGATCAACTCGTCGAACACGTCGTGGAACCTGACCACGAACACCGGGTTCTGGAAGGAGCCCATCGCCAACAACTCCTTCCATTACGGTGGCAGCCAGTCGACTTGCCAGAGCCCGGACTATGCGCGGTTCGGTATCAAGGACACGGTGCAGCACTTCGCGGACGAAGGATGGAGCCGCCTCACGTTGGGGCTGAAGGCGTTCGACGAGCCGGACCCCTCCTACTGGAAGAAGTTCTCCAAGGACGCATACGTGCGGGTGGAGTACAACCTTCCGCCGAACCGGGTGAAGTCGACGCAGCTGTCGATGGACCCGGGCGGGTCGTGTGCGAAGCAGGAAGACGCATCGCGGATCCGGACGATCGGCAATCTGGTCGTGTCCCAGGCCTCGGACCCGGATCCGGGGGACCGGATCCAGGTGCGGTTCACCATCACGGACCTGAACAACAACACGGTCTGGACCTCCGGCCTGGTGCCGACGGGTGACAAGGCGAGCCCGTCGCCGTTCACGCAGGGGGTACCCGCGGAGCAGATTCCGGAGAACAAGATGCTGCGTTGGGCTGTGCGCGTGTTCGACGGGGATGACACGGGGATGTGGTCCTACGAGGAGTCGGGCTGGCACTGCCATTTCGTGTACGACACCTTGGTGAAGGGTGCTCCGACCATCACATCGGCACAGTGGCCCAAGTCGGACCCCGCGGATCCGGACGACCCGTGGCACGACGGCGTCGGTCAGTCCGGTGAGTTCAGCTTCTCGCATCCGGCCTCGGACGTGGTGAAGTACCGGTACGAGATCGGCACGCCGGTGAAAGATTCGAGCCCGGAGGTTTCCGCGTCCCGGCACGGCTTCTGGATGATGCCGTCCGAACCGGGCGTATACACGATCAATGCCGTGGCGTTCGACGGGGCGGGGAACAAGTCCAGTACCGGGACCTATCAGGTCCGGATCGGAGCGGGCAGGCCGCCCGTGTCGAGCTGGGGCTTCGACGGCGAGACAGGCGACAGTCCGTTGACGTTGTCGGGAAATGCTCATGTGGCGCAGCCGGCTACTGCGGTCTCGGGCAAGGCCCTGATGCTGGACGGGGCCGGGGATTCGGGGATGGCGGGTCCGTCGGAGCGGGTGGCGACGTTGTACTCGTTCGCGGTCGAGGCGTGGGTGTGGCTGGACGAGTTCTCCGCGGATCAGGCGGTCGTGGTGTCGCAGACGGGTCCGGACTATATGGACTACAAGCTCTACTACACAGGCTCGGCGGACGGACGTAGCGAGAAATGGGCGTTCGGCCGGTACACGTCGGAAAAGACGATCGTAGCGGCGTCGTCGGACGTGCTGGTACGGAAGAACCGATGGACACACCTGGTCGGTGTCCACAACTCGGTGACTAACCAGCTGCGGATCTATGTCGACGGCGTGCCGAGCACACCGCGGGAGTTCACTGACCCGACGCCGGGAGACGGACCTGTCACGATCGGTGCGGGACGTTACGCCTCGACAGCGGGGGCGACGTCGCATGTACCCGGGAGGATCGACGGGGTGCGGCTGTACAACCGCTTCGTACCGACCGAGGAGGCCAAGCTTCTTGCCGGCCGGCGCCCGTATGTGGCCTCCCGCTGGACGTTCGAGACGCAGAACGCTGACGGGAGCTTTCCGAACGACTACGTGAACAGTTCCGAGGTACGAGGGCCGGCTCTGCTCGGGATCAACGGACCGGTGACGGACATCGGTGGGCCCAAGGTCGGCGACAGCGCTATGGCGTTGAACGGCACCCAACATGCCTACACGCCATTCGGGCAGATTCCGGTGGATACGACGGAGAGCTTCACGATCGCGGCCTGGGCGCAGTCGGCCGCTGACCTGAATTCTCGGGCCACAGTGATGTCCTTGACCGGGAGCAACGAGTCCGCGCTGCAGGTGCGTGCGGCACCGCAAGTCGACGTAGAGACTGAGGCGACTGTCGTGGACTGGGAGCTCGTTGTTCGCAGTTCTGATGGAAGCAGTGCAACGGTGTCCCAGCTGACCGGCGATTGGGCGGGGCCGTACACGACGGACTGGACGCATGTGGCGGTCACGTTCGACCCGGTCGCCCGGACGGCCCGCTTGTGGATCAACGGCGCCAGCCCGACAACTGCGGGCCAGATCGAAGAGACCGAGCTGTTTGCCGCCGAAGGGCGGGCCGCGTTTGGCGCGCGGCTTACCGGGGGCGAATGGAGCGTCAAGTGGCCGGGCTTGATCGACGACGCGTGGATCTACCGCGGGGCCTTGTCCAGCGCGCAGGTCGAGCGACTGGCTTTGGGCGACAACCTTGCGACGGAGGTTCCGGCGCCATGAATCGCGGGGGCAGACGGGGAATGCAGGTCGGATCGGGCGGCATGAGGAACCAGGGCGTGGAGATGAACTCGATGAGCAGCAGAACGCGAGCGACCGCTGAGGGGCCGCGGGCGCTTCAGCGCTGGCAGAGCAGCGACGGGCGATGGCGTCCGCTGGCGCTCTGGGCCGGCATGTCGGCGACGACGGCTCTGCTGGCCACCCTGCTGGTGCCGGCCGCTGCTGCGCCCGCGTCTGCGGTCACCAAGGAGCCGCCGACGCCGGATCTGGGGACCGTGGTGGCCGGCGCGGACGCGCGCACGCGGGCGCCGGAACTTCCCGAGGTGCCGGTGGTGTCTGCCGCGGGCCAGAAACTGCCTGCGGGGGGATCCGCCACCGTTCCGGTTGCTTCCGCTTCGGCCACCGAGAGCACTCGTACTGCTGCGACGTCGACGGCGGCTCCGACCGTGGTGGGCGGTCTGCCCGTCGCGGTGCGGCAGTCTGGCGGTACGAAGGCCGAGAAGGTGTCCGTCCGCGTTCGCCAGGGCTCTTTGGGCGCTCCCGTGGTCGAACTGCGTCTTCCCGAGGCGGCGTCGTCGTCCGGTACGAAGACTGCGACCGGGACGACGAGCCCGGCTGCCGTTGACGTTGAGCTCGACTACTCGAAGTTCGCGGGTGCATACGGCGGGAGCTACGGCGACCGCCTGGCGTTGACCGGTAAGAACGGCAAGCTGGTCCAATTCGTCAACGACACCGAGAACCAGACGCTGACCGCACACAAGGTGAAGCTGTCGGCCGCCAGTGCGACGACCCTCGTCGTCGCTGCCACGACCTCCGGTGGTGAAGGAGACTTCGGGGCCACGCCGCTGGCGAAGTCCGCGTCGTGGAGCACGGATCTGCGCTCCGGATCGTTTTCCTGGAACTACCCGATCGCGGTCCCGGACGTGCCCGGATCCTTCACCCCGCAGCTGGGTCTGTCGTACAACTCGGGCGGGATCGACGGGCGCACGTCGAACACGAACAACCAGAGTTCGCTGGTGGGCGACGGGTTCGACCTGTGGCCGGGTTTCATCGAGCGTAAGTACAAGGCATGTTCTATGGACGACGTGAAGAACGACGCGGGCCGCGCGATCGGTGACCAGTGCTGGGACTATGACAACGCGCACATCTCATTCAACGGAGCCGCGGGTGAGCTGATCCCGGCGGGGACCAACACGTGGAAGCTGTCCAAGGACGACGGGACGAAGGTCGAGTTGCTGACCGACTCCGCCCGCTCGAACGGTGACAACAACAACGAGTACTGGCGGGTCACGACGCCGGAGGGTGTCCAGTACTACTTCGGCTACCACCGCCTGCCGGGTTACGCCTCGGGTGACTCGGTCACGCACTCGACCTGGACGGTACCGGTGCTGGGTGACGATGCGGGTGACCCCTGTCATGCGTCCACCCGCGCGGCGTCCATCTGCGACCAGGCGTGGCGGTGGAACCTGGACTACGCGGTGGACCCGTCGGGCAACGCGATCTCGTACTACTACACCAAGGGCACGAACTACTACGGCAAGCTGGGCGACCCGGCGAACAACGCGGACTACATCCGTGGCGGGACGCTGAGCCGGATCGACTACGGCTTGGCCTCGGGTGATGTGTCGGGCGCGACGCCGCTTGCGCGGGTGTCCTTCGGGTACGAGGAGCGCTGCATCCCTGGTGAGGTTGCGGGCTTCCCGTGCGACTCGATCAGCACGCAGCCCAACGGCTGGTTCGACACACCGTGGGACCTGAACTGCAGCTCAACGGGCACCTGTGACAACGGGCGGACGTCGCCGTCGTTCTGGGGCCGTAAGCGTATGACGTCGATCACCACGAACGTGCACCTGAACGGTGCGTTCACGCCGGTCGACAACTGGGAGCTGAAGCACAGGTGGGGGACCGCCGATGTCGACTACCAGCTCCTGCTGAAGTCGATCACCCGCACTGGCAAGACCGGTCACGCCACGGACACGAGCCTGGCCGGTGATGTCACGCTGCCGCCGGTGACGTTCTCGTACGAGCAACTCGCGAACCGGCTCGACGACACCGGGGACGGGCAGGCGCCGTTCGTCAAGGAGCGGTTGGCCACGATCGTCGACGAATCGGGGGGGCAGGTCGATGTCGGCTACTCCCAGCCGGCCTGCCAGGTAGGCAACCTGCCGGTGGAGAACAACAACGACACCCGCTGCTTCCCGCAACGCCGGCTGCCCGGTGCGGAGCTCTCGCCCGTAACTGACTGGTTCAACAAGTACGTGGTGACATCGACGGTGACCACGGATCTGACCGGCGGTGCACCCGATTCAGAGACGAGATATCAGTACCTGGGTGGTGGTGCGTGGCACTGGGACGACTCGAACGGGATCACGCCGGACGAGGAGAAGACCTGGTCCGACTGGCGCGGCTACGGGCACGTGCGAACGACCAGTGGGTCGCCGACGCAGCAGTACAGCCAGAGCGATTCGTGGTTCCTGCGCGGCATGCACGGCGACCGGTCCAACCGCTCCGGCGGCACCCGGTCCGTCACAGTGGAATTGGAAACCGGCGAGGGCGACCCGATCACGGACAGCGACTGGCTGGCCGGGTATGCGTACAAGACGGCCCAGTACTCCGGTGTCGGCGGGGCGATCGTGTCCAAGGCGGTCAACCGCCCGTGGTGGCATCGCACAGGGATCAAGGAGCGGACCTGGGGCACGATCCGGTCCGGGTTCTCCGGCACGAGCCAGACACGCACGTTCACTTCTCTCGGAACCGGTGGCGCGCCATGGCGCGAGACCCTGACCGAGACGACCTACGACGCCGACGTGGCGGCAGAAGGCGATATCGTCGCGGGCCGGGTCGTGGAGATCACCGAGCGAGGTGACATCAACGAGTCGGGCGACGAGAAATGCACGAAGATCAAGTACGCGACGAACCCTGATCTAAACATCCTGACCTTGCACCGGCGCAACCAGACCTGGGCGGTGCGATGCGACCAGACGCCAGACCGCGAAGCCGGCGAGGTCATCAATGACGCCCGGTACGCGTACGACGGGTCGGGTTACACCGGCTGGCCGAGGGAGGGGCGCATGACCCGGACAGCGGACCTGATCGGGTACGACGGCACGACCGCGAAGTACGTCGAGGCGTCCTCCACCTACGACGCCTACGGGCGCGTCACCAAGGTGACCGATCTCTCCGCGGACGTGACGGCACCGAGCTACGGTGACGGCACGCTCGTCCGCGCCGCACGCACGGATGGGCGTGCCACGACGACGTCGTACACCCCCGCGACCGGGTTCATGACGTCGATGACGGAGACGACGCCGCCCGCCGACCCCGCGGTGGCGACCAGCGCGCTGACCACGACCACGAAGGTGGACCCGCGCCGCGGCACGCCGACGGTCGTCACGGATGCGAACGGGTACACCACGGTGGTGTTCTCCGACGCTCTGGGGCGCACAGGGAAGGTATGGCTCGCCGACAGAGCCACGACTCAGCTGCCGTCCATGAAGTACACCTACCGGATTATTGACGGTGAGCCTGCTGCGGTCGGTGCCACCGTCCTGAACGACCAGGGTGAGCAGCGCACGTCGTGGACGATCTATGACGGGATGTTGCGGGAACGCCAGACTCAGGTTCCCGGCCCTTCGGGTGGGCGGATCATCGCTGACAGGTTCTATGACGCGCGCGGCCTGAACTACAAGTCGTACCTGGACTACTACAACGACCAGGCCCCGGCTGCGGCGATCTTCGACCCGTACGAGTCGTCGTCGGTCGACACGATGATCCGGACCGACTTCGACGGATTGGGCCGCTCGATCGAGACCCGGACCAGTTACACCGACTCAGACTCCCCTGCGAACATCCTGGACACCACTCGCTGGAAGTACCGTGGTGACCGCACTACGACGATCCCGCCGCAGGGCGGCACGGCGACCACAACGCTGGTTGACGCGCTGGGGCGGACCACACAGATCCGTCGTCACACGGATCGTGCCGGGGCCGGTCCGGATGATACGTCGGGTTTCGATACGACGTCGTACACGTATACCCGGCGCGGGGAGCTGGCTTCGGTCACCGATCCGGAACAGAACACGTGGACGTACAGGTACGACCAGCGGGGTCGTGAGGTCTCGACCACAGATCCGGACGCAGGCACCACATCGACAACCTACGACGACCGTGGTCAGGTCGTCACGGTCAAGGACGGGGCCGACAAGGTCACCTGGAACAAGTACGACGGGCTGGGCCGACCCACCGAGTTGCGGACCAACAACGCGACCGGCACGCTGCTGAAGTCGTGGACGTACGACACGGTTCCGGGTGCGAAGGGTCAGCTCGCGTCATCGACCAGTTACTCGGGCAGCAACGCGTACAAGACCTTGATCGGTGACTACGACCGGCTGTACCGGCCGCTACGGACAGTCACCCAGATTCCCGAGTCTGAGGGTGACCTGGCGGGTAACTACATCACTGCGGCCGCTTACACGGTTTCGGGGAATCTACTGGGGCAGCCGATGGCGTCCCTGTCCGGGTCGCAGGACAGTCTCGGAATCGTGTACACGCGCGATTCCTACACAGGCTGGGTCACCGGTACCAGCGCAATCAATGGTGTTGAGGCGGAGCACACGTACGACTACGTGGGCAAGCTGATGCAGACCGAGATGTATGGCGCGACGGGTAAGTCGCTGTGGGCGACGAACACCTATGAGGATGGCACCAACCGGCTCTCGACGTACCGGATCGACCGCCTCGACCAACCGGGTGTGGACCGGCACGAAACCTACGAGTACGACGATCTCGGGAACATCCTCTCCCTCACCGACGTCTCCCGCACCGGTACCGACGTGCAGTGCTTCCGCTACGACCACCTGGCCCAGCTCACCGCGGCATGGGCGCAGGACACCGCGGGCTGCGCCAATTCGGGGGCGGCAGCGGAGTCGGCGGGCCTCCTGGGTGGGCCGGCGCCGTACTGGCACCGATGGACGTATGACGAGGCAGGCTCGCGCCTGACCGAGATCCAGGAAGGGATCGCGGGTACCGCAACTCCGGCTGATGTGAACCGCACCTACGGATACGACGCCGCCCAACCGCACACCGCGACCAGCGTGAACCAGTCTGCAGAGGCCGCGGGCGGCAGCCCGGCGGTGGACTCGGTCGAGAACTACACCTACGACGCCGTCGGCCGGACCACATCCCGGCAGATCAGCGGAGACACCCAGCACCTGACCTGGGGCGACGACGGACGCCTCAGCAAGGTCGAGAACGCCGACGGCTCGACGACACAGTACGTGTACGACGCCGAGGGGAACCGGCTCGTCGGACGCAGCACCGATACCAGCGGAAAGACGACCGCGACCCTGTACCTGGGGAATGTCGAGTACACCGCTACGTCAACCTCACCTGGGACGACGACCAGGACGCAGTACATCGATCTCGGCGACGGGCACATGGCCGTGGTCGAGAACGGCGGCAAGACGACCTTCACGCTCGCCGACCATCACGGGACCGGGCAGCTCACAGTCAACGCCGCAGACCTGTCCCAGGTCGCGCAACGCCGTACCACGCCCTTCGGCACGGAACGGGGCACGGGCAGCCTAACGCCCGAACAATGGCCCGGCACCCGCGGGTTCGTCGGTGGGTTGGACGACCGGGAAACCACTGGCCTGATCTCCCTCGGGGCACGTGAGTACGATCCCGGGTTGGGCAGATTCATCTCGCTGGACCCGGTCATGGACCTGACCGACCCCACCCAGATGCACGGGTACGCGTACGCCAGTAACAACCCCACCACCGTCTCCGACGCCACTGGGCTGTGTGACCTCGGTGCGGGGCACGACTGCACTTCCGACCCGTGTGCCGGTGCCACGTCTTGCATCCCCGAGGGCTCCGACGAACGCGAGTGCTACACCGCTCAGGCTTGCGACGACTTCCCGGGCTCCACCCCTGTCGGCCCTGGAGTTGGGGGGGGAACGACCACCACCACAACCGGAGGTGGCACGACCGGCGGCACTGCGGCTGACGGCGCAGGGACCACGGGCCCCGCTGCGACCGGCCCGACCGAGGAAGAGATCGCCCACGCCAGGGAAGTCATGGACAAGTCCGTGGCCGACGTCGCCATGGAACTTGGCTTCGAACTCCTCAAGGAGTTCATCGGCTACAACGACTTCATGGGCTGCCTCGGTGGCGACATCGCTGGCTGTGCCTGGCTCATCGCCGGCATCACGCCCTGGGGCAAGGGCGTCAAAGCCATCAAGGCCGCCTGGAAAATCGTTGAGGGCGTCCAAGCCTTCTACAAGACTCTCGACAAGGCTCGAGGTGTTGTTGCCGCAGCTAAAGCGACCAAGAAGACCAAGAGCCATGTTTTGTGGACGGGCGGTGATGTATCAAAGGATGCTGCTCGGGCGTATGCTGAGGCTAATGGAGCGAAGACTCTGGAGATGACCGCCACGGGTCGGGTGTTGGAAAAACTTCCCAGCGGGCGCGTGACGAATTGGCTGTGGGGTCGCGCATCCGCACGCTTCGCCCGGGGGGCGAAGGGGGATGTTCATGTATTCTTTAACAGGAACGCGCCCCCACGTCCTGGATCGGTTTATGCCAGAGTCGAGCGCCCGATCCTCGTGGAACAAGGGAATAGAATCGTTCCCCATATGGTGGGGTGAATATGAACGAGACCTTCAAGAAAAATTGGCGGGGATGGATCCGTTCATCCGATGGCTACGCGATCCGCATCGGAAGTCGCACGGGTATCGACTATCGAGATGACCGGGGTGAGTTTCGGATCGATGCTGAGCAAATGTTCGACCCATGGCAAGAGGTGGTAGTACTCATACGATCAATCCCTGACACCGAAGAGCGGCCTCGTGCTGAAGTTGTAGAGCGCCTGGGCAAGTTGTTTGATTATGCAGGTCGAATACTTACCTTGGTTTGAATATTTGGATGCTTCGGCAAGGATCAAACATCGACATCGCCCGTTCGTTCCACGCAGGTGCGGATACGCCGCTGACAGTCAAGCCTGACGGTATGGTGATGGGCGGCAACACCCGCAGGACGGGGCGGTGTCTGTTCCTGGAATCTGCAGCGTAGAGCCACGCCACCAGCATCATCGTCGATGCTGTCGTCGTTTCCGCGGGCCGGTCGCATGCAGGTGAGCGGACGGAATCGCGGTCCTACCCGCCGTACTGCTCGGCCCTTGAAGTGGGGGCGAGCCAGAACATCCGACGTGCATCTGGACGGCGCGATCACACCGCGGCGTCCAGGTCCTCAGCGTCAACGATCCGGTACGCGTACCCCTGTTCCGCCAGGAAGCGTTGCCGGTGGGCCGCGAAGTCCTGGTCCACGGTGTCCCGGGCTACCACCGCGTAGAAATGCGCGGTGCGTCCGTCCGCCTTGGGCCGCATGATGCGGCCCAGGCGCTGGGCTTCCTCCTGCCGGGACCCGAACGCCCCCGACACCTGGATCGCCACCGACGCCTCCGGCAGGTCCACCGAGAAGTTCGCGACCTTCGACACCACGAGCCGTGAGATCTCACCGGACCGGAACGCCCCGAACAGCTTCTGCCGCTCCCGCACTGTCGTCGACCCCGTGATAAGGGGCGCGTCCAGATGCGCGGCCAGCTCCTCCAGCTGATCCACGTACTGCCCGATCACCAGCACCTGGTCGTCGGGATGCCGCGCCACCAGCCGCTCCACGACCCGGTTCTTCCCGGGCACCGACGCCGCCATCCGGTACTTGTCCTCCGGCTCCGCGGTCGCGTACGCCATCCGCTCGGACTCGGGCAGCGTCAGCCGCACCTCCACGCAGTCGGCCGGCGCGATGTACCCCTGCGCCTCGATGTCCTTCCACGGCGCGTCGAACCGCTTGGGCCCGATCAGCGAGAACACCTCGTCCTCCTTGCCGTCCTCGCGCACGAGCGTCGCGGTCAGCCCCAGCCGCCGGCGCGCCTGCAGCTCCGCCGTCATGCGGAAGATCGGCGCGGGCAGCAGGTGCACCTCGTCGTACAACACGAGCCCCCAGTCCCGCGCGTCCAGCAGCTCAAGATGCGTGTACACGCCCTTCCGCTTGGTGGTGAGCACCTGGTAGGTCGCGATGGTGACCGGCTTGATCTCCTTCTTCGCGCCCGAGTACTCGCCGATCTCGTCCTCGGTCAGCGTCGTCCGCCGCACGAGCTCGTCGCGCCACTGCCGGGCGCTGACGGTGTTGGTCACCAGGATCAGCGTCGTCGTCCCCGACTTCGCCATCGCCCCCGCGCCCACGATCGTCTTCCCGGCCCCGCACGGCAGCACCACCACACCGGACCCGCCGTGCCAGAACCCCTCCACCGCCTGGGCCTGGTAGGGCCGCGGTTCCCACTCGGCCGGCTCCTCACCGGGCGACCGCGGCGTCGTCACCGGCGACAGCGCGATCGGGTGCGCCTCCCCGTCCACGTACCCCGCCAGATCCTCGGCGGGCCACCCCAGCTTCACCAGCACCTGCTTCAGGTGCCCGCGCTGCGAGGGATGCACGACGACGCTCAGCTCGTCGAGGGCCTCGCCCACCAGCCCCGCCGTCTTCTTGCTGCGCAGCACCTCGACCAGCACCGCCTTGTCCGTCGCGGTCAGCACCAGCCCGTGCGTCGGATGCTTGTGCAGCTGCAGGCGCCCGTACCGCGCCATTGTCTCGGCGACGTCCACCAGCAGCGCGTGCGGCACCGGATACCGCGAGAACTCGATGAGGGTGTCCACGACCTGCTCGGCGTCGTGCCCCGCCGCACGCGCGTTCCACAGCCCCAGCGGCGTCAGCCGGTAGGTGTGGATGTGCTCGGGCGCGCGCTCCAGCTCGGCGAACGGCGCGATCGCCCGGCGGGCCTCACCGGCCCGCGGGTGGTCCACCTCCAGCAGGAGCGACTTGTCGCTCTGGACGATGAGCGGGCCGTCGGCCATGTGATTCCTCTCGTGGTTCTCCCGGGTTTGCGTCTCCCAGCAGCCTACGACCATGTCAATTCGATCGATGGAAGCGCAACCATCGGCCGAGATGACATGGTCGGGCGTGTGTCTCCGACCTCTCAGGGAGTATCCGCCGGAGCCACCCGAGCTATGCGGTGCACCGCGACCGTGAGCTCGGCGTCGCGTGCCGGATCGACCGCCCGCAGCCGCCCGCCGTCGAGCCGCAAGGGCCGCAGCGTCCGTCGTTCCAGCTTCCCGGCCGCCCCGACGACGTCGACCCGCACCAGCGACCCGTCGCGCACCGCCTCGCGCAGGAGAGCCAACCCGTCCGCGGGCGGTTGTGTTCCCGTGCCGCCGTTGCTGTCCGACGACGGCCGTGGCCGGGTCCGGCCCGTACCCGGCGGCGGGTGCGGGCCGGACGCGTCGGAGGCCGCCTCGAGTTCCGCACCCGAGGCCCGGCGGGCGTCGTCGTCGGCCGATCGCAGGGCGGCGACCAGCGCGGACAGGTCCGCCTCCGAGCGGCCCGCCAGGGCGGCCTCGGCGGAACGCCGGGAGGCCTCCGAACCGGGGTGCCCGGGATACGCGCGCGCCGGACGGCTCGTCGGCGCGGGACGGCCGCGCGCCCCCGCGCGCCGCACGTCGAGCACCCGGCCGCCCGGCCCTTCCAGGGCCGAGACGACGCCGCGTTCCCGCAGCGTCTCGTGCAGCAGCGCGGGCGGCACCGCCGCGATGAGCACCGTCGGCGCCAGCCGCACGAGCCCGAGATGGGCCAGGGCCGGATCCCGTTCCAGGCCCGCGAGCGTGACCTCGTCGGCGGCCCGCAGGTACGACGACGCCGTCCCCACCCGCACCGCCCCGTGCCGCCGCGCGGTGTCCCGGACGAGGTAGTCGAGCGGCTGCGGCACCGGGAGCGGCGAGTACCGGGCGAGCTCGGCGAGCAGGTCGTCGGCCGTGCGCCCGCGGTCCAGCGCGCGGGTCACCGACGCGGGCGAGAACCGGACCGTGGTCGCGGCGCCGCGCGACTCGGTGTCGGCGGTCAGCTCGACGAGCCGGGCCAGCGTCCGGGAGGGCCGTCCCGGGACGACGCCGGTCAGGTCGCCCTGCAGCAGGATCTCGTCGACCTCGGCCGGCAGGATCTGGCGCAGCGCACCGGCGAGGTCCTCCTGCTCCACCAGGGCGCGGCCCGGCGGGGCCAGGGCGCCCGCACCCGTGACGCCCAGCGTGGCCGCCTCCGCCAGGAGGCCGTCGATCGCCTCGCGCGGCGGGGCGTTGCGCGGGGACTCCCAGGTGAGGATCGCGGTGACTTCGTCCGCGGTCAGGGCGTGCTCCGACGCGGCCAGGATCCGCAGCACCGAGGCGCGCAGCCGCGGGACCCAGCCGCGTTCCAGGTCCTCGGACAGCGCCGAGCGCAGCGCGCCGCCGTCGTCCCGCGAACCGACGCGCCACGGCGTGCGGCGCGAGGTCAGCCAGGTGCGCGCGGGTTCGGCCCAGCGGTCGGCGTCCGCCAGCTCGTCCCAGGACGAGTCCACCGGGACGAAGCTCGGCTCCGGTTCGCCGTCGTCCCGCACCAGGCCCGCACCGGCCGCGAGCTCGACGACGAACGCGGCGCCGTCGTCCCCGCACTCCATGGCCGCCGCGAGGCGCTTCAGGTCGCGCACGCCCAGGCCGCCGTTGCGCAGCACGCGCGGCGGGTCGTCGGACCACAGGGTGCGCAGCACCGTCAGGCGGCGCACCAGTTCCAGGGCGGCGGCCGCGGACTCGGCGGCGACCGTTGCCGCCGGCACGGCATGCCCGGGCGGTTGCGGGCGGAGCTCGGGTGCGCGGTGGGTGCGGCCGTCCCGCAGCGCGAGGGCGACGTCGCGGGGCAGCAGCACGTGCTGGGCGTCGGCGCGGCTCAGCAGGCTGCTGGTGATCAGGGCGTCGACGGCCTCGCGGTGCCGGGTACCGGCCGCGGGGAGCCGGCCGATCGGGGGACCCCAGGCGAGGGCGTCGAGCACGGCGCGCTGATCCTTCCTGGCGTGGGCGATCCGCGCCGGCAGGGACTCCGCGTCGGCCGCCGGGTCGCGGCGGGCGGGACCGAGGCCCGCGACGTGCGGGCCCAGGATCTCGCCGAGACCGGGAGACGGCCGCAGCGCGCCGTCGTCGTCCCAGATCAGGGCCATGGCCAGAACGTTCCCGACGGCCCTGCCGATCGCCTCGGACCCGGCGGCCGGCCCCGGCGCCCCGGACGAGCTTTGCTCGACGACCACGAGGTTTCCGTCGAGGGCACTCGGCCGATGCACGGGAAGTTCGTGGTCGCCCACCGAACCTCGGGTCGCGGCCCCCAGGAGGACCGGGATGTCCGCTATCGGCTTACCCGGTAGTGCCGTGACCGCCTCGACCACCTGCAGCTCCAGCGCGTTCACCAGGGTCAGCGCGCGTTCCAGCGAGGTGTGGCTCGACGCGCGGGCCGCCAGCGAGCGGAGCGTGGCCGGAGAGGGCACGGCCAGGTCGCCGCGCGTGCGCAGCAGCGCGACCAGCGCGGTGTCCGGGCGCTGCCGGAGGTGCCTGGCGAATTCCCAGGTTGCCGTCGCGGGAGCCTCGGGGAGCGATGAGGCCATCGGCGACAATGCTACGGCGTCGCAAAACGCATGCGGCGAACGCGCCCGGGCAATGGAGGCGACGCTTGCGGCACCTGCCCGGTAACCTTGTGCACTGGCCCGTCGTACCCGCAGCGCAGGACCGCGGGGCCACGGCCGCTCATCCGTCACGGCGAGCCTGCGCTCGCCACCCCAGCAGGAGAAGGTTCAGGTGCCCACCGGCAAGGTCAAGTGGTTCGACGCCGATCGCGGCTTCGGTTTCATCGCGGACGACGACGGCAGCGAGGTGTTCCTCCACGCCTCGGCGCTGCCTGCCGGCGTCGTGCCCAAACAGGGCGCGAAGGTCGAGTTCGGCGTCGCCGACGGCCGCAAGGGCCCGCAGGCGCTGGCCGTCAAGGTGCTGGACGCGCCGGTGCCGTCGGTCGCCAAGAACAAGCGGACGTCCCCCGATGACATGGCCGTGATCGTGGGCGACCTGCTCAACGTGCTCGACGCCGCGGCTGCCAGCCTGCGCAAGGGGCGGTACCCCGCCAACTCGGAAAATATCGCGAAGATGCTGCGCAAGGTCGCGGACGACTTCGCCGCGTGACCGACCACACGTGAGGCCCACAGTGACTGCAGCGATGACATCGACGACCACCGCACCGGCCGCGGCCGCACCCGTCCGCGGCCTGCGCCGCTTCACCACGCGGACCAGCCGGGACGCCGTGCTGAACGGCGCCGTCGACCTGGCGCGCGCTGCCGCGGAGGACGTCGCGGACCAGCCGGGCGACGTGGGCGAGCACCTCGGCGCGGGCCTGGACGCGGACCGCGTCGTCTCGCACCGCTTCGCGGCGACGATGCGGGGCTACCGGGGCTGGCACTGGACGGTGACGGTCGCGCGCGTGCCGCGGGGCCGCACCGTGACGGTCTCCGAGGTCGAGCTGCTGCCGGGCGACGAGGCGATCCTCGCCCCGGCCTGGGTTCCCTGGGAGGAGCGGCTGCGCCCCGGCGACATCGGCCCGGGCGACACGCTCCCGTTCCGCGCGGACGACCCGCGCCTGGAGCCGGGGTACGTGCCCACCGGCGACCCCGAGGTCGACGAGGTCGCGATCGACGAGCTGGCGCTCGCCCGCGCGCGCGTGCTGTCCCCGCAGGGCCGCGACGAGGCGGCGGAACGCTGGTACCGCGGGTCACGGGGGCCGACGTCGGCGGGCGCGGTGGCCTCGGCCTCGGAGTGCCTGAGCTGCGGCTTCCTCATCCCGCTCGCGGGCCCGATGGGCCAGCTGTTCGGCGTCTGCGCCAACGAGTGGTCGCCCGACGACGGCAAGGTGGTCTCCCTCGACCACGGCTGCGGCGCCCACTCGGAGACGGACGTCGAGGCTCGCCCGAGCGACTGGCCGGAGGCGTCCCCGCTGCTGGACGACGACGCGGTGGACCAGCTGGATTCCTGACCGCGGCCGCCGGCGGTCGCCGGGTTCAGCGGCGGCGGGCCCAGAGCAGGCCCGGGAGGCCCAGGGCCAGGCCCACGGCGCAGATCGCCGCCGAGGTCCACGGCCAGAGGCCCGTCCAGCTCAGGACGACGGCGAGGATCAGTCCCAGCGCCCAGGACGCCATGCCGTACAGCATGACGCGCACCAGGTCGGCACGCGGTGCCGGCGGGCTGGGGCGGCGGCGTTCGGGGTGCGCCAGCAGTTCGATGATGGTGGGCACGAGTTCAGTGTAGGGAGATCGCCCGGAACACCGGCGCGAGGGCTCCGGTGATCTCGTCGAAGGACGTGCGAAAGGTCTCGTCGGAGCGCCCGTAGGGGTCGACGACGTCGTCGGCGTGGCGGCGCCCCGCGTGCCGGGGGCGCTGCGCCAGGGCCAGGGGGAGGAGCGCGGCGAGGCGGGCGGCGTCGTCGGGCAGCGTGGCGGGGTCGACGGCGCCCGGCGGGATCGTGCCGACCAGCCGGCCGAACTCGCGCAGGGTGAGGGTGCGCCGCACGGCGGCGGGCACCTCCTCGACCACCCAGGCCCGGTGCCGCGTGGTGAGGGCCAGGACGAGGTCCGCCTCGCGGATCAGCCCGGCGGTCGCCTGGCGCGCGGCGAATCCCGTGACGTCGGCTCCCGCCGCGATGAGCAGCCGTGCCATCTGGCCGGCGACGGGATGTCCCACGAGGGCTCCGGTACCGGCGCTGGAGATCCGGACGGAATCATCGAGACGGGCCCTGAGCAAGGCTTCGGCGGCGGGCGAACGGCAGATGTTTCCGGTGCAGACGGTGAGTACGTTGTACGGCATATTCCGCGGACCTATTCCTTGGCTCGGATCTCGTGGGGATATCAGGGCTTATCACGGTTGCGCAGGACCGCGGGCGGACCCAGAGGTAACCTACCGCGTATTGCGGCATTCTACTGGAGATATCCGCCTGAATGCCTGGATCTGGATGTCTGAATTTCGGTCAGGGGGACCAGTGACACATCCGGGATGGGGCGAGAAATGGGCGGAGACGCCCGCGCTCACCGTGGAGGAGCCGGAGCCGGGAGAAACGGCCGGGCCGGAACCGCTGGATCCGGGGCCCGACGGTTACCGGCGTCCGCCGTCGGACCGGAACTGGGTGCGGCCGCCGCGGGAACGCGTGCCGTTCTGGACGCAGCGGCGCCGCACGGCGCTGCGCGCCGCCCTCTGGGCGATCGCGGCGCTCGCGCTGCTCCTCGGGCTCGTCGTCGCGTGGGTGGTGTACGACGCCGTGCGGGCGCGGGCCGCGCTGGCCGACGCCGCCCGCGGGGTCGCCGCGTTGCAGGCGGACGCCCTGGAGGGGCGGGTCGCGAATCTCGACGAGCGGGTCGCGCGCCTGCGCGAGGACGCCCGGGCCGCGCACGACGCGACCCACGGGCCGCACTGGTCGCTGGCCCGGGAGCTGCCCGTGGCCGGGCCGAGCGTGGTGGCGATCTCGACCCTGACCGAGGTGGTCGACGAGCTCGCGCGCGGGCCGCTGCCGGAGCTGGCGCGGAGCGTGGAGCTCACGGATCCGGCGGCGTTCGCGCCGGTCGACGGGCGGGTCGACCTCGCCCCGCTGGAGAAGGTTGCCCCCGACGTCGTGCGCGCGGACGAGTCCGTGGGCCTGGCGGCCCAGCGCGTCGCCCGGCTCGACGGGCAGATGCTGCCGCAGGTCCGGGACGCCGTCGGCCGGCTCGGCGCGCAGCTCCAGAGCCTCCGGGCGACGACGGCGACCGCCGCGCGGGCCGCGGACGTGCTGCCGGTGATGCTCGGTTCCGAGGGCCCGCGCGACTACCTGGTGCTGGTGCAGAACCCCGCCGAACCCCGCGCGCTCGGCGGGATCCCGGGCACCGTGCTCCAGCTGCGCGCCGACGAGGGCAAGGTGACCCTGACCGGCCAGATGTCCGGCGGCATGATGGGCAACTACAAGGAGCCGGTGCTGCCGCTGACCCAGGACGAGCGCGTCATGTTCGGGCGGCAGGACGAGCTCGCGCGGTGGATGCAGAACGTCACCCTCACCCCTGATTTCCCGCGCGCCGCCGAGCTGGCCCGGGAGATGTGGCGGCTGGAGACCGGCAAGGAGGTCGACGGCGTGCTCACCGCCGACCCCGTCACCCTGGAGGCGCTGCTGCGCGGCGGCGGCCCGGTGTACGTGGACGAGGGGCGGGTGGAGCCGGGGGATCTCTCGGAGTACCTGCTCAACGGGGTCTACCTGGAGCACGAGGACCCTGCCACGCAGGACGCGATCTTCGCGGGCGTGGCGGAGCAGGCCTTCGCCCGGCTGTCGGCCGGGCGCGGCGGCGAGCGGAACATGATCGAGGCGCTCGTCGTGGCCGCGCGACAGGGGCGCCTGCTGGTGTGGTCCGGCGACGAGGCGGTCAACCGCCGGCTCGAGGGCACGGCGCTCGACGGCTCCCTGAGCGGCGTGCGCGGGGACTCCCCCGTGGTGGGCGTGTTCACGCAGGGGATCAACATGGCCAAGATCGCCTATTACCTCGACACGGCGGTGGACGTGCGGGTGATCGGGGAACGCCCCGACGGATCGCGGGAACTGGCGGTGACCGTCGGGTACACGTCGAAGGTGCCCGAGGACCAGGTCGCGACGATGCCGGAACGCCTTCTCGGGTACGGCGAGGAGAATCCCGGGCAGATACGGCTGCGGTCATTGGTGTACGCGCCGGCGGGCGGTTGGATAACCGGCGCGGAAATGGACGGGAAAGAAACTGGACTAACCCCGAAGAAGCAGGGCGAACTCTCGGTCGCATCGCGTGACATCAAACTTTCACCCGGCGCGACAGCCTCTGTGACCTATGTAATGATCACCGGGAAGCATCAGTCCGGAGATGTCATTCTTCGTGTAACTCCAGGCCCAAGGCCCGCTGATATCACGATCTCCGACGCGGATCCGGCCAATGCTGAATGAGGTCATTCGGGCTCCGGCAGGGACTGAGGCGCCGGGGTCCGAAGTCAGGTGCCGAGCGCACCTTCACGCAGCAGAACGCAATTACAGGGGAAATCACAATGCTTCGACGCATTATCGCCGCTGCCTTCGCGCTCGCGGCCCTGATCATGCCCGTCGGCGCGACCAGCGCTGTCGCAGACCAATACGGACCGGACGAGTTCCCGTGCACCATCGAGCTCCAGGACGGGGTCGTCACCGAAGGTGAGACCGTGCACGTGGAGGTGTGGTGCGCCATCGCCAGCACCGGCACCATCGTGGTCACCGACGAGGACGGCGACGTCGTGGACAGCGAGGAGGTGACGGTCGGTGCCGGGGAGACCGTCATGTTCACCATCACGGACCTGCCTCCGGGTGACTACACCATCTCGTTCTGCGACGCCGACGGCGAAGAACTCGCCGAGTCCGCGTCGCTGACGGTCCTGCCCGCCGCGGTGCCGGGCGACGACGGCGACGACGACCCGGTCGTCCCGGACGACGACGGTGACCTCGCGGCCACCGGTCCGACGAGCCTGCCGTACCTGGCCACCGCCGGTGCGCTCCTGCTCGCCGGCATCGCTGCTCTCGTCGTGACCCGCCGGGCACGCAGCCAGGCCTGAACCGACCGAAGGCCGCGGTGGTCCCTGGGACCGCCCGGCTGATCCGACGAGTAACTCACCGGGCCGTGCGCGGTCGGTGGTCATCCTGCCAGGACCACCGACCGGGCATGGCCCGGTGGACGTGACGTCGACGACTTCGAACTCGCAGGAAGGTTCCGGGGAAAGACCGTGACGATCGACAGAGACGTGGCCGAGGTCTCCGATCTGGATCGCGACGCCGAGGTCCTGGAAGAGCAGTTCTCCGGGCCGCCGCCGCGCACGAGGGAGACGGACCGCTTCCACGTCGACATCCCGCGTCCGCGCCGCGGGGCCGCGGCCCGCTGGCAGGACGGCCTGAACACCCGCGCGCTCGTGCACGACCTCGTCGCCGTCGGCCTCGGCGTCGGGCTCGGCTACTTCCTCCGGTTCGACCGGGCGGTCGAGGTCGACCTGCTGGAACCGCGCGGCGGCCTCTACGTGCTCCTGAGCGTCGTGCTGGTCGAGGCCTGGGTGCTGGCCCTCGGGCTCGCGGGCTCGCGCCGGCCCGAGGTGCTCGGGTCGGGACGCGAGGAGTACGTGCGCGCGGCGCGCGCGTCGCTCGCGCTCTTCGGCCTGGTGGCCGTGATCTGCTTCCTCGCCAAGTTCGACCTCGCCCGCTCCTACGTGGCCGTCACCCTGCCCGTCGGCCTCGTGCTGGTGCTGCTGGGCCGCTGGCTGCTGCAGCGCCGCCTGCACGAGATGCGGCGCCGCGGCGAGTGCCGCCGCCGCACCGTGCTGGCCGGATCCCACGAGGCGGTCCGGGACCTGGGCCGCCGCATCGAGCGCGCGCACCACGCCGGTTTCGAGGTCATCGGCGTCTGCGTGCGCGGCGGGCCCGGAACGCCCTCGCCGGTCGACGGTGTACCGGTGCTCGGCGAGGTCGGCCAGGCCGCCGACGTCGCGGCGAGCGTGGACGCCGACGTCGTCGCCGTGACCGCCCACGAGGAGGCGACGCCCGCCTCCCTCAAGCAGCTCGCCTGGGACCTGGAGCCCACCGGCGCGAAGCTCGTCGTCGTCCCCGGGCTGGCCGACGTCGCCGCGCCACGCCTCGTCGTCACGCCGCTCGACGGCGTGCCCGTGCTCCAGGTGTCCCACCCCGGGTACACCGGGTTGCAGCACGTCGCCAAGCGCGCCTTCGACGTCGTCGGCTCCCTCACGATCCTGACGGTGGCCCTGCTGCCCCTGGTGATCTGCGCCGTGCTGGTGAAGGCGACCTCGCGCGGGCCCGTGTTCTTCACCCAGCAGCGCGTCGGCCTGAACGGCGAGCTGTTCACCCTGTACAAGTTCCGCTCGATGCGGCAGGGCGCCGAGGCGGAGCTCGTCGCCGCGCTGGGCGGCGAGGTCGGCGCCTTCTACAAGCCGCGCGACGACCCGCGCGTGACGGCGGTCGGGCGGGTGCTGCGCAAGTACTCGATCGACGAGTTCCCGCAGCTCCTCAACGTCCTCAAGGGGGACATGAGCCTCGTCGGGCCGCGCCCGCAGATCGCCGACGAGGTACGGCACTACGACGACATGTGGAAGCGGCGCCTGTTCGTCAAGCCCGGGATGACCGGGCTGTGGCAGGTCAGCGGGCGCAACGACCTCCCCGTCGACCAGAGCGTCCGGCTGGACCTGTACTACGTCGAGAACTGGTCCCTGCTCGGGGACGTGGGGATCCTGCTGCGCACCGCGCGCGAGGTCGTCATGCCCAGCGGGGCGTACTGACCCCACCCGGCCGCCGTCCCGCCGGGACCCGCACGACGACCGTCACATCCGGAACCAAGGAGAACCTCAGTGAGCCTGCACGGCGACGTCGCCCTGATCACCGTGACCTACAACAGCGCGCGACCGCTGGCCGAGTTCTGGCGGGACCGCCCGTTCGGCGCCCACCCGTGGGTCGTCGTCGACAACGCCTCCCGCGACGGCTCCGCGCGCGTGGCGCAGGACCTGGGCGCCCGCGTGCTCGACCTGCCGGTCAACCGCGGCTTCTCCGCGGCCAACAACATCGGCGCGGCCGCCGTCGACGCCGACGTGCTCATCTTCTGCAACCCCGACGTCACGGTCACGCAGGACGGCATCGCGGCGCTCGCGGACGGCGCGCGCCGGTACGGCGGCATCGTCGCGCCCCAGCTGGTCAACGTCGACGGCTCGCTGCAGGAGAACGGCCGCGGCACGCCGTTCCTCACGCGCAAGCTCAGCCACCTGCTGCGCCTGCCCGACGGCCGCTACCGGCGGTTCGCCCGGCCCGGCGAGCTGGTCGACGTGGTCTGGGCGATGGGCGCGGCGCTCGCGATCTCGCGTGCGTCGTTCGAGGCGCTCGGCGGCTGGGACGACGGCTTCTTCGTCTACTACGAGGACGCCGACCTGGGGCTGCGGGCCTGGCAGAGCGGCATGAGCGTGCGGGTCGACGGCGACGTGCGGTGGCAGCACGGCTGGCGGCGGGAGACCGGGCGCGGGTTCTCGGCGCGGGCGTGGCAGCTCGAGGTCGCCTCCGCGTCGCGGTTCTACCGGAAGCACCCGTACTGCCTCGTGCCGGTCGGCAGGCGGGCGGAGCAGCTGCACCGGATCGACGCCGCCGGCTCGATGCTCGGGGCGCGCGCATGACCGGGCGCGCGCCGAGGACGGTACGACGACGGCCGCCGGGCGGGCCGCTCGTGTCGCTGGTCATGACCGTGCTGAACGAGTCGGGGAGCCTGCCCGCGTTCCTCGGGTCCCTGGCGGGGCAGACGGTCCTGCCGGACGAGCTCGTCGTCGTCGACGGCGGGTCGGCCGACGGGACCGTCGCGCTGCTCGAGGAGTGGAGCCGGACGGCGCCGGTGAAGGTGACGGTGATCGTGGCGCCCGGCGCCAACATCTCGCGAGGGCGGAACCTCGCGATCTCCGGCGCCCAGCACGACCTGATCGCCGTCACCGACGCGGGCACGCGCCTGGCACCGGGCTGGCTCGCCGCGCTGGTCGCGGCGCTGCGGGACGACGTCGACGTGGTGTCGGGGTTCTTCGGGCCGATGTGGGACTCGTGGCACGAGCGCCTGTTCGCCTGCGTCCTGATGCCGCTGGCCGACGAGATCGACCCGGCCACGTTCCTGCCGTCCAGCCGGTCGCTGCTGCTGCGGCGATCGGCCTGGCGGGCGGCCGGGGGCTATCCGGAATGGCTCGACTACTGCGAGGACCTGGTCCTCGACCTGGCGCTGCGGAAGGCCGGGCTGCGGTTCGCGTTCCAGCCGGAGGCGATCGCGCGGTGGTCGGCGCGCGACACGTGGCGCGGCTACGCGACGCAGTACTACCGCTACGCCCGCGGCGACGGGAAATCGGGCTTGTGGCCCCGGCGGCACGCCCTGCGCTACGGCGCGTACGCGCTGGGGCTGGCGGGCTTGCTCGCGCCCTCCCCGGGGATCGTCCGGCCGCTGCTGGTGCTCGGCTTCCTCGGCTACGCCGCCAGGTTCCTGCGCCGCGCGTGGCGCCGCCGGCCCGCGGGCGCGTTCGCGACGCTCCGGTTCCTGGCGGCCGTCCCGGCCGTGGTCGTGGTGGGCGACGTCGCCAAGATGGCCGGCTACCCGGCGGGCCTCGCGTGGCGTCGTCGTGCCATCTCCGCGGGGCGGAACCCGGACGCGCGAGGCGGCGCCGGGCGAATGCCGGAAACGGCGGTGCGGATCTCGTGACGGCGACGACGACGGAAATCGTGAACCATCCGCGGAACATCATGCGCACGAGAATTCCGGTGGCCCGCATCGTTGTCGTTCCGGCGCTTCATCGCATTCCCGGCGCGCGATCCCGCATACCCCGGGATACGCTCTTTCGCGCGGGCGGTGAATTGTCTCCGGGTGGTCCTGGCGGACATTTCCGCGAACCTTTGTCGATCGGTCTGGCACGGAGGCCTCATGGGACTGGCTGAATATCTCGGCGTACTCCGCAAGTACTGGATGACCATCACGGCGACGACGGTGCTGGCCGTCGTGCTGGCCGTGCTGGCGACCGTGCTGGCCACCCCGCGCTACCAGGCGTCGTCGCAGGTCTTCGTCTCCGTCCGCGGCGGCGAGGATTCCGTCAACGCGATGGTCGCCGGGCGGAACTTCTCCGCCGAGCAGGTCACGTCGTACACCGAGATCGTCACGAGCCCGCGCGTGCTGGAACCGGTGATCGAGGATCTCGGGCTCGCCGACACGCCGATGTCGCTCGCGTCCCGGGTCCGGGCGGAGCGGCCCAAGAACACGGTGCTCATCAACATCGTCGCGTCGGACGCCTCGCCGTCGGTCGCGGCGGCCGTGGCGAACGGGATCGCGGCGAGCCTCGCCAAGGTGGTACCGGACCTCGAGACCGAGGTGGGCAGCGACCGGTCCCCGGTGGAGATCAGCACCATCCGCGAGGCGGCGATCCCCGGTGCCCCGGTCTCGCCGCAGCCTGCGCTGAACGTCGTGCTCGGCCTGCTGGCCGGCCTCGTGCTGGGCGTCGGGATCGCGGTGGTGCGCGATCTGCTCGACACGCGCATCCGGACCGCCGCGGACGTCGAGGCGATCACCGGCTCGTCCGTCATCGGCTCGATCCCGTTCGAGGAGCACACCCGCTCCCAGCCGCTGATCGTCAGCGAGAGCCCGCAGAGCCCGCGCGCCGAGGCGTTCCGCCGGCTGCGCACGAACCTCCAGTTCCTGGAGGTGGGCAGCAGCTCCCGGTGCTTCGTCGTCGTCTCGGCGCTGCCCGGGGAGGGCAAGTCGACCACGTCGATCAACCTGGCCATCACCCTGGCCGACGCCGGGCAGCGCGTCGCCGTCGTCGACGGCGACCTGCGGCGCCCGAGCGTCTCGCGGTACCTCGGCCTGGAGGGTTCGGTCGGCCTCACGACCGTGCTGATCGGCAAGGTCGCCCTCGAGGACGCGGTGCAGCCGTGGGGCACCGAGAACCTGCACGTGCTGCCGTCGGGCCAGATCCCGCCCAACCCGAGCGAGCTGCTCGGATCGGCGCAGATGGTCCGCACGATCGAGCAGCTCACCCAGGCGTACGACGTCGTCCTCATCGACTCCGCGCCGCTGCTGCCCGTGACGGACGGCGCGATCCTGGCGAAGATGACCGGCGGCGCGATCCTCGTGGTCGGTGCCGGCGTCGCGCACAAGGCCCACGTGACGGAGGCCGCCGGGGCGCTCCGCACGGTCGACGCCGACCTGGTCGGCACGGTCCTGAACCGCAGCGAGGTCTCCGAGCGGTCCACCTACCGGTACCGCTACTACTCGAGCGACGAGGACGTGTCGCCGGCCGGCGCGCAGCACGGCGCGCGCGACGCCGGCAAGCGGACGCACCGCCCCGGGAACCGGCCGGGCGGCGAACGCAGGTGGCCGCCGGTCTTCTCCGGCCGCTGACCCCTCCCGGCGCCGACCTTCCGACCACGACGGGGACGACGAGTGATTGCGCAGATCGATCAGGAGTACGTGACCACGGCGGGCCTCGCGCGCACCGCGCGGCGCCTCGCCGCCTACACGTTCTTCGAGGGACGGCCCGCCGTGGTGCGCGGGCAGTGGTTCAACCCCGTGGTGCGGGCGAACCTGAGCCTGGGCATGCGGTCCGGGATCCGGCGCGGGGTGGACCGGCCGGTCTTCGTCGTCGGGATCGGGCGGTCCGGGACCACCCACCTGAGCCGGCTGCTCAGCGCGCACCGCGAGGTCGGCTGGCTGAACGAGCCGAAGCTGATCTGGAACATGATCCATCCGGGCGAGGACGTCAGCGGCTTCTACGCCCCGCGCGGGCGGTTCCGGCTCGGGGCGCAGGACGCGACGCCGGACGTCCGCGCCCGAGCGGAGCACCTGTTCGGCTACTACCTGGCGGCGGTCCGCGCGCACCGGCTGGTCGACAAGTACCCGGAGATGACCTATCGGATCCCGTTCTTGCGCGCGCTGTTCCCGGACAGCCGGATCGTGGCCATCGTGCGGCGCCCCGACGACTTCGTGCACTCGGTGCTCGCCTGGAACCGCCGCAACGCCCACGACGGCCAGGACTGGTGGGGCGTGCGGGACTCGAAGTGGCACCAGATGCGCGCCGAGCTCGTGCCGCGGGACGCCGCGGTCGGCGAGGCGCTGGCGGGCGCCGGGGACCGTCCGGCGGAACCCGCCGAGAAGGCCGCGGCCGAGTGGGCGCTCGGCATGCGATCGATCCTGGCGGCGGCGGACGACGTCGACGAGATCGTGCGGTACGAGGACCTGGCCCTGCGGCCCGCCGAGGTGATCGACGGCGTGCTGCGGACCTGTGAGCTGGACCGGGACCCGCGGGTGATGCGCCTGACGCGGCGTTCGACGTCGTCGGGCCTGCGCGACGAGCGCGCCGACTTCGGCGTGCTGCGCGACGTCGTCGCACGCACCCGGGAGGCGATCGGGGTATGACGGCGCTGATCTCCGTCGTCATCCCCTGCCTGAACGGCGCCCGCGACCTGCCGCGGCAGCTCGACGCGCTGCTCGCGCAGGAGGTCGACGCCGCGTTCGAGGTCGTGGTCGCCGACAACGGGTCGGGCGACGGGAGCCGCGACGTCGTCGCCGCGTACGGCGCGCGGGACGCGCGGGTGCGGGGCGTCGACGCGAGCGGGGTGCGCGGCATCAACCACGCGCGGAACGCCGGCGTCCGGCACGCGCGCGGCGAGTTCGTGCTGCTGTGCGACTGCGACGACGAGGTGCAGCCGGGCTGGCTCGCCGCGATGGACCGCGCGCGGGCGGCCGGGCACGCCTGCGTCGGCGGGGACCTGATCCGCGAGCTGCCGGACGGCAGCCTCGTCGCGCGCGAGAGCGGCGTAGAACGCGTCACCTGGCCGGACGTGCCGCGGCCCTTCGGGGCGAACTGCGGGTTCCGGCGGGAGGTCTGGGAGCGGCTCGGCGGTTTCGACGAGTCGTTCAAGGGCGGCGGCGACGAGTCCGACTTCTTCTACCGGGCGCATCTTGCCGGGTATCCCACGACGGCCGTGCGGGGCGCCGCGATCCGGTACGCGGAGCGCGACGGCTTCCGGGCGATCGCGCGCCAGTACTTCAACTACGGCAAGGGCCGGGCCAAGCTGTACCGCAAGTTCCAGGAGCACGGCATGCCGCGCCCGGCGCCCTGGCGCCTGCCGCTCGTGGTGGCCGGCGCGCTCGTCTTCATCCTGCTGGGCGGCCGCAACGGCCGGCAGCGCCGCCGCGGCGTCGGCCTGCTCGCGAACCGCGCGGGCCGCCTGGTCGGCAGCTGGCGGGAGCGGACGTACTGCGTCTGAGCTCGCTCCGGGACCGCTGCCGCGTCCTGAGCGCCCCGCGCCCGCGCATCGGGGCGTGGCCGCGCAGGCCGTCGCCTCGGTACCGGGCGCATGGCGCCGTGGTCAGACGCGGTCCTCGATGATCTGGCGGGCCGCGCGGCCCAGGCGGCTGCGGAGCCGGGGCGGGATCATGGCCAGCGCGCGGCGGGGGACCAGCTTGCGGGTGCGGCGGTACGCCGAGGCCTCCTCCAGGCGGGCGTGCGCGTCCGCGAACTGCTCGCGGAGCTCGTCCGCGGTGGCGTAACCCGCGATGGTGTCGTCCCCGGCGCCGGTGAGCGAGGTGAGGTGGGCCCAGGTCCGTTCCGCGACGTCGCGCAGGTAGTCCGGGATCTCCAGGTCCTCCCAGCCGGCCGACACGCGATGCAGCCGCGGGTCCACGAACTCGTCGACGGCGCGGTGCGCGGCGTCGTCGTCCCGGACGGCGTGCTCGATGCCGAGCGTGGTGGCCGTGCGGGTGATCGGGCCGCGCCAGCCGGCCAGGAGCTCGTCGTAGCGGACGAAGGCGCGGGGGACGCCGCGCGTCGCGTGCTCCGTGCGGAGCATGCCGTTGACCCACATGGCGATGCCGTCGGCGGCCTGCTGCGGGCCGTAGTAGGCGGACTTGCTGCCCGTGACCTCGGCGGGGGAGCGGAGCATCGTCACGAACGACGCGTGCGCGCCCGCCGCGCCGGCCGCCTGGCGCCACGGGCCGATGAACCAGATGAGGCGCGGGTCCTTGAGCACGAGGTGGTCCGCGCGGCGGAACTGCTCGTCGAGCCAGACCGCCGCGGTGGCGGCCGTGCTGATCTCGGAGGCCACCCGGGCGACGTCGGACGCCGCTCCTGGCCTGGGATCGGCGACGGCGACGCCGGCGCGCCGCAGGACGGCGTCATGGGTGTCGACCATCCATTGCGGCTCGTTGAAGCCGCGGGGATTCGACGGGTCGGCCGGGACCTCCGGCGCCGGGACGTGCAGGCCGAGGCGACGGAGAATTCCCGTGATCGTGCTCGTCCCGCTGCGCCCGGAGCCGACGACGAAAACTGCCTCGCGGCGACGCTTGCGACTATTCATCGGTCCCATCCTGACGCGGCGTGCGGGTGTCTGCATCCTGGATTCCGCGGCCCGAACGCATGCATTTCCCGCGGGGGCTGGGTAGCGTCGTCGGGCATGGGAAGAATTCGCCGGTGCGTGCTGCACATCGGGGCGGAGAAAACGGGGACCACCGCAATTCAGGCCGCGCTGGTGAATCACGCGGAGGAACTGCTGCGGAACGGGGTGCTGTATCCGGCGTCCCTGCGGTCCGGCGGCGGCGTCAGTCATACCCGGCTGGTGACGTACGCGGCCGATCCGGAGCGGGTGGACGACCTGCGCCGCTGGGAACGGGTGACGAGCCCCGAGCGCGTGGCCGCGCACCGGGTGCTGGTGGAACGCGGGTTCCGGGCGGAGCTGACGGCGCGGGCCGCCGCGACGTCGTCGGGCATCGACACGCTGCTGCTCAGCAGCGAGCACTGCCACAGCCGCCTGCGGAGCGTCGCCGAGGTGACCGTGCTGCGCAAGCTGCTGGAGGAGTGCTGCGACGAGGTCGAGGTCGTGGTGTACCTGCGGCCGCAGCACGAGGCGGCGCTGAGTCTGTACAGCACCCGGATCAAGGCGGGACTGCCCGCGCGGGAGCCGCTGTCCGAGCCCCTGCAGCCGGGATTCCTCGACTACGGGGCCCTCACGGCGCGCTGGGCCGAGGTGTTCGGGGCCGGGAGCCTGCGGGTGCGCACCTACGAGAGGCACGAGCTCGCGGGCGGGAACGTGGTCACGGACTTCGGCCGGACCGCCGGCCTCCCGGTCCCGCTGGAGCCTGGCGCGCGCCGGGCGAACCCGTCCCTGAGCCCGCGGGGGCTGCGGGTGCTGGGGGCGGTGAACCTGGTGCTGCCGCGGTTCGTCCTGGGCCGCAAGAACCCGGCGCGCGCGCCGGTGGCGCAGGTGGTCGAGCGGCTGTTCCCGGGCGGCGGCCCGGCGGTCACCCGCCGGGCCGCGGAGAGCTTCTACGCCTGCTACGCGGCCACGAACGAGGAGGTCCGACGCCGGTGGCTCCCCGAGCGGGCGACGCTCTTCAGCCCGGATTTCACGGTCTACGAGTGACGGACGGCGCGACGACGGCGTCGCGCGCGGGTGTCAGTAGCCGAACCGGCGGGTGAGCAGTGGCTCGCGGTCGAGGATGTCCGCCCGGTGGCGCCCGGCGATCCGCCGCAGTTCGTCGCGGTCCAGACCCGTGCTCATGTTGCGTGGATGTTCCCGCCACAGCGCCGCGATCACCTCGTCGGCGGGGCGCCGCCACCGGATCCGGCCCTCGTACCTGCGCACGAACGCCTCCAGGTCCTCGCGCAGGGTCTCCATGCGGATCGTCTCGTCGATCACGCCGTACCGGTCGTAGACGGCGAGGAACTCCTCGGGTGTCCGGGCACGCCGGAACCTGAGCAGCGGGTTCGGCACGGCGAGGCGCGCGATCCGGAACGACATGATCCCGGCGCAGCGGTGCGCGCCCGACCAGCGGTAGCCGCGCGGGTCGAGGTGACGCGCGTTGCGGGGGTCCAGCACGAACTCGAGCCAGCCGCTCAGGCCCTCCGGCCGGCCGGTGTACAGCCCGCCGTTCCCGGAGCGCCGGATCGAGCCGGCCATCGCGCCCTTGCCCATGCAGCCGAACGCGTAGAGCGAGGCGTACGCGCCGACCGGGTCGCGCACGGAGATCACATGGACGCGGTCCTTCGGCGGGGACCACTCGAGCATGCCGTGCATGCGCTCGCGCGTGGGCCGCTCGGCGACGTGCTCGCCGAGGAACCCGGTGATGAAGGAGGACCCGGTCTTCTCCACGTCCAGGTACGCGAAGGTCTCGTACGCCTGCACGGTCACTTCCTCTCGTTCGCCCGGTCGCCCCGACCGGATCGTGCGCCTGCGCCGCGCAGGACGCGGACCGCGGTCACGCACCCTGCGAGATCGCGCCGGTAGGCCGGCAGCACGGCCGCCCCGGCCGCCAGGACCGCGAGCATCACGCCCGCGCCGAGCCCGGCCGACAGCCAGGCGTCGTCCAGCCCGGCCGCCCGGACCGCGAGATGTGCCACGACCGCGGCCGCGGAGTACGTCGCGACGGCGCGCAGCGCGGTGACGGCCAGCCGGCCGGCCTGCGCCTCCGGAACGGCGCGGCCCGCCCACCAGAGCGCGACGGGCCACTGCAGTACCGCCGTCAGCGCGTACCCCGCGGCGACGCCGGTCACCCCCCACAGGCTCCCGACGAGGACCGCCACCACGAACGCCGGCCGGGTCAGCAGGTTGAGGCGGAACTGCTGCCCGGTCTTCCCCGACGAGAGGAACACCCAGTTCTGCACGAACCCGATCGCCTGGAAGACGCCGCCGACCACGAGCAGGGAGAAGATCGGGACGGCCTGGCCCCAGGCGTCGCCCAGCACCAGGTGGACGAGGGGCCCGGCGACCGCCCAGCCCAGGGCGAGCGCGGGTACGAGCACGTTGAGCAGCACGAGCTGCCCCTGCCGCAGGTAGCGGGCGTAGCGCGGGGGGTCGTCCTGGATCCGGGCGAGCACGGGGAGCGCCACGCGGGTGATCGGGGCGTTGAGCTGGCTGACCGGGAGCTTCACGAGCTGGTAGACCCGGTTGTAGAGACCCGCGGCGGCAGGCCCGGCGGTCAGGCCGATCACGACGGTGTCGACGTTGTTGCCCACGTAGGTCAGGGCCTGGGTGCCGAACAGGCTGCCGCCGTAGCCGAGCATCGGCCTGATCGACGCCGACCTCCGGGGCCGTCCGGGCCACCACCCGGCGACGCACGCGGGGCCGACGGCGACCACCGCGGTCGTGACGACCTGCTGCGCGACGAGCGCCCAGTAGCTGCCGCCCTGCAGCGCCACGGCGACGGCGGCGGCCAGGCCGGCCGCGGGCCCGAGCGTCTCGAGCACCGCCAGGGCCGTGAACCGCAGGTCCCGCTGCAGGCTCGCGCGGAACTGCGCGCCGAACCCGTTGAGCAGGAACACCACGGCGAGGCACCGGGTCACGGGCTCCAGGAGGGGTTCGCCGTACAGGGCGGCCACCAGCGGCGCCACGGCGAGGACGAGCACGGACAGCGCCAGGCCGAGGCCGGCGTTCAGCCAGAAGAGGTTGTCGCGCTGGGCGCGGGTCAGGACGGGAGCCTGGACGGCGGCCTTGGAGAGCCCGAACTCACGGATCAGCTCGGCGATGCCGACGATCGCGGTCACCATCGCGACGTAGCCGAACGCGGCGGGGCTCAGCAACCGGACGAGGATCGCGAGGGACGCGACCTGCACCGCGATCCGCACCATCTGACCGGCGATCGTCACGACCCCGCCGCGCGCGGCACGACGACCGAGACCGCGGGTCGGTGCGATGGTGGTGCTGTGCGCCACGGTTCCCCCAGTCCGAAACGTGCGAGCAGGTACGACACCGGTTCACCTGTCTGGCCGGTCGACTGTAACCCGCGGAATTGACGAATGCCCGGTGAGGCTGCGGATCGTGCTCCGGATGGATATCGTCGTGCTGTCCACGTCCTGAATTCCGGGGGAAAGACCTCACCATGACGCTGCTTTCACCGGAGCGGGCCGGAATCCGGGACGCCACCGGAATTCCCGGTCCGGAGGGGTTGCCGCCGCGGGCCCGTTTCCTGGTCGTCGCGTCGACCGTGGTCATGGTGGTCGGCATGCTCCTCGGGATGAAGATCACCGGGCGGTTCGCCGCCTCGAACGTCGCCCAGCTCCTGGGTACGGCCATGCTGCTGGGCGCGTTCCCGCGGCTGCTGCGCGTCAAGGACGTGGCGCTGCTCGCGCTCGGCGTGGTCTCCGTCGCCCTTGCCGCGGTCTCGGTCTCGATGCGGTACGGGCACACGGTGCTGGTGTTTCACTCCGCGTACTTCTTCGTCGCCGCGATCTATGTGACGGCGATATACCGCGCGTGCCGGGATCACGCCGCCACCCCCGCTTTCCAGGAAGGGATCCGGCGGGCGCTCCCGGTGTGCCTGGTCGTTCTTCTGGGCGCCTATACCATCGAGATCGTGCAGGGCGCCCGTTATCCCGCACTCGGGTTCGACGACAAGTCCCACGGATCGCTCGCCGCGGTGTTCCTGGCCTTCGCGAGCCTGCGGTTCCTGCGGGGGCGGGGCCGGTTCCTGCTGGCGCTCGCGTTCGTGGGGCTCGCTCTCGTGACCCCGTCCCGGCTGCCGTACCTGCTGGTGCCGTTCTTCGCTGTGGCGCTTCTCGTGGAGTACCGGGCCGTGCGGCGGCAGGCACGGGAGCCCTGGCAGGTGTACCTGACGCACGTGCTGCTGCTCGTCGTCGTCACCGTCCCGGCGCTGGTGATCGCCCGCAGCAGCGCGCTGTTCCGCTCGGGGTTCGACCGGGTGGTCGATCCCGAGGACATCACCCAGGCGTCCACGCAGAGCCACCTGGACCTTCTGCGGGCGGGCCTCGACCTGAAGGTCGAGAGCCTCTGGAACGTGGTGCTCGGGGTGACCCCGGGCGGGTTCGCGGGCACCCTGGCCGCGAGCGACGTCGATCTGTCGGGCTACCGGCTGCCGATCAACGACATCGTCGCGGGGACCGCGCCGATGCACTCGTCCATCGGCTCGATCGTGGTGGAGTTCCCGCTCTGGGTCGCGGCGCTGTACGTCGTCGTGCTGGTCGCGTCGTTCGTCGCGCTGCTGCGCCGCCGGGAGCGGGGTTTCTGTCTCTTCCTGGTCGGATTCACCGCGGCGACGTCGTTCTACTCGACCCACAACGAGGTGCTCTTCGTCGTGGCCCTGGCCACGAGCCTGTCGCTCGCCTACGGCCGGGACACCGGGTTCGCGCCGGAGGACGCACCCGTCCAGGGCCGGGCGGTGTCGAGCTCGCCGAGGTCGTAGCCGAGCGCCGCGATCCGTGATCCGTGGTGCTCCGCGATGTGCCTGCGGTAGCGCGGCAGCAGCACGGGGTCGAGGAGTTCGCGCGCCACGGCCTGCCGGGCCTGCCAGGGCCGCCGCCCGGCGTGACGCAGGTGCGTCACGGCCCGGTTCAGCATGCCCGACGACGTCGCGTGCCAGGCACGCTCGTACGAGCCGCTGCGGCGCGAGCTGACGGCGTCGTCGGGAATCGCCCCGGTGCCGAGGAACTCCGCGACGCGCCGCAGCTCCGCCACGGGATCCCGGACGAGGTGCTCGTACCGCAGCACGAGCAGCCGCCGCACGTGCCGCGCGTCCGCCTCGAACGTCTCGTGCGCGTGCACCCAGTGCTCGATCAGGCGGGGCAGCCCGGGGCCGTAGCGTCCCGTCGTGCGGCCCGCCCACTTGCGGATCGCCAGGGCCTGCACCACGGGGTGCCTGGTCACGACGATGAAGCGCGCCTGGGGGAACAACGCCTGGAGGTAGCGCGTCTTGGTGAGGTTGGGCGGCGACTTCTCGACCAGGAGCCACGCGCCCGGGTCCCAGTACGGTGCCCAGGCCCGCCAGAGCGCCTCGGCGTCGCCGGGCCCGGCGTGCGCCTCGGTGAGGTGGGCCTCCGGCCGGTGCGCCCAGCGGTCCATCCGGCCGCGGGCCCCGGCGTAGACCTGCTGGAGGTGCTGTCCCTCGTCCATCGGGACGCCGGTGCCCCGCAGGCCGGAACCACCGGGAACGCTCGCGAGGATGTCCGCGACCAGCGTGGTTCCGCTGCGATGCATGCCCCCGACGAACACGAGCTGCTGGGCGTCCCGCGCCCGGGCCTGACTCGACATGCTGCCCACTCTGACCGCGAATCCGGCGGCCCGCACCCGGGCGCCCGGTGCCTGCCCCGGCCCGGCCGGATACTGCTGCCCCAACCTGCATGAACAGGACTGATCTGGCACACTGCGTGACATGCCTGAAGCAGCGAAGATCGTGAAGGCCGCGTCGGCGATCCTGCTCGACTTCGACGGGCCGGTCACCAGGCTGATGTCGCCCAAGGCCGCCGCCGAGGCGGCGGAGGCCGCCCGGCGAGGTCTCTTCAACGCCGCGGCCCCGATCCCCGCGTCGCTCGAGAAGTCCAGGGACCACCTCGAGGTCCTGCGCCACGCCGGAACCCTCGATCGCGTCGCCATCCGCATGACGGACGACGCCTGCATCAAGGCCGAGGTGGCCGCCGCCGCGAAGGCGGATCCCACCGACGGGGCCCGGGAGATGCTGAAGGCCGCCGCCCGGCGCGGTCAGGAGGTCGTGATCATCGGCAACAACTCGCCGGAGTCGATCGACGCGTTCCTGAACCGCACCGACCTGGCCGGATACGTGACCCTCGTGATCGGACGCCCGCCCCGCCGCCCCGACCTGATGAAGCCGAACCCGTTCATGGTGCGCGGCGCGCTCACCCGGCTCGGGGTCCCGGCCGCCGAGGCGGTCATGGTCGGCGACTCGCCGTCGGACATCGAGGCGGCCGTGGCGGCGAAGGTGCCCGCCGTGGGTTTCGCCCGCACGGCCGCCAGGGTCAAGAGCCTCCTCGGGGCGGGCGCTGAGGGCGTCGTGGAGGACATGAACGAGTTCGCCTGACGTCAGACGCCGACGGCCGCGCCGATGGTGTCCTTCAGGAAGTAGACGAGGAAGAGGGCCGCGGTCACCCACAGCAGCGGGTGCACCTGCCGCGCCTTGCCGACGGCGAGCTTGATGACCACGTAGGTGACGACCGCCGCGCCGATCCCCGCGGTGATCGAGTACGAGAACGGCATGAGGATGATCCCGAGGAACGCCGGGACGGCGATCTCCAGGTTCTTCCAGTCGATGCCGGTGATCTGCGCGACCATGAGCAGGCCGACGACGACGAGCGCCGGGGTCGCCGCCTCGTACGGGATCACCTTGACGACGTCGACGAAGAACATCGAGACGAGGAAGCACAGGCCCGTCACGACGGACGCGAGGCCCGTGCGCGCGCCCTCGCCCACGCCGGACGCCGACTCGATGTAGCTCGTGTTCGAGGAGACCGAGGCCGCGCCGCCGGCGGCCGCCGCGATCGAGTCCACGACGAGGATCTGCTTGGTTCTCGGCGGGTTGCCCTGGGCGTCGAGCAGCTTCGCCTCGCCGCCGATCGCGACCATGGTGCCCATCGTGTCGAAGAAGTCGGCGATGAGCAGGGTGAACACGAGCAGCAGCGCGGCGATCGGGCCGATCTTCTCGAACGAGCCGAACAGCGAGAACTGGCCGAGCAGGGAGAGGTCCGGCAGCCCGAACCAGTTCTCCGGCAGGGCGGGCACGTTCAGGCGCCAGCCCGAGGCCACGGGGTTGCCGTCCTCGTCGAACGCGCCGCCCGCGCCCACGATCGCCTCGAGGACGACGGCGAGCACCGTGCTCGCCAGGATGCCGATGAGGATGGCGCCCTTCACCTTGCGCACCATGAGCACGACGGTCAGCAGCAGCCCGATCACGAACACCAGCAGCGGCCACGACGACAGCGACCCGCCGATCCCGAGCTCGACCGGCGTCGCCATCGAGGCGGGGATGCGCACGAACCCGGCGTCGACCAGCCCGATGAACGCGATGAACAGGCCGATGCCGACGCTGATCGCGAGCTTGAGGTCGTGCGGCACGGCGTTGAACACCGCCTGGCGCAGCCCGGTGAGCACGAGGACCAGGATGATCAGGCCCTCCAGCACCACCAGGCCCATCGCGTCGGCCCAGGTCATCTCCGGCAGCGCCGCGATCGAGAAGGCGACGACGGCGTTCAGGCCGAGGCCGGCCGCCAGCGCCATCGGATAGTTCGCGATCGTGCCCATCAGGATGCTCAGGACGCCGGCGACGAGCGCGGTGGCCGCGGCGATCGCGGGCAGGTTGCCCTCGCCCCCGCCGAGCAGGCTGCCCGTCCCGTCCGGGACCGTGCCGATGATCAGCGGGTTCAGCACGACGATGTACGCCATCGTGAAGAACGTGACGACACCGCCGCGGATCTCGGTGACGATCGTCGAGCCGCGCTCGCTGATCCGGAAATACCTGTCGACGGCACCGCGTGCCGGTGCTGCTGTGGTCGCCATGGCCTTGATCTTCCTCTCCGCGCCGCCGGGTAGCGCGACGCACCGGGAGGAAGTTACGCCATGAATGTTTCGCGGGGCATCAGCCCAGGAAGACGTGGGCGCACGTCATCTGCGGCCCGTACCCGGTCTCCTCGCTGATGCAGGCGACGGCGCCGCGGGTGAAGCTCGCGTTGAGGATGTTCGCGCGGTGTCCCTCGGAGTTCATCCAGCCGCCGGCCGCCTCGGCGGGGGTCCAGCCGCCGCGGGCGAGGTTCTCGCCCACCGTGGAGGTCGGGCAGCGGTCGAAGATCGGCTCCAGCGGGGCGTGGGCCAGTTCCTGGCCCCGCAGGGCCTCCGCGCGTTCGAGGGCGACCTCGTAGGCGCACTCGTCGTGGGTGAGCGCCGGCAGGCCGTGCTGCTCGCGGCGCAGGTTGACCTCGGCCTCGAGGGCGCCGGCGTACTGGACCGGGTCGGAGAGGTCCGTCGCCTGGCCCGCCCCGGCGTCGTCTTCTCCCGCGCCGCCGGCGCCGCCCGCGGGGTCGGTGTCCACGGGGACGTCGCCGGAGTCGCCGGCCGCGGATTCCGGCGGCGTTCCGGCGTCGTCGTCCGTGCCCGGCGACGGCCGGGGCGCGGGCTTGACGGCGATCGTGCCCGGGCCGGTGCCCGCGCCCCGCGCCCTCGCGCCCTCGGCGACCACGATCGGCTCCGCGGCCTCGCCGAGCTGGGCCTCCGCGACGCCGCCCGCCTGCGCCCGTGCGACGCCCCCCGCGGTCTCCTCGCCGGGACCGGGGTTGATCGTGATCGAGCACGCGGCCGACGTCAGCGCGGCCGTCAGGCTCAGGGCCAGCCCCAGCGCCCTCGCCGGGGTGAGGCGGGGAGCGGACCGCGCGGCCTGCTGCTGCCGGATCGCGCGGCCGGGTGCCGGGGTCCGTGGGCGTCGTGCCATCGTCTCGGGAACCTTCTGGGGTCGGTTCGGGCGGGTCGTCCCGGGCAGTCTGGCACACGGTGCGCATCCGGCGGTCCCGGTCGCGAGATCGATCGGGCTGGGGGAGCCGTACGTCACCGACCGGGACCGCCGTCCACGGAACGTTTCGAACCGCGGTCAGAACTGGGAGGAGCGGGGCCGCAGCTTCGCGGAGTCGGCCTGGTCCACCGGACGGTGCGAACCCGTGGTGTTCTCGCGCGCCGTGCGGGGCAGCGCGCCGGTGATGCTGCTGTGGCTGGCGCGGAGGGCCTGGGCCGTCGCGGCCGTCGTCGGGGCGGGCTTGGCTGCCGCCGCCCTGTCGCGCTCCTGGCTCTCCCGGAGGCGGTCCTCGAACTCGCGCTGGGCGCGCAGCTCGCTCTCCGTCGGCCACAGGCCGACGACGAGCACGAGCAGGAGCGTGACCACGGAGACCGCCATGACGAGCGGCACCAGCAGCTCCCCGGTGGACACGCCCTCGGGGATGATCTCGGTGATGGTCGTGACCCGCACGCCCATCATGCCCGTGTAGTGCATGCCGGTGACGGCGACACCCATGACGAGCGTGGCGACGAGCGTGGCGACGGCACCGCGGATGTGGGTGGTGCACCAGAGGGCCGCGGTGGCGGCGACGATGGCGATGATGACCGACGCGATGACGAAGCCGCCGTCGAAGGTCATCCTCGCGTTCATGCGCATCGCCGCCATACCCATGTAATGCATGGTGGCGACGCCCGACCCGGCGAGGAAACCGCCGATCAGCATGCCCGGCAGGCGCTGCCCGCCGATCATGTTGATGAACAGGCCGAGGCCGACGACGACGATGGCGATCCCGGCGGACATGAGCGTCAGCGGGACGTCGTAGCGCAGCGAGACGCCCTGGGGCACGAAACCCAGCATCGCGACGAAGTGCATCACCCAGATGCCTGTGCCGCCGATGGCGATCGCGCCGAGAACGAGCCAGACGGCGCGTGCCGTGCCGCCGGCGGCCCGGGAGCGGGAGGTGCAGGACAGGCCGACGGCGCAGCCCGTGCACGACAGGATGTAGGCGAGGATCGGTGTGATCGGTCCGTACGCCAGGTGATCGGTGATTGACATGTGTGTTGTGTGGCCTCTCAGATTTTTCTGGGCGGCCGTCCGTCTGGGGAGGACAGACGCTGCTCGACCTGCGGTGTGGGGGTGCGGGTCGTTACCGCGACGTTACCGAAGGTGCTCCGAGGGGACAATAGGTAGCAGGACCCTTGTTTTCAAAAGTTTTCGTCACAAATCATGTAAACGGTCGGCCTGGGCGACGGGCTCCAGGCGCGCGCCGGCGTTCCTCGGCGGACGCCGACGGCGGAGGTGCGGAACATACCGCACCTCCGCCGTGGCGTGGTGATTTGACGAAAGGGGGCGTCAGACGGCCGCGAACAGATGCCTCGCGAGATCCTCGGGCAGGTCGAGCACCGTCTCCGAGCCCTCCGCGCCGACCGTGTAGACGCCGTCGGCCAGCGCCAGGGTGATGCGCGCGCCCGGCAGGACACCGGCGTCGGACAGGCGCGCGAGCAGTTCGACGTCGGTCTGCAGCGGCTCGGCGATCCGCGCGAGGGTCGCCGACGACGGGCCCGCGGTGCCCTTCTTCGCCGCGCTCTCGAACAGCGTCGGCAGGGCTGCCACACCCTCGAGGTAGCGCGGCTCGGTGAAGTTCTCGCCCAGTTCGGCGAGGCCCGGGATCGGGTTGCCGTACGGGTCCACGTGCGGATGGTCGAGCAGGCCGATGAGGCGCTCCTCGACGAGCTCGCTCATCACGTGCTCCCAGCGGCAGGCCTCGACGTGCACGTGCTCCCAGTCGAGCTTGATGACGTCCGTGAGCAGGCGCTCGGCCAGGCGGTGCTTGCGCATGACGCGCATCGCCTTGTCGTGCCCGGCCTCGGTGAGCTCGAGGTGACGGTCGCCCGTGACGACCACGAGCCCGTCGCGTTCCATGCGCGCCACTGTCTGCGACACCGTCGGCCCCGAGTGCCCGAGCCGTTCGGCGATCCGCGCGCGCAGCGGAGTGATGCCCTCCTCCTCCAGCTCGTAGATCGTCTTGAGGTACATCTCGGTGGTGTCGATCAGGTCCGTCACGTCAACTCCATGTCTGATGGGTCGGCCCCAGCCTACTTGTGAACGTGGAACGCCCGGTGAACGTGCCCCAACTACAGTTCAGCCATGGCCCTCAAGATCCCCGCCGAGCTGCTTCCCGCCGACGGCCGGTTCGGCTCCGGACCCTCCAAGGTGCGCGAGGCGCAGCTGCGCCATCTCCTCGACCTGTCGGCCGCCATGGGCACGTCCCACCGGCAGCCTCCGGTGAAGAACCTGGTGGGCCGGATCCGGCGGGGCATCGCCGAACTGCTCGGCGCGCCCGACGGGTACGAGGTCGTGCTCGGCAACGGCGGGGCCTCGGCGTTCTGGGACGTCGCCACGCTCTGCCTCGTGGAGCGCCGGGCCCAGCACGCCGCCTTCGGCGAGTTCGGCGCCAAGTTCGCCGCGGCGACGTCGCGCGCGCCGTTCCTGGAGGACTCGCAGCTGATCGAGGCCGCGCCCGGCGCCGTCGCGCACCTTGCGGCCGCGCCCGGCGTCGACGCCTACGCGACGCCGCACAACGAGACGTCGACCGGCGCCATGGCGCCGGTCGAGCGCGTGGCGGGGGCCGACGACGGCGCGCTGCTGCTCACCGACGCCACCTCCGGCGCGGGCGCGCTGCCGGTGGATCTCGCGCAGACGGACGCGTACTACTTCGCGCCGCAGAAGGTGTTCGGGTCCGACGGCGGGCTGTGGCTGGCGGTGCTGTCGCCCGCGGCCGTCGAGCGGGCGGCGCGCGTCGAGGCGAGCGGGCGCTGGATCCCGGAGTTCCTGTCGCTGACGACGGCGATCGAGAACTCCCGCAAGGACCAGACCCTCAACACGCCCGCCGTGGCGACCCTCGCGATGACGGCGGACCAGCTCGACTGGATGCTCGGCAACGGCGGCCTCGACTGGAGCGCGAAGCGCTGCGCGACGTCGGCCCAGCACCTGTACGGCTGGGCGGAGTCGCGGGACTGGGCGACGCCGTTCGTCGCCCGGCCGCAGGAGCGCTCGACGGTCGTGGGCACGATCGACCTCGACGACGCGATCGACGCGGGCCAGGTCATCGCGGTGCTGCGCGAGAACGGGATCCAGGACGTCTTCGCCTACCGCAAGCTCGGCCGCAACCAGCTCCGGGTGGGGATGTACCCGGCCGTCGAGCCGGACGACGTCGCGGCCCTGACTGCGTGCATCGACCACGTCGTCGGCGCCCTCTGAGCCGCTCGCCAGGCCGACCGAGCGGCGGCCGGAAGACCGGAAGGGACGAGTTGTGAGGGTTCTGTCATCATGGCGGGTGTCAAGGGCTATTTTGGTTGACAGGGCGTGACACGGACATCGCGGCTGCGGTACGTTCGGTGCGCTCGCCGGGTCAGACCGCTGAGCCCCTGTACCCACACCAGGAGATGCTTGTGACCGCACGTACAGCCGCAGGACGCCATCGCGCCGCGCGCCGCCCCGTGACTCCGCTCACCGAACTGGTGCAGAACTCCGGCCTGCGCCGCCGGTCGGCCGTCGTGGCCGCCGCGGGCGGGATCCTCGTCTCGACGTTCGGCGCCGGGGCCGCGCAGGCCGCGGACGTGAGGACCGAGAAGCTGAGCAACACGCTGGACCTCGGCGCCCTCGCCGACGAGGCCCACAAGGTGGTCGACGCCGCTCCGGTGGTCACCGTCGCCCGCGACGCGAGGCTGGCCGCCCAGCCCGCCGTCGTCGCCGTGACGCCCGCCGCCGAGAACGAGGAGTACCAGGCGCAGCTCGCCGAGCAGGAGGCCGCCGAGGAAGCCGCTGCCGCGGAGGAGGCGGCAGCCGCCGCTGCCGAGGACGAGGCCGCCGCGGCCACCGCCGTCGCGAACACGGTCGCGCCGGCGTCGGCCAGCGGCTCCGACATCATCTCGATCGCGGGCCGCTACGTGGGCACGCCCTACGTGTCCGGCGGGACGACGCCGAGCGGCTTCGACTGCTCCGGCTTCACCGCCTACGTCTACGCCCAGGTGGGCATCTCGCTGCCGCACTCCTCGTCGGCACAGGCCGCGGGCGGCACGATCATCTCCGCCGCGGAGGCGCAGCCGGGCGACCTGATCTACACCCCGGGCCACATCGCGATCTACGCGGGCGGCAACACGATGATCGACGCCCCGAAGCCGGGCGACACGGTCCAGTTCCGCACCATCTGGATGAGCAACCCGACCTTCATCCGGTACTGAGAGCGACGGTGCGGTGGTCCCGGCGGGATCACCGGGCCGCTGAGATCCGGCCCTGACCGGCTCACCTGAGGGTGCGGCCTGTCAGGGCCGGATTTTTCGTGCCCCTTGCGATAGCGTGGGATCGCGATGAGGCATGCCCGACGAGGAGGTTGCAGATGAGCCGACCGGAAGTCGTGCTCGTGGGGGTCGACGGGTCCGCCGCCAGCATGCACGCGCTCGACTGGGCCGTGGCCTGGGCAGGGAAGGTCGGCTGGTCCCTGCACCTCGTCAGCAGCTACACGCTCCCGAGTTTCACGGCCGCGTCGCTCGACGGCGGGTACGCCGCGTTCGACGACACGTCCATGGCCGAGGGCGCCCAGGCGGTGCTCGCCGAGGCCGAGGAACGCGCCGTGGCGGCCGGGGCGCGGGTCACGACGTCGGTCGCCACCGGCGACGCGGCCGGCGTGCTCGTCGAGCTCTCCGCCGACCACGGCCTCGCGGTGGTCGGCACGCGCGGGCGCGGGGGATTCACCGAGCGGCTGCTCGGCACGGTCTCCTCGGCGCTGCCCGCGCACGCGCACTGCCCGGTGGTCGTGGTGCCGCTGGCCTCGCAGAAACAGGCCATGTGGTCGCAGGGCGGCGCGGGACAGCCCGGCGAGGGCGCCGGACAGGAGCCGACGACGGCCGGCGGGCCGGCGGGCACCGCCGACGGCGCTCCGGGCGGCTGGCCCGCCGTGCGGCGGATCGTGGTCGGCGTGGACGGCTCGCCGCAGGCGGAGGCCGCGCTCACGCACGCGATCCAGCAGGCCCAGGCCTGGGGGGCGGAGCTCTCGGCGGTGGCGGGCGTGCCCGTCGGGGCCGGGTCGGGGCTGCTGGCGTGGCTGCCGTCGAACATCGACCACGAGCAGGTGCTCGCGGACATCGCGGCCGGTCTCGACGCGATCGTCGACAAGCACGAGGCGCTGCACCCGGGCATGCGGATCCGCCGGATCGTGCTCGACGGCACCGGCGCCGAGCTGCTCACCGAGTTCTCGACCGCGGCGGACCTGATCGTGGTCGGCTCGCGCGGGCGCGGCGGTTTCCGCGGCCTGCTGCTCGGCTCGACCAGCCAGGCGGTGCTGCACCACAGCGCCTGCCCGGTGCTGGTGGTCAACAAGCACTCCACGGAAGAGGGCTGACCCGGCCCGGCGCCGGAAGCCGCTCCTCGTACCGCCGGCCGTGCCCGCCGTCCGCCGCGGTTCCAGCGCGCGAGGTGCGCCGGATCGCGGGCGCGACCGGGTGATCCGTGGTTTTCGTGGTGCCACGGCCGCGGGCACGCGCGTAGGGTTTCCGGGGTGACCACTACGACGTCGTCCCCGAACGCCGCCGCGCTCGCCGCGGCACTTCCCGAGCTGCGTGAGGCCTACGCGGCGCTGCAGGCCAAGGGCCTGAAGCTCGACCTCACGCGCGGCAAGCCGTCCGCCGAGCAGCTCGACCTGTCGAACGGCATGCTCGCCCTGCCCGGAACGGCCCCCACGCAGGCCGCCCGGGCGAACGGGACCGACGTGCGCAACTACGGCGGCCTCGACGGCCTGCCCGAGCTGCGCGCCATCTTCGCCGAGCTGCTGGACGTCCCGGCCGGGCAGCTGCTGGCCGGCGGCAACGCCTCCCTCACCCTCATGTACGACACGGTCGCCTGGGCCATGCTGTTCGGGTTCCCCGAGTCGCCCGCGCCGTGGTCGCGCGAGGAGAAGGTGCGCTGGATCTGCTCCGTGCCGGGGTACGACCGGCACTTCGCCGTCTGCGAGGAGCTCGGCATCGAGATGATCGCCGTCCCGATGAAGGACGGCGGCCCCGACGTCGCGGCCATCGCCGAGCTCGTCGCCGGCGACCCCACGATCAAGGGTCTGTGGGTGGTGCCCACGTACTCCAACCCGGACGGTTCGATCGTGTCCGACGACGTCGCCCGCGCGCTGGTGAGCATGCCCGCGGCCGCCCCCGACTTCCGCATCCTGTGGGACAACGCCTACGCGCTGCACCACCTCACGGACACCGAGACGGCGTCGGCCCCCGCACTGCGGCTGGCCGCCGAGGCCGGCAACCCGGACCGCGTGCTGATGTACGCCTCGACGTCCAAGATCACCTGGGCGGGCGCGGGCGTCGCGTTCCTGGCGGCGTCGCCCGCGAACCTCGCCTGGTACAAGAAGCACCTGGGCAAGGCGTCGATCGGCCCGGACAAGGTGAACCACCTGCGGCACGCGCTGTTCTTCGGTTCCGCCGGCGGCGTGCGCGAGCACATGCGCAGGCACCGCGAGATCCTCGCGCCCAAGTTCGAGGCCGTGACCTCGATCCTGGCCGAGCGGCTGGGCGAGTACGGCGTGGGCACGTGGACGGACCCGAAGGGCGGGTACTTCGTGTCGCTCGACGTGGTGCCCGGCACGGCCTCCCGGGTCGTGGCGCTCGCCAAGGACGCGGGGATCGCGCTGACGCCGGCGGGCGCGACGTTCCCGTACGGGAAGGACCCGCAGGACCAGAACATCCGCCTGGCACCGACCATGCCGCCGCTGGAGGAGGTCACGGCGGCGATGGACGGCGTGGCGACATGCGTCCTGCTGGCCGCCGCCGAAGCTCTCGGCGGGTAGCTGCCCGCCCGGTTCCTGGGGCCGGGCGGCCGTTGTCAGTCCTGGGCGGCGGGCGGCGGCTTCTTGCGGCCCAGGAGCCTTCTGCCCGGGGCGGGCAGGGACTTGGCCGGGTGGTTCTCGATGACGCGGGGGAAACGCTCCGGCGGGGCGCCGAAGGCGACCCGGGACTGCGAGATGACCGTGTGACCGAGCGCGCGGGCGCCGAACCAGCCCACCACCGCGCCGACGCCGAACGGCAGGATGCGGCCGAGCATCATGCCGCCCTGCTTGGCGAGCTGGCGCTGGACGAACTGGTGGGTGAGGGTCTTGTTCACGCGCTGCAGGGTGGTGTGCGGCATGCTCGTGAGCAGCACCTTGCCCCAGGCCACGCCCGAGCCGCCGATGGCGTTCTCGACGTCCTGGGCGCCCTTGTCGCCCAGGACGGTCGCGAGCAGCAGGGCGCGGCGGCGCGGGATGTTCTCCGTGTCGATGCCGTGCACGTCCGCGACCGCGAGCGAGAACACCGCGGACGACGCGAAGAAGGTCGCGATGTCGCTCGTCGACAGGGCGACGCTGGTCGCCGTCCCCACCGCGGGGATCGCGGCGGCGGCGCCCACGGCGCTGCCCGTGGTCTCGATGACCCGCAGGTACTCCTTCTCCAGCAGCTTGATGATCTCCGCGGGGGAGGCGTTCGGGTTGCGGGCCCGGAGCTTGTCCACGTGGCGCCGGATCGCCGCCGACGGCATCGTGACGGCCTTGTCGATCAGGGCGTCGAGCGGGCTGCTCGGCTTGTAGTTCGCCCAGTCCGCGGGCGTGACCTCGACCGAGTGGTCGGGCTTGAGCACCTCTTTCCCGGAGGTGCTGCCGGCCTCGTGGGGGTTCTGGTCGCGGGGGTCCGTCTGCTGCTCGTCCTTGGCCATGTGGTCGTGGTCCTCTCGCAGGTGTCCGGGACATGCGGGTCGGGCGTGGGCGTGGGGTGCGTGGCGTCCGGCGGGCGTGCTGCCCGGCCGGTCCGACGGCGGCCGGCGCCGTCGGACCGGAACCTACTCCGGCTGGGAGAACTCCGCGGGCGGGATGTCCGGGCCGGCCTTCAGCGTGCGGCCCACCGTGCAGGCCTTGTCGATCGCGCGCTGCGCGATCGTGAGGAGCTTGGCGCGCTCGGCGTCGTCGAGCATGCTCAGGTCGATCTCGAACTTCTCGGTGAGCGTGGGGTACAGATCCTCGGTCATGTCCTTCGGGTCCTCCACGCGGATCGTGGTCGCGTAGTCGTCACCGAGCCGGCGGGCGAACGCACGGTCGCTGCTCATCCCCGCGCACGCCGCGAGCGCGATCTTCAGCAGCTCGCCCGGCGTGAACACGGCGCCGGCGCTCGCCGGGCCGATCTCCACCCGCGCGCCGCGCGCGGAGAACCCGGTGTACGTCCGCACGCCGTTGCGCTCGACCCACAGCGGATCGGTGGGGGAGGGCGTCACGGCGGCGTCGGTGATCTGATCGGTGGTCTCGCTCATGGGGATGATCCTTCCATCACTGACTGACATCTGACTGACATCTCGCTGACCTGGCGTCCGGGAATCCGCCGGAAGCAGACACGCGGACGGTTCAACGCCGAGGGCCGCAGCGACGTTCCGGCGGCGTGTCGGCCACCCGTCGTAGGGTGGGCCGCATGACGGCGATTCCGACCCCCTACGAGGACCTGCTGCGCGACGTGCTGGAGCACGGCACGCCCAAGAGCGACCGCACGGGGACCGGGACCCGGAGCGTCTTCGGGCGCCAGCTCCGCTACGACCTGTCGCGGGGCTTCCCGCTGATCACCACCAAGAAGGTGCACCTCAAGTCCGTCGTGTACGAGCTGCTCTGGTTCCTGCGCGGCGAGTCGAACGTGCGCTGGCTGCAGGAGCGCGGCGTCACCATCTGGGACGAGTGGGCCGGCGCCGACGGCGAGCTCGGCCCGGTCTACGGCGTCCAGTGGCGCTCGTGGCCGACGCCGTCGGGCGAGCGGATCGACCAGATCGCGAAGGTGATCGACCAGATCCGCACCAACCCCGACTCCCGGCGCCACGTCGTCACGGCCTGGAACCCGGCCGAGGTCGACGACATGGCCCTGCCGCCGTGCCACGCGATGTTCCAGTTCCACGTCGCGGACGGAAAGCTCAGCTGCCAGCTCTACCAGCGCTCGGCGGACCTGTTCCTGGGCGTGCCCTTCAACATCGCCTCGTACGCCCTGCTCACCCACATGGTCGCCGCCCAGACCGGCCTCGCCGTCGGCGACTTCGTCTGGACCGGCGGCGACTGCCACATCTACGACAACCACGTCGGCCAGGTCACCGAGCAGCTCACCCGGGCCCCGTACCCGTACCCCACCCTCCGGCTCGCGGCCCGCGACTCGATCTCGGACTACGAGTACGACGACGTCCAGGTCCTCGGCTACGTCTCCCACCCGGCCATCAAGGCCCCGATCGCCGTCTGACGGAGCTCCGCGAGCCGGCGAAGCCGGCCGGCCGGCAGCTCGACCCGCAAGGAGGACACAGCATGATCGGCCTCATCTGGGCCCAGGCCCGCGACGCGGCGGGCCGTCCGGTCATCGGCGCGGCCGGATCCATCCCGTGGCGCATTCCCGAGGACTTCGGGCACTTCAAGGCCACGACGTCGGGGCATCCCGTGGTGATGGGGCGGCTGACCTGGGAGTCGCTGCCGAAGCGGCCCCTGCCGCGGCGCACCAACGTCGTCGTCTCGGGGCTCGGCGCGGTCATCGGCATGGCGGACGGGACGCCGCACGACGATCCCACCGCCACCCCGACGACCGTCGAGGTGGCGGGGTCGCTCCAGGAAGGGCTGGCGCTCGCGGCCGAGGCCCCGGGGGGCGACGAGGTCTGGGTGATGGGCGGCTCGCGGGTCTACGCCGAGGCGATCGGGATCGCGGACCGGCTGGAGGTCACCGAGGTCGACCTCCGGGTCGAGGGCGACACCTTCGCCCCGGACATCGATCCGGCCGCGTGGCGGCAGGCGTCGGCAGGGGAGTGGACGACGTCGTCGTCCGGCGTCGTCTTCCGGTACCTCACCTACCTGCGTGCGGAACCCGCGGCATGACGTCCGGCGTGCCGCGCGCGGTCACCGCCCTGCTCCTCGGCGGGGTGGTCGCCGCCGGGCTCGGCGCCCGGGCCGTCCTGCCCGGCGCGGTGGGCGGCCCGCTCGGTGACGCGCTGTACGCGACGCTCGTCGTGCTGCTGATCGTGTTCGTCCGGCCGCGCACGTCCCCGGCCGCGGCGGCCCTGGCCGGGTTCGCGATCTGCCTCGCGATCGAGCTGTTCCAGCTCACCCCGGTTTCCGCTGTCGTCGTGGCCGGGTTCCCGCCGGCCCGGTACGTCCTCGGCACCACCTTCTGGGCGCCGGACCTCGTGTGCTACGCGGCCGGCGCCGCCCTCGGCGGCATCCTGTGCCGGAGCGCTACGAGGCGCGGCGCCGCTCGCGGCCGGGTGCCCTCAGCGCCCTGAGCGGTCGCGCAGGGCCGCGGCGATCAGCAGGGCGGCGGGGACGAGCCCCGTGGTGAAGCCGCTGGCCGGGCCGACGATGATCATGCACAGCACGATCCAGCCGAGCAGGATCCAGCCGACGTACGCGGGGAGCAGGTCGCCCTGGTTCGCCGCGCGGATCGTGAGCAGTCCCAGGATGACCAGCAACGCCCAGAAGCCGCCGGGCTGCGACCAGAACGCGGCGACGGACTCGATGGTCGCCCCGCCGTTCCGCAGCTCCCCGGCGATCCAGCCGGGCCAGTACGGGCTCATCGTGAAGACGACGTGCAGGACGGCGATGACGAGCAGCGCGATTCCCGCCGCCCGCGTCAGCCCGCTGCCGGGCGCCTTGACCTCGACGGTGTTCCCCGTGGTTTCCATACCGCCACGGTCGCGCCCGTGACCAGGTTCGATCCTCCCCCGATCGGGGGGATCGACGGCCCTTCCGGGGGAGCGTGCGAGCTGCGACCGACTCCGGGAGGGAGTTCCCGCCGAGATCGCGCGGGCAAGCGGCGTCATGGCCGGGGGTGAACGGGCGGTCGGTCGGCGAGGGCTACGGGTGGTGCGTGGTGCGGAAGGTCCAGGCCGGGTCGGCGCCCTCGCCGTAGGCCTGGGACTGGACGGCGATCGCGCCGTGCGCGGTGCGGGACAGGCGGACGCGCCACGGCGTGAGTTCGTCGCCGTGCAGGTCACAGCGGAGGTCGAGGGTGTCCGGGTCGGGGCGTCCGGCGGTGACGACCGCGGGGCGGCCCGCGACGACCGCTTCGGACGGGCCGTCGAACCTCAGGTCCGGGCGCCAGCCGAGGGGAGTGAGGACGGCGGCCGCGGCCGCCGCGAGCTGCTCCGTGAGGTGCGTGGGCGCGGCCGGGTCGTGCGCCGGGGCGGGCCAGGCGAGGTCCACGACGGGGGGCGCCGGGGCAGGTCCCTGGCCGGCGACGACGGGCGCCGGGAGGGCGGACGCGAGACCGGTGCCGGCGGCCGCCGGGACGGGCGGGACGGCGTCCCCGAGCGGTTCGATCAGGAGGTCCATGACGTCGTCGAGCAGGCGCTGGTCGCCGCCCGTGCAGGCCTGGGAGTCCGCCGTGACGACGACGGCGAGCCGGCGGGCCGGGTCGCCGTAGACGATCTGGCCGCCCATGCCGAACATCAGCCAGCCGCCGCGTCCCGGCAGCCAGAGCTGGTAGCCGTACCCCTGACGGAGGGTTCCGCCCCAGGTCAGCTGGGTCGTATCGGCCTGTGCGCTGGTGGCGGCGCGCCAGTAGTCCGCGGGGACCCCGGCGACGTCGTCGGACATCAGGCCCTCCGCGATCCGCAGCAGGTCACGCGGGGTGCAGATCAGGCCGGAGCCGCCGTGCTCGATGCCCTCCGGCCCGGGCAGGACGCGGAGCTCCGGGCTCACGCCGAGCGGGTCGAGCAGGCGCGGGCGCAGGTAGCCCGTGATCGAGCCACCGCTCACCCGCTCCACCAGGGCCGACAGCACGTAGGAACCGCTCGTGTCGTAGGTGAACAGCGTGCCCGGCGGGTGGGCTGGCGCCGCGCGGAACCAGGACTCCAGCCAGCGGCCCGCGGTGCGCTCGTAGGTCGTGGCCTGGTGCGGCCCGCGCATGGCGAGCAGGTGCCGGACCGTCGTCGCCTCCAGGTACGGATGGAACGGCGCCAGCTCGGGGAAGTGGCCGACGACGGCGTCGTCGAGCCCGACCTTGCCCTCGGCGGCGAGCATTCCGACGGCGATCCCGGTCAGCGTCTTGGCCACCGAGTACATCCGCTGCGGCAGGTCCGGCCCGAACGGCGGGCACCCCGCACTCGCGATCAGCTCACCGGCCAGGCTCACCCGCACCGTGTGCAACGCGATGTCCAGCCGGGCGGCACGGCGTGCCAGCTCGCCGATTCCTGCTGCTGCGACTTCACCGGCGCCGACGTCCACCACGCGCCCATGGTAGAGGCTGGGTGCAGGCAGAAATCGCGGATGTGAGCGCTCTTTCAAGCGATATCTGCCTGATTCGCGATCTCTGCCTGCACGGCGGGTCGGTCAGACGAGGTCGCGGACCGCCGCGTACTGGTCGCGGATGATCGGGTGCGGGTCCGCCGGGAGGGTGGTGGCGATCGTCGTCGACCAGGCCGGAGGGGCGACGTCGGCCGGGGCGCCGCCCGGCGCCGCCGTCCCGCCCCGGGCCGCCGCGAGGACCCAGGCCGCCTGGCGGGCGGCGCCGTCGGCCACGTATTCGCCGGGCGCCGGGATCGCGATCGGCAGGCCGAAGACCTGCGGCGCGATCTGCTGCACGGCCGGCGACTGGGCCGCGCCGCCGATCAGCATGACGCGTTCGATCGGGACGCCCTGTGCGCGCAGCGCGTCCAGGCCGTCCGCGAGGCCGCACAGCATGCCCTCGAGGTAGGCGCGCGCGAGGTGCGGGCGGGTGGACGTCGCCAGGCGGATGCCGTGCAGCGTGCCGGTGGCGTCCGGGCGGTTGGGGGTGCGCTCGCCCTCCAGGTAGGGGACGAGCACGAGGCCGTCGGAGCCGGCCGGAGCCTGCAGCGCGAGCGCGGCGAGCCCGTCGAAGTCGACGTCGAGCAGCGTGCGGGCGGCGTCGAGCACGCGGGCCGCGTTGAGCGTGACGGCGAGCATGAGGGCGTTGCCGGTGGCGTCGGCGAAGCCGTTGATCGCGCCCGAGCCGTCGGCGGTGCGCCGCGGCGCGACGGCCGAGACGACGCCGGACGTGCCGATCGAGATCGCGACGTCGCCCGGGACCATCCCGACGCCGAGCGAGGCCCCCGCGTTGTCGCCCGCGCCGGGGCCGATGAGGGCGCCGCCGTCGACGGCGGAACCCGCGATGGTCGGATGCGCGACGGCGCCCGCCTCCGCCGGTGCGAGGACCCGCGGCAGGACGACGTCGTCGTGGCCCAGCGCCAGGCGCAGCAGGTCGGGCCGGTACTCGCCGGCGCCGTCGGCCCCCTGCGCGTCGTAGTACCCGGTGCCGGACGCGTCCGACCGGTCCGTGAACAGGGCGTCGAGGTCCGGCCCGAGCGGCGCCGACGGATCGCCCTGGGGCCCGTACCCGGCGATGCGCCACGACAGCCAGTCGTGGGGCAGCGCGACGGCCGCGACGCGCGCGGCGTTGCCCGGCTCGGCGTCGCGCAGCCAGCGCAGCTTCGTGACGGTGAGGGAGGCGACGAGGACGGAGCCGACGACGTCGGCCCACCGCTGGGCCCCGGCGGCGCGGTCGCCCTCGCCGAGCTCGGAGATCAGGGCCTCGGCGGCCGCGGCGGACCGGGTGTCGTTCCACAGCAGCGCGTCGCGCACGACGTTCCCGGCGGCGTCGAGCGCGACCAGGCCGTGCTGCTGACCGCCGACGGCGATCGCGGCGACGTCGACGAGGCCGCCCGCGGCGGCCGCGGCCTCCAGGAAGGCGGACCACCAGTGGTCCGGGTGGACCTCGGTGCCGTCGGGGTGCTTGGCGGAGCCGGACCGGACCAGCTCCCCGGTGTCGGCGTCGCGGACGACGATCTTGCAGGACTGCGTGGACGTGTCCACGCCGGCGACGAGGGGCATCGGTGCTCCTGGCGTTCTAGGGGAGGCAGTGGGAAGGCTGGGTACCGGGGCGGCACCATGGCTGAGGTGCCGCCCCGGTGAGGTCGGCTCTCAGCCGATGAGGTGCTTGAGGGCGAGCTGGTGGAGGTTCACCAGGCCCTCGTGGCGGTCGGAGAGGGCGGCGACGTCGTACGTCTCCTCGCTCGCGAGGAACGCCTCGATCGTCTCGCCCTCGGCGAGCGTGGACTGCGCCGACTCGAAGATGCCCGCCGTCTCGAACGCGGCCTGCACCTCCGGGTCCTCGCGGTACGCCTTGGCCTTGACCGCGAGCAGGTCGTACGTCTCCATGTTGGCCTTGGCCGACTCCCAGACGCCGGCGACACCCTCGGTGCGCGACGTCTTGTAGTCGAAGTGCCGCGGGCCCTCGTAGCGCGGGCCGCCGTTGGGGGCGCCGTTCTCCAGCAGGTCCACCGTGAAGAAGGCCGAGAGCAGGTCGCCGTGGCCGAACACCAGGTCCTGGTCGTACCGCGGGCCGTGCTGGCCGTTCAGGTCGATGTGGAACAGCTTCCCGGCGTACAGCGCCAGCGCGATGCCGTGCGTGTAGTTCAGGCCGGCCATCTGCTCGTGCCCGACCTCGGGGTTCAGGCCCACGATGTCGCCGTTGTCGAGCGTGTCGATCAGCGCGATGGCGTGACCGATGGTCGGCAGGAAGATGTCGCCGCGCGGCTCGTTCGGCTTCGGCTCCAGGCCGATCTTCAGGTCGTAGCCCTGGGACTTGATGTAGGCGGCGACGGTGTCGATGCCCTCGGCGTAGCGGGCGTGCGCGGTGATGAGGTCCTTGGAGTTGTCGTACTCCGTGCCCTCGCGGCCGCCCCACATGACGAAGGTGGTGGCGCCCATCTCCGCGGCGAGGTCCACGTTCGTGAGCACCTTGCGCAGGCCGAAGCGGCGGATCTCGCGGCTGTTCGAGGTGAACGCGCCCGCCTTGAAGATCGGGTGCATGAAGGTGTCGGTGGTGACCATCTCGCAGACCAGCCCGGTCTCCTCGGCGGCCTTCTTCACCGAGGCGATCGCGGCGTCGCGGGTCGCGGCGTCGGCGTCGAACGGGATGACGTCGTTGTCGTGGAAGGTGAAGCCCCACGCGCCGAGCTCGGCGAGCTTCCGGATGGAATCTGCCGGGTCGAGGTCGGGGCGGGTCGCGTGGCCGAACGGGTCGCGCCCGGCCCAGCCGACGGTCCAGAGGCCGAACGAGTACTTGATGTCGCTCACGGAAGTTCTCCTCGTCGAGTCGCCCGGCACGGGGCCGAGCATTTGTTGTACGGCTGAACTATTCCTCGGGTTTCGGCTAGAGTCAAGGCGTGACCACGACGACGGCCTCCCGCCAGCACACCCTGCGCGAGCGCAACCTCCGGCTGGTCGCACACGCGGTTTTCGGCGCCCCCGAACCACTCTCGCGCGCCGGCGTCGCCGCCGCGACCGGCCTCACGCGCGCGACGGTCTCCACCCTGGCCGACCAGCTCATCGGCGCCGGGCTGATCGCCGAGCTCCCCGCCGTCGCCGACGGGCGCGCCGGCCGCCCCGCGGTCCCGCTCGTCCCCGCCCGCCGCTCCGTGGTGGGCATGGGCCTCGAGGTCAACGTCGACTACCTCGGCGCCCGGGTCGTCGACCTGACCGGCGCGGTCATCGCCGATCACGTGGCGCCCGGCGCGTTCCACGACAGCGACCCCGCCGAGGTGCTCGGCGCGCTCGGCGGCCTCGCGCGCGACGTCGCCGCCCAGGTGTCCGACGACGGCATGCGGCTCGCCGGCGCCCGCCTCGCCCTGCCCGGCCTGGTCGACGCGCACGCCGGGATGCTCGACGTCGCGCCGAACCTCGGCTGGTCGTCCGTCCGGCCCGCGCCCCTGCTCGGCCTCCCGGACCTGCGGGTCGACGTCGCGAACGAGGCCAAGCTCGCCGCCCTCGCGGAGATCGGCGGCATCGGGGACACCGCGGCCGGCGCGGCGGACGCGGAGACGCCGCCGTCCGGGACCCCGGGCCGGACCGACGTCCCCGACTCCTTCCTGTACGTCTCCGGCGACGTCGGCATCGGCGCGGCGATCGTCGTCGGCCGCGAGCTGTTCCTCGGGGAACGCGGCTGGAACGGCGAGGTCGGCCACGTCGTCGTCGACCCCTCCGGCCCGCGCTGCTCCTGCGGGGCCTTCGGCTGCCTCGAGCAGTTCGCGGGCAAGGAGGCGCTGTCCCGCGCGGCCGGCCTGCCGGCCGACGCGCCGCTCGCCGACCTGCTGTCCCTCCTCGCCGCGGAGGCGCCGCAGGGCGCCACTGACTCATCGCCGACGACGCCGTCCGCCCCCGCCCACGCCGCCCTCCGGCGGGCGAGCTCGGCCCTCGGCTCGGCGCTCGCGGACTTCGTCAACCTGGTCGACGTGCACACGGTCGTGCTCGGCGGGATCTACACGGACCTGCTGCCGTGGCTCGGCACGGAGATCGAGGCGGTGCTCGCGGAACGCGTCCTCGCGGCCCCGTTCGTGGACCTGCAGATCCGCCCGGCCCGCGCCGGAGCCCAGGCAGCGCTCACCGGAGGCGCCCGCGAGGTACTGCGCGGCGTCATCGCGGACCCAGCGGCGTGGGTGCAATGACTGCACCCTGCGAACCCAGAGTGCGCCTGATTGGATTCGAACCAACGACACCGGCTTTAGGAGAGCCGTGCTCTATCCCCTGAGCTACAGGCGCTTGCGCACACAGCGTAGCGTGTCGCGGCCGGAGGCGTCGTCAGGTTTGCGTCACGCGCGGACGAGGACCGGGACGCCCGCCGGGAGGTCCTTGACCGCGTCGAGGCCCTCGGGGGTCAGGCGGATGCAGCCGTTGCTGATCTCCTGGCCCTGGCCCACGCCGACGTGCAGGGCCGTCGCCGCGTAGTTCACGCCCGCGAAGGTGTCCAGCGACTCCGACTGCGCCGACAGGAACAGGCTCAGGCCCGTGTTCGACGCCGTTGTCACCGTCATGACCTGTGTGAGGCCCTGCGGCGTGGGTGTGGCGGGGGTGCCGATCCCGGCCGGGAGCGTCGTCGTGGGCCCGTCGCCCGTGTCGACCTCCACCACGCGGTCGGAGAGGTCGATGACGATCGAACGATCCTCGCGCTCGATCGTCACGTCCTTCGTGCGCAGCCAGCCCGAGACGCCGTTCACCGCCTCCGGGTCGGCCGACGGGAGCGCGCCGCGGCCGTACGGCAGCAGCACCTTGACCATGTCGTTCTTCGTGTCGAGCACCAGCCAGCGCGCCGCGTAGTCGTACTGCGTCGCGGCCAGCGCGAGCCTCGGCCGCTTCGACACGTCCGCCGCGGCCCAGACCGGGGTGAGGTCGCGTGCCGGGACCGCGACCTTGCCGGGCAGGTCGCCGAGCGACGACACCCGGGTACGCGGCATCGCGGGGAACACCGACTCGATGGTCGGGACCGACAGGTCGCGCAGATCGAAGTCCGCCGGCTCGACGCGGGGCTCCCGGCTCGCCGGCTGCCCCGGGGAGAGACTCGGCACGGAGGCCACGGCCTCCCCGGAGTCGGAGGCGGGCTGGTCGCGGAACACGGTGAACGCCGCGGTCACGGCGATGACGACCAGCATCGCGACCCCCGCGACGAGCGCCGCGATCCAGCCGGGCCGCAGGCCGCTGCCGGGGCTGTCGCCCCGTGTCCCCGCCTGCTCCACCGATGCGTTCATCTCGTCACCCCCGTCACATTCTGCCGGAGGATCGCGTTCGCGGCCCACGTGAAAACGGATTGTCACGCAGGTCCGATATCGTGCATGCGCACACCCGTCCGAACGCCGAGGAGCGCCCAGTGCCCCCCAACCCGCAGCAGCTCCGCTCACGCGGCCTGGTGCTGACCGCAGCCATCTCCGTCGCCCTGGTCTCGACCGGCTCCGCCTACCTGGCGATGGTCGCGTTCGGCATCGACGTGCTCGAGATGAATCCTGGTACCGCCTATGCCACGGCGGGCGTCTTCGAGCTCTCCCTGGTGACCGTGGCCCTGCTCGCCCGCGAGGCCGCGAAGGACAACCGGCCCGGGGGCGTGCTGCTGACGCTCACCTGGATGCTGTCGTCCGCCTCCGGGGCGTTCGCGGCGTGGCACGAGCTGTTCGTCGGGCATCCGGTCGGCGCGGCCATCTTCCGCTTCCTCGTGCCGCTGCTCGCGGCGCTCATGTGGCACCTGGCGCTGATCGGCGACCGGCACCTGGCGACGGGCATGTCCTGGTCGGGAGCGCGCCAGGCGCGCCGCATGCACGCCCTGTTCCTGAGCACGGAGGACCTGTTCCGCGCGCAGAGCTTCCACGACGGCTCGCGTGGCTCGCGCCGTCGCCTGCTGAAGGCGGAGGCGGTACGACGCCGCGCTCGCGCCGTCGCCCTGCGGACGGTCCCGCCCGAGGAGATGCGCTCGCAGGTCGCCGCGTGGTCCGAGGCGATGGCGGCGGTCGGCGACGGCACGGCCGACGTCGCCCGCCTGCACGTCGACGACCGGCGCCGCCTCACCGCCCTGCTGGTCGACGACGGCGCCCCGCGCGTGCCGGGCGACGATCGGCGTGCGGCCGAGATCGTCTCGGCGGAGATCGAGGCCGCCGAGACGCGAGCCCGCATCGCGGCCGCCCGCAGCGGTGAGGGGCGGGTCATCGAGGGCTCGCGCCCGGCGCCGCGGGAGGCCGGCACGACCACGCGGCAGAACTCGCCGGTGACCCGGCACCGGCCGACGGAGGCGGAGTTCCGCGCCCCGCAGTTCCGTGAGCCGACCTACCCGCAGGACGAGCCCGAGGGCGGCCGGCCGGAACGCGAGGACGAACCGGAGCGCGGCCGTCCGGATCGCGAGCACGAGCCCGCGGCGCGGGGGTACGACCCCCGGGACATCGTCCCCGCCCTCGACGACGAACCCGCCGCGCGGCGGTTCCCGGTCCCCGTCCCGGACCCGGCGGACGACCGCCCGCGGCGCCGGCCCGGCGAGGGTGCCGCGGCGGCGGTGGCCGCGCTGACCGGCGCGGCGCCGCACGCCGCCGGGGTGCGGCCGATCGGCGCGCCCGCCCCGGACGCCCCGCCGCCCGTGCGCCCGCCGACGGGTGCGATCCCGATCGCGACGGTCCAGGCCGCGTCGGCAGGGTCCGAGCTGTACGGCGAGTCCGCCGAGCGGCGTCGGCCCGCGGCCCGGGAGGAACGACGGACCGAGGTGCGGTCCGCAGCCCCCGACACCGGCGACGACACCGCGGCGCGGCGGCCCCGGCCGCCGCGGAACGTGGTGCCCGAGCGGCAGCCCGGCACGCCCCTCGACGAGGCGGCGGTGAACCGCATCATCGACCTGTTCGCGCAGGGTGCGACGGTGAAGTCGATCGCGGAGCAGATGCGCGTCAGCGAGTCCACGGTCCGCAAGCGACTGAAGGACTTCGAGGCCACCGGGAGCATCCCGGTCGTGGGCCGGGCCTGACGGTCTCCCGGCCGCGGGGAGGGACGTCCCCGCGGCCGGTCCGGCGGTACGACGGCGTCGGCTCAGCCGGCGTCGTCGTGCGCGATGTGCCCGAGCGCGCGCCAGATGACGGCCAGCGTGATGCCCGCGCCGACGAAGCCGAACCAGAACGGGGCCGCGAGGCCCCAGTGCTCGGCGATCACGCCGCCGAGCGCGTTGCCGACCATGATCCCGGCGAAGATCGAGACCATGTTGAGGGAGGCCACGCGGCCCTGCAGCTCGATCGGCGTCGCCCGCTGCTGGACGGCGCGGGAGATCGCCCCCCACACGAACGAGTAGACGCCGAACCCGAACATGGCCACGAACGCGCCCCACTGGGTCGTGTTGAGCGCCAGCGCGAGGTGCCACGCCACCTCGCAGCTCAGGGCCACCCGCATCAGGGTGGCGAACCGGTAGCGGCGCTGGAGCTTGTCGAACGCCGTGGTGCTGAGCAGGCCGCCCACGGCCATCGTCGTCGTCAGCAGGCCGAAACCGGTCTTGCTCATCCCCAGGTGCTCGGTCGCGTAGAGCACCAGGACGCCCATCGGCGCCGCGTAGGTGATGTTGAACGTGAGGATGGTCAGCATCAGCGTGCGGACCGCGGGGGCGTGCCACACCCAGTGCAGGCCCTCGGCGATGTCCTTGAGGACGTGCGTGCCGGCGCCGTCGCGCACCGGGCCGGGCGGGGTCACCACGCGGGCGACGAGGAGGACGGCGAGGACGGTCGCGACGCCCTCCACCACGAACGGCCACACCGTGCCCGCCGCGAACAGGACCGCGCCGAGCGGCGGGCCGACGAGCTGGTTGGCCGTGAGGAACCCGGCCTGCAGGCGGGCCTGCCCGATCGCGAGGTCCTTCTTGTCGACGAGCATCGGCATGAGGGTCTGGCCGGCGGTGTCGGCGAAGACCTCGGCCACCCCGAGCGCGAGCATCACCGCGAGCACCAGTGTGATGTTCACGACATCGGTGACGATGATCGCGCAGAGCGCCGCGACGACGCCGACGCGTAGGAGATTTACCACCATGACGAGCCGGCGGCGGTCGACCCGGTCGGCGATGGCGCCCGCCCAGAGCCCGAGGACCAGCCACGGCAGCTTGTTGAGCAGGGCGGCCAGCGCGACGAGGAAGGGCGACGACGTCTGGGAGGCGACGAGCAGGGGCCCCGCGGCCATCGCGATGCCGTCGCCGATGTTGCTCACCCACGAAGAAGTGACGAGCCACCTGAACGACCGTCCCAGACGTTCCGGGAAGATGGCCTCGACGAACTTGCTCATGAGGCAGGGATTGTATGGAACGGCACCTGAGGACGCGAGAGAATTTCCGGCCGTGCAACTCTTTGCCGCGGACTTCCGGGGCGCACGAGTGGTGAGTTACATCGCTCTGCAAGGAGTGCGTCAGCTGCGAGAGCCGTGAACCTGGACGACTGTCCAACGCTGTGTTGACGCACGCCGCTGAACGGTGCACACTTCACTGCAGACGGTGCGCATCGCCCGCCCCCTGCGCGGTGCGCATCGTCATACCCCATCGGGCTCCGGCCCGATCGCGGCGCCCCTTCGGACCCCCTGCCGGAGGGGCGTTCGCATCTCCGCGTCCGGTGGCTCCGCCCGGTCCGGGCAAGCGCTCTCAGTTCGCGGCCTCCAGCGCCGACTGCACCTCGGTCAGGACCGCCTTCGGGTCGTCCTCCGGCAGTTGCGCGAGCCGGGCGTTCACCTCGGGCAGCGCGTCCGCGAGGCCCACCATCGGCGGGACCCCCTGGGCGCCGGCGGCGCCGTCCAGAAAGGCATCCATCCCCGGGTTCGCCGCGGCCCAGGCCTCGGCCGCCGAGCGCACCGACGGCATCGCCCCGTAGTCCCGGGCGAACTCCGTCTGCTGCCGGGCGCTGGTCAGGTGCCGTACCAGGCTGACCGCCGCCCCGTGGTCGCGGCCGTCCGCCGCGATCCCCCAGCACTCGGTGAACCCGAGGGTGGCCGGCCCGGCGGGCCCGTGGGGGAGCGGCACGACGGCGTACTCCACGTCCGGGTAGTCCTCCCGCAGGGCGGGGATCACCCAGTTCCCCTCGATCGTCATCGCGGCCGCGCCGGTGCCGAGGGCCTCGCCGCCCCAGCCCGCGCCGACCTCGGACGGGAATCGCGCGGCGCCCGACACGAGCAGGTCCTTGGCGTAGCTCAGGGCGCGGAGGTTCTCGGGGGTGTCGGCGGCGGGCCGTAGCCGTTCGTCGACGAGCCCGCCGCCCGCCGCGGCCATGAAGGCGCCGATGCGCTCCCACTCGGGCGGGAAGGTGAGCCCTGCGCGCTCCCCGGTGGTCAGGCGCTTCGCCGCCCGGTGCAGGTCGTCCCAGGTGGCCGGGTAGTCGCCGGGGGTCAGCCCGGCGCGTTTCCACGCCGTGGCGTCGATGACGAGGGCGAGGGTGGAGAATTCCCGCGGTGCGCACACGAGCTCGCCGTCGACGGTGAATGTCGTGACCAGTGCCGGATGGAAATCACCGGTGTTCCCGAGTGCGTCGCCGTACGGTTCGAGGAATCCCGCCGCGGCGTATTCCGCGAAATGATCCGTGCCGAGGGCGAACACGTCCGGGGCGTTTCCCGCGGCGAATCCCCGGGTGAGTTGCCGCGGGATATCCGCGGCGAGGTCGACGGTGACGTCCCGGCCGTGCGCCGCGGACCACTCGCGGACGGCGGCGCGCAGCGAGGCGGTCTCGTCCGTCCGGCTCGGCCCGATCAGGACGCGGAGCTCCCGGCCGCCGTCGTCGGCGTCGAGTCCCTTGGTGCAGGCGGCAGCGGAAAGCACCAGCGCACCCACGGTGGCGGCTACAGAAATGCGAAGGCGAAGGATCTTCCGATCCATGATCACGGTCCCCTTTTCTGCGGTACGGAAGTATCCGCACTTCTCGCCAGTGTCCGTCCGGGACGCCGTCGCCGCATTCGATACGCCACAACACCCGGTGGGGGAGAAAGCGGACACGCCCGCAGTGTCATCAGAGCGGACGGTGTGTCGCCCACCCTCCGAGGCCGCCGCGGGCGTTAGTTTGCGGGGGTGAACGCTGCACGACGCCAGACCGCAGCCGCCCGCGATCCCGGGGCAGACACTGATCCGTCAGGTCTGTCCGGCCAGATGTCGGCCGCACTCTCCGAGGACGCCGCGGCCTCGGCCGATGAGCTCGCAGCGGCCGAGATCTCCCGCACCGAGGGCGGTGGCGCCCCCTTCCCGGCACACGTGGTCTCCCCGGACCACGTGCCCGCTGACCCCACCCCGGACCACCGCCTGACCGAGACCGTCGCCCGCTGGCGCGCCGGCCTCGTCGAGCTCGCCGGCGTCTCGTCCCTGGCCGACGTCGGCCTCCTGGGCGAGGCGGTCATCGACCTGTCCGCCGCGCACCCGTCCGGCGTCGCGCAGCTCTTCGCCGGCCGGCCCACGCGGCTGTCCAACCTGGTGCGGGAGCCGGGCACGCTGCCCGCGGCACGACGGCGGGCCCGGGCGGTGGCCGCGCGATCCGCGGAGCACGCCCAGCGCTACGGCGTCGCGCCGACCTACCTCGCCATCGGTGTCGCGACCTGGACGGAACGCCCCGCGCCCCGCCCGGACGGCGACGACATGGAGGCCCTCGCCCGCGTCACCGGCCCCGCGCGAGCCCCCGCCGCGCCGCCGGCCCCCGCCGCACCGCCGGACGGCGCGGGCTCCCGCGCGATCAGCGTCGCGACCGTCGCGTTCCCGAGCCCCGTGCCCGGCACCCGATCCGGCGGGACCGGGCCGCGGGCGTCGTCGGCCCCGCCGGACGGCCACGACGGTGAACCGCGCGTCGTGCGCGCCCCCGTGCTGCTGCGGCCCGTGACGCTCACGCCGCGCGGCGACGCCGAGGCCGACTACGACATCACGCTCGAGGCCGCCACCGAGATCAACCCGGTGGTCGCGCGCACCCTGCGCGCGCACGGCGCGCTCATCGACCCGGCCGCGCTGGCGAAGGCCGCGTTCACCGTCGCCGGGTTCGACCCGACGGACGTGCTGGACCGGATCGCGTCGCTGGGCGGGGCGGTGCTGGCCGACTTCCAGCTGGACCGGCGGATGCTGGTCGGGACGTTCGTCCACCCCGGCAGGGTGCTCGTCGACGACCTCGACGAGCTCGCGCCCACGCTGGAACGCCACGAGGTCGTCGCGGCGGCGGCGGGCGTGCCCGAGGCGATCGAGCGCCTGGACCGCCTCGAGCTGCCCGCGCCCCGCGCCGGCGACGCGAACCCCGCGCGCGAACGCGGCGTGGGAGACCTCGACCCCGCGCAACGGCACGTCGTGGACGTGCTGGCCACGGGGAACCACCTGTTCGTGGACGCGCCGGTCGGCTCGGACGTCGCGGGGACGGTGGCCGCCGTCGTCGCCGAGGCGAACGCCTCCGGCCGGACCGTGCTGCACGTGCCCGGTCACCGGCGCGCCGCGGACGCGCTGGTCGCGCGCCTCGACGCGCTCGGGCTCGGCGGGCTGCTGCTCGACATCGCGCCGACGCCGTCGTGGCGGCGCGACGTCTCGCGGCGGCTGCTCTCCGCGATGACCGCCGATCCCGACGCCGCCGATCCCGACGGCGTCTCGCGGGTCCGCGACGCGCTCATCGGGGCGCGATCCCAGCTCGCCGGGTACATCGACGCGCTGCACGAGGTCCGCGAGCCGTGGGGGACCAGCGCCTACGACGCGCTGCAGGCGCTCGCGCGGCTGACCTCGCGCAAGCCCGCGCCGTCGACGACGCTGCGCCTGCCCTCCGACACCCTGCTCCACCTGTCCGAGGACAAGCGCGCCGACCTCGCCCAGGACCTCACCCGCGCGGCGGAGCTCGGCGCGTTCACGCCGCGCACCACCGCCTCCCCGTGGTTCGGCGCCCAGATCACCACCGACCGCGCCGCGCGCGACGCGCTCACCCGGGTGCGGCGCCTGCGCACCCAGACCCTGCCGCGGCTCCGCGAGCAGATCGAGTACGTCGTCGGGGTGACGGGCCTGGTGCCGGCGGCCAGCCTGACGCAGTGGGCCGAACAGCTCACCATGCTCGGCGGGATGCGCGGCACGCTCGACGTCTTCCAGCCCATGGTGTTCGAGCGCACCGTGGACGACCTCGTCCACGCGACGGCGACCCGCCGCCGGCGGGCCGAGAGCGGGATCGAGATGGGGCCGTTCGAGCGGCGCCGGCTGCGCAAGCGCGCGAGGTCGATGGTGCGGCCCGGCGTCCGCGTGCTCGACATGCACGAGGCGCTCGGCAAGGTGGCCGAGCAGCGCGAGGTCTGGCAGGAGCAGTGCCCGCGCGGCGGCTGGCCCACCTTGCCCGAAGGGCTCGCCGCCATCGAGGAGACCCACGAGGCCGTGCGGATCGACGTCGAGGCGCTCGAGCCCGTGCTCGGCCCCGCGCAGGTGGGCGGCGGGCTCGGCGCGCTCGACCTCGACGCGCTCGTGCAACGGCTCGAGACCCTGTCCGCCGACTCGGGCGCGCTCGACACGCTGCCCGAACGCACCGCGATCCTGCTGCGGGCGCGCGGCGCCGGGCTCGGGGAGCTCGTCGAGGACCTGACCGCCCGGCGGGTCGAGGCCAAGCAGGTCGCCGACGAGCTGGAGCTCGCCTGGTGGACCTCCGTGTTCGAGGAGATCCTGCGGGGCGAGCCGGCGCTCGCGGAGCAGGACGGGGCCGGGCTCGACGCACTCGCGGGGAGGTTCCGGGAGCTGGACGTGCGGCACGTCGAGTCGCTGGCCGGTCCGGTGCGCTCCGCCGTGCGGGCGCACCTGGGTGCCGCGATGCGCGAGGAGCGGGACGACGCCGAGGCGCTCTACACGGAGCTGGTGGAGGGCAGGCTGAGCTCGGTGCGCGAGACGCTCGCCGGGCACGGTTCCGTCGCCCGGCGCCTGCGGCCGACGATGATCTCGACGCCGACGCTCGTGCCGCATCTGCTGCCGGCCGAGCGTGGCGTCGACCTCGTGGTGCTCGACATGGTCCAGCACGTTCCGCTCGAGATCCTCGTCCCGGCGATCGCGCGCGGGCGCCAGGTGATGGTCGTGGGGGACCCGCGGTCGGCGTCGGGCACGGCCGTACGGGAGCTGGCCGACCTGCTGCCGGTCGTGTCCCTCGCGCCCGAGCCGAGCCGGCGTGACCCGGAGCTCACGCGCCTGCTCGTGGCGCACGGGTACGACGGCGTGCTGCGGCCCGCCCCCGTGCCGCGCACCGAGCCGCTGGTGCACCACTTGATCGTGGCGGGCACCGGGATGCCGGATCCGGGCACCGGCACGGTCGAGTCGACCCACGGCGAGGTGGACCGGGTGGTGGAGCTGGCGGTGGAGCACGCGATGACGCGCCCCGACGAGACGTTCGGGATCGTGGCGGGCACCGCGGTGCACGCCGACCGGATCCGCGAGGCGCTGCTGGCCGAGCTGCGCGTGCGGCCCGGGATCGCGCCGTTCTTCTCCGGGAAGCGCCCGGAGCCGGTGGTGGTGGCGGACGTGACCGGCGTCGCCGGGCTGCAGCGCGACGCGATCGTGCTGACGCTGGGTTTCGGCCGGACGCCGCACGGGCGGGTGCTGCACCGCTTCGGCGCGCTCGGCGAGGCGGGTGGCGAGGGCATGCTGCTCGGCGCGCTCGGCGCGACGCGCCGGCGGCTGCACGTGGTCAGCTGTTTCGGGGCCGGCGACGTCGACCCGGAGCGGCTGCGCGGCCCCGGCCCCCGGCTGCTGCGCGAGGTGCTGGAGTTCGCGTCCGCGCGGGACGGGCAGGTGGACGACGTCGAGCTCGGGAACGGGGTGGACGTCGCCCGCGAGCCGGACCGGCTGGTGGGGGACCTGGGGGAGCGGCTGTGGAAGGCCGGGCTCGTGGTGGAGACGGACTACGGCATCGGCGACGGCGAACGCATCCCGCTCGCCGTGGGGCACCCGGACCTGCCCGGGGAACTGCTGGTGGCGGTGCTGACGGACGACGCCGCCTACGTGGCCGAACCGTCGATCCGCGTGCGGGACCGGCAGCGGGCCGGGCGGCTGGAACGGCTCGGCTGGGTCGTGGCGCAGGTGTGGTCCGCGGCGGCGTTCCTGGATCCGGACACGGAGGCCGAGCGGGTGCGCCAGGTGGTGCTGGCGGTGCGTGACGCGCGGCTCGGGCCGGGGGAGGTCGTGCCGGTGCGGGTGCCGGTGCCGGTGGAGGTGGTGGAGACGGCGGACGCCGTGGAGACCGCTGAGACCGCGGAGACCGTGGCGAGCGCGGAGGTCGCGGAGACCGCGGAGGTCGCTGAGACGGCGGAGACCGTGGAGGGCGCCGAGACCGTGGAGACCGTGGAGTGGGCTGAGACCGTGGAGAGCGCGGAAGCCGCGGAGGAGGACGTCACGGCGGACGGGCCGGCGAGCCCAGGGCCGGACGCGGGAGAGGCGCCGGAGGCGCGAGAATAGTCCCGTGAGCGAGAGCGGGACCCCGGAGCGGGACGACGAGACCCCGGAGCCGGACCACGAGAACGTGCGGCGCCGCGGGCGCCGGCGCGCGGTCCGGCGGGGGACGGAGCGCGAGGCCGTTCCCGGCGTGAGCGCCGACGAGCGTGCGGCGGGCTGGGGCGACGGTTCGACCGCGGGCGGCGACGACAGCAACGACGCCCGGCTCCTGCGGGACGTGCCCCCGCACTGGTAGCGCGCGGGTGCGCGCTCGGCTGACGACGCCGGCCGCGTACCCGCGAGAAAGCGGTGGAGCCTCGCACCGTGGACTGCGTGCGAGGCTCCAGGTCGGTGGCCCGGGACTGCTCGGGCCGGCGACTTATCGCGTCGGGTCGGCGGGGGCGGCCTGCGTGGTGTGCGTGGTGCCGTTCGCCTGGGCGCGCAGGAGGTCGCGGATCTCCGTGAGGAGCTCGACGTCCTTCTCGAGCGTCTCCTCGATCTCCTCCTCGGTGGTCTTGCGCAGCTCCATGAGCTTCTTCACCGGGACGACGACGAGGAAGTAGATCGCGGCCGAGATCAGCAGGAACATGATCAGGCCCTGGATGAACTGGCCGACCGGGAACTCCGTCGACTCGCCGCGCCAGTTGGGTACGGAGAACTTGATGCCCGAGAAGTCGGGGGCTCCGACCAGCCAGCCGACCAGCGGCATGATGAAGCCGTTGACCAGGCCCGTGATGACGCCTGAGAACGCGGCGCCGATGACGACGGCCACGGCCAGGTCGAGCACGTTGCCGCGCGTGATGAATTCCTTGAAACCGTTGAGCAGGTCGCGCATGCGGAGATTCCTTCGGTTCGTTCTACGGATGGGGGTGCGTGCGACCTCCGGCTCGCCGCCGGTGGCCGCTGGACTCCGGCCGTAGGGGCGAAGTCCCGGGGGACATTCTGGGGGTGAATCGTCAAGTCCGCATCTCGAAACGGTCTTTGAGGGCTGTTCGTCCAGGTCAACTAACGTACGAGAATCGCTGACACGGCACCCGTCCCGGCAATGGCGGACAAGTCTGGGGCTTCCCCCGGCCGCACCGCGACGAGTGTGACAGAGGGCGGGCCGGCCCCGGAACCCAGGAGCCCGCCCGCCGCGGCGTCGCCGGGGTCGCGTTGCTCGGGCAGCGGGAGCACGAGCGCGCGTCGCGCGAGGTAGGCGGCGGGCGGTGACCCGCCGTCGTCGCCGGTGACCTGGGAACCGGCCGCGGCGGGTGTGAGCAGATCCACTCTGTCGCCGGGCCGCAGGAGCGCGGCGACGCCGTCGTCGGCGAGCGCGACCGGGACGACGACGGTGCCCCGCGGCGCGGAGGACAGCACGCCGCCGTCGGACAGGAGGCCGCCGTGCAGCGGCACCCCGGCGGGGAGACCGACGACGGCCGTGCGGCCGACGGCCTCGGCCGTCCGGCGCAGGGTGCTGCCCGGGGCGAGGGCATCGGCGATCACGCGCTCCGCGACGTCGTCGCCGGTCAGCTCCGTACCGACAGGGACGGCGCGGGTGGTGACCAGCACCGTGGACGACGGCGGGGGCGGGGGCCGCAGGACCTGCAGGGCGCTCGTCACCGCGAGCCCGCAGCAGATCGCGGCGAGCAGCACGCGATGACGCCAGACGAGGCGGCGGGTGCGGCGCAGCAGCCGGGCGGCGTCCGGCCGGCCGGACGCGCCGCGCTGGAAGGGCCTGCCGAGGAGGTTCATGCCCTCGACGCTAGGAGCGGACCCCCGGAACGTGCGCGGCTCCCGGCGTGTGCCTGTGCACGAGATGCCGGAACGGGCCCTTGTGGTCGGCGTCGAACCGCTGCGATCCCGTCGGCAGGTGCCGGGCGCGGTCCCGTGGTCCGGGTAGGAAGAGAGCGCGATCCCCTGCGATACCCGGACAGGAGCCTGCTCGTCGGCCCCGGGCTCCGGGGTGCGCTGGATCCCCGTCGGCGCGCCGACGGGGAAGCCGTGTCAGGAGGCGGTCGCGGACGTGGCCGACTTGCTCGGCGATGCGCCGGACGTGCTGCTCGACGAGCCGTTCGAGGACGACGAGCCCGACGATCCTGACGAGCCCGACGTCGAGCCGCTGCCCGCGGATCCGTCCGACGAGGAACCGCCGGAGGACGAGGTGCTCGGCGTGCTGGGCTTCGACGCGGCCGTGGACGTCGACTTCGAGTTCCGCGAGTCGTTGCGGTAGAAGCCTGAGCCCTTGAAGGTGACTCCGATCGAGCCGAACACCTTGCGGAGACGGCCGGAGCACTCGGGGCACGCCGTCAGCGCGTCGTCCGTGAACTCCTGGTGGATGTCGAAGGCGTGGCCGCACTCGGTGCACCGGTACGCATACGTGGGCACTGGGACTCCTCTTCTGACACTCAGGTTTGGCACTCAGGGTTGGCGAGTGCCAATCATAACGCCGCCCCGCCCGGGTACCTTCCCGGGCGCCGGCGCGCGGGCACGCGCGTGAGGGAGTGCGGGCCACACCGCTCCCAGCAGTTCGGGAGTGTCGGTCACTACCGGTAGTCTCACCTGCGTGTCAGCGCCCACATCCGACGAGACAATGACGAGCGACGTGGCCGAGGCCGAGGAGCCCACCCGTCGCGCCATGTCCCGCCTCCGCAAGCTGGCGATCGGTACCGCGATCGTGCTCGTGCTCGTGCTGGCCGCGGTCGCCACGTTCGGCTGGGCGATCGGCCGCCGCGCCCTGCCCGAGGCCTCCGGCGAGGTCCGGCTCGAAGGGCTCACGGCCGACGTGCGGGTGCTGCGCGACGAGCGGGGCGTGCCCCACGTCTACGCCTCCGAGCCGGCCGATCTGTTCCTGGCGCAGGGCTACGTGCACGCCCAGGACCGCTTCTTCGAGATGGACTTCCGCCGGCACGTCACCGCGGGCAGGCTCGCGGAGCTCATCGGCGACCAGGAGTCGGCGATCACGGCGGACAAGCTGATCCGTACGTTCGGCTGGCGCCAGGTGGCGGAGCAGGAGCTGGAGCTGCTGGCACCCGAGACGCAGGAGTACCTGCGCGCGTACGCCGACGGCGTCAACGCCTACCTCGCGGAGCGCGAGCCGTCGGAGCTCGGCGTGGAGTACATGGTGCTCGGCACCACGGTCACCCAGGAGAGCCCCGAGCCCTGGGACCCGGTGGACTCGCTGGCCTGGCTCAAGGCCATGGCGTGGGACCTGCGGTCCAACTACGACGACGAGCTGGACCGCGCGCTCGCCCACAGCACGCTGGCGGACCCGAAGCTGGTCGCGCAGCTCTTCCCGGACCACGCGGCCTCGGGCAACCGGACGATCCTCACCGAGGCCGACCTGCCGGAGGCCACGGCAGCCGGCACGGAGGGTGCCACGTCCGGCGACGGTGAGTCCGCCGACGGCACGGCCACCAACGCCGACGCGACCCAGACCGCCGAGGTGTCCTCGGGCCCCTCCCCGGATGCCGCGATCGACCCCGCCCTCTTCGACAAGAGCCTCCGCTCCGCCGTCACGGCGGCGCAGGCGGCGCTCGACGCCGTCCCGGAGCAGATCGGCCGCGGCGAGGCCACCGGCTCGAACTCCTGGGCCGTCTCCGGCGACCTCACCGAGTCCGGCAAGCCGCTGCTGGCCAACGACCCGCACCTCAGCCTCAAGGCCCCCGGCATCTGGCACCAGGTGGGCCTGCACTGCACCGAGGTCTCCGACGCCTGCCCGTTCGATGTGGCCGGGTTCGGGTTCTCCGGCTTCCCCGGCGTCGTCATCGGCCAGAACGCCCAGCTGGCCTGGGGCCTGACGAACATGAACGCCGACGTCACCGACTTCTTCATCGAGCGGGTCCGCGGCGACACCTACAAGCGCGGCGAGAAGTGGGTCGACCTCACCACGCGTGAGGAGACCATCCGGGTGACCGGCGGCACGCCCGTCGACCTCACGGTGCGCGGCACGGTCCACGGCCCGCTCGTCTCGGACGTGCTCGACGACGACAAGGCGGGCGAGGCCGGCGTCGACGCGATGGTCCACTCGCCCACCGCCGAGGGCACCGACCTGGGCGACTACGCGATCTCGATCCAGTGGACGGCCCTGGAGCCGGGCCGCACGGCGGACGCCGTCTTCGCGTTCGACACCGCGCGGAACGCCGAGGACATCAAGGCGGCCGCGGCGCTCTTCGACGTCCCCGCCCAGAACATCGTCTTCGCCACCACCGACGGCCACATCGGCTACCAGGCGCCGGGCCGGATCCCGGTCCGCAACCAGGTCGACGGCCCGGTGCCGTCGGACGGCTCGTGGCCGCGGCCCGGCTGGGACGAGCGCTACGACTGGAACGGCTACGTCGACCCGGCCAGGATGCCGCGCGCGCTCGACCCGGCCGAGGGCTTCGTCGTGGCCGCCAACCAGGCGGTGCTGCCGTCCGGCGTCGGCCCGTACCTCACCCGGGACTGGGACTACGGCTACCGTTCGCAGCGCATCCGCACGCTGCTCACGGAGCAGATCGACTCGGGCCGCCAGTTCGACGCCGCCGACATGTCGGCGATCCAGAACGACGACTGGAGCGCCTTCGCCGACCTGCTCGTCGACGTCCTGCTCGCGATCGAGCTGGAGGACGACTACGACGCCGCGGGCCAGGAGCTGCTGCGCGACTGGGACTACACGATGACCGAGGACTCCGCGGCCGCCGCGTACTTCGCCGCCGTATGGAACAACCTGCTGGGCGCGACGTTCCAGGACGAGCTCCCGGAGAGCATGTGGCCCGACGGCGGCGACCGCTGGCTCGCCGTCCTGCAGGGCATGCTCGACGAGCCGAACCACGCCTTCTGGGACGACAAGACCACCGTCTCCGTGCGCGAGAGCCGGGACGAGATCCTGACCCGCGCCCTGACCAGCGCGCGCCAGGACATGACGGTCGAGATCAGCAAGGACCCGGACGACTGGTCCTGGGGCAGCCTGCACCAGCTCGAGCTGGAGCACGAGCCCCTGGGCCGCTACGGGGTGCCGAGCATCATCCGCGGCTACATGAACCCGGCACCGGTGGGCGTGGCCGGCGGCACCTCGATCGTCAACGCGATCTCCTGGGACGCGGCGGCCGACAGCTACTCGGTGACCTCCGGCCCCTCGATGCGCATGGTCGTCGACCTGGCCGACCGCGACGCCTCCACCTGGGTCACGGTCACCGGCGTCTCGGGCCACCCCGCCTCGGACCACTACGACGACCAGCTCCCCGCCTGGGCCGACGGCGAGACCTTCCCGTGGCCGTTCACCCGGGAGGCCGTGGAGTCCGCCGCCCAGGACGAACTCACCCTCACCCCCTGAGGCGCCGCGGCAGCCACCCGGCACGCGCGTCCGGGCTGCCGTGGCCTCCCGGTCAGAGCCTGCGGAAGTCGGCGGGCGTCGCCACGGCGCCGACCCGGATGTCGTGGCGCGCCGAGGGCAGCGGGCGCTCCGCGGCGTCGTACACCTCCTCGGGGAACACGACGGCGACGACCATCGTCCCCGGCCGCACGTGCGTGAGCACGCGGTCGTACCAGCCGCCGCCCTGCCCGAGCCGGACCCCCGCGGAGTCGACGGCGAGCGCGGGGGCGATGACGACGTCGGCCAGCTTGAGCGCGTCCTGCCCGAGCGTCGGGCCGCCCGGTTCGGGCGGCCGGCCCGGTGCGCGCACCAGCAGATCGTCCGTCCCGGTGTAATCCGCCCAGTCCCGGGCCAGCCCCGCGCCGAGCACCGGCAGCAGCACGCGCGCCCCGCGCCCGGCGAGCTGCCTCATCAGCTCGCCGGTGCCGGGCTCGGTGTCCCGCGACGTGTACAGCCCCACCACACCGGCCTCGGCGACCTCCGGGATCGCGGACACGACGTCGGCGATCGCCGACGCCGCGGTCGCCCGCTGCTTCGCGGGCCGGTTGTTCCGCGCGGCGCGGATGGCACGCCGGAGTTCCTCCTTGGCATCCTCGGTGTTCATCCCGGCCTGGACCGGGTACGGCTGTGATGTCGGAATCCGGGCGCCCTTCATGGGCGCTATTGTTCCAGGATTCCCCGGGTGGCCCGGCGGCAGGTGCTTCAGCAGGTTGGGAGCCGCAGGTCGTGGTAGACCCATCGCAGAACTCGTACGACGACGCCCGGTCGCCGGGCGCAACTTGGGGGTGCAGTCAACGAATGACGGAGACGACGGGACTCGTCGTGAAGGGATGGACCGTGTCCAAGCCATGGCCCGTGACACTGCGGGAGGACACCCCCGGGGGTGTCGTAGTGCTGCGCCCGATGCGGCGGCGCGACTCGAAGGCGTGGACGCAGCTGCGCGCCGACAACGCCCTCTGGCTCGGCCGCTGGGAGGCGACGTCGCCCGGCACGGGCGACAACCGGCCGGGGGTGGCGTCGTTCGGCGAGTACGTGCGGACCCTGTCGAACCAGGCGCGCGCCGGGACGCTGCTGCCGTTCGGGATGGAGCTCGACGGCGAACTGGTGGGGCAGCTGACGGTGTCGTCGATCACCTACGGATCGCTGTGCTCGGCGAGCATCGGGTACTGGGTGTCGGAGCACGTGGCGGGCCGCGGGGTGACCCCGACAGGCGTGGCCATGGCAACGGACTACTGCTGGTTCGTGCTGGGCCTGCACCGCATCGAGATCAACATCCGCCCGGAGAACACGCCGAGCCTGCGGGTCGTGGAGAAGCTGGGCTTCCGGGACGAGGGCGTGCGCGAGCGCTTCCTGCACATCCAGGGCCAGTGGCGCGATCACCGCACGTTCGCCCTGACCCAGGAGGAGGTTCCCGGCGGCCTGCTCGCGCGCTGGCAGCAGGTGCGGCGCTGACGACCACGACCGGCCACGACTGAACACGACCGCCCGCGGGCGCCTCGGCCGCGGCGCGTCGACCCGGTCACCCCGGTAAAAATTCCTGACGGCAAATCGGGCACTACCGTTAGCCTGGCGTGTCCTTCACGACTGGGGCTTGACAACCACCTAACGTCGAGTCGTGGAATCCGCCGCAGGGCTGAGCGTCATGGCGCTCTTCGTCCTGTGGCTGGGGTACCTGGTGCCCCAGATGATCCGGCAGCGTGCGGTCCTCGCCCAGGCGCGGGCCGGCGACCGGTTCTCCGGAAGGATGCGGGTCGTCGCGGTGAGCGGCGAGGAACGCAGGAGTCCGAGGCGAGGAGGAGCCATGACGACCGGACACGGCGGATCACGCCTCACCGGCGCGCGCCCGGCTCCCGCCCCGCACGCCCCGGAGGACGTCGAGACCCCTGAGCAGCTCCGCGCCCTCGCCGGGCAGCGGGCCCGGAGGGCGGTTCGTGCCCGACGACGGCTCGCGCTGACCCTGGTGCTCCTGCTCGCCACGGTCGCCGCGGGCGTCGCGGTCGTGGTGGTGCCGCTGCACTGGGGCGTGACCGTGGTGCCCGGCGCGCTGCTGGTGGCCGTGCTGGCCATGGGCAGGCGCGCCGCGGTCGTCGCCCGGCGCGCGGAGCAGGCGGTCGAGACGGCCCGGCGGGAGGCCCGGCAGCGGGCGACGCAGGCCCGCGCCCTGGCGAACGGCGGGCCGTACGCCCCGCGGAACCGGCTGCGGGTCACGGGGGCGCCGGGCGAGGCGGCCGGCGGGGCGGAGGTCATCCCGGCCGCGCGCAAGAGCGGCGGGGTCCTGGACGAGCTGCTGTCGGTGCCCGAACCCGCCGGTGCGAAGGTGGTCGACGAGACGGGTGCCCCCGCGGCCGAGGACTCCGCCGCCCAGGAGGCCGCGGACGCCCCGGGCGTGGGCGGAGGCGCCTGGGAGCCCGTGCCCGTGCCGCTGCCCACGTACGTGACCAAGCCACCGGCTCGCCGGCTCCCGGCCCGGCCCGCGGCGACGGCCCCGGCAGGCGACGGTCGCGCCGGTGCCGGCCCTGCGGACGTCGGCCGGTCCGCCGCCGCTCAGCCCGCGGACGAGAAGGCGGTCCGCCTGGCCGCCGCGGTCCGGGCCTCCGCGGGCATCCCGACGGGTGAGACCCCGGCGGTCCGCCCGGAGCGGGAGCACACGCCCGAGCAGGACGCCGCCGCGGCGTCGTCGTCGGGCACCGTGCGGCCTCCGGAGGAGGACGAGCTCGTGCGCCCGGCCCCGCGCGTCCGCGACGAGACCCTCGCCCAGCCGCTGGAGCAGATCCTGGCCCGCCGCCGCGCGGCGGGCTGAGACAGGCCGGGCGGCCATGACATGCCGCGGCAGGAGCCCTGCCGCTGCCGCACGTCATGGCCGCCCGACCTCATGGAGCGGTCAGCTCACCGGGTCGACTCAGGCCGCCGCGCAGGTGGCCGTCACGCCCGTGGAGCTGCCGTTGGCGATGAAGCCCGCCGTGGCCTTCCCGCCGGCCGCAAGGCTGCCGTTCCAGCTGGTGTTGGTCAGCGTGTTGCTGCCCGACAGCGTCGAGTTCCACGCCTGGGTGATCGTCGCGCCACCCACGGTCACCTTCCAGCCGCGGATCGCCGAGGCGCCGGCGGTGACCGTCACCTCACCCTGGTAGCCACCGGACCACGAGTTCACGACGCGGACCGCGGCGGAGCAGTCACCCGTGGCCGGCGGGGTGCTGGCCGGGGGCGTGCTGGCGGGCAAGGTGCTGGCGGGCGGGGTGCTCGCCGGCGGGGTGGACGTGTTGGTCGGCGTGCCGCCGCCCGGCCACGGGCCGATGTCGCCGCCGCCGATGTTGATGTCGGAGCAGAACATGTACGTCTGGTCGTTGTGCGACGCCTGCCAGATGGTGAACAGCACCGCCCGGCCCGAGCGGCCCGAGAGGTTGACGTCGGCGATGTACGGGTCGGACGCCGGGTAGTAACCCGTCTGCGTGACCAGGTCGAGGTTCCCCCAGCCGAGGCGCTGGGTGGTCGGGTCGAACCCGGGCTTGCTCACGTAGATCCGCAGGAAGTCGGCGCCGTGGTCGGAGCCGTCGGTGAGCGTGAGCTTGAAGTTGCTCGACACGCCCTTGGCGACCCAGTTGCCCGGGGTGTTCATGGCGTTGAACATGCTGTTGCCGGCGGAGCAGAGCTGCCCGTCGGGCACGGCACCCTGGTAGTCGCCGCCGAGCCCGTCGCGGAGCTGGCCGTTCCAGTTCCACATGGCGTTCGGGTTCTGCTTCCAGCTGTAGTCGCACATCGGGTCGGCCGTGGCCATGGCCGGGCTCTGCCAGTCGTCGGCCCAGCGGTCGAAGCAGCCCCAGGCACGCGACGGCGGGTCGGTGACCGCGCCGTGGGCGGCTGCCGGGGGAGCGGCGGCCGTCTGGATCGCGACCACCCCCATCGACAGGATCATCGCGAGAGCGGCCAGCACCACGGCTGCCCTCACGCGGACGGAATTCAGGACGTGCATGTGTGTTCCTCCTCGAACAGGTGGGACACCAGCGTGGGGACCGGGCAGCCAGGGAATCCAGCAGTCGAAACCTTTCGCGTGGGCAGGGGCGGCAACGGCGTCGCAGGCCCCGCGGGCGCCGGCGGGGCGGCTCGGCCCGGCTCGGCCCGGCTCGACCCGACCAGGCCCGTGCCCCCCGGCGCTTGAAACGTTTGGGGGCCCTTGCTGTGCGCGGCCCGCCTGGCGAAAGTTTCGCTGACCCGTGTCGACGTGGACGCGGGCAGAACTTGAGAGGCAGCCATGCATCCACGAACCTCCGCACGACGACGGGCGGCGGCCACGGCCCTCGCGGTGACCGCGTCCTGCGCGCTGGTCGCCGGCGGCACCGTCGTCGGCCTCGCTCCGGCTGCGTCCGCGGCCGGCGACCACAACTACGCCGAGGTCCTGCAGAAGTCGATGTTCTTCTACGACGCCCAGCGGGCGGGCGACCTCCCCGAGGACTTCCGCATCAACTGGCGCGGGGACTCCGCGATGAAGGACGGCGCCGACGTCGGGCTCGACCTGTCCGGCGGCTGGTACGACGCCGGCGACCACGTGAAGTTCGGCCTGCCCATGGCCTTCACGACGACGATGCTCGCGTGGGGCGCCATCGACAACCCCGGCGGCTACGCGAAGTCCGGGCAGCAGGACGAACTGCTCGACTCGCTGCGCTGGGTCAACGACTACTTCATCAACGCGCACCCCTCGCCGAACGTGCTCTACGCGCAGGTGGGCGACGGCGAGGCCGACCACAAGTGGTGGGGCCCGGCCGAGGCCATGCAGATGGCGCGCCCCGCGTACAAGGTCGACGCCTCCTGCCCGGGCAGCGAGGTGGCGGCCGAGACCGCCGCGGCGATGGCGTCGTCGGCCGTCGTGTTCGAGGGCTCCGACCCCGCCTACGCGGCCGAGCTGATCACGCACGCCAAGCAGCTGTACAACTTCGCGGACACGTACCGGGGCAAGTACTCCGACTGCATCCCCGTGCAGAGCTACTACAACTCCTGGTCCGGCTACCAGGACGAGCTGGTCTGGGGCGCCTACTGGCTGTACGAGGCCACGGGCGACGCGAGCTACCTCGCCAAGGCCGAGTCCGAGTACCAGAAGCTGGGCACGGAGCCGCAGACCACCACCCGCTCCTACAAGTGGACCGTGGCGTGGGACAACAAGGCGTTCGGCAGCTACGTGCTGCTGGCGCGGGCGACCGGCAAGCAGGAGTACGTCGACGACGCGAACCGCTGGCTGGACTACTGGACCACCGGGTACAACGGCCAGACGGTCCGCTACTCGCCCGGCGGCCAGGCGCACCTCGACACCTGGGGCTCGCTGCGGTACGCGGCGAACACCGCGTTCGCCGCGCTGACCTACAGCGACTGGCTGGCGCAGCAGGGTGACACGACGCGGGCACGCACGTACCACGACTTCGGGGTGCGGCAGATCGACTACGCGCTGGGCGACAACCCGCGCAACTCGTCGTACGTCATCGGCTACGGGCAGAACCCGCCGCAGGACCCGCACCACCGCACGGCCCACGGGTCGTGGCTCGACTCGATGAGCGACCCGGCCGACACGCGGCACGTGCTGTACGGGGCGCTCGTGGGCGGGCCCGGATCGGCGAACGACGCCTACGTCGACGACCGCAAGGACTACGTCGCCAACGAGGTCGCCACGGACTACAACGCCGGCTTCACCTCGGCCCTGGCCTACCTCGTGGACGAGTACGGCGGCACTCCCGTGGCGAACTTCCCGCAGCCGGAGGCGCCGGACCAGGACGAGTTCTTCGTCGAGGCGAGCCTCAACCAGCCGGGCACCACGTTCACCGAGATCAAGGCGGTCGTGCGGAACCGCTCCGCGTTCCCCGCGCGCGTGCTGAACAGCACGAAGGTGCGCTACTGGTTCACGCTCGACGCCGGTGCCGACCCGGCCACGATCCAGGCCTCGGTGAACTACACCGAGTGCCCGAAGAACGCACCCAAGGTGGTGCACGCCGGCGGCAGCCAGTACTACGCGGAGATCGACTGCTCGGGTTCGCCCGTCTACCCGGGCGGGCAGTCGCAGCACCGGCGGGAGATCCAGTTCCGCGTGACCGCGAACGTGTGGGACGCGAGCAACGACTGGTCGTACACCGGCGTCGGCACGACGGCGGCGAAGAACGGCCGGATCACGTTGCACGAGGGCGCCGAGCGCCTGTGGGGGAGCGAGCCGGGCGGGGTCGAGCCCTCGCCCACCCCGTCGGTGTCGGTCTCGCCGTCGCCCTCGGTGTCGCCGACGCCGTCCGTCTCGCCGTCGCCGTCGGTGTCACCGACGCCCTCGGTGTCGCCCTCGCCGTCCGTCTCCCCTTCCCCGACGACGTCGCTGCCCGCGGGCAACTGCTCGGCGGTGTTCCGCGTCGTGAACTCCTGGGGCGGCGGATTCCAGGGTGAGGTCGTCGTGACGGGTGGCTCCGCCGGTACCACGAGCTGGACCACGAAGTTCACGCTGCCGAGCGGGACGACGATCGGCAGCCTCTGGAACGCGTCCTCCTCGGTGAGCGGCTCGACGGTCACGGCGTCCGACGTCGGCTGGAACGGCACCCTCCGGGCCGGCCAGACCACGGCCTACGGCTTCACGGCCAACGGCCCGGCGCCGGCGACGGTCCCGGTGACCTGCTCCTGAACCCGGGGCAGGCGGGACCCGGCTCCTCGCCGGGTGCCGCCTGCCGGCGGGCCTAGCCGGCCAGCCAGGGCGCCAGGCGCTCCAGGATGTCGGACGCCGCCTCGGCGGCCTGGGCGGTCACGGCCTGGGACACCCCGGTCACGACCGGGGTGAGCACCTTCTTGATCACCTGGAGCTTCGGCGTGACCTCGTCCCAGCTGGGCGTGCTGCGGGCGAGCTCGTCCAGGGCCTGCCCGATCTCGGTGCGGATCTCGGTGGCGTCGTCGGCGGTGAGGTCGACGACGCCGAGGTACCGGAGGGCCCAGGCCAGGGACTGCTGGAGAGCCGCGACCTCCGCCTTGTCCAGGACCTCCTGCTCGACCTCCTGGCCCGCCGTGACCCGGGCGTCGTCGCCGAACACCCAGATGTAGTTGGTCACCTTCACGATCGGCCGCGCCGTACCGGTGCCGGCTCCCGGCCGGGCCGCAGAGCTCTGCGGTTCCTTGATCTGCCCGCTCCGGCGCCGGATCTGCGCCATCGTCTCCCGCCACTGTGCCTCGGCCTCGGCCGCGAGTTCGTCGAACATCGACGGTTTTCCTTTCGCCTCTCCGCGAGGAACCGGACCCTCCGGCTCCCGCCCGAGGAGCCGGGCCATCACGACGCCGCGTTACATGAACGCGCGCGTGTGCGAAGATAACCGCCGAGGCGTGTCACAACCCTCATCGGTATCTCCCGGCCCGACTCCGTCGGTTTCCCGGCAGACGCCGAGGGCGGGCCAGGTGTGCAACCACCTGGCTCGCCCAGAAAAAGTCTGCGGGCCCCAATTGCTGGGTGTGGCAGAAGCCTATAACCGGCTGGCTGCCGCGCGAGGCCATATCCAGTAGTTTCTTTGACTCACCCTTGCCGGGCATTATTTTTCATTTCGAGGGCGGCGCCGAAATCGCTGGGATTCAGCCGTTCCTGGCGCCTCCGATCACCGGGCGGGCGGGCCGAGGGGATTGCGCGGCCAACGGCAATCCCTGCCCGCGCACCTGAATTCTTCGGCGCGTGTTCAGAGCCGAGAATCCTTCTTCGCGCATATCACGTCTCGCGTGGCGGATATCCAAACCTTCTGGTAAAAGCACGCCACTTCGAAGTGGCCGGATCCTGGCCCGTCACGAGCCGATCCCGTCACGGGCCCGCGGCACCGAGACGATCATGGTCAGGCCACCTCCCGGCGTGTCCCGCGCGCGCAGCGCCGCACCCACAGCCCGGGCCAGCCCCGAGGCGACGGCGAGGCCGAGCCCGAGGCCGCCGCCGGAGTCGTCGAGACGCTGGAACGGCTCGAACATGGACGCCTTGCGGTGGTCCGGCACGCCGGGTCCGGCGTCGGTCACTCGCACCTCCACCTCGTCCGCGGTGACCGTGGCCGCCACCCGCACCGGCCGGTCCGGCGGAGCGTGCCGGACGGCGTTCGACACGAGGTTCGCCACCACGCGTTCCAGCAGGCCGCCGTCGGTGTGCACGAGGGGCAGGTCCTCGGGGAGGTCCAGCTCGACGGCCTCGAGCCACGGTTCGACGGCAAGCGGCACGATCTCCTCCAGGCTCGTGTCCCGCAGCACCGGACGGACCGCGCCCGTCTGCAGCCGCGACAGGTCCAGCAGGTTGTCGATGAGGCGTTCCAGCCGGCCGGTCGACTCGGCGACCGTCGTCACCAGCGCGTCCCGGTCCTCGGCGGCCAGATCCACGTCGGTGGCGCCCAGCCCGTCCACGGCCGCGCGGATCGCGGCCAGCGGGGTGCGCAGGTCGTGCGAGACCGCGGCGAGCAGGGCGGTCCGGGTACGCTCCGCGTGCTCCAGCGCCGTGGCCTGCGCGCGGGCCTGGGCGGCCTGGGCGGTGCGCCGCGCGGCGGCGTCGACCACCGACGCGACCGCGACGGCGACGACGACGAACACGCCGAGCGACAGCACGTTCCCCGGCTCGTCGACGTGCAGCCTGCCCACCGGCGACGTGAAGAACCAGTTCAGGCACAGGTTCGAGACGAGCGCCGTCGCCACGCCGGGCCAGAGGCCGCCGACCAGGGCGACGCCGACCACCACCGCGAGGTACAGCATCACCGGCTCGGTCAGCGTGTCCCAGCTCCGGTCGAGCGCGAGGAATCCGATGGTGAGCAGCGCGGGGAGCGCCACGGCGAGCGACCAGCCGGTGACGCGCCGGGCCTGCGGCAGGAGCGTCCTGCGGCCTGGCATGCCCATGAGCTCCAGTCTCACCCGAACCACCCCGTTGACGGGACCCTGATGGCCACCACCTGAATTCTGACAGAACCTTGACGGGTGATCCGTCCTCGGGCCTCGCCGCATCGTCCAGACTGGTTCGTCGTGCGTCTCCCTGTCCCGACCTTTCTCAGGCCGCCCGTCGTCCGGACCGCCGGAGCGTCACCGGCGAGCCTGCGCCGCCGGCCCGCGCGGCTGATCACGCTCGGATTCCTCGGCGCCATCGCGGTGGGGACGCTGCTGCTCTCGCTGCCGATCGCGACCACGGGGCGCCGGGCGACGCTGCTCGAGGCCCTGTTCACGACGACGTCGGCCGTGTGCGTCACCGGGCTCGCCGTGGTGGACACCGAGACGTTCTGGACCCCGTTCGGGCAGGTGGTGATCCTGGCGCTGATCCAGGTGGGCGGGTTCGGGGTGATGACCGTCGCGTCACTGCTCGGCCTGCTGCTGTCGCGGCGCATCGGCCTGCAGTCGCGCCTGGTCGCGGCGGAGTCGACGCACAGCACGGCGCTGGGCGACGTGAAAAGGGTGCTGCTCGGCGTGCTGCGGTTCACGCTGGCGGCCGAGGCCGTGGTCGCCGTGCTGCTCGCGATCCGCCTCATGGTCGCCTACGACGCCACGCCCGGTCACGCCCTCTGGTCCGGCGTGTTCCACTCGGTCTCGGCGTTCAACAACGCGGGCTTCTCGATCTACTCGGACAACCTGATGCGCTTCGTCGCGGATCCCTGGGTCTGCCTGCCGATCTGCGCCGCGATCATCACCGGCGGTCTCGGCTTCCCGGTGCTGCTGGAGCTGTGGCGGCTGAAGCGGTCCCGCCGGCTGTGGCAGTCGAGCCGCTGGAGCATCCACTCCCGCCTGACGATCGGGACGACGGTGGTGCTCCTGGTCGTGGGGACGCTGGTGTTCCTGCTCGCGGAGTGGAACAACGAGAGGACGCTGGGCGCGCTCGACACGCCCGGGAAGGTCCTGGCCGCCTTCACGCAGGCGGTCATGCCGCGTACGGCCGGGTTCAACTCGATCGACATCTCGGCCCTGAACAACGGGACCTGGTTCTTCACCGACATGCTGATGTTCATCGGCGCCGGCTCGGCCGGTACGGGAGGCGGCATCAAGGTCGGTACGTTCGCCGTCCTGGCGTTCGTGATCTGGTCGGAGCTGCGGGGCGATCCGGACGTGACCGTCCTCGACCGGCGGCTCAGCCGGACCACGCAGCGCCAGGCGGTGGCGGTCGCGCTGCTGGGCGTGGCCGCCGTCGTCGTCCCGACGTTCGTCATGACCGTCACGACCACGGAGTTCTCGCTCGACGCGATCCTCTACGAGGTGATCTCCGCGTTCACGACCACCGGCCTGTCCACGGGAATCACGGCCACGCTGCCCGGGTGGCACCAGGTGGTCCTGGTGTGCCTGATGTTCCTCGGCCGGCTCGGCCCGATCACGCTCGGCACCTCGCTCGCGCTGCGCGAGCGGCAGCGGCTGTACCGCCGGCCCGAATCGGCGATGATCATCGGCTGATCCCACTCGGCGCCGCCACCGTCGGCGCGGCTCTCGTCGCGACGGCCCTGCCCGGTGTCCTGCACGACGGCCGGCGTGGCAGCGTACCGTTGAGTCGATGCGACGACTTCATCGTGAACTCCCTGTTGGTGACGCCGCGATCGCACTGCTGCACGGCCTCTTCCCGGCAGGCGTGGACCGGTTGTCGCATTCACTCGGGGTGGGGCGCAGGGCGGAGTCGGTTGCGCAGCTGTTGCCTGCCGAGGATCGGGACCTGCTGGTCGCGGCTGGGTATCTCCACGACATCGGCTACGCCGATGGTGCGGTCGGGACGGGATTGCATCAACTCGACGGTGCGCGGTACGCGCGTGGTCTGGGGTACGACGACGAACTGAGTCGTCTTGTCGCGCATCATTCCTTCGCGGAGATCGAAGCACGGAACAAGGGATACGCCGACACGCTGGACCGTGAGTTCCCGGCCCCTACGGGCAGGCTGGCGACCGTACTCGAACTGGTCACGTATTGCGACATGACGGCGTCCAGCAGCGGTGACCCGGTCACCGTCGATCAGCGGTTCGCGGGGATCTACTCGCGGTACGAGCAGGGACACGTGGTCGCCCGCAGCATGCGTCAGGCCGAGCCGCTTGTCAGGGCGATCGTGTCCGACGTCGATGAACGGCTTGCGGCGCGGTTCAGGTGAGCCAGGGTTCGGTGCGGTCAGGATCGAGCGCGTGGTCGATGCGGAGCCGGATGGACTGGTGGATGTTGAGGTCGTCGAGTTGCTCGACGGGCTGCCAGACGACTTCGGAGGACTCGGATGACGTCCGGGCAGTGCCACCGGTGACGCGGCCGGTCATGCAGATGGAGAACTGGGCGCGGACCTCGCCGTCGCTGTAGGCGATTCGGTGCCGTGTGTCGGTATAGATGCCGACCAGGCCCGTGATCTCGATGTCGTAGCCGGTCTCTTCCCGTGCTTCCCGGACGCCGGCCTGCCGGACCGTTTCGCCGGGATCGACGGCACCCCCGGGGATGGACCACAGGTCGTTGTCGGTGCGGTGGATCAGCAGGAGCCGACCGTCGTCGTCCCGCACGGCGACGGTGACCGAGGGGACGACCGAGTTGATCTCGGGGGCGTCCGGGTCGTCGAAGTAGTCGATGCGCGCCATGCGGATCAGTTTTCCTCCGGTCGTGGCCAGGTTGTCAACGGCCTCGCGGTATCCCAGACGCGCTCGAAGCCTTGTTGGTAGGGCCTGATGAGTGGTGCATTGTCCGGGCCGCGCAGGTGCAGGAGCGGGTTCGACCCGGCCGGTGATCCCCAGACATGAAGGTTCACCAGAAGGTCGTCGTCGAACCGGAATGTCGAGGCGTAGAGCGTCTCATCGTGGAGTCGGACGTCGATCCGGGGGTCTGCGATGGCCCGGCTGAGGTACCCGAGAACGAGCATGACGCGTCCCGCGAGCCCCATCCCGCCCTCTTCCGCGTCGCGTTTGGCAACTGCTGCGCCCTGTGGGTCGCCGAGGAGCATCCTGACCTTGACGTCGCGATCGGCGAGGCCGATGAGTTCGGCGGCGAGGTCCATCGCCTGGTCGGGCAGGAACGTCGCGGCGAACGCGTGAAGTTCGAAACGCTGTGTCACGCCTGCCATCAGAGCCTGCCAGGCGGCATGTGACAGATGCCTACGGCTGGGGTGGATCGTGACCACCTCGTTCGGAGTTCCGTCGGGACCTCGATCGTCGACATCCCACAGGGTCGAGGGCGCGCGGACCAGGGCAGCGGCGACGGCATCACGGTGTCGGCGGTGCGGTGTCCGCCCTCCGTTGATCCAGCGTTCGACCGTCTTGGGGTCGACGCCGACGACGGCGGCGAGCCGGGTCTGGCTGATCCCGGCCTGCCGCATCGCAGTAGCCAGGCGATCGTTCCGTGTCGACTCCTCCATCAGGGACTTTTCTATCAGGAACGTCCCGAGAAGTGCCGATGGCACGTCCCGAGCTGTCCGCTGAAATGAGAACCACCCCGCCCCGATCCAGAGGCAGGGCGACGCCCAGGTGGCGTTCCGTGAATCGAAAGGAGACGCATATGCAGGAGATCCAGGCAGGTATCGAGTTCGAGTCGCAGGCCGAGGAGATCTTCGAGGTCGGCGACGTCGCGGAGCTGACGCTCGGAGGTGCGCCCGAGGCCGGCACGGAGGACAAGCGCTACGCGTACAAGTGACAGGCGGCGTTCGGGGCCCGCGGTGACGCGGGCCCCGAGCCCACGGACGGAAGGCAAACAATGTTCTGGATCGCCGGGTACTGCGGACAATCCCTTGAGCCGGCCCGCCCGACCGAGGGCAAGCCGCTGTGGAACGCGGGCGGGTCTGCGGCGTGGTGTGTCGGTAGCCCACCGGTCACTGCGGTACGGATGGCGACCACACCGGGCCGCGATGTCATTGTGATCGGAGCATGTGGTACGGCAGACCACGAAATTGAGTACCTTGCCCGGGCAGGCGTCCCCGATGACGTCGTGACGCGATGGCCGGGCGCGTACATCGTCGTCGAACGAACGGCAGACCGGACCTCGATCTGGACGGATCTCTCGTCCGCCGTCCCGGTGTACACCTACGCGGGCGATCACGGTCTGTATTGGGCGACCTCGGCGCGGCAGCTCGCGGCGTTGCCAGGCGCGTCCCTCGATCCGCACCGTGTCGCCGGGGAGCTGCTGGCTCCATCGAATCCCTTCGTGACCAGGCATCGCTCATACTTCGACGAGATCCGTCCCCTGCAGGCCGGGCATCGACTGACGGTTGAGGAACGGACCGGACGTCGTGCCCTACGACGGACCTGGTTCCCGGCCGTGACTACCACGGGTCTGGCCAAACGCCTCCACGCCGAAATCGCCGGAGCTGTTCGCACAAGAGTGGCGGGAGCCGTGTCACCGAGCGCGGATCTCTCGGGAGGCTTGGACTCAACAGCGCTCGCGCTCCTCGCCGCCGACGATCTGGCGCCGGAGCGGTCGGTCGCAGCCTTTACCGTCTACGCGCCCGCGGCCGGGCAATCAGGTGACTTTGGCTACGCGCTCTCCGCTGCAGACCGGCCCGGAATCGTTCATCATCTCCTGCCTCTCGGGCCCGAGCACCTGCCGTTCGGCTGCCTTGACCGACTCCCGGCGACTGACGAACCCGCACCGTCCACCAGGGCATATTCCCGGTTCGCCTATCAGCTCGACGTCATGCGAGATGTCGCGAGCTCCGACTCGCACATGACTGGTGACGGTGGGGACTCCGTGCTCATGACGCCGCTCGCCTGGATCGGAGACCTGATGCATCAGCGTCGTCCGCAGCTCGCGCTGCGAGAGGCCGTCCGACTCGCACGAGTACGCAAGACCTCGCCACGGGAAATCCTGTCCCGGGCCACTGCTTACGCATGGTCCACGCCGTCAGGCGCTCTGCGGACCAGGTCCCGGGAATGGCTCGGCGAGCCGGTCTCCCGCAGCGGACGGCGAGCCGCCCAGGAATGGCTCGGAAGTGGAACACCGTCTTCATGGCTGACCGCGGCTTCCCGTGAACTGGCCGCCGAACTGGCCATCGAGTCCGCAGCGGTGACCGCAGACCGGACAGCCATGACAGCGGCCAGCACTGTCGTGACCGAGAACGCCGTCGTAGATGTAGGACGCACCGCGTTCGCAGACGCTCAACTCGCAGCCCACCATGGCGTCGTGCTCCACAACCCGTTCGTCGATTCGCGGGTGATCGACATGATCTTGTCGATCCCCACGAACCTTCTGCCAGGGCCCAGTGAGTACAAGCCGCTGCTGCGCGCGGCCATGAAGGACTTGTTTCCGCCCGTGCTCGCCGGGCGTACTACGAAGGGCTCCTTCACCTCCGATTACTACCAGGGCATCCGAGCCCACTTGCCGACGCTGCTGGACATCACCGACGGGCACCTGGCCGGCCTCGGACTCGTGGACCCGCAACGCCTGCGTGCGGTAGTGCGGAGCGCGGCGGTCGGCACACCCTCGGTGCTGAACGCCCTGGACACGACGATTGCGCTCGAGGCATGGCTGCGAAGTGTCTCGCCGCGACGAACCGTGTGGTCTTCCCGCCCGCTCGAACGCCTCGAGGTATCCCTGTGACCGGCAACCAGGTGCTTGGCGCACCCGAATATCTGCGAGCCGCGGTGTTCGGCGACGTCACGCTCGTGGTCGACTACCGGAACGGCAAAGTGATCGCGCTCGCCGGGCAGACGGCGCGCCAATGGGTTCAGGCGGCATCCGGAACAGATCGACCGGACCCGATCCAACGCGAACTGGCCAGCCGGGGACTACTCACCGAAGGAAACCGCACCAGCAAGCCCATCGCCGGTAAGCCGTGGAAGCTCTCCTTCGGCAGTGAGGAGTTCGACGCCGGGAACCCAGCAGTCGCCGCGGAGCCTTTCTCCCTGGCGGCGAGGGTGCGCGCCACGGCTGCTCTGGTGCTGACCGTCATCGTTCGAGACGTCGGGAGCAAGGCGCACGCGATGTCCAGGCTCCTGGCCTTGATGGAAGTCGCCAACAATGTTTCACGACGTCCCGCTGGTCCCGAGTCAGCGCGAGCAGCCGTGCAGTGCGTACGCGCCGTCGCGTTCTGGATGCCTACCCGCGTCGCATGCCTCGAAGAGTCGGTCGCGGCCATGGTCTACCTCGCATTCGCAGGACGGACCCCGACCTGGTGCCACGGCGTTGCCACCGACCCGCACACCCTCCATGCTTGGATCGAGTGCGACGGCCGAGCCGTCGCTGAACCGGCATCCACCAGCCGGTACACGATCCTGCGGACCATCCCCGCAACCGATCGAGGAGACGAATGACTCACGACACCATGCCGGACCTCTGGCTCAACCACGACGGCGTCGGGCTCGGTCCACTCCGAGAAGACCTCACCCACCTGTACTGGGAGTGGGAGAACAGCATCCCCGTCATGGCCGGATACGGACGTCAGACACCCGAGTCCCTCGCAGGCCGCACTGCTGGGCTCGAATCCCAGATGCGGTACACCGACGGCCAGACCCGCTTCACGATCTATCGCGAGGCAGACGGAACCTGGCAACCAGTCGGCATGACGTCGCTGGTCATCGACCACCGCTTCCGGTCCGCCGAGTTCTTCATCTACCTCGCTGAGCAGGGGCGCGGACACGGCGTCGGCACCACCGCGACCACCATGGTCCTCGACTGGGCCTTCCACGTCACCCAGCTCCGTTCGGTCTACCTGTCCGTCATCGCGAACAACACCACCGCCATCCGTGCCTACGAGAAAGCCGGGTTCCGCACCATCGGAACCCGACGCCAGTCGAACTGGTGGCTGGGACAGCCCGCCGATGAGATCTTCATGGACGCCATCCCCCAGGATTACCCAGGCCCCCGCCTCGTCGAAGCCACCGTCCTGGGTACCCGCACGGGCACCAGAGAGCAGGAGAACGCACGGTGACCTGCTTCTGATCCCAACCGTCCAGCGGTCGTGATGTGCCGTAGCTGAGGTCCACCGGCTGTGGCACATCACGGCCACTCGTTTGTCCGGGGCAGGGTCGGTCCGGTCGGGAACTTAACTGATTCAGGGCGCGAGCAATCCTTCTTCAACGGTGTACGCATTCGGGTGAAACGGCTAATGTAACGATTCAATCCGGATGCAAAGGAGCACCCATGCGTACGCCCGCACCACGGCGGGGCCACCGCCTGCGATGGATCGCCGCCGCCCTCGGCGCGGCCCTCGTCGCGACCGCCCTGCCCCTGTCCGTCCCGACGGCCACCGCGGCCGTCAGCCCGAGCACCTGGTACGCGATCGTCAACCAGCACTCGGGCCTGGCCGTCGGCATCCAGAACGCCTCGACGACGGCCGGCGCCGCGGCCCTCCTGGCAACCCGTACCGACGCGACCAGCCAGCAGTTCCGCTTCGTCGACGCGGGCAGCGGCTACCACCGCATCGAGGCCCGGCACAGCGGGCAGGTGCTCGACGTGAAGGCGAAGAGCACCGCCAACGGCGCCGACGTCGTCCAGTACACGAACAACGGCGGCACCAACCAGCAGTGGCAGCTCAACGAGCAGTCCGACGGCACGTACGAGATCGTCAACCGCAACTCCGGCAAGGCCCTCGACAACTGGGAGTGGTCGACGACGCCCGGCAGCAAGGTCTCCCAGTACGACCGCAACGGCCTCGCCACGCAGCGGTGGCGCCTGGTCCCCGCCGGCGGGAGCAGCCAGGCGGGCGACGGCTCGGTGACGGACCCGAACCTGCAGTACTACGGCCGCTGGTCCGCCGACGGCGCCTACCGGTACATGGGCTGGGCCGGCGGTTACGTCGAGACCGCCTTCACCGGCTCCTCGATCGGCGTCCGCCTGCGCGGCGCGATCGACCTGTACTACTCCGTCGACGGCGGCGCCGCGAGGTGGCTGCGCGGCGTCTCGGGCGACATCACCGTGGCGTCGGGCCTCGCGGCCGGCACGCACACGATCCGCGTCGGCTTCCGCGAGCGCGCGGGCTCGTACACGGGCGATCCCGCCTTCGGCGGTTTCCGCCTCGCGTCGGGCGGTACGACGACGTCGATCGCGCGGCCGGGAGAGTTCATCGAGTTCATCGGCGACTCGATCACCGTCGGCCAGCCGAACGCGAACCGGCCCTTCAGCGCCTACGCGTACCTGGTGGGCGAGAACCTCGGCGCCGGTCACAGCCAGGTGGCCCAGGGCGGCGCGTGCCTGGTCAGCACGTCGGACGGGTGTTGGGGAATGATGGACTGGTTCCGGCGCTCGTCGAACCGGGCGACGAGCGACGACTGGAACTTCGCGGCGAACCAGGCGACCGCCGTCGTCATCAACCTCGGCACGAACGACGTCGGCCACGGCGTCTCGACCACGACCTTCCAGCAGAACTACGTGGTGATGCTGGAGCGGGTGCGGCGGGCCTACCCGAACGCCGAGATCTTCGCGATGGGCGTCTTCCGGGGCCGGTACGTGACCGAGACGCGGAACGCCGTGCAGGCGCGCGTGGCCGCCGGCGACTCGAGGGTGCGCTTCGTCGACACGACCGGCTGGGTCGACCCGGCGACCGACACGTCCGACAACGTCCACCCGACGGACGCGGGGCACCAGAAGATCGCCGGCCTGCTGACCCCGATCCTCGACCGTTACCTGTAGTTCTGGCGTGCGCCGGGGCCCGCCGTCCGCGCGGGCCCCGGTCGTCAGAGCGTGTTTCCCGGCCCGACGGCGTCGTCGGCGCCCTTCACACCTTGGAGCACAGCATGCGCACTCCCGAGACCTCCGGACCGCTCGACGCCAGGCTCACGCGGCGGTCCCTGTTCGGCCTGGCCGCCGGGGCGGCCGCCGTGACCGGCGGCATCCTCGCCGCACCGGCCGCCCATGCGGCCTTCCAGACGAACACCTGGTACGTGCTGCAGTCGCGCCAGTCCGGCCTGGCCCTGCAGATCGAGGGCGGTTCGACGACGGCCGGCGCGAAGCTGGTGCAGTCGACCCGCACCGACGCGGCCGCCCAGCAGTTCCGCTTCGTCGGCGTGGGCAGCGGCTCCTACAAGATCCAGGTCCGCCACTCGGGCCTGCTGCTCGACGTCTACGCCAAGAGCACCGCCAACGGCGCCGACATCGTCCAGTGGAGCGACGTCGGGACCACCAACCAGCACTGGCAGATCCTCGACGACGGCACCTACCTCCGGTTCGTCAACCGGAACTCCGGCAAGGCGCTGGACGTGTGGGAGTGGGCGACCGCCGTCGGCTCGCGGATCTCGCAGTACGACTCCACGGGCGGGACCAACCAGCAGTGGCGGCCGATCCCCGTGGCGACGGTGCCGTCCGACGGGACGCCGACGATCTACATCGCGTCGGACTCGACGGCGCAGACGTACAACTCCTCCTTCTACCCGCAGATGGGCTGGGGGCAGAAGCTCGCGGGGTACTTCGACACGAGCACCACGATCGCGAACCACGCCATCGGCGGGCGCTCGTCGCGGTCGTTCGTCGAGCAGGGGCGCCTGACGACGATCCTGAACGCCATCCAGCCGGGCGACTACCTGTTCGTGCAGTTCGGCCACAACGACGCGTCGTCGTCGGTCCCCGAGCGGTACACCTCCCCGGCCGACTACAAGATGTACCTGCGGGACCACTACATGGCCGGGGCGACCGCCCGCGGCGCGACGCCGGTGCTGCTCACCCCGGTCTCGCGGCGCGACTACGACGCCAACAACCAGTTCCGCGTCTCGTTCCCGGACTACGTCGCCAAGGTCTACGAGCTGGTCGACGAGACCGGTGTCGCGATGATCGACCTGTCGGCGCGCTCGCGGGCCTACCTGAACTCGATCGGCCCGGAGGCCGCCAAGGGCGTCTTCCTCCACCTGGCCGCGGGCCGGTACCCGGCGTTCCCGGACGGCGTCGCGGACAACACCCACTTCCAGGAGTACGGCGCCGGCCAGATGGCCCGTCTCGTCTCGGAGGGCGCCCGGGCCCTCGCCCTCCCGATCGCCGCCCACGTGCGGTAACAGGGGCACGCGCGGCAGGCCCCCGGCGGCCTGCCGCGCGTGCGGCCGACGTCGGACACGGAGGCTGACGTCGGACGGCACGTCCGAACGATGAACGCCGGCGCTGTGGTCACCACCTCGACGGCCCGGCCGTCATCTGATCCAGCGAGCGGCCTCGCGCTGTGCCTCCTGGATGCCGTCCACGACCTGCCACCAGCGCCACAGCGCCAGGAGCATGAAGAAGCTGATGACGACCTCCAGGGGCACGAGCGATCCGCCACCGGACTCGAGCGTTCCGGGGAGCAGGTACACCTGCAGACCCCACAGGACGGCTGTGAGGAGCCACGCTCCCCACCAGGGCCCGACCGGGTACCTCGGCCTGGCGGTCCTGTCGGTGACCGACGCCTTCCACACGTCGTTCACCATGCGGTACGGGAACCAGAAGGCGACGACCGGGACGACCCAGCCGAGCACGGCCCACGGCGCGCCCAGCGAGATGCGGGCGTCCCTGGCGGTGGCGAGGGCGAAGGACCGCGCTGACACGAGCCAGATGCCCGTGGCGATCCAGGCGGCGACGAGCGCCGCCTGATCTGCCAGCTGGACGTATCCCCACAGCTGCAAGGCGCCTCTCGCCAGGTCAAGATCAGCCGGGTCGACCGGCTCGAACCCGGACCGCGAGAAGACCGGGTTCGCGGGAAGAAGGACGATGAGCGAGATCACCTGAAGAACCGCGACGAGCGCGGAAAGCGCCAGTACCCACCTGGCACGGGGGGCGCGCGGCGGTTGCAGCGGGGTGCTTGATCGAGGCCTGCTCTGCGACATGGGTGGCGCTCCTCTCGACTCGGCGACGGGCCGAGACCTGGTCCAAGTCAACTTGCCGGCGGCCGAGACAGGTCCCGATGCCCGCATCGAAGACGGCCGATGCCGGACAAGTTGTAGGTTGAGCGGCTGACAAGTTGTAGTTTCAGGCCCTCGACCAACGGCGGCGGCCCTGCGTCGTGCCGACGGGGTCGATGTCGTCCCCTTGGCCATGCTCGCGCCCTGAGCGGGGTCAGGGCCGCTGTGCCGGTGTCCGCATGATGGCGGTGAAGAAGTTGGCCAGGTCGGCTGTGGCCGCCAGGGGGAGGATCGTGGCCACGTACTGGTCGGGGCGGACGACGACGACGGCGCCCGTGCGGGCGATGGCGCGCTCCGTGAAGATGTCGGTGGGGGACCAGGTCGTGGGGCCCGCGGCGTAGACCTTCTCCCAGTCGGTGAGGGCCAGCGGGCCGGTGCGCGGGCGGAAGATCGCGGGGACGTGGTTGAGGTCGATCTCTTCGTAGGACTGCTGGTAGACGACCTTGACGTCGAAGACGGCGTCGACGTCGGCCCCGGCTGGCGTGTACCTCATGACCGGCGAATCGGGCGACGCGAGCCACCGGGCCCAGGCCGTCAGGGCCGACGGTTCGCCCGGGGCGGCGGCGTCGGCGAACGCGTAGATCCGCCAGCGGCCGTCGGCCCGGGCGTGGTGGCCGAGGTGGGTCACGTTGCCATCGCAGACGCGGACGACCTCGGAGGACTTGAACCGCTTGCCGGCCGGGAAGCCCTCGGCGAGCGCGGCGTGCGGCGAGTCCGCGACGATCATCGAGGGGCCGTACTGCGTCATGAAGCCCGACGGGAACTCCGCCGTGCCCAGGTAGTAGCGGGCGAGCTCCTGCGGGTCGGTGATCTCCCCGGGTTTGCGGGCCATCAGGGAGGACCACTCGCGGTCGAAGTCGATGAGCTGCTGGGCCACGGGGTGGCGTTCGGCCGAGTAGGTCGCGAGCAGGGACGCCGGGCTGAGGCCCGTCAGCACGTGCCCGAGCTTCCAGCCGAGGTTGAAGCCGTCCTGCATCGACACGTTCATGCCCTGGCCGGCCTTGGCGCTGTGGGTGTGGCAGGCGTCGCCTGCGAGGAAGACGCGCGGCGGGCGGGCGCCGGGCTCGTCCGGTGCGGCGGCGGGCGCGTCGTCGAACTTGTCCGTGACCCGGTGGCCCACCTCGTAGATGCTGTGCCACGCCACCTCGCGCACGTCGAGCGAGTACGGGTGCAGGATCTGGTTCGCCCGGGCGATGACCTGGTCCAGCGAGGTCCTGCGGATCTCGTGGTGGTCGCCCTCGGGTACCTCACCGAGGTCGACGTACACGCGGCTGAGGTACCCGCCCTCCCGCGGGATGAGCAGGATGTTGCCCGCCGCGGAGTTGATCGCGCACTTGGTGCGCCAGTCCGGGAAATCGGTGTTGACCAGCACGTCCATCACGCCCCACGCGTGGGCGGCGACCTGCCCCACGTGCTGCCGGCCGATCGCCTCGCGCACGAGGCTGCGGGCGCCGTCGCAGCCCGCGACGTACCTCGCCCGGACGGTGCGCTCCGTCCCCGCCCGCTCGCCGGTGGTGTGGTGCACGCGGACCTCGACCGGGTACTCGCCGTCGTCGTGCACGGTCAGGCCGACGAACTCGACGCCGTAGTCCGGGACGACACGGCCCGGGCCGTGCGCCGCGGCCTCGGCGAAGTAGTCGAGGACGCGCGCCTGGTTGACGATCAGATGCGGGAACTCGCTGATCTTGAGCGCGTAGTCCTCGGTGCGCGTGGTGCGGATGATGTCGCCCGGGTTCGCGGGGTCCGGGCCCCAGAAGTTCATGTACGCGATGTTGTACGCCTCGGCGATGATCCGTTCGGCGAACCCGAACGCCTGGAACGTCTCGACGCTGCGCGGCTGGATCCCGTCGGCCTGCCCGCGGGCGAGGCGCCCCTCGCGGCGCTCGATGATCCGCGTGCCGACCTGCGGGAACTGCGAGAGCTGCGCGGCGAGCAGCATGCCCGCGGGCCCGGAACCGACGATCAGCACGTCGGTTTCGTCCGGCAGCTCGCGGGGGCGTCCGAGGCCCGTGCCCGCGGCGTCCTGGACCCGCGGATCCCCGGACACGTACCCGTGGTGATGGAACTGCATCGGTGTGCTCCTCGTGACGTCGTCGTCGTCGGCTCGGTCGGCTTGCCGCAGGCGCATTCCGATGATATACGATATGAGATATCGTCGCCAGAGCGAGGGAGCTCATGACAGCCGAGTCGATCGACCCGCGATTCGCCGCGCTACCCGGGCGCCCGGGCAAGATCATCGCGGTCCACCTGAGCTACGCCTCGCGTGCGGACCAGCGCGGACGGCGCCCGGAGCACCCGTCGTACTTCCTCAAGCCGTCGAGCTCGGTCGCGGGGACCGGCGGCACCGCGGAACGCCCGGCGGGCGCGGAACTGCTGGCCTTCGAGGGCGAGATCGCCCTGGTCATCGGCACCGCCGCGCGCGACGTGCCGATCGACGACGCCTGGTCCCACGTCGGCTGGGTCACCGCCGCGAACGACCTCGGCCTCTACGACCTGCGCGCGGCCGACCGCGGCTCCAACCTCCGCGCCAAGGGCCGCGACGGCTACACCCCGCTCGGACCCGCTCTGATCGAGGCGGCCGCGCTCGACCCGGGCGCGCTCCGCGTCCGCACCTGGCTCAACGGCGGCCTCGTCCAGGACGACACCACCGCCGGCCTGATCTTCCCCCTGCCGCAGCTCGTCGCGGACCTCGCCCAGCACGTCACCCTCGAGCCGGGCGACGTCATCCTCACCGGCACGCCCGCCGGCTCCTCGGTCGCCGCGCCCGGCGACGTCGTCGAGGTCGAGGTCGACGCCCCGGCCGCGCCCGGCCGGCCGTCGTCGGGCCGCCTGGTCACGACGATCACGCAGAGCGAGCGTGGTGTCGACGGGCGCCTCGGCGCCCTCCCGACGTCCGACGACGCCCAGCGGGCCGAGGCCTGGGGCTCGCGCGAGGCGGCCGGGCTCGCCGCGGCGTCCGATCGGGAAGCGAGGTAGGGCGGATGGCGCACGAGGAACAGGCCGTCGAGTCGCCGGCCCCGCCGTCGGACCTGAGCAAGTCGCAGCGCGCGTACCGCTGGATCAAGGAGCGGATCGCCGGGCAGCAGTTCTCGCCGGGGTACCGGCTCGTGCTGCGCACGATCGCGGCCGAGCTGGGCATGAGCGTCGTGCCCGTGCGCGAGGCGATCCGGCAGCTCGAGGCCGAGGGGCTGGTGACGTTCGAGCGCAACGTGGGCGCGCAGGTGTCCATGGTCGACGACACCGGGTACCGCGCGAGCATGCAGGCCCTGTCGATCCTGGAGAGCGCGGCGACGGCGCTCGCGGCGCGGCGCCTCACGGACGCCGACCTGCGCCACGCCCGGGAGATCAACGAGCGGATGATCGCCTCCCTCTCGGACTTCGACCCGAGCGCCTTCACCCGGCTCAACCACGAGTTCCACGCCGCCCTGTACCGCCGCTGTCCCAACACCCGCCTGCTGGAGCTCGTCGAGTCGGAGTGGGCGCGGCTCGCCCACCTGCGCGAGTCGACGTTCAGCTTCGTGCCCGGGCGCGCGCAGGAGTCCGTGCGGGAGCACGAGCACCTGCTGCGGCTCGTCGAGCGCGGCGCGCCGCTCGGCGAGATCGAGAAGGCGTCCCGGCACCACCGGTCGGCGACGCTCGACGCCTACCTGATCCACGAGCACCCGGACGAGACCCTCGGCCTGTCCGAACCCTGAGCCACCCCCTCCACACCTTGGAGAACCCATGCCTCACGTTCCCGCGGACCTCCCGGACCGCATCCGGCACCACATCGACGGGGCGCCCGCCGACTCGGCCGACGGCGGGACGTTCGACGTGCTCGACCCCGTGACCAACGAGACGTACCTCCGGGCGGCGGCCGGCAAGCAGGCCGACGTCGACGCCGCCGTCGCTGCGGCCCGGCACGCGTTCATCGACGGGCCCTGGCCCCGCATGCTGCCCCGCGAGCGCTCGCGCGTGCTGCACCGGATCGCGGACATCGTCGAGTCGCGCGACGCGCGGCTCGCCGAGCTGGAGTCCTTCGACTCCGGCCTGCCGATCACCCAGGCGCTCGGCCAGGCGCGCCGCGCCGCGGAGAACTTCCGGTTCTTCGCGGACCTCGTCGTCGCGCAGGCCGACGACGCCTTCAAGGTGCCCGGGCGGCAGCTCAACTACGTCAACCGCAAGCCGATCGGCGTCGCGGGCCTCATCACGCCGTGGAACACGCCGTTCATGCTGGAGTCGTGGAAGCTCGCGCCGGCGCTCGCGACGGGCAACACCGTGGTGCTCAAGCCCGCGGAGTTCACGCCGCTGTCGGCGTCGCTGTGGGCGGGGATCTTCGCGGAGGCGGGGCTGCCGCAGGGCGTGTTCAACCTGGTCAACGGGCTGGGGGAGGAGGCCGGCGACGCCCTGGTGAAGCACCCGGACGTGCCGCTGATCTCGTTCACCGGCGAGAGCGGCACCGGGCAGGTCATCTTCGCGAACGCCGCGCCGCACCTCAAGGGCCTGTCGATGGAGCTGGGCGGCAAGTCGCCCGCCGTCGTCTTCGCCGACGCCGACCTGGACGCCGCGATCGACGCGACGATCTTCGGCGTCTTCTCCCTCAACGGCGAGCGCTGCACGGCCGGGTCACGCATCCTGGTGGAGCGGGCGGTCTACGACGAGTTCGTGGAGCGCTACGCCGCGCAGGCGGCGCGGGTCCGGGTCGGCTACCCGCACGACCCGGCCACCGAGGTGGGTGCGCTGGTGCACCCCGAGCACTTCGAGAAGGTCATGCGCTACATCGAGATCGGGCGGTCCGAGGGCCGGCTCGTCGCGGGCGGAGGCCGCCCGGACGGCTTCGGGACGGGTAACTTCGTGGCCCCGACCGTCTTCGCCGACGTGCCGCCGGACGCGCGGATCTTCCAGGAGGAGATCTTCGGCCCGGTCGTCGCGATCACCCCGTTCGACGACGACGCCGAGGCGCTCGCGCTGGCCAACGGCGTCCGCTACGGCCTCGCCGCCTACGTGTGGACCAGCGACCTCAGACGCGCCCACAACTTCTCGCACGCGATCGAGGCCGGGATGGTCTGGCTCAACTCCAACAACGTGCGCGACCTGCGCACGCCGTTCGGCGGGGTCAAGGCCTCCGGCCTCGGCCACGAGGGCGGGTACCGCTCCATCGACTTCTACACCGACCAGCAGGCCGTGCACATCACGCTCGGCGCGGTCCACAACCCCACGTTCGGCAAGGCGCACGACGCCGCCCGCTGAACGGTCCCGCGACCACCCCTTCCGAGCGAGGACGCACATGAGCACCGACAAGACCCGCACGTCGTCCGGATTCCTCGTCTCCGCCGAGGCTCCCATCCACAGCGACAACCCCGTGCCGGCACCGCAGGCCCCGCCGCCGGACATCGTGCGCTGCGCGTACCTGGAGCTGGTGGTCACGGACCTGGCGGCCGCCCGGCAGTTCTACGTGGACGTCCTCGGCCTGGTGGTCACCGAGGAGGACGAGAACACCGTCCACCTGCGGTCCCTGGAGGAGTTCATCCACCACAACCTGGTGCTGCGCCAGGGACCCGTGGCGGCCGCGGCCGCGTTCAGCTACCGCGTCCGCACCCCCGAGGACCTGGACAAGGCCGTCGCCTTCTACACGGAGCTGGGCTGCCGGGTGGAGCGCCGCGCGGAGGGCTTCACGCGGGGGATCGGCGACTCGGTGCGGGTCACCGACCCGCTGGGCTTCCCGTACGAGTTCTTCCACGAGGCCGAGCACGTCGAGCGTCTCGCCTGGCGCTACGACCTGCACACCCCGGGCGCGATCGTCCGCCTGGACCACTTCAACCAGGTCACCCCGGACGTGCCCCGCGCCGTGAACTTCATGCAGTCGCTCGGCTTCCGCGTCACCGAGGACATCCAGGACGACGACGGCGTCGTCTACGCCGCCTGGATGCGCCGCAAGCCCACTGTCCACGACACCGCCATGACCGGCGGCGACGGACCGCGCCTGCACCACGTCGCGTTCGCCACCCACGAGAAGCACAACATCCTGGCGATCTGCGACAAGCTCGGCGCGCTGCGCCGCTCCGACTGCATCGAGCGGGGCCCGGGGCGGCACGGCGTGTCGAACGCCTTCTACCTGTACCTGCGCGACCCCGACGGGCACCGCGTCGAGATCTACACCCAGGACTACTGGACGGGTGACCCGGACAACCCCGTGATCACGTGGGACGTCCACGACAACCAGCGCCGCGACTGGTGGGGCAACCCCGTCGTGCCCAGCTGGTACACCGAGGCGTCCCTGGTGCTGGACCTGGACGGGAACCCGCAGCCCGTCGTCGAGCGCACCGACGAGTCCGAGATGGCCGTGACGATCGGCGCGGACGGGTTCTCGTACACGCGGCCCGACGACGCCGTCGGGCGGTCCGACGACGCCGGCGAGTTCAAGCTCGGCCATCAGCTCTGACCCGCCGGCACCCGAGGAAAGGCCCCGTCATGCCGTCCGTCTCCGCCCACGTCGCCCACGCCCTCGCCCCCCACATCGATCATGTGTTCGGGGTCATGGGCAACGGCAACGCCTGGTTCCTCGACGCGCTCGAACGCTCGACGTCCGTCCACTACACCGCCGTCCGGCACGAGGCGGGCGGCGTCGTCGCCGCCGACGCCTACCACCGCGCGTCCGGCCGCCTCGCCGCGGCGACCGCGACCTACGGCGCCGGCTTCACCAACACCCTGACCGCGCTGGCCGAGGCCGTGCAGGCGGGCGTGCCGCTCGTGCTCATCGTCGGCGACGAGCCGACCTCGGGGCCGCGGCCCTGGGACGTCGACCAGATCGCGCTCGCCTCCGCGGTGGGCGCGCGGACGTACACCGTCGGGCGGACCGACACGGCCGCGACCGTCGTGATCGCCATCGAGCACGCCCTCACCTATCGCGTCCCCACGGTGCTCGCCCTGCCCTACGACGTCGCCACGATCGACGCCGGGCCGCTGCGCGAGGTGCCGGAGCCCAGGCTGCCCGCGCCGCTGGCGCCCGCCGGGGAGTTCGGGACCGGGGCCGTGCGGGATCTCGCCGCGGCGCTCGCGGGCGCCGCGCGCCCGTTCCTGCTGGCGGGGCGCGGGGCCTGGATCTCCGGGGCCGGGGCCGCGCTCGGGGAGATCGCCGACAGGGTCGGCGCCGTCACGGCGACGACGACGCTCGGGCGAGGTCTGTTCCCGCGCCCGGAGTTCGACCTGGGCGTCACCGGGGGGTTCGGGGCCGAGGGCGCCATGAAGCTCGTGCGCGACGCCGACGTCGCCGTCGTGCTCGGCGCCTCGCTCAACCAGTTCACCATGCGGTTCGGCGACCTCTTCGCGCCGGGGACACGCGTGTTCCAGGTCGACGTCGCGCCCACCGCGACCCATCCCCACGTGGGCGGTTACGTGCGCGGAGACGTCGACGTCGTCGCGCACGGCGTCGTCGAGGAACTGATGCGGCTCGGGGCCGCGCCGAGCGGCTGGCGCGAGTCCGTCGACATCGCCTCCCTGCGCCACCAGGAGCCCGGCGACGTCGTCGCCCCCGACGGGCGGCTCGACCCGCGCTCCGTGGCCGCCCGCATCGGCGAGCTCCTGCCCGCCGACCGCGTCGTGGTGTCCGACGGCGGCCACTTCATCGGCTGGGCCAACATGTACTGGCCGGTCGCGGCGCCCGACCGGATGATGATGGTCGGGACGGCCTTCCAGTCCATCGGCCTGGGCTGGCCCTCCGTGCCGGGCGCGGCGCTCGCCAAACCCGACGCCACGATCGTGCTGACCACCGGCGACGGCGGCGGCCTCATGGCGCTCGCGGACCTTGAGTCGGCCGTGCGGGTCGCGGGCGGCCGCGGCATGGCGGTCGTCTGGAACGACGCCGCCTACGGCGCGGAGATCCAGCTCTACGGCCGCAAGGGCCTCGCCCGCGCCCCGATGCTCATCCCCGAGGTCGACTTCGCCCGCCTGGCCGCCGGCGTCGGCGCGGAGGGCGTCGTCGTCCGCGCCCTGCCCGACCTGGACCGCCTGGCCGCCTGGGCCGCCGAACCGCCGTCGGACCGTCCGTTCCTGGTGCTGGACTGCCGCGTCTCGGCGGAGGTCATCGCGCCGTACCAGCAGGAGATCATCCGCGTGAACACCTGAGCGGAGCCGCCCGCGGTGTCGTCAGGGCGTGAGACGGCCGGCGGGACGCGACCCGGGGTGCTACCGGGTCTCGTCCTGGCCGGCGAAGGCGTGGCCGCAGCGGCCGCAGGTCGTGCGCGGGGCGTCCTCGAGGGCGCCGCACTCGGGGCAGACGGGGTGCAGCGAGCAGGCGGTCTCGCCGCCGAACGCGGTGAGGTCCTCCGGTTCCGGTGCGCGCGGGGCGTCGTCGGTCATCGGCTCTCCTCCAGCGTGTCGCGCAGCACCGCCGCGTGGTTGATCTCCGGGTCCTTGGCCGCGTAGAGCAGGGTGACGACGGGGTGCCGGCCGGTCAGCTCCCGCAGTTCGTCCAGGGCCGGGTTGGCGGCCAGTTCCCGCCGGTAACGTGCCGCGAAGTCGTCCAGACGGTCCGGGTCGTGGTTCCACCAGGTGCGGAGCTCCGGCGTCGGCGCGATCTCCTTGAGCCACGCGTCCAGGTGCGCGTCCTCGCGGCGCACTCCTCGTGGCCAGAGCCGGTCGACGAGCACCCGGACGCCGTCGTCGTCCGCGGCGTCGTCGTAGACGCGTTTGATGCGTACCACCGGACCGGCCGTCACCCTCCCATAGAACCACAGGAAGCCGCCGGCGGGCGGCGCCCGTTCGGGGGCGTACCCGATGATTTCCGGCCGTGAATGCCGATCGAATTCGGTATCAGGCGACGGTAATCCGGCTGCCGGGATTTCTTGATTCATTACCTTACATATTCACTGACAACGTTTCATGGGGTGAAAACAGGTTTCTGGCGCGCTCGGGGTGAGGCCCCGTGTGACTCTGAGACCGGCCTCGAAAAGGGGTTCATCAATATCCAGGGGGCAGTCATGACAATTACCACTGAAAAGGCATCGGCTTTCACCTCGGCCGAGATCCCGCGCTACGAGGACGCGCGGCCCGAGATCTTCGTGCCCCGGCACGAGATCCCGCCGGCCCTCCTCGCCGCGGAGGCGAACACCCTCGGGTGGGACGCCGTGAACGCGATCCGGCTTCCCGAGGTCAACAAGGCCATGCTGGACTCGGGCGCGTCACCCGCGACCTTCCGGGCCACGATCCAGAACGGCTGGTCGATCGACGGCACCTTCGGGCCGTGGCAGCTGACCCGCGGCGGCTCGGGCGCGATCGTCTTCCTGCGGGTCCCGATCACGGCCGCCCACATGACCTTCCCCAACATCGACGACCTGAGCTTCACCGACGGCCGGGCGACGGTCGCGATCAAGCTGCAGTACCTCCCTCAGCCGCCGGACGAGCAGCCCGCGCGGGCCACCGGGGACGACGACGGGACGAAGGAGTACCTGGCGCGGGAGACCGAGGCCCGGAGCGAGGACGACCCGGCGGTCGTCGTCCAGAGCATCGACTACGGGTCCGCGAGCCCCACGGACCTGCAGAAGGCGGTGTTCCAGGCGGCTCTCGTCGACTGGTTCAACAAGAACCTCGCCACGTTCACGTACGTCTTCTCCGTGGTCAACATCAACGCGCGGGCCGCGAAGGAGAGCTTCCAGTGGCTCAAGCCGACCTACACGAGCTACGCCTACTTCAACGGCCGGTCCGACGAGGAGAGCTACTTCGGCGTCCTCAACCTCACCGAGGGCGACTCCGCGGAGGGCCTCACCAACCAGCTCCCGCCGTCGGCCATCCCGTCCGGGTGCCAGGCGTCGATCCTCGTCTCGAACGGTCTCTTCCTGCGCGAGATGGTGATGCCCGGCCTGACGAAGTCCTTCACGCGGGCGACGGAGAGCGACTTCCGGATCAACAGCCTGGGTACGGTGATCGAGAGCCAGAACCCGGTCACGCTGGACGACATCAGGATCGCCGGGATCAACTACACGCCCGAGATGCGGACGTTCAGGCTGCAGATCGTCGGTGACGAGATCCAGATCGACACCCTGACCAAGATCAACGTCTCCCCGGGGATCGACGCGTACATCAACGACACGGAGTTCTACAAGGTCGTCCTGGTCAACAAGCCCGACGGCGGCCAGACCCTCGACTTCGCCCGGTCCCGTGACCCGAAGCGGACCCACTGGATGGAGACGGCCGTCTGGGTCACCATCACCGAGGCGATCATCGCGCTCGTCGGCGCGGTCGCGGCCGGGGTCGCCCGCAGCGCCATCGAGCCCGTGGTGAAGCGGGTCATCGCGGTGGTCATCATCGCCGTCGTCGCCGGTGTGCTGGCCGCGATCCCCGCGATCATCTCCGCGGTCATGGAGGGCAAGGCGGCCGAGGCCCTGCCCTCGATCGCCGAGCTGTCCGTGGAGGCGTCCAACGACGTCGCGTGGCCGGGATCCACCGGGTTCACCCTGAGATCGGCCCAGCTCAACGGCTCGTTCCAGCTCGGCGGCGACCTGACACCCGTCACGGCGCGAGCCAAGGTCTGACGAGGTGACACCGACACTGACCCCGCCGCGGCACGGGGAGGCGCTGCCCGAGATCTTCGTCCCCCGGGCAGCGATCCCCCCGGCCCTGCTCGCCGCGGAGGCCGGGACGCTGGGCTGGGACGTGGTCCACGCCCTGCGGCTGCCCGAGGCGAACGCGACTCTCGCGGCCGGCGGGCGCTGGCCCGCGGGCTTCGACCAGGAGATCCAGCCGGGCTGGCGGATCTCCGGCACCTTCCGCACGTGGCAGCTGGTCCGGGGCGGCTCGAACGCGATCCTGTTCGTGCGCGCGCCGCTCGCCACGGCGGGCATGACCTTTCCTGACGCGCCCGACCTCGCGTTCACCGACGGGTGGGTGACGGTCTCGGTCAAGCTCGCGTACCTGCCGCAGCCGCACTCCGCCGCGGCCCGTGGCGTGTCGCCGGCCGGCGACGGCGATCGTGAGTACCTCGTCACCAGGACGTCGTCGGCCGACCCCGACGACCCGCCCGCCGTCGTCCAGGCCGTCGACTACGGGACCGGCGCACCGACGGAACTGCAGAAGGCGACCTTCCGTGCCGCGATCGGGCGCTGGTTCTGCACGCATCTCGACCTGCTCACCCACGTGTTCTGCGCGCTGGACCTCAACGCGCGGTCGGCGGAGGGCGACTTCCAGTGGCTCCGGCCGACCTGGACCGGCTACGCCTACGCGAACGGCCCGACCGACGAGACCAGCTGCTTCGGCGTGCTCACGATGACGGACGGGAACGATCCCGGCGGACGGATCAACCAGCTCACGCTGGCCGCGGTACCGCCGGGATGCACCGCCGGCACCCTGATCTCCCAGGAATCCTTCCTGAGGCACCTGATGATCCCGGGACTGGCCCGTGCGCTGCCGGGCACCGTGACCACCGACTTCGTCCTCGACGCCGGGACTGTGCGCTCCACACGGCCGATCGGCCTGGCGCCGGTCGCCTCCGGCGGGACCACCTACGACCCCGTCCTGGACGAGCTGCAGCTCCAGGTGATCGGCGACGAGCTGCAGCTCAGGACGCTCGTGCGGACGCAGGTGTCGCCGGGGATCACGGCCCTCGTGGAGGCCTGCGACTGGTTCCGGATCGCCCTCGTCGACCAGCCCGGCGGTGGCCGGACGCTGAGCTTCGAGCGGTCCCGGGAGACGCAGCGGCGGGACTACACGGAGAAGGAGCTCTGGGTCGAGATCACGGAGGCGATCATCCAGGTGATCGCGGCGGTGGCCATGATCGTCGCGGGCGTCGTGATCCCGGGCGCGGGTGCGGCGATCGTCGCGGTCCTCGTCATCGGGCTGGTCGCCGGGCTCGCGGCCGCCACGCCGAGCCTCATCGCGGCGGTGGCGGGCGGCGCGGCGGCCGACGCCCTGCCCTCGATCGGCGACCTGCTGACCCAGTGCACGGCCGACATCCACTGGCCGGACTCCTCGGGCCTCGATCTGCTGTCGGCCGAGCTCAACGGGTCGTTGCAGCTCGGCGGCATCCTCAGGCCCGCGGAAGGGGCACGGCCATGAATCTCCACGGCTGGGACACGGCCTTCGCGCTCGACGTCGCGCTGGCGAACGCGGCGCTCGCCCGTGACGAGAACGCCCTGCTGGTCGACTTCGCCGTCGACGATCCCGACGGGCTGCGGATCCGGGCCGAGGGATCGTTCGGCGGCTGGCAGATCGTGGCGGGCGGGTCGGGGCAGTTCGTCACGCTGCGCCTGCCCGTCGTCGCCGGCTGGCTGGAACTGGCCTCGCAGGGCGGCCGGGTCGACCTCGCCGGGACGGCGTTCGTCGCCTCCGTCGCGCTCGACCTGATTCCGTCGGAGCTCCCGGGGGTCCAGGACCTCCGGTTCGACGTCACCGCCCCGGGCAAGGTGGGGCAGCCGCCGGTACCGGGAGCGATCACGCCGATCCGGCTGGACGACCCCGCGTCCCGGCTCGACGACCTCCAGGAGGCGCTGCTGCTGGCGTCCCTCGCCGAGTTCGTCGCCCGGAACGCCGATCGCATCTCGTTCGTCTTCGCCACGGTGAACCTGGTGCCCCCGCAGAGCGACAGCTGGCTGACGCCGGTCCGGTCGGCGTTCGCCTACGCGGACCGCAGCGACGGGTTCGGCGGAGCCCTCGTGATCCTCGGCGTGACCGACGGCCGCCCGATCGACGGGCTCCCGCGCCTGGTCGACCCGGCGCTGCTCGCCGGTGGTCACCAGGCGGCCTTCGCCTTCTCCCGGGCGCTGCTGCTGGAGCACGTGATCATGCCGTCGTTGCCCGGGGCGTTCGGCAACGGGGCGACGGGGGCGAGCTTCGCCTACGACGCGCAGGGCGGGCAGATCGTCAACCTCCACCCGCTCGCCATGAACGCGGTACGCAAGGGGGCCATCGACTACTACCCCGAGATCCGCACGCTGCGGCTCGGTGTCGAGGGGTCCGCCCTGCGCGCACGGTACGAGGGCTGGTGCGACCTCAAGGCGGGCATCTCGATGGAGTTCTGGATCGAGGCGCGGTACCCGATCGTGTACGACGGCGCGACCGGCTCGCTCGCCTTTCTCGCCGACGGCAACCCCAGGAGCGACTACGAGGCGGACATCCCCTGGTACTGGTGGCTGGCCGGGCTGTTGGTGCGCGGGATCATCGCGATCGTCGTGCCGGCGATCGCGAGCGGGATCGCGTCCTCGCTCACGTCCTCGGTGGGGTCGATGCTCTCCCCGGCCCGCAACCCGCCGACGTCGATCCGCTGGCAAGGCACGGAGAACCTGCGGATCGCGGCGGCCCGGGTGGAGGACGCCTTCGTGATGACGGGCGATTTCTCGGGGACGATCTGACGCCGGCTCAGCCGAACGTCATCGTGTAGACCCGCACGCCCTCCGGAACCTCGAGGTGGACGAGCCCTTCGCTCGGTTCGTCCCCCTCCAGGACGGGGTAGAGCCGCGGATTCCCGGAGACATCGATCTCCGTGGTGGCCGCCGAACGGCCGCCGCCGGTCACCGTCGACACCACGGTTCCCTCCCCGCCGAGCACCACGAACACGTCGGACGACCGGTACGCGAGCCGCACCCGCGCGTCGTCGGACATCGCCCGCGCGCCCTGGAAGTCGACCTCCCAGTCCCCGCCGAGCGAGAACGTGTCCTGCTGCTGCGCCTCCGCGAGCGTGAACTCCTGGCGTCCCGCCGCGTACCGGGGCTCGCCGGCGTAGTTGACGACCCGCTTGACGGAGAAGTAGGTCTCGGGCGTGATCCCCTCGCCCGGCGTCGCGTCCCGCACGCCGGTCGCCTCCGGCAGGCGCACGCCGGGGTCGGCGTCCACGAGGAGCTCGCGGACGAGCTGCTCGGTCTGCTCGTAGCCGCCCTCGCCCAGCCGGATGTGCCGCACCGTGCCGTCCGCGTCGATCAGGTACTGCGCCGGCCAGTAACGGTTCCGGTACGCCGTCCACGTCGCGTACGAGTTGTCCTGGGCGATCGGGTAGGTCACGCCGAGATCCTCGGCACCGGCGACGACGTTGCGGGTCTCCCGCTCGAACGCGAACTCGGGCGTGTGCACGCCGATCACCTCGAAGCCCTTCCCGACGTCCCGGTACCGCTCGTACCAGGCGTTGACGTGCGGGATGGCGCGCTGGCAGTTGATGCAGGAGTAGGTCCAGAAGTCCACCAGGACCACCTGGCCGCGCAGCGCCTCCAGCCGCAGCGCTTCCCCCTCGGGCGTGTTGAGCCATGTGTCGATGCCACGGATCTCGGGCGCGGGCCCGCAGTCCTCCAGCACCGGGGCGCCGTTGGAGCAGTTCGACAGCTCGCGGTTCTCGTCCGTGACGAGGCCCCCGAGGTCGAGCGCCTCGCGCACGGTCTCCGAGGAGTCGATGCGCTGCTGCAACGCGCCGGTGTAGTCCGGGAGCATCCGCTGGATCGCGGCGGGAACGTCGAACGCGAGGGCGATCGCCAGCAGGACGACGACGCCGCCGCCACCGGTCCGGATCGCCCTGGTGTGCCGCTGGAAGGCCCGCACACGCTCCGCGATCCGACGTCCGGCCAGCGCGAAGATCAGCAGCGGGAGCGCCGCCCCGGCGGCGAACGACACGGTCAGCGCCACCGTTCCGACGCCGATGTCGCCCGTCGCGCCGGCGACCGTGATCGCGGCGAGCACCGGGCCCGCGCACGGTACGTAGAGCACGCCGAGGCCCAGGCCGAGCACGAACGCGCCGCGGTCCTGCCGGGCGGCGCCGCGCGCGGCGCCGAAGGCCGCGATGCGCTGGAACGGCCGCTCGAGGACCATCTCGAAGCGGGGCACGATCATCCCGATGCCGAGCAGCACGAGCAGGGTGATCCCGGCCCAGCGCAGCAGGTCCTGGGGCAGGCCCAGCACCGACAGGAGCAGGGACCCGAACAGCGTGAAGACGCTGAAGCTGAGGACCAGACCGGCGATGACGAGGTAGGGCCGCGCCGAGCGCCGGGTGCGCGCCGCGGTCGCCGTGCCGACACCACCCGCGCCCCCTGCGTCCGCGGCGGCCGGCGTCCGTGCGCCCTGGACGCCGCCCGCGAAGAAGATCACGGGCAGCATCGGCAGGATGCACGGCGAGATCCCGGTGATGAGGCCTCCCAGGAGGCCGATGGCGATGAGCGTTCCCATGCCACGGGTTCGGTGCGCGGGCGGATCCGGATGGGTCCGGCAGGGATTTCGCATCCACCCCCATCCGGGCGGCGCCCGGCTCCGAACCAGGGGCAAGACGCCTCGTCAGATGCGGGGCGACGACACCGAGGAGAGACCGATGAACGTTCGAACCCGCAAGTCCTACGCGGCGGCCGGCATCGTCGCCCTGACCGTCCTGGGCCTCACGGCCTGCTCCGGCGGCGAGGGCGACGCGAGCGGTAAGAGCGACACCACGGCCGGCGCGGAGGCCGAAGCTCCCGCCGAGGAGCCGACGGAGGAGATGACCGACGACGCGGTGGCCGACCCGGCGGCTGACCTCGTGGGCCCGGGCTGTGCGGCCTACGCCGAGCAGGTGCCGGACGGGCCCGGTTCGGTCACCGGCATGTCGACCGACCCGGTCGCGGTCGCGGCGTCCAACAACCCGCTGCTGAAGACCCTCGTCGCGGCGGTGAGCGGTGAGGTCAACCCCGACGTGAACCTCGTCGACACGCTGAACGGTGACGAGTTCACCGTGTTCGCCCCGGTGGACGACGCCTTCAAGGAGATCGACGCCGAGACGATGGAGACCCTCTCGAAGGACGGCGACATGCTGACCGAGATCCTCACGTACCACGTGGTTCCCGGACAGCTCACGCCCGACCAGGTGATCGGCGAGCAGACGACCGTCCAGGGCGACACGCTCGAGGTCAGCGGCAGCGGCGACGCGCTGAAGGTGAACGACGCGAAGGTGATCTGCGGTGGCGTCATGACGCAGAACGCGACCGTCTACCTCGTCGACGCGGTGCTCATGCCTCCCATGTGACCCGCCCCTCCCGCGACAGAACCGCGGCGAGACGGAACTCCGGTTCCGTCTCGCCGCGGTTCTGCGTGTTCCGGCGCCGCCGCGCCTCGCGGGTCACGTGCTGAGCGGGTCACGTGCTCGGCGGGTCACGTGCTCAGGACGACCACTGGATCGGTCGTCGGCTGCTCCGAGCCCGCCTCGGGCTCGACCGACACCGCCAGACCCACGCCGTCGGCTCCCCGGACGAGGGACGTCGTCGTACCACCGTCACGCAGGCCGAGCAGGCCCGCCGAGGAGACGCTGCCGTCCTCCGCGACGACCCAGAGCTGGTAGGCCCGGCCCTGGTCCGGCTCCGGCAGGCCCTCCGCACGGAAGAGCATGTCGCCGTCGGCGACCAGCACCGAGGCCTCGCCACCGCCCGCCACGTCCCCGTGCAGGATGGACGCCTCGGGGTCGGCCAGCATCTCGGACACGATCTCGCCCTGTTCCCGGAGCCGGTCACGTTCCGCCGTCGCCTGGACCGCGATCGTGGTCGGGACGACGATCGCCGCCACCGCGGCGACCGCCAGGCCCCAGCGGCGTGGCCGCCTGCGGCCGGCGAGCTCCACGACATTCCCGGCGTCGCCCGTCGTCGGGCCACGGTCCGACGACGCGGCCGGGCCGGCCCGTCGGTCGTCCTGCTGTGCCGGGGCACCCGACACGTCGGCGGCGCCCTGCCCGGAGACCTGCGGCGTGCTCAGCACCCGCTCCAGGACGTTCGCGCGCAGCTCGGCCGGGGGCGCGGTCTCGACGGCGAACGACGCGACGACCTCCCGGTACTCGTCCAGTGCGCGGCGCGCGGCGGCGTCCGACTCGAGGAGCCGGTCCACCGCCCGGCGGTCCTGGTCGTCGAGGGCGTCCAGGGCGTATCCGGGGAGCAGGTCCCAGAGGTCGGAGCGCACGCCGCCGTTCGTCTCGTCAGCCATGGCGCACCCCCAGGCAGTCCCGGAGCCGGTTGAGCCCGTCGCGGATCCTGCTCTTCACCGTGGGCAGGGCGGCGCCGAGCTGCTCGGCGACCTCGCGATAGGTCAGGCCGCCGTAGTACGCGACCACCACCGCCTCGCGCTGGGTCGGGGTGAGCCCCTCGATGCAGCGGCGCACGGCGGAGCCCTCGAGCCGCCGCTCGACGTCCTCGACCACGACGTCACGCGCGGACAAGCCCGTGCTCAGGTCGGTGTCGCGCTGATCGCGGTCACGGCGGGCCTGCTCCGACCGGACGCGGTCCACCGCGCGCCGCCGGGCGAGCGTCGCGACCCAGGTACGGGCGGAGCCGCGGGTCGCGTCGAACCGTGCCGCCGTCTGCCACACCTCCACCATTACCTCCTGGGTCACTTCTGCCGCGTGGTCCGGATCCCGCAGGACCCCGAGCGACGCGCCGTACGCCACCGGCCCCAGCACGTCGTACACCGGGGTGAACGACGCCGGGTCACCGCCGGCGCACGCCGTGAGCAGTGCATCGACGACATCGCGCGACGAGGTCCCGACTGGTGGTGAGGCCACCTGCTCAGTCTGCCGCACGGACACCTCCTGTCGCCTCCATACCGAGGGTTCGTCGCCGACCCGCTTCCGGATGGAGTGGCCCGCGTCACCGCCCCAACCCGATGCGCCGGTCACGACCATGTCATCCGGGCCGATGGTCACGATCCCACCGACCAAAAGGGCATGGTCGGCGTCCGGCGGAGTCGGGGGACACTAGGGGGAACGTTCATCGAAAAATTAGGAGTGCTAGGTGTCCCAGGGAACTGTCCGATGGTTCGACGCCGATCGCGGGTTCGGTTTCATCGACCTCGGGAACGAGGCCGAGGACCTGTTCGTGCACGCGTCCGAGATCGTCGGCGACGACGGACCGAAGCTGCTCCGCGAGGGGCAGGCCGTCGAGTTCGAGGTGGGCGAGGGCGACCGTGGCCCGCAGGCACGGCGCGTCCGTGTCACCGGCGACCGGGCCGCCGACGCACCCCTGGGCGTGCTCGGCACCGTCAGCTGGTACGAGCCGGCCAAGGGCTACGGCTTCGTCACGCCCGACGACGGCGGCGTCGAGATCTTCGTGCACAGCTCGGCGATCGTCGGGGGCGGTGTGATCTCGGAGGGGCAGCGGGCGGCGTTCCTCGTCGTCGACGGGGAGAAGGGGCCGCAGGCGGACCACCTGCTGCCGCTCGGGGCCCAGGCCGGCCGGCATGCTGCGCCCTCGGACGGGGCGGACGGCACGGTGGCCTGGTACGACGACACCAAGGGCTTCGGGTTCATCGCTCCCGACTCGGGTGGCGAGGACGTCTTCGTCCACGTCAATGCACTCGGCTCGGGGTTGTCCGAGCTCTCCGAGGGCGCACGCGTGACGTATGACGTCGTCGACGGCGACAAGGGGCCGAATGCCCGCAACGTGCGGCTCGTGCGCGGCTCCGGGAACACGCGCGCGGCCTCGGACCGCGGCCGGCCGGGCCGCACCGCGGCATCCGGCGGGCCGGTGCGCGGAGGTGAGGGCACCGTCGCGCGCTACGACGCGGACCGCGGTTTCGGCTTCATCACCCCCGATGCCGGGGGCGCGGACCTGTTCGTGCACGTGTCGGTCGTGCGGGGCACCGAGGTCTTGGAGGAGGGCGATCGGGTCCGCTTCAAGGTGCGCCAGAGCGACCGGGGACCGCAGGCCGACGGCGTCGAACTGGTGTGAGGCCGGCGCGGTCGGCTCCAGGACGGTGCCGGGCCGGCCGCGGGCCGGGCTCACGTGCGGCGCGGCAGCGCCTGGATCTGGTCGACGACCAGGTCGGGACGGGTGACGAACGGGTGGTGCCCGGTCGGTAGCTCGACCGAACGCGTCGCGCGGCCCGCGTGGAGGCGCTGCAGCTCGACCGATGTGCTGCGGTCCCGCGCGCACACGAGGTACGTCGAGTCGATCCCCTGCCAGCCGGCCGCGCTGGTCGGCGTCATGAACGCCGCGGCCGACTGCGCCGTCACCCGCTCCCACGCCTGGTGCCGGGTCGCCTCGGCGGCGTCGTGCAGGAATCGCTCCCCGAACGAGGTCGCGTCGTAGCCGGAGACGCTCAGCGTGCCGTCCCCGTTGTCGCCGATCGAGACCGGGTCGCTCTCGCCGCTCATGATCGACGCCTGCGACTGCCCGAGGTCGGGCAGGTAGGACGACACGTAGACCAGGTGGGCGACGGAGGGGTGCCGGCCGGCCTCGGCGATGACCGTGCCGCCGTAGGAGTGACCGACGACGATCGCGGAGTCCACCTCGTCGAGCTCGGCCCGGAGCGCCGCCGCGTCGGCGACGAGGCCACCGGCAACCTGCTCCGGCGTGGTCTCGCCGCACGAGGGCAACGCGACCGCCCGGCTGCGGATGCCGGTGCGTTCCAGCAGCAGGTCCGCGGTGCGCTGCCACCACCACTGCCCGTCCCGCACCAGGGCACCGTGGACGAAGAGGAGTTCCACCACAGAGTTCCTTTCCAGAACCTGGAGCGTATCCGCTCCGCCAGCGGTGAAGCAGGCGGATCTGCTCACAGCAGCAAGGCCGCACCGAGGCGAGCGGCGGCAGGTCCCGGGTGAGCCCGCCCGCCGCTCGGCTCAGGGCGTCACTCGTGGCGCAGCGAGGAGATCGGGTCCTGCCGGGCGGCTCGCAGGGCAGGCAGGGTGCCGGCGAGGAGCGCGATGCCCATCACGCCCAGGACGACCGCGGCGATGCTGACCGGGTCGAACGCGATGAGCGTCAGCCCCGGCAGGTCCGCCAGGAAGTCCCCGGCCACACCGCCGACGATCTGGCCGACGCCGATCGCGGCGAGTACGCCCAGGGCGCTGCCGACCAGGCCGATCACCACCGCCTCGATGCTGAACAGGGAGAAGACGCGCCCGCTGGAGAGCCCCATGGCCTTCATGAGCCCGACCTCACGGGTGCGCTCCTGGACCGCCATGAAGAGCGTGTTGACGATCCCGATGCCCGCCGCGATCAGCGCGATCACCGCGAACCCGTTCAGCACGAGCACGACGGCGTCGATCACCGCCGTGATCGTGCCGAGCTGGTCCTCCAGCGTGCTGCCGGTATAGCCGGCCTCGTCCAGGCGGTCCTGCAGGGCCTGGGTCGCCTCGTCGCCCGCCGCGGCGTCGAACGACACCGAGGCCCGCGCGTAGCGGGTGGCCTCCTGCTCGGGTGCCCCTGTGGTCTGCAGGTCGTAGAGCGTCTGGGTGAGGGCGTCGTTCGGGACGGCGCCCGCCATGCTGATCACGCCGGGCTCTGCGACGCCGACGACGGTCGCCTCGGTCGTCACCTGCGTCCCGGTGCCGTCGGTGAGAGCCAGCACGACGGTCTGCCCGACCGCGTCCGCGGCGGTGCCCAGTTCCAGCGGCTCGAGATAGCTCTCGGGCAGTACGAGCTGGCGGTCGGTGGCATCGAGGTCCACCTGCGCGCCGGACGCGAGCTCGACCTTCATCCCGGGCACGAACGAGGAGAGGGAGATCTGGTACCTGCCCCCGTCGTCGTACCGGACGTAGTCGGTGGTGATGTCCTTGACCGGCTCGACGCCCCGCACGCCGTCGATCCCGGCGATGGTGTCGATGTCGTCGTCGGTCAGGGCGGTCGCCGTCGTTCCGGGCGGACCATCGACGGCGATCTGGTCGGGGTCGTACTCGGCGGGGCCCTCCGCGGGCCTGGACTCGCTCACCTTGGTGACCGTCATGACGTCGTCGACCCCGACGGAGGCCACCGTGTCGTCGAGGTACCGGTTGACGCCGGTACCCAGGCCGTTGGTCAGGGACAGCGTGAAGGCGCCGATGAAGACGGCCAGGACGGTCAGGCTGGTCCGCAGCCGCGACCGGAAGGCGTTGCGGAACGCGGTTCCGACGATGTCGACGGCCTTCATGCCGCCACCGCCGCGTGGGCGGCGAGCAGCCCGTCGCGGATGTAGATGCTGCGGTCGCAGCGGGACGCGAGGTCCTCGTCGTGGGTGACGAGCACCAGGTTGATGCCCCGACGCCGGTTCAGGTCGAACAAGATGTCCTCCACGACGGCGCCGGTGGCGGTGTCCAGGTTGCCTGTCGGCTCGTCGGCGAAGATCACGCGCGGCTGGTTGATCAGGGCCCGGGCGATGACCACGCGCTGCTTCTGCCCGCCGGACAGGTCGTTGGCCTTGTTCGCGAACTTGTCGTCGAGCTCGAGCTGGGACAGGGCGGCGAGCCCGCGGGCGGTGCGCTCGCGGCGCGGGACGCCGGCGATCCTGAGCGGGAGCGTCACGTTGTCCAGCACGCTGGCCCGGGCGTTCAGGAAGAACTGCTGGAACACGAACCCGAAGGTGCTGTTGCGGGTCTCGTTGAGCTGCTTGGCCGAGAGCCGGGACGTATCCGTCCCGTCCAGGGTGATGGTCCCCGAGGTGGGCCGGTCGAGCAGGGCGAGCAGGTGCATCAGGGTCGACTTGCCCGAGCCGCTCTTGCCGATGATCGCGATGGACTCGCCCGCGGCGATGTCCAGGTCCAGGCCCTTGAGCGCCTCGAACGCGCTCGGGCCGGACCCGTAGGTCTTGCGCAGGTTGCTGACGGAGAGCAGTGGGGATGCCACGTCGGCCGCCTCTCTTCCGTGGTGCCGGAGATGTGGACGCGATCAACTCTCGTCCTCGGGCGGCCCGCGCGAGTCATCCTGGCGATGACTCCTGTGTACCGCGCTCGTACCACTGGGCCGACGTCGATGTCGCCGCCGCGAGTCGTCCGGGAGCCGCCGGAGAACGCCCGCGAGCACGGCGCCGGGCACCGTTCACCATAAGACCGAATGCCAATCAGGTGCTATTGTCAAACGGCACTCCCCAAGCTTCTGAGCCGTGAGAACTGCCATTTCCGGTGCAGGCCCGGCGAATACGTCACCCGTGCTTGAGGAGAGAGAATCGTGGCTTATCAACCGCTCGAGAACTACGGAATTATCGGCGACCTGCACACGGTGGCGTTGTCCGGCGTGGACGGGTCGATCGACTACCTGTGTTTCCCGCACTTCGACTCCCCGACGGTTTTCGGCGCCCTGCTCGACGACGACCGGGGCGGACGGTTCAAGATCGCTCCTGCCGCCGAGGAATTCCGGTGCAAGCAGCTGTACCTGCCGGACACGAACGTGCTCCTGACCCGTTTCCTCGGCGCCGACGGGGTCATCGAGATCACCGATTTCATGCCGATCGGGGAGATGCGGCACACGCACATCCTCGTCCGGCGGGTGCACGCGGTCCGGGGCCCAGTCGACCTGCGTCTCGAGTGCGCGCCGCGCTTCGACTACGCCCGGGTCGAGCACCGCGCGGAGGCCAAGGGCAACGTGGTGTGGTTCATCCCGGAGGACGACACGATCCCGACCTTGCGGCTGCTCTCCACAATTCCTGTCGACGTCGTGGACGGTGACGCCGTCGTCGGCTTCACCCTGCAGTCCGGCCAGAGCGCCGACTTCATCCTGGAGGCCGTCGAGAGCGAGGAGCGGAGCCCGGCCGAGGCCTCGGACTACGCCGACAAGGCACTCCAGCACAGCATGGAGTACTGGCGCGGCTGGAACGCGACGATGTCCTATCACGGACGGTGGCGGGAGATGATCGGCCGCTCGGCGCTGACGTTGAAGCTGCTCACCTCGCAGAAGTACGGCTCCATCGCCGCGGCCGGCACCTTCGGCATCCCCGAGGAGATCGGCGGCGAGCGCAACTGGGACTACCGGTTCACCTGGGTCCGGGACGCGTCGTTCACCGCGGCCAGCCTCATGCGCCTCGGCTTCACCGAGGAGGCCCGCGGCTTCATGGACTGGATCGAGCAGCGGTTCGACGAGTCCGACACCCCGGGGAAGCTGCAGATCATGTACGGCATCGACGGCCGGCACGACCTCACCGAGGAAACGCTGGACAATCTGAGCGGCTACCGGGACTCCGCTCCGGTGCGCATCGGGAACGGGGCGTACAACCAGACCCAGCTGGACATCTACGGGGAGCTGCTCTACGCGATCAACATCTACGACGAGCTGGTGGAGCCGATCTCCTTCGGGCTCTGGAAGGACCTGTCGGCGGCCATCGGCTGGGTCTGCGACCACTGGCGGGACACCGACGAGGGCATCTGGGAGGTCCGCGGTGGTCAGCGCGAGTTCCTGTACTCGCGGCTCACCGACTGGGTGGCGCTGGACCGGGCGATCCGGATCGCGCAACGGCGGTCGTTCCCCGCTCCGCTGACCCGCTGGATCCAGGTCCGCGACGACATCCACGACGAGATCTACGCCGGTTTCTGGAGCGAGCAGAAGCAGGCGTTCGTCCAGTCAAAGGGTTCCGACACGCTGGACGCGTCGGCGCTGCTGATGCCGCTCGCCGACTTCATCGCCCCCCGTGACCCGCGCTGGCTGTCCACCCTCGACGCCATCGAGAAGGAGCTGGTGGACGACGCGCTGGTCTACCGCTACCACCCGGACGCCGCCGCGTCGGACGGCCTGGAGGGCGCCGAGGGCACCTTCGGCATCTGCTCCTTCTGGTTCGTGGAGTGCCTCGCCCGGTCCGGTCAGGTCGACAAGGCGCGGCTCTTCTTCGAGAAGCTGCACGGCTACGCGAACCATCTGGGCCTGTACGCCGAGGAGCTCGACCCGTCGGGGCGGTTCCTGGGCAACTACCCGCAGGCCTTCACGCACCTCGCCCTCGTCAACAGCGCCCTGTACCTCGACGAGGCCCTCGACCGGCGCCAAGCCTGAGGCGAGCCGCCGGTCGCGGGGCTCCGGTCACGGGGCGTCGATGGCCGGCGGTGCCGTCCAGCTGCCGAAGCCCTGCGCCTTGGCTCCGGGCGGGTTGGCGCCGATGGTGGGCCACAGCAGGCCCTCGGTGTAGGACGCCGGGGAGACGACGTGGGTGCTGTCGTGGCGGCCGCCCGCGTGCACGTCACGCCACTCGGACGGCAGCTGGTACCACGTGCCGACGAACCACATCTTGATCACGTTGCGCGCGACCGGGCCGAGCAGGGGGTCGCTGAGGACCCGGGCGCGGAGTGCGGCGTCCAGCGCCTTCTCGTCGTCGCCGGCGGCGCGGCGCACGTCCGCGAACGTGGTGAGCAACTGCGCCAGCACCTCGTCCCCCACCGCCTCACGCGTCGTGGACAGGTAGGGATCGGCCTGGCCGGTGCCGAGCAGGCGGAAGCGGCTGTAGCCGGTCAGGGTCGAGGAGAGGTCGAGGAACGCCTCGTGGAACTCGTCGTCCATCTCAGGCCACCCCCACCGGGGCGAGGCCGCGGAAGACCGGGGCCGCGTTGACACCCGGCCGGCCGGGCATCGGGTTGCGGATGATCCGCGAGGCGAGGTCCCTGATGTGGAACATGTCGACGACAGCCGGCACCAGCAGCTCCGGCCGGCCGTTGAAGGCCTCGGTGAGCCGGGCGAGGAAGTCGCCGTACGCCCGGCTGAAGGCCGTCACGGCGTCCTGCAGCTCGCCGGGCTCCGGGTAGTGGTCGAGGGCCGAGTCGGGCATCAGCGGGTAGACGGCGTCCCAGTCCACGTGCAGGGCCGGACCGGTCGGTCTGCCGGCCTCGTCACCGGGCTGGTAGTAGTGGCCCCGGAGCAGCTGATCGAACCGGTAGAAGTGGGCGAGCTCTCCTTCCTCGTCGAAGATCCCGCCGCCCAGGCCTTCGCCTTGCTCGCTGATGATCCGCAACGCAGCGGCCGCCGACGCCGCGTCGGTGACCTCCACGACGGACGCGCCACCGGAGTAGTAGTAGGCGGGCCCGACCTGGCGGGCCGGGTCGCCGCGGAACAGGTCGTCGCCCAGCTCGTGGTGGAGGCGCTCGAGCCCTTCGCCGATCTCGGCGTAGAACTCCCCGATGCTGAAGAAGTGGAGATCGTCCTCGTGGGCGTTCACCGTGGGCATCAGCGTGCGGGCGGACCGGTCACGCGACACGAAGCGCGAGCCGCCCTGGTCCGCCACGGCGGGCCGCTCGATCTTCAGGAAGGTCTTGATCGTGTCGGGCGAGAAGGCGCGCGTGCCGACCTCGAAGTCGGTCTCGCCGTCGGGCAGGCGCGTGGGGTAGACCGGCACGAAGTCGTTCCTGGACAGGTCGGGGGTCCCTCCCACGGCGTTGAGGAGGTTCGCGGCCAGGGTCAGGTGGAGCATCTCCTCGACCGCGACGACCCGGATCACCCGGTGGGCGTCCTGGTTCGCCGTGGAGTGCATCGAGTAGAGGGCGGTGAGGTACGGCGGGATCGTCGCGTGCTCCAGCTGCATGGCGACATGGAGGTACTGGTGCAGGTCCTCGACGGTGGCGATGCGGCGCAGGCTCATCAGGTCATCCCTTCAACATGACGGACGGGCGGGTGGTCAGCTCGGAGACGATGTGGTCCGCGGTGCGGAACGACAGCGCCGCGAGGGTGAGCGTCGTGTTGGACGTGCCGATGCTCGGCATGCTCCCCGACCCGGCGAGGTAGAGGTTCTGGTGGTCCCAGGACCTCTGGTGGCTGTCGACGACGGAGTCGTGGCTCGCCGTGCCCATGACGTGGGTACCGGCCCAGTGGTTGCCGCCGCGGAGCACGTAGCCCTCGCCCTGGTGGGACACGAAAGCCGGGTCCCGCGGGTCGTAGAACGTCCTGTCCTCCACGCCGAGCCGACGGAACAGCTGACGCGAGACCCGGCGGCTGGCCGCGACGGCGTCCATCGTGTAGTCGGGCAGGGAGTACGAGAGCACCGGGCGCAGGTTGCCCAGCGCGTCGACGTAACGACCGTCGACCGTGATCCGGTTGCTCGGCTCCGGTGGCACCTCGATCATGAACGACAGCATCAGCTGGCGGGAGATCCGGTCCACCACGCGCCGCCGCAGGGCCGTGCCGTAGGCGTTCGCGTCGTCGACGAGCTCGATGAGATCGGTGTAGGGCGCCCCCGTGGCCCAGGACCAGCCGTCGTTGTGGATGCTGACGCGTATCCCCGCATGGCGGCCGCGGAAATCCCCCGAACGCAGGTCCTCGATCCCCGAGGTGCACTGCGAGCCCCGCATCGTCCCCGCGATCTCGGGCAGCAGGCCCCAGGTCAGCAGGTAGGCGTGGTCCATCAGGTTGCGGCCGACGAGCCCGCTGCTGCTCGGCAGGCCGGAGGCCAGCAGCAGCCGGGCGTTCTCGACGGGATTGGCGGCGAGCACGTAGGTGGTGGCGCGCAGGGACCCGGTGACGTGCTCCGGCGACGTCGTCGAGCCGTAGGCCTGGTAGTCCACGTGGCTGATCCGGCCGTCCGCACCGACGTGCACCTGGGACGCGACCGTCTGGGTGAGGATGTGGACCCGGCCCGTCCGCACGCCGAAGGAGAGCGTCTTGCGGGCGCTGTACTTGGCCTGGACCGGGCACAGCGGCACGCAGTTGATGTTGCCCTGGCAGCGCTCGCCCTGGTCGATCTGGTGCGTGCTCACCGCGCCGACGGGCACGTATCCCTTGCCGCCGTCGTAGGCGGCGTTAGGGATGCCGTTGCGGGCCTGCGCCGTCGGGCGCACCTGGATCGTGCACTCGGTCGCCTCGAGCCGCACGACCGTGCCGTCGAGGTCCCGGGCGAGCGTGGTGTCGAGGTAGGACGGCGGGAGGCCGTGCATCGGGAACTCGTAGCCCGGCGGGAAGGTGATGCCGTAGAACGTCTGGTCGGCCACGTCGGCGGACACGCCGAGCTCGCGCTCCGCCTGCCGGTAGTGCGGCTCGAGGTCGTCGTACGTGAGGGGCCAGTCGCGCCCCGTGGCGAAGCGGGTGCGCATCCGGAAGTCCTCCGGGAGCATGCGCAGGGCCTTGCCCTCCCAGTGCATCGTCGTGCCGCCCAGCACCCGGGTGTAGGTGCTGTCCATCTCGTAGGGACCGTTCTGGACGAGATAGCTCAGCGAGTCGGGGTGTCCCTCGGCGAGGCCCCGCACGTCCGGGGAACGCGGCATGGGCGCGTTCGGGTTGACCTCGTAGGCGGAGTTGTTGTCCTTGGCGGCCGCACCGTAGAACCGCGTGAGGTGCGTGTCGTACTCCGCGACCGACAGCTCCTTCCCGGGGCCGGCCTCGACGACGAGCACCTGGAGCCCGCGCTCCGCGAGCGATCGGGCGATGATGGCCCCGCTGACACCCGAACCGACGACGAGAACGTCGTACTCGGTGCGCGCTGCGGTGGCGTGGTCGATCGGAACTGGCACGAGAGGGACCTTTCTTGGGAGGTCGAGCGGGATCAGGGGATCGGGCGCACCGTGGCCGGGTCAGAGCCCGGTCAGGTCCTTGAGGTGACGGCGGGCGAGACGGAACGCCTCCAGCGGGTGGGCGACGGCCGGGTCTTGTTCGGCCTCTACCACCAGCCAGCCCGTCCAGCCGTCGTCGGCCAGCTTCCGCAGGAGCGGGGCGAAGTCGATGCAGCCTGCCGGGTCGCCCGGGACGGTGAAGATGCCCTGGCGCAGGGCGTCCCAGAAGCTCAGCGCCTCGTCGTGCATCCGGTCCAGCACCGGCCGGCGGAGGTTCTTGAGGTGGACGTGACCGATGCGTCCCTCGTGCCGGGTCAGGACGTCCAGGGGGTCACCACCCCCGATCAGCAGGTGGGCCGTGTCGAGGAGCAGCCAGGTCTCGCCGGCCACGGTGCCGGCCATCAGCCGGTCGATGTCCTCGGACGACTGCACTCCCGTGCCGGTGTGGTGGTGGTAGTTGACGCGCAGGCCGTGATCGGCGGCGATCCGGCCCATCTCGCCCAGCCCGCGGATCATGGCGTCCCACTGCGCGTCGTCGAACACCGGCCGGTTCGCCAGGGCCGGGACGGGCCGCTGGTGGACCGCCCCGGTCACCTCGGCGACGTAGACGTCCTGCAGGCCGATCGCGGTGAAGAACGGGATCTGGTCGCGGAAGGTCCGCAGGGTCTGCTCGTAGGCGCCCCCCTTCGAGGCGAACCAGGTGGAGACCCAGCCCCCCGAGACGGCCAGCCCCCGCACGTCGAGGGCGGCCTTGAGGGTCGCGGCGTCCTGGGGATAGGTGCTGCCCAGCTCGGTGCCCTCGTAGCCCGCGAGGGCCATCTCGCTGACGATCTGGTCGAAGGACGTGCCGGCGCCCAGCGCCGGGAGGTCGTCGTTCACCCAGGCGTTGGGCACGGCGGCGAGGCGAACGGTTCCGGAGGCGAACATGTGTCCCTTTCGATGGTTCATGACTGACCCTCCGCGGAGGCGTGCGTGCGGGTGCCGTCGAGACGCGTGCGAGTCCGGAAGCGCCAGAGGCCCCAGACCACGACCACCACGAACTCCGCCAGGAGGACGCCGATCGCGAGGAACGGACGCACGAAGGCGAACAGGATCGTGGCCGTCGCGACCGCCGGCAGCACGTAGAGGTGGTGCGACCGGTGACGGTTCAGCGCCGCCGTGGGCTCGTCGGGGTGACGCAGCTGCGGTTCGCGCAGGGCGTGCGCGGCCAGGAGACCGAGGCTGAGCGACATCAACCCGACGTTGACCGCGAACACGATGGTCGACCAGGGCTCGACGATCCGCTCGGTCCCGATCACGTCGGTCGAGAAGGGCACGAGAGACACCAGCCCGAGGACAGCGAAGTTCAGGACCAGAGTCACGAGGAGACACTTCCGGAGCCGCGCCGTCACCGCGTGGTGCACGAGCCAGAAGCGAGCGATCAACAGGAAACTGATCAGCCATGCGGTGAAGACCCGTGCGTTGTCCTGCATGAGCATGAGGATTGACTCGTCCGTCTCCGGCAGCCTCAGCTCCAGCACGAGAAGGGTCAGCACGATCGCGTAGACGCCGTCGGTCAGAGCGTTCATCCGCTCCGGCGTGAACTGCCCCTCGACGCGGACGCCTTCCTCCCGCCGCGGGCCGTCGCGCCCCGGGAAGCCGGCCTCGGGCTCCGTCATGTCTTCTTCCACTCCGCGTTGACCGGAAGGGACTTGTCGTCGACGACGACCTGGATGATGGACGGGCCGCTCGTGTTGGCCAGTGCCCCCCGGACCGCGTCGTCGAGCTCGCCGTAGGTCGTGACCTTCCAGCCCTGGCAGCCGAAGACCGCGGCCAGCTTGCTGTACTCCCAGCGATGCAGGTAACAGGAGTCGTAGAAGGGCTGGTCGGTGCGGAAGACGGACGGGTCGGCGAGCCACTGCTCGACGCCGTACACCCCGTTGTCGACGACGAAGATGATCGGGTCGAGGCCGAAGCGCGTCTGCGTCGAGAGGCATTGGGCGCTCATCTGGAAGCCGCCGTCGCCGGCGAAGACCATCACCCGTTGCTCGCTGCGCTTGGCCAGGCAGACGCCCGTCGCCGCCGGCGAGATGTAGCCGATCGACGAGTACGACGGCTGGGCGAAGAACGCTCTGGCGGTGGGGACCCGCAGCAGCAGGCTGCCGAAGTAGTTCAGGCTCGCGTCGCTGCCGACGATCGTGTTCTCGTCGACGTAGCGCGGGATGACCTCGTAGAACCCGGTGTACGTGATCGGGGCGGCGGGATCCGGCGGGGCGGGGGCCGGTGGTGTCACGGCCCGCAGCGGCGTCGTCTCGCGTGCGACGCCGCTCGTGGTCAGGGCGTCGATGGCGTGGGCCAGCGCGACCTGGGGCCAGAAGTAGGTGCCGTACTTGACGGTGTCGAACGACACGAAGGCCGTCTTCTCGAACCGGGGATCCCAGCCCAGCGAGTTGAGATCGGTCAGCCAGACGCCCAGCGCCAGGACGAAGTCGGCCTCCTCCACCAGGCTCTGGACCTCCGCGGAAGACGCCTGCCCGTCGAAGACGCCGGCGAACAGGGTGTCGTCCTCCGCCAGGACCGACTTGCTCAGGAACTCGGTGACATAGGGGATGTTCAGCTGCCGCACGAGTGTCTCGGCCTGTTCGTGCAGGCCGAGGCGGTCGACCTCGATCCCCACCCAGATCAGCGGGTTGCTCGCCTTCTCGAGCATCGCCGCGATCGTCGCGACGGACTCCTTGAGCCCGGCGGCGTCGGACATCGTGCGGGCCGGCCTGAGCTCGCCGCGCGGCGGCTCGCACTCCAGGTCGACGATGTCCTGCAGGAGCTCGATGTAGACCGGGCGCCGTTCCGTGAGGCACTGCGTCAGGGCGTAGTCGATCAGCATGCCGGCCAGGTCGGGGTTGTCGATGCGCACCGTGGCGGCGGTCAGGTGCTCGAAGGCCTGCGCGTCGGTCTCGCGCCCGCTGATGAAGTGGTGCGCGATGAAACCGGTCTGTTCGAACGTCAGGGTCTTCTTGATGTCCGGCGTGCCGTTGATCAGCACCACGGGCACTCTCTCGGCGTAGGCCCCGGCGATGGCGTTCACGGCGCTCAACGCGCCCGGGGAGTAGGTGACGCACAGCGCGCCTATTCCGTTGAGGCGGGCGTAACCGTCGGCGGCATAACCGGCGTTGAGCTCGTTGACCTCTTCGATGACGGCGATCGGGCTCGGGCCGACGTACCCGTTCACCCACCGGATGGTGTAGTCGCCGGCGATCGAGAAGAGATGGCCCAGCCCGACCTGCCGGAGCCGGTCGACCAGGTACTGCCCGACCGTGTAGGGATCACTCATGGCTCGGAACCTCCGTCGATTGTGGCCAGGGATCAGTAGCTGGCCGCGCCGCCGAACAGGCGCGGCAGGTAGATGTCGAAGATTCCCGGGCACCGGCGTTCGGGATATCGCGCGAGCATGAAGTTCTTGAAGTCGGTGCCGGTCAGTCCGTCCGCGGCGGCCGCGGCGGCCGCGGACAGATACTCGATGTTCCGTGCGACCTCGTTCCTGTCCGCCGGGAGACCGTGGCCGGCGAGGAACATGTCATGGTCCTCCGCCAGCAACTGGCCCAGGACGCGGATCCATCGGTGCAGGTCAGAACTCAGATAAAGGTGAGTTCCGCTGTACACGAGGTCCTGGGCGACGCACACGCCCAGTTCGGGGAGCTTGATCGTCAGGTGATAGTCGATCTCGGTGTCGGTCACCACGTCGAAGACGTAGCGGATCCCGTCGATGGTCTCCTCACCGGGCCGCACGATCCCGTCGGGCACGACGACGCCGTCCGGCAGGAAGTCGCCCATCTTCCAGTGGTCGGCCAGCGAGTCCGCGCCGTGCTCGCGGAGGAAGTCGACGGTCTCGGCGAGCGCGTGGACGGGCACGTCGCGAAAGGCCGTGCCCAGCCCGAACCAGTGGTCCGGGTGGCGATGCGAGAGGTACAGCCTCTCGATCGGCTTGCCCAGGGTGTCGGCGTACTCGCGGAAGCGCCGGGCGTACGGCGCGAGGAACTGGCTGTCGACCAGGACCAGCTTGGTCGGGCCCTCGATGATGTGCGTGGCGTTGGCGATGTTGTTGTCCAGGAACGAGGACACGAAGGTGTGCACGCGGACATCGGGGGAGCGCCTCGCCACCACGACGATGGGAGCGGACAGGGAGTGCGACATGGGTGGACCTCCGAGCCTGCGTCAGCGGAAGGGATGGACGGTCAGGGTTGCGCGGCGACCGCTGCGAGCCGTTCCCGCAACGTGGCCAACGCGGCCGCGGCGACGTCGTAGGCGCTGCCGTACGGCGTCGGCTCGTCCTCGCCCGGCCGCCAGAACCGGCGGCGCGACATCCGCATGGACGCGTCGAAGGGCGGGATCGCGTTGAAGACCTCGACGAGGTAGGGGCCCTCGAAGACCGGTTCGAGCTCCCGCAGCAGCACGTCCCACGGGATCCAGGCGTCCTCCACCGCGCCCCGGTCGGGCGCCGAGACGTGTACGTAGTGCAGCCGGTGCTGCGCGACCGCGCGGGCGACGTCGCGCCGGAAGCTCCGCGGGCCCCGGCTCTCCATGACCACCTGCGCGGTGTCCACGGCCACGCCGGCCGGACTGCTCTCGAAGCTCTCGAGGAAGTCCAGCACCTCGGAGACCATGTTCGGCCCGGGGGTCTCCCAGTTCTTGACCGGCTCGATCGCGAGCGTGACGTTCTTCGCGACGGCATGCTCGACCAGCTCCGCGAAACTGGACCGCGCGGTCACATACCGCTGCGCCATCACGTCCTGCAGCGCGTCGCTCCAGATCGGCTCGCCGTCGTCGGTGACCGGGAAGACGCCGTACGGGTAGAGGAACGGCCCGGACATCATGGCGGCGTCGCCGCCGAGGACGGCGGTGATGTCGACCCGGGACTTGAGGTAGGCGAGCGCCTGCGCGCGTTGCTCCTCGTACGGCGAGGTGATGTCGTACCGCTGGGTCGTCCCGACGTTGGTGGTGAAGGGAACGTCGCCGACGCCGGCGCGATCGAACCTCTTCTTCAGCTCGACGTAGCTCGCGACCTCCCGCGCGTGATCGCCCCCGCCTGGCGGTGCCGCGATGTGCACGTCGAAGCCGGTGTAGCCCATGTCCTTGAGCACCCGGCAGTGGTCGATCAGGGTCCGGCTGTACGCCTCGTCGTCCGGGCGGAGGTCGGCGGTGAACATGAAGAAGCTGAAGTAGATGTCCCGGGAGGACGTCGTGGTCATGCTCGCTCCCTTGCTCTCTCGAACGGCACGGCCAGGAGCCGGCACGCTCGCACAGGCGGGCGTGGGCTGCCCTGACCTGCACGAGCCGGCGGTTCACCTGGACGTGCCCGTTCGGCCTCGACGACCGGCAGACCTCCGTCATCACGCCGATCAATGTCCGCATGTTTTGGACAAAGTCGAAGAAATCATCTCTGTGCGGATCTACAACCACACGCTCCACACAATTACCGATGGGCTCCCGGCCCGCAACCGCAAGGCTCCCTCGGCTGCGCCGAGGCAGCGGGGACGCACGAGAAACTGCCGACCGCGGGCCCGTCACGAGGCATGCGAAAACCCCGCCTGCCGTGGGTGTGTACCCAGTTCAGACGGGGTTCTGCGAGGTGTGGAGCTAAGGGGATTCGAACCCCTGACCTTCTCATTGCGAACGTGCGTTCGATCATCCGACCCGCGCTGCATCGCCAGATTTCCAGTGCATGAAGAGCGCTGCAATCCAGGCGTTGCATTCTGGGGGAACCTCGGGGGAACCTGCTGGCGACGTCATGCGAGCTGAGCCAGGACCAATGTCTTGTCGTCGTGGAGCTTCGCACGCGGCCAACGTCGCCCGCGTTGGTCGAGGGCTTCCTCGTGCTGGATGCTCGCGAGAACCGGCTCGACACCGTGAGCGCGGACCTCGTCGTAGAGGTCCGCCCAGGTGACGGCGCGGGGATGCCGTTCGACTTCGACGCCGTCAGACGCGAGGACCAGGGCGACCATTCCGGTACGCGCACGGTCGATGCTGAACCCGTGCCGTGCCGCTTCTGGTTCAGCACCAGCGATCCAGAATCCTCCAGGGCGGTTCCGATGCCGTGCCTGCTCACGTTGAAGACTCAGGAGCTGCACCCGGTGCTTCTCGTCGAACCCTCCGCCTGCCGCCAGGTGCGCCCGGTAGGCCGCTCGCTCCTGCACGCCGACCAGTTCGATACGGTCATCCGTGAAGACCTGGGCGGACCCCTGCCCATCCAGGAGCGTTACCACGCTGTCGCCGAGCACGTAGATGTCAATATGGCTGTGCGACCACCGAGCGATCGCTACGGTGCTTGTCGGTGTCGAAGCGACCTCAAGGTGGAAGGCGTCTCGAACCGCCCGGATCGCCTGCTCAACGATCTCGGCAAGCGGCGTCGTGGCGTCCATTGCTCGTTCGATCGCTTCGCCTAGCCGCTCTGCATACCACCCCGGATCGTGCGACCGATCGCCCGCGACCGACGTCGCGCCGTCCAGGACGACGGCGAATCCGTGACCAATTACGTAGCGGTCCTGGTTCGCTGTGCCCCCGGCGAGCGTCGCGGCATTGATCATGACGTGTGCTTCCTCGGGCCCCATGCTGCCGCGGTCTCGGTAACCGCCATTCCCTCGAAACTGCTGGTGACAATGAGCGAGAACGGCTGCTCTCCCACCGCCTCGAACAGCTCGGTGAGGTTGCGTCGGATGTACTCGACCGCCCCAACCGATCCGAGCGCGTGGACGCCGGCCACGATGAGAACCATGCGGCCGTTGCGCTGGACCCTGGCGATATAGGCGGTCTCACGGGACGGATCCCCCTCGTCGGACGGCGAGACGAACACGTTGCCGTTGCTCCGGTCCGTGATGACCCACCGGCCATGTTCGTCGGGCTCGAACGAGAGATGCGGGTCGTTGGCGATCGCTTCTGCCGTAATGCGCGAGGACTTCGGCCCGCAGATCGCTACGGCGTCAGCAGGCGGTTCCCACTCGCCGCCTGCCGGGATCGGGAACGTCTCGACGGCGAGACTGAGCGATTCGAGGATGCCGGCCATCGCCTTGGACGCCGTCTCATCCTCGACGGCGACCACGCCGAGCGGCCTGTCTTTGACTGCTCGCACGGGAAAAGCGATCGTGACCGGGCCGACGCCGAAGAAGGCGCGCTCCAACGGCGGGGCGCTCTTTCGGAGCTGCGTCACTCGACCCTTACTGATGCCGACCTGGGACGCGACCTCGGTGTAGGTCATACCCAGCTCGTCGTGCGCGCGGTCAATCGCCGCGCGCCGAAGGCGGGCGAGTTCATGAGAGCGCTGGGAGTACGTCTGCAACAGCGCCGTTGCGTTCCGCGCCTGGCGGATGGGGTCAGGATCCGCCCTGACGTCTTCAAACTCTGCGACATCCATAGCCCCGAGTTTAGACCCCTTGACACATCCCGCAAGAGCCTCTACGGTCTGTGTTTAGCCCCCTCAATGCATGGAGTGCATGGAGTGCTCCTGGCGTTTAGGGGGGTCAACAGATTGCGTGGGTGTAGCCCTCGCCCTGACTTGGAGGTACGCGATGAGCATCACGACGACGGAGACGGCGATGGCCGGCGCGGCGGGTGCGCCGCTGTCGCTGGTGGAGTTGCTGGTGGATGTGGCGGCTGTGGTGGGCCGGATCGGTGAGGGCAAGGTCGCGGCGGTGGACATGGGCCGGGGTGTGGTGGTCCTGACGCTGGTGGGTGGGGTGGACGCGTTCAAGGTGGGTGACGCGCTCGGCCTGGACTTCAAGACCGTGCGGATCGGCCGTGCCGATGGTGAGCGGGCCGCGTTCGGCCGCTCGGACCAGACGGGTGCGATCCCGATCCTGGAGGTCCGTGGCGGCATGTACCACGGCGACCTGGCCGCCTACGGCTACGACGAGCGCAGTCCGCTCTGGTACGCGAGCGAGATGGAGCGCCGCGACCGCGCCCACGGCATCGCTCACACCGGCCGTCCCGGTGAACAGCACCTCGGCTGCACGGGCCTGGTCCCCGGCTGGGAGACCGACTGACCGCTAGCCCGGCACGGGCTAGCGCTAGACCTTCGCCTAGCGCCAGGAACCGCAGGATCACGCCGGTCTAGGCCCGCTAGGACCCCGGCCCACGATCCCGGAACCGCCCGCCAGGACGTCCTACGACGCCGCGAGCCGGGCTAGCACTAGCAGCCACCAGCACGAGCACGACGACGAGAGAGGAACTGCGATGAGCATCCAGACCCCGACCCTCACCCTGACCGGCCCGGCCCCGTACGAGCCCGACGCGTTCGACACGCTGTGCGACACCGCGGCCCTGGTCCGGCAGCTCGGCCGCGAGAACGTCTCGGACATCACGGTGGCGGCCGGGTACGTGAAGATCACGCTCGCGCGCGGCGTCTCCACCTGCCGCGCCGCTGACACCCTCGGCCTGGACGGGCGCCGCTACTGCGAGTGGAACGACCTGGACGGCGAGTACCGCTGGTACGCCATCGGCGACCTGCCCGCCGGGCAGATCGAACTCGACGGCGACGCGATCCCGCAGTAGCTCTGAGCCCACCCCCAGCGGCCCGCGCAGGCCGCTGCCCGGTAGCAGAAACCCCCGCTACCGGTAGCAGCGCTGCTACCGCCCCTGCTACCGCGAAAAACCGCACCAGACCAGGGATAACACGCCCTGGTAGCGCCGGTAGCAGCATTTCGGCACTACCCCGCCGCTACCCCGAAACCCCGGTTTCCCCGCCTCTGGGGGACCCCCGCGACCCGCTACCGCTACCACCCCCAAGGAGACAGCAACCATGAGCACCAGCCCTCTCGGCACGTACAGCGTCCTGAGCCTCACGACCCACGAGAACGCCCGCCCGGCCGACATCGACACCGCCTGGAACCTGCTCGCCGAGGTGGTCGAGCTGACCGCCCGGATCGGGCGGGACGTCATCACCGACATCGAGGTGGACCCGACCGGCCGCGAAGTCCGCATCTTCTGCCACGGCGACGAGCTCAACGCCTGGTCCTTCGGCCAGGTCATCAACCCGAACCGGACCTGGTCCCAGGGCCTGTGGTTCGAGCCCGGCACCGGCGACCTGTACCGGATCGGCTCCAACGTCACCGAAACCGGTCTGCGCGTCCACGTGCTCGCCCTGGCCGACCTCGACGCGGGCGACGCCGAACGGCTGCCCGAGGACGCGGACGCCTCGGGCGTCGCCTACTGGCTCTGACCGCCATGGGCAGCACTCTGATGGATCCGTACGACCCGCCCCGCGACCCCACAGCGCGGATGACCGAGACCGAACGCCGCCAGCTCGCCAACGAGCTTGCCCGCGCCGGTTTCGACCCTGACTACCTCGCCCACCGGTACGGCCTCACCCGCCGCCACGACAACGACTGGCCGGACACCACGCCCGGCCACGCCCGGCCGGACACCAGGCCCGGTCACGACCGAGACGGACAGTTCGCGCTGTCCGCCCCGGCCACCACGACGACCGGCCACGCCAATGGCCGTTCGTCCGGACAGAACCGCTCGCGCTCCAACCTCCAAGAAGGTGCACGATGACCAGTCCCAAGCCAGTACACACCAGCCCCGACGCCCCGGACAACCACACCGGCGAGGTCAACGGCTGGCCGCCGGTTGTCCGCCCCGGCAGCCGCGCCACCACACCAAACACTGACCGCCCGGCCAAGTCCACGGACACCACGGCGGACACCACGGCGGACCGGTCCACGGACACCGCGCCGGACCGGTCCACGGACACGGACACGGACACGGCCACTGTGTCCGCGCCGTTCGACGTGGACACCGTGGCCGGGTTCTGGCAGGCCCGCCCGGAACTCGCCACCATCCACCAGTACGCCCAGGCGTCCATCGTGGCCCCGTGGGCCGTGCTCGGGTGCGTGCTGGCCCGCGTCTCGCTGTCCACGCCGCCCGCGCTGGTCCTGCCCGCCATGGGCAACGGCACCATGGGCGTGGCCTCGCTCAACGTCTTCATCGGGCTGGTCGGCCCATCCGGCTCCGGCAAGGGCCTGACCACCGCGACCGCACGCGGCGTCCTGGACGTCCAGCCCGGAGCGGGCCGGACCATCACCGCACTCCCGCTCGGCTCCGGCGAAGGCATCTCCCACGCGTTCCACACCACCGACGACAACGGCAACACCATCCCGGCCGCCTACTCGGTCTGGTTCGACGTCGCCGAGATCGACACCCTGACCGCGCTGACCGGCCGGTCCGGGTCCACCACCGCGGCCGAGGTCCGCAAGGTGTTCTCCGGCGAAACTCTCGGATTCCAGAACGCAGACCCGGCACGCCGCAAGGTCGTAGACGCCCACACCTACCGGGCCGCGCTCGTGGCCGGCGTCCAGCCGCGCAAGGCCGGGCCGCTGCTCGCAGACGACGGCGGAGGGACGCCGCAACGGTTCCTGTGGATGCCGGTCATGGACCGCACTGCTCCCGACGTCGCCCCGCCCGCCCCGGCACCGCTGCGCTGGTCCAGCCCGGTCCTGGCGACCCAGACCGAACGCGTCGTCATGGACGTCCACCCCGCCATCATGGCCGAGCTCGAAGCAGGACAGCGCGCCCGCCTGCGGGGCCAGGTCACCGACGGCGACGGACAGCAGTCCGCAGTGCGGTTCAAGGTCGCCGCGCTGCTCGCGCTCCTGGCCTGCCGCCTGGAGGTCACCGAGTCCGACTGGCAGCTCGCGGACTACGTCATGTCTGTCTCGGACCAGACCCGCCAGTGGATGCGCGACGCCGTCGCGACCGACGCCGCCCGCGCCATCCAGGCCCGCGCCAACGCCCGCGCCGCTCACGACGAGCACTACGACACCGCCGCCGTCGCCCGCACCGCGACCAAGCTGCTCGCCAAGCTCGGCACCGAGCCGGTCTCGGCAAGCACGGTCCTGCGCTGGTTCGGACCCTCACTACGAGGAACCGTCGAACCCGCCATCGATGACCTGATCCGACGCGGCCTGGTCGAGCGACACGACGACGAGTACCGAGGCCAGCCCCGGACCCTGCTCCGACGCCCCGAGTAACCCCGCCGTGAACGGGTTAGGGGTGACGTGACGTCACCCCTAACCATCACGGCTAAAACCCCAGGTCAAAGACCAGATCCAGCCGTGATTCTTAGGGGTGACACCCGTCACCCCTAACCCCCCGCACCGCCCCGTAAAGCATCACGAAGAAACAGCCGAAAGGAAGAATCACTATGAGTACCACCATCGATGTTCAGCGTGTCGCGCCCGATGACGACTTCCTCACCACCGAAGAGGTGGCGGCATGGCTCAAGGTCGCCACGTCGACCGTGTGCCGCTGGCGCCTCGCAGGCAAGGGACCGCGCGTCGTGTGGCTGTCGCCGTCACTCCCTCGGTACCGCCGTGACGACGTGATCGTCTGGCTGGACCAGAAGGCGGCGTGATGAGCATCCAGAAGACCGCGAACGGGCGGTTCAAGGCTCGCCTGAAGAGCGGGCGAGAGTACCTCGGCGGTAAGACGTTCGACACGCGGGGTGAAGCCGTGGCCTGGCTTCGCCGCGAGCGTGCAGCTCTCGCAGGCGGCATCGACCCGCGCGCCGGCCGGGAGAAGGTCCGCGTGGTCCTGGAGCGCTGGCTCAAGGTCCGGAGGAACACCGTGGCAGCGAAGACCTACAAGGCCGACGCGGACCTCCAGCGACTCATGCCGACAAGCCTGCTGAACATGCACCTGAGTGCTGTCTCGGATCGCGAGGTTGCGCGCTCGTTCGAGCTGCTGCTCGCTGGCGCTCCCGCCCGCTCCAAGAAGCACCAGGGCGGGCGCGCGCCGGAACGGCTCACCTCGTCGGCAGTCGTCCGGTACCGCGCCAGCCTGTCCGCATTCTTCGGCTGGTGCGTGCGAGAGAAGCTGATCGCTGTCAACCCTGTCACGAACACCCGTGTCCCGAAGTCGTCAGAGGAAGCCGTAGAGATGAACCCCTTCACCGAGACCGAACTCGAGCGCGCCTACGCCGACTGGACCAAGCGAGACGCCCGGCTCGCAGACATCCTGCTCGTGATGGGCTGGACGGGACTCCGCTGGGGCGAAGCTCGAGCTCTCCAGGTGGCCGACTTCGTGGAGGTCCCCACGCCGGGCCTGATGGTCCGGCGGAACCAGCCCGAGGGGATCGAGCGGAAGCGCCCGAAGGGTGGCCGGTCCCGTCGTGTTCCGCTGGCGAACCGTGTCCTTCCCATCGTGCGCGACCTGGCGCAGGGTAAGGCACCGGATGAGCTGTTGCTCACGACGATGCGCGGAGCGACGCTCCACAGGTCGGCCGTACTGCGAGCCCTCGCCTGGGAGACGACCGGGCGCGGACGCCGGCTACACGACCTGCGGCACACCGCCGCGTGCTTGTGGCTCGCCCGCCGCGTGGACCTCGCGACGGTTCAGGCGTGGTGCGGCCACGAGTCAGCCGCGACGACGAACCGGTACCTGCACTTCCTCGGCACCGGGGCGGACATGGCGGGCCTGGAGAGGCTGAACGACGGGCGGGGGAACCCCGGGGGAACCCGCGACGCCAGCACCGGTTCCTGAGTACGCGGAAACCCCGTCTGATCCAGCGTGTTTGCGCTGGTCAGACGGGGTTTCTCGGGTGTGGAGCTAAGGGGATTCGAACCCCTGACCTTCTCATTGCGAACGAGACGCGCTACCAACTGCGCCATAGCCCCTCGGTGCTGGAACAGACTAGCACTCGACCTGGCCAGGGTCGCAAATCGAAGGCGGTGGCGCTTGCCACATCGGGCCGGACGCCGCGCGGGCCGGCGCCCCGGTGCGGACACCAGGACGCCGGCCCGCGTCATCGCGACCCCGCCGTCAGGCAGCCCGGCCGTACGCCCGGAGCTCCCAGATCGACACGCCCCACGGCGTCAGCCGCTTCGGTGCGTCGATCCGCAGGTACCGCCCGGTCCCGGAGACGGTGACCACATCGGGCGCCGCCGTCGTCTTCGTGACCGTCCGCAGCGTGGTCCACGGCCCGGTCGGGGAGTCCGCCACCTGGACCGAGAACGTCGCCGCCGCCGCCGTCTCCCAGTCGATCTCGACGCGCGTCAGCGTGGACCGCGCCCCGAGGTCCACCTGGAGCCACTGCCCGTCGGCGAGCTGGCTCTCCCAGCGTGAGCCCGGGTTCCCGTCCACCGCCAGCCCGGGGAGCTGGGCGTCCCGCACGCTGGACGCCGTCGCGGTCTTCCCCCGCGCGAGCTCGGCCTCGCCGGTCCCCGGCTCCCCGCTCCCGTCGGACCGCACCTTCACGAGCTGCCGCGCGGGCACCGAGACCGTCCCGACCTCCCGGGCGCCCTCGTACACCGGATAGGTCCGGGCCGTGTCCGTCGGGTTGTACACCACGTACGTGTACACGTTCCCGTCCCGGTACACCTGGCTCGTGGGCGCACCCACCCGCCGCGCCGTGGTGTGCTGCCCCAGCCCGCGGTTCGCCAGCCCGGTGTAGTGCACCATCCCGGCCATGGACACGCCGCGTGCCACGGGGTCCCCGCGCGCCTCGAGCTCCGCCGAGATCACGGTGTACGCCCGGGGATCCACCTGTGCCAGATACCCCAGCACCACGTTCCCGAGAGCGTCCCCCATCTTCGAGTACACGTCCGCCGCGGCCCGCACGTCGGCCGGATCCGCGGGATCGAACCCGCGCACGTCGTATGCGCCGTCGACCGTGCGCTCGTCGAACATCCGCGCGAGCAGCTCCTTGCCGAACGCCTGGTCCTCGCCGAACCACGACAGCCACGGCCCGGTGGGCAACCACTGGATGCCGTAGATCCACGCCGGGTCCCCGGAGAAGTACGTCGCGTACGCCTGGCCTGAGTCGAACAGGATCCCGGTGCTGCCGTGGCGGTACGACGACGGGAAGTTCCCCGGCCCCTCCGCGGCAGGCGCCCCGGCCCGCCCGTGGTAGTCGAACCAGTACTCCTTCACCGCGGCCCGCTCCGTCACGTACCCCATGGCCCCGGCGTCCCGCATCGCGTCGTTCCCCAGCGCGGACCCGAGCAGGAACAGCCCGGCCCACGACTGCAGCGCCTCCGAGCTCGACTCCTGGTTGTTGCCGCCCGGAGAGCTCGTCCCGCCCGCGTACGAGTGCCCCTGCCAGGTGTCGAACGTCCGCAGGTAGGGGAACTCGCCGTCCGTGCGGTCCCAGTTCGCGTACTGCTTCGCCACCAGCGTCGTCAGCCCGCCGTACTGCCGGCCCCACTCCGGGTCCTCCAGCGCCAGGTACGCCGCCGCGAGCGTGAAGTACCCGTAGTGGAAGTGGTTGTCCGTGAACTCGAAGGACCCGTACGAGTCCGAGAACCCCACCAGCGCCTTCCACGTCGGGTACCGCGCGAAGAAGTGCTGCGTCTCGCCCGGCGTGTACGTGAACCAGTCGTTCAGCGCGGTCCGCAGCGACGCCTTCAGCGCGGTGTGGGCGGCGTCCGCGCCGATCTCCTTCGCCACCGCCATGTACTGCGCCAGCTGGAGCACGTCCTTGCCGCCCCAGTAGGTGTCGGCCCCGTACCCCGTCTTCTCGGCGTACTCCTCGACGTACCGCACCATCCGCGCCCGGTCGTACCCGGGCGTGCCCTCGGGATCCGGCAGGAACGGCACGATCCCCTCGAACGGGTACCGCAGCGTCCACCCGCCGTGCCCGGCCGTGGCCCGCAGCACGCCCCGTGGGGTGTCCCACGTGTCACCCGTGAACGCCCACGTCTGGCGGCCCTCCCGGTAGTGGTGCGGCAGCCATCCCTGCACCGTGTCCAGGTTGGTGCCCTGCAGCGCCTCGGTGGTCAGGTCCCACGTCTGCCGTACCTCGCCGGCCGCGACGTCGTACGCGTGGTCCATCCGCGTGTCACGGACGACGGCGAACGCCCGCTGGTGCAGCTCCGCCAGGTCCGCGCCCGGGTCCGTGCTGCCCTGCGGGATCGCCGACACGACCAGGTACGGGGCGCGCGCGGTCACCAGCAGCGCGTTCCCGGACCGCTCGACGCGCGACCCGTCCGGCAGGTGCACCCCGTACGACCGCCCGTTCTGCCGGATCCGCAGCATCGACACGTCGGCGGGCAGCGCGAGCGGCGCGCCGTCGCGTGCGAGCACCTCGGCGTCGTCGGCGATCGTGAGCCGGGGCTGCACGCCGTCGAGCTCGAACCACACGTACGGCACGCCGCGTGCGGCGGTCACGTCGATGCCCTGCGGGCTCGCGGCAGTGTCGGCCGGGCCGCGCAGCCGCCACGAGACGTCCCACTCGCCCCAGCCGGTCACCGTGGCGTCCTGCGCGGCGAAGGTCGTGGCGAAGCGGCCGGGGAGGCCTGCGGGGTCGTCGGTGCGGACCACCTGGTCGAGCAGCACGTGCGCCCAGCCGGCGGTCAGCGTGTCGACCACCTCGAGGCGCGCGGTCCGTCCGCGCAGGGCCGCGACGTCCCACGTCACCCATTCGAGCTGCTCGGAGTTCTTGCCGGTGGCCTGGCGCACGGCCTGCCCGTCGACCACCAGGCGCACCTCCTCGGTGCCGGGGTGGTTGCCGCCGCCGATCAGGAACGCGAGGTGGTTCCGGTCGATCGTGAACGACGACGACGTCAGCGTGCCTGTCGCGCCGTCGCCCTGCGCCGAGGTGAACGAGTTGACCAGCCGCTTCCCGAGGAAGCCGGACACGGCGCTCTGCCCCGTGGCGGTTCCGCCGGACGGCCCGCCCGAGAACGCGGTTCCGGTGGCGGTCCAGCCGGCCGGATGGCCGCTCTCGAAGTCGGCCATGACGACGTCGCTCGGGCCGGGCCGGGGCGAGGCCGTGGCGCCGACGACGATCGGCGACTCCAGCACCCGCGCGGTCCCGTCCGCGTTCCAGCGGGTCGGGAGCGTGACCCTCGTCCCCTCGGCCGAGTTCGACACGACGAGCGGGTTCGCCCACAGGTCGCCGGAGAACTTGCTGACCAGCAGGTCCGTCCACCAGGCATTGGTCTTGACCGGCTTCCCGGCGAGCGAGTCGTCGAGATACAGGTCACGGTCCACGAACCCGCTGACGTCGTGGTTCGTCGTGTCGAGGGCGGCGGGCGGCGCCGACGCGTACGAGCCCGCGCCCACCGGGACGACGGCGGGGTCGGGCACGGGTTCGGCCCCGGCGGTCGGTGCCGCGGTCAGGCCGGCGGCGACGAGGGCGACGACGGCGGCGGCCGTCACCGCCGGCGGGCGGCCGGTCCGTCGGGAGTGCTCCGGGGCGGAGGCGCCGTGACGGCGGCGTACCCCGAGGTGCGGTCGGATCATGATCACGTCTCCGATCGGCGGGCAACGCTGCCCGCGGAGTTGTCCGAGCACACCGCCGGGCTCCGGTGCCCGGCGGCGTCGCGCTCGACAGGTTACTGACCTGTCAGTTCATTGAGCGCGCTCTCAGGGTAGCCGCCGACCGTTCGGGTGAGAAGACGTCATCACATGAGAAAGCGGGCGGGGCCGGCGCGTCTCCGCGCCCGGCCCCGCCCGCTCAGCGGTTCATGCCCGCGTCCTGCGCGGGGACCCGTATCCCGGGCAGCGCCACCATGAGCGCCAGCTCGAACCAGTCGGTGGGGACGTCCGGGGGCCCGATCCGCACCCACGGGCCGCCGGCGTCGTCGTCGGACACGGGGAGAGAGAAGCCGGCGTTCTCCGCGGCCTTCTCGATGTGCTCGATCCGCAGCCCGACGCCCGCCGGCAGCGCGCAGAGCCGCCGCAGCGTCGGTGTCCGGCCGGCCATGCCCCACAGCTCGCAGGTGTCCGGCCTCGATCCTGGTCCCTGGTGCACCCGGATCCTCGGTAAGGTCTCGCTCAGGGGCAGACCGCCGAGTCCGAGACGGATCTGTTCGTTGAGATCGCCGATCTGGCGCGCGGCGCGTCGACTGAAGCGCATGGGGGGTGCTCCTTCGGGGGGCGAGCGGCACTCGCGATATCTTTGACCTGGTCAGGGGCGTAGTCCATTACAACAGACGCTGGACGAAAAGCCAGGTTTGTGGTCTCATAACGGACTATCGTGACCCTGTGCGAGTCCACCACCTCAACGCCGGGACCATGCGCATCCCGGGCGCGCCGATCGTCTCCCACGTGCTGCTCGCCGAGTCCGGGGACGGCCTCGTCCTCGTGGACTCCGGCTTCGGGCTGGCGGAAACCCGCGACCGGAGCCTCCTCGGCCCGGTCCGTCACGTCATGCGCCCCTCGTTCGACGAGGCCGAGACCGCGGTCCGCCAGATCCAGGCCCTCGGCCTCGACCCCGCCGACGTCCGTCACGTCGTCCTGAGCCACGCCGACCTCGACCACGCCGGAGGCATCGCCGACTTCCCGCACGCCCGCGTCCACCTCACCGCCGCCGAGGCCGACGCCGTCCTGCGCCCCCGCTGGTTCGAGCGCCGCCGCTACCGCGCCTCCCAGTGGTCGCACGGCCCCGACGTCGTCGCGCATCCGCCCGGCCCCCTCGAGTGGTATGGCTTCACCGGCGTCACCGAGATCCTCCCCGGCATCCTGCTCGTTCCCCTCCCCGGCCACACGCGCGGTCACGCGGGCGTGGCCGTCCGGGTGTCCGACGACGCCGCCGCCCCCGAGCGCTGGATCCTGCACGCGGGCGACGCCTTCAACCATCACGCCTACCTGACGGGCGCCCGGGTCCCCTTCCTGTTCTGGTGCCACCAGACGTTCGTCACCGACGACGGCGCGCTGGCCCGCACGCAGCACGCGCGCCTCGCCCGTCTGTTCGCGACGCACGGCGACACCGTCGAGGTGGTCTGCGCCCATGACCCGGCGCTGCTGCTGGCCCCTGCCGGCGCGCGGAGGGGACCACACCGGTGATCTCGGACCGATGCCGATTCATCCTGTGATGCTAGTCTCACTGTCGCAAATCGGGACATGCTGGCGCACACGAGGGGACTGCGGTGTCCGACGACACGACCGGTGACGACAAGCGGATCGAGCCGGACGAGCCCGGCGAGGCGGGCGAGGCGGGCGGCAGGGAATCCCTGCGCGACGTCGTCGAGGACGCGGGCCGGTCGTGGTGGACGCGCCGGTCGACCCTGATGGTGATGTTCGTCGTGATCGCCCTGGGCTTCGCGCTGGTCGCGGCCGCCCCGACGCTGATCGGCCGCCTCGGCGGCGGTGACCCGCAGGCCGGGGCCCAGGAATCGCCGCCGGCCCTGGCGTCCGTGCCCGCGGCGACGTCGTCCGGCGACGCCTCGGATCCCTCGGAACCGGGCGCGGCCCCGAGCGGCGCCGGGGCGAGCGGGCGGATCGCGGACGAGCCGGGGCGCTCGTCCGGCGAGGGCTCCGGCGACGGCGAGCGGGACGGGGGCGCCGGCGGTTCCGCCGGAGGTGACCGGGATGGCGACTCGTCCGGCGACGGAGCTGGTTCGGGCGGCGGCGACTCCGGCGACGGCGGTGGCGGCAGCGGCGGCTCGGAGGACTCCGGCGACCCGGACCCCGCCACCAACTCGGTTCCGGCCAGCGTCCCGATCTCCGGCGGCCAGGAGCGCGTCTGGGACCCGTGCGGCCTGATCCGGCCCGCCCTGAGCAGCCTCGGCGACGCCCGGCTGAACGCGGACCCGCACGGCGAGCTCGCCCGGTGCGACGTCGAGGTGGGTTCGGACACGGTCGAGGTCACCCTCTGGCGGGACTTCGGCGAGGACCCCTCGGGAACCCCGAGCAGCGTCGGCTCGGCCACGCTCTACGACGGCGACTGCGAGAACCAGATCGTCCCGGCGGGCGGCGACTACCGGTTCGACGTCGAGGCGGAGAACTCCGAGGCCTGCTCCGCGGTCGACACGGTGGCGAGGAAGGCGGCGTCCGTCGTCGGCGACGGCACGATCCCGACGCGGCGGGCCCCGGGATCGCTGTACACCAGGAGCGCCTGCGACCTGCCGAGCTCGAGCGCGCTGCGTACGGCCCTCACCGTCGACGACATCCCCGGCCCGAGCCGCCGGTTCGCGGAGTGGGACTGCGAGTGGGACGGCGACGACGACCGCTTCCTCCGCGTCATCTTCCAGCGCGACGACGCGGGCTCGGACGGCGACAGGCAGACCTATTCCGGCCGCACCGCCTACGTCCGCGGTGACGCCTGGGGCGAGGGCTGCCTGGTCGACGTCGTCGCGCGCTCCTACGCGAGCCCGGACGGCGACGGCCAGGTCCACGACCTGGCGCGCGTCCACCTGCGCGGCACGGACGACTGCGACGACGCCGTCACGGCGGCCAAGTCGGTCGCGGCCGCCCTCTGACCGGCCGGCGGCGCCTGGGCCGCCGGCCCGCCCTCGTAGCCGTGGGTCCTACGCCCGGCTTCCTCGTGGGCGCCGGGGCCACCCCCGCCGGGGCCACCCCCCGCCGGACCTCGTTGCCGGCGGGCCCTACCCGGCGGCGGAGCGCACCACCTCGCGCGGGGCGGGACGGCCGTACGTCGTCGTGCGCTCGGCCGCGGGGCGGTCGATGCCCGCGGCGATCTCCCGGAGCTCGGCGACCGTCTTGGCCGAGCCGTGCTCCGAGCCGGCCATGCGGGAGATCGTCTCCTCCATGAGCGTGCCGCCCAGGTCGTTGACGCCCGCCCGCAGCATGCGGCGCGTGCCCTCCACGCCGAGCTTCACCCAGCTGGTCTGGATGTTGTCGATCCGGCCGTGCAGCATGATCCGGGCCAGGGCGTGCACGGCGAGGTTGTCGCGCATGGTCGGGCCCGGCCGGGCCACCCCCGCGAGGTAGATCGGCGAGCTGTGGTGCACGAACGGCAGGGGCACGAACTCGGTGAACCCGCCGGTCTCGTCCTGGATCCGGGACAGCACGCGCAGGTGGTTCACCCAGTGCCGCGGGTTGTCGACGTGCCCGTACATCATGGTGGAGCTGGACCGCAGGCCCACCTTGTGCGCGGTGCTCACGACCTCGATCCAGGTCTTCGTCGGCAGCTTCCCCTTGGTGAGGATCCAGCGCACGTCGTCGTCCAGGATCTCGGCGGCGGTCCCGGGGATCGTGTCGAGCCCCGACTCGCGGGCCCGGGTGAGGAAGTCCTCGAAGTTCAGCCCGGTGCGCGACGCGCCGTTGACGATCTCCATGGGGCTGAACGCGTGCACGTGCATCCCCGGCACGCGCTCCTTGATGGCGCGGGTCAGGTCGAAGTACCCGGTGGCGGGCAGCTGCGGGTCGATCCCGCCCTGCATGCAGACCTCGGAGGCGCCCAGGTCCCAGGCCTCCTGGGCCCGGTCGGCGACCTGGTCGAGCGACAGCGAGTAGGCGTCGGCGTCGGTGCGCCGCTGCGCGAACGCACAGAACCGGCACCCGACGTAGCAGACGTTCGTGAAGTTGATGTTCCGGTTCACGACGTAGGTGACGTCGTCGCCGACGGCGTCGCGCCGCAGCTGGTCCGCCAGCTCCGCGACCCGCTCGAGCAGCTCCCCGTCGGCGGTCATCAGCGTGTACGCGTGCTCGTCGCTCAACCCACCCGGGTCCCGCTCGGCGGCGGCCAGCGCCGCCTTCCCCTCGACGCTGATGCCCGACGCCGCCGCCGCGCCCGGAACGCCGCCCCGCCGGCCGCTGCCCGACGCCGTCGACCCGGCAGCAGTGCCGCCGAGCATGTCATCTCGGTCGATGGTCACGGTTCCATCGACCGGGATGACATGGTCGCCGGACGGCGATGCCTCGCCTCGGCGGGCCATCTCCTCGCGGATCTCGTTCCAGTCGCCGTAGACGTGGTCGAAGTCCTCGCGGCGGTCGTTCGTGCGGCCCTCCGTGTCGACCGTCTCGTGCAGGTCCGTGCGGCCCGCCGCGGTGAAGCCGCCGTCCGGTTCCTGCCAGGCCAGGCCGGTGGGCCGGACGCCCGGGCGCGCCAGGCCGTCGTCGTCGGACAGTGCGGCGACGTGCGCGCTGATGCGCGGGTCGAGCCACGGCTCGCCCTGCAGCACGTACTGCGGGTGGACCGTGAGGCGCGGGCGGAGCGCGAACCCGCGGGCCTCGACGAGGTCGCGGAGGCGGTCGATCTCGGGCCAGGGGCGCTCGGGGTTGACGTGGTCCGGGGTGAGCGGGGAGATGCCGCCCCAGTCGTCGATGCCGGCGTCGAGCAGCATGGTGCACTCGGCGAGGTCCACGAGGTTCGGCGGGGCCTGGATGCGGGCCTTCGGGCCGAGCACGACGCGGGTGACGGCGATGGCGGCGCGGTACTCGTCGAGGGGGAGGTCGTCGGTGTGGCGCATGGCCGTGCCGGGCTTGGCGCGGAAGTTCTGGACGATGATCTCCTGCAGCGCGCCGTAGCTGCGCAGGTTCGCGCGCAGGGCGAAGATCGTCTCGGCGCGCTCGGTCAGGGTCTCGCCGATGCCGACCAGCAGGCCGGAGGTGAACGGGATGTTCAGGCGGCCGGCGTCCTCCAGGACGCGGAGGCGGACCTCGGGGTCCTTGTCGGGGGAACCGTGGTGCGCGAGGCCCTTGGTCTCGTACAGGCGGCGCGACGTCGTCTCCAGCATCATGCCCATCGACGGCGAGACGGGCTTGAGCCGGTTCAGCTCCTCCCAGCTCATGACGCCGGGGTTGAGGTGGGGGAGCAGGCCCGTCTCCTCCAGCACCCGGATCGCCATGGCGCGCACGTAGGCGAGCGTGGAGTCGTAGCCGCGCGACTCCAGCCACTCGCGCGCCTCCGGCCAGCGGTCCTCGGGCCGGTCACCCAGGGTGAACAGGGCCTCGAGGCACCCGAGCTCGGCGCCGTCGCGGGCGATCTGCAGGATCTCGTCGGGGGAGAGGTAGGGCTCGCGGCCCTCCCGGGCGCCCTGCGCCGGGGTCTCCACGAACGTGCAGTAGTGGCACCGGTCCCGGCACAGCCGGGTGACGGGAACGAACACCTTCGGCGAGTACGTCGTCGTCGCCGGGCGGCCCGCGGCGACCAGCCCCGCGTCGCGTACCCGGGCGGCCACCGCGCACAGCCGGTCCAGTTCCTCGCCGCGGGCCGCGAGCAGCGCGGCCGCCTCGGCCACGTCCAGCGCCGCCCCGCGCTCGGCCCGGACCAGGGCCCGGGTGACCTGCCGCGCCGTCGGCGGTGCCTCGGGCACGCCCAGCGGAACGGTCGTGGATCTCACCGTCTGCACGTCATCCATGGTCGGTCACACTATGCGCTCCGAGCTGCCGATGTCCCCGCCCCGGTGCCGCCGCGACACGTGAAAACATCACAGCCGCCCGGGGAATACGCGCCCGTGGTCCGGCATCACCCACGACCGGGGCGGGGCGGCGGCGGCAGTTCCACGGCGCGCACCCGGAGCGCCTGGTCCACGCGGAGGAACTTCATCGCCGGGTCGGTGGCGTCCGGCATCCCGGTGGTCGCGAGCGGGACGATCTCCGGCCGGTCGACGCGGTAGCGCCTGCCCCCCGTCTCCAGGACGGCCGACCCGGCGGCGCGGAGGTTGCGGAGCCAGTCGACGTCGGTGCCGTACGGGAGGGCGATCTCGAAGCCGCCCTCGCAGCGGCTCGGGCCGAGCGGGGTCACGTACTCGCGGCCGCTGGTGCGGCCTCGGTGGTGGAGCAGGCCCCGGTTCGTGGAGCCGGCCTTTCCGGCGGTGCGGAGCTGGAGCTTGTTCGTCGCGCTGCGGTTGAAGTGCCGCACGGCTCGCAGCATCCGCGGATTCTTCGTGCGCATCGCGGTGAGGATGAAGCCGATCCCGAGTAGCACGGCCAGTACGAGAGCCCCGGCGAGCCAGGCCAGAACGGTCAGGAAAGTAGTCATCGGTTCTTCCCTCCACGGATCAGGAACCAGACCCCGAGCCCGACCTCGCCCACGACGGACGTGACCGAGACCAGTCCGGTCAGGACGGTGAGCAGCGCGGCGCCGTCGGCCACGAACAGCCGCGCGACGCCGTCGGCCGCGTACGCGAACCCGGCCACGAGGATGATCGCGCCGAGCCAGGCCGGCGTGCCGGCGTCGCGCACGACGAGCGTCCCCAGCACCACGAGGTGCGCGGCGAAGACGACCAGGCCGAGCTGCCAGGTGGAGGTGAACTGCCCGAGCGCCGCCTGCGCGGCGTCGTCGGTACCGCCGTCGCGGGCGACGGCGAGCGCGGTGACGAGGTGCCCGACGGCGGCCACCAGCGTGGCGGTGTAGGTGACGCGCAACCAGCCCGCGAGGGCGGCCAGCTCGCCCCGGGAGCTCCCGAACCAGCGCCACAGGGCCCAGGCGAGAACCACGTCGAGCACCGCCACGACCAGGAACGCGGTGATCGCCAGCCCGAGCAGCGGGCCCGCGCCCGTGATGCGGTCCACGGTTCCGGCGGCGCCGTCGCCGGCGAGGTTCGTGACGGACACGGCGGCGAATCCGCCGGCGACCGCCATGGCGAGGGTCGAGACGCCCGCGGTCAGGGCGACGTCGCGCGGGGGCGCGGACAGGGGGACGACAGGTGGTGCGGTGCCGGTCATGGCAGCAGCCTTCCGCTGGGGTTTACGTTGTAAACATGATTACAGTGTAAACACGGCCGCCGCAAGGGTTCGGAGGGGTGAAGACACAATGGGTCACGTGCACGAGAAGCCGAGCGAAGCGCAGCCCCGTCGTCGTCCCCTGAACCGCGAGCGGGTACAGGCCGCCGCCGTCGAGGTCGCCGACCGCGACGGCCTGAAGGCCGTCACCATGCGTTCGGTCGGCGCGCTGCTCGGGGTCGAGGCCATGGCCCTGTACCGGCACGTCTCCGGGAAGAACGACCTGCTCGACTCGCTCGCCGAGGTGGTGATCGGCGAGATCAACGACGCCTGCGCCGCCCTGCCGGCCCCGCCCGACCCCGCGGCCTGGCGCGCCCGCCTCCGGGCGCGCATCCTCACCGCCCGCGCCACCCTCCTCAAGCACCCCTGGGCGCCCGCCCTGATCGGCAGCCACGGCACCATGGGCCCGGCGTTCCTGCGCTACATCGACGAGTTCGGCGCCATCCTGGCCGACGGCGGGTTCACCCTGGACACCATCCACCACGCGCTGCACGCCTTCGGCCCGCGCGCACTCGGCTTCTCCCCGGAGCTCTTCCAGCCGGGCGCCCCCGCCGTCGAGGAGATGGGCGACGACGAGGAGGCGGCGCTCGCCGAGCTGGCGGCGCTCGCGGACGAGTACCCGTTCGTCGCGCGGCTCACCGAGCACCTTGCCCACGAGGCGAGCACCACCCTGGGCTGGTGCGACGACCAGGACGAGTTCGAGTTCGGCCTCGACGTCATGCTGGACGGCCTGGAGGGGCGCCGCGGGTGACGGCCCGGCACGGTTTCCGGGGTCCCGGACTTACCTCAACTTAACCGCTTCACAATCGTTCGCCGCGCGGCTACGTTGAGGCATCGTTCAAGTCCACGGCACGCACGCACGGGCGCGGGCGTGTCTCATGACCCCAGGAGGTTCGAGGATGAACCGCACCACCCGCCGCACGTCGGCGGTCGCCAGGGCGGTCGCCGCCGCGGTGACCGTGGCGACGCTCGCGGCACCCCAGGCGCTCGCGGCGCCCGGCGACGGGGCGGCCGACGCCGACCCGGCCGCGACCGCCGCGACCGCGGTCGACCTCGTCGACGCCCGGGCCACCCCGGAGACCCGCAGCCTCTTCGCCTACCTGCGGGACATCCGCGGCGAGGGCATGCTGTTCGGCCATCAGCACACCACCAACTACGGCGAGACGTTCACCGAGGCGGAGGCCGACGGCGTCCGCTCCGACGTGCTGGCCGCCACCGGCGACCACCCCGCCGTCTTCGGCTTCGACACGCTGATCATCGAGGGCCGCGAGCGCCCCGGCAGCACGAGCAACACGCGCGAGGAGAACGCGCTGATCCTGGCCGGCAAGATCCGCGAGGCGCACGACCTGGGCGGCATCAGCACCCTGTCGGTGCACATGGAGAACTTCGTCACGGGCGGCGACTTCTACGACACCGGCGGCGACACCCTGCGGGCCATCCTGCCCGGCGGCAGCCACCACCAGGACCTGGTCGACTACCTCGACACGATCGCGGTCGCCGCCGACGGCGCGGTCACGGCGGACGGCACCCCGATCCCGGTGGTCTTCCGCCCCTTCCACGAGAACGGCGGCTCCTGGTTCTGGTGGGGTGCCGCGTTCGGCACGCCGGGCGAGTACCAGGAGCTGTACCGCTTCACGGTCGAGTACCTGCGGGACGTCAAGGGCGTGCACAACTTCCTGTACGCGTTCTCGCCGGGCGGCGGGTTCGGCGGCGACGCGGAGACGTACCTGCGCACCTACCCGGGCGACGACTTCATCGACCTGCTGGGCGTCGACACGTACGACTCGACCGGGGCGTCGGAGGCGGGCCTGACGGGCATCACGCAGGACCTCGCGATGATCGCGGACCTGGCCGACGAGCGCGGCAAGGTCAGCGCGTTCACGGAGTTCGGACTGTCCGGCGGCGTGCGGCCGGACGGCGAGAACGCGAACCCGCGGTGGTACACGGCCCTCCTGGACGCGATCCACGCGGACCCGGCGGCGTCGCGCAACGCGTACATGCTGACGTGGGCCAACTTCGGCGGTTCGACGACGCCGTACACGCCCACCGAGGGCGAGATGCTCGCGGACTTCCGGGCGTACCACGACGACCCGTACAGCTGGTTCGCCGACGACGTCGCGGGCGCCTTCACGGCCGAGACCGACCCGGCGCCCGAGACCGCCACCGTGCACCTCGCGTCGCCCGCCCCGGGCTCGCGCGTCGCCACGGGCCCGGTGACGTTCCGGGCCTCGATCCGCGACGCCGCCGCGGACGGCGCCCACGTCACGGTCGGTGACACCCGTGTGACCCTCACGCCGCCGTCGGGCGCCGGCTCCCTGTGGTGGACCGGTGCCTGGGACGTCCCGGCCGAGCTGCTCGACAACTCGACGCGCACGGTGACCCTGACCGTCACGTCGGGCGGCGCCGTCGTGCACACGCGGGAGGTGCCGGTCGTGTTCGGCCCGGCGCCGTCGTACGGCCCCGGCGTCGTCGACGACTTCGAGGGGTACGGGGACGACGACGCCCTGGCGGCGCAGTACGTGCGGTACGGCGCGAACGAGCTGGACCTCGTCACCGCGGCGGACGGCCCGGTGGGCGAGGGCGAGCAGGCGGTGCGGATGAGCTACGACTTCGCGACGCAGGGCTACACCGGCTTCGGCCGCCAGGTGGGCGCGGACTGGAGCGGCAACTGGGCCTTCCAGGCGTGGGTGGACCCGGACGCGTCGTCGAACAAGCTGGTGCTGCAGATGGTGGCGGGCGGCGTCTCCTACGAGGCGTACCCGTCGCTGGCGGGTGACGAGCCGTACCTGGCGACCATCCCGTTCGCGGACTGGCGCCCGGCGCCGTGGGACACCGCGCACGCGGACCGGCGGGTGTCGCAGGAGGACCTGGCGGACGTCACGCAGTTCAACGTGTACGTCAACAAGAACGAGACCGGCGCGGCATCGGGCGCCGTGGTGCTCGACGACGTGCGGGCCGTCGAGGGCACGCCGCCCCCGCCGCGCTACTCGGACGTGCCGCGGGACCACGAGTTCTACGACGAGATCGAGTGGTTCTCGTCCGTGTACGACGGATGGGGTACGGACGGGCGCTTCAAACCGCGCGAGATCGTGTACGGCGAGGAGTTCGCGCGCGTGCTGCGGGCGTACGACGCGGACGCGGACGTGCCAGGGATCGAGCACTGGCACCCGCGCTGGGCGGTCGCGCGGACGCTCTGGGAGCTGTACGGCTCGCCGGAGCCCGAGGGCGGCCCGGCGACGTACTCCGACGTGCCGCGCGAGGCGCGGACCGCGGTCGCGTGGGCGGTCGAGGCCGGGGTGATCGAGCCGTACTCCGACCAGGTGTTCGGCGCGTGGTTCCCGCTGAAGCGGCAGGAGGTCGCGGTCTACCTCTACAACTACGACCAGCTGCCGCCGCCGCTCGTGCCGGAGACGCTGTTCGACTTCGCGGACGGCGCGCAGGGCTGGTACCCGCTCAACGGCAACGGGACGACGACGCCGTCCGGCGGCGCGCTGACCGCGGAGTTCGGCGCCGGCGGTGACTGGCTCGGCGTGACCGGGGCCTGGGACCTGACCGGCCGGACGGCGCTGACGTTCGACGCCGTGGCGACCACCGGGTTCGACGCGAAGGTCGCGCTGCAGCTCGGCCGCGACTGGACCTGGTGCGAGACGGGCTACACGGGCTGGACCTCGCAGCCGGGCACGGTCACCGTCGACCTCACGACGATGTCCGCCGACTGCCGGGCCCTGCTCGGCGACGTCAAGGCGATCAACGTCTACCTCAACGAGGGCACCCACACGGTGGACGACGTGGGCGTGAGCTGACCGGGAACCGACCCCGTACGGGCGGGCGCGAGGCCGAGGCCTCGCGCCCGCTTTTGCCGTGTCCGGAAGGGTTCCCACGGTGGGTGAAGTCGGCTAAAGTCACGAACTGACAGGTTAGTAAGCTACTTGCCCCGCAGTGTGGCGGGGATGAGGAGTTGCCATGAGGTACAGATCGAAGGGGATCGCGCTCGCCGTGGCGGCGGCCCTGCTCTCCGCGCCCGCGCTGCTCGCCCCGGGGGCAGCGGCCGGCCCGCTCGCCGGCGGGAGTGCTGCCGCACAGGCAGGGCAGGCCACCGCCGTGGCGAACGCCGCCGCCGCGTGCTCCACGTCGAACGCCGCGCAGGGCAAGCCGGCCACGGCGTCGTCCACCGAGAGCGCCGCCTTCCCGGCGTCGGCCGCGTTCGACGGCGATACCGGCACGCGCTGGTCGTCGTCGTTCGCCGACAACCAGTGGGTCCGCGTCGATCTCGGGACGCGGCAGGAGATCTGCGGCGTCGACCTGAGATGGGAGGCCGCCCACGCCAGCGTCTACGAGATCCAGGTGTCCGACGACGGCGCCGCGTGGCGCACGCTCCACCGGGTCACCAACTCCACGGGCGGCACCGTGTCGCACGCCGTGTCCGGTTCGGGCCGTTACCTGCGCGTCCTGGGCGAGCAGCGGGCCACGCAGTGGGGAGTCTCGCTGTGGGAGGTCGCGGTGCACACCGGTGACGGCACGACCACGCCGCCGCAGGGCGGCGGTGACCTCGGCCCGAACGTGCACGTCCTGGACCCGTCGATGACGAACATCCAGGCCCAGTTCGACGCCGCCTTCGCGAAGATGGAGGCCAACCAGTTCGGCTCCGAGCGGTACCAGTTCCTGTTCAAGCCGGGCACGTACAACAACCTCAACGCGCAGATCGGCTTCTACACCAGCGTCTCCGGCCTCGGCAAGAACCCGGACGACGTGCGGCTCAACGGTGACATCACCGTCGACGCCGGCTGGTTCAACGGGAATGCCACGCAGAACTTCTGGCGGTCGGCGGAGAACCTCTCCATCAACCCGGTCAACGGCACCAACCGCTGGGCCGTGGCCCAGGCCGCGCCGTTCCGCCGCATCCACGTGACCGGCGGGCTGAACCTCGCCCCGGCCGGCTACGGCTGGGCGTCCGGCGGCTACATCGCGGACTCGAGGATCGACGGCACGGTCGGCCCGTACTCGCAGCAGCAGTGGTACACCCGCGAGTCGTCCGTGGGCGGCTGGACCAACGGCGTCTGGAACATGACGTTCACCGGCGTCGAGGGTGCCCCGGCGACCAACTTCGGCAACGGCGGGCCCTACACGACCCTCCAGACCACGCCCATCTCCCGCGAGAAGCCGTTCCTCTACCTGGACGGCGACCGGTACGCGGTCTGGAACCCGGCCGAGCGCACCGACGCGCGCGGCGTCAGCTGGCCCGCCAACGCGGGCGGCGAGTCCATCCCGCTCACCGAGTTCTTCGTGGTCAAGCCCGGCCACACGGCGTCGGACATCAACGCGGCGCTCGCCGCGGGGATGCACCTGCTCATCACGCCCGGCGTCTACCACCTCGACCGGACGATCCAGGTCACCCGGCCGGACACGATCGTGCTCGGCCTGGGGCTGGCGACGCTCATCCCGGACGGCGGCGTCGACGCCATGCACGTGGCCGACGTCGACGGCGTGCGCCTGGCCGGCTTCCTCGTGGACGCCGGGGCGCAGAAGTCCGAGAACCTGCTGCGGATCGGTGAGCCCGGCGCGTCCGCGGATCACAGCGACAACCGGATCACCGTGCAGGACGTGTTCGCCCGCGTCGGCGGTGCCGGGCCGGGCCTGGTCACCAACGCCGTCGTCGTCAACAGCGACGACGTGCTCGTGGACCACACCTGGATCTGGCGGGCCGACCACGGCGAGGGCGTCGGCTGGGAGACCAACCGGTCCGACTACGGGTTCGTCGTGAACGGCGACGACGTGCTCACCACCGGCCTGTTCGTGGAGCACTTCAACAAGTACGACGTGCTGTGGAACGGCGAGCGCGGCCGCACGATCTTCCTGCAGAACGAGAAGGCGTACGACGCGCCGAACGCGGCGGCCATCACGCACGACGGCATCGTGGGCTACGCGGCCTACAAGGTCGCCGACCACGTGCAGACGCACGAGGCGTGGGCGCTCGGGTCCTACTGCAACTACACGTCGGACCCGTCGATCGTGCAGCACCACGGGTTCCAGACGCCGGTGCGGGCGGGCATCAAGTTCCACCACGTCCAGGTGGTCTCGCTCGGCGGCATGGGCCAGTACCGGCACGTCATCAACGACACGGGCGCGCCGACGTCCGGCACGAGCACGATCCCGTCGAAGGTGACCGAGTTCCCCTGACGGGCAGTCCGGACCAGCGCACGCCGCCGAGGCAGTACCCCCACCAGGGGTGCTGCCTCGGCGGCTTGTGTGTGGGCAAGGGGCGGATGTGGGTAGGCTGGGGCCGGTCGGATTAAGGCTGTTAAATCGCTGTATAGGTACTGGTGGCAACGGCGCGGCCCGGGGCGCCCGTCGGGAAGGAACCTGGAAGACGTGCCCGAACCACTGCGACCCAACGACCCGCGCCGGATCGGGCCGTACTCGATCGAGGCGCGCCTCGGCGCGGGCGGGATGGGGAACGTGTACCTCGGCAGGACCACCGGCGGGTTCTGGGTGGCGGTCAAGGTCGCCAAGCAGGAGATCGCCGACGACCCGGGCTTCCGCCGCCGCTTCGCCGACGAGGTGCGCAACGCGAAGCGGGTCGACGGCCTGTACACGGCCGCGGTCCACGACTCGGACGTCGACGCCGACCAGCCCTGGGTCGCGACCGAGTACGTCGACGCGCCCACCCTCGCCGAGTACGTGGAGCGCAACGGCGCGCTCCCGCCCGGCGCGGTGGCCCGGCTCGGCGCGGGGATCGCCGAGGGGCTCGCCGCGGTGCACAGCAAGGGGATCCTGCACCGTGACCTCAAGCCGCAGAACGTCCTGGTGACGGGGAACGGCCCGAAGGTGATCGACTTCGGCATCGCGCGGGCCATGGAGGAGACGTCCCACACGCCCGAGAGCAAGCTCGTGGGCACCGCCGCCTACATGTCGCCCGAGCAGGCGATGGGCAGCAAGGACGTCGGCTACCCGAGCGACATCCACGCGTTCGGCGCCGTGCTCTTCTACGCCGCCACCGGCCACAACCTGTGGGGCACCGGGCAGCCGCTCGCGATCCTGCGCCGGGTCGCCCACGACGAGCCGGACCTCAGCGAGATCACGCATCCGCTGCTCGGCGTGCTGCTGAAGTCCTGCCTCGCCAAGACGCCCGGGGCCCGGCCCGGCCTGGACACCCTGCGCCGCACGCTCGAGCCCTTCGCGCTGCGGGGGCGCCCGGAGGACGTGACCGACGTGGTGGCCGGCGGGGTCACCGTGCCGATCGGCGAGGTCGTGCGGCCCGGCGGGGCGCCCGGCCCGGGGCCCGGGGCGACGCCCGGCCCCGGGGCCGGCGGCGGGACGCGGCCCCGGAGCGGGGCCACGCCCGTCGTCGCCGGGGGGCGGCCCGACGGCGCCGGGAGCGCCCCACCCGTCCTTCCTCCCGGGCGGGGCGCGCCCGTGGCCCGGGAGGACCCGGCGCCCGAGCGGTTCGCGCTGACCACGGCCGGGATGCGGTGCGCGCGCGTGGCGACCTATCTCGGCCGGATCCTGCTGCTGCCGCTGGCCGTCGTCGCGGGCGCCTTCCTGTTCCAGCAGTTCGCCTACCCGCCGCAGGGCGAGGGGGCCCCGGCCACCACGCTCGTGAACCTGCTGCCGACCGCGCTCCTGCTGGGCCTGATCTACGTCACCACCAGGTCCCGCCCGCGCGTGCACGACCGGATCGAGCTCAGCGCCGACGGCATCCGGGTGCTGGACCGGCGCCTGCTCCGGCTCAAGGACCGGACGTTCTTCGTCCCGTGGATGCGGCTGGAGCGCGCCCGCGTGGTGGTCGAGGACGACCTGTGCGCCGTGGTGGTGCGGTTCCCGCAGACGTCCGCGGCCCCGGTCGAGATCTGGGGGGCGCGGCACGCCCTGTACCGGCACCGCCTGGGCTACGTCCTGACCTGGATCCGGATCCGCACGCCGCAGCAGACGGCCACGGTGCGCAAGCTCCGCGACGCCCTCGAGCGCTTCGCGGGCCTCGGGTACATCCCGGTGAGCCGCTGAGAGACCAGAGACGGGAGAGGCCGCAGACATGACCGAGGGCAACGAGATCGGCGACGGGCCCGACGACGCCGGGGCCGCCCGGGAGCCGGGCTCGGGTGCGGCTGCCGCGCCCGCGGGAGAGCCGGACGGCGCCGGCGGGTCGCTGGCCGACGTCGTCGCCTCCGAGAAGGACGGTCGCTCGATCTCCCGGACGACGCTGACCGTCGCGGTCCTGGTCTGCCTGCTCGGCGTGGCCCTCGTCGCGTACGCCCCCACGTTCATCCGGGCGATCGCCGGAGGATCGACCCAGGAACGGACGCCGGCGGTCGTCGCCGACGGCGGCTCGCAGGGGCTGACGGCGAGCGCGTCGGCGTCGCCGGATGCGAGACGGGAGTCCGGGAAGCCCGGCGAGGGCGGGACGAAGCCGAGGGACGCGAAGGGCGAGGGCGGGGGAGGCGCGCTGCCGACGGAGGAGGCGGGCGGGGGCGAGGCCACGGCCACGAGCTCCGGCGCGGACCAGGACCAGGATGATGCGGCGAACCCCGGCACGGACGCCGTGGCGCCGACCGGATCAGCCGGCGACAGCGGCGAGTCCGGCGAGACCGCGGGTGCCGGCGACGGCGGCACCCAGTCCGGCGGCGAATCCGGTGACCCCGGTGACTCCGGCTCCGGCTCCGGCGACCCGGCCGAGCCCGTGAGCACCACGCGGACCTGCGGGAACTGCACCTATCAGGGCTTCGGCGGTGCCCAGGTCCAGCTCCGCCCGAAGTGGCGGGTCGTCGACGACACCGTCCAGATGGCCGTCGACTGGCGCAACGCCGATGTCGGCTACGCGTTCGACGTCAAGCTCGAGCTCGGCGGGGAATTCGTCCACGGGGTCCGCTACGAGGGGTACACGCCGACCCCCAGCGGGTCGACGCCCTGGTACACCGTAGATGCCTCGCTGTCGAAGTCGTCCGGGTACACCGTCGCGATCGGCAACCCCAAGCCGGACCGGGGTACGTACTGGTACACGACTCCCTTCCCCGAGAGCCCGCCGTTCACCTACTGACCGGCCCCGGGACTCTTCACTCACATTTCACTTGCGCCGGTCGTTACCTGCGTCCGGCGTGGGGAAAGATGAGAGTCGTGGATTTCCGGAGCGCCCGATTCGCCGAAGCACGCGTCCCGGCAACACTTCTTGCCCTGACCCTGGCGGGGACCCTCGCCGGCTGCGCGGTCCCGACCGCGGAGGGCTCGGCCAGCCCGTCGGGATCCCCGGCGGCCGTGCGCGGCCCCGAGAACGGCGTCCTCGCGCTCAGCTCTGACGATCCGGCGGAGCTCGCCCTCTACGCGAGCCAGTCGCTCTTCGGCTACTCGCCGGTCGCGGTGCTCGCCGGGGTCGACGACGCCGCGGACCGCATGACGGCCGCCGCGACCGGCCAGGCGCTCGCCGCCCCGGTGCTGCTGCGCGGCGGGGCGATCGGCGACGGGCCCGTCAGCGACGAGCTCGACCGGCTGGGCGCGGAGGCCGTCGTCGTCGTCGGCGACGAGACCGCGGTGGCCGACGCCGAGGCCGTCGCGGGTGACCGCGACGTCGTCCGCTTCGACCCGAACGCGGTGAGCGAGGCGGCCGAGGAGGCCGTGGAATCGGCGGCGGGCGCGCGGGGCGGAGCCTCCGTCGCCGTGGCGCGCGGGGCGGGTGCCGGGGGCAACGACGGCCCGGTCGCCGCCCTCCCCGAGGCGGGGATGATCGACACGAACCAGCTCGGCGCCCTGCGGGCCAAGATCCCGGACGTCGCCGACCCCGACCAGCTGTCGGAGGTCATGCTGCTGGTCGACCCGGCCGAGGGGCAGGAGGCCGCCGTCGGCACCGCCCGTGCCGCGGGCGCGGTCCCGTTCGTCGTCCCGGGCGGCGACCCCGGCGCGCGCAAGGAGGCGATCGACACGATCGCCGCCGCCGACCCGCTCGGCGTCGTCGCCATCGGCCCCGGGTTCGACGACGAGGACCGGCTCGCCTGGCAGGTCGAGGCCGCCCGGCAGCAGCCCGCCTACCCGCACGGCACGCAGCGGCTGGCCGGCGGGACCTACGTCGCCGGCTCCTTCGCCGTTCCCGCGGACGGCGCGGCCGAGTCGATCGCCGCCCTGGCGGCGGCGGCCGCGCCCGGGATCCTGGCGGCGGCGTCGTCGGCCGGGGCGATGCCGGTGGTCTCGGTCACCGCGAGCGTGCAGTCCGCGGACGCCGGGGCCGACGGCGACCACGCCGGGCAGCTGCCGGTCGAGAGCGTCTCGGCCGCGGTCAAGGCGTTCCGCGAGGCGGGCGCGATCGTGGTGCTCGACATCGTCCCGGGCAACCGGCCGCTCGCCGCGCAGCTCGACGCGCTCGAACCGGTGCTCGCCAAGCCCGGCGTCGGCGTCGCGCTGCACCCGGAGTTCCGCCTGGCGGGCAACGGGGCCGCGGTCGAGGGGCAGGTCACGGCGGCGGAGCTGCAGGCCGCGATCGACCGCGTCGCCGGGATCGTCGCCGAGCACCGGCTGCCGCAGACGATGGTGGTGGTGCACCAGTCCGCGGCGTCGTCGGTCACCGACCGCGCCACGCTCGAACCGCGTCCGCAGGTGCTGACCGTGTTCGCCGCGGCGGGCCCCGGCGGCGGCGGCGCGACGGCGAACAACATCTGGCACGACGTGACGACCGACCTCCCGGCCCAGGCCGCGGCGGGCTGGACCGGCGAGCCGGCCACGGCCCCGGCCGCCCCGCTCGCCCCGACCCTGATCGCCCTCACGGACTGACGGCCGGCGCGCCTACCAGTCGACCTGGGGCGTCGGGTGGAACGCCGAGCCGTCGCGCCGCCAGGTGACGGCCTCCGTGGCGACGCGGGCGCGGAAGGACTCCCAGTCCTTGTGCTCCTGCGGGGTCCAGGCGCACTCGGCGACGGCGGCCAGGCGGGGCAGCAGCATGGAGAACAGCTCGTCGCGGGTGCGCAGCGTCTCCGTCCACACGCAGGCGGACACGCCGTCGATCGCCTCGGCCGGCAGCCCGCCGACGACGGCGGCCGGGTCCCACTCGTACGAGTCGCGCAGTTCGACGCAGCCCGCCCACACCAGCCCGAGCGGGTGGTCCGGGGTGTACTTCATGTCGAGGTAGGTGCGCTCGGCGGGCGCCATGACGAACCGGCCCCCGGCCTCGGCGGCGCGCACGAACGCGGCCGAGCCGGCGCGCGAGTCCCAGTAGTGCAGCACGGTCCCGGCCCGCACCGGGGAAGCCGCGGGGTCCTGTTCCAGGACGCCCGCGGACCTGGGCGCGGCCGCTGTCGTGGTGGAGCCGCCAGGCGCTGCCTGCGCTGTTACCGTGCCGCCGGAGCCGGCGGCCGCTGCCTGCGCCGCTGCCGCGCCGCCCGAGCGGGCATGCGCTGCCGCGCCGGCCGCGCCGCCGGAGCCGGCAGCCGCTGCCCCCGGCGTCGTCCCGGCGGTCGTGCCCGGGCCGCCGGGACCGCCGGTCGCCGCCATCGCCGTGGCCGCCGCGTCCGTGTCCCCGTGCCCGGCGCCCGCCGCCTCCTGCCACGCCGCCGGCGTCTTGCCCGCGGCGCCGACGATCTCCTGGCACAGCCGCACGAACTCCCGGTACTCACCGGGCGGCATCGTGTGCACCTCGTCGCCGCCGAAGTGGACCCACGGCCCGCGCGTCATCCGCGCGACGTCGCCGAGCACGTCCCGCAGGAACGGCTCCGTCGCGGGCAGGCCGAGGTGGAGCCGCGAGAACCCGACCTCGATCCCCTCGTACGCCTCGGTGGGCAGCCCGCCGGGGTTCAGCTCCCCGTACGCGTGCGTCGCGGCGTTGACGTGCCCGGGCAGGTCGATCTCGGGGACGACGACGACGCCGCGCGCCGCCGCGTACTCCTGCAGCTCGGCGTAGTCGGTCACGGAGAGGTACCCGCCGGGATCCCCGCCCACCGCGGTCCCGGACGAACGCGCCACGAGCTCCGGCCGGGACGGGATCTCCAGCCGCCAGCCCTGGTCGTCGGTCAGGTGCAGCCCGAGCCGGTTGAACTTGTAGTGCCCGAGCAGGTCGACGACCGCCCGCAGGTCGGCCGGGCCGAAGAAGTGCCGCGCGACGTCGAGCGACAGCCCGCGCCAGCCGTACCGCGGCTCGTCCGTGACGGTGAGGGCCGGGATCTCGCCCGGCCGGCCCGCGGCCTGCGCCGCTCCGGCGAGCTGGCGCAGCGTCCGCAGCCCGTGCAGCAGCCCGGCGCGCCCGGGCGCGCGCACCGTGACGCCGTCGCCGGTCACCGTGAGCGTGTACCGCTCGGGGTTCGCCGACGACGGCGGGCCCGCCGCGGCGTCGGCGCGCAGCTCGATCGGGGTCCCGGGTGCGGCGCTCCCCGCTGCCGGGAAGGCCACCCCGGCCGGCCGCAGGAGCTCCGCGGCGAGCGCGGGAAGGTCCTCCAGGCCGGGCGCGACCACGCGCGCACGCCTCAGGTCCGCCGCTCCCGCGCCGCGTTCGACCCGCACGGGAGCGGGGATGATCGCCGCGGTGACATCGTTGGCCGTCATGGACGGCGAGCATAGCGGCGAATACTGAAAGTTCGCTAACAAACCCCTTGGGCCCGGCTCGTGAGCCGGCCGATCCGGTCAGCCGCGGGGCCGGCGCGCTCCCAGTTCCGTCGACGCGACCAGCTCGACCCCCGCGTCCCGCAGCTCGGCCCGCGCCTGCTCGCCCTGCTCGGGGGAGACGGGGATCGTCAGGTCGGTGAGCACGCGCGTGGCCAGCCCGGCCTGCCGGGCGTCGAGCGCCGTGTGCTTCACGCAGTGCGACTCGACCAGGCCCACGACGTCGACGGCCCCGATGCCCGCGTCCGTGAGGATCTCCTCGAGCGACCGGCCGGCGTCGTCGGCCCCGTCGAAGCCCGAGTAGCCGTGGTCGTACTGACCCTTCTTGACGTGCGCGTCCGCGTCGATCCCCGCGATCGCGGGGTGCAGCTCCGCGTTGGGCGTGCCCGCCACGCCGTGCGGGGGCCACGAGTTCACGAAGTCCGGGGCCGTGCTGAAGTGATCGCCCGGGTCGATGTGCCAGTCCTGGGTGGTGAGGATGGCGTCGTAGCGGTCGCGGTGCTCCTTGGCGTAGGCGGCCACCTGCTGCGCGACCGCGTTCCCGCCGTCCACGCCGAGCTCACCGCCCTCGCAGAAGGTGGGCTGCACGTCCACCACGAGCAGTGCCCTTCGCGGGCGGCTCGTCACGAACCGGCTGGTCTGGGGCCGATTGTCGTCCATGCCCCCAGCCTGCCACTCCCGGGGCGGGAAGCGGTAGTCCCGGCGATTCGATTTCGCCGGCCGTGGTTCCGGTGATCGGCCGGGGACGACGGCGCCCGGTACGGCATCACCGGAACCGCCGCGTCACAGGAACGACCACCGCGTCCGCGCGCGCAGTTCCGTGAAGTGGGACTCCCACTCCTGACGGCAGTCCTGCGGCAGGTTCAGCACCGGCCACATCCGGATCAGCACCTCCTTGTTCAGGAGCGCGCGCTGATCGCGCACGGTGCCGTCGCGGACCGTCACCGAGTACAGGTCCCAGAGCTGTGACTCGTCGTTGACGTCGAACGACCGGTATCTGGTTCCCGTGATGTGTGATCCGGCCTCGACCGAGCCGGTCACCGGGCCCTCGAGCTCGTCGAGCGAACCCGGGCGCGCATAGGGGGACTGGTGGGTGAATCCTGCTGATGCCATGGAATATCCGGGATGACCATCCATGACTTGACGTTAGGACCACTTTCGCCAGACGGCACGCACGGTTGTGATACGGCTTCACCTGGCGAGGGCAACACCCGGTCAGCGTGCCTTCAACGCGGCCTCGTAGAGTTCCCGCTTGGAGACCCCGGCCGCCTCCGCGACCGCCGCGACGGCGGCCTTCAGCCGCTCCCCGCCCGCGACCCGGTCGCGGACCTCGCCGACGACGTCCTCGACCCGGACCTCCGCCGCCGGCGGCGCGCCCGCGACCACCACGCAGATCTCCCCGCGCAGCGGCTCGGCCGCCGCCCGCGCGGCCAGCTCTCCGAGCCCGCCGCGCAGCACCTCCTCGTACGTCTTGGTCAGCTCCCGGCACACCGCCGCCGGGCGCCCGGCGCCGAACGCCTCGGCCATCGCCGCGAGCGTGTCGTCGATCCGGTGCGGGGCCTCGAAGAACACCATCGTGCGCGGCTCGGCGGCCAGTGCCGCCAGGGTCCGGGCGCGCTCGCCCGGCTTGCGCGGCGGGAAGCCCTCGAAGGTGAACCGGTCGGTCGGCAGCCCCGACAGGGCCAGCGCGGTCAGCACCGCCGACGGCCCGGGCGCGGCGGTGACGCGCAGCCTGCGCTCGATCGCGCGCGCGACGACGCGGTAGCCGGGGTCGCTCACCGACGGCATCCCGGCGTCGGTCACGACCGCGACGGTCCCGCCGCCCTCGACCACGTCGAGCAGCTCGTCGGCACGAAACGTTTCGTTGTGCTCGTGAAAACTCACGACCCGCCCGCCGACCCGCACCCCGACCCGGGCGGCCAGGGCGTGCAGACGCCGGGTGTCCTCGGCGGCCACGACATCGGCTTTCTCCAGCAGGCGCAGCAGGCGCGGGGAGGCGTCCTCGGCGTTGCCGATGGGGGTGGCGGCGAGCACGAGGGCGCCGTCGTCGGGCATCGTTCCCGATGAACCTGTCGAAGTTGTCACGGTTCCCACGATCCCACGCCCTATGCTGGGCCGGTGCCCGAGCACGACGCAGACATGGAGTCCCAGCCCATGACAACTACTTCTTCCGGCGCCGCTGCCGCGGACACCCCGGACGCGACGGAGCGTCCGGACACCGCGGCAGCGCTGCCGCCCGAGAACCCCGATGCGCCGCCGGTCCCCGGCGGCGCGCCCGCGCCGCCGCGTCCCGCCGCCGACGACCGCAGCACCCGCGACCGCCTGCTCGAGAAGCTGCTCGGCGCCCGGCGCCTGGGCCTCGGCACCACCGCCCGGGACCGCATGTGGGACCTGATCGGCACGCTGGCCGTGGTGACGATCGCCGCGGTCGCGCGCCTGTGGGAGCTGGGGCGGCCCGCCAAGCTGGTCTTCGACGAGACCTACTACGTCAAGGAGGGCTGGTCGCTGGCGAGCCTCGGCTACGAGGCCGCCTGGCCGGAGGAGCCGAACCCGGCGTTCGAGGCCGGCGACGTCAGCTCCTACAAGACCGGCGAGGCCGAGTACGTCGTCCATCCGCCGGTCGGCAAGTGGATGATCGCGCTCGGCATGCGGCTGACCGGAGGTGCGGACGACCCGTGGAAGTGGCGGATCGCCAGCGCCGTCGTCGGCATCCTGGCGGTGCTGCTGGTCATCCGGATCGCGCGGCGGATGTTCGGGTGGACGTCGCTGGGCCTGATGGCCGGTCTGCTGCTCGCCGTCGACGGCGAGGCGATCGTGCACTCGCGCACGGGCCTGCTGGACCAGTTCCTCATGTTCTGGGTGCTGGTCGCGTTCGCCTGCCTGGTCATGGACCGGGAATGGGGACGACGGCGCCTGGCCGAGCGGGTCGCGCACCTGATCGACTCCGGCAGCGAGGCGGTGATGACGTACGGCCCGCGGATCGGCTTCCGCTGGTGGCGGCTCGCGGCGGCGGTGTCGCTGGGCCTGGCGTGCGGCGTGAAGTGGTCGGGGCTGTACTTCGTGCTGGGGTTCGGGCTGCTGGTGGTCTTCTGGGACCTCGGCGCGCGGCGCGACGCGGGGATCCGGCGCTGGGTCGAGGACGGCGCGCTCGGCGTGCTGGTGACCGCGCTGGTCATGCTGCCCACCATCGTGGTGGTGTACATCGCGACGTGGACCGGCTGGTTCGTGAACCGGATGTCGTACATGCGCGACTGGGCCGAGGTGAACGGGCAGACGGCGCCGGGATGGTTCCCGGGCTGGGCCGACGGCGTCTGGAACGCCGGGCGCTCGCTCGGGGAGTACCACAAGCAGATGTGGGACTTCCACACCAGCCTCGAGTCCGACCACAGCTACGACGCGCACCCGGTCAACTGGATCGTCCAGGGGCGGCCGACGTCGTTCTTCTGGGAGAAGTTCACGCCCGGGCAGGGGCCGTGCCCGCCGGGCGCGACGCAGGACTGCGCGGTCGCCGTCACGTCGCTCGGCAACCCGGCGCTGTGGTGGCTGGGGGCGGCGACGCTGCTGGTCGCGCTGGTCCTGGCGCTCGTGAAGCGCGACTGGCGCGGTTCCGGGCCGCTGATGGGCGTCGCGGCGGGCTGGCTGCCGTGGTTCCAGTACTCGTGGCCGATCGCCGGGCTGCTCGGGGGCGTGGCGCGCACCATCTTCACGTTCTACTCGATCGTGTTCGCGCCGTTCCTGGTGCTGACGATCGTGTACGTGGTGGCCGCGCTCCTGGACTACACGGAGAACGACCCGCCCGCCAAGCGGGCGATCGGCTGGGTCGCCGGGGTGGTCACCGCCGTGATCGTGGGCGTGGGCGTGCTGTTCTACCCGATCTGGACGGCGATGCCGGTGCCGTACGACTACTGGCACGGCCTGATGTGGCTGCCGAGCTGGATCTGACCGCGGCGCCGCGGCGGCGGCAATAGGATTGGGCGGGGCCGGCATCTGGCCTCGCCCATCCTGTTCTGCCGACGAAATGGAGCATCCACCGATGGCTCGCCACCTTGTGACCAGTGCGCTTCCGTACATCAACGGTGTCAAGCACCTGGGGAACATGGTCGGCTCGATGCTCCCGGCGGATGTGTACGCCCGGTACCTGCGCCAGCGCGGCCACGACGTGCTGTACATCTGCGCCACGGACGAGCACGGCACCCCGGCCGAGCTGGCCGCCGCCAAGGCGGGCCTGCCCGTCGCCGAGTTCTGCGCCCAGGCGCACGAGACGCAGAAGGCGATCTACGAGGGCTTCAGCCTGCGGTTCGACTACTTCGGCCGCAGCTCGTCCCGGCAGAACGCGGAGCTGACCCAGCACTTCGCCCGTCGCCTGCACGAGAACGGCTTCATCGAGGAGCGCGCCATCCGCCAGGTGTACTCGAACGCGGACGGCCGGTTCCTCCCGGACCGCTACGTCGAGGGCACCTGCCCGCACTGCGGCTACGACAAGGCGCGCGGCGACCAGTGCGAGAACTGCACGCGCGTGCTCGACCCGACGGACCTCATCGAGCCGCGCTCGGCGATCAGCGGCTCCACGGACCTCGAGATCCGCGAGACCAAGCACCTCTTCCTCCTGCAGTCGGCCCTGCAGGGCGAGGTCGAGGCGTGGCTCGACGAGAACAGCGAGGACTGGCCGCTGCTGTCGACGTCGATCGCGCGCAAGTGGCTCGCCGAGGGCCTGCAGGACCGCGCGATCACCCGTGACCTGGAGTGGGGCGTCCCGGTCCCGGCCGACACCTGGCCGGAGCTCGCGGCCGAGGGCAAGGTCTTCTACGTCTGGTTCGACGCCCCGATCGAGTACATCGGCGCCACCAAGGAGTGGGCCGACGCCGCCGGGGCCGGCGAGACCCGGGACTGGAAGTCCTGGTGGTACGAGGCCGACGACGTCCGCTACACGCAGTTCATGGCCAAGGACAACGTCCCGTTCCACACGGTGATGTTCCCCGCCACGCAGCTGGGCGTCCGCGAGCCCTGGAAGAAGACCGACTTCGTCAAGGGCTTCTCCTGGCTGACGTACTACGGCGGCAAGTTCTCCACCTCGCAGCAGCGCGGCATCTTCACCGACGCGGCCCTCGAGCTCCTGCCCAGCGACTACTGGCGGTACTTCCTGGTCGCGAACGCGCCCGAGTCCGACGACTCCTCGTTCACCTGGGAGCACTTCGCCGCCACGGTCAACAAGGACCTCGCCGACACGCTCGGCAACTTCGTGAACCGGGTGCTGACCTTCTCGGTCAAGAAGTTCGGCGACACCGTCCCGGCGGGGGGCACCCCGGGCGAGGCCGAGGAGCGTCTCGGCGCCGAGGTCGCGGGGCGCCTGGCGGAGCTCGAGGAGCACCTCGACTCCCTGGAGTACCGCAAGGCGGCCTCCGCCCTGCGCGCGCTCTGGTCCGCGGGCAACGCCTACCTGGTCGAGAAGGAGCCCTGGAAGCAGGTCAAGGTCGACGAGGAGGCGGCGGCCCTGTCGCTGCGCACGGCCATGAACCTCATCCGCCTGTACGCGATCGTCTCCGAGCCGTTCATCCCGGCCACGGCGGCGGCCCTGCGCGGTGTCTTCACCCTCGACGACGCCGCGACGTGGGTGAGCGCCGACGAGGCGCGGGCGCTCGACGCGGTCCCGGCGGGGACGCCGGTCACCGTTCCGCCCGTCCTGTACGCCAAGCTGACCGACGACGACGTCGCCGGGTACGTCGAGCGCTTCGGCGGCACCGCCGCGGAGTGACGCGGCACGTCGTCACCGTCCCGTACCTCCGGCGGCCCGCACGCGGCACCGTGCGGGCGCCGATCGACGCCGTGCCAACCGAGGAGACCCATGGCCCGCAAGCGTGACCGCGGATTCCCCGCGGATCCTGAGCCGCTGCCCGTCGCCGTCGTCGACAACCACACCCACCTGGACCACATCGGCGCGGTCCTGCCCGACGACGTGCCCGCACCCACCGTGGACGAGCACCTCGCCCGGGCGGCGGCCGCGGGCGTGGACCGCGTCGTGCAGGTGGGCTGCGACCTCGACTCGGCCCGCTGGACGGCGCGCCTGCTCGGCGGCGGCCCGGCGGCGTCGGGCGGCGTCGTCGTCCGGGCCGGAGCCGCGCCTTCCGGCGGCCCGCCCGGAGCCGTGCCCTCCGACGGCTCGCCCGCCGGGGGAACCGTGCCGCGGCAGGTGCTCGGGGCCGTCGCCATCCATCCGAACGAGGCGACGCTGCACGGCGGCGTGGACGAGGTCGGGCCCGACGGGCTGCCCCCCGAGCCCGAGGCGCGGCACGCCGTGTCGCTCGACGACGCCGTCGCCGAGATCGCCGCGCTCGCCCGCGGCACCGAGCGGATCCGGGCCATCGGCGAGACCGGCATGGACCTGTTCCGCACCGGGCCGAAGGGCGAGGAGGCGCAGCGGGACTCGTTCCGCGCGCACATCGCGCTCGCCAAGGAGCTCGGCCTGGCCCTGCAGATCCACGACCGGGACGCGCACGCCCAGGTCATCGAGGTCCTCCTCGCCGACGGCGCCCCCGAGCGCACGGTGTTCCACTGCTTCTCGGGCGACGCCGAGATGGCCCGGGTGTGCACCGAGCAGGGCTGGTACCTCTCGTTCGCGGGCCCGATCACCTTCAAGCCGAACGACGACCTGCGCGCGGCGCTCGCCGAGATCCCCCGGCACCTCGTGCTGCTGGAGACCGACGCCCCGTACCTGACGCCGCACCCTTTCCGCGGCCAACCGAACGCTCCGTTCGCCGCCGCGCACACGGCCCGCTTCATGGCCGAATTTCTGGGCTCTGACCTGGGAGAACTCTGTTCGGCGATCAATGCCAACTCGGAGGCCGTCTACGGCAATTGGTGACCACGCGACCTGGCACCTTCCGCGGGCTTTCCAGACGGCCCGCGTTCCGTTACCGTCTTGTGCTCGTGGCAGACCATACGACCGTGAGATCGCGGCGGGAGCTCGGAGCGGCACGCTTCGCGGACCCGAGGACCGCGGCACCCAGGAAGGCGACCGGCAGCGCCGGCGGCCCCTGGTCGGCAGAAAAGCCGCGTCAGACCAACGGCTCGCTCCCGGGCGGCCCGCAGGCCCCGGGCATCGACGCCCCGGGCACGCCGGGCACGCCGGCGGGTGTGTCCCGCGCCTTCGGCGCCGAGGGCGTCGCGCCCGCAGTGCCCGCGCCCCCGAGCCCTCGGCCGCCGTCGGCGCCGCAGCGGCCCGGAGCGATCCAGCCGTCCTCCGGCCCGCAGCCGGCCGTCGGCCTCCAGCCGTCGTCGGGGCCGCAGCCGGCCACCGGGCTCCGGCCGGCCTCCGGTGCGCAGCCGGAGGTGCCCCGTCCCGACGGCGCCAAGCGCCGCAAGGGCGCCCACACCGCGCCGCCGGAGCCGCTGAGCTTCAAGCCGCCGGAGTGGCTGGCCAAGGCCCCGGTCCGGGTCACGGCCCAGGCCGCCGTCCTCGGCAGCCTCGTGGCCGTCACCGGCACGTACGCCGCCCAGGCCAAGACCGTCACCATCGACTACAACGGCGAGCTCAAGACCGTGGACGCCTACGGCACCACCGTCGCCGAGATCCTCAAGTCGCAGCACATCACGCCCGGCCGGGCCGACGTCGTCACGCCGGCCGTCGACGCGGACGCCAAGGACGGCTCCGTCATCGTGGTGCGCTCGATGCGCACGGTCGACATCGAGATCGACGGCGAGCGCACGCAGATGGAGACGACGGCGGGCACCGTCGGCGAACTGCTCGCCCTCATCGGTGAGCGGGGCCAGGGGGCGGTCGCCTCGGCGTCGCGCTCCGAGCCGCTCGGCCGCGAGCCGATCCGCGTGTCCACGATGAAGACGGTGCACGTCTCGGTGGACGGCAGGACGATGCCGGTGAAGTCCACCCAGCCCACGGTCGGCGGCATGCTGGCCGAGGCCGGGATCGTCCTGAAGGACAAGGACGTCTCCTCGGTGCCGCTCGGCGCGGCCGCCGTCGACGGCATGGTCGTGATGATCAACCGGAACGCCTCCTCGCAGACCACGGTCACGGAGACGATCCCGTTCGAGACGAAGACGATCGAGGACCCGAACCTGCTCGAGGGCGAAGAGGTCGTGCAGACCGCCGGCGTGGCCGGCGAGGCGCAGATCAGGTACGCCGTGACCGAGCTCGGCGGCGCCGTCGTCGAACGCGAGGTGCTGGAGCGGAAGATCCTCAGCGAGCCGGTCACCCAGGTGGTCGCGATCGGCACGATGCAGATCGCGACGGCGCAGGCGGACCCGGACTCGGCGCGCGCGCTGGGGCAGTCCATGGCCGCGGAGCGGGGCTGGACGGGCGAGGAGTGGGAGTGCCTGGACGCGCTCTGGACGCGCGAGTCCGGCTGGCGCTGGAACGCCGACAACCCGTCGTCGAGCGCCTACGGGATCCCGCAGGCGCTGCCGGGCTCGAAGATGGCGACGCACGGGTCCGACTGGCTGACCAACCCCGCCACGCAGATCTCCTGGGGCTTCGAGTACATCGCGGGGCGGTACGGGAGCCCGTGCGGGGCCTGGGCGCACTCGGAGTCCGTGGGCTGGTACTGATCTCCCGCCCCAGCTCGCCGGTGGCTTTTCCCGCCGCGCGGGTGTCGGCCCTGTACTAACGGACTCGGGTGCCGTTATCGCTGCAGAACGCCGGTGCCCGGGTTGCGGGTGAAAAGGGCCGGGTTACGTTCGGCTCGTGAGAACACTCGACGCCGAGATCTTCGGCGAGGTCACGGAAGCGCACGGGCAGGGCACCGCGGCGCCCGGTGGCGGGATCGCGGGCAGCGGTTCCGGTGACCGCGGGAAGCGGGCGGTCACCTGGCGGACCGTTCTGGCCGTGCTGCTCGTCGTCCTGCTGCTCGCGGTGGTCGCGGGTGGCGTTCTCGCCTACCGGGCCGCGCACAAGACCGTGACGCTCGACGTCGACGGGCGGCTCGTGCGGGTCACGACCTTCGCCACGAACGTGCCGCTCCGGCAGCGGGTGGGGACCGTCGAGGAACGGACCACCACGGCGATCCCGTTCGAGAGCGTGCGGCGGGCGAACCCCGCGCTGTACTCCGACCTGCCCGAGCGGGTGGTGCGGGCGGGGGTCGAGGGCGTACGGACCAGGGTCTTCGAGGTGGTGTACGTCGACGGCGAGGAGAAGTCCCGCCGGGAGGTGTCCGACGACGTGACCCGCGAGCCGGTGGACGAGATCGTCGAGTACGGGACGCTCGCGAGGCCGGAACCGGACCTGGAGCAGGAAACCCGGTACGACACCGAGGCGGAGAACGACGCCTACGAGCCCTACGAAGCTCCGCCGCCGAGCGCGGCAACAACCGAAACCATCGAATACGCGGCCCCCGCCCCCGCCCCCGCCGCCCCGGCCGCACCGCGCGCGACCATGTCATCGGGGTCGATGGCACCGCGACCATCGACCGGGATGACATGGTCGCCGGGCGCGTGGGGGCCGGCGGCCGGCGGGGCCGGCGGCGCGCCCGTCCCCACGGGGGACGTGTGGGCCGCGCTCGGTGTCTGTGAGTCCAGCGGGGATCCCGCCACCGACACCGGGAACGGGTACTACGGGCTCTACCAGTTCTCGTTGGCGACCTGGCGGGCGACGGGCGGGTCCGGGCTGCCCTCGGAGGCGTCCGCGGCCGAGCAGACGATGCGGGCCCAGGTGCTCCAGGAGCAGGCCGGATGGGGGCAGTGGCCGGCGTGCTCGGCTGCGCTCGGCTTGCGCTGATCCCGCAAAGGGAACGCAGACATCTCGCTCGTGACCGGAAACACAGGATGCCGATTCGCCAGAGGGATAACGGATCGGTTACGGTCTAGTGTCTCGCTTGCAGGCGTGATTCGGAATAGTGTACGAGTCCGATTCGCCGGGCAGGCGGGATGGCGCCTCCCAGGGTGCTCCGACAGGGGCGCGCGGGTGGCGTCGAGACCGCCGGATCGGCCGTCGAGACCCCGACAATCTACATTCCGTCGTGGAGGGTGCCGGTAAACGGCAGCCCGCTCTCGCCGTCGTGCCCGGGAAGTCCGAAGACTGGACGCGAGTGAACAACCTTGAACTGAGCCCCGGCTCGAACCTCCCCAGTAATCCCAGCACTTCCAGCACCACGAAGACCCGCCGCCGCTGGCCGCTCGTCGCCGGCATCGCGGCCACCGCGATCGCCGCCTCGGGCGGGGTCGCGTTCGCCAAGGCCCACAAGACGGTCACGATCGACGTCGACGGCACGACCACCACCGTGAGTACGTTCGCGGGCGACGTCGAGGGCCTCCTCGCCGCCGAGGGTGTGCGGCTCGACACCCGCGACACCGTGGCACCCGGTTTGGACACCGCCCTGCGCGACGGCTCCGACGTCGTCGTCCGGTACGGGCGTGAGGTCACCGTCTCGGCGGACGGCAAGGAATCCGACGTCTGGCTCAACGTCACCGACTCGGCGGACGCCCTGGCGACCCTCGCCTCGCGCGGTTCCGACGTGCGGCTCGTCGCCTCGCGTCAGGGCGAGCGCGCGGAGTTCCCGCTGCGGCTGCACGACGACGGCCCGGTGGCGGTCGTCGCCGACGGCAGCACGCGCGTGGTGCAGAGCGACGGTGACGGCGTCGAGGAGATCCTCCGGCGCTTCGACATCGAGCTCGACGAGGACGACCGCGTGAGCGTCGTCTCCGTGGACGATCTGGCCGCCGCCGGCGGCGAGGCCGTCAAGGAGGCCGACGTCGAGCAGGTCGCGAAGAAGTCCGACGCCGAGGTCGCCCTCCAGGTGGAGCGGGTCAGGACCCGGATCGTCACCAGGACGTCCACCATCGAGAACGACTCCAGGACCGTCCAGGACGCGTCGCTGTACGTCGACGAGGGCCCCGTGGTCCGCGAGGCCGGCGAGGACGGTGAGCGCACCCGGAAGTACGAGGTGACCACCGTCGACGGCGTCGTCGTCGACCGGGAGCTGGTCTCGAACGAGGTGACGGACAAGCCGGTCACGCGCGTCGTGGCCGAGGGCACCAAGGAGCGCCCGGAGCCGGAGGTCGCGCCGGAGGAGACCTCGTCCCCGGAGTCCGCGGACACGTCGCCGGACACCACCGCGGAGGCCGCGACGTCGTCGGGCACCACCGCGTCGAGCGAGACGACGACGGAGACGGCGGCGCCCGCCCCCGTCGGCTCGAACCGCGAGATCGGCCAGCAGATGGCCGCCGCGCGCGGCTGGACGGGTTCCGAGTGGACCTGCCTCGAGGCGCTGTGGACGCGTGAGTCCAACTGGGACCACACGGCGATGAACCCGTCGTCGGGTGCGTACGGCATCCCGCAGGCCCTGCCGGGCTCCAAGATGGGGTCGCACGGCTCCGACTGGCAGACCAACCCGGCCACCCAGATCGCCTGGGGCCTGGACTACATCGCGGGGCGCTACGGCACCCCGTGCGGGGCCTGGGGCCACAGCGAATCGGTCGGCTGGTACTGACCCGGCCTCCGATCGCCACGTGGAATCGTCCTCTTCCGGATAAGCTCACCCACGTGAACACACGTCAAGGCGCCCTGCTCGGGCCCGCGGAGATCCGCGAGCTGGCAGGGCGTCTTGGCGTTCGCCCGACCAAGACGCTCGGCCAGAACTTCGTGCACGACGGCGGGACGGTGCGCAAGATCGTCCGCGCGGCGGGCCTGCGCCCGGGGGAGCGGGTCGTGGAGATCGGGCCCGGTCTCGGGTCGCTGACCCTCGGCCTGCTGGACGCCGGCGCCTCGGTCGTGGCGGTCGAGATCGACCCGCCGCTCGCGACGCAGCTGCCGGTCACGGCCCGGGAGCATTTCCCCCGGGCCCACCTCGACGTCGTCAACGCCGACGCCATGGACGTCGCGGACCTGCCCGGCGAGCCGCCGACGTCGCTCGTCGCGAACCTGCCGTACAACGTGGCGGTCCCCATCCTGCTGAACTTCCTGGAGCGCTTCGACTCGCTGGAGCGCATCCTCGTCATGGTCCAGGCCGAGGTCGCCGACCGCATCGCCGCGGAGCCGGGCTCCAAGGTCTACGGTATCCCGTCGGTGAAGGCGGCCTGGTACGCGACCGCCCGCCGCTCGCTCGCGATCAGCCGCAACGTGTTCTGGCCGGTCCCCAACGTGGACTCGGCGCTCGTCGCGCTGGAACGCCGCGACCCGCCGCCCACCAGCGCGACCCGGCAGCAGGTCTTCCGGGTGGTCGACGCGGCCTTCGCGCAGCGCCGCAAGACCCTGCGCGCGGCTTTGAGCGGCCTGGCCGGGTCGGGCGCGGCCGCCGAGGAGGCGCTGCGCGCCGCCGGCATCGACCCGGGCGCGCGCGGCGAGACGCTCACGGTGGAGGAGTTCGCCCGCATCGCGGAGCACCTCGGTGGCGCCGCGCCCTCCCCGGAGCCTCCCGCATGACGGGCCACCTGTACGCGGCCCCGGAGCCGTCGGTCACGGTGCGCACGCCCGGGAAGATCAACCTGGTCCTGCGTTCCGGCCCCGTCCAGCCGGACGGCTACCACCTCCTGTCCACGATCTTCCAGGCGGTGTCCCTCTTCGAGGAGGTCACGGCGACGCGGGCCCAGCCCGGCGCCGGGATCACCCTGACCGTGAGCGGCCCGCAGGCCGGCCTCGTCCCCACCGACGAGACCAACCTCGCCTGGCGTGCGGCGCGCGCCGTCGCCGACCACACCGGCCTCGACGCCGACGTCGCGCTGCACGTCACCAAGGGCGTCCCGGTCGCGGGCGGGATGGCGGGCGGTTCCGCCGACGCCGCCGCGGCCCTCGTCGCGTGCGACATGCTGTGGGAGGCGGGCCTGTCCCGCCAGGAGCTCACGCAGCTCGCCGCCCGGCTCGGCGCGGACGTGCCGTTCTCCCTGCTCGGGCACACGGCGGTCGGCACGGGCCGCGGCGACGTGCTCACCCCGGTCCTGACGCGCGGCGAGTTCTACTGGGCGTTCGCGGTGCAGGCCGAGGGCCTGGCGACGCCGTCGGTCTTCGGCCGGTTCGACGAGCTGTCGGGGACGACGCCGCCGGGTGGCGGCACCGTCCCCGGCCCCGGGGACGACGCCGAGCTGATGGCCGCCCTGCGCGCCGGCAACCCGGTGGACCTGGGCGCTGCCCTGCACAACGACCTGCAGGCCGCCGCCCTGGACCTGCGCCCGGAGCTGGGCCGCGTCCTGGAGATCGCCCGCGACGCCGGAACCCTGGGCGCCCTGGTCTCGGGCTCGGGCCCGACGGTCGCCGCCCTGGCCCGCAGCCGCCGGCACGCCCTCGCGATCGCGGCGGCGTGGACGGCCGCCGGCGTCGTCGACTCGGTGTGGACGGCCACGGGCCCCGCGCCCGGGGCGCGCATCATCGCGCGCTAGCGCGGGCTCGCCAGGGGGCCGCCCGCTACGCCGCGGGCGTCACGGAGGCGAGCGCGCGGTCCAGGACCTCCAGGCCGCGGGTCAGCGTGGCGTCGTCGACCGTGAGGGCCGGGCGGAACCGGACCGAGCGGTCGCCGCAGCCCAGGAGGAGCACGCCGGCGTCGGACACCTGCGTGAGCACCGCGTCGCGCAGCTCGCGGGACGGGAGGCTGAGCGCGCACATCAGGCCGCGGCCCCGCACGTCGGAGACCAGGCCCGGGTGGCGGGCGCCGAGCTCGCGGAGGCGCAGGAGCAGGTCCTGCCCCACCTGCCCGGCCCGGTCGATCAGCTTGTCCCGCTCGATCACCTCGAGGATCCGCCGCGACCGGACCATGTCCGCCAGGTTGCCGCCCCACGTGGAATTGATCCTGCTGGAGACCGCGAACACGTGGTCGGGTACCTCGTCGAGCCGGCCGCCGGCCATGATCCCGCAGACCTGGGTCTTCTTGCCGAAGGCCACGATGTCCGGCTCGACGCCGAGCTGCTGGTAGGCCCACGCCGTGCCGGTCATGCCGGCGCCGGTCTGCACCTCGTCGAGGACGAACAGCGCGTCGAACTCCCGGCACAGCTCCTGCATGCCGCGCAGGAACGAGGGCCGGAAGTGGTGGTCGCCGCCCTCGCCCTGGATCGGCTCCATGACGAACGCCGCGATGTCGTGCCGGTTCACCGTGAACGCGGAACGCGCGGCCTCCAGCGCGACGGCCTCGGCGGCGTCCATGTCGCGGCCCTGGGCGATGTAGGGCGAGGGGATGCGCGGCCAGTGGAACTTCGGGAACCGGGCGACCTTGCCCGGCTCCGTGTTGGTCAGCGACATCGTGTACCCCGAGCGCCCGTGGAAGGCGTGCCGCAGGTGCATGACCTGCGTGCCGAGCTCGGGGGAGCGGCCGTGCGCCTCGTTGTGCCGGGACTTCCAGTCGAAGGCGGTCTTGAGCGCGTTCTCCACGGCGAGCGCGCCGCCGTCCACGAAGAACAGGTACGGCAGCCGCGGGTCGCCGAGCACCCGCGCGAACGTCTCCACGAACCGCGCCATCTCGATGCTGTACACGTCGGAGTTGGACGGCTTGTTGATCGCGGCGCGCGCCAGCTCGGCACGGAACTCCGGGTCCTCGGCCAGCGCGGGGTGGTTCATCCCCAGGGCCGACGACGCGAAGAACGTGAACAGGTCCGTCCACTCGCGGCCGTCACGCGCGTCGACGAGCGTGGAGCCGTGGGACTTGTCGAGGTCGAGGACAAGGTCGAACCCGTCGACCAGCAGGTGCTCGCGAAGGGTGGGGAGCACCTCGGAAGGAGAGAGGATCGTCTCGGTCATACTCGTCACGCTACGGGAGAATATTCCGCGCGTACAGGCTTCCACGGGAGAATTTTTGTCCTGGCGCAGGTTGCGCGACCGCGATCGCCCGGCGGGCCGGGCGTCGTCCGCCGGGGGACGTGCGGCCGCATAACCTTGGCGTCGTGGCTCATCTTCTCGGTGCCGACGGCATCTCCCTGCGGATCGCGACCCGCACCCTGCTCTCCGGCGTCTCCCTCGGGCTGGACGACGGCGACCGGGTGGGCGTCGTCGGGCCGAACGGCGCCGGGAAGTCGACGCTGCTGCGGATCCTCGCCGGGCGGTCCGAGGCCGACGCCGGGCGCGTCACCCGGGTGGGCGGCTCCACGCTCGGCATGCTCGACCAGCGCGACGAGGTGCCCGCGGACACGACGATCCTGGACCTGGTCCACGGGACCGCCGACACCCACGAGTGGGCGTCCGACGCCCGCATCCGGTCCGTCCACGAGGGGCTCCTGGCGGATCTCGACCTGAACACCCAGGTCAACACCCTGTCCGGCGGCCAGCGCCGCCGCGTCGCGCTCGCGGGCCTGCTCGCCGAGGACCCGGACATCCTCCTCCTCGACGAGCCCACCAACCACCTCGACGTCGAGGGCGTGGCCTGGCTCGCCGACCACCTCGCCGAGCGGTACGGCCGCGCCGGCGCGCGCGGCGCGCTCGTCGTCGTCACGCACGACAGGTGGTTCCTCGACGCGGTCTGCACGCGGATGTGGGAGGTGCGCGGCGACGGGACGGGCGAGGTCGACGGGTACGACGGCGGGTACGCCGCCTACATCCTGGCCCGCGCCGAACGCTCGCGCCTCGCCGCCGTGACCGCCGAGAAGCGCAACAACCTGCTGCGCAAGGAACTCGCCTGGCTGCACCGGGGCGCCAAGGCCCGCACGTCCAAGCCGAAGTTCCGCCTCGACGCCGCCGCCGCGCTGATCGACGACGAGCCGCCGCCCCGCGACACGCTCGAGCTCACGCAGATGGCCACGCGCCGCCTCGGCAAGGACGTCCTCGACCTGGAGGACGTGACGCTGTCGCTCGGCGGCAAGGTCCTGTTCGACGACGTCACCTGGCGCCTCGGCCCCGGTGACCGGTACGGGATCGTGGGCGTCAACGGCGCCGGCAAGACGACGCTGCTGGCCTTGCTGGCCGGCCGCCGCACCCCGGACTCCGGGCGGGTCAAGCGCGGCAAGACGATCGAGGTCGCCCAGCTCAGCCAGGAGGTCCGCGAGCTCGACGACCTGGGCCACCTCACCGCGGTCCAGGTGGTGGAGCGCGAGCGCGGCCGGATCGAGATCGACGGCAAGGAACTCACCGCCGCCCAGCTCACCGAGCGCCTGGGTTTCACGCGCGAGCGCGCGTACACGGTCGTCTCCAGCCTGTCGGGCGGTGAACGACGGCGCCTCCAGCTGCTGCGCCTGCTCGTCGCCGAACCGAACGTGCTGCTGCTCGACGAGCCGACCAACGACCTGGACACCGACACCCTGGCCGCCCTGGAGGACCTCCTGGACGGCTGGCCCGGCACGCTGATCGTCGTCTCGCACGACCGCTACCTGCTGGAACGCGTCGCGGACCGGCAGGTCGCGCTGCTCGGCGACGGCAGGATCCGCGACCTGCCCGGCGGCGTCGAGGAGTACCTCCGCCTGCGGCGCGCGGGGGCGGGTTCCGCGGGGGCGTCGTCGTCGGCCACGGCGTCGACGACGTCGTCGGGCACCGGCCCGACGGAAGGCGGCGAGCCGGTGACGACGGGAACCGAGCCCTCCCAGGCCGACATCCGCGCCGCGAAGAAGACGATTTCCCGGATCGAGCGTCGATTGGGGAGAATCGCCGAGGAGGAAGCGAAGCTCCACGACGAGATGGCGGCGCAGGCAACCGATTTCGGTGCCGTCGGCAGGCTGGACGAACGACTCAAGGAACTTGCCACCGAGAAGGAAGAGCTGGAGATGGCCTGGCTCGAGGCGGCGGAGGTAGCCGGATGACCCTGGACGACGACACCGATCGCACCATCGTGAGCGCGCTGCGCGCCGACGGGCGCACCACCCTCGCGGCGCTGTCCGAGCTGACCGGGCTGTCGCTCTCGGCGGTGCAGGTGCGGGTGCGCAAGCTGGAGTCACGCGGGGTGATCTCGGGGTACCGCGCCGTGGTGGACCCGGAGGCGGTGGGCCTTCCCCTGACCGCGTTCATCGAGATCAGGCCGCTGGACCAGGCCCAGGAGGACGACGCGCCCGAGCGGCTGCGCGGGCTCGCCGGGATCGAGGCGTGCTACTCGGTGGCCGGCAACTCCAACTACATGCTGCTGGTGCGCGTCGCGAGCCCGCGCGCGCTGGAGGACCTGCTGGGCCAGATCCGCCGCACGGCGAAGGTCTCGACCCGCAGCACGGTGGTGCTCCAGACCTACTTCGAGGGCCGCCCGGTGGAGTCCCCCTAATCTGACCTGAAGCAGCCGACCATGTCATCTCGGCCGATGGGAGCGCAGCCATCGGCCGAGATGACATGTTCAGCCGGCGCACCTGCCCGGCGGCAGGGTTTCGTCGGTGATTCGGTCCTGGGTAGGGTTGGCGCGATATAGCGGTATTCGTGCTAGGAATCGGACCAACCGTGGGCGCAGGGAAATGGTGAGCGCGAGGACCTGGCTGCAGGTCGGAGGGGGCGTCGTCGTGGCGGCGCTGATCACCGCGGCGTTCCTCCAGGGGCGCGTCGCGGAGGACGCGTGGACGGCGAACGACCCCGTGGGCGAGTGCGGCACCGGCACGCTCGGCGGCGACGTCGGGGCGACCGCCGGGGGCGGCGTGCTGGCGGTGCAGAACGTCCTGTCGGCCACCCACGCCCTCGAACCCGCCACCAGCACCTGGGACGCGAACACCGCCGACGCGGTGCGGGCCTTCCAGGCGTGGACCGGCCTGCCCGCGAACGGCTGCGTCAACACGAACACCTGGGTGACGATGCGCGCGCTCGTCGTGCCGGTCTGCGCCCCGGAGTACAACTGCCTGGGAGCGGACCAGCTGCTGCGCGGCGGGCCCGCGCGCGGGGGCCGGGACGCGTGGTTCCTCGACGCGGACTGCGACTGGGCGTCCTGGGTGCAGCCCGGGGTCGCCGCAAGCCCGGTCGGGTCGCAGACCGCCTACGAGTTCTCGGGGGGCGAGCTCGCCGAGCTCGGGTGCGAGGGATGACCCGGGTGCGGGGGCCGGCCCGGGTGCGAGGGGCTGGGCGAGCACGAGCGGCGTGGCCCGCATCGGGGGAGGTCGCGACGTGGCGGTGATCACCGACTACACGCGGGCCAACCGGCGCAACGAGTGGATCCTCGGCGGCGTGGTGGGCGTCGTCGTCGTGCTCGTCGTCGTGTTCGTGACGATCCTCGTCACGTCGGGCGGCGGCGAGGCGCCCGCCACCGAACCGGACGCCGACGCGCGGCGGCTGACCGCCGGCACGTGCGCCGCGAAGCTGCGGCAGCCCGCCTGGGTGCCGGAGACGGTGATGCGGGCCGACGTCGCCTGCCCCGAGCAGATCTCGCGCAAGCTCGGCGACAGCGCGTCGCCGGACCGGCTCGGCACGTGGGTCGTCTACGACCTGCACGGCCCCGCGAACGAGGAGTTGCTGCCCGGCGCGGCGCCGGGGTTGTGGCCCGACGCCGAGGTCGCGTCCGGCGCGATCCATCCGGCCACCACCATCACGTATGTCGCCTACCCCGGGTCGGACTCGCTGACCGAGGAACTGGGCGGCGATACGCTCCGCATCGAGTGGCAGGACTTCCCGCAGGGCGGTGGGGAGGCGCGCGTGACGCAGGTCGAGAACAACGGGTACGGGCCGCTGCGGGTGGAGTGGACCGACGAGCAGGGCTCGTACCTGCTGCTCACGGTGCGCGGGCGGACGCCGGACGGGCGGTCGGGCGCGTCGGCCGAGGAACTGCTGAGGATGGCGGGGAGCCTGGTGGGCCCGGGCTGAGCGATCTTGACCGCTGCGGTCCACCTTCCGGGCTGCCGGGGCTAAGCTCCCGCCGTAGCATCGCAGATCGACGCTTCCGCAGCGCAGCAGGAGGTAGCAGTGGCCCAGTTCGACATGCCGGTCACCGAGCTCGAGCAGTACACGCCCGAGATCGACGAGCCCGCCGACTTCGACGAGTTCTGGTCCGGGACGCTCGCGGAGGCGCGCGCGTTCGGGGGCGCACCCGAGCTGGAGCGAGCCGACATCGGCCTCACCCAGCTGACGGTCGACGACGTCACCTTCCCCGGCTTCGGCGGCCACCCCGTCAAGGCGTGGCTCACCCGCCCCGCGCACGCGGAGGGCCCGCTGCCCGCCGTCGTCCAGTTCCAGGGGTACAACGGCGGCCGCGGCCTGGCGCACGAGCATCTCGGCCTCGCCGCCGCCGGCTACGCCCACCTCATGATGGACACGCGCGGCCAGGGCGCGGGCTGGGGTGCGGGCGGTGCGACGCCGGACCCGGTCGGCTCCGGCCCGTCCAGCCCGGGCTACATGACCCGCGGCATCGAGGATCCGCGCGACCACTTCTACCGCCGCGTCTTCACCGACGGGGTGCGCGCGGTGGACGCCGTCCGCGCGATCGACGGCGTCGACCCGGATCGCGTCGCGGTCGCGGGCACGAGCCAGGGCGGCGGCATCACGATCGCCGTCGCGGGCCTGTCCGACGGCCTCCGCGCCGTCCTGCCGGACGTCCCCTTCCTCTGCCACTACCGGCGGGCCGTACGGATCACCGACGCGTTCCCGTACGGCGAGATCACGCAGTACCTGCACGTGCACCGCTCGGCCGAGGCCGAGGCGCGCACCTGGCGCACGCTCTCGTACCTCGACGGCGTGTCGTTCGCGCGCCGCGCGCAGGCGCCCGCGCTGTTCTCCACGGCCCTTATGGACACGGTCTGCCCGCCGTCCACCGTGTACGCGGCGCGGAACAACTGGGGCGGGGCGCTGCCGCAGATCGACGTCTACCCGTACAACGGTCACGAGGGCGGCGCCGAGTACCGCTTCGCCCGGCACCTGGAGTTCCTGGCCGAGCACCTGATGTAGGACGCGTGGTCGGAGGTGATTCCCTTCGTATGCAGGGCGTGGCAACACAAGGGCAGTACCCTGCCCAACGCACCACGACCCCAACGGAGGGATACCCCCGTGACCGAGTTCGACATTCCACCCGTCGCGCTCGCCCCGGCGGCGCCGCCGGCCACCGACGAGCCCGCGGGCTTCGACGAGTTCTGGTCCGGGCTCCTGGTGCGGAGCCGCACCAGGACGGCCACCCGGCTCGAACCCGTCCGGCTGGCGCCCCGCGGCCTGGCCGCCGACTCGGTGACGCTCCCGGGCCTCGGCGACCACGAGCTGGCGGGCTGGTTCGTCACGCCGGCCGACCCGCCGGGTGCGGTGCCGGGGCTGGTCCAGCTCGTCCCGCCCGGCGGCCGGGGCAAGCTGCGCGACCACACATGGCCCGCGGCGGGCGGCTGCGCCCACCTGGTCGTCGAGATGCGGCACGACGGCGACCCCGCCGACCCGTTCCAGCGCGAGGTGGCGGCCGACGCCGTCCGGGCGGTCTCCGAGATGCGCTCCCTGCCCGGCGTGGACCCGTCGCGCGTCGGGGTGCTGGGCCGCGCCGGGGCGGGACCGGCCGCGGTCGCCGCGGCCGGGCTGCTGCAGGACGTGGCCTGCGTGATCGCCGAGCCGCCGTTCGCCGGCTCCTGCGCCCCCGCCGTCCGGGCGTTCGCCCGCCGCGCGGCGTCGCCGCTGCTCCTGGTCCCGGGGCCGGGAGCCCAGGACGTCCTCGACGCCTGGGGCGCGCACTCCGCGCAGGTGGTCGCGGAACTGTCGGGCACGACGGCGCCGGACCCGGACGTCGTCGAACGCGCCGTCGACAGGTCCGGCCCGGCGGGCCGCCACGACGCGTACCTGCGCTGGCTGCGCGACCACACGGAGCTCGGCCCGGTCTTCGAGCCGCGGGCGGTGCCGTGACCCCCGCCGCCTGACGACGGCGCCGAGGCGCCGGGGTGCTGGGTGTGGACGGGTGAGGGGAGCCGGAGGCGGCGTCGGACAGAATGACGGGAGTGAGCACCACACGTACCACCACGACTCCCCCTCCAACCGCGCGTCGTGCGGTGAGCGCGGGTGTGCTTCTCGTCGCGATGATGGTCGTGGGGCTGAACTTCCGTTCGCCGATCACCGCGCTGCCGCCCGTGCTGCCCGACGTCGCCGACGGCCTCGGCCTGTCGCCCGCCGCCGCCGGCCTGCTGACCGGGATCCCGGTGCTCTGCTTCGCGCTGTTCGCGCCGGTCGCGTCGTGGATCATCGGGCGGGTCGGGCCGTACCGGGCCATGGGGTTCGCCGTGATCGGCGTGCTGGCCGGGACGCTGGTGCGGTCCGCCGCGGGCGGGGACGCGGGCGCGTGGATCGCCGTCGCCGGCACCGCGATCATCGGGTCCGCGATCACCATCGGCAACGTGACGGCCCCCTCGATCGTCGCGCACGACTTCCCGAGCCGTGCCGCCGTCGCCACCGGGATGTACACGGCGGCCATGAACCTCGGGTCGGTCTTCGCGACCACGCTGACCTTCCCGCTCTCGGCGTGGCTGGGCTGGCGGGCGGCGCTCGGCGCGTGGTCGGTGCTGGCGGTGGTGGCCCTGGCGTGGTGGGCGTGGATCATCCGGGGGATGTCCGACGACGACGGGCGGGGTGGCGGGCGCGGCGGGGATCGGGCCGGTGGCGGTGATCAGGCCGGCGGCGGCGGGCGGCGGGCCGGCTCGGCGTCGTCGGAAGGTGCGTCGTCGGACGTTGCGTTGTTGGACGTTGCGTCGTCGCGAGCGGCGTCGTCCGGTGAGGTGCCGGTGGCCGTCGCGCAGCTCGCCGGGCGGGCCGGGTCGGTGTTCCGGCGGCCGCTGACCTGGTTGCTCGCGGTGGCGTTCGCGGGGCAGTCGTTCTCCTACTTCGCGGTGACCGGCGTGCTGCCGGAGCTGCTGGGCGACGAGATCGGGTTCGCGCCCACCGAGGCGGGCCTCGCCGCATCGCTGTTCCAGGGGGTGGCGGTGCTGGGCTCGCTCGTGCTGCCGGTGTCGCGCGGGATGCGCGTGCCGCTCTGGGCGGCGTCGGCGCTGGTGTCGGCCTGCTGGCTCGCGCTCCCGGCGGGCCTGCTGATGGCGCCGGACTGGTGGGCGCTGTGGTGCTCGCTGGCGGGCTTCGCGCAGGGCGGCAACTTCGCGGTGATCTTCACGATCGTCGCGCAGCGCGCCGGCAGCCCGGTCGCGGTCCGCAAGATGGCGGCGACGGTGCAGTTCTGCGGTTACGTCCTCGCGTTCACGGGCCCGTCGGTCACGTTCGCGGTGCACGACGCCGCCGGCGGCTGGGACCTCCCGCTGCTGCTGGTGCTGGGCGTCCTGCTCGCGATGACGGCCGCGCTGGTCGTGGCGACCTGGCCGCCGCGGCGTGCCGCGGTGTGAGCCGAGTAGGTCCCGGGGGCCCTACTCCTCGAACTGGGTGGCGAGGGTGCGCAGGAGGGCGGCCAGATGGGGCCGGTCCTCCTTGGAGAGCGTGGTGAGGATGGCGGCCTCGACGGCGAGGAGGTCGGCCATGGCGGCGTCGACCCGCTTGAGGCCCTCCGGGGTGAGCTCGACCTGGACGCCGCGGCGGTCGTCGGGGGAGCGGTGGCGTTCCACGAAGCCGCGGTTGGCCAGGCGGTCGATGCGGTTGGTCATGGTGCCGCTGGTGACGAGGGTCTGCTGGACGAGCGCGCCCGGGGAGAGCTGGTATGGCTCGCCGGCGCGGCGCAGCGCGGAGAGCACGTCGAACTCCCAGGTCTCCAGCTCACGCCGGGCGAAGGCGCGGCGGCGGGCGAGGTCGAGGTGGCGGGCCAGGCGCGAGATCCGGCTGAAGACGGTCAGCGGTTCGAGGTCGAGGTCCGGGCGCTCCTGACGCCAGGCCGCGACGATGCGGTCCACCTCGTCGTGCGGGGCGGTCTCGGGCTGTCCGGGGACCTCACCGGTGGGCTCCTCCATGACGTGAGAATAGCCGAGTCTCTTGATGTCAAGAGTCTTGACCGGTCGGCGGGGTTTTCGGGGAGCTGGTGCCGGTGGGTTGTCTCGGTGTGCCTTGACCGGACGGAGTGCCACCGTGCACGACGGCGATGCCCTGCGTAACCCCCTGCAGGTGCCTTGACCAGCCCGATACGCTCGGGCCATGTCTGCATGGCACGAGGATCCTGTGGCAGCGGCGAGCAACCATCCCTACTTCGACCCGCCGACGGCCCGGTCCACCATCCGGGTGACCAACGTGTACGGCACGGAATGGCTGCCCGTCGAGGACCTGGACGGGATCGTGCCGGTCACCGGGCGCCTGAGGTTCGGCCGCCTCGCCGACGCGTACACGCGGGGTGCCGATCAGCTCCCCGCGGTGGTCGCGACCAGGGAGCTCGACGCGGCGGAGCTGGGCTTCCGGCGCTGGGCGGGGACCGCCGAGCGGGCAGGCGTCTGGCTCTTCGTGCTGCCGTCCGGACGCGCCGTCGTCGGCCTCACGATCGATTTCTCCGGGGCGCCGCTCGACGCCATCGACCTGCTGGAGGACTGCTACTACGGCGACGTGACCGCCGCCGGCACCGACGTCGCGGACCTCGCCGCGCGCCTGGCGCGCGAGAGCGGGATCCCCGCGGCCGAGGGGCTGGCCCCCGAGCGGCACCAGCTCGTCTTCCTCCCGGTGCTCGAGGAGAGGTACCGGCAGGGTCCGGAGCGCTTCGACCTCATGCAGCGCCTGGTCTACCGGGCCGACCTGCCGTCCAGCGAGGAGTCGTCGTCGATCGAGTTCCCCGGCGAGCTGAACCGGCACTCGTACGCGCCGGCCGCCGTCGGGCCGTACGTCTCCGTGCTCGCCGGGCAGCAGGACTACGTCGAGAACGCGGCGCTCGTGTCCGCGGTCCAGTGCGTCGGCGCCGAGGTGATGTCCCGCAAGATCTGGGAGGACGCGAACGAGGACTTCCGCAGGTTCCACGACGACGTCGCCACCGCGGGCTCCCGGCAGCAGCGGCTCGCCCTGGAGCCGATCGCCCGGAAGATCGCCCGCCGCAAGACCCAGCTGAGCCACGACGTGGAGTCCGTGCGGGAGCTGGACCTGGTGGTGCGGTCGCTCCGGGTGCTGTCCTTCCACAAGTCGCTGTTCGACGCGATGGGGCTGCGGGAGCGGTGCGAGGTGGTGGATCGGCTGCTTGCGCGGAACGAGCAGGCGATGAGTGCCGAGGCGACGGCCATCGCCTCGGCCGAACGCCGGGCCGACGACGTGCGGCGGTTCGGCTGGAGTCTTGCCGTGGTGTCGACGAGCACGTTCGCGATCCCGGTCACGGTGCTGCTGGCCTTCTTCGGGGTGAACGCCGCGGAGGTGGACGGGAGTGCCAGCATGTTCAGTGCGGCCTACCTGCCGGTCTATCTCGCGACCGTGGCGGTCTGCCTGATCGTCGGCGCCGGGCCGGCCGTCGCCTGGACCCTGGTGCAGCGCTCGCGGCTGCGCCAGGAGTCGGAGCGGTCGCAGGAGGCGGTGAACCTGGCGGGTTCGCAGGACCTGATCCGCCGGCGCCGGATCCCCATCCGCCGCTGAGGCGCCGTCAGAACGCGTTCCAGCGGGCGGCGTCGTGCCCCTTCCGGAGGCTGTCCCGGCGGAGGGCGTACTCGGCGGCCGCGGCGCGGTCGTGGCCGCGGTTCTGGGCGAGCCAGACCGTGACGTAGAGCTCGCGGATGGTGCGGAGCACGGTGAACCCTGACCAGGCGGTGATGTCGTAGCCGTACGCGTCGGTGAACGTCCTGTGGTCCTGCTCGCTGCGCGCGAACCGTTCCCGGGCGAGGGCGACCGGGACGAGGTCCCATTCGCGCGGGCCGACCGCGGCCATCTCGAGGTCGGCGAGCACTGCCGCGCCGGCGCCGCCCAGGAGGTTGCCCAGGTGGGCGTCGCCGTGGATGACGCCTTGCGGGAGGCGGTACTCCAGTTCCGCGTAGGCCGCGGTGAGATCCGCGACCAGGGCCCGGAAGAAGGTGCGGTCGGCCGGCGGGAGGTCGGTCGCGGCATCGAGCCGTTGCTCGGAGAGCGTCAGCGGCTTCGGCGCGCCGAGCAGGGCCGGGGGTGGGCCGGGCTGGTCGTGGAGGAGCCGCAGCAGGCGAGCGAGGTCGGCGACGCCGGGTGCGCGGTCTCCTGGTTCCACCCAGTGCCACAGGGTGACGGGATGCCCCTCGACCGACGTCGGCTCCGTCGCGTCGCCGAGCGGGCGCACCACCGGCACGTCGCCTTCTGCGAGCCGGCGCGCGACGGCCAGTTCGCGCGCGGCCACGGCGGTCTTGGCCGGAGACCGGCCGATGCGGACGACCACCGGTGAGGAACCCAGCCGGAAGCTCGCGTTCTCACTGAGACGCAGCAGGCGGGCGCCGGTGGCGGGAAGTTCGAGTGTCAGGCAGGCCTTTCGGAGCAGGGCGCAGGCGCGCTCCGGGGTGAAGGGGGTCATGCGTCGCGTCGGCCGCCGCGGTGTTCGGTCTCAGGTTCGCCGGGCCACGGGTCGACGATGTCGGCGAGCAGCTCGGCGAGCGTCACGCCGATCGCCGCCGCGATGTCCATGACGGTGGTCAGGCCGGGGTTCGACGGCGTGTTCTTCGCGCGGTCCGACAGCCCGCGCTCCAGCAGCTGGTAGTGGTTCCGGCTGATGCCCGCCTGCTGGGCGACCGCCTCCTGGGTGAGGCCCGCGTCCATGCGGAGCTTCTGCATCCGGTGGCCAAGCGCCTGCGCCTCGGATTCGGTGAGTGGGCGTGACTTGGACACTCCTCAACGTTCACTGATGATGGCGCTTGACGTCGGCCATGTGTGCATGGCCATTTGTCGGATGCTTGACGGAGGTTAGTTCGCTCTCTTGGTCGCAGATGTCTGTTGGGGGGATTTGTCGGGCGCGGAGTTTTCCACAGGGTGCCCGTGCGGGATCCGACCTGCGGGGATAGCGTCTGGGACGTTGCGGCGGTCCGGGAGGCCGCTGTCCGACGACGGCGACAGGGGGAGTCGTGCGCATTCGACACGCCATGGCGGGCGGTCTGGTCCTGCTGCTCGCGCTCGCCGGATGCACGGGGGAGCCGACGCCGTCGCCGGAGCCGACGGGTTCGGGGACGACGACGCCGGCGACGAGCACGCCGTCGGGTGACGCCTCGGCGACACCAGAGGTGCAGAAGCCGGACCGCCCCCAGGCGATGGAGCGCGACGACGCCCGGGGCGCTGCGGCGGCGGCCGAGTACTTCATCGAGCTGTACCCGTACGTGATGGCTACGGCCGACACAGCGGAGTTCGAGGCGATGTCACACGAGGCTTGCGGATTTTGCGATGGCGTTCTTAAGGACGCCCGTGCTATCAGCGCTGCAGGCAATCGCTTCGTCGGAGGCGACACTCAGGCGGAGATCAAACAGATTTACGACCCTGACGCTCCGACCAGCGCGTGGCCTCTTGACCTAACAGTCACCCAGTCTTCATCGAAAGTCGAAGACGAAACGGGTGCGGAAGTTTCCACAGCCGATGCCCGTGATGGTGATGTTCGAGTTGAGATCGGCCTACGCGACGGATCATGGGTAGTGCTGGGTATCACTGAGATCAGCGGGCAATAGCGATGACCCGATTCTTGGCGATCCAGGCAACTCTGCTGGTTCTGCTTGTGGCTGGCTCACCCGATTCCGGGCCAGCCCCAAGTTTCTTCGGCAACACCAATCGTGACTCGATCCAACTCACGGCTGAACGTGCGAGTGATGGGCAACATGTCACACCGGCGGGTGCGGATTCTCGGGGTGAGGTGACCACGTCAGTACTTTCATCCGTTCGCCGCTGGCGCGCTACGCCCGCGCTCTGTCGGCTCGGGGATCTCGATACCGCGGTTGCCCTGCGGGAGCGGTGTGAGGGCGATTCCCAGCGCGTGGGCTACACCGGGATCGAATGCCCGGAGGGCCAGGAATCCCGCGGCGCCCTGTTCGAGCAGCGGCGGACCTCCACCGGCTGGACGACCCCGGAGATGATCGCGGACGAGTCGTGCGTCGACCCACCCCAGGAGCGCGACCGCCGGCTCGACCTGGCTGCCGCGGCCGCCCGCGCCTTCCACGACATGAACATCCGCCCCAGCGCCGTCCGCCTCCAGCCGCCGGACGGCACCACCCTCGTCAACCTCGACACCATCGCCTTCACCGACGACACGCCGCGCGAGGCCGACGTCACCCTGTTCGGGGTCCCGGTCACCATCCGCGCGGTCCCGGACTCCTACACCTGGGACTGGGGCGACGGCGCCGACCCGACCACCACCACGGACCCAGGCGCCCCGTACCCGGACCACACCATCACCCACGCCTACACCACCCCGGGCAAGGCGACGATCAGGATCACCACCACCTGGCACGGTCAGTTCCGCCTCCCCGGCACCCCGACCTGGCAAGACGTCCCCGGCACCGCCACCACCGAGTCGACGTCGACTCCCATCACCATCCTGGAAGCCCACACCCGGCTCGTAGAAGAAATCACATCCTGAACGCGCTCGCCCGGCCATCCGACCGATCAGTACGTTCGACGCGCAGGTTGCGGCCTTGCGCCTGCAGCAAATCGGCGGCACCAGTGACCCTGCCTGGCGAAGTATGTCAAAGGATGTCAACGATTATCGCCTGCCCCAGGCGAATGCATCCCGAGCCGCGCGCTGGATTGGGCGACGACGACTCTCTGGCGGAGGAGATTGTCGGGACACTGTCCCGACAATCGAGTTCCGTGAACGCGCTCACCGGGCGATCCGGCAGATCAATTCGTTCGACGGTAGCGAGAGCCTTGACGGCCGGGGCCTTCAAGCTTCTCGACCAGCGCATCGTCCAGCATTCGGTTGATCGCGTACCGCACCTGCCTGTCCGATAGCTCGGTGGCCTTGACGATCGACTTGATATCGTGCGGCCCGCCGGTCAGGACGTTCAGGATGGTCTCCCCATGGGTGGGGAGCGCCGAATACGCTGGCGACACCGCGCCACCCGCAGATGGACCGAGCTTGTACACGCGGGCGCCGCCGTCGCCCAGCGCGACGGCCAGACCTCGTTCCGCCAGGTCTGTGAGGAGCGTTCTTGCCACGGTTGAGTCCATGGGGAACCTGTCACGCAGCGAACGATTGGTCCACGATTCTCCGTGACGCATCGCGGCAAGCGCGTGCCGTTGAGTATCGGACAGTCCATGTGCCCCGGGAAGCGCGGCGAGCCAGCGCAAGTCGTCCGGATCCAGGAGTGCGTGATCGGGCACGATGGCGACGAAGTGAATGCCCGCGTCGATGAAATGCGGCGGAGTCATCCCTGCACTGGCCAGTGACTCTCGTACGGTGATGATCCCTGAGCCGATTCCTTCGATCACGCGCCGCCCGAGTTCGCTCTGAACATCCTGAGAGATGTCGTACAGCCGCTGGTTGCGAGCGCTGCCCCCGGATCTCGCACCGAGCTGATCGACCGTGAGTCCCAGCAGACCGCCTGGGTTGGAGATGACGAGCCGGTCGTGCTTGAGCGTCATCGTCACGCGTTGATTCAGAGCATGCGGACCGAGGTCGCGGTGGACAAGTGCGTTCGCGACCAGTTCACGCACGGCATCGGTCGGATACGCGGGTTCATCCGATCCATGACCGTCCGCACCGAACCGGACCCGCGTCGCAGTGTTGCGCCGCACCCAGGCGACCGCCTGGTCAAGCTGTTCCGGCAGAGGTCCGTCGAAGCGGGCGATATCGGAGCTCCGGGTTCCCGGTGGGTCGCCTGGGAAAGGCGCGACGCTTGCCGTGATCGACAGCGTCGGCAGGAACGTCTGAGGGTACGCTCCGAGCGCGTAGAGACCGGCAACGGTCGGCGCGCCCTCGTGGTTCAGAACCCACGTGTGGCGCAGGATCTCTTCGTCGGTCATCGCCCCAAGACGTCGCGAACGGCCCCGGCAGTTCGCCAGGTAGATCCCCAGCAGCTTGTCGTCAAGGTCCTCACGCGAAGCGCCTTCCACCGGCGCTTGATCGTGGCGTGGCACACCGCGGTTCGCCACGAACCCCTGACGTTCGAACTCCGAGATCCTGTAGTCGCCGTCGTACGAGCGTAGATACGCATCTCCCGTCTCAACGACCTGACATGGCTTGTCAGTGGCCGGAAGATCACGCACACGGGCGAGTACGACGGAGTTCCCGTCAACCTCGCTCGTTTCGAACGACACCTGAAGTGGTGGAGTGACTGCATCTCGCGCCTGCGCCCCGAGTCGCATCTGCGCATTGGCCGCGTCGTAGACCCCGACGACATCGAAACCGGCGCGCTCGTCCAAGCCAAGCACGATCAGGCCGCCTCCGGGCATGTTGCCGAACGCCGACAGCGTCGGCGCCAGATCCCTGGGATACCCCTCGTGAGCGGCCTTGGCTTCGATGCCGCTGACATCGCTCCCCTCCGCGCGCAACAAATCGACGACATCGTTGACATCAAGACTGACATAGTTCACATACACAGGCTACGACCAGTGTCACTGATGCACCACTGGAAGCGATCTTCCAGGTCAGATGCCATGGGAGGGCTTGTCAACGATGTCACTGATCCGGCGCTCGTTGCGCTTCGACGGGTGCATCCAGGCGGATCGTGAACAGATCAACCTTCTTGGGATGCACAAGGACGGCATCGCCGTTGCCTACCACGCTGTCGATGCTGGACCTGTGGATCTGCTGGTGGCGGCGCCCCGGTGGTTCGTCGACGCCTACCTGGCCGCCGTCGGCCACGACCGGACGGTCAGAACCTCAGGGGCCGGAAGCCCTGATCCGTGGATGCAGAACTACGAACATCCTGCTGCAGAACTACGAGATTTGGCCAGCAGAACTGCGATCCTTGTTCCGCGGTGGCAGCCTCACAAGGGATGGCCGCCGCCCGGCGTCAGCCGGGCTATCCGATCGCACGACCCATGGCAATCCGATCGCCACGTGGCTGGCTATCCGATCGCTGGCGATGCGTTCATGGGCTGACGGCGATGACATCACCCCTGAGGGGCCAGACCGAGCTGAGCGTGCAGGCTGTTCTCGATCTCCTCCGTGCTGCGGTTCTCCTCGGTGGCAATCCGCTCCTGCTTTTCGGCCCGTTTCGCGTTGTCGGACTGCCGCCACTGGCGGACGTGCTCGACCGAGTCACCGTCATCGTTGCTGTGGTTATTGGCCCACACCGCGATCATGAGGGCGCTCGCGGTCACTGGCTTCGCATCGCAGTTCTGGTGGCTGACGTCAGGGCCAGCGGCGCTGTCACGCTTTGAAGGCACGGTGAATTATCGCTGACGGGCGGTTCGGGGTCAGGAAACGGCAGCGCCGGCGACCAACAAGACGACAACGAGGACCTCGACGCACACAGGGATCAGCGCCACCATGCTTGCGGATCGTCCCTGGCGGAGCCTGTCGCGGGCCCAGAAAGTGATTCCAGTGAGGCCGCCGATTGCCACGAGCCAACCCACGGCGAAGCTCGTCCAGGCGGTCCATTCCTCCGATGGATCCGGAGGAGGACCGAAGGCGTAGAGGTTCGCGCCGGTCGACCACCAGGAAACGAAGAAGTAGACCGCGGCGATGAGCCACCCGAGTGCCATGAGCAGCCAGGTCCCGAGCGGATCCGCGTCGTCCTCGGTAGATGTCAAGGCAGGCTTCTCGTTGATCACCGAGGGGCGCTGGGTACGGGGCCACCGATGGCGGAGGCGTGATGCTGTTGTTCGGCGGCCATTTCGAGGTCGCTGTCGGTGTAGGCCTTGACGGCTTGTTCAGTGCCGTCGACGACGGCGGTGATGCGGGTGTCAATCCATTGCAGCGGCTGGATGCGGCTGAGGAAGAAGGCTGCGATCGCGGGGGCGCCCGGGGTGGTGCTTGTGGCCTCGTGGTTCTGGACGTCGCGCAGGACGCCTCGCAGCGATTCCTGTTCGGCCTCGGTGCGGGACAGGATCTTGCGGACCTGGCCGGGCTGGATGTCCCAGGCGTCGTTCATGACGTGCTCCGGTGGAACGACTGCTCGACCAGGGAGATGCTCGAGGACGGGAGGCCGAGATCCTCGCGCGCGGCGCGGATGAACTCGCGGATCTCCGTGGCGGCGGTCTTCCAGCGGGTCATGGCGTCGAGGAACTCGGCCTTGCTGCCCTTGGAACCAAACATGAAGGAAAGGCGCTCGCCCTCCAGGGCTTGCTCGCCCGTGGCGAGCATCGTCTCCAGGCGCCATGCGACGTCGTCGAACTGACGGGCCGCGGCGCTCGTGCCATCGCTGGCGTCGGTGGAAGGGCTCACGATCTTGACGTGCAGTTGCTGTGACCGATGGCGAAAACTGAGCTGGACGTACCAGCCGTTGGAGTTGTCGGTGTCAGGTCGTCGGTATTCGTAGGTTCCGACCGTCTCACCTGGATCCTTCGTACCAGTCCATCCGTTCGAGTCCAGGGCCTCGGCCATGCGGTCCGCAGCATCCTTCGGGCTGGTCCCGCTGCCCTTGGCGAAGGTGATGGTGCTGTCCCACGTCCAGTACTTCCAGGCGTTCTCCCTCTGGAATCCACCTTCGGCGTCAACCAGGCCGACGCCGCTGGAGACGAGGTCGTTCGGACCATCTGGTCCGTTGGGGTCGCGGGGGGCATCCTCCACAGTCTCGGAGAGGGACGCGCCGAGTTCCTCGGCCTGGTCTCTGTACTCTTCGATGGTCACGCTGCTCCTCTGGGCGCAGGCGGTCGTCAGGGTGAGGACGACGGCGAGCAACGCCATCAGGCTTACCCCGCGCGCCGATCGGGATCTCATTGGTTCGAGCGTCCTTCCAGGTCACTGATGTCAACCATGTCCGGTTCGTAGTCGGGATGCTCGATTCCGTCGACCATCTCCCAGTACTCGCCTGCAGAAACCTTCTTGTAGACGTGAGCCTCGTCAGGCGCGAAGAGTTCGACCTCGGTTCCCGTGATGACGCCGATGATGTTCTTGAAGGCGGTCGACCCAGGGGTGTAGACGCCCGAGTGCGGTCCTAATACGGGCGGGCTCAACTCCTCGATCGTTGGGCTGGTGGGGTCGTCGTCCACCTCGCGCCCGGTCTCGAGCCGCGTTGCGTCAGGGTCGTCCTGTGAGGACGGGCCATGGCCGAGATGCCCGGCCTGATCGTTCTGCCACGGGCCGGTGATCAGATCGTTCCGGGCGATCATCGTGTAGTGCGGCTTGTCTCCGGTGTTCGGGAAGTCGGCGATGGTCCTGGCGTCGTTACCGAGCCCAGCGCCGGAGACATACAAGACACGATCCGCTTCCAGCCCCGCAGCTTCAGCCTTCCCGACGACCGCTGCCCCGTACGAGTGACCGGTGGCCGTGAGCATCGAGCCGGCAGGGCGCTCTATACCGGCGGTGAAGTTCGTCAACTGACCTCCCAGGTTTTGGGAGTAGCCGTCCCACGCCGCATCGAGCCCTTGAGGTAAAGGGCCACCGGCCCAGGTAATGATTGCCGTCGGACCCGCACCGTCCTGAGCGCTGGACGCGGCGTAGAGTTCGTATCCCCGTTCGTCTGTGCCGTCAAACGATTCCATTTTCGTGGTCGTGCCGGGCACATGGATTGCGATGTTCTCGATCCAGTCAGGGATGTCACCGTTCTTGTCCAGCGGACCGTTGTAGGTTGCGATCGCGTCATGCGCGGGGTCGAACGTGAGAACCTGTCCCTTGGTCGTAAACCCTACGACGTCGTAGACCCCCTCAGCGTTGAACCCATACACCGCGCGGGGTTTCGGCAGTTCCAGGTATGAGCTGTAGGAATCGATTGCGGCCAGAATCTGGGAACGTCGTTCCTGCAGACCCTGGATGTGGGCCAGCCATCCGCCCAAGGACTGACCGTTGACGGGCGGTGCGGCGATGCGCTCGTCGAGGCGCTGGATCTCGGCCTCAAGCCGGGCGATCTCGCTACGGACGTTGATCTCGTTGGCCTTGGCGCGGACTCCGAGCGGGATGCCGTTGAGGTTGCCGATGATCAGTGGGACCGCCGTGATCATCAGCTGCTGTTGCCAGGGATCCAGGCTGTCCCACCACTCGCGGATCTCGCCGTGTGAAGCGTTCTCGAACCAGTCGTCCTCGGGAGCGAACCACGACACGTCTGTCGCAGCCGAGCTCGTGTCGTAGCGCCCGGGCGTGCCAGTTCCCACCGGGGCGCCGATGCCGTCGTCCTGTAGTTCCCGCAGGCGACGTTCGAGTTCCAGGCGCGCGTTCTCGATCTGGTCGAACAGGGCGCGAGCCTCGGCAAGTAGCGACTCGTTCCGCTCGGCCGACGGGACGTGCTGCGCCCACGGAACCCGGTCTCCGGTCTGGGCGCCGTCGTACCAGCCGGCCAGTTCGGCAGGTTCCAGCGTCACCCGCCCGGCTTCCACATCGGTGGCGGTCACCCAGACGCCGGAGTTGACCTGGCTGCGGAACGTTTCCACCTCGCCTGTCAGCACCTTGAGCTTGCCCCGCAGGGGTTCGAGCTCCTCGGCGTAGGTGCCGATCTTCCCGGCGGCGATGAACCACAGGTTCGACTCGTGCCTGCCGCGGTCGACCACGGGGTCCATCGCCCGGTACAGAGCCCCTGCCTCGGGAGCGTCGTAGCTGTCGCGGATCCCCGCCCACACGTCACCCGCTCCGCCGGTGAACTCCTCGACGACGCCACCGATCTTCCGGCACCAGTGGACCTGCTCGTCGAGCCAGTCCACATCCAAGTCCTCGGCCTGGTGCGGGAACGAGGCCGGGTCGATCAACCCGGTTGCGTCCGCCAACGACAGGCTCATTGCGACAGCACCTGCATCTCACCGATGGTGATCTCGGTGGAGGACGACGGGAGCTCGACCGGGATCGTTCCGCCGTCGCCGATGCCCTGCCAGGTGACGGTGAAGAACTGCGTGGCCGTGACGGTTTTCTTTCCGTCGGTCTGGTAGCCGGCGTCGTATCCGCAGTCGGGGCTCGGGGTGTTGCCGTAGCTCTCGTCGTACGGTGTGCCGGGGCCGTGGCAGGTGACGACCTCGCCGTCGCCCATGTCGTACTCGATGCGGTCCAGGCGGGCGGTCGCGGTCACGGACCAGTCGCCGACGTTCGCGGTCGAGGTGAGAGGGCCCGTTGCGTCGCCGCCGTTCGCCACCCAGAGCCAGATCGGGAGCCCGACCAGACCGATGGATTCCCCGTCGTCGTAGGGTGCGATGCCGATGTCGACCGGCTCGAACTGCATGGAGTCAATCGCCTGCTGGGCAAGAACCGCCGGGTCCGGAGGTGTGACCTCCGGTGCGTCAGCGGCCCAGTAGTAGCCGGTCATCGGAACCCCGGCGAACTGGTTGTCGATACCGCCGCCCTCGCACATGTAAATTGCCCCGTCGCCGGGTTCGTGTCCAGCCCAGAAGGGACTGTCGGGACCGGGCTGAGGATCCGCCGGTCCAGTGGGGGTGCCACTGATCTCCTGGCCCGATTCGGTGACGCCGGTGCAGCGTGGGCGTTCGTTGTTCACCGGTGCAGGGTCACCATCTGCGGGACCATCTCCGCCTGTGGTTGAGCCGGGATCGGATGGGGCTCCAGGCGTGGTGACCCAGTCAGTGCATGTCAGATCCTTTTCAATGCACACCACACCGCTGTCGGCCTGCATGGTGCCCGCGACGGCGGGAGTGCTGACGGCCTGCGCGACCAACAGAGCGGCGACGAGGATCAGGCGGCGCTTCAGCACGGCTTGACCTCATTGCCGTTGGCCACGTACTCGACGATCCAGTTGCCGTTCGGGTAGTCGTCGTGCCGCAGCCCGAGCTTGTCGATGGATCGCTCCACCGCGCCGTCCTTCACCACTGACTTGCCGTCCTTGCCGACGATGTCGAAGTCGGTGCTGTCGATGCAGACCGCCAGTTCGATGGAAGGGACGACCGGCGGATCCGCCTTGGGCTTGTTCGTGAGGTCGACCTTGATGACCTTGATCGAGTCGATCTTCAGTTCGCCGACGCTGTGCCCCTCGTTGGCGACGTAGATGTTGTACTCGTCACGGAGCGAGGAGAGATTGGTCCCCGTCGCCACGGTCTCGTACATCTCGATGTCGAACTTGGTGGGGTCGCTCGTGGCCAGGTTCTTGACCCGGTAGTACTCCTGGACGGCCGCCTTGGCGTCCTCCACCGCCACTTCCTTCGGAGACTTCGAAGCCGGCGCCTCCGCCGACGGTGACCCGGCCTCAGCCGCCGCTGACTCCTGCAGTTCCTGCAGCACCTGATCGGGGTCCGGCTCGCTGCTCGTGCACCCCGCCAGCCCGATCACGAGTGCGGTGGCGAAGGCGCAAGCTGCGGCCCCGGTGGTCTTCTTGCGAACCATGTGTCTGGGATCCCTCTCCAAGGACTGACGAAGCGTCGTCGGCCCGCCTCTCTATCCCGCAGACCTACGCACATGGTATTAACGCCCGACATGGGAGGCAACGCCCAAATTTTCGGCGTGTCAAGGGATCATTCGTGCTAAGGAATCAGCCGCCCCGGCGCCCGCGCCTACTTCACCCGGGTCAGCGAAGGCGCTCTCTCCATCGAGCTCAGCCCGTTCCACGCCAGGTTCACCAGATGCGCCGCCACCTGATCCTTCTTCGGCGTCCGCGCGTCCAGCCAGTACTGCCCCGTCAGCGCGATCATCCCCACCAGCATCTGCGCGTACAGCGGCGCCACCCGCGGATCCAGCTTGTTGATCCGGAACTGGTCCACCAGGATCCGCTCCACCTGCGTGGCCACGTCCCCGATCAGGGAAGAGAACGTCCCCGTCGCCTGCGCCACCGGCGAGTCCCGCACGAGGATCCGGAACCCGTCCTCGCTGTCCTCGATGTAGTCCAGCAGGGCCAGGGCGGTCCGCTCCAGCATCACCTTCGGGTGCCCGCCCTCGTCCAGCGACCCCAGCAGCGCCGCCGTCAGCCGCTGCACCTCGCGGTCCACGATGACGGCGTACACGCCCTCCTTGCCCCCGAAGTGCTCGTACACCACCGGCTTCGACACCTGCGCCCGCGCCGCGATCTCCTCGACGCTCGTCCCCTCGAACCCCTTGGACGCGAACAGCTCCCGGCTCACGGAAAGCAGCTGCTCACGACGCTGGCTCGCGGTCATCCGGGGTCGCGGGGTGCGTCGTGAGTCTGCTGCCATGCAGAACATTGTGCCGTGCCGTCCCGGGTCATCCCGATCCGGGGCCCGACGACGACGAGCGCCGCCACGAAGCCGCGACGAATACGTGCGCGCGCACCCCGCCCGACCTGGCAGACTGGGGCCCGAACATCGATCCGCCTTGGTGTAATCGGCAGCACACGGGTTTTTGGTGCCCTTGGTCCAGGTTCGAGTCCTGGGGGCGGAGCGTGAGCACGGAGACACACCGGCCGGCAGCAGTCGTGGTCCTCGCCGCAGGGCAGGGGACGCGAATGAGATCCCGCCTCCCCAAGATCCTGCACCCGGTGGGCGGCCGGCCGATGGTCGGGCACGCGCTCGCCGCGGCCAGAGCCCTGGACCCGGCGGAGCTCGCCGTCGTCGTCCGGCACGAGCGCGACCTGGTCGCCGCCACCATCGCGGAGCTGGACCCGGCGGCGCGCGTCGTCGACCAGGACGAGATCCCCGGCACCGGCCGGGCGGTCGAGTGCGCCATGGAGGCCCTCGGCGAGATCGACGGCGCCGTCGTCGTCCTCGCGGGCGACGTGCCGCTGCTCGACGGCGGCACGCTGGGCCAGCTGCTCGCCTCGCACGTCGCCGAGGGTGACGCCGTCACCATCCTGTCCACCGAGGTGCCCGACGCCACCGGCTACGGCCGCATCGTCCGCGGCGCGGACGGCCAGGTGGAGGCGATCGTCGAGCACAAGGACGCCAGCCCGGAGCAGCGTGAGGTCCGCGAGATCAACACGTCCACGTACGTGTTCGACGCCGTCACCCTCCGCCACGGCCTCGCGAGCCTCGACCGCGCCAACGCGCAGGGCGAGGTGTACCTGACCGACGTCATCGCGTTCGCCCGCAAGGAGGGCCTCGGTGTCCGCGCGCTGATCACCGACGACTCGATGTCCGTCGAGGGCGTCAACGACCGCGTCCAGCTCGCCGCGCTCGGCGCCGAGATGAACCGCCGCACGCTCGAGGCGTGGATGCGCGAGGGCGTCACGATCGTCGACCCGGCCACGACGTGGATCGACGCCGACGTCGAGCTCGCCCCCGATGTCACGATCCTGCCCGGCACGCAGCTGCACGGCGCCACGCGGATCGCCGAGGGCGCCACGATCGGCCCCGACACCACGCTCCGTGACACGGAGGTGCACGACGGCGCCACGGTCTTCCGCACCCACGCCGAGCTCGCCGTGATCGGCGAGCAGGCCACCGTCGGCCCGTTCTCCTACCTGCGCCCCGGCACCGTGCTCGGCAGGAAGGGCAAGATCGGCGGCTTCGTCGAGACGAAGAACGCGACGATCGGCGAGGGCTCCAAGGTGCCCCACCTCAGCTACGTGGGCGACGCCGAGATCGGCGAGCACACCAACATCGGTGCGGCGTCCGTCACGGTCAACTACGACGGCGAGAACAAGCACCGCACCGTGATCGGCTCGCACGCGCGCACCGGGGCCGACAACATGTTCGTCGCGCCCGTCTCCGTGGGCGACGGTGCCTACACTGCAGCGGGCTCCGTCATCGTGAAGGATGTCCCCGCGGGGGCGCTCGGCGTCGGCCGGGCGCAGCAGCGGAACATCGAGGGATGGGTGCTGCGCAAGCGGCCGGCGAGCGCGGCCGCACGGGCGGCGGAAGCCGCCACCATCCCGGAACGCAGCGAGCCGGACCGGGGCACCACGTCCGGCGTCGTCGGACACCCTGATCAGGAACGAAAGGCCCAGTGACATGACCAGCACCACCGTCCGCAACATGGAGCGGCCCTTGGTCCTCGCCACCGGGCGTGCGCACCCCGAGCTGGCGCAGGACGTGGCCAAGGAGCTCGGCATCGAACTGCTCCCGGTCAGCGCGTACGACTTCGCGAACACCGAGACCTACGTGCGGTTCAGCGAGTCGATCCGCGGCGCCGACATCTTCCTCATGCAGTCGCACACCGCGCCGATCAACCAGTGGATCATGGAGCACCTGCTCATGGTCGACGCCGCCAAGCGGGCCTCGGCCCACACGATCACCGCCGTGGCGCCGTTCTTCGGCTACGCCCGGCAGGACAAGAAGGGCCGCGGCCGCGAGCCGATCTCCGCGCGCCTCATGACCGACCTGCTGCACACCGCCGGCGCCGACCGCCTCATGTCGGTGGACCTGCACACGGCGCAGATCCAGGGCTTCTTCGACGGGCCCGTCGACCACCTGTGGGCGCTGCCCATCCTCGTGGACTACGTGCGCACGCGCGTCGACCTCGACAACGTGACCGTGGTGTCGCCCGACGCCGGGCGGATCCGCGTCGCGGAGATCTGGGCGAGCAAGCTCGGCGGCGGGCCGCTGGCGTTCGTGCACAAGACCCGCGACGTGACCCGGCCCAACAAGGCCGTGGCGAACCGCGTCGTCGGCGACGTCAAGGGCAAGGACTGCGTGCTCGTCGACGACCTCATCGACACCGGCGGCACCATCGCCGAGGCCGTCCGCGTGATCATGAGCGAGGGCGCGCGGTCGGTCACCGTGGCGGCGACGCACGGCGTGCTGTCCGGCCCGGCGCCGCAGCGGCTCGCCGACTGCGGCGCGGCCGAGGTCATCGTCACCGACACCCTGCCGATCGAGCCGTCCAAGCGGTTCGAGTCGCTCACCGTCCTGTCCATCGCGCCGCTCATCGCGACCGCGATCAAGGAAGTGTTCACGGACGGCTCCGTGACCAGCTTGTTCGACGGAAACTCCTGAACATAATCGATTAGGCCCCCAGGGTTTGACTTAACCCTGGCCAATGGTGGACCGTTCATTGGTGGCCATCACCGTCATCGTCCCCACGTTCAACGAGGGGCCCAATGTCGCCGAACTCGTGCGGCGCCTCGACGAGGCGCTCACGGGGATGCCGGGCGCCTGTGTGCTGTTCGTGGACGACTCGCGCGACGACACGCCGTCGATCATCGAGGGCGTCGCGGCCGCGCAGGCCGAGCACGGGGGCATCCCCGTGCGGCTGATCCATCGCGAGGTGGCGCTCGGCGGGCTGAGCGGCGCCGTCGTCGAGGGGCTGCGGGCGGTCGAGACCGAGTGGGCCGTCGTCATGGACGGCGACCTGCAGCACCCGCCGGAGCTCGTGCCCGTGCTGGCCGGCAAGGGCATCGATCAAGGGCTCGACGTCGTCGTCGCGTCGCGGTACATCGGCGGGGGCGACGCCGGCGGGCTGGACGGGTGGTGGCGCAAGGTCGTCTCGACGTCGTCGGCCGTGCTGGCGCGGTCGATGTTCCCGCTGCGGCTGCGCAACGTCACCGACCCGATGACCGGGTTCTTCGCGGTGCGGCCCGGGGCGCTGAACCTCGATCTGCTGCGGCCGCGCGGGTTCAAGATCCTGCTCGAGGTGCTCGCGCGCGGGCCCAAGCCGCTGAACGTCGGCGAGGAGCCGTTCGTGTTCGGCGAGCGGTTCGCGGGGGACTCCAAGGCCACGTTCACGCAGGGCGCGCTGTACCTGAAGCAGCTCGCGTCGCTGCGGTTCGGGCGGATGTCGCGGTTCGCGATCATCGGCGGCATGGGCGCGGTGCTGAACGTGGCCATCGTGTGGCTGCTGGAGATGCTGGGCATGGACTACCGGCCCGCGCTGGTGATCGCCGCGGCCGTGACGATCCTGACGAACTTCCTGCTGCAGGAGCGCTTCGTGTTCCGCGACCTGATCGATCAGGGGCGCTTCGGGTTCTGGTCGCGGCTGGGGCGCTCGGTGGCGTTCAACGGCACCGAGGCGGTGCTGCGCTCGATCGCCGTGATCTGGGTGGTGGAGGCCGCGCACTGGCTGCCGGTCGTGGCGCAGGCGGTCATGATCGTGGTGGCCTTCGTGCTGCGGTTCGTCTTCCACTCGCAGGTGGTGTACCGGCCCCGGCGGACGCAGCCCGCGCTCGGTAGCGCGGCCGACGACGCCCTCGGTGCGACCGCCGCCGACAAGCAGGTACAGTAGTCAGGTTGCCTCGGCGAGGGACGCTGGACGGCCGCGACGGGAAAGTTCCGCGCGTGCCGTGTCCGTGATCGACTGGGCGGTCAGTCGGTGACTTCGTGCGCCTCGTGTCCGTCACCCGCCCCACGCCGACGCAGCCGCCCCATTTTCGAAGCCACCCTTGTAGGAGTAGTTCTCATGTCCGAGGTCAAGCTCGTCGCCGAGTCCCGCACCGAGTTCGGGAAGGGTGCGGCGCGCCGCATCCGCCGCGACAACAAGATTCCCGCCGTCCTGTACGGCCACGGCACCGAGCCGGTGCACGTCACCCTCCCGGGCCACGAGTCGATGCTCGCGCTGCGCCAGAGCAACGTGCTGCTCAGCATCGAGCTGGACGGCAAGGGCCAGCTGGCCATCGCCAAGGACGTGCAGCGTCACCCGGTGAAGAACGCCATCGAGCACGTCGACCTGCTGGTCGTGCGCGCCGGCGAGAAGATCGCCGTCGACATCAACGTCAACATCGTGGGCGAGTCGGCCCCCGGCACGATCCACCTGGTCGAGTCGCAGACCCTGTCGGTCGAGGCCGAGGCCACGCACCTGCCGGAGTCGGTCGACGTCTCGATCGAGGGCCTCGAGGCCGGCGCGCACGTGCTGGCCAAGGACGTCGTCCTGCCGAAGGGCTCGTCGCTGCTGACCGACCCGGAGCACGCCGTCGTCCTCATCACCGAGCCGCGCGGCGAGGCCGCCGACGAGGCCGCCGACGCCGAGGCCGCGGAGGCCGCTTCCGCTGCCGCCGCCGAGGCCAAGGCCGCGGCCGAGCAGTCCGCGGAGGGCTGAGCCCCGCTCCGACCGAACCGGGCCGGGATAGTAGGTTGGCGCTGCCACCTGCCGTCCCGGCCCGTTCGCGCGAGACCGGGCTCTCGATCGCGAGGGAGAACCCTCGTGCGCGAGGTAGGGCTCCGAGCCGCGCGGTCATGCGCTCCGGCGCGAGGTAGGGCTTCGTGGCGCGACGTGGTGTCCCCGGCGGATCGCCGTCGGCCGATGTTCTGGAGGAAGCAGTGACCGATCAGCCGTGGCTCGTCGTCGGGCTGGGGAATCCCGGGCCGAAGTACGCGGGGAACCGGCACAACGTCGGCCAGATGGTGCTCGACCTGCTCGCCGAGCGCGCCGGCGGCACGTTCGCGCGGCACGGGCGGGCGCAGGCCGTGGCCGCCGAGGTGCGCCTCGGGACGCTCCCGGGCGGGCGCCCCGGGCCGCGGGTGATCCTCGCGAAGCCGTCCACGTACATGAACGTCTCGGGCGGTCCGGTCAGCGCGCTCGCGCAGTACTACGGCATCGATCCCGCGCAGGTCGCCGTCGTCCACGACGAGGTCGACATCCCCTTCGACACCATCAAGCTGAAGATCGGCGGCGGCGAGGGCGGCCACAACGGCCTGCGCGACATCACCAAGGCGCTCGGCACGCGCGAGTACCACCGCGTCCGCGTGGGCGTGGGCCGCCCGCCGGGCCGCATGGACACCGCCGACTACGTGCTGCGCGACTTCACCGGCACGGAGCGCAAGGACCTGCCGATCCTGGTCGACGACGCCGCCGACGCCGTCGAGATGCTGCTCACCGAGGGCCTGCTGGCGGCGCAGGGGAAGTTCCACGTCGCGAAGGCGTGACCAGCCAGGCGCGGGGCGGGCCCCACAGCCAGCCCGCGCCGATCCGGCGCGTGGCGGCGTCGAGCAGCAGCGCAGTCGTCACGATGACGGCAGTCATGGCCACGGGCAGGAACTGCGACGCCGGCTCGGGCACCCAGATCGCGTTCGACCAGCCGATCCACAGGATCGCGTGGATCAACGGGGTGTGCAGCACGTAGACCGGCAGGGTCCGCGCGCCGATCCAGCCCAGGCGCGGGACGACGACGGCGAGCCCGCGGCTGACCGCGATCCCCGCGAAGGCTCCGGCGACGTTCGCGACGAGGTACACGCCCGGCATCAGCTCGAGGTCGAAGACGTCGGTCACCCAGGTCAGGCCGTACCAGACGGCGATCACGCACAGCCCCGACCACCAGCGCAGCCGCTCCGCGTACCGCTCGACGAGCGGCCTCAGGTGCAGGCCCGCGAGGAAGAACAGGCAGAACTGCCCGAGACCCCGGTAGGCGAGGCTCTCGGGTTCCCAGCCCGCCAGCGCCCAGGCGCCGACCAGGGTCGCGGCCGCGAGCTGCAGCCAGGCGGGCAGGCGGCGCAGCAGCCGCGCGGCCACGAAGAGCGCCGCGAGCGTCCAGATGAACCAGAGCTCGGACCGGGGCAGCAGCAGGGACCAGGTCAGGTCGTCGGCCAGGCTGCCCCAGTCGGCGTCGCGTACCTGGTAGTACCCCGTGAGCAGGCGCACCGTCAGGGTGACGGGCTCCCACAGCACGAACACCCACGCGAAGTGGAAGAGCTTGCCGCGCAGCAGCGTGGGCCACGGCGCCGCGACCCACCGGTGCGCGAACATCCCCGCCACCGTGAAGAACAGCGGCATGCGCAGGCTGCGCAGCGGTTCGTTGATCTCGCGCAGGACGTCGACGCCGTAGCCGGTGCCGGCGGTCCAGTTGGTCGCGTGGTACAGCACGACGAGCAGGATCGCGAGGCCGCGGGCGGTGTCGGCCCAGGCGATGCGGCCGTTCCCGGAACCGGGGAGCACCGGGGCGGGAGCGAAGGGAGTTGTCCCCCGGGAACGGGCGTGCGCGGGCCGCAGGGAGAACATCACCGCTGATGCTACGGCAGCCCGGGGCCGGGTGAAATCTGGTCCGTGGTCCGTGGGAGGACCCGCGGCCGGGGCCCGGTGCCGGCCGGTCGGGCAGGCGCCGGCGTGCGTGTCGGTGTCGCGCAGTACGCTGGTCTCAGCCCATCCACCCCCTGTTCCCGGTGGAACTGGGCCAGCTGTCGTGTGCCCGCGGATCGTCGCCCCGCACCCCGTCGCACTCCCCGAAGGACCCAGATGCACCTCACCGGCCTGCTCCCGCTGCTGCTCTCCGATCCCGGACTCGCCGGTGCGGTCGAACACGTCCGCGCGCGCGGGGAGGCCGACGTCGTCGGCCCGGCCGGGGTGCGGCCCGCGCTGATCGCCGCGGCCTCCGAGCGGCGGCCGCTCGTCGTCGTGACCGCGACCGGCCGCGAGGCCGACGAGCTCGCCGGCGCCGTCCGCACGTACCTGCCCGACGGCCGGGACGACGACGTCGCCGTGCTGCCCGCCTGGGAGACGCTGCCGCACGAGCGGCTCAGCCCGCGCGCCGACACCGTCGCCCGCCGCCTCGCCGTGTTCCGGCGCCTCGCGCATCCCACGGGGGAAGGCGGCCAGGCGGGCCCGATCCGCGTGCTGGTCATGCCGGTCCGCGCGCTGCTGCAGCCCGTGGTGGACGGCCTGGGCGAGCTCGAACCCGTCTCGCTCGCGAACGGCACCACGGCGGACCTGACCGACGTCGCGCAGCGCCTCACCGACGCCGCCTACACCCGCGTCGACATGGTCGAGCGGCGCGGCGAGTTCGCCGTGCGCGGCGGCATCCTCGACGTCTTCCCGCCCACGGAGGACCATCCGCTGCGCGTCGAGTTCTGGGGCGACGAGGTCTCGGAGATCCGCTGGTTCGCGGTCGCCGACCAGCGCTCGCTGGAGATCGCCGAGCGCGGCCTCTGGGCGCCGCCGTGCCGCGAGATCCTGCTGGCCGCGCCCGTCCGCGAGCGGGCGCGGCAGCTCGCCGAGTCGCTGCCGGGCGCCGCCGAGATGCTGGAGAAGATCGCCGACGGCACGCCCGCCGAGGGCATGGAGTCCCTCGCGCCGCTGCTCGTGGAGCGCATGGTCCCGGTGCTCGAGCTCGTGCCCGACGACGCCCTGCTGGTGCTGAACGAGTCCGAGCGCGTGCGCCGCCGGGCCCACGACCTCGTCGCGACCACCGAGGAGTTCCTCGCCGCCGCCTGGGTGGGCGCCGCCGCGGGTGGCTCGGTGCCGCTGTCCGGCGGGGGAGCCGCGGACCTCTCCGCGGCGTCCTTCTCGACGCTCGCCGACGCGCGCGACGTCGCCGCCCGGCGCGGGCTCGGCTGGTGGACGCTGTCGTCGTTCGGCCAGGACGTCGAGCTCGGGCAGGTGGCCGACGCCGCTGCCGGGAACGCTCCGGCGGAGCCGGGGGCGGCGGGTCCGGACCAGGGCGGCGCCCGCCCGGCGTCGTCGGACCTCGGGATGGACCGGACGATCAATCAGTCCGGGGAGATCTTCACGGTCGGCGCGCGGGAGGTCGAGTCCTACCGGGGCGATCTCGCGCGGGCGCTGCAGGAGGTCGACGCGCTGCAGAAGTCCGGCTGGACGCTCGTGCTGACCACGGAGGGGCACGGGCCGGCCAAGCGGATGAGCGAGCAGCTGGCGGAGGCGGGGACGGCCGCGCGGCTGGAGTCCGGGCTCGCGAGCGAGCCGGAGCCCGCCGTCGTGCACGTCGTCGCGGGCGGCGTCGGGCGGGGCTTCGTCGCGGCCGGGCTGAAGCTCGCCGTCTTCTCGGACCAGGACCTGACCGGCCGCGTCGGCGGGACGGGCACCCGGGACATGCGCAAGATGCCGAGCCGGCGGCGCAACGTCGTCGACCCCCTGCAGCTCAAGGCGGGCGACTTCGTGGTGCACGAGCAGCACGGCGTCGGGAAGTTCATCGAGATGGTGCAGCGCAGCCTCGGGCGCGACGGCGCCACGCGCGAGTACCTGGTGATCGAGTACGCGTCCTCCAAGCGCGGGCAGCCGGGGGACCGGCTGTTCGTGCCGACGGACCAGCTCGACCAGGTCACCAAGTACGTCGGCGGCGAGGCGCCCAGCCTGAACAAGATGGGCGGCGCCGACTGGAAGAACACCAAGGCCAAGGCCCGCAAGCACGTCAAGGAGATCGCGGGCGAGCTGATCCGGCTGTACTCGGCGCGCATGGCCACCAAGGGGCACGCGTTCGGCCCGGACACGCCGTGGCAGCGCGAGCTGGAGGACGCGTTCGAGTACGTCGAGACGCCGGATCAGCTCGCCACCATCGACGAGGTCAAGGCCGACATGGAGAAGGAGGTCCCGATGGACCGCCTGATCTGCGGCGACGTCGGCTACGGCAAGACGGAGATCGCGCTGCGGGCGGCCTTCAAGGCGGTGCAGGACGGCAAGCAGGTCGCCGTCCTGGTGCCGACGACGCTGCTGGTGCAGCAGCACTTCGAGACGTTCTCCGACCGGTACGCCGGGTTCCCGGTGACGGTGAAGGCGCTGAGCCGGTTCCAGTCGGACAAGGAGTCCGCGGCGGTGATCGACGGGTTGCGCGACGGCAAGGTCGACGTCGTCATCGGCACGCACCGGCTGATCACGGGGGCGGTCCGGTTCAAGGACCTGGGCCTGGTGATCGTCGACGAGGAGCAGCGGTTCGGTGTCGAGCACAAGGAGACGCTGAAGCAGCTGCGCACCAACGTGGACGTGCTGGCGATGTCCGCGACGCCGATCCCGCGCACGCTGGAGATGGCCGTGACGGGGATCCGCGAGATGTCGACGCTCGCGACGCCGCCCGAGGAGCGGCACCCGGTGCTCACCTACGTCGGCGCGTACGAGGAGAAGCAGATCGCCGCCGCGCTGCGCCGCGAGCTGCTGCGCGAGGGCCAGGTGTTCTACGTGCACAACCGGGTCGAGTCGATCCAGCGGGTCGCCTCCCGGCTGAACGAGATGGTGCCCGAGGCGAGGATCGGCGTCGCGCACGGCAAGATGGGCGAGCACCAGCTGGACCAGGTGATCCGCGGCTTCTGGGAGAAGGAGCTCGACGTGCTGGTCTGCACCACGATCGTCGAGACCGGCCTGGACATCTCCAACGCGAACACGCTCATCCTGGAGCGGGCCGACGTGCTCGGCCTGTCCCAGCTGCACCAGCTGCGCGGGCGCGTGGGCCGCGGGCGCGAGCGGGCGTACGCGTACTTCCTCTACCCGCCGGAGAAGCCGCTCACCGAGCAGGCGCACGACCGCCTGGCCACCATGGCCGCCCACACCGACCTCGGCGCGGGCATGCAGATCGCCATGAAGGACCTGGAGATCCGCGGCGCCGGCAACCTGCTCGGCGGCGAGCAGTCCGGGCACATCGCGGGCGTGGGCTTCGACCTGTACGTGCGGATGGTCGGCGAGGCGGTCGCGACGTACCGCGGCGACCGCGAGGAGGAGGTGCCGGAGGTCGCGATCGAGCTGCCCGTCGACGCGCATCTCCCCGAGACCTACATCGCCACGGAACGGCTGCGCCTCGAGGCGTACAAGAAGATCGCGGTCGCGTACGACGACGCCGCCCTCGACGAGGTCCGCGCCGAGCTCACCGACCGCTACGGCAAGCTGCCGGACGTCTCCTCGGCGCTGTTCGACGTCGCCCGCTTCCGCAACCACGCCCGCCGGGCGGGCCTCACGGACGTCACCGCCCAGGGCAAGTACATCCGCTTCGCCCCGGTCGAGCTCGCGGAGTCCCAGACCCTGCGCCTCAAGCGCCTCTACCCGGGCACGATCCTGAAGCCGGCCATCCGCGCGATCCTCGTCCCGTACCCCACCACGGGCCGGGTCGGCGGCAAGCCGCTGCGCGGCGCGGAGATCCTGGACTGGGCGCGGCAGCTGGTCGACGCGGTCATCCTGAACGAGGTCAGCGCGGCGGCGACGGTCGGGACCCGCGGCTGACACGTGCGCCACGGGCAAGATCGTGAAGCAGATGTTGCCCGGGATGCCGGTCTAAGCGATAATAGGCTCCCCTTGGATACTTCTTTGCATTAATGTAGGGAACATGAGATGTACACCGGCGGGAGGGTCCCGGCGCTAACGGTCAACAGGCTGTTCATTATGGACGACGACGGCTACGCTGGTAGCCATTAGCCCTTCGGCGTGGCTTGCGCCGTCGTCCAGGAAGTACCCATACCATGGCTCGTACGTCCCAACGAACAGTCCGAGATCTCGCCTCGTTCGGCGAGCACGTCCGCACCTGGCGCAAGATCCACGGCCTCACGGCACAACTCGTGGCAGATCGCGCCGGCATCACCCGCACCACCCTGCGCAGCATCGAGAACGGCACCGGAACCGTCAGCCTGGAGAACACCCTCGCGGTGCTCCGTGTCCTGGGTGTGGCCGACGCCGTCGTCGGCGCCACCGATCCACTGACCACCGACCTCGGAAGGTTCCACGCGGAACGCGCGCTGCCGCAGCGCGTTCGGATCGCCGGTTAGAACCGGCCAGAAGGAGTGTGAGCCCGTGTCGTCGATCCATGTCGAGGTGCATCTGCCGGGCGGGCGCCGTGTCCATGTCGGCGACCTCGACCTGCAGCTCAACACGGGCGGGGCCCTGATCGGCAGCATGTTCCGGTACGACGCCGGCTACCTGCGCACGCACGGCGCCTACGCGCTCTGCCCGGAGCTGCCGCTGACGCCAGGGCCGATCCCGTCCGCGGGCGACCGGCCGATGTTCGGCGCGTTCGCCGACTGCCAGCCGGACCAGTGGGGCCGCACCCTGCTGTTCCATGCGGAGCGGCACAGCGCGCGGGCCGACAGGCGCGAGCCGGTGCGGCTCAACGAGAAGGACTTCCTGCTCGGCGTACAGGACGACACCCGGCTCGGGGCGCTCCGGCTCTCGCTGGACGCCGGCGAGACGTTCGAGGCGCCCCCGCGGGTCGACGTGCCCGAGCTCGTCGAGCTGCCCTCGCTGACCGAGGCGGCCGAGGCCGTCGCCGACCACCGCACCTCCGGCCAGGACCTGCGGCTCCTGGTCGCGGCGGGCACGTCGATGGGCGGCGCGCGGCCCAAGGTCACGGTGCGCGACGCGGACGGCGAGCTGTGGATGGCCAAGCTCCCGATGCGCACGGACCGGTGGGACGTGCAGGCGTGGGAGTACCTCACGCTGCGGCTCGCGTCGCGGGCCGGGATCGAGGTCCCGGTCGCGCGGCTGCACCGGGTCGACGGCGACCGGGGGCGCCACAGCATCCTGCTCACCCGGCGGTTCGACCGGCTGGGTGACGGGCGTCTGGGGTACCTCTCGGCCGAGTCGCTGGTGCAGAAGGCGTTCTTCGAGACCATCGACTACCGGACGCTCGCGGAGACCCTGGCGGATCACTCGGGGCGACCGAGCGCCGACGGCCACGACCTGTTCCGGCGGGTCGCGTTCACGCTGCTGGTGCGCAACGTGGACGATCACATGAAGAACCACGGCTTCCTGCGCCGCACCGAGGGCTGGGCTCTCGCGCCGCTGTTCGACGTCAACCCGGACCCGTTCTCCGTCGCGGAGTCGACGCCCCTGCGGCCGATGGGGAACCGCATCGACCGCGAGGTCCGCGTGCTGCTGGAGACGTGCGGCTCCTACGGCCTGCGGCCCGACGACGCCCGCAAGGTCGTGGCCGAGGTGTCCGCGGCGACGGCGGGCTGGGCGGACCTCGCCCGGGACCTGGGCCTGCCGGACGGGGAGATCTCCCTCATGGCGGAGGCGTTCGAGAACCCCAACCGCACGGAGGCGAGCGGCCTGGCGGCCTGACACGACAGGGCCTCCGGTCACGGTGATCCGTGACCGGAGGCCCTGACGCCCAAGAGTTCGTGCGGGTGGGCGATGCGGTCGGCTGGTTGTCGCGGGAGGTCGGTCCGATGTCGAGAAGTCGGTCCCTCGAGGGGCCGACCCCAAGGACAGAAAACCGACTGCTCGACATCTGGCCTACCGCATCTGACTACCCTGCTCGGGGGCTACTTCTTCTTCGGGGTTACCGGGGCGGTCGTGGCCGTGACCGGGTTGTAGCCGTCCGCCTTGGCCGTGACCTCGACCGTCAGCCGGTGGCCGACGTCGGACGGCTTGACCTTGTACGAGCGGCCCGTGCCGGTGTACCGGGAGTACGGGTCGGAGATCGGCCTGTCGTCGCGCAGCCACTGGTAGGTGAACGTGACACCCTCCACCGACCACTCGCCCGGGTTCACCGTGAGCACCTTGCCCTTGGCGGCCTTGCCGGTGATCGTCGGCGGGACGATGTTCTCGATCCCCGCCGGGGCCACGAGCTGCCCCACGCCCCAGTGGGCCGTGGACTGGTAGCCGGCCCCGGTCGGGTCGGCCCAGTTGCGGATCGCGGTGCGGGCGCCGTCCGCGGCGTCGTTCACCTGGAAGTCCAGGCCGTGGAACGTGCCCTCGCCGCCGTAGGTGAGCAGGTCGATCGCGGCCTCGACCACGTACCCGCCGTCGACCTGCTTGACCGCGGACTCGAGGCGCGCCTTCTGGTCCGCCTCGTCGCCCGTCCCGAACGACACGACGTTCTCCGCGGAGATGCGGATCTGCGTGTCGTCGGCGCGGTAGCCGCCGTTCTTGGCGTTGCCGCCGTCGACGTACAGCTCCACGGAGTCCTGGATCCACGGGTCCGAGCCGGACACGTCGATCACCGGGTCCGCGACCTGCGCCAGCACGTACAGCGTGCTGCCGTGCCAGGTGGTCGAGACGGTCGCCTCCGCGCCCGCGGTGCCCTCGACGGACTTGGTGGTCGTCACCGGGTTCGCCCCGTCGTAGGCGGCGTCGGCCACGCCGTCGATCACGGGCGCCGTCGTCGTCCCGGGGATCTCCAGGTAGGAGAGCTCCTCGACGAACGTCAGCGTGCCGAGCGCGCCGGGCGTGTTCCACGTCCCGGCGGCAGCGCCGCCGTCGGACACCGCCACGTCGAACCCGACGGTGCCGCCCGAGGCGGCGGCCGTCAGCGGAAGGTGCACGACGACGTCGTACCCGCCCTCGCGCTCGCCGGCCACGGCCTGGGCGTCGCCCGAACCGTCACGGTTGACCGTGTAGGTCGACTGGCCCACCGTGAACGCGACCGAGTCTCCCGAGGCGGTCGCGTCGTCGACCGACACGAACGCCGTCAGGTGATCCTGCGCCCAGCGCAGCTGGAACTCCGCGTGCCCGCCGGCCGCCGCGAAGCGGTGCCGCGGCAGCTTGTCCCACTCCACGGACGACGTCGCGGCGTCGTCCAGCGGTACGTCGCCCGCGAACACGTTCGCGGTGCGCAGCTGGGCGGGCAGTTCCCCGTCGACCGTGCCGTGGTAGGCGGGCTTGGCCTGGTAGGCGTCGTCGAACACGAGCGGCGCGCCGTTGTCGACGCGCCACGAGCGGCCGTCGGTGAGGCCCCAGACCGTGGCGCTGTACAGGTGCTCCGCGTGCTCACGGAAGATGCGGAACGCGTCGCGGTAGTAGTAGCCCTGCTCGATGAGCTTGGCCTGGGTGACCGGCGTGCCCGTGGGCACGTCGAACTCGGTGACGGCCTGCTTCACGGGCAGGTCGGCGAACCGGTCGAGGGCCCCGTCGAGCGCGCTGACCGGCATGGCCAGGTTCACGTGCAGCTGGTGGCCGACGCCGTCCACGGGCACCCCGCGGGCGAGCAGCCGGTCGACGAGCGCGCGGTACCGGTCCTGCTTGCCGGACTGCTCGGTGTTGTAGTCGTTGATGAAGAGCGTCACGGGGCGTTCCGGCACGGTGTCCGACGGCGCCGCCGCGTACGTCTCGTTGAACGCCTCGTCCGCGTACCGGAACGAGAGGTCGATGAAGTCCTCGCCCAGGATCCGGAACCACTCCGAGCGGCGCAGGCCGTCCGGGTTCTCGGCGCCGTCGGAGACGACCTCGTTCACCACGTCCCAGGCGACCAGCGGGTTCGTGTCCGAACCGAACTTGCCGTAGTCCGTCGACAGGTTCTCCGCGATGTCGAAGATGTGCGTCCGCAGGCGCTGGCGCAGGGCCTCCTTGCCGGCCTCGTCGGCCGCGAGCGGGTTGCCGGCGGCGTCCTGGAAGAACCACTCCGGCGTCTGGCCGTGCCAGGTCAGCACGTGCCCGTAGACGCGCAGGTCGTTCGTGGCCGCGAAGTCCATCAGCGCGGTGGCCTCGGAGTGACGGCGGAAGTTCCTCGCGTCGTCGTACCAGGCCTCGGGCTTCATGTGGTTCTCGGCCGTGATCTGGTCGAAGTGGTGCGTGGTGAGGTCCGACGCCGAGCCGGTGGTCTCACGGGCGTCGATCGCGACGCCCAGCGGGAAGGAGGTGGTCTCCTTGATCGGCGTGATGTCCTCGATGACCGGGGGCTCCGGGACCGAGATCTCGATGTCGTCGACGTAGAAGTCGGCGAGGTTGCCGCCGTTGTACTCGGTCTCGAGGTACAGCAGGGCGTCGTCGGACTCCGGCATCGTGAACGACGTCGTGACCTGCTGCCACGAGCTGCTCGACATGCCGCTGAACTGGGCGAGCGTGTCGTACGTCGTGGCGCCGTCCGTCGTGTGGGCGAGGCTGAGCCAGACGTCGCCGGCGGTCGCGCCCGCCGCGAAGCGGACCCAGGCCGAGACGTCGTAGGTGACGCCCGGGGTGAGGGCCTCGGTCACGTCGCGGCCGAGGCCGTCGCCCGTGTTCTCGCGGTTCGTGATCGCCGCCGAGTAGGTGGACTCGTGGGCGTAGGCGTCCGACGCCGCGACGCCGAAGCCGCTGCCGTCCGAGCCGTTGCGCGGGCCCCAGCCCTGGAGCGTGCCGTCCTCGAAGTCGCTGGTCAGCACCGGGCCCGAGGGCGGGGGAGTGCCCGCCGGGAGCACGAACTCCCAGCCGTCGGCGAGACGCTCGGTCACCACCGTCTCGACCGCGGCGAGCGTGCCGGAGCGGTCGCCGCCGCCGTCGTGCGCGAGCACGAGCTCACCGGGGACCATCGCGGCGCGCAGGTTCGCGGTCAGCGTGTCGACGTCCTGGGTCTCCCAGTCGGAGATGGTGTTGCGCACGGCCAGCGGCTGCATGCCGAGGTCCACGGCGACCTCGGGCGTGACGCCCCAGGAGCCGTTCGGCGCCCGCCAGAAGGGGACCTTCGCGTTCGGGTTGCCGAGGGCCTGCCGGATGATCTGCAGGTTGCGGACCATGTCGGCCTGCGCCTGCTCGGCGGTCCAGCTGCCCATGTCGGCGTAGCCGGTCGAGTGGTTGCACAGGGTGTGGCCGTCGGCCACGATCCGGCGCAGGATCTCGGCGCCGCCGTCGGCCTGGATGTTCTGGCCGATGACGCAGAAGACGGCCTTGATCTGCTTCTCCGCGAGGAAGTCGAGGAGGGCCGGCGTGGTGCCGGGGTTGGGGCCGTCGTCGAACGTCAGGGCCGAGACGTTTCCTGTGCCGTCGGCGAGGTAGGCCGGGGTGGGGACCGGGTTGATGGCGCCTCCTGGAGCCGTGCCGGGGTCGGTGCCGCCGCCGGCGTCCTCGCTGGTGACGAGGATGTCGTCGACCAGGATCGTGTACGGGCCGGTCTGGTCCGCGGTGCCGAGGTACGCCTGGAGGGCGGCCGGGTCGGCGTCGGCCGCGGCGGTGAACGAGCCGGCGACCGTGGTCCACTCCGAGGTGATCGTGGTGTTGCCGACCCAGGAGTAGGCGGGCTTCATGACGAAGCGGATCGACGTCGAGGCGGGCTGGGTCGCGCCCTCGGCGGCGGGCGCGATGCGGGCCCGCATGGAGAACTGGTAGGTGGCGCCCGGCTGGAAGATGCCGGTGGGGGACTGGATGCCCTCGTAGTCGGCGGCGCGGGTGATGGACAGGACGTTGTTGCCGGCGTCGGCCGGGTCCGGGACGACGCCGAGCGTCGCGCTGCCGGACTGGGTCCAGGCGCCGGTGGTGCCGTCGGTGAAGTCGGCCGACGTCACGGTGATCGGCTCCGCGGAGGCGGGCGCCGTCAGGGCGATCCCGGCCACGGTTCCCGTCACGGCCAGCGCCACGGCAGTGCCGACGGCGACCGTCCGCCTGCCGGGCCCTCGTTGGCCGGCCCGGGGTGTGAAACGATTTCGAAAGCTCATCAGCGCTCCCTCGCGCAGAAAATGGGTGCTTGAGCGTGATGCTAGCCACACGAGGGCCCGGGCGGTAATCGCGTGAAGGTGATTAACCCTCGGCCGCCCGACGCCCCGTGAACACCCCCGCAGATGGCACCCACCCAAACCCCCCGCCCTGTCCCAAACCCCCCGCCCTCCGCCTCCTCTGCCCCGCCGCTCGCGGCTCGGAACGAGGTTTCCGTGCGAGCACGAACTTCCCGAGCATCCGCCGAGAGCGTCTGACGGAAAGTTCGTGGTCGCGCGGCGAACCTCAGGAGCGATCCTTCAGAGTGCCCTTGGCTATGTGGAGGCGGCGGGGGGTGCGGCTGGCCACCGCCGAGTCGTGGGTGACCATGATCAGCGTGAGGCCCTGCTCCTTCCACAGGCTCTCGAGCAGGTCGATGAGCTCGTCGCGGGTCTCCTCGTCGAGGTTGCCCGTGGGCTCGTCCGCGAGCAGGACGGTCGGGTTCTTGACCAGCGCCCGCGCGATCGCGACGCGCTGCTGCTGCCCGCCGGACAGCTCGTCCGGCAGGTGGTCCGCCCGCTCGCCGAGGCCCACGGACTGCAGCGCGGCCACCGCGCGCCGCGCCCGGTCCGCCTGCGCCACACCCGCCGGCACGAGCGCCGTCTCGACGTTCTCCTGCGCGGTCAGCGTCGGGATGAGGTTGAAGTTCTGGAACACGAAGCCGACGGTCTCGGCCCGGACCCGCGTGAGCCCGGCGTCGTTCATCGTGGTCAGGTCCTTGCCGTCGAGCACCACGCTGCCCGACGTCGGCCGGTCCAGCCCGCCGAGCGCCTGCAGCAGCGTGGACTTCCCGCCGCCGGTCGGGCCCTGGATCGACACGAGCTCGCCGTCCTCGATCCGCAGCGACACGTCACGCAGCGCGTGCACGGTGCGCTTCCCCTGGGTGTAAGTCTTGGTCAGTTTCTCGATCTGATACATGTCACTGCCTTTCGTTCGTGTACGACGACGATGCGCGGGAGCACGCCCCCGGCCTGCCCGGATCTGGAGCTCCGGCCCCGCTGCCCGGAGCTCACGCGAGCGAGCGGAACGCCTCCGCCGGCCGCAGGCGCGCCGCCCGCTGCCCGCCGACCACGCCCGCGACGAGCCCGCCGAGCACCGCGAGGCCCACCGCCGCGAGCACGATCCACACCGAGACCGGGGCGCTGAGGACGACGTCGGACACCGTCTCGGTGAGGCCACCGCCCGTCCCGCCGCCGAACTGGCGCGGCCCGACGACGGCGCCGCCCTCGGCGGCCTGCCCGCCGCCGGGCATCGCCCCGCCGCCCGGCAGCGCGCCGCCGGCGGGCCCGGCGAACGACGTCCCGGTGGAACCGCTCAACGTGATCCCGGCCAGGTTCACGCACAGCACCGCGAGCCCGCCGAGCAGCACGCCCGCGACCCCGCCGAGCAGCCCCTGGGCCACGGACTCGCCCGCGATCTGCCCCACCACGCGCCGCTGCGTCCACCCGAGCGCCTTGAGCGTCCCGAGCTCCCGCGTGCGGCGGTTCACGCCGGACACGGTGAACAGGATCGCCAGCCCGAACGCGGCCAGCAGCACGATCGCGGACAGCCAGGTCCCCAGCGTCGAGACCAGCGACGACGCCGTCGACAGCGAACCGGACACGCCCTCGGCGAGATCCGCCTGCGTGGAGACGGTCGTGTCGGGAAGCTCCGCGGCGATCGCCGCGGACACGGCCTCGACGTTCTCGGAGGAGTCCACCTGCACGTACAGCGTGGTGACCTGGTCCGCGAGGTCGGCCAGCGTGGCCGCCGTCGTGATCGGGAGGTAGATGTCCGACGCCGTCGCGACGCCCTCGCCCGTGGTGGACGTGACGATGCCGACCACCTCGAGCTTCGTCCCCGAGACCTTGATCGTGTCGCCGACTGCCAGCTCCTGCTGCTCGGCGTGGACGGCGTCGAGCACGGCGACCTTCGCGTCGGCGTCGGACGCCTCGAAGGCGCGGCCGTCGGCGACCTCGGTCGTGGTGAGCGGGCCGACGGCGGTCGCTGTGGGATCGATGCCCGTGACGGAGCGCTCGTCGATCTCGAACGACGACGGGCCGCCCTGGACCGTCTCGTCGCTCCCGCCCGAGCCCGTCTCGCCGTCGGTCCCGCCCGCGGCTCCCTCGCCGCCCGGCACGACCCCGCCGGCCGCGCCACCCTCCGTCGTCGTGCGGAGGTCCGGCATCTCGCCGGAGAAGCTCAGGCTCGTCAGCTCGAGCGTGGCCGCCACGCCGGTGACGTGCTCCAGCCCGGCGACGGTGTCGAGGGCGGCGGCGTCGAACGACGTCGTCCCGCGGGTGGTCGTGAGGCGGTCCTCGCTGAGCTCGCGCGTGCCGTCGTCGTTCGCCTTGCCCTCGTCCTTCTGGAAGGTGAAGCGCCCAGGCCCGAACCCGCCCTCCCCGGGCTCGGCCGTCTGCGTGACGGTGATGTCGGTGCCGACGCCGTAGACCGACTCGAGCACGCTCGCCTGCGCGTCCCGGACCCCGGCCGACACCGACGACACCACCATGACCAGTGCGATCGCCACGGCCAACCCGATCGCGACCACGGCCGTCTGCTTGCGTCTGTTGCGCAGTTCCCTGCGCAGGTAGGTGAAGAACATGGCCGAAGGCTCGCCACCTCCGCTGTACCGTTCCTGCCGCCCCGCTGTGCCAGAGCTTTGGATAGCGCTGCTCCGACGTGGCTACCTACGAGGCCCGGCAGTCGTTGGCCGGCGACGCCGGAGGTGTTGTGCCATCCAGGAAGGCGCGGACATCGCTCGCCGTCTTCGGGAGGAGATTCGTGGTTCACGATGTCGCAGCCGTGGGCGATCACGTGGCGGGCGCTCACGATCGGCCGCAGCCCGAGTTCTTCGTGATCCGGGAGGTGATTCCTCCGGCGCACGTGTTCGGCGTCGTGGGACGATCGCCGCATGGATGAGCTGCGTCGCGCTGTCGAGGTCATGGACCGTCTCTACTCGCCGGGTGGTTGCCCGTGGGACCGGAGGCAGACGCACGAGTCGCTGGTGCCGTACCTGCTCGAGGAGGCGCACGAGCTGGCCGAGGCGATCGAGTCCGGGGACCGGGAGCACATGCGGGAGGAGCTCGGCGACGTGCTGCTGCAGGTGCTGTTCCACTCCCGGGTCGCGCAGGAGGAGGACGAGCCGTTCTCGGTCGGCGACGTCGCGCGCGACCTCGCGGACAAGCTCGTCCGGCGGCATCCGCACGTGTTCGTGCCCGACGGCACCGAGCGCACGGCCGACGACGTCGTCGCGGGCTGGGAGGACATCAAGCGGACCGAGAAGCAGCGCACCTCGGTCCTGGAGGGGATCCCGCTCGCGCAGGGCGCGCTCGCCCGCGCCCAGAAGGTCGTCTCGCGTGCGACCAAGGCGGGCGTGATCCCGCCCGCCGGCGAGGCGACGGGCGGGACCGGGACGACGCCGGCCGGCGCGGCCGAGCGGTACGGCGCGGAGCTGCTCGACGTCGTCCGGCGGGCGCAGGCCGACGGGGTCGACGCCGAGCAGGCGATGCGTGCCGCGAGCCGCGCCCTGGAGGGGCGGATCCGCGAGGCGGAAACGGGCGCCTGACGCCTTGCGCTGATCAGGCCGTCGTGAAGTCCGTCCCGCCCGAGGCCGTGATCTCGACCAGGTAGGCCTGCCGCTCGCCGTTGGCGCGGGGGTACGGGCCGCCCGTGTACTTCGCGGCCATGCGGTCGGTGAGGGCCCAGCCCTCGTCGCCGTCGATCACCCGGTGCAGACGGCCGCGCAGCCAGGCGTAGCGCAATGGCGTGGCGGCATCGAGCAGGGAGATCGCGACGCGCGGGTCCGCCGCGAGGTTGCGGGCCTTGCGGCTGTGCGGGCCGGTGAGGAAGAGCAGGTGGTCGCCCTCCCAGTCGACCCAGATCGGAATGGTGTGCGGGGAGCCGTCGGGAAGCAGGGTGGCGAGGTGCGCGATGTTCCGTCCCGCGACGAGTTCGCGGGCGAGTGCGTCGATGCTCATGACGGGTGGACGACGCAGGGTGACCGCACTCATCGGTCCTGGTGGAAGCGCCGCCGGGAACCACGCCGGCCGCACCGCGTCCGCCGATCGGTCCGGAGGATCACGGCAGGGTTGGCTTGGCAATAGGCTGGGCTCGTAACCTCCGAGCAACGAAATCTGATCGAGGAGAATCCGTGGCTAGCATCGAAGCCGTTGGAGCGCGCGAGATCCTGGACTCGCGTGGCAACCCGACCGTCGAGGTCGAGATCGTCCTGGACGACGGCACGTACGCCCGCGCCGGTGTGCCGTCGGGCGCATCGACCGGTGCGTTCGAGGCCGTCGAGAAGCGGGACGGCGACAAGAGCCGCTACCTGGGCAAGGGCACGGAGCAGGCCGTCGCGGCGGTGAACGACGTCATCGCCCCCGAGCTGATCGGCTTCGACGCCGAGGAGCAGCGCATCGTGGACGCCACGATGATCGAGCTGGACGGCACCCCGAACAAGGGCAAGCTGGGCGCGAACGCGATCCTGGGCGTGTCGCTCGCGGTCTCGAAGGCCGCGGCGAAGTCGTCGGGCCTGGACCTGTTCCGCTACATCGGCGGTCCGAACGCGCACGTGCTGCCCGTGCCGATGATGAACATCCTGAACGGCGGCTCGCACGCCGACTCGAACGTGGACATCCAGGAGTTCATGGTGGCGCCCATCGGCGCCCCCACGTTCAAGGAAGCCGTCCGGACCGGCGCCGAGGTGTACCACGCGCTGAAGTCCGTGCTGAAGGAGAACGGCCTGGCCACCGGCCTGGGCGACGAGGGCGGCTTCGCGCCGAACCTGCCGAGCAACCGTGCCGCGCTGGAGCTGATCGTCGAGGCGATCAAGCGGGCCGGCTACACGCCGGGCACCGACGTGGGGCTCGCGCTGGACGTCGCCGCGACCGAGTTCCACGCGGGTGACGGCAACTACGACTTCGAGGGTGGCAAGAAGACCACCGCGGAGATGATCACCTACTACGAGGAGCTGATCGCCGAGTTCCCGCTGGTGTCCATCGAGGACCCGCTGAGCGAGGACGAGTGGCTCGGCTGGACCGCCCTGATGAACAAGGTGGGCGACAAGGTGCAGATCGTGGGTGACGACCTGTTCGTCACCAACCCCGAGCGCCTGCAGCGCGGCATCGACGAGAAGTCCGCCAACTCGCTGCTGGTCAAGCTCAACCAGATCGGCACCCTGACCGAGACGCTGGACGCGGTCACGCTGGCCCAGCGCAACGGCTTCACCACGATGACCTCGCACCGCTCCGGCGAGACCGAGGACACCACCATCGCGGACCTGTCCGTCGCCACGAACGCCGGCCAGATCAAGACGGGTGCGCCCGCCCGCGGCGAGCGCATCAACAAGTACAACCAGCTGCTGCGCATCGAGGACGCGCTGGACGACGCCGGCAAGTACGCCGGCCGTTCGGCGTTCCCGCGGTTCCAGGGCTGACGCACGTCGTACGGCGACCGGCCGCCTCGCCACCTCGGCGAGGCGGCCGGTTTCCTTTCGGGCGGCCCGCCGGCGGTGAGGTGCTCACGGGTGCGCGGCAGTGCTCTCGCGCTCCCGGCCGGGGCTGCACCGCGGCGCGCCGGTCGGAAATGTCGTGATCAGCGCGGGCCGACGCGCGACAATCGGCGAGTGAACTCCCCCCGCCGCCCCGCCTCGCCGTCCGGTCCGGGGCGTCGGCCTGCGGCTGCGCGCCCGCAGCCGCCGAAGGGCGCGGGATCGAAGGGTGCGGGGTCCAAGGGCCGTGGGTCGTCGGGCGAAGGCGGTGCCGGGCCGACGGCGGGCCGGGGAGGGCCGGGCGGCACGCCGGGTTCAGGGCCGACCACGGGCCGTGGAGCCTCCGGCGGCACGTCAGGCTCAGGGCCGACGACGGGCCAGGGGAGCCGAGGTTCGTCCGCGCGGTCCGCGGGTTCGGGGCGGACGACGGGCGCTGCCGGGCGCGACGGCTCGAGGGCGGGCGCGGCGCGAGCCGGGACGGCGAAGACCCCCGCCCAGCCCAGGAAGCCGGGAACCAAGGGTGCGACCGCCGGCTCGGCGAACGCGTCGCGGGCGCGGACCACGTCGGCGGCGATGCGGGCCGAGAGCGGGACCGGTACGGCGAAGCGGCCGCCGCAGCCGCGGGCGCGGCGGGCCGTGAGCCAGAGCGTGCCGGCCGGCGGGAAGCCCTCGAGGCCGGCACGGTCCGAGCGGGAGCGGACGCGGTTCGGGATCCTCGTGCCCGAGGTGCTGACCGTGCGGATCCTGGTGCTGTCCGTGGTGGTGCTCCTGGCCGTGGTGCTGCTCCTGCCGACGGTGCGCGCCGTCGTCGGGCAGCAGGCCGAGCTCGCCGAGCTGCGGCAGGAACTCGCCGCGCAGCAGCAGGAGAAGGCCCAGCTCGACAACGAGCTGTCCCGGTGGGACGACCGGTCCTACGTGATCGAGCAGGCCAGGACGCGGCTGCGGTTCATCATGCCGGGCGACACCGCCTGGCGAACCCTCGACGGCGACACCGTCCCGGAGTCGGAACCCGAGCCGGGCCCCGTCCAGACGGCCCGTCCGGGCGAGGACGAGGACGTGCCCTGGTTCACGCGGCTGTGGGAGTCGCTCCGCCTGGCGGACCAGCAGTAGAGGCGGAGCGGCGGGCGTCAGGCTGCAGACGGAGACCCGAGTGCCCGGCGTTGTCCGGCGAGTGGTCCGGTGGCGGATCCGGGCGCCGGGGATCACGCCGCGAGCAGGACGGCCTCCCGGGTGCCGCTGCCGGTCGCGGTCCGCGACGGCAGGCGCGTGAGATCCGCGCTGCCGTGTTGCGGCGCGACGACACCGGCGCGGTTCCGGGAGGACAGCACGCGCACCCGACGCTCCTCCTCGGCCTTGGCGCTCGCCAGCGCGAGATCCGCCCAGGCCCGCTCCACGAGGTCGGCCAGCTTCATCCCGAGCGCCGCGCACACCGCCGCCAGCACCTCCGACGACGCCTCCTTGCGCCCGCGCTCGACCTCGGACAGGTACGCGGTGGACACGCGCGCGTCCGTCGCGACATCGGCCAGCGTGCGCCGCTGCGCCATGCGCGTGCGCCGCAGGATCCTGCCCACGAGATCTCGCAGGAGCGGCTCAGGCGTCGTGCCGAACTCACCCGGCGTGCCCGGCCGGTCCGTCTGCTGCGTCAGCTGTGTCGTCACGTGCCTACCGCCCTCCTGCATCGACTGCCACCACCGTAGCCGGGGTCACTGACACTCGAACAGGCTTCCGCCCCCGACGCCCGTCGTCATACGCCAGCGGCGTAAGCCAGGAACAATTCACCACTACAGGAGGCGGCGACACCCGCCGGCCCGGCCGGTTCAGGGAACCGGCGCGATGTCCCTGCGCGGCTCCGAAAACCCGCTGGAGTGAGCTGGAAACGCATCCACCCCGGCCGAACGGGTGAAACGGTGGGTGAATCGGCTGGTGAACGGGCTGAATCGCCCGTCGCGCGATGGCGCGCACTGTAACGTGATGGCCCTGTCGCCCGCTCTGACCTGCGGCGATACCCATCTCCTCTGTCCAGAAGGAATTCCCCTCATGAAGATCGAGCACGCCCGGCGTCCCCTCGCCGTGGCGCTCCTGGCCGTTCTGCTGACAGCACTGATGCTGATGGCATTCATGGTCCGGCCGGCCTCCGCCGAGACGAACACGGGTGCCACGACGGCATCCATCACGAGCGGCGTCAAGATCACCAAGGTCCTCTACAACCCGGACGGCAACGAGCTGTACGCGCCGAACGGGGAGAAGGTCTCCATCAAGAACGTGTCGCGCCGGACGAAGAACCTCCAGGGTGTCGTCCTGTCCGACGACGACGGGCACGCCTACCGGCTGCCGTACTACAACCTGTCCGCGGGGAGCACCGTGGTCGTCAGGTCCGGCTCCGGCGAGCGGCGCTACGGCGTCCTGTACGCGGGCTGGAACACCGCGGTGTGGAACAACACCGGTGACGTCGCCCGCCTCAAGGCATCGAGCGGAACGCTGATCGACCGGTGCACCTGGGGCAGCAGCAGCGGCACGACCGCGTACTGCTGAGACCCGGCGACCGACGGGGCTCGAACCCGTTCCCGCGGGGTTCGCCGGTACGGGCGCCCCGCGCAGATGGACCCCGGCCGAGCGCCCGGGGTCCATCTCCCGTTTCCGCTCCGGCGAGCGCGGGTCCGGCACGGGCGAACCGGGGCAGCACCGCACGGGAGCCGGTCGATCTGCCCGCAGCAGATCTTCTGCGGGCCGAAAAGGCTGCGACGCGGCGTCGTCGTCCCGCACCGTTGACGGTATGAGCGAAAGCCGGACCCTTCCCCTTGACGACCACCTCGCCACGCGCCTGCTGCACCAGCGGATCGTGGTCATCGGCAGCGAGATCGACGACGCCGTCGCGAACCGCGTGACCGCGCAGCTCCTGCTGCTGTCCGCGGAGGACCAGAGCGCGGACATCGCGCTCTACCTGAACTCCCCGGGCGGGTCGATCACCGCCGGGATGGGTGTCTACGACACGATGCAGCTGCTGCCGAACGACGTCGCCACCGTCGCGCTCGGCTTCGCCGGGTCGATGGCGCAGGTGCTGCTGACGGCCGGGGCCGCGGGCAAGCGGTACGCGCTGCCGCACGCGCGGATCATGATGCACCAGCCGCTCGGCGGGATCGGCGGCACGGTGTCCGACATCGCGACGCAGGCCGAGAACATGAGGTTCACCAAGGAGATGGTGACCAAGATCCTCGCGGACCACACCGGGCAGTCACCGGAGACGATCGTGGCCGACTCCGACCGGGACCGCTGGTTCACCGCCGAGCAGGCGCGGGAGTACGGGATCGTCGACAAGGTGGTGGACCGCGTCAACGACGTGCGGCCCGCGGGACAGGGGCGGCGCGCCGGGATCTGAGGACGGCGGCCATCCGGCTGCTCGGTGCGGGTAGGGGAGAATGGCCGGGTGAGTGAGAACGCCCCTGCCGACGCCCCGGCCACGAGTCCCGAGCCCGCGCTTGCTCCTGTCGACCCGCAGGATCTTGCCGTCCTGGAGGAGCAGCTCGGGCGGGTGCCGCGCGGTGTGGTCGGGATCGCGGCGCGGTGCGTGTGCGGGCGGCCGCTCGTGGCGCGGACCGCGCCACGGCTGCCGGACGGGTCCCCGTTCCCCACCACGTTCTACCTCTCGCACCCGGGTGCGGTCGCGGCCGCGTCGCGGCTGGAGGCCGTGGGCGTGATGAAGGAGATGAACGAGCGGCTCGCGCACGACGACGAGCTGGCCGCCGCCTACCGTGCCGCGCACGAGCACTACATCGCGCAGCGCGAGGCGCTCGGCCACGTCGAGGAGATCGCGGGGATCTCCGCGGGCGGTATGCCCACCCGCGTGAAGTGCCTGCACGCCCTGATGGCGCACGCGCTGGCCGCGGGCCCGGGCGTGAACCCGATCGGCGACGAGACGCTGGAGCTCGCGAAGGACGACTGGCGCCCGGATCGCTGCACCTGCTGACACGCGCGACCCGTCGCCGGCCTGCCCGGCTGACGACGCGACGTGCCGGCACCGTGATCGGTAGATTGAACGACCGATCGCGCCCCGCGCCGCCGGCCGCGACCGATCGCGCCGCACCAACCCCCGTCACGACCGATCGCCCGTGGCGATCCCGAGGAGCCCGCCCCATGACATCCCGCGTCGCCGCCATCGACTGCGGTACCAACTCCATCCGCCTGCTCGTCGCGGAGATCGACGACGACGGCGCGCTGCTGGAACTCGACCGGCGGATGGAGATCGTCCGGCTCGGCCAGGGCGTGGACCGCACCGGTGAACTGCACCCCGAGGCCCTGGAGCGGACGCTCGCGGCGACGCGCCAGTACGCGGAGATCATCCGGTCCCACGGCGTGACCGAGGTGCGGTACGTGGCGACGTCGGCCACGCGGGACGCGCGGAACCGCGACGAGTTCTTCGGCGGCGTGCGGGACATCCTCGGGGTCGGCGTCGAGGTGATCTCCGGTGGCGAGGAGGCGGAACTGTCCTTCCTGGGCGCGACCAGTTCCGTCGCGCAGACCCATCCGGGGCCGTTCCTCGTGGTCGATCTGGGGGGCGGGTCCACCGAGCTGGTGCTGGGCACCGGGCACGTCGAGGCGGGCCACTCGATGGACATCGGCTCGGTCCGCATGACCGAACGCCACCTGGTCCCCGGGGATCACGACGCCCCGCCGTCGTCGGACCAGATCGAGAACGCGCGCGCCGACGTGCGCGCCGCGCTCGACGCCGCGGCCACGGTCGTTCCCCTGGACAGGACCGTCACGCTCGTGGGGCTGGCCGGGACGGTCACGACCGTGACCGCGCACGCGCTGGGGCTGGCCGCCTACGACCGCGAGCGGGTCGACGGCGCGACGCTGGGCGTGCCCGCGGTGCTGGAATCCTGCGCGGCGCTCCTCGGTTCGACCCGGCCCGAGCGCGAGGCCATGGGATTCCTGCATCCCGGGCGGGTGGACGTCATCGCCGCAGGGGCGCTCGTCTGGGCCGAGGTGGTGGAGCGTGTCGCGCGCGACGTCGCGGCGGCGGGCGGGGAGCTCCGCGAGGTCGTGACCAGCGAACACGACATCCTGGACGGGATCGCGCGGGCGCTCGTCGCACCGGCGGCCCCCGGATCCCGGTGATCGCCCGATCGGGCGGCGGCCGGTCCCGCGGTGATGTTTCCGCGGCTTCTCCGTGGTGCGCGTCACGCTGAGAGGGGCCTGATACCCGACAGGTGAGTCCTTGGCATGGCGGTAGTCTGGGAGTCATGCCTCAGAACGACCTGACCTCGGTCAGCCCTGCCCGGAACGCGTCGGCCGCGTCCCGCGCGCGCAAGACGCCGCGCATCGTCGTGCTCGGCGGCGGTTCCGTGGGCCTCTACGTGGCGCGTCGCCTGCGGAGGAAGCTGAAGAAGCGGGAGGCGGCGATCGTCGTCGTCGACCCCCGTCCTTACATGACCTACGCGCCGTTCCTGCCCGAGGCGAGCGCCGGCTCCATCGACGACCGCGACGTGGTCGCACCGCACCGCCGCGCCCTCAAGGGCGTCGACGTGCTCCAGGGCAAGGTCACGAAGATCGAGCACGGGCGCCGCAGCGTCGAGATCACGCCCGAGGAGGGCGACCCGTACGAGGTCTCGTACGACCAGCTCGTCGTCGGGCTGGGCTCCGTGTCGCGCACGCTGCCGATCCCGGGCCTGGCGGAGAACGGTATCGGCTTCAAGAACGTCGAGGAAGCGATCGCGGTCCGCAACCACGTGATCGGCAAGCTCGACCTGGCGTCCTCCACCTGGGACCCCGAGCTGCGCAAGCGGATGCTGACGTTCACGTTCGTCGGCGGTGGCTTCGCGGGCATCGAGGCGCTCGCCGAGCTCGAGGACATGGCGCGCTACGCGACCCGGCAGTACAACACGATCGAGCCTTCCGACCTGCGGTTCGTCATGATCGAGGGCGCGGGCCGCATCCTGCCCGAGGTCACCGAGCCGATGAGCCTCTACGCGCTCGACGAGATGAAGAAGCGCGGCATCGAGTTCCACCTCAGCACGTTCCTGTCGTCCTGCGTGGACGGGCACGTGGTGACCTCCACCGGCGTCGAGTTCGACTCCGACACGATCGTGTGGACCGCGGGCGTCAAGGCGAACCCGGTCATCAAGGACGCGTCCGACCTCCCGGTCGACAAGATGGGCCGCGTCACGGTGCAGCCGACGCTGCAGGTCGTGGGCGAGGACGGCGTCGTCGTCGACGGCGCGTGGGCCGCCGGCGACTGTGCCGCCGTGCCGGACGTGCTGAACCCCGGGGCGTTCTGCCCGCCGAACGCGCAGCACGCGATCCGCGAGGCGAACCGTCTGGCCGACAACATGGTCGCCGAGTACAAGGGCCGCGACCTCAAGGACTACGAGCACAAGAACATCGGCGTCGTCGCGTCGCTCGGCCTGTACAAGGGCGTCGCCGAACTGTTCGGGTGGCTGAAGCTGCGCGGTCCGCTCGCGTGGCTGGCCCACCGCGGCTACCACCTCATGGCGATGCCGACGTTCACGCGCAAGAGCCGGATCCTGGGCGGCTGGATCGGGCAGTTCTTCGCCGGGCGTGAGCTCGTGTCGCTCGGATCCATGCACGACCCGCGCTCGGAGTTCCGCGCGGCGTCCGTGCCGCCGAAGCCCCAGGCCGACGGCGGCGCGCAGGCCGCCGCGAAGGCCGAGGAGAAGCAGAAGGCCTCCGCGGCGAGCTGACCTCGCTCGCCGGCCGTACCGAGGTGGTGCCTCCCGTTACCCGGGAGGCACCACCTCGTTGTTCGTCCGGGGACGGGCCGGGAAAGAGTTCGGGGGTATCGGCGCTGGTTGGTTAGGCTCTGACCGACGCCCCCATAGCCCAACTGGTAGAGGCAGCCGGCTTAAACCCGGCCAAGTGCGGGTTCGAATCCCGTTGGGGGCACCTCGGCCGTCGCGATCCCTTGTCGCGACGCATCGTCGCGGGCCTCGCGCGGAAGACGGCTCGGCCCCCGGAACATCGGGTGTTCCGGGGGCCGAGCCGTGTCTGCCGGGGATCAGCCGGCGACCGGAGCGGGCTCCTTGTCGCCCGCCGTGGCGTCGTCCGACTTCGCCGCCGCGGCCTTGTGGGCCTTGAGCTCCGCCTTGGCGAGCTGACGGCGCCTGCGCGCCTCGCGCTTCTCGCCGCGGCGGATCTTGCCGCGCTCGAAGATCGAGTAGAGCACGGGCACCACGAACAGCGTCAGCAGGGTCGACGACGCCAGGCCGCCGATGACCACGAGCGCGAGCGGCTGGGCGATGAACGCGCCGCCGCCCGTGAGCCCGAGGGCCATCGGGGTCAGCGCGAACATCGTGGCCAGCGCCGTCATGACGATCGGCCGCAGCCGCTGCCGGGCGCCCTCGCGCACGGCCTCGTCCAGGTCGCGGCCCGCGTGCCGGTACTGGTTGATCAGGTCGATCAGGACGATCGCGTTCGAGACCACGATGCCCACCAGGAGCAGCGCGCCGATCAGCGCCGGCACGCCGAGCGGCGTCCCCGAGATGAGCAGCGCGGCCAGCGCGCCGGTCGCCGCGAACGGCACCGAGATCAGCAGGATGAGCGGCTGCGACAGCGAACCGAACGTCGCCACCATCACGACGTAGACGATGAAGATCGCCGCGAGGAGCGCGAGCCCCAGGTCCGCGAACGCGTCCTCCTGCTCGGCCGAGGCACCGCCGATGACCACGTCGGCGCCGCCCGGCAGGTCGATGCCGGCGATCGCCGTGGTGACCTCGGCGGTCAGTGCGCCCAGGTTCTCCCCGGCCGGGGTGATCGACACGGTCGCCGTGCGCTCGCCGTCGGTGCGGGTGATGGACGTCGGGACGTCCATGACCTCGACCGACGCGACGTCGGTGAGCTTGACCGTGCCGGTCGCCGTCGGGATCTCCAGCTTCTTCAGCTCGCCCTGCGTGGCCGGCGCCTCACCCGTGGAGACGACGACGTCGAGGCTGCTCTCGTCGATGTCCACCGTGCCGAGCGTCTGCTCGGGCGACATCTCGCCGGACACGATCCCGGACACCGCCGACTCTGTCAGGCCGTGCTCGGCGGCCTTCTCGCGGTCCACCTCGACCTGCACCACCTGCTGTGCGGCGGCCAGGTTGTTGGTCACCTCCGCGGCGTTGTCGAGATCCGCGACGGCGTCCTCCACCTCGGCGGCCGCCTTCGCGAGCGTGTCGGTGTCGAGTGCGGTGACGACCAGGTCGACGGTCGAGCCGCCCATGCCCGTCTGGGCCGACGCGACCGACACGTCCTCGACGACGCCGCCCGCGAGGGGTTCGATCGCCTCGCGTACGTCGTCGGCCACGGCGACGCCGTCGGCCTCACCGTCGAGCGTGATCGCGAACGACGCCTGGTCGCTGCCGCTGCCCATGAACGCCATCTGCTCGGCGCTCCCCGACCCGACGGTGGACTGGACGGTCTCGACGCCCTCGACGCCGGACAGCGTGTCCTCGACCTCGCGGGCCGCCTCGTCCTGCGCGTCGAACGACGTGCCGGGCTCGAACGTCTGTGTGACCGACAGGGTGTCCTGGCCGGAGTCCCCGATGAAGTTGGTCTCCAGGCGCGGCACCATGGCGAGCGTCCCGCCGAGCACCGCGACGGCGACGACCAGCGTCACCGCGGGGTGCCGCAGGGCGGCGCCCAGCGAGGGTACGTAGATGCGCTGCCAGATCCCGCGGCGCTCCTTGGCCTCGGCGGTCTCGCGCTCGGCGGCCCGGAACGCCTCGCGCTCCTCCTCCGTGTCGCCCGGGACCAGCGGCGCCTTGACGAACCAGTACGCCAGCACCGGCACGATCGTCAGCGCCACCAGCAGCGACGCCAGCATCGCGATCGCCACCGTCAGCGCGAACGGCCGGAACAGCTCACCGGTCATGCCGCCCACCAGCGCGATCGGCGCGAACACGGCCACGGTGCAGATGGTCGACGCCGCGATGGCCCCGCCCACCTCACGCACCGCGTTGAGGATGGCGGGCACCTTCTCCTCGCCGTACGACAGGTGGCGCTTGATGTTCTCGATGACGACGATCGCGTCGTCGACCACGCGCCCGATGGAGATCGTCAGCGCGCCGAGCGTGAGGATGTTCAGCGTGTAGCCGGTCGAGTTCATCACGATGAAGGTCACCGCGAGCGACAGCGGGATCGAGATCGCGGAGACGATCGTGGACCGCATCGACGCCAGGAACAGCAGGATGACCAGCACCGCGAACAGCAGGCCGAGCCCGCCCTCGGTGGCCAGGCCCTCGATGGACTCCTCGATGAAGGGAGCCTGGTCGAAGACGACGCCGGTCTCGATGTCGCGTGAGTCCAGCGTGCCGGAGAGGTCGTCGAGGGCGGCGTGCACGGCGTGGGAGACGTCGACCGTGTTGCCGTCCGGGGTCTTGGTGATGCCGAGGCTCAGGGACGCCTCGCCGTCCAGCCGCGAGGCCGACGTCACGGGCACGGGCTCGCGTTCGACCGTGGCCACCTCGCCGAGCGTGACCGGCTCGGGCCGTTCCGGGACCGCCGGCTGCTGCGGCGTGACCGGAAGGGCGCCCGACGACGGCTGCTGGCCCGCGGACCCGGCCGCGGCAGCGGCCGCCGCGGCGGGATCAGTTCCTGCTGCCGCACCGGCTCCCGCGGCACCACCTGCGGCGGCGCCGCCTGCACCACCTGCGGCGGCACCACCGGCCGCGCCCGCCGCGCCGCCCGCAGCCGCACCGGCGTCCGCCGCGGGGATCAGCGGGAGGTTCTTCAGGGCGTCGACGTCGTCGAGCGACGTGCCGAGCTCGACGGACCACGTGCGGTCGCCCTCGGTGAGGGTGCCGCCGGGCATGACGACGCCGTTGTCCTGCAGGAGCGTGGAGAGCTGGGCGGGCGTCAGGCCCGCGTCGGCGAGTTTCTCGTCCTTCGGCGTGACGAGGATCCTGTCCTCCCGCACGCCGCTGACGGTGACGCTGCGGACACCGTTGAGCTTCTCCAGCTCGGGGACGATCGCGGTCTCGACCGTGTCCGCGAGGGCGTCGGGCGACTCGTCACCGGCGACCGCGAGCTGCACCACGGGCAGGTCGTCGAAGGAGCCGGCGATGACCGTCGGCTCGACGTCCTCGGGCAGCATCGAGCCCAGGCGCGTGACGGCGGCCTCGAGGCGCTGCGTGACGCGCTCGATGTCGGTGCCGTAGGCGAACTCGACGGTGGTGGTGGACATACCGGTCGACACGGTCGAGTTCACCGACTCGACGCCGTTGATCGTCTCGGCGGCGGCCTCGATCGGCTGGGTGACGCGCTCCTCCACGACCGCGGGGGAGGACCCGGAGTAGGGTGCGACGATGATTCCCATGGGGAGCTGGAGCGAGGGGATCAGCTCTTGCTTGAGCTGGCCCATACTCAGCACCCCCATGACGGCGACCGCGAGCGTCGTCAGGGCGACGACGGCGCGGTTCGCCATGGACAGGCGGGCTAGTCGGAACACGGGTATTCCTCCACGAACGGCGGGACTTCTGGGGACGGCCACACGACTCCGTCGTCGTGGTGCACCCGTTCCAACGAGCCTTCGGGACCGGGGTTCCCACTTTACGCGAAGTGCTTGCAGTCGCTGCAAAATTGTTATCTGACCCACGCCCGGAGCGCGGGAGCGGGGTACCGATCCGGCGGACATGCCGCCGGACCGGTACCCCGGGAAGCGTCCGTCAGGGGTCGGAGCGCTTGAGGCGCACGGCCCCGGCCGTCAGGACGGCGGCGGTGTACAGGGCCAGGACGCCGATGCCGACCCACGGGTCGAGCATCTCGACGCCGGCGAACTCGGCCAGCATCGCCGCCTGGGAGGGGCCGGCGGACGTGATCTGCGAGCCCGCGACGTCTGGCAGGAACTTGTAGATCGTGCCGATCCACTCGTATCTGGACGCACCGATCAGCGCGACATTGAACACTGTGGGCAGCACCAGGAAGATCGCCGCCACGGTGAAGATCGCGCCGGCGGTATGCCGGATCAGAGCGCCCAGGCCGTAGGCGATGAGCGCGAGCAGCGTCACGTACATGACCGTCCCGTACAGGACCCGCAGATCGGCGCCGTCGGTGAGGTCCACGGCCGCCGCCTCCGGAAGGAGCGGCAGCGTCACCGCCCAGGCGATCGCCAGCGACAGCGTGGTCAGGCTGGCCGCGACCAGCGCCAGGACGACCCCCTTGGCGGCGAACGCATCAAGCCTGCGCGGCGCCGAGGCGAAGGTCGAGCGGATCATGCCCGTCCCGTACTCGCCGGTGATGACCATGCAGCCCAGGACCGCGACGACGAGCGAGGCGACGGGGTAGCCCCACACGAGCGCTCCCGGGCCGCTCAGACCCATCATCCCGAGTTCCTCCGCGCCCGCCTCCTTCGTGATGAAGTAGATCAGCGCGCTGAACCCGACCGCTCCCACGATCAGCACGACGGCGGTGGACGCGAGCGTCCACCACGTCGAGCGCAGGCTCCACAGCTTGATCCACTCCGAGCGCAGCAGGCGCCCGAACGTCACGTTCTTCACGGTGACGGCCGACGACGGCGCCGCCGCGGCCGGTTCGGCGGCAATCGCGGTGCTCATCGGTCGCTCCCTTCGACAGCGGTGGCCTGGGCTCCGGCAGCGGACGGCGTCGTGCCGACGGCGACCGGTTCGCCGGTGCTCGCACCGCCGGCCGCGGGCGGCGTCGTCCCCTGCCGCGAGTCCTCCGAGCGGTACTCCACCGAGTCGGCGGTGAGGGACATGTACGCCTCCTCGAGCGTGGATCGGATCGGGGTGAGCTCGTGCAGCACGATCCGTGCCGCGGCGGCGAGCTCACCCACGGACGCGGCGTCAGGGCCGGTGATCTCCAGGACGCCCGGCTCCAGCGTGGTGACCACCGCGTCCTTCTGCGCCAGGAGCGACGCCAGGTCGCCGGCCTGCGGCGAGCGGACGCGCACGTGCTTGCGCTCCGACGCCGCGATGAGGTCCTCGACGGACGTGTCCGCGAGGATGCGGCCCCTGCCGATGACCAGCACGTGATCGGCCGTCAGCGCGACCTCGCTCATCAGGTGGCTGGACAGGAACACGGTGCGGCCGTCGGCCGCGAGGCGCTTGGCGAGGTTGCGCACCCAGATGACGCCCTCGGGGTCGAGGCCGTTGACCGGCTCGTCGAGGATGAGCGTCTTCGGATCGCCGATCAGGGCCGCGGCGATGCCGAGGCGCTGGCCCATGCCGAGCGAGAACCCGCCGACGCGCTTCCGCGCGACCGACTCCAGGCCGGTCAGCTCGATGACGTCGTGCACGCGCTGCTGGGGGATGCCGTGCGTGGCGGCCAGGGCACGCAGGTGGTTGAAGGCGCTGCGGCCCGAGTGGACCGCCTTCGCCTCCAGCAGCGCGCCGACCTCCGCGAGGGGGCGCGCGTGCCGGGCGTAGGGGCGGCCGTTCACGGTCACGGTCCCGGCGGTGGGCCGGTCCAGGCCCATGATCATGCGCATCGTGGTGGACTTGCCGGCCCCGTTGGGGCCGAGGAACCCGGTCACGCGGCCGGGCTGGACGGTGAAGCTGATGTTGTCGACGGCGGTCTTGGAGCCGTATCGCTTGGCGAGACCATGAGCCTCGATCATGAGACTCTCCTGGGTGCTGAAGGCATGGCGCGGCGCTCACTCTCAGTGTGCGGTGCAAGTGCGGTGGTCCGGGCCGGGTCTGACGACGCCGGCACTCCCGACACTAGAGCGGCCGGCTGACACCCGTCACCGGAAATGACCCTGAATCAACCCTGGCCGGACAGGAATCATCCCTGAGGCGGACGGGGGCGTCATCCTTTCGAACGACCTCCGCGTGCGACGGCCGGACGAGGGGCGCGACCGGATCCGCCCAGGTGAGCGGGTCACGGAATCCTGTGTCGAGCAGGTGTAACCATCTTGTGGCGACAACCCGCGTGTGCAAGTATCTAGGTCCACGCTCCACCCGGCACGACGAGAGGATCTGGCATGCCCATCGGGTTGATCGCCCTGGCGCTGGGAGGGTTCGGCATCGGGCTGACCGAGTTCGGGATCGTCGGTCTGCTTCCCGAGATCGCGGGCGAGTTCGGTGTCACGGAGTCCGTCGCGGGACTCCTGGTCTCGGGCTACGCGCTCACGGTCGCGATCGGGGCGGTCCTGCTGACGGCGGCGGTCGTCCGGTTCGACCGCAAGCGGGTGCTCGTCTCGCTCATGGTGCTGTTCATCCTGGGCAACCTGATCTCCGCGGTCTCCCCGGACTACCTGACGATGCTGGCCGGCCGGGTCGTCGCCGCGCTGTGCCACGGCGCGTTCTTCGGTGTCGGCGCCGTCGTGGCGACCCGGATGGTCAAGGAGAACCAGCAGGCGAGCGCGATCGCGCTGATGTTCGGTGGCCTGACCGTCGCGACGGTCGTCGGCGTCCCGCTGGGCACCTTCCTCGGCCAGCAGCTCGGATGGCGCTCGACGTTCTGGGCCATCACGGTGATCGGTGTCGTCACGCTCGCCGGGATCCTCCTGCTCGTCCCGGTGACCGCGGCCGCGCAGGGCGGCGACCTGCGGAAGGAGCTGGTGGCCTTCCGGAAGTTCCAGGTCTGGGTCTCGCTCCTCGTGGGCGTCCTGGCGTTCGGCGCCGTCGTCGGCGCGTTCACCTACATCGCGTTCACCCTGACCGAGGTCAGCGGGTTCGCGCCGGCGGCGGTTCCCTGGCTGCTCGTCGTGTTCGGCGTGGGCGCGTTCGCCGGGAACCTCGTCGGCGGAAAGATCGCCGACCGTGCCCTGACGCCCTCGCTCGTCACGTTGACGGCACTGCTGGCCGCGGTGCTGACCGCGTTCGCCCTGACCGCGGAGAACCAGGTCGCGACCGTGATCGGCCTGGTCCTCCTGGGCGCGGTGGGCCTCGGTACCGCACCCGGCCTGCAACTGCGGATCATGAACTTCGCGCCGGAGGCCCCCACCATGGCGTCCAGCGCGAACGTCGCGGCCCTCAACGTCGGCAACGCCTTCGGGGCCTGGCTCGGCGGCGTCACGATCGCCGCCGGGTACGGGTTCGTCTCGCCGCTGTGGGTCGGCGCCTCGCTCGCCGCGGGTGGCCTGGTCGTCCTCCTGGTCGGTACCGCGGCGGCCCGCAGGCCCGCCGGGGCCGCGGTCGCGGACGGGGAGGCCGGATCCGGTACCCCGCGGGAGCCCTCGTCCGCCGTCGGTACCTCAGCGCCCTGACCTGGGCCCTCTTCCGGGATTCTGCCCGTGTTAAGGTCGGTTTCCTGGTCCCAGCCGTTCACCCGGGAGGTCGATCCGCGGTGTTGCCGGACGACGAGGTCGAAGCCCTCGTTCATGGATGGCGCCTCCTGGCGGTCCTGCACTCCAAGATCGAGGTCCGCCTGGAGCGGATGCTGCAGGAGCGGTACAAGCTGAGCGTCAACGAGTACGGGGTGCTCGAACTGCTCTCGCGCCAGGAGAAGCACCACCTGCGCATGGGCCAGCTCGCCACCGCGATGGTCCTGAGCCAGGCCGCCACCACGCGCCTGGTGACGCGGCTCGAGGATCGTGGGCTCCTGGCTCGCGCGCTCTGCGACGAGGACCGCCGGGGGATCTACACGAACGTGACGTCCGACGGCCTCGCCCTGCTCGCGCAGGCGCGGCCGGACCACGACGCGATCCTGAGCGACGCCCTGGACGAGGCCTCGCGCAACTCCGACCTCGCGCCCATCGTGGCCGGCATCCGCGCGGCCGAGTCCCGGCCCGCCCCGTCCTCCTGAGACCCGGCCTGCCCGTCGGCCCGCCGTTGCGATCGCGTTCCGATGAAGGCCGTCCGGGGTGGGAACTCCCGGCGTGTCGGCGTCGTTCACTACGATGGGTGTCACGACCAGGAGGAGCAGATGAGGAATCCAGTATTTTCCAACAGCGACGTCTTCGGCGAGCCGCGTCGCTCGGGTGCGCCCGGCGGCACCGCGACCGCTCCCAACCCCTATGGCCAGGGCCAGTACGGGCAGCAGTACGGCCAGTACGGAGCCGGCCAGCCGCCGATGGGCGCGGACCAGCTCGGCGCGATGTACGACGCGCCGTCGGCCACGTCCGCCGACACGAAGCGCCTGACGTATGACGACGTGATCGTCAAGACCGGCGGGCTGCTGGCCCTGCTGGTCGTGGTGGCGGCGGCGACGTTCATGTTCGCCCCGGGCCTGGTGTGGGTCGGCATGATCGGCGGCCTGATCCTCGGCCTGGTCAACTCGTTCAAGAAGAACCCGTCGCCGTTCCTGATCATCGCCTACACGGTGTTCGAGGGCATGTTCGTCGGCGGCATCTCGTTCGTGTTCAACGGCTACGAGGGCATCGTCTTCCAGGCGATCCTCGGTACCGTGTGCGTCTTCGCCGGCTCGCTGTTCCTGTACCGCAGCGGCCGGATCCAGGTCACGCCCAAGTTCACGCGCTTCCTCATGATGGCGCTGATCGGTTACGCGCTGTTCTCGCTCGTCAACCTGGTGCTCGTCTGGACCGGTGCCCTCGGCGGCTTCGGCATGCGGAACGGCTGGCTGGGTGTCGGCATCGGCGCGTTCGCGATCGTGCTCGGCATCATGTCGCTCATGGTGGACTTCGAGTTCATCAAGCGCGGCGTCCAGCAGGGCGCGCCGGCCAAGATGGCGTGGACCGCGGCGTTCGGCCTGATCGTGACGCTGGTCTGGCTCTACACCGAGATCCTGCGCCTGCTCTCGATCGTCAGCATGTTCAGCGGCGACTGATCGCGTAGTCCGACGACGACGGCGGCGGGAACGGTCACACGGACCGTCCCCGGCGGCGTCGTCGTCCCCGGACCTACGAGTCCGCGAAACGGTCCGTCTGGTCGCCCTGCTCGGCGCGGATGACGTGCATGACCGCGTTGATCAGCGCGAGGTGCGTGAACGCCTGCGGGAAGTTCCCCAGGTGGCGGCCCGACGACGGGTCGATCTCCTCGGCGTAGAGGTTCAGCGACGACGCGAACGACAGGAGCCGCTCGCACAGCGACTTCGCGCGCGCCACCTCACCGATCTCCACGAGGGCCGACACCAGCCAGAACGAGCAGATGGTGAAGGTGCCCTCCTCGCCCTTGAGCCCGTCGTCGGTCTCGTCCGTGCGGTAGCGCAGCACGAGCCCGTCCTCGGTGAGCTCGTCGGCGATCGCCAGCACGGTCGCCCGGACGCTCTCGTGGTCCGGCGGCAGGAACCGCAGGAGCGGCACGAGCAGCAGCGAGGCGTCGAGCGCCGGGTCGCCGTACCGCTGCGTGAACACGCCGCGGTCGTCGACGCCGTTGGCCATGATGTCGGCCTTGATCTCGTCGGCGATCTTCTGCCACTGCTCGGCGTAGTCGTGCTCGTCGTACATCCGCGCGAGCTTGGCCCCGCGGTCCATCGCGACCCAGCACATCAGCTTCGACGACGTGAAGTGCTGCGGTTCCCCGCGCACCTCCCAGATGCCGCGGTCCGGCTTGTGCCAGTGCTTGGCGGCCTCCTCGACCTGCCGCTTGAGGATCGGCCAGAGCGATTCCGGCAGCTGCTCGCGCGAGCGGGTGTGCAGGTAGACGGAGTCGAGGACGGCGCCCCAGACGTCGTGCTGCTTCTGGTTGTACGCGCCGTTGCCGATCCGGACCGGGCGCGCCCCCTCGTAGCCGGACAGGTGCGGGAGCTCGGCCTCCTCCAGCGTCTCCTCGCCGCCCACGCCGTACATGATCTGCAGCTGCTTGTTGTCGCGGCAGACGTCGTGGATGAACGAGAAGAAGTCGTTGGCCTCCCGGTCCAGTCCCAGCGTGTACAAACCCCACAGCGCGAACGTCGAGTCCCGGATCCACGAGTACCGGTAGTCCCAGTTCCGCTCGCCGCCGGGCGTCTCGGGCAGCGAGGTCGTCGCGGCCGCGATGAGGGCGCCGGTGGGGGAGTAGGTCAGTCCCTTCAGCGTGAGCGCGGACCGCTGCAGGTAGATGCGCCAGGGATGATCAGGGAACTTGCCCTGGGTGATCCAGTCGCGCCAGTACTGCTCGGTGCGCCACATCGCCTCGACGGCCTCGTTCCAGTCCTTCGGGGCGGGCTGGCTGCCCCAGGACATCGCCACGAAGTGCGTGGTGCCCTCGGTCATGCGGGTGCGGGCGATGGCACGCCGGCCCTCCAGGCCGAACCGCAGGTCGGAGGTGAGCTTGATGTCGGGGTTGAACCGGCCGAGACGTGCGGTGACGGTCGAGTAGCCGCTGTTGTCGTACTCCCAGATCGGCTCGTTGCGCGCGTAGTTCGGGCGCGGCTCGCACATCACCTCGAGGTCGACGGTGCCGGACACGCACTTCACCGTGCGCAGCAGGATGTGCTCGGCGTCGTTGTCCGTGGGGGTCCTGCGGTGGGTCTTGGATCGTTTCGACACGTCGTGCCAGGGACCCATCAGCATCGCGTCCCGGACCACCAGCCACCCCGTCGAGGTCTGCCAGGTGGTCTCCAGGATGAGGGTGCCGGGGATGTACCGGCGCGCCACCGGCACCCGCACCCCGTACGGGCTCAGACGGAAGCGGCCCGCCCCGCGGTCGAGCACCGCGCTGAAGATGCTCGGCGAGTCCGGCCGGGGCAGGCACATCCACTCCACGGCCCCGCTCGGCGCGATGAGAGCGTTCACCTCGCAGTCGGAGAGGAACCCGTAGTCGGCGATCGACGGGAACTTGCTCCGCCAGTCCCACGCCTGTGGTGAGGCGCCGTCGCTCGAGGTGTGCAGCTTGACCGGCCCCTGGCCGGCCTTCTCGGCACGCTTCTGCGGGCGCCGCCGGACCGCTTGCGGTGCCGCGGTCTCGGTTGAATCCATCGTCATGGATCACAGCGTTCCGCACGCCTGTCCACTTGGACAAACCGTGGTGGCGGTTGTCACCCTTCTTTATGGGGCGGGTGAGAATGCTGTGAAAGCGGGCGGCGTCGTCGTACGGTGAGCACTTCGCGAGGGACGTAGGCTGGACCGGTTCGGGCGCCGCGACGCGGCGCCAACCCGACCGAGAGGCAATTCTCGTGACTACGCTTCCCACCGTCGAGTGGCAGGCCGGCGGCAAGCCGGCGCTGACGTTCCCCGAGGGCCCCGCGCCCGCGGGTCTGCAGGTCGAGGTGCTCGAGGAGGGCTCCGGCCCCGTCGTCGACGCCGGCCGCACGATCGTCGTGCACTACCTGGGGCAGACCTGGGGCGGCGGCGTGTTCGACAACTCCTACGACCGCGGCACCACGATCGACTTCCCGATCGGCGTGGGCGCGGTGATCGGCGGCTGGGACAAGGGCCTCGTCGGCCGCAACGTGGGCGACAAGGTGCTGCTCTCGATCCCGCCGGAGCACGGGTACGGGGCCCAGGGAGTCCCGCAGGCCGGGATCCCGGGCGGGGCGACGCTGGTCTTCGTGGTCGAGGTCCAGGGCGTCCAGTGATGCTGCGGTGACGGACGGCCCGCCCGCGAGGGCGGGCCGTCCGTCACCGGTACGGCTGTCCTACGGGTAGCTCACCACCTGGGGTGCGGCGAAGCTGCCCACGGCCGGGGCGCCCGTGTCGTTGACGACGTGGTTGACGCCGCCCGAGCCGTTGAGGAAGACGCTGGTCATCGAGCGGAACCTGACGCCCTCGGTGCGCGGGGCCTGGATCGCCGACTCGACGCGGATGTCGACGCCGTTCCAGAAGTACGAGTAGACGCCGAGGCCGATCGCCTCGTGCCGCTCGACATGGTCGGCGACGCGGTAGGAGGCGTAGCCCTTGCGGTCACCGTCCATGTAGGCCTCCTGGCTCGGCGGGTCGTAGGGGATCTCGCTCTGGTAGAAGAGCGTGCGGCCGTCCTCGCCGTTCCAGACGGTCTGGTTCTCCTGGTAGTGCTCCACGAACAGGCCCGTGGCGGTGACGCGGTCGCCGTTGACGACGACGCCGTGCGCGCCCGTGTTCTTGTCCCAGGCGACGCCGTTGCCGTGGTCGGCGCGCCACGCCCAGATGTGGTCCAGGAGGACGTCGTCGCTGTTCACCTCGATGGAGGTGACGGCCTTGCCCTCCCAGGGGCCGCCCACGCGGATGAAGACGTCGGTCAGGGTGACCGGGTCGGCGGCGTCGGACCTGGCCTTCTTGCCCTTGCCGTGGCCCTTGCCGCCCTTGTCCTTGCCCTTGCCGTGGTGAGCGTGGCCGTGCGCCGAGGTCTGCTTGCCGATCTGGACCAGGGTCTCGGACTCGGGCACGTTGGCGTCGACCGTGATCCCGGCGATGTGGATGCCGGGAACGTCGGCCGTGGTCAGGGCGGTGTTACCCGCGGTCGGCGTCAGCGACGCGTAGCCCAGGCCGAGCACGACCGTGTCGGCCCGGCGGACCTGGATCGGCTCGTCGAGCTCGTAGACGCCCGGAGTGAGGAGCAGGTGCTTCCCCGCGGCGAGCGCGTCGTTGATGGACGACGCCGTGTCGGTGCCCGCCTGGGCGACGTGGAACTGGTCCAGGGTCAGCGAGCGGCCCGCGGCCGCATCCGTCGCCCAGTCAGTGCCGGCCGTCGCGGTGCGGGCGTTCGGCGCGAAGACGCGCAGCGCGCCGTCGCCGGCCCGGTACAGGAACGGCTTCTCCCGCGTGACCGGGGTGGTCTCGAGCGTCGTCCGCACGCCGACGCCGGCCCCGGCAGGCTGCCCGAAGTCGGTGGCCGGTGCGCCCTCGACGCCCGTGAACACCATGTTCCAGACGCCGCCGTCCCACGTGCCGACCTCGCTGTTGCGGGTGTACCACTGCTGCTGCGAGCCGGTGGAGATCTTGCCCGACACGCGGGAGTTGGCCAGGAAGCCGCCCGACGCGTACTCGCCGAAGCGGCCGAACACCGTCAGGTCGCCCTGGATGTCGACGCGCCGCAGCGGGGCGGCCTGCGACACGGCGAACCGCATCTGGTGCGGCTCGGCCACGCCCATCGGGTGGGGGCGCGTGGCGTCGTCGGCGGTGGGGCGCTGGATCGGGTTGAACCCGAGGTTCCCCATCGAGCGCCAGAACCGGGTCAGGGAGCCGGGGCCCTGGCAGGCCCACGGGCTGTCGGGGCACTCCACGTGCGGTTCGACATGGATCGCGCCGTTGATCAGGACGTCGCCGGGCTGCTTGCCCAGGCCGTCCACGGACTCGTAGTAGCCGAGCTCGGCGTTGACGATGCCCTCGGCGGTGGCCGGGTCGTCCTGACCGGCCGCGCTGCCGTAGACGCCGGGCTCGAAGAACACCTGGTGGCGGTTCCGGCTGAACTCCGGCTCGTCGTTGACGGACTCCAGGAACTCGTTGATCTCCTGCGTCGACCACGAGGAGTCGATGAAGGTGACGTTGGGGCCGAAGTCAGGATCGGCCGCGGCGGCGTCGGGCGCGGTGTCGCGCGGGAGCGCCGCGACCGCGGCGCCGCCGCCCAGGACCATGGCGGTGGCGAGGCCTGCGCCCGCCCATCCGCGTGCCCGGTTGAACCGGAATGTCATCGTCGACAGTCCCTTCTGGGTTGGAGCTTCCCGGGCTGCTGCCCGGGTGCTGATCCCGCTGAGAGTAGCGGTTCAGTGATTACCTGTCAGTAAGTAGAATCGCTGAAAGCGCTCTCAGGATTGTAGGGGGAGTGTTGCGCCCCAGGGGAGAGAGCGATTTCAGCCGTTCGTGCGGACGGAGCGGGTCACCGTGAAGCGCGGGTCCCGCGCGATCTGGGCGGTCGGGCCGACGGCGCGCTCCAGCGCGGGCCGGTACCGCAGCGCGGAGTTGAACACCGTCCACAGCTCGCCGCCCGGACGCAGGATCCGTCCGGCGGTCTCGAACATCCGGTGCGCGGCGTCGGTCGCGAGCGCGGCGCGGTCGTGGAACGGCGGGTTGAGCAGCACGAGGGCCGCCGAGGCGTCCGGGAGCGACGCCCCGGCGTCGTCGCGCACGGCCCGGACGAGATGCCCGACGCCGTTCGCCGCGGCCGTCGCGGCGGCGGACCCCACGGCCGCCGCGCTGCGGTCCGTCGCCACCACCTCGAAGCCCCGGCGCGCCAGCGCGACGGCCAGGATCCCGCTGCCGCAGCCCAGATCCACCGCGGTCGGCACGGGGGAGGATGCCGGGTGCGCGCCGGGCACGGCGGCGTCGTCGTGGATGCCAGCGTCGTGGATGCCGGCGGCGCCGAACGGTACGACGCCGCCCGGCGACGGCCAGCGGCCGGAGTGCTCCAGCAGGAGCCGCGTACCGCCGTCGAGGTTCGTGCCGCCGAAGACGCCGCCGTGGGCGACGACGGTCAGCGAGGCGTCCAGACCCGGGACCCCGCCGATCGTCTCGCGGAGCGGGTAGGTGAGCGGGCGCTCGCGGGCCTCGGGGCGGAGGCCGCGCGCGACGAGCAGGCGGGACTTCTGGCGGGCCAGCGACGGGGTGACCTCGGCGAAGGCCGTGGCCAGCACCTCGTTCATGGCGTGCGTCATGTGCTTGACGCGGCCGCCCGCGAACAGCACGGCGTCGTCGGTCGCGTGCCGGGCGACCAGCTCGGCGATCTCCGAGAGCTCGGCGACCGACTTCGGGAGCTGGAGCAGGACGACGCGCGCTCCGGCCAGGAGTTCCGGCCCGAGCGGCTGGTGCCCGAACGACGAGCGGTGCGTGACGAGCGCGTTGGCGCGCAGGGCGGCCTCGGCGTCGACCGGATCCTGGTGCACCCGGACGTCGCGTGCGCCCAGGCCGATCGCGCCGATCGTGAGCGCGCCGAAGCGGTCGCCGATCGTGACGACCTCGCCGGGACCGGCTGCCTCGATCGCGGCACGGGCCGCGTCGAGCAGCAGGCGATCGGTGGCGTCCACGGCCACGGGGCCGTCGGCGCGGGTGCTGTCGCCGGGGTAGGGGCGGAGAGCGTCCAGGGTCGCCAGGGTCTCGGACGCCGGGCCGGCGGGCACTACCTCGCGGGCTTCTCGCCGGGGCGCTTCGCCGCCTTCTGCTCCGCGGCCGCCTCCTCGGCGCGCACCCGCGCGTGCGTCGCGCGTTCCTGGACCAGCCATTCCGGCGGGTCCGCGCGGAGCTCGTCGATCTGCTCGGTGGTCAGCGGCTCGGTGAGCCCGGCGCGCGTCAGGCCCGAGATCGAGACGCCGAGCCGGCCCGCGACGACCGGCCGCGGGTGCGGGCCGTTGCGACGCAGGTCGGAGAGCCACTCCGGCGGGTTCTGCTCGAGTTCGTCGAGCTCGGCCCTGGTCAGGCCCTTCTCCTGGAACTCCTGCGGCGTGGCCGGGAGGTGGACACCGAGTCGCTTGGCCGCGTTCGTCGGTTTGATGACCTGCTGGGAGAAGGGTGTTGCCATGGGTCAAGAATATGCTGGCCACGTGTCCGAGACCTTTCGCCTGGCGTACGTCCCCGGTGCCACCCCCGGGAAATGGGCGGGGGTGTGGCGCGAACGGCTTCCCGAGGTCGCGCTCGAACTCGTCGTGGTCGAGCCCGCGGAGGTGCGCGCCGCCCTGACGGAGGGTCGCGCCGACGCCGCGATCGCCCGGCTCCCCGTGGACACCGACGTCTTCTCCCGCATCCCGCTGTACGAGGAGGTGGCGGTCGTCTGCCTGCACCGCGACCACCTGCTGGCGGCCCTGGACGAGGGCGAGGCGGTCACCGCGGAGGACCTCGCGGACGAGCCGCTCTGGCTCCCGCAGGACGACGTCCTCTACCGGGACGCGCCCGGCGCCCAGGACGGCCGGCAGGGCGGGCCCCGCGAGCCGGCGGACGGGGCGGGTCCCGGCGAACCGGCGCCGGGCACCTCGCCCGCGCCGCGCCTGCCCGGGACGGTGCCCGCCGACCCGGACGGCGTGCCGCTGGAGCGCCCGGCGTCGGCGGCGGACGCGCTCGCGATCGTCGCGTCCGGCTCGGGCGTCACCGTGCTGCCCCTGTCGCTCGCGCGGCTGCACCACCGCAAGGACATCGTGCACCGCCCGCTCGAAGGCGGCCCGCGGGCCCCGGTCGGCCTGGTCTGGCCCGCCGGCGACACCGGCGACCTCGTCGAGGAGATGATCGGGATCGTCCGCGGCCGCACGGTCAACAGCTCGCGCGGCCGCGGCCGGAGCGCGCAGGTGTCCGACGACGACGACGACGGCGGGCGGGCCGGGTCCGGGCGGAAAGAGCGCTCCGCGCCGGGGAAGAGCGGCGGGCGCGCCGCGGGCAAGCAGCCGGGCGGCGGTGCGGGGGCGCGCCGCGGGCGGCCGGTTTCCGGCCGCAATGACCGAAATAAACGGAGGAAAACGTAATCCTCGCGCTACATTCACGCTTTCTCTCGCGGTGATATCAATTGAGGTTTACTTTCAGAGGGTCGCGCTTCGGTGTGACAAGACCTGAAGGAGTGACCCCATGAACCGAATATCCGTGCTGGGAGCCTCTGCGCTCTTGGTGGTGGGTCTGGGAGTCGTCCCGGCCGCCGCGTCGGTCGGTACGAACCTCAGTTCCTCGAACGTCGCGGCGAACGCCGCCGAGAACTGTCCGGAGGAGGGAAAGGTCGAGGTCAACGGCAGTAAGACCTCGATCACGGTGACCGCGCCCGAGGGCCAGGTCATCACCGGGTACTGCGTCAAGGCGGGATCCGAGCAGCAGGACCTCGGGGCCGAGACGGTGACCGTCGACCCGCCGGCCACGTCGGTGACCATCACGCACTCGTCCGGGAAAGACATCAGCCATTACACGGTGTTCTTCGCCGCGGCTCCGTCCCCGTCACCCACGCCGTCCCCGACACCCTCGGAGACGCCGAGCGCGACGCCCACGCTTTCGGCGACACCCACGCCTTCGGCGACGCCGAGCGCGGAGCCGACCCCGCCGGGGACGCCGGCTCCGGAACCGCCGGACGAACCCGGCGACGAGCCGGACGACGGCACCGTTCCGCCGCCGGTCGACGACGACGAACTGCCCATGACCGGCGCCGGCCCCGAGGTGGCCTACACCCTGATCGCCCTCGCGCTGGCCGGGATCGGCACCGCACTGCTCGTGCTGCGCCGACGTCGGCAGTCCTGACCTGCAGGAACACATTCGGGGCGGCGATATACTTGCTTTTGTCGCCGCCCCGGACGTGTCGTTATGTCGTTGCCTCCCAGAACTACCTTCCCCCAGGGTGGGTGAAATAATGGAAAGTCCGAGTAAGAAGAGACTTGCCGTGGCATCTCGATAACGTCGTACTTTGGACTTTCCGAGAAATGCAGCTAGCCTTCGGACCATCACGCGCGTGTGGCGTGACTACAGCCGTCGAAGGAGCACCCCCATGAAGCGCATCACCGTCCTCGGAGCCGTCGCGCTCCTGGCGGTCGGCCTGGGCGCCGCCCCCGCCGCCGCCACCGACTATCAGACCTGCAAGGACGTTCCCGGTTACGAGAACGCGAAGGTCGACATCGAGGACACCGACGGTGAGGTGACCTGGGAGGACGGCGAGGCTGTCGCCGTGACGATCACCGCCCCCGAGGGCACGCTCATCAGCGAGTACTGCGTGAAGGCCGGTTCCGAGAACTCCGGCGCGGGCGTCGAGATCGTCGACGTCGACCCGGACGCCGCCGAGGTGACCATCACGCACTCGACGGGCAAGGGCATCAGCCACTACGGCGTCATCACCGTGCCGGCCCCGTCCCCCGAGCCGTCCGAGGAGCCCTCGGTCGAGCCCAGCCCGGAGCCCTCGGTCGAGCCGAGCGTGGAGCCGTCGGTCGAGCCCAGCACCGAGCCGTCGACCGAGCCCAGCACCGAGCCGTCGGTCGAGCCCAGCCCGGAGCCCTCGGTGCCCGGCACCGAGCCGAGCACCGAGCCGTCCGTCCCCGGTTCCGAGCCCTCCGAGCCGGGCAGCGAGCCCAGCGATGTCGCCGACGACGACGACGAGCTGGCCGCGACCGGTGCCGGCCCCGTGGTCGGCTACACGCTGCTGGCCCTCGCCCTCCTGGGCGGTGGCGCCACGCTGCTGATCCTGCGCAAGCGCCGCGTGTCCTGATCCTCACCGAGGATCGGTACCGGTAGCAGACGACGCCGGGGTGGCGGGTTCGATCCGAACCCGCCACCCCGGCGTCGTGCTGTCGCCGGCTGCGGCGACGGCGTCGTGCCGTCTCCGCCCGCGGCGCCGCCGCGGCCCGCGGCCCCTGGCCGTCGCGCCGGCCCGCGGCGTCCGCCGGGATCAGGCGGCGTCGGGGTAGGGGACGCCCGTCGTGGCGTGGCAGCGGTAGCCGTCGGGGTTCTTCGACGGCGAGAGGTACTGCTGGTGGTAGTCCTCGGCGAGGTAGAACGGCCCGGCCTCGGCGGCCGGAAGCATCTCGGTCGTGATCGGGTCGTAGCCCTTGGCGTCGAGCACCTCGGCGTACCGCTCCGCCGTGCGGCGGACGGCGTCCGCCTGCTCGGGAGCGGTCCAGTAGATCGCGGAGCGGTACTGGGTGCCGACGTCGTTGCCCTGACGGAAGCCCTGGGTGGGGTCGTGGCGCTCCCAGAAGATCCGGAGCAGCTCGTCCTCGGTGACGCGCGCCGGGTCGTAGGCGACCATCGCGGTCTCGGTGTGGCCCGTCCGCGCGGAGCAGACCTCCTCGTACGTGGGGTTCGGCGTCGTCCCGCCCATGTAGCCGACGGCGGTGGAGACCACGCCGGGCAGCTGCCAGAAGATCTCCTCGGCGCCCCAGAAGCAGCCCATCGCCAGGTAGAGCACCCGCGTGCCGGGCGGGTACGGCCCGGTGACCGACGCGCCGAGCACCGCGTGCGGGCGCGGTGCGGCCAGCACCGGCGACTCGCGGCCGGGAAGGGCGTCCTCCGGCGCGATCATCGTGGTCTTGTGCTGCCCGAACAGGGAATCGAAGAACGACATGGGTGAACCTCCTGGCGATCCTGGCGCCGTCGGGTGACGACGGAGCCTACGGGAGCAACGCCTGGGGTTCGGGAGCTGTTCCGGGCGGCTTCCCCGCCGGGGTCAGCGGGCGTCGAAGCTCGCCGCGAAGTACTCGATCTCCGCCGTGAGGTCCTCGACGGTCTCCAGGTTGCGGCGCCAGTCGTCGGGAACCTCCAGCGCGTGGTTCGCGTCCGCGACCTCGACGTAGTCCGTCCCCAGGCCCGCGACGAAGTCGTGGTCCCAGGTCGGGTCGGCGCCGCCCCCGATCATGAGGTGGTCCTCGGCCAGGCCGGTCGCGGCGCCGCGGATCTCCGGCGCGTCCGCGACGGTGAGCAGCGGGGTGAGCCAGACCCCGGGCAGCTGGAGCTTGGCGGCCAGCGGCATCGCGACCGTGCCGAGGGACTTGGCCACGACGAGGTGGGTCGTGGCGTCATCGGGGGCGTCCGGGCCGTCCAGGACGCGGGTCGCGGACTCGCGGGCCGTGTCGAGGGACGGCGGCGCCGTCCATTCCACGACGCGGACGGTCCAGCCGAGTCCGCGCAGCGCGGCGCGGGCGTGATAAAGCAGCGGGCCCTCGGCGGTGTACCGCCGGCCCGGCAGGATCGTGGCGACCCGGGTCAGGTCACCCTCGGTGCAATGGAGCGCATACGAATTGGACACTCGTCCAGGATGGCAAACCTTCGGGGTTCATGACAGGAAAATGCGTGATATCGACCGACGTCTCGCCCGGGTTCACCCTCCCGGGGCAGCTCCGGGCCCGGCCGGCGCACCGCTGACTGTGCAGGAACTGGCGGCTCCCTGTGATCTCCGCGTGTGCCGGGGGTGGTGTGCCGGCGTGGATCGCCTACCTTGGAGGATGTGAGTGACAACGAGTCCCCCGTCGTGTCCGCCGCCGCAGCCCGAGAGACGGTACCGGATCGTGGCGTGCCGGTGACACCGGGCACGACGCCGGGCGTGACGTCCGGCACGCCCGCGTCACCGTCACCGTCACCGTCGCAGTCGCCGTCGTCCGTCACGACCGCCGGGCAGGACGACGCGACGAGCGTGCCGCGCCCCATCCGCGAGGCGGCGTCGTGGTCCTGGCGCATCCTGCTGATCGGCGCCGGGCTCGGCGCGGTCGGCTGGCTGCTCGGGACGCTGCAGTCGATCGTGGTGCCCCTGGCGGTGGCGTTGCTGCTGGCGGTGATCCTGACGCCGCTGCGGCAGGTGCTCGAGGAGCGGCTCCGCTTCCCGCGCGGCGTGGCGTCCGGGGTCTCGCTGGTCGGCCTGATCCTCGCGGTCGCCGCGCTGATGACGTTCGCCGGGCAGCAGCTCACGACCGGGTTCCAGGATCTGTCCGGGCAGGTCGTCGAGGGTTTCAACGAGCTGGCCGCGCTCCTGGACGAGCGGTTCAACCTCCGCCTGCAGGATTACCAGCAGGATCTGCTCGCCGAGGTCGAGAGCCAGCGCGACGCGATCATCGCCGGGGCGCTCGGCGCGGCGTCCACCGCGGGCAACCTCCTGGTCGGCGGCGTGATCGCGCTGTTCTGCGCGTTCTTCTTCCTGCACGACCCGCGCGGCATCTGGGGCTGGGTCGTCGGCCTGCTGCCTGCGGCCGCGCGCGACAAGGTGCACCAGGCGGGGCGGCGCGGCGTCGTCACGCTGTCCGCCTACGCGCGCACGCAGGTGCTCGTGGCCGCGGTCGACGCCGTCGGGATCGGGCTGGGCGCGCTGTTCTTCGTGCCGTCCCTCGCGCTCCCGATCGGCGTCGTCGTCTTCATCAGCTCGTTCGTGCCGATGGTCGGCGCGATCGTGTCCGGCGTGGTCGCGACCGTCGTGGTGCTCGTGGCGCAGGGCTGGGTCGCGGCGCTGATCATGCTGGGCATCGTGATCCTCGTGCAGCAGATCGAGGCCCACGTGCTGCAGCCGTTCCTGATGGGCCAGGCCGTGTCGCTGCACCCGGTCGCGGTGATCCTGTCGGTGGCGGTCGGGTCGTTCGTGGCCGGGATCGCCGGCGCGCTGTTCGCGGTGCCGCTCGCCGCCCTGCTCAACACCGTGGTGCTCTACCTCAACGGGCACGACAAGTTCCCCGAGCTCGGCGACGACGACAAGCTCCCCATCCGGTGGCGCGCACCGGACGCCCCGCCGATCTCCCTGCCGCGCCGCGGCGGCAGGGCCGACGACGCGGACAGGGAGCCGGCGGAGGGCTCGTCCTGACTCAGGGGCGGGGCGTGACCGCGTAGCGGCGGTTCGCGAGGGACGGGTTCGTCTCGCGGGCCGTCGCGATGCCCGCCGCGTCCAGGTCGGCCGTGCGGATCTCCGGGCCCTCGCCCAGTTCGAGGCCGACGACGCCGTCCGGGCCGGCCAGCAGCGAACGCCCGGTGACGCTCGCTCCCGCCATCCCGACGCCGATCACGATCGCGGTGTTCTCGATCGCGCGCGCCCGCAGCAGCGTGCGCCAGTGGTCGGCCTTGAGCGGCCCGGCCATCCAGGCCGCCGGGTAGACGAGCACGTCGGCCCCGGCGTCGACCACGCGGCGCGCCGACTCCGGGAACCGGAGGTCGTAGCAGGTCAGCACACCGAACGTGAGGTCGCCCACGCGGAGGGTGACCGGCTCCGCCTCGGACGGGCCCGGCTCCAGCCGGTCCGACTCCCGCGTGCCGAACGCGTCGTAGAGGTGCACCTTGCGGTAGACGCCGGCCAGGTCGCCCGCGCCGTCGACCACCACGAGCGCGTTCGAGGCGCGGTCGCCCGCCGGCAGCGTGGTGCCCGCGATCACGGCGATCCCGGTGTCCGCCGCACGACGGCGCAGCGCCGTGACGAACGGCCCGTCGAGCGGTTCGGCGTGCTCGGGGCCGACGCCGTGGCTGTCGTAGGCCGAGGAGTACTCCGGCAGGATCAGCAGATCGGACTTCTTCGCGGCGGCTTCGCGGAACGCGCCCCCGGCGACCTCGCGGTTCGCCGCGGCGTCGTCGGACACCACGAGCTGGGCGACGGTGACCCGGACGGTCATGCCGGACCGTCCTTGCTGCCGGGGGTGCCGACGTCGCCGGCTTCACCGACGTCGCCGGCTTCACCGACGTCGTCGGTGCCGGCTGCGCCGGCGTCACGGGGGACGTCCGGGGTGCCGGGCTCGGGCGCGGCCGAGCGGATCCCGATGCCCTTGCGCTGCTCGATCTCCAGGCCCTGTTCCTCGGCGTTGCGCCGCGTCGTGCGCAGGTGGCGCGACAGGGACAGGAACAGGAACACGCACGCCACGGCCAGGGCGAACGTCACGAGGAACCCGATCAGGCCCGGCGTGATGTCCGTCGCCTCGAGTCCGGGCCGCAGCACGCCGCCGGTGGGATCGGGCGACGGGGTGGCGTCCGCCAGGACGGCCGGCGCGGCCAGCGCCTCCCGGACGGCAGCCTGCCCGGCGACGACGGCGCCCGCGAGTGCGGTCACGCGGGCACCCCGGCGGGCGCGCGGCCGTCGCCCTGGTGGGCCAGCGCCTCGCGCACGCCGGTGAACAGGTCGTCCTCGTGCTCCCCGGGGGCGCGTTCCGGCAGCGGGACGCGCGACTCGGCGAGCTCGTACTCCTCCCACGGCCAGACGTCGGCCTCGAGGTCGCGGGGCACCGCGAAGAAGAAGCCCTGCGGGTCGATCTGCGAGGCGTGCGCCCGCAGCGCCTCGTCGCGGTGGGCGAAGTACTCGGCGGCCGGGATCAGCGTGGTCACCTGGCGCTCCGGGATCTCCCGGGCGTCGCGGGACTCGATCCAGTCGCCGAACGGCGACTCCAGGCCCGCGGCAGTCATCGCCTCGTGCGCGGCGCGCAGGCGGTCCATGGAGAAACCGTGGTTGTAGTAGAGCTTCAGCGGCTCCCACGGTTCGCCGGTGCCCGGGTAGCGCTCCGGGTCGCCCGCCGCGGCGAACGCCTCGGCCGAGACGTCGTGGCACTTGATGTGGTCGGGGTGCGGGTAGCCGCCCGACGGGTCGTACGTGGTGATGACGTGCGGGCGGAACTCCCGGACCAGCTTCACGAGCGGCTCGGACGCCTCCTCGAGCGGCACCAGCCCGAAGCAGCCCTCGGGCAGCGGCGGCAGCGGGTCGCCCTCGGGCAGGCCCGAGTCGACGAAGCCCAGCCACGCGTGCCGCACGCCGAGCGCCTCGGCGGACCGGGCCATCTCCAGGCGGCGGACCGCGAGCCGGCCCTCCAGGGTCTCGAACTCGTGGCCCTCGGGGAGGGTGAACGACGGGTTGAGGATGTCGCCTCGTTCCCCGCCGGTGCAGGTCACCACGAGGACCTCCACGCCGTCGGCCGCGTACTTCGCGGTGGCCGCGGCTCCCTTGCTCGCCTCGTCGTCGGGATGCGCGTGCACCGCCATGAGGCGGAGCGGCTCGCGCTCGGTTGTTGACACCTGGACCTCCTGGACCGGCCGCATCGGCTGGTGCTGTGCTGTTCTCGGGGTTGCCTGGTTGATCACACGGGGGCGATTCCCTCCGCGGACATGCACCATGATGTCATCATGAGCACCGACCCCCTCGCCGAGCGCTACGGCCGATCGGCACGTGGCGCGGACCCGTCCGGCCGCAGGCCGCTGACGACGGGGGCGCGCGTGGCGATCGGCGCCGCGCTGGCCGCGGGGGTCCTGGTCGCCGCCTGGTTCGCCTGGTCCGACGCGCAGCGCAACCCCGTCGAGTACCAGGAGATCGGCTTCTCGATCGAGAGCGCCGAGCAGGTGACCGTCACGTTCGACGTGATGATGCCACCGGGCGGCGCCGCGGTGTGCACGGTGAAGGCGCTCGCCCCGAACTACGCCGAGGTGGGCAGCCTGGACGTCCGGGTCGCGCCGTCGGACACGGGCTCGCAGCGGCTCACGGCCGAGGTCCGCACGACCAGCGAGGCGACCACGGGCGTCGTCGACAACTGCCGTCCCGCCGACACGCCGTAGGGCCCGCTCGCTCTCGGCGGAACGCCCCGGCGGAATTCGGTGCCCGCCCACCACGCGGAAACCGCTTGACGTCGGCCTGCCCGTTCATTGATAGAATTGTCGTTTCACACACGCTGTAAACCCGCTGAACGGGAGCAACGCCAGTGCGTGTCCACCCGTTCGGTGGGTCTCGCGCGCTGTCCCGTTCCCGTACCGCCGCTCGAACGAGCTACCACGAAAGGAGAGCCCCCGTGACCGACACGACCGTCACCTGGCTCACCCAGGACGCGTACGACCGGCTCAAGGCCGAGCTGGAACGTCTCTCCGGCCCCTATCGCGCTGAGATCACCGAGCGTATCGCCGCCGCGCGCGACGAGGGCGACCTCAAGGAGAACGGCGGCTATCACGCGGCCCGTGAGGAGCAGGCCAAGAACGAGGCCCGCATCAAGGAGCTCACGGAGAAGCTGCGCACCGTCCAGGTGGGCCGGCCCTCCGACGACGGCACGGTGCAGCCCGGCATGGTCGTGACGGTGGAGATGTTCGGCGACAAGGAGACCTTCCTCCTGGGCTCCCGCGAGATGGCCGGCGACACGGACATGGACGTCTTCTCCCCGACGTCCCCGCTCGGCGCGGCCATCGTCGACAAGAAGGTCGGCGACAAGACCAGCTACGAGGCCCCGAACGGCCGGACGATCGACGTCGAGATCACCGACGCCAAGCCGTTCGCCGCCTGACCGGCGCCCGTCGCGGTGTGACCCGTGCAGGTCACACCGCGACGTCGAACCCCTCGGCGCGGAGGCGCTCGACCACGGCGGTCCGGTGCTCCGCGCTCTTCGTCTCGACCTGCATGTCCACGCGGACCTCGGAGACCGAGAGCTCGACGTCGGTACGCGAGTGCTCCACCTGGACGATGTTCGCGCCGGCCGCCGCGACCGCGTCGACGAGGCGGGCGAGGGCGCCCGGCCGGTCCGCGACGCGGATCCGCAGCTGGAGGTAGCGGCCCGCCGCCACGAGGCCGTGCCGCACCACCCGCAGCAGCACGAGCGGGTCGATGTTGCCGCCGCTCAGCACGGGTACGACCGGTCCGCGGAACTCGCCCGGGGCCGCCGCCAGCAGCGCGGCCACCGCGGCCGCTCCAGCGGGTTCCACCATGAGCTTGCTCCGCTCCAGGACCATGAGCAGGCCCCGCGACAGCAGTTCCTCGCTCACGGTGCGCACCTCGACGCCGTGCCCCGCGACCAGCCCGAACGGCACCTGGCCCGGCGTCCCCACCGCGATGCCGTCGGCCATGGTGGGCCCCGGCGTGACCGCCGTCGGGCGGCCCGTCTGCAGCGATCCCGGGTACGCGGCGGCCTGCGCCGCCTGCACCCCGATCACCCGCACGTGCGGCGCGACGTCGGCCAGCACCGCCGCGATCCCCGCGACGAGACCGCCGCCGCCGAGCGGTACGAGGACCGTGGCGACGTCGGGCACCTGCTCCAGGATCTCCAGGCCGATGGTGCCCTGACCGGCCACGATGTCGGCGTGGTCGAAGGGGTGGATGAGGATGCGGCCGGAGCGGGCGGCCTCGACGCGGGCCGCGGCCAGCGCCTCGTCGACGCTGGTGCCGACCTGCCGCACCTCGGCCCCGTAGCCGCGGGTGGCGGACAGCTTGGGCAGCGGGGCGTCGACGGGCATGAAGACGAGGGCGTCGATCCCGAGCATGCTCGCGGCGAGGGCCACGCCCTGCGCGTGGTTGCCGGCGCTGGCGGCGACGACGCCGCGGGCCCGCTCCCGGGGCGTCAGGCGGGACAGGCGCGTGTAGGCGCCGCGCACCTTGAACGAGCCCGCGCGCTGCAGGTTCTCGCACTTGAGGACCACCTCGGCGCCGGCGAGCTGGGACAGCGCGCGGCTCTCGACGACGGGGGTGCGGGTGATGACGCCGTCCAGGAGTGTGGCGGCAGCGCGGACGTCGTCCGCGGTCACGGAAGGGAGGGTGCTGGGTGTCACGCCGCGACAGTAGGCCCGGCTCGACGGCTCCACAACTCGCGCGGGCCGCGCGCGGAATTCGTCACCCCCGGAGGGCGGCGAGGTAGATCGCCACGACGTGGCAGGCGAAGCCGACGACGGTCAGGACGTGGAAGATCTCGTGGAAGCCGAACCAGCGCGGGCTCGGGTCGGGCCTCTTCGTCGCGTAGACGACGGCGCCCGCCGTGTAGGCGAGGCCTCCGGCGAGGACCAGCCAGACCACCGCGGGCCCGCCGGCCGCCCAGAACGGCTTCACGTAGCCGACGGCGACCCAGCCGAGCGCGACGTAGATCGGCGTGTAGACCCAGCGGGGCGCGTTCAGCCACACGATCCGCCCGATCAGCCCCGCCAGGGCGCCGGCCCAGACGATCGACAGCAGGACGGTCGCGGTCGGGCGGTCCAGCAGGGTGACCGCGAGCGGCGTGTAGGTGCCGGCGATGATGAGGAAGATGTTGGCGTGGTCGGCGCGGCGCAGGATCGCCTCGGCGCGCGGCGACCAGGTGCCGCGGTGGTAGACCGCGCTGGTCCCGAACAGCAGCGCGGCCGTGAGCCCGAACACCGCCGCCGCCCACTTGGCGCCGGTCCCGGGCGTCAGCGCGACCAGCGTGATGCTCGCGGCCAGCGCGAGGGGGAACGTCCCGGCGTGGATCCAGCCGCGCAGGCGCGGCTTGATCTTCCGGTCCACCGTGTCCGACACGGTGCCGGAGATGGTCTGGACGACGCCGGACACACTGCCGCGGACGTCGTCGAGCTTGTCGCTCATCCGGTCGATCATCGTGCTCCTCTCGCCTAACCTACGGAAGCGTAACTTACCCTGACGTAGGTTCAGTTATGCCTGGGGCGGCGGGGGTGTGAAGATCCTGCGGCGGCTTGGCGCCACCCGTCGTGCTATGCGTGCGGCGTGGCGCGGTAGCGTTTTCCCGTGCGCCTGCCCACCCCTCTCTACAGTCTGTACGAGCGCCGCCTGGCCCGGAGTCTGGACGGCGCCTCGCTGCCCCGGCACATCGGCGTGATGCTCGACGGCAACCGGCGCTGGGCCAAGTCGTTCGGGGAGACGGCGGCCACGGGGCACCGGCGCGGCGCGGACAAGATCGCGGAGCTGCTCGGCTGGGCCGAGCCCCTGGGGATCGAGGTCGTCACCCTGTGGATGCTCTCGACGGACAACCTGCGGCGCTCGCCGGACGAGCTGGAGAACCTGCTCGAGATCATCGAGGACGCGGTGCGCGACCTGGCGGACTCCGGCCGCTGGCGGCTGCGCGTGATCGGGCGGCTGGACCTGCTCCCGGAGCGGCTCTCGGCGGAACTGCGCAAGGCGCAGGCGGCGACGTCGGGCATCGAGGGGCTGCAGGTGAACGTGGCGATCGGTTACGGCGGGCGGCACGAGATCGCCGACGCCGTACGGTCCTACCTCACCGAGGAGGCGAAGAACGGGGCGACGCTCGCGGACCTCGCCGAGCGGATCGACGTCGAGCACATCACCGAGCACCTGTACACGCGCGGGCAGCCGGATCCGGAGCTCGTCATCCGGACCTCGGGGGAGCAGCGCGTGAGCGGGTTCCTCATGTGGCAGTCGATGCACTCCGAGTACTACTTCTGCGAGGCGTACTGGCCCGCGTTCCGGCGGGTCGACTTCCTGCGGGCGCTGCGCGACTTCGCCCAGCGGGAGCGGCGGCTCGGCCGCTGATCCCGCCCCGGGTTCCCGGGCCGCCGGAGCCCGCCGAGGTCCGCCGGGGCCGTCGTCGTCCCCGCCGCCGATACTTCACCCTCTGACGAGCGTTTCCGCGAGGCATCGCCCGGCGAGAAAACTTGCGCCATATTGCCGCTTCCTGCGGAAATCTGAGCCGTCGTCCGGTAGCGTGCGAACCCAGGCAGGAGGGGAAGTAGACACTCGATGACAGGCACAGATCGGCCCGGCCCGACACCCAGGGAGGCCGCGGAGGCGTGGGAGTCGCTGTTCCGCACGCAGGTGACGCTGATGCGCAGGCTCCTGGCCGACGACATCTGGGGGGACCTGAGCATGCGCGAGTACGACGTGCTGTTCACGCTGTCCACCGGAGGCGGGGCCATGCGGCTGCGGGACCTGAACGAGAACATCCTCATGGCCCAGTCCTCGCTCTCGCGGCTGGTCGACCGGCTGGAGCGGCAGGGGCTCGTGCGGCGGGAGTCCGCGCCGGAGGACGGGCGCGGGGTGCGCGTGGTGCTCACGCGGGAGGGGGTGAGCACGCAGAAGGAGGTCGGGCGCAAGCACGTGCACTCGATCGCCCACTACGTCGGCACGGCGATGTCCGCCGACGACCTGGCGGAGCTCCGCGTCCTGCTGGACAAGCTGCGCGCGGCGCAGGCGGCGGTCCCGGAACGTTCGCGCGTTCCCGGCTGAACACCCGGAAAAGCACCTGGACCGCGGGCCCGGCACAGGAATACCGTCGGATCATGAAGATCGGAACACCCACCGAGGTCAAGAACAACGAGTATCGCGTCGGCATCACCCCCGCCGGCGCCCACGAGCTCGTCCGCCGCGGCCACCAGGTCCTCGTCCAGGCCGGAGCCGGCACCGGCTCGGGCTTCACCGACGAGGCGTACCACCTGGCGGGCGCCACGACCCTCGCCACCGCCGACGAGGTCTGGGCCGACTCCGACCTGGTCGTCAAGGTCAAGGAGCCGGTCGCCCAGGAGTACCACCGGCTCCGGTCCGGGCAGGTGCTGTTCACGTACCTGCACCTGGCGGCGTCGCGCCCCTGCACCGAGGCCCTGCTCGCGGCCGGGACCACCGCCGTCGCCTACGAGACCGTCCAGCTCCCGGACCGGTCCCTGCCCCTGCTCGCCCCGATGAGCGAGGTCGCCGGGCGCCTGTCGATCCAGGCCGGCAGCTACCACCTGATGCGCTCCGCGGGCGGCGCCGGCGTGCTCATGGGCGGCGTGGCCGGCACGCCGAAGGCGAAGGTCGTCGTGATCGGCGGCGGCGTCGCCGGCGAGCACGCCGCCGCCAACGCGCTCGGCCTGGGCGCCGACGTGACCGTCCTCGACATCTCCCTGGCGCGCCTGCGCGCCCTCGACCACCGGTTCGACGGCCGGATCCAGACCCGGTACTCCACCCACTACGAGGTCGCCGAGCAGGTGGAGGGGGCCGACCTGGTGGTCGGGTCCGTCCTCGTCCCGGGCGCCGCCGCGCCCAAGCTCGTCACCGACGACATGGTCAAGGCGGCCAGGCCCGGCGTGGTCTTCGTGGACATCGCCATCGACCAGGGCGGATGCTTCGAGGGCTCGCGCCCGACGACGCACGACGACCCCACCTTCGCCGTCCACGACGCGCTGTACTACTGCGTCGCGAACATGCCCGGCGCCGTCCCGCAGACCTCCACCCGCGCGCTGACCAACGCCACGCTCCCGTACGTCGTCAGGCTCGCCGACCAGGGATGGGAGGCGGCGCTCGCCGCCGACCCGGCCCTGGCCAGGGGGCTCAGCACGCACGCGGGCGAGCTCCGCAGCGCGGAGGTCGCCGATGCGCTGGGGCTGAAGGCGGCGGGGGCCTGACCCGGCGGCGGGTCCGCCCGCCGGTGGCGTAGGTCACGCGGCGTGTTCATGAACTGTTCGGGCGGGATGTCAGGTACCCGCAATACGATTCCGAGCGTGAACCCCATGCGCGTGGTCGTCGCCCCCGACTCGTTCAAAGGAAGTCTCTCGGCCGCCCAGGTCGCGGCATGCATCGCGGACGGCGTCCGGGCAGCCCGCCCGGACGCCGTCGTCACGTCCCTGCCCATGGCCGACGGCGGCGAGGGCACCCTCGACGCGCTGCTCGCCGCGTGGGGCGCCGAGGCGCAGGTGATCGACACCGTCGACGCGATCGGCCGCCCCCGCCGGGCCCGCTGGGCGATCTCACCCGACGGCCGCACCGGCGTCGTCGAGCTCGCCGAGGCGAGCGGCCTGCCGCACGTGGCCGACGTCACGCCGCAGCCCCTGCACGCGAGCACCCGCGGCACCGGCGCCGTCGCCCGTGCCGTCCTCGACGCGGGCGTCGCCGAGGTGCTCGTCTGCCTCGGCGGATCCGCGTCCACCGACGGCGGCGCGGGCATCCTCACGGGCCTCGGCGTTCGGCTGCTCGACGACGACGGCGCCGAGGTGCCCGACGGCGGCGAGGGCCTGGCCCGCGTCAGCAGCCTCGACCTCGCCGGCCTGCACCCGCGCGCCCGCGAGGTCCGCTGGCGGCTCGCCGTCGACGTCACGAACCCGCTCGTGGGGGAGCACGGCGCCGCCCACGTCTTCGGGCACCAGAAGGGGGCGGGCGAGGGCGACGCCGAGTACCTCGACGCCGCGCTCGTGCGCTGGGCCGGCGTCCTGGAACGCGCGACCGGGGTGCGCACCCACGACCTGCCCGGCGCGGGCGCGGCCGGGGGCGTGCCGTCCGGCCTCGTCGCGCTGCTCGGCGCCGAGACCGAGCAGGGCGCGCTGCTGGTCGCCGAGGCGATCGGGCTGCCCGCCGCGCTCGCGGACGCGGACCTGGTGTTCACCGGCGAGGGGTCCTTCGACTCGCAGTCCGTGCGCGGCAAGGTGGCCGACGGCGTGGCCCGGCTGGCGGCGGCGTCCCCGGCGCGGCCGCCGGTGGTCGTGATCGCGGGTCAGGTGCTGCTCCCCGCGGCCCAGACCCGCGAGGCCGGTATCGCGGCGGCGTTCTCGATCGCCCCGGGACCGATCGACCTGAACGAGCTACTGGGCCGTACCTCGACCCGCCTGACGGACCTCGCGGCCCAGATCACCAGCCTGCGAGCGGTACCGGCCCCGCGCTGACGCGCCGCGGCCCGGCCACAGGGACGCGACGGCCACCGCCGCGATCTGGATCAGGCCCGCCACGACCAGCACCGGAGCGGCGCCGAACGCGCCGATGATCGCGCCGCCGACGAGGAGGCCGGCCGACGCGCCGCCGTTGTGCAGCACGGTCTCCGCGGTGAACGCGGCGCGGCGGGTCGCGCCGGTGGCGCGTTCGGTGACGAGGGCGTTGAGCGCGGCGATCCCGAACGGGATGGTCACCCCGCCGAGCGCCGCGACCGCCGTCACCGCCACGAGATCCGGGGCGGCGAGCGGGAACAGCAGGAACGAGACGCCGAGCACGGCCCACGAGACCCGGATCGCGACCATCCGGGGAATCCGGGTCACGACCAGCGGCACCACGAACGACATCCCGACGGTCGCGAGCCCGTACCCGGACATCGCGGCGGCGATGAGCTGACCTGGTCTCGCCAGCTCCGCGCCCAGCAGCGCCAGCCCGAGCGGGAACGCGAACCAGGTGATCCCGCCGACCCCGGCCAGGACGAGCCCCGCGGCAAGATCCCGGTCGCCCCGCAGCACCGCGCGGATCGTGACGTGATCCGGCTCCGTGGCCGGTGCGCCTGCGACGTCGTCGTCCGGAGTGCCGGCGTGCGGGACCGTCGCCAGGGCGATCGCCGCGAGGCCGACGGCGGCGGCCTCGCACCACAGGAGCGGGACCGCGCCCCACTGGACGAGGAGCCAGGCGCCGAGCGGCGGCGCGAAGATCATCGAGGAGCGGTGCGCCATGTCCTGCCAGGCGAGCGACCTGGCGCCGAGGCCCGTACCGGAGCCGGCGGCGTCGGCGAGGTCGGCCGTGAGGGATCGCTGCGCGGGCGCGAGCAGCGCGCCCGTCGCGCCCGTGATCAGGCCCGTCGCGCACAGCACGACGGCGTTCACCGCGTCGGCCGATGCCGCGGCCGGCACCAGGATCAGGCCGCCCACCTGGATCAGCAGCAGCAACGCGAGCGTACGGCCGGACGTCAGCAGGTGCCGGAACGGCCGTCCCCACCAGGCCGACGTGAGCAGGGGCAGCCCGGCGAACCCGCCGACCAGGCCGGTGGTCCAGGCGTCGCCGGTCTGGTCGAGGGCGACGAGCGGGAGCGCGACGGCGGTGATCCGCTGGCCGGTCCACGTGACGAACGTCGTGGCGGTGAGGGTGAGAAGACTTCGCTGCACACCGGCGATGCTGCTCGGCCCGCGCGGCCGGCGGTAGACGCCGGGCAAGCACGCCGGCTCATAGAGTATGGCTATGAGCTCATTGCCCAGCGTCGAGGACCTGCGCCTGGCCGACGCGGTCGTGCGGCACGGCTCGCTCGGCGCGGCCGCGCGCGAACTGCTGATCACGCAGCCGTCGGCCAGCCAGCGGCTCGCCGCGCTGGAGCGCCGGATCGGCACGCGGCTGTTCGAGCGCGACACCACCGGCGCCCGCGCCACGCCCGCCGGGCGCGAGTTCTGCGTGCAGGCCGCGCACGTCCTGGACCACCTGCGCGGCATCTCCGGGCGGTCGCTCGCCGCGGCGCGGTCGCGCACGCTCACGGTCGGCACGTTCCCGAGCCTGGCCGGAACCCTGTTCGCGGCCCTCGACGTGCTGTCCGACGACGTCGTGGTCCACCCGGAGGTGGAGCACGGACCGCGCCTGCTGGAATGGGTGGAACGCGGCACGCTCGACGCCGCCTTCGTGACGATCGCGGGTCAGGTGCCGCTCGCGCGCGGGCTGGTCGCGACCGAGGTCGGCCGGTACGACCTGGTCACGCTGCTGCCGGAGGGCGCCCCGGAACCCGGCACGGGCCGGCGGCCGTTCGCCGGGCAGACCGTCGTGTACTGCGCGCTCGACCTGTCGGCCGAGGCGCTGCAACGCAGTCTCACCGAGAAGGGCGCCCGCGCGCGCCCCGGCGCCACCGCGGAGGCGGCGGTCCGCATCGGGCGGGAGCGGCGCTGCGCCGTCGTCCTCCCGGACCTGGTCGCCCGCTGGTACGCGGCCCCGCGCGACCGGATCGCCCCGCCCCCGATCCGCGGCCGCCTGACGGTCTCGATGGTGAGCCGCAGCCCGGCGCCGTCGGACCTCCTCGCCGTCCTGCCGTTCCTCAGCGAACGCCTGACCCGCGGCAGCGTCCACGCCCGGCAGCCGCCACCGGCCTCCTGACCGGCTCGTGGTCCCGCGCCGATCTGACAATCCGTGCCGTCGATGTCACGTCGCGGATGTCCCTGATGATGTGATCCAGCTCCGGTGCTGGTGGGAAGATGGGGAGCATGCCCCCTTCCCTCCAGTCCACGACCGTGGCGGAGCCCGCGGAACCGATCGTCGCGAGCCCGGCGGCCGCCGTCGCACCCTATGACGCCCTGTTCCTGTACTCGTTCGGCGGGCCCGACAAGCCCGAGGACGTCGTGCCCTTCCTGCGCAACGTGACCGCGGGGAAGGGCATCCCGGACGCGCGGCTCGAGGAGGTCGGCGAGCACTACTACCGGTTCGGCGGCAAGAGCCCCATCAACGAGCAGAACCTCGCGCTCAAGGCCGCGCTCGAGGCGGAGCTCGCGCGGCGCGGCGTCGACCTGCCGGTCGTGTGGGGCAACCGCAACTGGGCGCCGTACACGAACGACGCGGTCGACGAGCTGGAGCAGCTGGGGGCCAGGCGCGTCGTCGCGCTCGTGACCTCCGCGTACAGCAGCTACTCCGGCTGCCGCCAGTACCGCGAGGACCTCGCGACGGTCCTGGACGGGCGCGGGCAGCTCGGGCCGGACGGCTCCACCGGCATCCAGTTCGACAAGATCCGCCCCTACTTCAACCACCCGGGCTTCGTGCGGGCCAACGTCGACGCCGTCGTCGACGGGTACGCCGCGCTCGCGGAGGCCGGGGGCGACGGCGCCGCCGCGCGCCTCGTGTTCGTGACGCACTCGATCCCCGACACGATGGAGGCGGCGTCCGCCGTCGGGCACGCGTCGTACTCCGAGCAGCACCTGTCGGTCGCGCGGCTGGTCGCCGCGGCCGTGGGGGAGCGGCTCGGGCACGACGTCGAGTGGGACCTGACGTACTGCTCGCGCTCCGGCCCGCCGAGCCAGCCGTGGCTGGAGCCCGACGTCAACGACCACCTGGCGGCGCTGGCCGCCCAGGGCGTGCGCGACGTCGTCATCTCCCCGATCGGCTTCGTCAGCGACCACATGGAGGTCGCCTACGACCTCGACACCGAGGCCCTGGCCACCGCCGCCGAACTGGGCGTCACCGCGGTCCGCGCCGGGACGGTCGGCACGCGCGAGCCGTTCGTGCGCGGGCTCGTCGACCTGGTGCTGGAACGCGCCGGCCTGGCACGCGGCGACGACGTCGCGGAGGCTACGGTGGGGGACCTGCCGGCGCTCGCGTCGGTCACAGCCCCGAACTGCTGCCTGCGGCGCCACGAGGAGCCCAGCGGCATCCCCGCACTCTGCTCGGAGGACATGCACCAGTGAGCGACACCACCCGCCCCGCGTCGTCGGACGGCCACCACGTCCACGGCGACACCGGCCACGCGATCGACGCCGACGCGATCAACGCGTCGATCCGCTACACGATGTTCTCGGTGTTCTCCCTCACCGAGACGCTCCCCGAGGACGGCGACGAGCGCCAGGCGCTCGTCGCGGAGGCCGAGGACGCGGCCTGGGGGGACGGTGGGACGACGACGGACGCCGGGCGCGACGCGGCCCGGGCCGACGGCGACCTGGTGGCGCGCGGCTGGTACGACATCGGCGGCCTGCGCTCCGACGCCGACCTGATGCTGTGGACGCACGGGCCGTCCGTCGAGGCCGTGCAGGGCGCCTACCAGCGGCTGCGCGCGTCCACGCTGGGGCGCTCGCTGGAGCCGGTGTGGTCGGTCGCCGCGATGCACCGGCCCGCGGAGTTCAACCGCGGTCACGTGCCGGCGTTCCTGGCGGGCGAGCGGCCGCGGGACTACATCTGCGTGTACCCGTTCGTGCGCTCGTACGACTGGTACCTGCTGCCCGAGGGCGAGCGCCGCACCATGCTGCGCGACCACGGCATGGCCGCCGCGGGCTACAAGGACGTGCGGGCCAACACGGTCTCGGCGTTCGCGCTGGGCGACTACGAGTGGATCCTGGCCTTCGAGGCCGACGAGCTGCACCGCATCGTCGACCTCATGCGCGACCTGCGCGCCACGGAGGCCCGCCGCCACGTCCGCGAGGAGATCCCGTTCTTCACGGGCCCCCGCACCACCCTCACGGACTGGGCGGCGCGCCAGCCCCTGAGCTGAACCCGGTGCTGACCTGCCCGTCCGCGGGGTGGTGCCTCCGTCAGTGCGGAGGCACTACCTCGCGGGGAGGCGGGCCAGGACGGCCGTGGCGCCGAGGTCGTCGTCGGCCACGACGCGCGGGACGAGGCCCGCGGCCTCCGCCGCGGCGCTCGCGGCGTCGGCCTGGTCGTGGCCGGTCTCGAACAGGAGAGTGCCGCCCGGGCGGAGCCAGCCGGGGGCCGCGGTGATCGCGCGGCGGAGGATGTCGAGGCCGTCCCGGCCGCCGTCCAGGGCCAGGCGGGGTTCGTGGTCGCGGGCCTCGCGGGGCATGAGGGCGATCGCGTCGCTCGGGACGTACGGGGCGTTGCACAGCAGGATGTCCGCCCGGCCGCGGAGGGCATCCGGGAGCGGGGCGTCGAGGTCGCCGTCGTGGACGTGCGCGCCCGGGATCGCGGCGAGGTTCGCGCGGGCGCAGGCCGTGGCGGCGGGGTCGGCGTCGGCCGCGTGGAGCTCGACGTCGTGCCCCGAGGCCACCAGGTCGAGGGCGACGGAACCGCCCAGGGCACCGCAGCCGCAGCACAGGTCGACGACGACGACGCGGCCGCGACCGGCGCCGGCGCGGCGGTCACCACCGAGGCCGCGACCGCTGTCGCCGCTCGTGCCGCCCGGGACGAACCGTTCTGGCCGCACCGCCTCCAGCGCCTCACGGACGAGCAGCTCGGAGCGGCGGCGGGGCACGAAGACGCCCGGCGCCACGATCCAGCGCCGCTCCCAGAGCTCGGCCCAGCCGAGCACCTGCTCGAGCGGCGCGCCGGCGATGCGCGCGGCCGCCATCCGCTCGAGGCGGGCGGCGTCGTCCCCGGCGGCCTCGACCAGCAGCGCGGCCTCGTCCTCCGCGAACACACACCCTGCGGCCCGCAGCCGCGCGACCAGTTCGGATTCCTGAGGCACCGCCCGAGCATAGGCCGGTGGGCAGGCCGGGCGCACCGGAATTCGCGCGGGGCGGGGACGGCGTGCAGGGGGTCGCGACAGCGGTGGCCGCGACCCCCTGCGGGCCGTTCGTCCTGAGGCCCTACCCGATCGTCACGGGTAGAGGCCTCGGATCTGGTGGGCCTCGGCGACGCGCTGGACGCCGATGGTGATCGCGGCGTCGCGCAGCGACAGGTGCTCGCGGCGGGCGAGGTCGGCCACGTCGCGGTAGGCGCGGTGCATGCGGTCCTCGAGCTTCTCGGCGATCTCCTGCTCGGTCCACCAGTACGTCTGGTTCGCCTGCACCCACTCGAAGTAGGAGACGACGACGCCGCCCGCGTTGGCCAGCACGTCCGGGACCACCGTGACGCCCTTCTCGGCGAGGATCGTGTCACCTGCCGCCGTCGTCGGGCCGTTGGCGCCCTCGACGACCCAGCGGGCGCGGACCGTGCCGGAGGTGTGCTCGTCGAGCACGCCCTCGATCGCGGACGGGGCCAGCACGTCGACGTCGAGCGCGAGGAGCTCGGTGTTGCTGATCGCGTCGGCGTCGTCGAACCCGACCACCGAACCGGTCTGCCCGACGTGCTCCATGAGCCGCTTGACGTCGAGGCCGCCGTCGTTCCGGATGCCGCCGTACTGGTCGCTGACGGCGACCACCTTCGCGCCGCGCTCCGCGAAGATCTCCGCGGCGTGCCCGCCGACCTTGCCGAAGCCCTGGATCGCGACGGTGGTGCCCTCCAGGGGGACCCCGGCGTCGGCCAGCGCGGCGGCGGTCACGTGCACGAGCCCGGCCGACGTCGCCGTGCCGCGCCCGAGCGACCCGCCCACGGCGAGCGGCTTGCCGGTGACCACGGCGGGGATCGTGTAGCCCTTGGCGACCGAGTAGGTGTCCATGACCCAGGCCATGGTCTGGGCGTCGGTGCCCATGTCGGGCGCCATGATGTCGTTGTCCGGGCCGATCATCGGCATGATCTCGGACGTGTAGCGGCGCGTGACGCGCTCCAGCTCGCCCTTGGAGTACTGGCGCGGGTCGATCGCGACGCCGCCCTTGGCGCCGCCGTACGGCAGGTTGACGACGCCGCACTTCCAGGTCATCCACATCGCCAGGGCGCGGACCTCGTCGATCTCCACGTCCGGGTGGTAGCGCAGGCCGCCCTTGCCCGGCCCCAGGCTGACGTTGTGCTGGACCCGGAAGCCGTGCAGCACCTCGGTGGTGCCGTTGTCGCGGCGCAGGGGCACCGCCACGTGCATCTCGCGGCGCGGCATGCGGAGCATGGTGTGCAGGCCGTCGTCGTAGCCGAGGATGCCGACGGCGGCGGCGAGCTGGGCGTGGGCCGTCTCGAGCGCCGAGCCCTTGGCGGGGGCGCCCGTGCTGGGGGGTGCGACCGGGGCGGCCTCGGCGGCCTCGGTGGCGGACATCGTTGTCACATGGTCCTCCGGGGAGAACAGGCGCCTGCCCTTGTGGGGCGGCGGCGCGGTCGTCAGGGTCGCGGGATCTGCGACCCAACTTCAATGTATCCCTCGGGCGGCCGCAACAGCAGGATGTGATCCGGATCGAATCGTGACGATCCGGCAAACATACTGCTGTGATCACGGTTCGCCGGTGCGGGTCGGGTCGGGGAGCGGGCGCCGCCCGCCGGGCGGTGTCCGGTGTCGGGCGTCCGGCATCCAGCATCCGGCGTGCGGTGTCGGGCGTCCGGTGTGTGGCGTCCGGCGTCCGGCGTCCGGCGTCCGGCATCCGGCGTGCAGCGTCCGGCGTGCGGTGTCGGGCGCCCGGCGTGCGGTGTCGGGCGTCCGGTGTGTGGCATCCGGCGTGCGGTGCGCGGATCGCCGGGAGATCCGGTGGTTCCTGGCGGACGACGGCGGCCGGGTGCCGTCGTCGTCCGCCGGGAGGGCGGCCGGGTCAGCGGCGCGTCAGGCGCCAGGCCGACGGGAGGAGGGCGCCCGCGACGGCCGCCTTGATCGCGTCGCCGATCAGGAACGGCGCGACGCCCATCGCGAAGGCCTCGCCGGCGTTCAGGCCGGCGACCGCGGCGAGCCACGGCATGCCGATCGCGTAGATCACGAGCGAGCCGGCCGCGTACGCCAGCACCGTGCCGAGCACGCCGCGGTCCAGGCCGCGCCGGGCCAGCGCGCCGACGACGACGGCCGCCGCGACGAAGCCGACGAGGTAACCGCCGGTGGCGCCGAAGAGCACCGCGGTGCCGGAGGTGCCGTCGGTGAACACCGGCACGCCGATCAGGCCGACGGCCACGTACAGCGCCTGGGCGGCCGCGCCGCGCACCGGGCCGAGGGCGGCGGCGCCGAGCAGCACGGCGAAGGTCTGGCCGGAGATCGGCACGGGGGTGAAGGGGAGCGGGACGCGGACCTGGGCGGCGAGGGCCGTGAGCGCGGCGACCGCGACGACGAGGACCACGTCGCGGGTGACGGCCCTGGCGCGGCTGCCCTCCGCGGGGATCAGGTCAGCGAGAACCTGACGCGGGTTCGTCCGCGGGACGAGGGGGAACGCGAGAGTTGTCATGTTCCGACAGTACGTGCGCCCGGGGAGCGTCGTCGTCAGGACGGGGTGCTGGTGATAGCGCGTCCAGCTTGTGGGATTCCGACAAGGTGAGGATCCCGAGGTCCGGGCGGTTTACAACATTCTCGATTTTGATGCAGACTACTGCTCACGCGCGACACCGCCGTCGCGCCCGCTGACCTGGGAGGATCGCAGTGATGCAGACCACGTACGGAGAGCTCGCAGGGCTGACCGGGACCGAGCTCGGCCCGGGTGACTGGGTCGAGGTCACCCAGGAACGGATCGCGCTGTTCGCCGAGGCGACCGAGGACCCGCAGTGGATCCACCTCGACGCCGAGCGGGCGGCGTCGGGCCTGTTCGGCGCGACGATCGCCCACGGCTACCTCACGCTGTCGCTCCTGCCGCGCCTGATGCGCGGGCTCCTGGAGGTCGAGGGCGTGGCGATGGTGGTCAACGCGGGGTCCGACAAGGTCCGCTTCCTGACCCCGGTGAGATCGGGCAGCCGCGTGCGGGCGACGGCGGTGGTCGCCGCGGTCACCCCGGCCGCCCGCGGCACCCGGGTCGAGTCCGACGTCACGGTCGAGATCGAGGGCGAGGAGAAGCCGGCGCTGGTGGCCCGGGCCATCGCCCTCCACGTCCCGGCCTAGACCCTCGCAAAACCGGCAGGCAGAGATCGCGGATCAGGCTGAATTCGCTCAGGTAAGCGCCATCCCGCGCGAATTCAGCCTGATCCGCGATTTCCGCCTGCGGGGCGACCGGGGCACACGCGGTCGTCAGGCGGGCGGCCGGGCGGCCTGGCGGGTCGTCAGGCGGGCGGCCTGGCCGCCGTGCTGCGGCGGCGGAAGGCGGCCGGGGTCTCGCCGGTGACGCGGGCGAAGGTGCGCGTGAAGGAGGGCTGGTCGGCGAACCCCGCGGCGGTGGCGATCTGGGCCAGCGGGACCGTCGTGGAGGTCAGCAGGTGGGTCGCGCGGTCCAGCCGCAGGCGAAGGACGAGCTGACGCGGGGAGATCCCGAAGACCCGGCGCACCCGGCGTTCCAGGGCGCCCGGCTCGTAGCCGGACAGCGCGGCCAGGTCGCCCGCCGTCGGCACGTCGCCGAGCTCGAGACGGGCTTCGATCTCGTGGCGGAGCCGGGCCATGTCGCGGATCGTCGCGTCGTCGGCGTCGCCCGAGCGCAGGTCCTGCGAGACGGAGACCAGGCCCACGAACCGGCCGTCGTCGTCGGACACCGGCAGCTTCGACGTGAGGAACCAGCCGGGCGCGCCGCCGGCGTGCCGGATGAGCTCGAGCTCGCCGCGCAGGGGGCGGCCGGTGCCGCGAACGCGGTCGTCCTGCTCCTCGTAGCGTTCGGCCAGCTCCGCGACGAAGAGGTCCGGCGCGCGACGGCCGACGACGTCACGCCGCGAACGCTCCCGCGTGCGCGCCACGAAGACCTCGTTGACCAGGACGTACCGGCCCGCCGCGTCCTTCGCGCAGAACATGACGCCGGTCAGCTCGTCCATCAGGGCGACCATGGCGGGGCTCAGGGCGTCCAGCAGGGCCTTCGCCTCGGGCCACCCGGCGTCGTCGGACACGTTCATCGCCCCATTCTCACGCCCGCCCGCCCGCCGGCGCTGGCGCCGGACCGGGGCCGTCCGGCCAGCCGGCCCACGCCCACCCCCGCCGGGCCGTCCGGGCCCGCTCGCCGGTGCCGGCCCGCGCCCGCCGGCGTCGGCGTCGGCGTCGGCCACCCCCGCACCCGCCGGGCCGTCCGCCGGCCCTCGCTCGTCCTGCGTCCGGCCTTGTCCGGAACCCGCGGCGTCGGCGGGAAGCAGCGACAAGACCGCGGCCGGAGGCCGGGTGCACCCTGGAGGCATGAAGAGTTCCGCGCAGCACCACCAGGCTGCACCGCACACCGACGTGCCGGACGGCGCCACGAGCGCCGCCGTCTCGCCCGAGGCCCTGACCGACGACGCCGTCGCGCTCGCCCGCCGCTGGATCGGCGCGAGCGAGCAGCGGGCCGCCCGCCCCTCACCGGAGGACCGCACCGCCGCGCGCGCCTCCCGGGCGCTCGGCGCGCTCGTCTCCGACCCCGCGGGCCTCGAGCTCGCGATGAGCTTCGTCGACGACGTCGCCCGCCCCCAGGACGCCCGCGTGGCCGCGAAGGCGCTGGCCAGGCTCGGGTCGCGGGCGGGTTCGGCGTCGTTCCTGAGCCCGGTCGACAGGTTCCTGTTCCGCGCGGGCGCGCTGGCCGCGCCGGTCGCGCCCGCCGTCGTCGTGCCCGCCGCGCGGGCGCGGCTGCGGCAGCTCGTCGGGCACCTCGTGGCCGACGCCGGGCCCGGGCTCGCCGCCCACCTCGCACGGACGCGCGCCCAGGGGTACACGCTCAACGTCAACCTGCTCGGCGAGGCGGTGCTCGGTGAGGCCGAGGCGGCCGCGCGCCTGGAGCGGACGATCGCGCTCGTGAAGCGGCCCGACGTCGACTACGTGTCCGTCAAGGTCTCCAGCGTCGCGGCCCAGCTCGTCACGTGGGACCTCGCGGGTTCGCGCGACCGCGTCGTCGAGCGGCTGCTGCCGCTGTACCGCGCGGCGCGCGACCACGGCGTGTTCGTGAACCTGGACATGGAGGAGTACCGCGACCTGGCGCTGACCACCGCGGTCTTCCAGACCGTCCTGGACCGCGACGAGTTCCGCGGGCTGGAGGCCGGCATCGTGCTGCAGGCCTACCTCCCGGACGCGCTGGGCGCGCTCGACGACCTCACGGCCTTCGCCACGCGCCGCGTCGCCGCGGGTGGCGCCCGCATCAAGGTGCGCCTGGTCAAGGGCGCGAACCTGTCGATGGAGCGCGTCGAGGCCGCGCTGCACGGCTGGCCGCAGGCGCCGTACCCGGACAAGCCCGGCGTCGACGCGAACTACGTGCGGCTGCTGGACCATGCGCTCCGGCCGGACCGGACGGCCGCCGTCCGGATCGGCGCGGCGTCGCACAACCTGTTCCACGTGGCCCTCGCCGTGCTGCTGGCGCGCGCCCGCGGCGTCGCCGAAGGCCTCGACATCGAGATGCTGCAGGGCATGGCGCCCGCGGAGTCGGCGGCCGTCCGCGACGAGATCCGGGCCGGCGGCGGGCGCGTGGTGCTCTACACGCCGGTGGTGCGGAACGAGGACTTCGACGTCGCGATCTCGTACCTGGTGCGGCGCCTGGAGGAGAACGCGGCGACGCAGAACTTCGTGCACGCGATGTTCGCGGACCTGCAGGGGGACGACGGCGCCGCGTCGGCCGACCCGATGACGGGCCAGGAAGCGGCGTTCCGGGAGTCGGTCACGGCCGGGATCCACTACACCCCGGCCGACGTGGCACCGCGCCGGGTCCCGCGCGGTGAGCCCAGGGTTGGTGCGCACGGTGCACACCTGGTCGGAGGCGACGACGCCGGCCGCAGCGGGCGCCTGGCCGGAGGCCGCGACGACGACCCCGGTCGAGCCCCCGGCACCGACGATGCTCGCGGGGACCGCGCGGACGAGCCCCGCGGTGACGTCGTCGGCGATCCGCGCGGCGATGCCGCCCCCGTCTTCGAGAACTGCCCCGACACCGACCCCGCCGTCGCCGCCTCGCGCGAATGGGCCGCGCGCATCGTCGGTCCCGGCTCGGGCTTCGTGCCCGCGATCACCGCGCCGCTCACCACCGCCGAACAGGTCGACGACGTCGTCGACCGCGCGCAGCGGGCCGCGGCCGTGTGGTCCGCCGTCGCCCCTGCCGACCGCGCCCGCGTGCTCCGGGCCGCCGCGCGGCACCTCGAGGCGGCCCGCGCCGACCTGATCGCGGCCGCCGTGCACGAGGCCGGCAAGACCGTCGCGGAGGCCGACCCGGAGATCAGCGAGGCGGTGGACTTCGCCGGCTACTACGCGGCGAGTGCCGAGCTTCTCGACCCCGCCGCGGGCGCCTGCCCCGGCGCCGGGTTCCACCCGGACGGCGTCACGCTGGTGACCCCGCCGTGGAACTTCCCGGTCGCGATCCCGATCGGGGGCGTGCTGGCCGCGCTCGCCGCCGGGTCTCCCGTCATCGCGAAGCCCGCGCCGCCCACGCCACGCTGCTACGAGCTCGCCGTGGACGCCGTCCACGCCGCGCTGGACGAGGTGGCCCCGGAGATCGGGCTGGACCCGGCCGCGGCGCGCGACGTCGTCCAGTACGTCCGCGTGCCCGACGGCGACCTCGGCCGCCGCCTGGTCACGCACGACGGCGTCGCCCGCGTGCTGCTCACCGGCGCGATCGAGACCGCGCAGATGTTCGCCTCCTGGCGTCCGGAGCTGCAGGTGCTCGCCGAGACGAGCGGCAAGAACGCGCTGGTGGTCACGCCGTCGGCCGACCTGGACCTGGCGGTCGCCGACGTGATCCGCTCCGCGTTCGGGCATGCCGGGCAGAAGTGCTCGGCGGCGTCGCTCGTGATCCTCGTCGGCTCGGTGGCCGACCCGTCGTCGCCGACCGGTGGGCGCTTCCGCCGCCAGCTGGCCGACGCCGCCCGCTCGCTCGCGGTGGGCCCGGCCACGTCTCTGTCGACGACCATGGGCCCGCTGACGGAGCCCGCGCAGGGCAAGCTGCTGCGCGCGCTGACCACCCTGGACGACGGCGAGTCGTGGCTCGTCGAGCCGCGCCGGCTCGACGACGACGTGACGGAGGGCGAGCGGAGGCTGCGGGACGAGGAACGACACACGTTCCCGGAGCACAGCCGGAGGAGCGTCGACCCGAGCACGGCCAGCGCCGCGGGCCTGGAGCCGGGCCGGCTGTGGACGCCGGGCGTGCGCGACGGCGTCCGGCCGGGCTCGTTCTTCCACCTCACCGAGGTCTTCGGCCCGGTGCTCGGCATCATGACCGCGCGCACGCTCGACGAGGCGATCGACCTGCAGAACGCGGTCTCCTTCGGCCTCACGGGCGGCCTGCACTCCCTGGACGACGCCGAGATCGACCACTGGCTCGACCGCGTCGAGGTCGGCAACGCGTACGTGAACCGGCACATCACCGGCGCGATCGTGCAGCGGCAGTCGTTCGGCGGCTGGAAGGCGTCGTCGGTGGGCCCGGGCGCCAAGGCCGGCGGCCCGAACTACGTCGCGCAGCTCGGCCGCTGGTCCGACGCAGCCCCCGTGCCGTCCCGGCACGACGACCCGTCCGGCTGGCTCGCCTGGGCGATGTCCGACGACGACGCCTGGTGGGCCGGTGAGTTCGGCGCCGACCACGACCCGGCGGGCCTGGAGGCCGAGTCGAACGTGTTCCGCTACCGCCCGGTCCCCGCGCTGACCGTCCGCGTCGGCGAGGGTGCCCTGGAGATCGAGGTCGAGCGCGTCCTCGCCGCGGCGAGGCGGGCGGGCGTCCCGGTCACGGTGTCGAGGCCGCTCCCTGCGGGGCAGGCCGCCGCGGTGCCTGCGGGGAGCGACACCCCGACGCCTGCCGGAAGCGACGCGGTGCCTGCTGGAACCGAGGCGGCGACGCCCGGCGCGGAGGCGACCCTGGCGCCTGATGCACCCGGCGTCGTCGTCGGGCACCTGACCCACCAGCGGTTCGCCGCCGCCGTCGCGGACGGCACGGTGACGGGCCGGATCCGGGTCATCGGCGCGGCCCCTGGCCTGCGGGCGGCGGCCGCGACCCGGGCCGCCACGGTGACCGTCCTGGACGCGCCGGTCCTGGCGAGCGGCCGCCGCGAGCTCCTGACGATGCTCCGCGAACAGGCGATCAGCCGCACCACGCACCGCTACGGCCACACCCGCGACCCGCGGTAGGAGGGCGTGGCCGGCTGGCAGGCGGAAATCGCGCATGAGAGCGCTTTCTCGCGCGATTTCCGCCTGCCGGCCCGCACGGGGTTCAGGCCGAGGCGCCCTCTATCAGGACGGCGTCCATGATGAGGGGGGCCGAGGGGACCTGTTCGCCGGCGAGCATGGTCAGCAGTGTGCTGGTGGCCGCGTTGACCATCTCGACCACCGGGTTGCGGACCGTGGTCAGGCGCGGGGTGGCCGACGCCGCGATGCCCAGGTCGTCGAAGCCCGTCACGGCGATGTCGCCCGGGACGGAGATGCCGCGGGCGGCCAGGGCGTGCAGGGCGCCCTCCGCCATCAGGTCGGAGGCGATGAAGATCGCGTCCACGTCCGGGTGCTCGTCGAGCAGGTGCTGCGTCGCGGCCGTGCCGCCGGAGACCGTGAAGTCGCCCTCGACGTAGGCGTCGTCCGGCAGCCCGGTGGCGGCCATCTCCTCGCGCCAGCCCGCGAACCGGTCCACGGCCGCCGTCATGTCAAGCGGGCCCGTGACCGTGGCGATCCGGCGGCAGCCGCGTTCGATGAGCCGCCGGGTGGCGAGCCGGCCACCCGTGACGTTGTCCACGTCGACCCAGTGGAGCCCGGCGTCGTCGGACGCGAACGGGCGGCCGACGAAGACCGCGGGCAGCTTGCCGCCGGCCAGCTCGGCCTCGAGGTGGTCCCCGCGGTGGTGCGAGGTGACGATGACGCCGTCGACGTGCCCGCTGCGCAGGTAGCGGGCCATCTGCCCGGGATGCTCACCGGGCCGGGCCAGCAGCAGCACGAGCTGCAGATCCGTGCCAGCCAGGGCGTCGGAGACGCCGCGCAGCGTGCCCGCGAGGAACGGGTCCGTGAGGATCCGCCCGTCCGGCTCGGGCACCACGAGCGCGATCGAGTCCGTGCGCCGGGTCACGAGCGACCGGGCGGCACGGTTCGGTGAGTACCCGAGGCGTGCGACGGCGTCGTCGACGGCGGCCTGCGCCTCCGGAGAGACACGCAGGCCGCCGTTGATCGCGCGCGACGCGGTCGACCGGGAGACCCCGGCGGTGCGCGCGACGTCGTCCAGCGTCGGGGGTCCGTCGTTCGTCAGCACGCACTCCCTCGTCGGCTACCGGTTACGTCGTGGACAGCTCGGGCACCGAGTTGTCTGTTGCGACCTGACCGTACCAGCGTCCGGACGCCTTGACGACGCGTTCCTGTGTCTCGTAGTCGACGCGGACGAGACCGAACCGCTTGCCGTAGCCCCACGCCCACTCGTAGTTGTCCAGCAGCGACCAGCCGAAGTAGCCCCTGACGTCGGCGCCCTCGTCGATCGCGTCCTTGATGGCGCGCAGGTGGCCGTCGATGAACTCGATGCGCTTGTCGTCCTGGACGAAGCCGTCCGCGTCGGCGACGTCGTCGTACGCGCAGCCGTTCTCCGTGACGTACATCGCGATGCCGCGCGGGCCCGTGTAGTCCTGCTGCAGGCGCAGCAGGAGCCGGGTCAGGCCCTCGGGGTGGATCTCCCAGTCCTGGTCGGTGACGGGCAGGTCGCGCGGGTGCACGTACACGCCGTCGCCGGCCGGGAACGGGGACGAGGTCTCGCGGGGCAGCACCGGGCTGCCCTGGAGCTCGCGCTCGGCGGGCGTCGCCGCCACGGCGTTGCCGTGGTAGTAGTTCACGCCCAGGGTGTCGATCGGCGTCGAGATGATCTCGAGGTCGCCGTCCTGGATGTACTTCTGCAGCCCGTACGGCTCGACGTCGTCCAGCACGTCCTGCGGGTACGCGCCGCGCAGGATCGGGTCGGCGAAGATCCGCGTGAAGCCGCCGTCGAGCTTGCGGGCGGCGTCCACGTCGGCCGGGTTCTCGGGGTCCAGCGGGTCCTCGACCTCGAAGTTCAGCGTGATGCCGAGGTTCGCCTCAGGCGCCCGCTCGCGCAGGGCCTGGATCGCCAGGCCGTGGCCGAGCATCAGGTGGTGCGCGGCGGCGAGGCCGTCCTCGCGGGACTGGCGCCCGGGCGCGTGCTGGCCGCCGGTGTAGCCGAGGAACGCGGCGCACCACGGCTCGTTGAGCGTGGTCCACACGCCGACCCGGTCGCCGAGGCGCTCGTGCGTCGCCACGGCGTAGTCGCGGAACCGGTAGGCGGTGTCGCGCGCCGGCCAGCCGCCGTCGTCCTCGATGCCCTGCGGCAGGTCCCAGTGGTACAGGGTGAGCCACGGCAGGATGTCCGCGCCGAGGAGCTCGTCCACGAGGCGGTCGTAGTAGCCCAGGCCGGCCGCGTTGAACTCCCGGCCGCCGGGCTGGATGCGGGCCCAGGACGTGGAGAACCGGTAGGCCTTGATCCCGAGCCGTTTCATCAGCGCGACGTCGGCCGGGTAGCGGTGGTACTGGTCGCAGGCGACCGCGCCGTCCTCCTGGTTCACGACGGCGCCGGGCACCTTCGCGAACACGTCCCAGATGGAATCCTCGCGTCCGTCGGTGTGGGCAGCCCCCTCGACCTGGTAGGCCGCTGTCGCCGCTCCCCAGAGAAATCCTTGCGGGAAGGCCACGCGCCCGGTCCCGTTCGCGCCCTGTGGCGGGCGCGGGGGGATCGGCGTGTAGGGCAGCGCCGTGCCGGGCGCGGCGAGGGTGCTGCCGCCCGCCAGTCCGGTCGCTGCTGCGGTCTCGACGTCCATTGTGTTCCCTTCGACGTGTGCGGGTGCGGCCGTGCGACCCGTGAAGATCCGGGAGCGCTTGTGGTCACGTCCCTGTGGTAGCGCTCCCATGCCCGACGATGGTCGTGCCATCACAGGTGTCGTGTCAAGCTGGGAAAGGGTTTCCCCACCGGCGTCACACGGCCTGTGGAGTGTCCGGTACCATCGCGCGACGTGTCGAGAGGTCCGGCAGGTGTGAACCGGTTAACACCGGCCCACCTGCTCACGGGGCCCGCGCTGCCGCCCCGGCGAGCCCCCGCGACGCCCCGTCAGGACCGCGCTCAGGACCGCGCTACGGACGCTGCGCCAGCCATGTGCGGCCCGCCGCCGCCTCGGCCTCCAGCGTCGTGCGCACGGCCCGCGCGGCGGCGTCCTCCACCACGGTGCCGAACAGCGGGACCGTGGCCCGCACGTCGCCGTCGTACGTCTGGCGGGTGCCGCCGTCGGGCAGCTGCTCGAGCCGGACCGTCCCGGTGATGCGCACGGGCGCGCCGAGGATCTCGACCGAGAGGGTGCCCACGCGCCGGCCGCCGTCCTGGCTCTCCCAGGCCTCCGCCTGGCGGACCTCCAGGGTGTTGCCCACGAAGCTGCGCACCTGCGCGGGGATCTGGTCGGTGGGGAGCGTCCGGCGGACGACGACGGTGAACCCGCCCTCGACCGACCCGGTCACGTCCGCCTGCTCGACGGTTCCGCCGTCCGGGGCCCCGGCCCGGACGGTCTGCTCGGTGCGCCAGCGGACGAAGCGTTCGTCGGCGAGCATCGCCGAGACGTCGTCGAGGCCGGCGGGGTACGTCAGGTCGACCGTCAGGTGCACGTGCTCTCCTCGGGGTGCGCCGGTGTTCAGAACTGTAACGCGTGGGGGTTGCCCGCGGTTTCTCTGTTCTCCCGGGCCGCCGGGCTCCGTCGTCCTCGGCTCGTACCTCGCCTGCGGGCGCCGTCGCTGCGCTTCCGCCGGCCGGGGACCGGCTGGGTTGGACCGGAACAGCGTGCTCTACCGCTCACAACTTACCCTGGTGCGGTGTCCGCGATGAGTGACCTGATCCTCGAGCACGCCGAGCTGGAACCGGCCGACGTCGAGTGGCTGCATCTCCTGGTGGGCGACTGGCAGGTCATCTCCGACCTCGCCTTCGCCGACCTGGTGCTGTGGCTGCCGACGGCGGACGGTCGCTTCGTCGCCCTCGCCCAGTGCCGGCCGTCGACGGGCTCCACCGTCCACTACGACGACATCGTGGCCTCGTACGCGCCCGAGGGGCAGCGCCCGCAGCTCCAGCGGGCGATCGAGGAGACCCGCGCGCAGCGGGCGCGGGAGCCGCGCTGGTTCGGCGCCTACGCGGTGCGCGAGGAGGCGGTGCCGGTGGTGCACAAGGGCCGCGCGATCGCCGTCGTCTCCCGGCAGACGAACCTCGGGTCCGGCCGCACGCCGTCGCGCCTCGAGCTGAACTACGTCGAGGCCGCCGACGACCTGGTCGCGATGATCGCGCGCGGGGAGTTCCCGCTGCCCAACGCGGCGACCGGCCCGCGCCGCGGCGCGCCGCGCGTCGGGGACGGGCTCATCCGCCTGAACTCCGAGGGCGAGGTGCTGTACGCGAGCCCCAACGCGCTGTCCTGCTTCCACCGGCTCGGCGTGATCGGGCCGCTCGGCGGGCAGCCGCTGGTGGAGGTCGTGGCGCGGGTCGTGGAGCGCCAGGCCAACCCGGTGGACGAGTCCCTGCCGCTCGTGGTCATGGGCCGCGCGCCGTGGCGCACCGACATCGAGGCGCGGGGCGTGGCGCTGTCGCTGCGCGCGATGCCGCTGACGGATCACGGGCAGCGGATCGGCGCGGTGCTGCTGTGCCGTGACGTCTCGGAGCTCCGCCGTCGCGAGCGCGAGCTGATCACCAAGGACGCGACGATCCGCGAGATCCATCACCGCGTGAAGAACAACCTGCAGACCGTGGCGGCGCTGCTGCGCCTCCAGGCGCGGCGCATGGACGTGCCCGAGGCGCGGGAGGCCCTGGAGGAGGCGATGCGGCGCGTGGCGACCATCGCGCTCGTGCACGAGTCGCTGTCCCAGACGCTGGACGAGGTCGTCGAGCTCGACGACATGGTGGGCCGGGCGCTGCGCCTCACGGCCGACGTCGCGTCCGCGCAGACCCAGGTCCGCATGGTCCGCAACGGTTCGTTCGGGCTGGTGCCCGCGCAGGACGCGACGCCGCTCGCGCTGGTGCTGACCGAGCTGGTGACGAACGCCGTCGAGCACGGCTTCCCGGGACGTCCCTCCGGGACGGTCGGGATCGACGTCGAGCGCAGCGGCAGCGACCTGCGCATCACGGTGTCCGACGACGGCGTGGGGCTGGGACCGGCCGACGACGGCACGCCCGGCGGGGGCGGGCCGGGCAGCGGGCTCGGAACGCAGATCGTGCGGACGCTCGTGCAGAACGAGCTGGGCGGGACGATCGACTGGGCGGCGCGGGAGGGCGGGGGCACGCAGGTCGAACTGCGGCTGCGCCTGCGCGACGGCGGGGGACGGACGTCCTGAGACCACGGGCGTCCTGGGACGACGGCGTCCTGGTACGGCGAGACGCCCGGACGATGGGGGGTGTCCGGGCGTCTCGCTCGCATACGGGGGGTGCGTGACTTATCGGGGGTAGTCCTGTGTTCGCGTCAGCCTGCGCGGCGGGCGCGAGCGGTACGACGCTTCAGCGCGCGACGCTCGTCCTCGCTCATGCCGCCCCAGACGCCCGAGTCCTGCCCGGAGTCGATCGCCCACTTCAGGCAGGTGTCGACGACGTCACAACGGCGGCACACGGCCTTGGCCTCTTCGATCTGCAGCAGGGCAGGGCCGGTGTTACCGATGGGGAAAAACAGTTCAGGGTCTTCTTCGAGGCACGCTGCACGGTGGCGCCAGTCCATGTCGGATACTCCTTGTGGTGGAACATCACGTCTCGTCCGGGCGTTGCCGAAGTGGCGCTCGCCTTCGTCATGCGTCCTGGGCCGCTGACGGGCCTGTCTGCACTGCGTCCCGGTGTGGACGGGCGACTGTGCAACGTTTTCGGCCGCAGTGCGCTGATGGCGCTCGAACGGTTCGTGTGTTCGGGGGGTTGGGCTTGCTGGTACTAGGTTTACATCTCGTGAAGCCCGGCACAAGGGGTCGCGCCAAATTTTCTGCGTTACAGCTGGTGAGGTTTCGGTCACACTAATGTGAAAGTCCACTTCATTGCTGATCCGGCCCGTCAACTTCCAACATGAAAGCGATACTGTGAGCAAAGCTTTGCCGTTACTGCGTTCACTTCTGGCGCTCCTTGTGGTAGAGGCAGGGGCCGCGGCCGCGTTCGCGCTGGCAGTACTGGGTGAGCTGATCTCGGGCCGTTCCGGGTCCGTCGGGGTCTCGATCTTCCTCGTCCTGGCGCTCGCGGGCGCGGCCTGGGGGCTCGTCGCGGCCGGCCGGTCCCTGTTCCGTGGCGGGCGGGTCGCCCGCGGCGCGATCATCACCTGGCAGTTGTTCCAGGTCCTCGCCGGTTTGATGGCGGCTCTCGGCGGCGGCCCGGCCTGGGTGGTGATCTGCGGCTGGACGGCCGTCCTGATCGCAGTGGCAGCCGTGGTGCTGATGATGCTGCCACCAGTCATTGAACAAACGACTAGGACGAGCGTCCAAGAGGATTAGTCCGTTCAAACCCGGCGGACGGTTGACGCAAAGGTTTCTCTCAGCCGGCGGGCGGCGTCGCCGGGGACGACGCCGCCCGTGCGGAGCACGATCCGGCGTCAGCCCGCGGCCGCGGCGACGAGCGCCGACTGGAACGCGGCGACGTCGAGGTCCCTGGAGAACGCCGCCGTGGCGGCGGTGATCTGGTCCAGGTGCGAGACGGGCACCGCGGCGCCGTGCGCCAGCGAGGAGACGATCGTGTCCTGCCGGAAGGACTTGATCGCCATCTGCTGGTACGGGGTGAACTGCCCGGCGTCGACGTCCTCCCGGGCCGGGATCGAGCCCTTGATCTTGTTGAACCGGACCTGGCCCTCCTTGGAGCCGATGGTCTTCAGCCAGGCCTTCGCGCTCTCCTCGTCGAGGATCCCCGTCGACATGGTGAACGAGTCGGCGAGGAAGTCGAACTCGCCGCTCGTGCCCGGCGAGGGGACCGCCAGGAAGTCGGTGCCGAGCTTCTTGCCCTGCGACTCGAACGCGGTCAGGGCCCAGTCGCCCATGACGTTGAACGCGGACTCGCCCGCGATGACCTTCTCCGTGGCGGGCTGCCAGTCGATGTCGTCGCGGTCGGGGTTGGAGTAGCTCAGGAGCGTCCGGTAGTGCTCGAGCGCGGTGGTCACCTCGGGGCCGCTCCAGTCGGTCTCGCCGCTCCAGAGCCCGTTGTAGGCGGCCGGGCCGAGATCCGCCAGCAGCACCGTCTCGAGCAGGTGCACCTGGGCCCAGGTGGTGCCGACCGACAGCGGCGCGCTGACCCCCGCGGCCTTGAGCGTCTCCAGGTCGGCGATGAAGCCGTCGAGGTCCGCGTACTCGCCCGAGGGGTCGAGGCCGTGCTGCTGCAGCACCGCCGGGTTGACCCACATCACGTTGGCGCGGTGGATGTTCGAGGGCACCGAGTAGATCTTGCCGTCGGTGGACAGCCGCTCGATGAGGTCCTCGGGGAAGGCGTTCGTCAGGCCGAGCTCCTGGTAGAGGGGGGACAGGTCCTGGATGTACTTCCCGTCGATGTAGTCCTGCAGCTCGGCGCCCGCGTGGGCGAGGAAGCTGTCCGGCGGGTCCTGGGTCTCGAGGCGGGTCTGCAGGTGCTCCTTGGCGGCGGAGCCGCCGCCGCCGGTGATCCCGTCGTCGACGAACTCGATGCCAGGATTTTGCTCTTCGAACGCTGTGGCCAGGGCGTTCAGACCCTGCTGCTCGACGCCCTCGGCCCACCAGGTGTAGACCGTCACGTCGTCGTGGGATCTGACGGCGGGGGCCGAGCTGCCCGCCCCGGTGGCGCAGCCGGCGAGGATCGTGCCGAGAGCGGCCGCCGTCGCCAGCGCCGTGGTGGTCCTCCGAGTGAATCGCATCTGACGCCCTGAACTTTCCGTTGCCGCCGGAGCGCCGCCGTCCGCGGCAGGCATCCGGCTCCTTGCGTGTAGCCGCCCCGCGGTAGACGGGGGCGATGGTTGCCCTGGAGCATAGCGAACGGCGGGCGCGGTCAGTTCATCCCTTGACCGACCCCGACATGAGGCCGCCCACGAAGTACCTGCCCAGGACGACGTAGACCAGCAGGGTCGGCAGCGACGCCAGGAGAGCTCCGGCCATGCTCACGCCGTAGTTCTGGAGCAGCGCGCCGTTGGCGAGGTTGTTGAGGGCGATGGTCACCGGGCCGTTCTGGCTGGACGAGAAGAAGACGGCGAACAGGTAGTCGTTCCAGCCGTTCGTGAACTGCCAGATGAGGACGACGGCGAAGCTCGGGACCGAGATCGGCAGCACCACCGACCAGTAGGTGCGCAGCGGGCCGGCGCCGTCGACCCGCGCGGCCTCGACGAGCTCGGCGGGCACGCTCCGGTAGAAGCCGCGGAAGATCAGGGTGGTGATCGGCAGGCCGAAGACGACGTGCAGCAGGATCAGGCTCGGGATGCCGTTCGGGACCCTCAGGTCCAGCACGAGCTGGTTCAGCGGGATCATCACGGCCTGATAGGGGATGAACATGCCGAACAGGATCAGCGCGAAGACGGTGTCGGCGCCCGGGAACCGCCAGCGCGCGAGGACGAAGCCGTTCAGGGAACCGAGGAACGCGGAGACGACGGTGGACGGCACCACCATCTGCACCGTGCGCCAGATCGAGGGGGAGAGCGAGGTCCAGGCCGCCCGCCAGTTCTCGGTGGTCCACACCTCGGGGATCGACCAGGCGCGCGCCGGGGTGGCGTCGCCCGAGCCCTTGAAACTGGTCACGAACAGCACGTACACCGGGATGAGCACCAGGACCGCGAACGCCAGGATCAGGCCGTAGCGCAGCGTGCGCCGGGCGGCGTAGCGCCCGGGTGAGACGGCGTCGAACCTTCTGGGGGCCTTCCTGCTCATCGGTTCCAGAAGGACCGTCATCCGTTCACCCCACGTCGAATCGGCGGATCTGAGCTCCCGGCGCCGGGCCGGTCAGCTCGCGGTGGCCGCGGCCAGTTCGTCCTGGAAGGTGGGTAGATCCGAGGCGCCCGTCGTGAACTTGCTCGTGGCGTCGCTGACGGCGTTCAGGGTCGCCACGGGGGCGGCGGCACCGTGGGCCAGGGAGGACACGATCGTGTCCTGGCCGAACGAGTCGATCGCGCCCTGCTGGTACTCCGAGAACTCCGCCGGATCGGCGTCGGTGCGGGCCGGGATGGAGCCCTTGGCCTTGTTGAACGCGACCTGCCCCTCCAGCGAGCCCACGGTCTCGAGCCACGCCTCGGTGCCCTCGGGGTTCTCGGCGCCGACGGGCATGGTGAAGGAGTCCGCCAGGAAGTCGAACGTGCCGTCCGTGCCCGGCGACGGCACGGCCACGAAGTCGGTGCCGAGCTGCTTGTCCTGCTCCTCGAACGCGGCGACGGCCCAGTCGCCCATGACGTTGAACGCTGCGGTGCCGTCGATCACCTGCTGCGTGGCCTCCGGCCAGTCCAGGCCGTCCCGGTCGTCGTTGGTGAAGGACATGAGCGTCTCGAAGTGCTCGAGGGCCGTGGTGACCTCGGGCGAGGCCCAGTCGGTGGAGCCGTCCCACAGGCCGGAGTACGCCTCGGGGCCGAGGTCGGCCAGCAGCACCGTCTCCAGCAGGTGGACCTGGGTCCAGGTGGTGGCGACCGACAGCGGCGTCACGCCGGCCTTGTCCAGCTTCTCGAGGTCCGCGACGAACGCGTCCAGGTCGGCGTACTCGGCGGCGGGGTCCAGCCCCGCCTCCTCCAGCACCGCCGGGTTCGCCCACAGCACGTTCGCGCGGTGGATGTTCGACGGGATCGAGTAGATCGCGCCGTCCTGCGAGGTCAGGCGCTCCACCAGGTCCGGCGGGAACGCGTCCGTGAGGCCGAACTCCTCGTAGAGGGCGGAGACGTCCTCGATCTGGGCGGCGTCGATGTAGTCCTGCAGCTCCGCGCCCGCGTGGGCCTGGAACGTGTCCGGCGGGTCCTGCGCCTGCAGGCGCGTCTGCAGCAGGTCCTTCGCCGCCGAGCCCGCGCCGCCGGCGACCGCGCCGTTCACGAACTCGATGTCCGGGTGCTGCTCCTGGAAGACGCCGACCAGCGCGTCCAGGCCGGCCTTCTCCGAGCCGGCTGCCCACCAGGTGAACACCTCGACCCGGGAGCCGCCGCCCCCGCCCGTGGCGTCACCGCCCTGGGAGCCGGCGCCGCATGCCGCCGGCGTCAGCCCGAGCATGAGGACCAGCGCCGTGGCTGCTGCCCTTCCTGCCGACTTCCTCGTCACTCGCATGTCGGGTCCTGAACCTTCCTGGTCGATCGGGGACGTGGGACCGGGCCGCGCGGGGCGCGCGGCCGGTGTCGCCACGTTCGCCGTCGTGGGGCGGCGAGGGCCGGGGAGCGCGCGACGGCGGTCAGCGGCCTCGTCACCATGCAACGACGCCCTCCCAGGGGTGTCAATCGGAACGGGATATACGTGACCGGAGCATGACGTAGCCATACGTTTCGCGCACTGAATCCATGCCGTCGAGGCTTCCGTCCGAGAGTGTGGTGCGGGCGCCCGGCCGCTAGGTACTTCCCACACCGTTCCTTGGTAACTGTTCAGTAACGGGGGGTGCTCCTTCTAGCATCGCCATGGATCTCGTCCGGCACGCACGACGTGGTGCGCGCCGTCGGCAGGTGCTGGCACGACGGCGTCGTCGTTCCCTCCCTGCCTCCGTCCCACGGAACCCGAGGCAGAGAGGGAGCAGACATGACCGGATCATCGAAGGCGCCGTACCGGCGGAGGCGACCGCACCGGCGCGTGGTGAGCACCTGGGCGTCGATCGCGCTGGCGGCCGGCAGCACGCTGGCCGGGGTGGCCCTGGTGGGGCCGCCGGCGGGGGCGGAGCCCGGATCGCGGCCGGCGTCGTCGGACACCCCCGCGCCGGGTCCGGGCCTGCCCGACGGGCAGGTCCGGGCGTTCGAGCGCGACCTCGGCCTGGAGGAGGGGGAGATCCCCGCCCGCCTCGCGCTCGACGCGCGGGCCGCCGGGATGGAGGCGCGGTTCGAGAGGCAGTTCGGTGACGCCTACGCCGGGACCTGGGTCACCCAGGACGCCGACGCCGTGCGCGTCGCCGTCACGACCAGGGCCGCCGCGCGGCAGGCGCGCGCGGCGGGGGCCGAGGCCGTCGTCGTGCGGCACGGGCTCGGCGAGCTGACCGCGTGGAAGGAGGCGCTGGACGACGCGAACGCGCCGGACTCCGTGCACGCGTGGTTCGCGGATCCGGCCACGAACGAGCTGGTGGTGCGGGCCGCCGACGTACGCGCGGCGCGGGCGCTGGCGGAGCGGGCGGGGGTGCCTGCCGGCGTCGTGCGCGTCGAGCGGTCCGGTGTCGCGCCCGTGCCCGCGCGCGACATCCGCGGCGGCGACGAGTTCCGCCGCCCCACGGGCGGCGGGTACGTGCTGTGCTCGATCGGCTTCGCCGTGCAGGGCGGGTTCGTGACGGCCGGTCACTGCGGGGCCACGGGCAACGCGGTCACGGCGTCCGACGGCGCCGCGCTCGGGACGTACGCCGGCTCGCAGTTCCCGGGCCACGACTGGGCGTGGGTGCGGACGAACGCCGGCTGGACGCCGCAGCCGGCGGTGAACAACTACGCGGGCGGCACCGTCGCGGTGGCGGGGTCGAACGAGATGCCGGTCGGGGCCGCGGTGTGCCGTTCGGGGCGGACGACCGGCTGGCGGTGCGGCGTCATCCAGGAGAAGAACGTCACCATCAACTACGGCAGCGGCGACATCCCGGGCATGGCCACGGGCTCGGCGTGCGCCGAGGGCGGCGACTCCGGGGGCGCGGTGATCTCCGGGAACCAGGCGCAGGGCGTCACCTCCGGGCGGATCGGGGACTGCTCGAACGGCGGGCGGTTCATCTACCAGCCGATCAACCCGATCCTGTCGAACTACGGCCTCAGCCTGACGACGACCGGCGGGGGTGGCCGGCCGATCGTCGGCTACAACAACAAGTGCGTCGACGTGCCGAACAGCAGCTTCGCCGACGGCGTCCAGCTCCAGATCTGGACCTGCAACGGGACGGCCGCGCAGCGGTGGACCTTCCACCCGGACGGCACGGTCCGCGCGGGCGGGATGTGCATGGACCTGGCCTGGGGCAACGCGGCGAACGGCACCGCGGTGCAGCTGGTGAACTGCAACGGGAACGTGGCGCAGCGGTGGGTGCTCTCGGGGGCGGGCGACCTGGTGTCCGTGGCCGTGAACAAGTGCGTCGACGTGGCGGGCTGGAACGGCGACGACGGTACGAAGCTGCACATCTGGGAGTGCACGGGCGGGGCGAACCAGAAGTGGTGGCTCGGCTAGCGGTTGGTGCGGCGGGGTGAGCTCCGACGCGGACGGCAGCGGCGCCGCGCGGCGGTGAGGTGCTTGAACGGCGGGCCCGGGACCCTGAGGGTTCCGGGCCCGCCGGCGTACCTGCCTGGGTGGATCCCCCCTGCCTCCCGTACGACCTGGGTATGACCCGGCCCGGGCCCAGGACCATCCCTTCGCCTGACGACTCGGGGCCCGGCGCTCCGTAGATTTTCCGGTGTTCGCAACACACACTTCGTCTCGAGGAGACCTTTCGTGGACACCACCGTGTACGTCCCGGCCGACGGCACCCGCGCCGTCCGGGCGCGCGCCCTGACCAAGACCTACGGCGCCGGCGAGGCCGCGGTCCATGCGCTGGACGGCGTGGACGTCGACTTCGCCGCCGGTCAGTTCACCGCGATCATGGGACCGTCCGGTTCGGGCAAGTCGACGCTGATGCATCTGCTCGCCGGGCTGGACACCGCGACCGCCGGCCAGGCGTTCGTCGGCACCACCGATGTGACCGCGCTCAACGACAAGGGCCTGACCACGTTGCGCCGGGACCGCGTCGGTTTCGTGTTCCAGCAGTTCAACCTGCTGCCGATGTTCACCGCCGAGCAGAACATCACGCTCCCGGTGCAGCTCGCGGGCGGCACCGTGGACCGCGAGTGGTTCGGCACGCTGGTGCGGACCCTGGGCCTGACCGAGCGTCTCACGCACCGCCCCGCCGAGATGTCCGGCGGCCAGCAGCAGCGCGTCGCCATCGCCCGCGCCCTCATCGCGCAGCCCGACGTCGTCTTCGCCGACGAGCCCACCGGTAACCTCGACTCCCGCTCCGGCGCCGAAGTGCTCAGCTTCCTGCGCCGCTCCGTCCGCGAGCTGGGCCGCACCATCATCATGGTCACGCACGACCCCGCGGCCGCTGCCTACGCCGACCGCGTCGTCCTGCTCGCCGACGGCCGCATCGCCGGTGACATCTCCGACCCCACCCCGGAATCCGTGCTCGCGGGCCTGGACGCCCTGCGCACACTCGAGCCCTCCGTCGCCACCGGCACCACCCCGGTCGTCCCCGAGGCAGGCCTGCGATGACGACGACCGCCACGGCGCCGGCGCGCACGTCGCCGGCCGCGGGCGCGACGCCGCCCCGCAACGACCTGCCCACCATCCGGTACACGCTCGCCCAGATGCGCCGCAGCGCCGGGCGGCTCACCGCGGCCGGGATCGCGATCCTCATCGGGACCGCGTTCGTGGCCGTCACCCTGATCGCGGGCAACGTGATCACCCGCACCACGTACGACACGGTCGCCGCGCGGTACGCCGACGCCGACGTCGTCGTCAAGACCGGCGCCGACAGCTGGCAGCAGGACGTCGAGGCCGTGCGCGCCGTCGACGGCGTCATGGCGGCACAGCCCGTCCTGACCGGATACCTCGATCTCAGCGCCGGCGGCGGCCGCTCCTACGGCGAGGCGTTCGCGCTCCCGGACGACGAGCGGCTCAGCCCGCTGCGCATCACCGACGGCGCCTGGCCCGCCGCGCGCGGCGAGATCGCGGTGCCCGAGCAGATCGCCGAGCGACTCGAGATCGGCGTGGGCGACACGGTCACCGTCCACGGCTGGGAGGTCACCGACCCCGAGACCGGCGAGGGCGAGGAGACCACCGAGGAGGTCACGGTCAGCGGCATCACCGAGGACCTGTTCAAGGCGTACGCCGCCAGCGGCGGCGCCGTGGTCGCGATGCCCCAGGACATGGTCAAGTGGTCCGACCCGCCCGAGGTGGGCGAGGTCTTCGAGGTCATGGCCGTCCTCGACCCGTCGGTGATGTCCGACGGCGAGCCGACCGCGGCGATCCGGGAAGCCCTGGCCGCCGCCGTCGTCAGCGACGGCCGGCCCGAGGTGCTGTCCGTCGACGAGCACGCCGCGGAGATCAGCGCCGAGCAGACCGGCGGCGAGGACCTCGTGTTCCTCGTGTTCGTCCTGACGTTCGCCGCCGTCGCCCTCGTGGTGGCGGGTCTGGTCATCGCGAACACCTTCCAGGTGCTCGTCGCGCAGCGGACGCGCACGCTGGCGCTGCTGCGCTGCATCGGCGCCGGACGCGGGCAGCTCTACCGGTCGGTGCTCTTCGAGGCGTTCGTGCTCGGCGCGCTGGCGTCGCTCGGCGGCGTCGTGACGGGTGCGCTGCTGGCGCAGATCGCGCTGTGGGTCGCGCCGCGGTTCGACCTCGGGGTCCCGCTGCCGTCCGTCGTGGAGCCGACCCCGCAGGTGGTGCTGCTGCCGCTGGCCGTCGGCGTCGTCGTGACGATCCTGGCCGCGCTGGCCCCGGCCATGAACGCGACCCGCGTCGCGCCGCTCGCGGCGCTGCGGCCGGCCGCCGCGCCGAGCCTGCGCCAGGGCGCGGGCCGGGTGCGGGCGGTGTTCGCGCTGCTGTTCACGCTCGGCGGGGCCGGGCTGCTGGCGCTGGCGGTCCTGGTCCTGCACGACGACCCGGAGTACGGCCTGCTGGTCGCGGTGGCCGGCGGCGCGCTGTCGCTCGTCGGCGTGATCGTCGGGGCCGTGTTCTGGCTGCCGAAGGTCGCCGCGTTCTTCGGCCGGCTGACCGGGGCGAGCGGACCGGCGGCCAAGCTGGCCGCCGCGAACACGCTGCGCAACCCGCGCCGCACGTCGGCCACGGCGACCGCGCTGCTCATCGGCGTCACGCTGATCGTGACGATGGCGACCGGGGCGGCGGCCGCCCGGGCCACGGCCACGACCGCGCTGGACCTGCAGTTCCCGATGGACGTCATGGTCGGCGCCGGTGCGACGGACGTGCCGGGCGACACGGCGAGCCGCGTCGCGGACGCCGCGAGCGTGGACGCCGTCGCGGAGATCCGCACGGCCGACGGCACGTTCAGCGACAACGGCTACGTGACCCTCAGCGCGGCCGCTCCGGACGCGCTCCGCGGCGCCGTGCGCGACGCCGGCGAGGTCGACGCGATCCAGCCGGGCAGCATCCTCTTCTCGCCGACCGCCCTGAAGGAGTGGGGCGTGGAGGCCGGCGAGCGGATCGAGGTCAAGGGTCCCGGCGGGAAGCTGCCCCTCACGATCGTGGTCACCGAGAGCGAGGCGTTCACCGGGTTCGTGACCGAGGCCGACCTGGCGAAGGTCGCCCCGGAGGCGGAGCTGACCCAGGTCTGGGCCTCGCTGGCCGACGACGCCGATCCGGCCTCGGGCCTCGCGGAGGTCCAGGAGGCCCTGAACGACGACGGCCTGATGGTGCTGGGGCTCGCGGCCCAGCGCGCCCAGTTCGAGCAGGTGATCAACCTGATGCTCGGGATCGTCGTGGGCCTGCTGGCGGTGGCCGTCGTGATCGCGGTGATCGGCGTGACCAACACGCTGTCGCTGTCGGTCATCGAACGACGCCGTGAGTCGGCCACGCTGCGGGCGATCGGCCTGAGCAAGTCCCAGCTGCGGGGCATGCTCGCGGTCGAGGGCATGCTCATCGCGGGGGTCGGCGCGGTGCTCGGCATCGTGCTGGGGCTCGTGTACGGCTGGGCGGGTGCGGCGACCGCGCTGTCGGTCATGGGCGAGGTGACCTACCCGGTCCCGTGGGTGGACCTGGCCGTGGTGCTGGCCGTGTCCCTGGTCGCGGGCCTGATCGCCTCGGTCGCCCCGGCCCGGAACGCCCTGCGGGCGTCCCCGGTGGAGGCCCTGGCCGCGGAGTGACCCGGCTGCCGTGAGGTGGTGCCCGACGCCGTCGGGCACCACCTCACGCTGTTCCGGGACCGGTCAGCGCAGGCCCCAGCGCCGGCGTTTGGCGGGTTCCATCGACGAGACCGTCGAGCCGACCGGGAGGACGGCCTGCGGGTCGTAGCTGCGCGGGACACCGGCCAGGAAGACCGAGAAGACCGGCGGCGTGCGCTGGCTCAGCTCCAGGCGGCCGCCGTCGGCCGTGACCAGGTCCCGGGCCAGCGCGAGGCCCAGGCCCGTGCCGTTGCCGGAGGTCACGCCGCGCTCGAAGATCTGGCCCACCATGTCCTCGGGCACGCCCTCGCCCTCGTCGGTGACCTCGACGGCGACCATGCCGCGCGTGCCGGAGGGTCGCGCCCGCAGCGTCGTCGTCCCGTCGCCGTGCTTGAGGGAGTTCTCCAGCAGGGTCGACAGCGCCTGCGCGAGGGCGCCCGGCGTGGCCAGCACGCGCTCGTCCTCGGGCTCCTCGACGACGAGCGAGCGGCCCGCTGCCTCGAACGTGTCGCGCCACTCCTCGCGCTGCTGCCGGAAGACCACGGAGAGATCCACGGACTCGGTGGTGCCGCCCTGCGCCTTGCGCGAGCGGGCGAGCAGATCGTCGACGACGCCGACGAGCCGCTCGACCTGCTCGAGCGAGATCCGGGCCTCCTCCTGCACGTCCGGCTCGGAGGACATCAGCGTGATCTCCTCCAGGCGCATGGTGAGCGCCGTGAGCGGCGTGCGGAGCTGGTGGGACGCGTCGGAGGTGAACTGCCGCTCGACGGCGAGCCGCGCGGCCAGCCGGTCGGAGCTGCGGGCGATCTCGGCGGCGACCAGGTCGATCTCCTCCACGCCCGACTCCTCCAGGCGCGGCCGCACCTGGCCCGCACCCAGCTGCTCGGCGGCGCCGGAGAGGTAGACGAACGGCCGGGCCAGGCGCTCGGCCTGCCAGGCGGCGGTCACCGAGCCGGCGGCGAACGCCGCGGCGCTGCCGATGAGCATGAGGAAGACGAGCTGCCCGGACTTGATGTACGCGGGCCAGGCGGAGACCTCGATGGTCACGCCCACCAGGGGTGAGGTCGTGTTGGTCGCCGCCGCGCTGATGGTGGGGCCGGCAGGCTCCTCACCGCGGGCGATCAGCGTGCCGTTCGGCAGGCTGACCGTGATGTAGGCCGGGGTCTCGGTCGCGCCCGGCTGCACGTGGTGCTCCAGGAGGTCCTCCGAGAGCTGCCCCTCGCTGCTCGACCGGGACACCTCCTGGGTGACCTCTTCGACGAACCGGGTGGCCCGCTGCTCGATGCGCTGGACCTCGGTGTCGTAGACGAACCGGGCACCGAAGATCGCGAAGGGCACACCGAGCAGCAGAACCGCGACAGCGACCGCGACCATCGTCGCTTGGACGATGCGGTGGCGCATGTGGCTAGCTCGCCCCGATCTCGAAGCGGAACCCGAGACCGCGCACCGTGGAGACGTAGCGCGGCGCGTTGGCGTCGTCGCCGAGCTTGCGGCGCAGCCACGAGACGTGCATGTCGAGGGTCTTGGTGGAGCCGACCGGGTCGGAGCCCCACACGTCACGCATCAGCGTGTCGCGGACGACGACGGAGCCGGCGTTCTGCACGAGCACCCGCAGCAGGTCGAACTCCTTGGTGGTCAGGTGGAGCTCGCGGTCGCCCTGGAAGGCGCGGTGGGCGGAGACGTCCACGCGCACGTCCTGGGCGTGCAGCTCCTCCTCCTCGCCGGTCTCGCCGTGCGTGCGGCGCAGGAGGGCCCGCACGCGCGCGAGCAGCTCGGCCAGGCGGAACGGCTTGGTCACATAGTCGTCGGCGCCGGCGTCCAGGCCGACGACGAGGTCGACCTCGTCTGCTCGTGCGGTCAGCACCAGGACCGGCACGGTCAGGCCGCTGCCGCGAATCTCCCGCGCCACGTCCAGACCGTCCATATCGGGCAGGCCTAGATCGAGGACGACGATGTCCGCCCCGCTCGCGTGCTCGATCGCGCCTTTGCCGGTTCCTTGCACGACGACGTCATAACCCTCACGGGTGAGCGCACGCGCCAACGGCTCGGCAATGGCCGGGTCGTCCTCAGCTAGGAGTACGTGAGTCATTCCGCCATGGTAGGGCATAACACGCGTCGTGGCTGCCAACGGACGTGGTACGGATCGTGAAGGCCCGAAACGGTTCGGTCGCCCGACGCGAACCGTGCAAATTCTCCCCTGCCCAGGGAATTGCTACCACGGTATGACGCACCGGTCAACGGCGCGCCGTACTGTGGCGGTCGTGGAACGTCCCAGCCTGTACGAGCGCGTGACCGAATGGTTCGAACGGCACCGCTTCGCCGTCGACCTGATCGTCGCGGCGGCCGCCGCGTTCGTCACGATCCCGGGCGGCTACGCGAGCGCCCGGATGGTCGCCTACGGCATGCCGGAGATGCCCGGATTGCTCATGGCGGCCTGGGCGGGGGTGATGACGGTTCCCTTCGTCTGGGTCCGGACACGGCCCGTCGTGCCCGCCTTCTGCCTGTTCCTGCTCGCCGTGGGGCACCTCGCGATCGGTGCGCCTCTGCTCCTCCCGGTCGACCTCCTGCTGCCGTACGCGGCGTACGGGCTGACGGCCCACGGCCCGCGCTGGGCGCCGCGGGCTACGATCGTCCTCGCGACGGTGGGCTGCCTGGCGTTCGGCGGATCGCTGCTCGCGCACTACGCGGGGGACCCGTTCGCGGTCATGGTGGCGGTCTTCGCCTACTTCGTCTTCCTCACCTCCTGGGCGCTCGGCCTCTTCCGGCGGGCGCGCCGCACCATGCTGGACGCGCTCCGCGACCGCGCCGGGCGCCTGCAGCTCGAACGCGACCAGCAGGCGGAGATCGCCTCGGCCGCCGAACGCGCCCGGATCGCCCGCGAGATGCACGACATCGTCGCCCACTCGCTCTCGATCGTCATCGCGCAGGCCGACGGCGGACGCTACGCCGCCGCGCACGACCCGGCGGCGGCCGAGCGCTCCCTGAAGACCATCGCCGAGACAGGCCGGGCCGCGCTGGCCGACATGCGCAAGATCCTCGGCGTGCTGCGCACGGGCCCGTCCGAGGGGGTCCCCGGCGGGGCCGCGGGGCCCGGCGTGGTGTCGCCGTCGGGGCGCCACCTGGTGCCGGCCGCCGGCCCGCACGGAGCCGCGCCGGAGGCCACCGGCTCCGGCTCTCCCGACGCGGGGTCGGAGGTGCGGCCGCTGGCTCCTCAGCCCGACGTGACGCAGATCGAGGCGCTCGTCGAGCAGACCCGGTCGGAGGGGATGCGCGTCTCCTACGCGCGGGTCGGCGACGAACGCCGGCTCCCGCCCGGGATCGGGCTCAACATCTACCGTGTCGCCCAGGAGTCGCTGACGAACGTCCGCAAGCACGCGGGCCCGGGCCCGCACGTGACGGTGCTGGTCCGCTGGGGCGAACGGGAGGTCGAGCTGGTGGTGTCCGACGACGGCCGCGGGCTCGCGTCGTCGGGCGAACCGACGGCGCCGGGCTCCGGCTACGGCCTGCTCGGCATGCGCGAACGCGCCGAGCTCCTCGGCGGGTCCCTCGCCGCGGGGCCCAAGCCGGGCGGCGGCTTCAAGGTGCGCCTGGTAGTACCTCTTCCCCGTACCGCACCCGCCGATCCCGCCGATCCCACCGACGAGGAGTCATGACCGACACCGCCCCCAACGCCGCCCCGGACCCCGGCCCGTACGCGGAGCCCGAGCCCGCCGCCCCGACCCGCGTCGTCCTCGTCGACGACCAGCAGCTCGTCCGAGCGGGCCTGCGCATGGTCATCGACTCCCAGCCCGACCTCACCGTCGTGGGGGAGGCCGGGGACGGGGTCCAGGCGCTCCGCCTGCTCGCGGGTACGCGGGCCGACGTCGTCCTCATGGACGTGCGCATGCCGCACCTCAACGGCCTGCAGGCCACGGAGCGACTGCTCGGCGCCGACGGCGTGACGCCCGGCGAGGACGGCGTGCCGCGCGTCGTCGTCCTGACCACCTTCGACCTGGACGAGTACGTCCTGGAGGCGATCCGCGTCGGTGCGAGCGGGTTCCTCCTCAAGGACGCGCCGCCCGAGGAGCTGCTCACCGCGATCCGGACGGTGCACCGCGGGGACGCGGTGATCGCGCCGTCGTCGACGCGGCGCCTGCTGGAGCACCTCGTGACGGCCCTGCCCGCGAACGACCCGCAGGGCGCGGAGTCGCACGCGGCGCTCGGGCGGCTGACGGGGCGCGAGCGCGAGGTGCTCGTGCTCATGGCCCGCGGCCGGGCCAACCAGGAGATCGCGGCGGAGCTGTTCGTCGCGGAGGCGACGGTGAAGACGCACGTCGGCCGGGTCCTGGCGAAGCTGGGCGCCCGCGACCGGGTGCAGGCCGTGGTGATCGCGTACGAGACGGGACTGGTCCGCCCGGGCAGCTGACCCCTGCGGGTCCGGGGGCCGGGCTGCTCGCCCGCGGGGCCCGGCCGGTATTCTTGGCCCACGTGACATCTCCTGCGCCATCCGCACCGCCCGGCCCGCCCGTCATCGCCGTCGTCGGCGGCGGGCAGCTCGCCCGGATGATGGCGCCCCCGGCCTCGGAGCTGGGCGTGCGGCTGCGGGTGCTCGTCGAGGACGCGGCGTCGGCCGCCGCGCAGGTCGTCACGGACGCGCCCGTCGGGGCGGCGTCGGACGACGACGCGATCCGCGACCTCATCGCCCCGCGCGACGGCGGCGCCCCCGCGTCCGTCCTGACGTTCGAGCACGAGCACGTGCCCAACGCGCTGCTCGCGGACCTGATCGAGCACGGCACGCCCGTGCGCCCCGGGCCGCACGCGCTCGTCGCGGCGCAGGACAAGATCGTGATGCGCACCCGGCTCGGCGCGCTCGGCGTGCCGTGCCCCCGGTGGCGGGCGCTGCCGCCGTCGGTCGAGGAGGGGACCGTCGCGCTCGAGGAGTTCCTCGCCGACGTCGGCGGGCAGGCGGTCGTGAAGCTCGCGCGCGGGGGATACGACGGCAAGGGCGTCCGCGTGGTGTCCGGCGCGGGTGAGGCCGACGACTGGCTGGTCGGCGCCGGGCAGGGCGGGCCGCTCGTGCTGGCCGAGGAGAAGGTGCCGTTCCGGCGGGAGCTCGCGGTGCTGGTCGCGCGGCGGCCGTCGGGCGAGGTGCGGACGTGGCCGGTGGTGGAGTCGATCCAGCGCGACGGTGTCTGCGCCGAGGTGATCGCGCCCGCGCCGGGGTTGTCCGGCGACGTCGGCGCGCGCGCCCGCGAGATCGCGGTGGCGGTCGCGGAAGGGCTGGACGTCACGGGCGTGCTGGCGGTCGAGCTGTTCGAGGTGCCGGCCGACCCGGCCGATCCCGCGGGGCCGACGACGGTGCTGGTGAACGAGCTCGCGATGCGCCCGCACAACTCGGGGCACTGGACGATCGACGGCTCGGCGACGAGCCAGTTCGAGCAGCACCTGCGCGCCGTGCTCGACCTGCCGCTCGGGTCGACGGCGGCGGTGGCGCCGTGGACCGTGATGGTGAACGTGCTGGGCTCCGCGCGGCCGGACCTCGCGGGCGCGCTGCCGGAGGTGCTGGAGCGCTACGACACCGCGCGCGTCAACCTGTACGGCAAGGACATCCGCCCCGGCCGCAAGCTGGGCCACGTGAACGTGAGCGGCACGGACCTCGACGAGGTCCGGGCGGCTGCCCGGGGGGCCGCGGCGCTCCTGATGGGCAAGGACGTGGAACACGTCGAGTTGGCCTAGTGTGGTCGGTCGGTTGTAGCTCGAGGTCGGTCCGATGGCGAGCAGTCGGTTCCCCGGGGGGCCGACCGCACTGACATCCGGCCGACCGCTCGACAGGGGGCCGACGATGGTTTCGAGCAGCAGGGACTAGGAGTTGGTATGAGCAGTGGAGCGCAGGTCGGCATCGTCATGGGGTCCGACTCCGACTGGCCGGTGATGAAGTCGGCGGCCGAGGCCCTGGCCGAGTTCGACGTCCTGGTCGAGGTCGGTGTCGTGTCCGCGCACCGCATGCCCGCCGAGATGATCGACTACGGCCGCGAGGCCGCCGGGCGCGGGATCCGCGTGATCATCGCGGGCGCGGGCGGCGCGGCCCACCTGCCGGGGATGCTAGCCGCGGTCACCCCGCTGCCGGTGATCGGCGTCCCGGTCCCGCTCAAATACCTGGACGGGATGGACTCCCTGCTCTCCATCGTCCAGATGCCGGCCGGGGTCCCGGTCGCCACGGTCTCCATCGGCGGTGCCCGCAACGCGGGCCTTCTGGCGGCACGCATCCTCGCCTCGGGAACTGACGAGGCGTCGGCGGCCCTGCGGGACCGCATGCTCACCTTCCAGGACGACCTGCGCGCCGTGGCCCAGGCCAAGGGCGAGAAGCTCCGCGCCGAGCTCGCGGAGTAGGCGTTCCGCCAGCGGCCGGCTCGCGCGCGGCCGTGGGCGGCGGGCCGAGGCCTGTGGGCCGTGGCCTGGGGCTTCGCGTGGCGGAGCGGTACGACGACGATCCGCTCGCCTGGCGCGAGTGACGTGGCCGCCCGGCGCTACGGCCGGGCGTGTCACTCGGCGACGATGCTCCGGACCTGGGTTCGGCCCGCGGTGGTGCCGGGTTCCGGTGGTGCCAGGACGGCGACCAGCGAGTCGTCGTCGGCCGCCAGGTGGAGGGACCAGGCGACCGGCGTGCCGGACGCCGAGGTGACCGCGACGGCGGCGACGTCGTCGCCCAGGGGCACGAGGTCGTCGGGGGTCAGCCGGGCGGCCTCGCCTGCGGGGAGGGCCAGGCCGGACGTTCCCGTTGCCGATCCGTCCGGGGCGTAGCCCGTGATCGTGACGTCTGCCGTGCCGGCGGGGCGGGTGTCGTCCGAGCGGTCCTCGGGGAGTGCCGCGATGCTCAGCGACCACGACGTGTTCTCCGGGACCGCGAGCGGGCCGGCGGGTTCGGCGGTGATCGGCCGGGCGGGGATCCAGGCGGTGTCGTACGGGGTCTCGTCGATCACCGGGTCGCCCGTCGTCTCGCCCGGGCTGTGGGTCACACCGGCGCTCACCACCGGGACGGTCGCGTCCACCGCGAGCGTGTACCCGCCCTCCGGGAGGCCGCCCAGGGGGACGTCGGTGACCGCTCCGGCCTGGAGGGCGACGTCCTCCACGCCACGCAGCCAGGTCTGGCCGTCGGCTCCGTAGATGCTGATGCGCGCCGACCCGTCGCGCTCCCCGGGGGCCAGCAGCCGCAGCTGGGGAGCGTGCGGGTCGTCCATCGACTCGCCGTCGCTCACGATACCGGTCACCGTCTGGGACGACGACGGCGCGGTGCCCGGCGCGATCAGGTCCGCGCCCTGCGGCACCAGGCCGTCGATCCGGTGGTGCTGGACGTAGGCGTTGATGCGTCCGCCCTGACTCGTCGCGTGGACGGCGATGCGTGGCTGCCCGGGGGCGATCGCCTCCAGCGTGGTCTCGACCTGCTCGCCCGGCGGGACGACCACGAGGGCCTTGCCGCCCAGCGTCACCGGACCGGCCGGCCCCCAGACGGCGAGGGACACCGACGCCGCGGTTCGCCCCGGGTTCTGCAGCACGAGCCGCGCGCTCGATCCGATGTCGGTGGAACCGCCCACGAGCCAGTGCTCGATCGCCGGCTCCCGGCACGCGCCGGCCACGAGCCCGCGCAGGTCGCCTTCGGTGGTGACCGAGGTCGCTGTCGCCGCCGCGAACTCGCCGGGCGCCGCGCGCACGACCTGTGCGGGGTCCGGCGCGCTCAGGCTCTCGTTCTCGCTGTCGCTCTCGCTCTCACTGCCGTCGCCGGTGCTGTCGGCGTCGCCGTCCCCGGTGCTGTCGCTCTCGCCGTCGTCGCCGTCGCCGTCGTCGTCGCCGTCGTCGTCGCCGTCGTCGTCGCCGTCGCTGTCGCTCTCGCCACCGTCGATGGTGCTGTCGTCGACGGTGGCGTCGCCTTCGCTGCCTGCGGTGCCGTCGTCGCCCTCGTCGCTGCCGATCAGGCCGGTGACGACGGGCTCCGCGGCGGTGATCCGCAGGCCTGATTCCGTCTCGACCGGGGTGGCGTCGAACTCGTCGTCACCGACGTCCTCCTGGACGAGCCGCGCCGGGGACGGGCACACCAGCGTGGTCTCCCCGGGGTCGACGTCGACCGCGCGAGGTGCCGCCTCGGGCTCCGGGCCGTCCGGTGCGTGCTGTGCGAGCAGGGCCACGGCGACGACGCAGGCCGCCCCCAGCACGTGGGCGCCCACCTTCCGCGTCGTCGTCCAGGCGCTGCGCAACCGCGGGGCTCTCATGACCGCCTCCGTCCGCCGACGGGCAGTGCGAGCAGCAGGAACACCACGCCGATCAGGCCCAGGGCGACGAGCCAGGTCGCCCGGTGCGGCAGGTCGTAGCCGACGACGAGCCTGCCGCCGTCCGGCCCGAGCTCGAAGCCCTGCAGGGTCGCTCCGGCAGCCTCGACCTCGATCGGCGTCAGGCGCCGTCCGTCGAGGGTCGCGGTCCACCCGGGTGCGGCGGTCTCGGCGAGGACCACGCGCCGGCCCGCGTCCCCGGGGGGCACGTCGGTGCGGACGCTCGCGCCGCCGGAGGGGAGGGGCGTCGCCGCGCTCTCCGCGCCGTCGGCGCTCTCGCCCCGGGTTTCGGCGCTGCTCGGCCCGGCGGCGGTGCCGGGCTCTGCCCGGTCGCCCTGGTCGATCCGCGCCCAGCCGGGGACGGCTCCGCCGGCGTCCCGGACCCGCCAGAGCGTGACCGGCTGGCCCTGCGTGATCCGCTCGACCCCCGGCACCATGTCGAGGGCCGCGGTCAGCTCGGCGTTGCGCAGGGCGCCGCCGGGGGCGTCGGCCGCGTCGCCCCGGGCCGCGCTCGTGTCCCCGGCGGACCCTGTGTTGCCCGCGAACCCTGTGTCCCCGGTGGCCCCCGTGTCCCCCGCGAACCCCGTGTCCCCGGTGGCCCCCGTGTCCCCGGTGGATCCCGCGTTCCCGGTGGATCCCGCGTCCTCCGCGGGCCCGCCCGCGTGCGGCGTCGGTACCTGGACGGCGCCGATGCCGAGCTCCGCCAGGCGGGCGGCGACGTCCGGGTCGGTTCCGGCGGCGAGCCGGGCGGCGATGTCGTCGATCGCGTCGGTCCGGGCCGCCGAGGCGCTGACCGACGCGTCGGTGAGCTGCGTGCCGCCGGCGCGCAGGAGGGCGTGCTCGACGACGCCGTCGTCGGTGACGCCGAGCTGGAGCACGCGCGACTGGCGGGGCGGGGCCTGCATCTGCTGTCCGACGGCGGGGACGGCGGGCTCCGCGGTGGCGTGCAGGCCGTCGGCCGACAGGGGGCCCGCCAGGTACCAGGAGGTGAGCCCGGCCGCGGCGATCAGGCCGAGGAGGACGGGAGTCGCGACCCCCAGCGCTCGCAGCGCCGCGAAGGCGCGGGCCGGGCGGCGCGGCCGGGCCGAGCGCGTGGCGCACAGGGCGGCGCCGCCCAGCCCGAGCAGCACGAGGGACGCCGCCGCCGCACCTGAGCCCGTGGCGCCCGCCGCGAGGCCGCTGAACCCGAGCCGGTCCAGCAGGCCCGCCGCGCCGTCGTCGGACAGCACGACCAGCGCGAGACCGCACGCCGCGGTGAACCAGCCGAGGCGCGCGCCCGCGGCGCGCGGGCCGGCGAGCGCGATCAGCGCCGTCACGACCAGCAGGCCGCCCAGCAGGTAGGGGCCGTATCCGAGGCCCGGCAGGACGCCGCCGAACCAGGCGTTCGGGCGCCCGGTCAGGCCGAGCAGCGCCTGCCAGCCGGGCACGTCGGGGGCGACGACGGAGCCGGGGAGGGCGAGCGGGTCCGCGAGGAGCAGCGTGACGTCGCGCGTGCGGACCACGTGCAGCAGCAGCGGGGCGGCGACCGCCAGCGCGGGCAGCAGTGCCAGGCCCAGGTGCGGCCTGCGGCGGGGCCGTACGGCGCAGGCCGCGGCGGCCAGCACCAGCAGCGCCACCGGCAGCAGGGCCGGCGCGCCGCTCACCGCTGCTGCCAGGACCAGGCCCGCGGCGCCTGCCGCGCCGAGGCGGCGGCCGCGGTTCTCCGTCAGCGACGCGGCGCGGGAGGCGCTCAGGAGCAGGGGCTGCTCGTGGATGTCCTCCACGCTGACCCGGGCCGGGACGTCGGTGCGCTGCGCGCCCACCGATCGCACGAGGGCGAGGGCCGCCCAGGGCAGGGCGAGGTGCGCGACGACGGCGCCGAGCAGCCCGTCCGACAGGGCGCCGAGCAGCGGGGGAGCGGCCGCCCAGGCGAGCGCTGCGACCGCCCGTACGCCGACCGACCGGGTCAGCGCGCCGGACGCCGCCCAGCCGCCGAGCGCCGCGAGCGGCAGGGCCGCGACGAACAGGGCGTTCACACCCGCCTGCAGGGAACCCGCGGCGAGCGTGGCCAGGACGGTCAGGGTCAGCAGCAGCGGATCGCCCGGCCCGGCCTGGCCGAGCCCCGTCCGGATCCAGCCGGACGTCGCCGCCGTCCAGACCTGGCCCGTGTCGGCCGACGCCGGGAGCAGGGACCCGCCCACCAGCCGGCCGCCGTCGGCCAGCGTGCCGAGGACCGGGCCGAAGACGGCGGCGGCGAAGCCAGTCGCCACGAGCAGGACGAGCGTCAGGACCGTGCGGCGCCGCGCGGCCAGCCGGCGCAGGTCGGCGTGGTCCAGGTCGTCCGGGGCCTGCGCGCGGGCGTCGGCGCGGGCCAGGCGGCGCTCGCGGAACTCCCGCACCGACTGCCGCCAGGTGCCGAGCAGCGGGCGCAGCACCCGGCGCGGCTGGGTCGCGGTGCGCGCCGCGCGGCGCCGGGCGCGCAGCACGCTGCCCAGCCCGAGCAGCATCCAGGCCGGGGCCGCGAGCTCGTCGCGGGCGGCCGCGGGCTGCTTCACCGCGAGCCGGTAGGCCGCGAGGAAGGGTGCCCCGGCGACGACGGCGAGCATCACCCAGCCGAGCAGCCAGGGCGCGGCCGCCACGAGGCGGTACCGCAGCTGGGCGCGGCGCCGGCGGCTGCGCGTGGCCGGGTCCCGCAGGGAGACCTGGGCGTGCCGCACCACCGCGGACGGCACCACGATCACCCGGTGCCCCGCCAGGTGGACGCGGCGGCAGAACTCCAGCGAGTCGCCGAACGGCCCGTACTCCGCGTCGGTACCGCCCAGCTCGCGCCAGACCGCGTGCTTCACGAGCGCACCGGCGAGGCCCACGGCCAGGACGTCCTCGCGCGCGTCGTGCTGGCCCTGGTCGATCTCGGTGTCGTCGAGGCCGGTCATCCGGCGGCCGCTCGGCGAGACGGTGTAGCCGACCTGGAGCAGCAGGCCGCGGCCGGGGGCGGCCGGGTCGAGCGGCGTGCCGTCGTCGTCGGACTCCCACAGGCGCTGCTTGGGGCCGGCGACCGCGACCGTGGCGCTGTGCTCGACCGACCTGACGAGCGCGGCGAGCGCGCCGGGCTCGGGGGCGGAGTCGTCGTGCAGCAGCCAGAGCCAGTCGGGGGCCCGGTCGCGGGACGTCATGTCGTTCGTGCTGCCCGAGCCGCTGGGGATGGCGCGCGGGGTACCGCGTACGCCGCCGGGGTCCGTGGGGATGACGTGCGGGGTGCGGCTCACACCGCCGGGGTCCGTGGTGGTGCCGCGCAGGGTGCCGCCCGCGCTCTCGGTCGCGGGTCCGCCGGCGGCGTCGTGCTCCGCGGCGAGATCCGCGAGCGCGGCGTTCACCGCGTCGCCGAACGAGCGGGAGCGGCTCGCGGCGACATAACGTGCGCCGTTCAGCGTGAGCCCGCGGTGGGCGGCGGTGGAGGGGGCGGTGTCGACGTCGACGACGACGATCGCGTGGGGAGCGTGGCTCTGCGTGCGGAGCGCGGCGAGGGTGGCCTCGAGGTGCGGGCTCCTGCCGCGGGTGACGACCACCGCGGTGACGGTGACCACGGCCGGGACAGCTCCCGTGACCGACCTGACCGCGTCGAGCGCGGTGTCGGTGCTCCGGGCGGGCCCGAGGCCCGTGGGTGACGAGGTCATCTCGCGACCCATCATGCGCATCGTGCGCCGGATCCGCAGTCCGAGGGGACATCAGCGGCGTGTCGCCCCTGGGACGGGACGAGCGTTATGTCAGACAGCGCGGCGCTTCAGCTTGCGGCGCTCGCGCTCGGACAGGCCGCCCCAGATGCCGAAGCGCTCGTCGTTCGCGAGGGCGTAGTCGAGGCACTCGGCCTTGACCTCGCAGCCCTGGCACACCTTCTTGGCCTCACGCGTCGAGCCGCCCTTCTCCGGGAAGAAGGCCTCGGGGTCCGTCTGGGCGCACAGCGCGCGTTCCTGCCAGCTCATCAGGGCGTCGTCGGCGTCGGAATCGAAGAGGGACAGGACGTCCGCCATCTTCTCGCTCGGACGTTCGGTGTCGGACGGAATTCCCCCGCCCGGTTCCAGCATGTTCCACATGATGTGCCCCTCCATGCCGTCGGACTCTATGTCTTGTGCGGCGTCGTGTTGTGCAAGTCCGCACCACCTGCCGGCTACGAAAACTGCATACATGGAATTACACGCGTGTCGTGTGGAGTCGTCAAGCGGAAGTGTGCTATCGGCACGGGGCTTCACAAGAAAATCGCCCCCACCTCGACGGACGGTCACGTGCCCGCAACAACGGCGAGGTGCTCGCGGACGCCGCCGCCTGCCGCATAGGCTCGGTTCCATGCTCGTCTCGACTCTTCTCGATGGTCTGCAGTCCGATCCCGGCCGCCCCCGCCTCACCTGGTACGGCGACGACGGCGAACGCGTCGAACTCTCCGGCGCGGTCCTCGCCAACTGGGTGGCGAAGACCACGAACCTGCTCGTCGAGGAGTACGACGCACGGCCCGGCACAAACGTTGGGGTCGATCTTCCGGTGCACTGGCGGACGGTCACCTGGGCGCTCGCGGCCTGGCGGGTGGGGGCGACGGTGGTGGTCGCCCCCGACGGTGCCACGCCGGGCGCGGGAGGGGTCCCGGACCTCGACGTCGTCGTCACCCACGCGCCCGGGCGCTGGGCGGGGACACCCGCCGACCTCGTCGTCGTCAGCCTGCCCGCCCTCGCGCGGCGGTACGACGGCGAGCTGCCGCCCGGGGCGATGGACGCGGCGTCGGCCGTCATGACGTATGCGGACCAGATCATCTACGCGCCCGAGCCCGAGGCGGACCGCGCGGCGCTGACGGACCTGGCCACCGACGCCGTCGTCGGGCATGCCGAGCTCGTTCCGGAGGGCGGCGCCGGTTCGCGGATGCTCGTCGACGGGCGGGGCGCCGTCGGTGAGGTGCTGCGCGAGGCGCTGCGGGCCTGGGCCGGCGGCGGTTCCGTGGTGCTGACGAGTCCGGCGACCGCGGCGGCGCTCGACGCCGATTCCGACCGGCTCGACCGGCTTGTCGCCATGGAAAAGGTTGCCGCGCGCTGAGCCACCGGGGGTCTCCACGAACCCTCTACTGTCCCTCTGTGCGGCCTCTGCTCCTGGGCAAGAGCGCTCGCCTATGCTCTGAAGTTGTGACCTTTCCCGACTTCAGTACGCCCGGAGCGGGCCAGGACCCTGAGTCCGGTCCCGCCCACGCGCGGGTGCTGAGCAGGGCAGGAGGCACTTCGCGGGTCGTCGCGCTGGCCGTCACGGCGGTGCTGGTGCTGGGGGTCGCGGGGGCCTGGGCCGCGGTGGCGCGGTGGGGCATGAACATCGACCGCGCCTCGACCTCCGGGCTGACCAACCGCCCGGAGAAGGTAATCCCGGACCCGAGCGAGGGTGAACCCGTGAACCTGCTCGTCATGGGCAGCGACTCGCGCGAGGGTGAGAACGGGAACATCGGCGGGACGACGTCGGGCGGCCAGCGTTCCGACACGACGATCCTGCTGCACGTCTCCGCGGACCGGTCGCGCATCGAGGCGATCTCCATCCCGCGGGACTCCACCGTCGAGATCCCCTCGTGCGTCACGACGGGCGGGGAGTCGACGGCGCCGTCGTACGGGAAGTTCAACGGGGCGTTCGCGATCGGGGCGAGCGTGGGCGGCGACACGGCGTCCGGCGCGCTGTGCGCGATGCAGACCGTCGAGGCGCTGACCGGGGTGTACCTCGACGGGTTCGTCGTGATCGACTTCCAGGGGTTCCAGCGGATGATCGACGCGGTCGGCGGGGTCGAGATCTGCGTCGAGGAGGAGATCTACGCCCCCAAGGCGAACGACCTGCACCTCACGGCCGGCCTGCACACGCTCGACGGGAGCACGGCGCTCGACTTCGCGCGGGCGCGCTACGGCGTCGGCGACGGGAGCGACACGAGCCGCATCGGGCGGCAGCAGGAGCTGCTCGCCTCACTCGTGCGGACGGTGTTCAGCGCGGAGACGCTCGCCGACCCGGCCAAGACCCTGCGGTTCGTCGACGCCGTGACCAGCTCCATGACGATGGACGAGCAGACCGCGCGGATCGACTACCTGACCGGGCTCGCCTACAGCCTGCGCGGGCTGCGGCCCGAGACGGTGACGTTCGTGACCGTGCCGTGGGGCTCGGACCCCTACAACTCCAGCAACGTGGTGTGGACCGACGAGGCCGCGCTGCTCTGGGAGAACATCCAGCAGGACCGCCCGGTCGGCCACGACCCGGCCGCCGCCTCCACCGCGCCCGCCGCGGCGGAAGGCGAGCAGGGCGACGTCGCGGGCACCTCGGCCGAGTCCGGCGCGTCGGACGCGCCGACGACGCCGGCGGGGGAGAACATCGACTCCACGGCGTCCGCAAGCGCCGACGACGTCAAGGAACCCGGCAAGGAAGCGTTCACCGGTGCCGACACGACTGCCGTCTGCGGCTGACGGAGAGAGATATGCCTGATCCCAAGACCGACGACGACGCCACCCGCGTCGCGAACGACGCCGCACGGGTCGCCCCGCCGATCCCCCCGAGCTTCACGCCGCAGCAGGCGGGAGACCGGCCGGGGGCCGACGGCGCGATCGCCGTGGGCGACGCCGCGCCCGGCGTCTCGTCGGCCAACCCGGACGCGTCGGGAATTCCCGTCGCGACCCCTGGAACTGGTATTCCTGTGGGCGAACGAATCAGCGAACCACGCATCAGACGTCAGTCCTCACGGGAGGTCCCAGTGTCCGGTGGAAGTACCCCACCACCCATACCGCCGCGGCCGGTGCCGCCGCGCGGCAACCAGCCACCGCAGTCCATCCCGCCGCGCAGCACCACCGGGCGCGCGTCCGGCATGAACGCCGCGCGGGTCCCGGCGCAGCCGCGCCCGGGGCAGGCCCGGCCGGGGACCATCCGGCCCGGCTCGCAGCACCACCAGCCAGCCGCGCCCGTGCGGCCCGGGCCGGCCGGCCCGCGGGGGCCGCAGGCGCCGCCGCCCGCCGGGCCCGGATACGGGCGCCCGCAGCTGTCGTCCCCCGCGGGGCGGCCGCGGCGCAAGGTGCCGCTGAAGTTCATCGCGATCCTCGTGCTGCTCGCCCTGATCGCCTGGCCGATCGGCCTGCTGATCTGGGCGAACGGGAAGATCCAGCACGTCGAGGCGCTGTCCGGCGCCGAGGACACCCCCGGTACGACGTACCTGCTCGCCGGCTCCGACGCGCGTGGGTCGGGCGGCGTCAACGACATGACGACCGGTGCGCGCACGGACACGATCCTGCTGCTGCACAAGCCGCAGTCCGGGCCGACGGCGCTCATCTCGCTGCCGCGTGACACCCTCGCCGAGATCGAGGGCGTGGGGGCGAACAAGCTCAACGCGGCGTTCTCGTTCGGCGGGGCGCCCCTGCTCGTCAAGACGGTCGAGAACCTCAGCGGGCTGACCGTCGACCACTACGCGGAGGTCGGGTTCGGTGGCGTCAGCGACATCGTCGACGCCGTGGGCGGCGTCGAGCTCTGCTACAAGGAGAAGGTCGACGACTGGCGCTCGAAGCTGAAGTGGCCGGGCGGCTGCCACGAGGCCGACGGGCAGACGGCGCTCGCGTTCGCGCGCATGCGCTACTCCGATCGCGAGGGCGACATCGGCCGCGCCAAGCGGCAGCGCCAGGTGATCGGCAAGGTCGGCCAGGCGATCAAGGACCCGGGTCTGATAGTCAACCCGTTCAGGCAGGTCGCTGTCGTCAACGCAGGCCTCGGCTCGCTGACAGTCGACAACGACACTGACATCATCGATCTCGCAGGGCTGGCCCTCGCCTTCCAGAGCGCCAACGGAGAGGACGGGGTCACCGGGACGCCGCCGATCGCGAGTTTGGGCTACGACCCGGGCAACGGTGCGGGTTCCACGGTACTTCTGGGTCCTGAAGACGCGGTCGCCAAGTTCTGGACCGATCTCCGCGAAGGGAAGCTCCCGCCGGGAGAGGTGAATTCGCTCACGCAATAGACCGTGCGGCGCGAGTAGGTGGATGCCGTCCAATGTGGCCATCCATCTACTCCGCGCATGTAAGAGCAGCACGCTCGGACCGCCGTGATGGGCGGCGGATGGCATATGCGTGATCGTTCTGTGAATGCTCGGTTCCTCACTCTTGACACATCCCTACTTTCAGTCCAAGATGTTCGTTGGAAGCGATCCCATCCGAAAATAGGAGTGTGCATCTACCGTGAAGATTTCAGCCCGTAACATGCATAACACCCTCGCTGTACTGCTCACGATGTCCGCGTTGTTCGGATCTGTGGCCCCGGCGAGCGCAAGTGAGGGTCAGGGAAAGATCACCGGTACAGGCGGTGTGACGGATGATTTCAGCGACGAGGCAACACTCTGGTCGGGAAGCAGGTACTGGCACAGCAATGCGTCGGGGCTTGTGCAATATATTCTAAGCCGTGAGTTTATTGGACAGATTTCGATGGACTGTGCGTACGGCGGTGACACGACGTATTGGGTGAAGGAGTACCAGAAGAGACTGGGATTCACGGGCAGCGATGTTGACGGTGTTGTCGGGCCGGCAACCTGGAACCGTATCGATAACCGACTGGTGCTAGGCGACTACTTCAGCGATACTGCCCGATATGTCAGGTATAATGCGATCGGCGGAGCGGACGGCAGGCTCATTCGGCTGATCGAGAGCACTGGTGACTACTACTGGCGCCGGAGCGATCAAGCTCCCCTCATCCAGGCTTCGTATACCGATGTCTCAAGTGATTGCTAGGGCCCCGAGCGACCCGGGGGCACAAGTTTTCCCAAAATAGAACTCGTGCGGATATGCGAGTTCTACTTTGGGGAGCATGGATTGATATGCCAGGATGCCAGTCCTTTGTTGACACCGAGTGTCAAGCACTCCTGTTTTCGTAGCTAGCTTTCAGACGACCAGAGGCGGATCCGTGGACGAGCTTGTTCTTCGAGCGCAGAGATTTGTGAACTCCCAATATTCTTCAATCACGGGGATGACGGTTGAGGAGAATGGCAAAACCGGGTGGGAGACGATCTATGCTTTGACTCGAGCCCTGCAGTTCGAACTGGGAATCACAACCCTCTCAGACAGTTTCGGCCCTGCCACGCTGAGTGCCCTTCAGGCGAAGTATCCGGCGATTAATGCATCGACAACGCGAAGCGGGAATTTTACCCGCATCATTCAGGCCGCGCTCTATTGCAAGGGGTACGATGGCGGCGAGATCGATGGAGTATTCAATGATCGGGTCGCTGCATCGATCATCATGCTCAAGGAACATATGGGTGTGAGCGGCGTTTACCCAGGGAGTGATCTTACTCCGAAAGTGTACAAAGGGCTCTTGAACATGGACCCGTATATCCTCGTGAATTACGGTTCCGCTAAAGGTAGCGAGTCGATTCAGGCGATCCAGCGCTGGCTGAATGGTCGCTACATTATCCGGCGGGACTTCTTCATCATCCCGTGTGACGGACACCACTCGCGAAGCGTAGCGAAGTCGATGCTCTTTGCGATCCAGTACGAGGCTGGTTTGGCGGATGGTGTCGCTAACGGTGTGTTTGGACCGACCACGCAAGATAAGCTCCGAGAGCGCCCGTTGGGACCGGGAAGTTCGGGAGTCTGGGTTTCTCTGTTCAGCGCAGCGTTGATACTCAACAAGCGGGGCTCGGCGTTCACGTCGAACTTTGGTACAGCACTGTCAACGGCGACGGCGGATTTCCAAAGTTTCTCCGCTCTCCCAGTGACTGGTACAGCCAATTTCGCCACGTGGGCGTCGTTGCTGGTTTCTTACGGCGACCAGAGTAGGCGCGGCGCGGCCGCCGACTGCGTTACGACTGTTACAGCTGCCAGAGCCCAGACATTGTACTCCGCGGGTTACCGGCACGTTGGCCGCTACCTTCGCAACGTTCCAGGTAGTACGCTCGACAAGGCCATCAAGCCGGGCGAGTTGGCGGCAATCGGAAGCAGCGGGCTCGGATGTTTCCCCATCTACCAGACCTATGGTCGTGGGGCATCGTACTTCGACCGCAATCGCGGGGTGAGTGATGCGTTCGACGCGATGGAATGGGCGCGGCGTCACGGCTTTATGCCGAATACTCGAATCTACTTTGCTGTGGATTACGATGCCCTTGACGGTGAGGTGACATCGAACGTACTGCCGTACTTCCAGGGTGTATACGAGACTGTGTCTGAGGCCTCGGGGTACAAGGTCGGCATCTATGGAGCTCGGAACGTTTGTCAGCGTGTCTCTGACGCTGGATATGCGGACCGAAGTTTCGTCTGTGACATGTCAAGCGGGTTCTCGGGAAACCTTGGCTACCCTTTGCCGACGAACTGGGCATTCGATCAGATTTCGACGATCACCGTCGGGAGTGGTGACGGACTTATTGAGATCGATAACAACGTTGCTTCTGGTCGCGATTCCGGTCAGGTAGTGTTCAACGAACCGGACTATGTCGAAAATCTCGACGACGAGTTTGACGTATCGCTGCATGATGCTGCGCTCGCGGACGTGCGGGCGTACCTCGAGAGCGTCGGGGTCCCGGAGACGGGCGGCGAAGGATGGACGGCTGATAAGGACTGGGCGACACTTGGTGGAAACTCCAGCACCAGATCATTTGAGATGGTTGCTATCGGTCTAGATTGGCTTTTCACCGGGTTGGCTCGGGAATTGCGAATTCGGAAGGCGCTAATCCAGGCACCGGTGCTATGGGAGATGCGCAAATGGAACCCTGCGGACCTCGCTGCAGATGAGGCAGTCAAGGCTGGCCTGGACGATGATTGCAGCACCGGCATAGGCCAAATATTTGCTCGAGTGGCCATTGAGGCGCGTAACTACTGCGTAACTCGGGGAATCATTAGTGGGTCAGTGTTAGATCCGGCTGCTGATCTTAAGGCGGTCTGGGATAAGCTGTACGGTGACATTCACTACAATGTGAAGTCCGTCGCGTATCTGACACTCTTGAATGCATACCAGATCGGCCTTCCGCGACCAACCGTTAACACCGGATTCGCTGACGTTCAGAAGATAATCGCCCGCTACAACGGCACAAATGAGGCCGCAGCGCAGTATGGCCGCGATGTTGGTGGTCTTTATGAGGTCCTCGAGCGCTATCATCGTGCTGTTCGCGAAGCATAAGGTGCTTCGCCGTTGCTCCGGCCCAAAATTGGAGGAATCTAAGATGACTGTTTCGAGGCGAACTGTTATCGCGGGCACTGCGCTGGTAAGCATCGCTGCTCTGTGTTCAGACCTGGTCACACCGCCGGCACTTGCCACATCAGGGGGGCCGCGCGCCGTGCCTGAAGGTATTCCGGTGTCAGAGAACGGCTGGGCCATTGTGGAAAGCACGGGATATGGTATGGCCGTGTGGAATTCTTCTGTAGTTGGTACTGTTTTGTCCTATGATGTGCGTCTGGGTGTCGTCGAATCGGTCCTGACTCATCTCATTCAGAGGTACCACTACGAAGTCGCACCTCTGCATGAGGGTGACCTCATGGGCTGGAAGGCCCCCCGGTCAAATGTCGGCGCAGGACCACATTCCAACTTGTCTTCAGGGACTGCGGTACAGATTCGTCCCGGTCACTTTCCGACTGGCACTGGTGGAGGGCTTTTCCCCGCAGAGCTCGCATCGTTGCGACGGATTCTCGATGAATTGGATGGTCTGGTTGCGTGGGGTGGAGACGAGAAGGAACCAGACGAATCATTGTTCTGGATCTCGGCTAACCCCTCGAACGGGCAGCTGCAAAACCTTGAGTCCGAGATTCGCTCTGGATTCGACAAGCCGGGATTCGGCGCGGGGAGCCGTATTGCGCTACGCTGGGTCGTCCGATAGCGTGCAGTGGAATCAGCGCTGCTAGAATTCTCACATGAGACCTGTTAGTCGATCACTAACGTCTGGGCGGATTCTTCGCGCTACTCTAGTGCTCCCGGATGCATTGTTGACGGCCGTATTCGCCAATTTGTTCTCGTGGATGTGGACTGATGAGCAGATGGGCGGGAGTTCGTATTCTTACGCGGATTCGGCGGGCTTGTGGCTTCACGGTGCGACGGCGGGGGTTGTGCCGATTTTGATTGGATTGGGTCTCTGCGTGCCGATACTCTATCGGTCGGGAATTTCGTGGCCGGCCCCGTCTTTGCTCGTCGCATCCTGTGGTGCAATTGGTGCGGTGCTGGGCGCAACAGAGCGATTTCCAGAGGGTGCGTCGAACATTCTCTGCATTGCCCTGTTCGGCCTGGCAATGCTAGCGGCTGTCGGGTTCGCGAAGGACGTCTGGGTGGGATCGCGATAGAATGCTTTTTCGTTCTGAATCGCACATATTGTTCCCGCGATTGCCGCCCTGATTTGCAATACCCGGCCTGGTTGTGTTTGCAGTATCCAATGTCGGCAACGTCAAGGCTTCTGAGCCGCAAACCATGACCCAAGTTGGCTCATGGTTCGCGGCTGGGGCGGCTCGCTGGCCTGGGGTGTTGCGGGATTCTGGTGGTGGATGTGCGCACAAACGGGATGGTGTAGGGCCGGGTTGACGGCTCCGTACATTCGGACTGTGATGACAGCTTTGGTGCGACTGCGGTGCAGGTTGTTTATGGCAAAAGTGGCGGGAAGGTGGAGCTGACTATACCGGGTCGGCGCATGACGGTGAGGGACTCGCGCTGTTGCGGGCCGCGGCCGCGCAGCGGATGGCGGCCGGGCAGGACGAACTCGATCTCGGCCTGGACCTGCACGACGCGGCGGTGGCGCGGTCGCCGCGCAGGTCGCGGCAGGTGCGGTCGGCGAGCGTGCCGATCATGTCCTCGCGGACCGCGGTCCTGGCCGACGCGCTGGACGCGGCCTTCGACGCACTCGGGCCTGGACGAAGCCACCGGCCAGAAAGAGGTGTTCCGGCAGCTGGTCCTGGCCCGGATCATCGAACCCACCTCGAAACAGGACGGCCTGCGCGTGCTGGCCGAGGCCGGCCTGGAAGCTGTCTCGTATCCCACGCTCAAGCGTCACCTGAAGACGTTCACGCCTGCGGCGTTTCCTGACCAGCTCACCCACGCCCTGGCTTTGCGCGCCTCGCTCGGGCCCTCCTCGCTGGTTCTGTTCGACGTCAGTACCCTCTACTTCGAGACGGATCAGGCTGATGACCTGCGCAGACCAGGCCGCAGCAAGAAGCGGCGGCTGGACCCGCAGATCACCGTCGAGCTGCTGACTGACGATGCCGGGCGTCCGCTGCTGGGTCGAGGCGTTCGAGGGCAACGCGGCCGAGAAACTCACCATGCTGCCGGTGATCAACGAGTTTCGGGCCGCTTACCCGTCAAGAACGTCATCGTCGTCGCGGGCGCCGGGATGGTGTCCGAGGACAACATGAAACTCCTGGACGCGGCCGGGCTCGGGTTCATCCTCGGGGCGTGGATGCCCGAGATCCCGTACTGCACCGCCAGCTGGAAGAAGTACAACCCTGGCAAGGAGTACGAGCACGGGCAGTTTTTCGCCCGGCCCTGGCCCGCCAGCCCAATCGGCCAGCGCAAGGACTACTGGTACTGCTACCGGCACTCCGCCGACCGGGCCCACCGGACCCTGCGCGGCATCGACGAACAGATCGCTAAGGCGGAGAAGGCCGTTGCGGGCGAAATCCCAGTCAAACGCAACCGGTTCGTCAAGCTGTCCGGCGCCGCGAAGTCACTGAACCCGGCCGCTCATCGAGAAGACACGCGCCCTGGCTGGCATCAGGGCCTATGTCACGAACTTGCCATCCGGCCAGGCCTGCCCTGAGTTCGTGATCACCGCGTACCACCGCCTGTTCCAGATCGAGAAGGCGTTCCGGATGTCCATGCGCGACCTCGCAGCCCGGCCCATCTAGGCCCGACGCGAGGACTCCATCCGCGCCCACCTCAACATCATGATCGCCGCCCTGGCCGTCGGCCGCTGGATCGAGGACACCACCAGTTGGTCCTTGCGCCGCTTCGTCACCACCGCACGCCAGCACCGCACGATCACCCTCAACATCGACGGCAACGACTTCATCGCCGAAAACCCGCTCCCCGACGACCCCGCCAAGCCATCGAAGGCATCGAGGACCACACACACAAACGGCGCCCGTCAAGAAGAATCAACCATTACGATCGGCCCAATCCTGCAAGATAGAGCTCTGGATGCGGGAGGGCGCGACCAAACATGAGCCAACTCGGGCCGCAAACTTGAGCCAGTTCGGGGCATCGGTGATCGTTCAGCGTTCGCCGAAGCGGGGGTCGATCTCCTCCGGCTCGCGGGCCAGCATGTGGGCGACCTGCTCGACGACGACGTCGCGGATCAGGTCGGCCAGGTCGTCCTCGTCGGTGGCGCGGGTCTCGACCGGGCGGCGGTAGACGACGATCCGCGCGGGCCGGCGTCCCTCGGCCGGGAAGTAGCGGCCCAGCGGCACGCGGCCGTCCTCCCAGGGCGCCGGGTCCGACGGCGGCACGTCCTCGACCGCGAACTGCGCGCCGCCCAGCGGCTCGGACCACTTCTTGTCGAGCGACCGCGCGACGTCGAGCACGAGGTCGTCGAACTGCTCCGCACGCGTGCGGTGCGCGGGGGAACCGGGCGGGAAGAGCGGCCCGCGCAGGCCCCGGCCACGCCGATCCCGCCGCCGGGCGCGAGCCCGGCCCTGCTCCGACGTCGTCGGTGAGGAGAACTCCGAGGCCACAGCACGACAATACGCCGCCCGCGGCGTCCCCCCGGACCACCGACGCGCGGGCCCGTGACCCAACCGAGACCCTCCCTGCGCAGGTCGCTACCGTTTTGTTGTCCCGGGCGTCACACTCGTGGCATACCCTGAGGAAGTGCGCGACGACAGGTATCGCCTCGCTCTTGTTCTCATCACGCTCCTCGTGGCGGCGTCGTCCGCCTGCTGGGCGCTGCTGACGCCGGCGTTCCGGGCACCGGACGAGGCGAAGCACCTCAACAGCACGCTTCGCCTGGCCCACGGCGGCGGCTGGCCGGAGCCGGGGGATGCCCTGGTGAGTCCCGGGGTCGACCAGGCGTGGGACGAGGCGGCCGTGGACTACGACGCCCCCGGACGCTGGTGGGACCGCCCCGAGTGGGGTCAGTACGTCGCGGTCGTGCCGCCCGCGGACAGCGGGCGCACCGTGATCGGGCCGGGCAACGGGCTGATCGCTCCCGTCCCGCCGGGCGTCGACACGAGCGCGTGGGAGGCCGCCGAGGTCGACCAGATGACGCAGCACCCGCCCCTGTACTACGCGGTCGCCGCGAACTGGATGCACCTGACCGGGACCGCGGTGGCCCGCTGGGACCAGCAGATCCTCGCGCTGCGCCTGCTGGACGCGCTGCTGTTGCTGCCCGTCCCGGCGCTGGCCGCGGGCGCCGCGCGGCTCGCGACCGGTTCCCGGTCGATCGGGCTGGTCGCGGCGTCGTTCCCGCTGTTCGTACCGCAGCTCGGGCACATCATGGGCAGCATCACCAACGACTCGCTCGTGGTGCTCACCGGGGCCGCGGCGGCCTATCTCTGCGCCCGGGTGGTCACCGGTGACCTGCGCTGGGTGACCGCGGTCGCCCTCGGCGTCGTCGTCGGCCTCGGGTTGTTCACGAAGGTGATGGCGGCGTTCACCGTGCCGGTCGTCGTCCTCGCCTATCTCCTGGCCCGGCCGCAGGGATCGATTGGGATGTCCGCGTCGGCGCGGTGGCGGTGGCGGCGGCTGGGACAGGCGGCGTGCGTGCTGGGGCTGGCGTTCGCCGTCGGCGGCTGGTGGTGGCTGCGGAACCTGATCGAGTACGGCGCGGTGCAGCCGGTCGGGATGCCCGAGCGGTTCGAACCGGTCGAGGACCGGAGCCTGTGGCGCTTCGCGGGGGCGGTGCTGCAGTCGCTGACGTGGACCTTCTTCGGGAACTTCGGGTTCTACGAGGTGCGGCTGCCCAAGTTCGCCTTCTGGACGGCCGCGGCCGTGGTGGCGGTGCTGTGCCTCGTCGCGTTCTTCCGGCGTGGCAGCCGGCCCGCGCTCCTCGTGCTCGTGATGCAGCCCGCGCTGCTCTGGTGCGCGGTGGTGGCCAACGCCTGGGCCACGTACAACGAGACGGGATGGGTGGTCGCGGTGCAGGGCCGCTACATGTTCGGCGGCATCGTCGGGTTCGCGGCCGGCGTCGCGGCGGGGGTGTGGTTCCTGGTGACATGGCTCGCGCGGGACCGCCGCAGCGACGACTTCCGCCTGGAGGCCACGGCCTCGGCGTGGGTGCTGCCGGCCGTCGTGGCGGCCGGGGCCACGGCCGCGGGGTCGGCGCTGCTCATGGGCCTGGGCGGGTTCTACCGGGGCCCCGGCGAACCGCTCGGCGTGGCGCTGGAGCGCTGGGCCGGGTGGAGCCCGCTCACGGGGGCTCAGCTGGCGGTGGTGCTGCTGGGGCTCGCGGGGCTCGCCGTCGCGACCGTCGTCGCCTGCATCCGGTACGCGCGGAGCGTCGCCGCGACCGCTACCGCCGCTCCCGCGACGGCCAGGACGCCCGCCCCGGCGGCGAGGATCACCGGCTCGGAGTAGCGCCCGGGCGCCGACGGCGTCGTCAGCTCGACGACGAGCCATGCGACGAGGTCCGCCGTCGCGACGGCGGACCACACCGGCACGAGGATCCGCGGCCGCCAGGCCAGGCCGGCCGCCACGCCGAGGAAGACGGGCAGTGCCACGGGCAGCAGGTATCGCGGGTACACCCCGCCGCCGCTCGCCCCGTACACGACCTGCACGCCGACGGCGACGCCGGTCGCGACCCACGGCAGCAGCGCCACGAGCCTGTCGTCGAGGCCGGTCGCTCCGTGGGCTGCCGGGGCAGTGGTGGCGGCTCGGGCCGGATCGCTGCCCCGGCGGGCGGCGGCCGCGCGCGACCTGGCACGGAGCCGGGTCACGGCGGCGATCGCGAGGGGAACCCAGAGCAGCAGCAACGCCGTGACCACCAGCGTCGTGACGGAGTACACCGTGCGCGGGGGCAGGCGGCCGGCCCACCAGAACAGGTCCGGCATCCGGGCCCAGGTGACGGGGTCCGCCAGTACCTGCCACACCGGCCGCACGACCCGGTTCTGGTGCTCCAGCGCCCACTCGAAGTGCGAGCCCTGGATGTTCCCGGTGCGGGCCAGGTTCCGGGCGTAGAACCACCCGGCGGCCGCCAGCGCCGTCGTCGGCCCACCGACCGCGAGCCAGACGACGGGCGCCCAGCGGCCGCGGCCCTGCGCCGCGCGCACCGCCCCGGCAGCCACGGCGAACGCCGCGACGACGACGGCGATCAGCGCCGTCGACAGGCGCGTGAGCGCGCATCCCGCCGCCAGGGCGCACAGGACGACGACGAGGCGGGCGTCCAGCCCGCGCCGGATCGCGGTCGCGCTGACACCGAACATGGTGGTCACGAGCAGCGTCGCGAGCAGGTCGTTGTACGCGGAGCCGCCCGCGTGGGCGACGGCGGCCGCGAGACCCGCCACGAGGGACACCAGGCCGGGGAGCGGGCTGCCCGGCCGGCAGATCCGGCCCGCGCTCCACCAGGCGGCCAGTACGAGCAGGCCCGCCAGCAGGGTGTTCACCGCGCGTGCGGCGTAGACGGCGGCGACGGGGTGCCCGGAGTCGGCCAAGGGGCCTGCCAGCGGCGCGACGAGGAGGTAGTACAGCGGCGGGTGCTGGGCCGTCCACTGCACGGGAGCGGCCCAGGCCCCGCCGGGGCGGAGCTCCAGGCCCTCCTCGAAGACCGGCAGCTCACCGTGCCAGACCTGCACCGCGTAGTCGACGTGGGGCAGCTCGTCGCCGGTCGCGTACGGCGGGTCCGCGAGCAGCACGGTCAGCGACAGCAGCAGGGCGGCGAGAGCCGCAGTCCCGGCGGCGACGGCCTCGCTGCGCAGGGGGTCCGCCGCGTACCGTGCGATGTTGCGGATCACGCGGCAAGGATACGGGGGTTCACCTGGCGGGCTCCGGATCGGCGCCGAGCGGGTCGTGGGGTGCGGTGGCGTCCCGCGGTCCCGCGGGGGCGCCGGTGCCGGCCTCGGGGGCGGCGTCAGGGCCGACGCCGGCGGCAGGGCCGACGCCGTTGTCAGGGCCGACGCCGTCGGTGGTGCGCGCCGCGCGGACGACCTGCCAGGTGACACCCGCCGCCGTCGCGATCCCCGCGGCGATCACGGCGAGCAGTATCCACGGGTTCCACGGGTACCAGTACGCCATGGCCGCCGCGGCCCGGAACACCGCGTCCGGACCGTCCGCGCCGCGCGGCATCCAGTACAGGTTCCAGGTGTCGTACTGGAACGTCACGTGCAGCACGAGCGCGAGCCCCAGCACCACGGCAGGAACGCGGCGCCGCCAGACCGCGGGCAGCGCGGCCGTTCCCGCGATCGCGACGAGGGCCACCCCGGCGAACCCGGTGTAGAGGTAGCGTCCCTGCTGCGCCGCGTGGTCGTTGGCGAACGCGGCGAACTGCTCCCACGATCCCTTGGCCACGATCGCCCCGAGCAGCGGGGCGCCCGCCAGCAGGACGACGGCGGTCGCCCGCGGGATGGTCCGGCGCACCAGCGCGAACACGATCGCCGTGAGGATCCCGAGGAACACCACCCAGGCCGCGATCACGGACGGGTCGAGCTGCCGGGCCGAGGCGTGGTCCTGCACGAAGAACGTCGTCACGAAGCGTTCGAGCATGCGGCTCAGCCAGCGCCAGCCGCCGTCGGACCAGCCGTAGACGGGCGTGAGGTCCGGCATGGTGGTGTGCGTGCCGTGCGGCTGGATCGCCCCGTACAGCACGAGGTTCCGGACCCACCACAGGGCGCCGGGTACGCAGGCGGCCGCGGCGACGAGCAGCGAGCCGGCCGCCGCCTTCCACCGGGGGCGGGAGCGGAGGGCAGCGACGCCGTAGGCCAGCAGGATCAGCGCGGGGAACATCAGGGCGAAGCCCTTGGTCAGCATGCCCGCGGTGGTCACGAGACCGACCAGGAGCGCCGTGCGTCGCGTCAGGTCACCCGTCATCACCCGCACGAGCAGGTAGGTGAGCGCCGCGCCGAGCGACACCAGCAGGTTGTCGTTGTTGACGGCGGTGAGCAGGTGAGACATCTCCGGGACGGCGAGCGGTGCGAGCGCGGCCGCCACCGGCAGCGGCTCGGGCAGCCGCAGCCGCCGCGCCGAGGCCCAGAGCAGGATCGGCAGGGGCGCCGCGAGCAGGACGTTCAGCCAGCGCAGCCAGAGCCACACCTGGTCCATGGGCGCCGCGGTCCAGTCCGGCACGAGGCGCAGCAGACCCGCGCCGAGCACGTAGTAGAGCGGCGGGTGCTGGACGAGCTGGTTGAGGACGGGTTCCTGGAGGCCGTCGTCGTCGCGGTCGTCGTGCAGGGTCTCGAACGCGCCCGCCTCGTCGAAGGACGCGCGCTCGCCGCGGGGCGGTACGTGACCGGCGGAGCCGGGGGCGTCCTCGACGCGGTCGGTGAGGTGCTGCGGGCCGGGGAGCCGGTCCTCGAACAGGAAGTGCCCGGCGTCGGTGCCCACGGACACGAACGAGGTGCCCGGGTCCGGCCACGGCCACGCCCGGCCCTGCTCGACCTGCACCACCAGATCGACGTGCCGCAGCTCGTCGGGCGAGCGGACGTTGGGGAACACCGCGGTCTGCACGAGACCGGCCGCGACGAACAGCCCGGTGATCAGCCAGATGACGACGGGTACCGAGCGCCGGACGGTGGGGCCGAGCCGAGGCGGGTTGCTGGTCACGTCGCAAGCGTAATCGGTGGGCGGTGAAGGCAGTCCGGACGAAGCGTGCCTGCACGAGCGTCGACGGACAGAGCCACTCGACTGACCCTGTCCGTCAACGCTTGCTTCCCGACCGTTCGCAGGATCAGTCGTAGTTCCACTCGTCGAGGCGGAGACGCGGGTCGTCGATGTCGACGGGTTCCAGGTCACGCGCGATCTGTTTCATCGTTGCCAGGTCCGCGTCGGAGTCCGAGATGCCGTACATGACGCCGTCGTCGATCCACGTGAAGCTCGCGGCGGCCGATGCGGCGGCCGGACGGTAGACGGCCGTCGTCCCGTCGAAGTCCACCAGACCCAGGTCGCCAAAGGCCCTGCTCTCCAGCGGAGCCACCGCCGGCCACACCACTTCCACGTAGGGCCACCCGGACGCCAGGCGCCCGTCTCGCACGGTGCCCTGCCAGAGGTACCAGTGGTACTGCTTCGTACCCGGCTCGATCTCGGGGAACGTGACCCGCTCGTACGCCTCGGGCACGGAGTGAGGGGATACGCCGTCGGATCCAAGCTGCAGTTCATCGAGCTGTGCCAGAGCCTCGTCCGCGGTCGTGCCGTCGAATCGGGCACGCCAGTTCTCGCCGTCCTCGGTCCACTCGACGACGTGGAAGCCGGCCGCCGAGGAGGCCAGCCGACCGTTCGTGTCCCGGACCTCGACGGGACGCGAGTCGTCGCCGGTCTCTTCGCTTCCGGGCTGGCCGTAGTACAGCGTGATCCCTCGGTCGACGGTGATCGCACGGCGGCCTTCCCGATCCACGAACCTGTCGTCGTAAGGACCGTCCGGGCAATCGAGCTCGACGACCCCGAAACTGGGAGGTGCGGTGATCGGCACGTCGGGTCGGGTGACCGGGTGCTCCAGCAGTTCGTCCCACTCGTCACGCGGTACGGGCGTGACAAATGACGGGGAGAAGTACTGCCCGCACTCCGGCTCAGGGGATCCATCGCTGTCGCGCTGCTCGTCGCCTCGCGCGCTGTCGTCGTGATCGTCCCATGGGGTTGCCGTGCCCGGCTGCGCGGGGAGGTCATCGCCGGAGCGGTCCGCGCCGATGACCGCCGCGGCCGCGCCCGTCCCGATGAGCAGCAGGCCGACCACGCCGAACGCGACAGCGTGCCGCACACCCCAGCTTCGGCTGCGAACCAGGGCGGGGCTGGCGATGTCGACCGAGTGCGTGGCGTGCGCTCCGGACCGACCACGTTCGAAAGCCGCGCGGGCCGTCTCCAACCCGGTCGGGTCGGGCGATCCGGTCGGCGCAAGTCCGTTCAGGATCTCGTGGGTCTCGCGGTTCATCATGCCCTCCTCGCTGCTGTCGCCTCGCACACGGGACCACCCTTGACGGTGCCCGCCTCGCGGATGATCGTGTAGCCGCCGGCCAGCACGGTGAGCTGGCGTCATGCGCGGGACAGCCGCATCTTGAACGCGGCCTTGGTGCAGCCCGCCACGCGGGCGGCGTCGTCCGGGGCGAGTCCGTCCCAGCCGGTCAGCAGGAGCGCCTCGCGCTCCTTCGGCGCGAGCCGGCTCAGCGCGGTCAGCAGCGCGTCGCGCTGCGAGACGACCTCGTCGGCGCCGTCCGTGCGCGCCACCCGAGCCAGGCCGGCCAGCGCTGCCTCGGCCGAGCGGCGTCGTCCGGCGGCACGCTGCTGGTTGCGCAGGATGTTCCGGGCCACGACCAGGAGCCATGCCAACGGATCGGCGGGTACGTCGTCGAGGCGGCGGATGGCCACGAGGTACGTCTCGGCCACCACCTCCTGCGCGTCGTGCGGATCGGCGTGCCGCATCGCGTAGGCCTGGACGCGCCAGGCGTGGTCGCGCCACAAGGTGGTGACGCGATCGTCGTCCGGTGGCGGGTCGCCGCCGGGCAGCCCTCGTAGTTTGTTCACACCAGGTAATGTCCGCTCGATCGCCGGGGTAACAGCGGCTCGAGAAGTCGATGGAGCGTGGACCGCCGGCGCGGGCTGCCTAGTCCTCCGCGCGCAGGACGCGGAGGTGGCCCCGGCGGGCCGTTTCCGTGACGCCCGGTTCCTGGGTGGGCGCGGATGCCGCCGGGTCCGGGGCCTTGCGGCCGCGGCCCGCCTCGCGGACGGCGTCGGCCAGGGCGGAGAGGTCGTCCGGGGACGGGGCCGGTTCCGCGGGGAACTCGTTCACCAGGCGCACCACCTCCCAGCCGCGCGGTGCGGTCAGGCCCTCGGCGTGCTCGGAGCAGAGATCGTAGCTGTGGGGCTCGGCGAGATGGGCGAGCGGGCCCAGCACCGCCGTCGAGTCCGCGTACACATAGGTAAGTGTCGCGACCGCGGCCTGCGTGCAGGCCGACCTCGAACACTGTCTCACCGATCTCACGGCCCGAACTGTACGCCCCGTGACCGGCAGGGACGCCCGAACACGCCGAATCTCGTCGAGCGCCGTTCACCCGGGCGTGTTCCGCACGGCAGCGGGCGGGCAGGCGGAGCCGAAACCCGATCCTGACCGGGAGCTGTCCGGAGTTTTCCGTGAGTTCTGCCAGCAGGCGATGTGGAGGTCTCGGGCAAAGCGTCGTCTGTCAGCGGGCCTCCGTATCATGGGAACGTCCCCTGGCCCTGGTTCGAGGCGGAGTTCCTCCCCATGAAGGTGTTCGTGCAGATTCCCTGCCTCAACGAGGCGGAGACGCTCCCGCTCGTCCTGGCGACGATCCCTCGCGAGATCCCCGGGGTCGACGAGGTCGAGATCCTCGTGATCGACGACGGCTCGACCGACGGCACCGCGGAGATCGCGCGCCGGCTCGGGGTGCGCCACATCGTCCGCCACACGCGCACGATGGGCCTGGCCCGTTCGTTCCGCGACGGCGTCGACTACGCGCTGCGCCACGGGGCCGACGTCGTCGTCAACACCGACGGCGACAACCAGTACCCGTCCGAGCGCATCGGCGACCTGGTCGCGCCGGTCGCCGCCGGCGAGGCGGACATCGCCATCGGCGACCGCCAGACCGCCACCATCGAGCACTTCTCGCCGTTGAAGAAGGTGCTGCAGAAGGTCGGCAGCGAGGTGGTCAACTTTGCCGCGGAGACCGACCTGCCCGACGCCGCCTCCGGCTTCCGCGCCTACTCGCGCGCCTCGCTGATGCGCCTGAACGTGGTCACGCAGTTCAGCTACTGCATGGAGACCATCATCCAGGCGGGCAACAAGCGGATGCGGATCGCCAGCGTGCCGATCACGACCAACCCCAAGACCCGCGAGTCCCGCCTGTTCAAGAGCATGGGGCAGCACATCCGCAAGTCCGCGCAGGCGATCCTCAAGTCGTACGTCATGTACAAGCCGCACGTGGTGTTCGTGACGCTCGGGCTGGTCTTCGGTGTCGGCGCGCTGGTGCCGTTCGTGCGGTACCTGATCCTCAAGCTCCTCGGGGACACCGGGGCGCACGTCCAGTCGCTGATCCTGGGGTCGTCGCTGCTGGTGGGGGCGCTGCTGTCGTTCGCGCTGCTGGTGATCGCGGACCTGCAGAAGACGAACCGCTCGCTGATGGAGGAGACGCTGGAGCGTCTCAAGGAGGTCCAGTACGCGGGCACCCCGGGCACGACGACGCCGGGCGCGACGACGCCGGACGCGGCCACGGCTCCGGCGGGCGAGGGCGGCTCGCGTGCCGAGGACCCGCTCGAGGTGAGCGCCCGCGACCTCTTCGACGACGCGACGGGCGACCGCGCGGAGGAACCGGCGGGCGTCTCGTGATCCTGACGTTCGGCACGTACGACGCCGGACGCCACCCCCGTGTCGCCATCCTCGCCGACGGCCTGCGGGCCCACGGGGCCGACGTCGCCGAGCTCAACCGGCCGCTCGGCTTCTCCACGGCCGAGCGCGTGCGGATGCTGCAGCAGCCCTGGCGGCTGCCGCTGCTCGTGGTGCGGCTGCTGGCCTGCTGGGCGGGGCTGACGGCGGGGGCGGCGCGGTTCCGGCGTGCGCACGGACGGCCCGCGGCGGTGCTGGTGGGATACCTGGGGCACTTCGACGTGGTGCTGGCGCGGGTGCTGTTCCCGCGCTCGGTGGTCGTGCTGGACCACCTGATCTTCGCGGGGGACACGGCGTCGGACCGCGGGGCCGCCGGGCTACGCGTCCGGCTCCTGAACGGCCTGGACCGCCTGGCGATCGCCTGCGCGGACGTGGTCGTCACGGACACGGACGAGCACCGCGAGATGCTGCCCGCCGCCGCGCGGCGCAAGGGCGTGACGGCCTTGGTGGGCGCGCCGGCGACCTGGTTCGAGGTGAATTCGGCCGACCCTGCCCACACACCGCCGTCGCCCACGAGGTTCGGTGGGCGACCACGAGCTTTGCGGGCATCGCCCGAGTGGGGTCAACGGAAACCTCGTGCCGACCAACCGAACCTCGTGGTCGACGGGGCGGCGGCGGGTGGAGGCCCGGGGTCAGTGGGCGCGGGTCGGCTGTCAGTGGTGTTCTTCGGGTTGTACACGCCTCTGCAGGGTGCGCCTGTGATCGCCGAGGGGATCCGGGCCGCGATCGGACAGGGCGCGCGGTTCGACGTGACGATGATCGGATCCGGGCAGGAACTGGATACCACCCGCGAGATCCTCGGCGACATGCCTGGCGTCACCTGGCACGACTGGGTCGAGCCCGGGGACTTGCCCGCGATCGTCGGCGCCCACGACGTCTGCCTCGGCATCTTCAGTGACACGCCCAAGGGGTTGCGGGTCGTGCCGAACAAGGTCTACCAAGGGCTTGCCGCGGGCTGCGTCGTCGTCACCTCGGACACGCCGCCGCAGCGGCGTGCCGTCGGTGACGTCACGGAACTCGTGCCGCCTGCCGACGCCGACGCGCTGGCCAAGAAGCTCACCGAACTCACCGACCCGGACCGGCTGGCCGAAGCCCGGGCCCGCGCGGCATCCGGCCGCGACCGCATCCGGCCTGGCGCCGTCGTCGAACCACTTGCCGACGTTCTCGACACGCGTTGCCCGGCAGCATTGCGCGGTCGGAGCGCGAACGGATCAGGTGGCAACGGGATCGCTTCCGGCCGTGGTCAGGGCGGCGCCGCGTGAAGCGCCTCCTCGCTCGCGTGCTCGGCGCGCTGCGGTCTCCCGTGGTCAAGTGGGCCTTCCTGGTGATCGCGCTCGGGCTGGCGGCCTGGTACGTCGCCGGCTCGCGGGCCGAGCTCGCCCAGGCGGCGGCGCAGCTGTCGGCCTGGACCGTGACGGTCGTCGTCGTCCTCGGGTTCGTCTACATCTGGTGCACGATGCTCGCGTGGCGGGCCGTGCTGACCGATCTCGGGTCGCATCTGGCGCTGCGTGACGCCCTGAGCGTGTTCGGGCTGAGCCAGCTCGGCAAGTACATCCCCGGCGGGGTGTGGAACGTGGTCGCGGCCGCCGAGATCGGCGCCGACCATGCCGTCCCGCGCCATCGCTCGGTCGCCTCGATGGGGGTCGCGCTGCTGGTCTCGGTGGTGTCGGGCGCGGCGGTGGGCGCGGTCGCCCTGCCGTTCGTCTCGGCGGGGGCGCTCGGTCCCTGGGGCCGGCTGGTCTGGGCGGCGCCCGTGATCGCCGTCGTGCTCCTGCCTCCCGTGCTGAACCGGCTGATCGGCCTCGCGCTGCGGCTGGGCCGCCGCGAGCCGCTCGCGCAGCCCCTGACCTGGGGCGGCCTGGCCCGCGCCACGGCGTGGTCCGTGGTGGGCTGGCTCGTCGCGGGCACGCAGATCTGGGCGCTGACGACGGGCCTGGGCATGGAACCGTCGGGCTACACGTTCGCGCTGGCCGTGGGTGGCTGGGCGCTGGCCTGGACGGTCGGTTTCCTGGCCGTGGTGGTCCCGGCGGGCGTCGGCGTCCGCGAGGTGGTCCTGGCCGGCGTCCTCGCCGGAAGCCTCCCGGGCGCGGCCGCCCCGCTCGCCGTCCTGGTCGCCCGGGTCGTCTTCACGGTGGTCGACGCCGTCTTCGCGGGCGTGGGCCTGCTCCTGGCCAGGCGCCGGACCGCCGCAGCGCTGGCGCGGCAGGCGAGCTGAGGTCGTCGGACCCGCGGCCGGCATCCGCCCGTCAGGCAGGCACCCGCCCCCAGGCGACCAGGCCCGTGCCGGTGCGCGGGAAGGCGCGCTGGATCTGCTGGAACGGCCAGGTGCCGACCATCACGACCGGGCCCACCAGGTCCGACGGCTGGAACAGCCGCCCCGACTTCGCCGTCCGGTCCTCGACCGTGTCCTCGCGGATGCCCGCCTTGCGCCGCGCGATCTGGTTGCGCACCGCCTCCAGGGCGTACCCGAGCGGCATCCCGTACAGCTGCGTGCGCACGTCGGTGACGCCGGCGTCGTGCAGCACCGTCGTCAGCTCGTCGGGGGAGTAGCGCCGGAAGTGGCCCACGGCCTCGTCCATCGGCCCGAACCGCGACTGCCACGCCGGCACCGAGAACAGCACCTTGCCGCCCGGCTGCACGCGCGACAGCCAGGACTTCAGCGCGCCCGTGTCGTCCTCGATGTGCTCCAGCACCTCGAACGCGCACAGCAGGTCGAACTGCTCGTCGTCGGCCAGGTCCTCGACCGGTCCGTGGATCAGCCGCCCGGACAGCCCGGCCTGTGACATCCGCTCGCGCGCGACCCCGACGCTCGCCTCGTCGAGCTCCACCCCCGTGTAGACGTGCCGTTCCGCGAGCCGCACGCCCACGGCGCCCTGGCCGCAGCCCACCTCCAGCACGCGGGATCGTTCGGCGGGAAGCAACCGGCGCACCAGGTCCCAGCGCAGGCGGGCCATCGGCGTGAGCGGCGGGTGGGGCATCATCTCTCCAGCGGTCGGGTGATCTGGACGCAGGGTATCGGACGTGGCCGAACGGTCAGGGGGTCCAGGCGCAGACCACGTGACCTGCGCCGCTGATCGTGAGGGCCCCGGCGGCGTCGGGCACGAACACCGAGTCGCCGCGCCCGAGCGTCGTCGTCGTACCGCTGCCGCACGACAGCGTGGTCTCGCCGTCGAGGCACAGCACGATCCGCGGCCCCTCGTCCGGCAGCGCCACGTCCTCGCCGGGGTCGACGTCGGCCAGCGTGAGCGCGAACTCCGGCACCGGCGCGCGGTACGTGGCCACCTGCCCGCGCCCGCCCGCCGTCGCCACCTCCGGCAGCACCGGCGGCCGCGCCGCGAACGACGCGCACTCCATCAGCGCCTCGGCGTCCACGAGCTTCGTGGTGAGCCCCGCGCGCAGCACGTTGTCCGACGACGCCATGATCTCCGCGCCGACGCCGTGCAGGTACGCGTGCAGCTCGCCGGCGGGGGTGAACAGCGCCTCGCCCGGCTCCAGCGTGAACCTGTTCATCAGCAGCGACGCGATGGCGCCGGGGTCCCCGGGGTGCTGCTCCGCCAGGTCGACGACGGTGCGGTCGGCCCGCTCGAACGGCGAGCCGCCCGCCAGGCGCTCCCGCACGGAGTCCACGGTCTTCTCGATGTCCGCCCGGCAGCCGGTGTCGGCCCGCGCCGCGATGAGCACCTCGAACGCGGCGCGCATCCCGGCCGCCGACCGGTCGGCGCGCAGCGCGCCCACCACGCCGTCGACCAGCTTGCCCTGCAGCCCGTCCAGCAGCCCCAGCGCGGCGCGCGTCCCGCGCAGCCCGGCGAGGCCCTCGAACTGCGTGAGCGCGACGAGCATCTCCGGCTTGTGCTGGTCGTCGTGGAAGGACCGCTTGGGGGAACCGGCCGGGAGCCCGAGCCGGTTCTCGCGGTTGTACCCCTCGCGGGCGGTGTGCGGCTTGGGGTGGACCTGCAGCGACAGCGCTCGCCGCGCGGCGAGCACCTTGAGCAGGTACGGCAGGCGCGGCCCGTACTCGTCCGCGACGCGCTTGCCCAGCATGGCGTCGGGCGCGGACCGGATCAGGGCGTCGAGCGTGGCGGGGGTCCCGGAGCCGGGTGCGGCGGCCTGCAGGGCGGCCGCATCAGGGCCGACGACGGCGCCCGCCGGGCTCGTGCGCGACGGAGCGCTCGGGTGGGCGCCGAGCCACAGCTCCGCGTTCGGCGTCCCGTCGGGCTCGGCGCCGAGCAGCCGCGGGATGGCGTCGAAGGCGCCCCAGTCGTACGTCTGGACCGTGTTCCTCAGACGGAACGGAGCGTCGATGGCATGCACCCGGGCGAGTTTATCGGGCGCGTCACACGCACGGGTGCCGGGAGCAGCCGTACCTGTGATGGTCGGGCGAAGGTGCCGTGAGCGTGCCCTCGCCGCGCTGCCTCACCCGGTGGCGGGCCGGGCCGCGGAGACGAAGCCTTCCGGTGGGGGCGAGGGCGAGGGCGAGACGCTCGGGGCCGGCTCGGGTGATCCCTTCGGGCCGGGCTGGGCCGGGCCCGGGCCGGCGGGGCCGGGCTTCCTCGGGTGCTGCGGGGTGAGCGGCCGGGCCTTCGCGGCGTCGTCGAACATCCAGGCGGCGCGCGCCTGGAGCTGGCGTTCGAGCATCGGGGCGAGTTCTCGCGCGTAGGTCGAGGTGAGGTGGCCGCGGTCGCGGTACACCATGATGTTGCCGACGACGAGCGGGCAGACGTCCGCCGTGCACAGCCAGTCCGACATGTCGATCGAGGCCGCCGGGACGCCGCCCTTCAGCTTCGCCACGGGGTTGACGGGCGCCAGGACGCTGCCGCGCGTCTTCTCGTTGCAGGCCCTGGCGGACGAGCCGTACTCCGCGATGCACTCCAGGGGGTCGTCGCGGTACCGCGGGTTGTCGCGGATGCCGATCGTGCGCACCCCGGCGGCCTGCAGCTTCTTCCACGCCGCGAGCTGGCCGGGGACGACCCGCTCGTACATCCCGCGCGGGGAGGTGCGCGTGCTGTTGACGACGACGGCGTCGGGCCGCATGCCGATGACCTTCTGCACGGCGGCGCGGGACCAGACGGCGCAGTCGCTCACGTCGGCGGGGTCACGGACCTCGATCCGGCAGGCGCCCTTGCCGATCGTGATCAGGCGCCAGTCGTGCACCTTCGCGATGCGTTCCAGCGCGGGCTCCCACTGGTACTCGTGCGACGCGCCGAGGATCACCACGGTCCGGGCGGGGTCCTCGGGCTCCACCACCGGGCAGACGGTCACCTTCTCGTAGCCGTCGCCGTCGCCGGACTCCTGGGTGCACCGCTCGGCCAGCGAGCGGGGCATGTCCGCCAGGGCGAGGTCGACGCCGGGGATCGGGGCCGACCCGCGGGTGGTGGGCAGCGTGGCGCCCCGGCCCAGGACGAACGGACCCGGGTACCCCGGACGAGGCTTCCACGCGAGCTGGCTCTGGTCGGCCGCGAGGGCGTCGCGGCGGGCCGCGGCCTCCTCCAGGGCGGCCAGCTGCGCCTGCTGCTCGGCCTCCTCCTGGACCACGTACCACGTCACCGGGACGGCGACCAGGGCGGCGGCGACGCCGAGCCCCGCGAAGGCCAGCGACGGGAAGCGGGCCTTGCCGACCGCCTTGCGCAACGGCGTCGCGACCGCGAGGTTCGTCAGCCAGGCGAGCAGCACCGAGGCGGCCAGGATGCCCGCGGCCTGCAGCGGGGTCACCGTCGCCTGTCCCGTGTACACGAGCAGGAACACGAGGATCGGCCAGTGCCAGAGGTACAGCTCGTAGGAGATGTCGGCCAGGAAGCGCAGCGGCGGCAGGCCCAGGAACCCGCGGGGCCCCCAACCCGCCCGGGTGCCCGCGCCGATCAGCACGAGCAGCGCGCCGCCCACCGGCCACAGCGCCTGGACACCGGGGAAGAGCGCGGCGCCGTCGAACAGGAATCCCGACGACGCCACGAGGCCGAGCCCGAGCCACGCGACCAGCGCCCGCAGCCAGTGCGGGACCGGGAGGGCCGGGACCAGCAGCGCGAAGAGCGCGCCCAGGCCGATCTCCCAGAACCGCGACAGGGAGTGGAAGTAGGCGACGGGCTGGCTCACGCCGACCAGCCACATCGCGTACGCGAACGACGCCGCCGTGGTGAGCACGAGGAAGACGGCCAGCGGCCAGGTGCCGGACCGGCCGCGCCGGATCGCGCCGCGCGCCATGCCCACCAGCGCCCCCACCACCAGCGGCCAGACCAGGAGGAACTGCCCCTGGACCGCCAGCGACCAGAAGTGCTGCAGCGGGCTGGCCATCGGGCCCGCGGCCCCGTACTGGAGCTGCGAGTTGATCAGCTCCCAGTTCTCGTAGTAGAGCGCGGAGGCGGCGATCTCGCGGCCGACCTCGGTGAGCCGGCCCGCCGGCATCAGCCACCAGGCCGCGGCCGCGACGGCGATCAGCACGATCAGGCCCGACGGGACGAGCCGGCCGGCGGTACGCGCCCAGTTCTCCGTGATCCGCAGCCGCCCCTCCGCGGCGCGCCGGGCGAGAGAACGGGTCACGACGAACCCGGACACGACGAGGAACACGTCGACGCCGCCCGACACCCGGCCGGCGCCGAACAGGTGGAACACCACCACGAGGACGAGGGCCAGGCCGCGCAGGCCGTGGATCTCCGGGATCTGGCCGCCGGCCCGGGAGGCGGTCCCGGCCGACCGGCCGTGCCTCGGCGCGATCGTCGCGGAAGTGGCATCCTGCAGGAGGGAAGTCACGAAATCACACCTTAAGACCTGGAAACACCTAACTGTCAGCCATCAAGTGCGCCAGACCTGGGGCGAGGCTTCACGACGAGCTGGGGCGAGGTCATCGTAATCGCCCGACGCGAATCCGAGGTGAAGGTGACGTGCGAGGTCAGCGTGCGCGCCGCCGTGGCATGCGCCGCCCGCCCGCGGAACCCCGGTAGTCTCTGGTCCCGCGTGCCCCGTGAACCCGCCGAACCCGGCGGTGCGAAGAACATTCAGGAAAGCGAGTCCATGTCCGGAGCAGCCGTCGCCAGCGTCCCTCGGAGCACCACCGCCCCGCCGGAGCCGTCACCACGGCCCGCGGCCGGTTTCCGGACCGACATCCAGGGACTCCGGGCGGTCGCCGTGCTCGCGGTGATCGCCGATCACGTGCTGCACTGGCCGCGGGGCGGGTTCGTCGGCGTGGACGTGTTCTTCGTCATCTCCGGCTACCTCATCACCGGGCTCCTGCTCCGGGAGCACGAGCGCACCGGCCGGGTCTCCTTCCGCGGCTTCTACGTGCGGCGCGTGAAGCGCATCGTCCCCGTGGCGCTCGTGGTGCTGCTGGCGACCGTCGCGGCCTCGTACGCGTTGCTGGGGCGGGACGCGTTCCGCGCCGTCGTGCTGGACACGGTCGCGAGCGCGCTGTTCGTCGGGAACTGGCGGTTCGCCGTCGTCGGGACGGACTACTTCCAGCAGGACATCCCGCCCTCCCCGCTGCAGCACTTCTGGTCGCTCGCGGTCGAGGAGCAGTACTACATGGTCTGGCCCTGGCTGCTGCTCGGGCTGCTGCTGTTCGGCACGAGGTTCCTCGGGTGGCGCCGCGAGCACGCACGGACCGTCGCGGGCTGCGCCGTCGCCGTGATCACCGTCGCCTCGCTGGCCTGGGCCCTGAAGGAGACCGCGGAGGCGCCGACCTGGGCGTACTTCTCCACGTTCTCCCGGACCTGGGAGCTGGGGATCGGCGCCCTCGTCGCGGTCCTCGCGCCCTGGCTGCGGATCCCGGGGATCTGGGGCCGCACGCTCCTGGCCTGGGCGGGCCTGGCCGGCATCGTGGTCTCGTGCCTCACGGTCTCCGCCGACAACGCGTTCCCCGCGCCCTGGGGCCTCCTCCCGGTGCTCTCGGCGGTGGCCGTGATCGCCGCGGGCGAGGGCGGCCCGACGTACGACCCGGTGCTCCGCAACCGCGTGAGCCAGTACCTGGGCCGGATCTCGTACAGCCTGTACCTCTGGCACTGGCCGATCGCCGTCCTGCTCGTGACGCTCCTGCCGGAGCGCGGCGGCTGGTACCTCGCGATCGCGCTCACCCTGACCCTGGCGCTCTCCGCGCTGTCCTACCGGTTCGTCGAGGAACCCGCCCGGCACGCGAACTGGTTCCGCCGGGAACGGCGGGTCGCCACCGCGCCCGCGAGGTTCGGGGGAGGCGTCCCGGCGGGCTGGTACCGGCTCGCGGTGTTCGTCGTGGTCCTGGCGCTCGCGGGCCAGGGCGCCCGCGTCGCGGTGGACTCGATGGCGCCGGAGCAGGCGACCGCGGCGCCGGTCGTGACCGCCGGTCAGGCTGTGCAGGACCCGGCGAACTGCTTCGGCGCCGCGGCCATGGACCCGGCGCACGACTGCCCCGAGCTCAACACCGGCAACTCGATCCTGCCCCTGCCCGCGGACGCCCACGCCGACACCGGCGGGTCGTTCGGCTGCTACGCGGCGCCGGGCGGGACGTTCACGCCGTGCAGCTACGGCAGCGACAAGAAGGACACGGTCCTGCGGGTGGCCGTCACGGGGGACAGCCACGCCGCCTCCGTGCTGCCGATGCTCAAGCCGCAGCTCAAGAGCCTCGGCTGGCGCCTGACCATGCTGGTCGGCCGCGGGTGCCGGCTGGCGCCCTCGGAGCACGCCAGCTGCGCCCCGCACCGGGCGGTCTTCAACGAGCGGCTCACCTCGGGCGAGTTCGACGTCGTCGTCGTCCAGTCCCGGCGGGGTACGGGGACCTCCGTCGAGGACTACCGCACGATGATGCGCAAGATCGTCGCGGCGGGCACCGTCGTCGTCGCCCTCGCCGACAACCCGACGCCCGACGAACCCCACATGGCCTGCCTGACCAGCGTGACCTTCTCGGTCTCGGACGGCTGCGCGACGACGCGGCCGGCGGCCCTGGCCGAGGCCGACGGCCCGGCCGAGGCGGCCGCGGGTCTCGACCGCGGCGCCGCCGTCGTCGACCTGAACGAGTTCTACTGCGACGCGGCGTCCTGCCCCGGCGTGATCGGCAACGTCCAGGTCTACCGCGACACGGCGGGGCACCTCACGGGCACCTGGTCGGCGACGATCGGGCCGTACGTGGCGACCGGGATCCAGGAGGCCTACGCCGAGCAGCGCGGTTCGGTCCGCGCGGCGGGCAAGGCAGGCGACGTGCCGCAGGCGCGCTGAGCCGTGCCCGCCGGCGTCCGGCCGCCCGCTCCCGCGGGGAGGCGGCCGGACGCCGTGCCCGGATCAGTCCAGGTACCGCTTCAAGTCCTCGGCCACGGACCAGGAGATCGCGTCGGTGTCCCCGACGATCCGGATGGTGCCCACCTCGGCCTCCTCGAGGAGCCTCTTCGAGGCCTCGGGGATGGACCACTTCGTGACGAGGACCAGTGGCACATGAGCCTTGCGGGCGGCGGTGGTGGCGGCGATGGCGTCCGGGATGCTGCTCCCGCTGGCGACGTAGATCTCTTCCTTCGGGCCGCGGTTCGTGTAGGCGGCCAGATAGGCAGCGACCTTGTAGTCACCACCGCTCCACCGGCAGACTCCGTTGTACCCCTGCGAGATGATCTCGTGCAGCTGGAGGAAGGCGTGGTCCGACACATCCTGCAGCCCGCCGACGACGCATCCGCCCGGGGGATCGAGCCGCCGGACCTCGGTGAGAACGGCGCCGGGCACGTAGTCCCGCTTCGTCAGGAGGAGCGGGTTCGGCTCACCGTAATTGATCTCCGACGCCGCGACGGCGAGCAGGTGGACGCCGTTCCCGGCGTTGGCGACCTGCACGGATACGCCCGGGTCGTCGGCGAGCGATCCGTACGTCGCCTTGGAGACCAGCGCGGATGTCTCGTACATGTTCGCGCCGCCGATCCTCGTGACCGGGGCGAGCTCGGCGAGCTTCCTGGCGACGGACGAGGAGACGACGCTCGTCCGGCCGATCAGGTAGATCCTTGACGGCGCGAGCCGTTCGATCTCGGTCGCGACGGTCGTCGACACCGAATCCTTGCCGACCAGCAGGACCGGGCGGCCCTTGTACCCAGCTGCAGCGGCAGCGGCCGTGGCTTCCCGGGCGTTCGCACTGGTGGCCACGTACAGCGAAGGCACGCCATCGGGGAAGGCCCGCCGGGACACGGCGACGGCCGTGAGATGAGGTTCGGTGCCGGCGAGCCGCTCGATCCTTCCGAGCCTGGTGCACGCCGTCTTCCAGCTGCCCACGTTTCCTGCGTGGTCGGTGGCGCGGGCACGCCAGCACAGCTTCGTCTGAGCGGCGGGCATCGGCTTCGTGATGGTGCCCTCCGAGTCGTAGATCGTCCCGACCGAGGTCCAGGTGGTCGTGCCGTCCGACACAGTGCCACGTTCGACGGCGATCGACCTGACTCCGCTCGGACTGCCTTCCCCAGGCCCGGACAAGTCCGTGGCGTCGCTGCTCACCGAAACCGTGCCGGCGTCGGATGTGCTGACAGAGACCGAGGTGACCGGGGCGACCGAGTCCAGGTAGTCGGATTCCTCGGTTGCGTTCGCCGTGCCCGAGGCAGGGACGGCGACGAGCCCGATGATTGCTGCCAGGGCCAGCGGGCGGGTGATTCTGCTGGTTCTGTGCAGGCTGGGACGTCGAGACATGCGTGTCCTCTGGGGAGATGGGGGATATCGGGCCCGATGTTATTGGAGGTTCGCTCTGCAAGATGCCGTATTTCCTGGAGTTCACCCGCGAGCACGGCGAATAGCCGAGGCGACCGCGGGCGTGCGGACGCGGACGGGTGGCCGTGCAATAGGCTTTCGGCGTGGCAATCGACCTCACTCAGATCATCAAGGCGTATGACGTCCGCGGGACGGTGCCGGACCAGTTCTCGCCCGAGGTGGCCCGGGCCATCGGGGCCGCGTTCGCGCGGGTCGTGGTGCTGCGTGCCGCCGGCGGCGGGGCCGCCGACGCGGCAACCCGGCCCGGCGTCGTCGTCGGGCATGACATGCGGGAGTCCGGGCCGGAGCTCGTCGCCGCGTTCGCGCAGGGGCTGACCGACGCCGGCGCCGACGTCACGAACATCGGGCTGTGCTCGACCGACGGGCTGTACCACGCGTCCGGCGTGCTCAACCTGCCCGGCGCGATGTTCACGGCCAGCCACAACCCCGCCGAGTACAACGGCATCAAGCTGTGCCGCGCGGGCGCCGCGCCCGTGGGGCAGGAGACCGGCCTCGCCGAGGTGCGCGAGCTCGCCCAGGGCTACCTCGACGGCGAGCTGCCCGAGCCCGCCGCCGAGGCCGGCACCGTGACCGAGCGCGACATGCTCGCCGACTACGCGGCCTTCCTGCGCGGCCTGGTCGACCTGTCCGGCATCCGCCCGCTCAAGGTCGTGGTCGACGCCGGGAACGGCATGGGCGGGTACACCGTTCCGGCGGTCCTGGGCACGGGCGCGGGCCTGCCGGAGCTGCCGCTGGAGATCGTGCCCCTGTACTTCGAGCTGGACGGGTCGTTCCCGAACCACGAGGCCAACCCGCTGGAGCCGAAGAACCTGCTGGACCTGCAGGCCGCCGTCGTCGAGCACGGCGCGGACATCGGGCTCGCGTTCGACGGCGACGCCGACCGCTGCTTCGTCATCGACGAGCGGGGCGCGGCCGTGTCGCCGTCGGCCGTCACGGCGCTCGTCGGGCTGCGCGAGGTGGAGAAGGAGACGGCCGAGGGCCGCGAGTCCACGGTCATCCACAACCTCATCACCTCGCGCGCGGTGCCGGACTTCCTGACCGCGGCGGGCGCGACGACCGTGCGGACCCGGGTGGGCCACTCGTTCATCAAGGCGCAGATGGCCGAGCACAAGGCGGTGTTCGGCGGCGAGCACAGCGCCCACTACTACTTCCGCGACTTCTTCTTCGCGGACACCGGCATGCTCGCCGCGATGCACGTGCTCGCGGCCCTCGGCGGGCAGGACAACCCGCTCAGCGCGCTGGGCGAGATGTACGAGCCGTACGTGTCCTCGGGCGAGATCAACTCGCGCGTCTCGGACGTGCCCGCCGCCCGCGCCCGGGTCCACGAGGCGTACGTGACGCAGGAGGGTGCGGGCAAGGTCGAGGTCGACGAGCTCGACGGCCTGACCGTCTCGCACTGGAACGACACCCCGCAGTGGTGGTTCAACCTGCGCGCGTCGAACACGGAGCCGCTGCTGCGGCTCAACGTCGAGGCCGCGGACCAGGACATGCTCGACAAGGTGCGCGACGACGTGCTCGCCCTCGTGCGCGCGCAGGACCCGGAGCAGGCATGAGCACGGCGGAAGGAACCACGGTGAACGACCTCGAGCTCGCGGGCTGGGTGCGGGACATCCTGCGCTGCCCGGTCACGCACGCGACGCTGGTCGACGGCGTCGGCCCGGACGGCGAGCCGGAGCTGCACTCCACGGACCCGGACCGGCCCCTCGCCTACCCGGTGCGGGACGGGATCCCGGTGCTCCTGGAATCGGACGCGCGGGCGCTCTGAGGCGGCGGTCCTGCCGTCGGCGGCGTTCCGCCGTCGATCGCGGGACGCGGCCGACGGCGTCTCGCGGCGGACGGCGTCCCGTGGCCGACGGCGTCCCGTGGCCGACGGCGTTCCGTGGCCGACGGCGTGGCCGGTGCGGACCCGCGGTCCGGGCACGCACCGGCGCCACGGCGCGCGGCCGCGCGGGCCGTTCGGGTGGCTCAGGCGGCTCCGGCGCCCAGGATGATCCGCCGCGCGGTGTCCACGTCGGGAACCACCTTGAGCTGCTCGGAGATGTGCACGTCGAGGCGCAGCCGCGCCCGCTCCCACAGCTCCCCGAGGTGCCTGTCGTGCTTCCAGACGTACTCCTGGTCCCCGCCGGGGCGGGGCGTGAACTCGCCGAAGACGACGCCGCGGTCGGTCTCGTACAGGTCCACGCGGAGGAACGGGATCCCGGCCGCGACCGACAGCTCGCGGGCCCGCTTGACCATCTCGGGCAGGCACCGGGGGACGGGGATGGCCGGGTCGACGGCGTGCTGCCTCGAGACCGCGCCGAGGTCGGCGCCCTCCTCGTCCAGGTAGCGGTACCGCACCGACCCCGGGTCGCCGTGCGACCCGACCGAGCGCAGCAGCACCTGCCCGATCTCGCCGTAGAAGGCGTAGATCTTGACGTCCTCGAGGATCTCGTTGCCGTGGACGCCGACCAGGAACTCCTCGGCGAAGTAGGGCGGGCGGGCCTTCTTCAGCTCGCGCTTGTGCCGGAAGTACTCGACGATCTCGGGCTCGGTCAGGACCTTGTCCGTGCTGATCACCCGGAACGCGTCACCCTCGCGGACCAGCGGCAGCACGCCCTGTGACGACGCCCCTCCGGCGGACTTGACCACGAAGCGCCCGGGCAGGCCGGCCAGGTCGATGCTGCCGGGCCCGTCCCAGATCCGGTACACGGCCGGCATGGCGATCCCCGTGGCCTGCGCGAGCGCCTTCCCGCGCAGCTTGTGGATCAACGCGTGGCGGGGGTCGTCCGCGTGGTCCGGCCGGGACCTCCCGCGTTCGGGGAAGACCTCGTGCCAGCGCGCGCTGGTACGCCGCTCCGCCTCGAGAAACCGGCGGAACGACGGCCGAGGAAGACTGCGTTCGAGCGGTTTTCCCATGACGACCTTCTTCACTACCAGGGCACGGCGGCGTACACCTGCGAGGATTTCCATCTTCAGCCTCACTCCGGGTCGGCACAACTTCTGGGGGATGCGTCAGCCGGCTCGGAACCCGCAGCTGAGCGCTGTGATCGTGACACGGAGGACGTCCACGGCGGGCAAAAGGTTGGGCACCGGGCAAGGTTTCACCTGACCGTCATGCGGCCGCCTGACCGGCCGGTGAATCTCTTCCCTCACCTGGGAAAATGTTGTGGGGAAACGATGGTTGCCCCGGCGTCGGCGGCTACGATGTTGCAGCCATCGTCCGATTTGACCGAGAGGGCCGATGACCAGCCCCCCGACGCTCAGCGAGCCCCTGTCCGCGCCCGGTGCGTCCTTACCTGCCCCGAGCGGGCTCGCGGGTCTCGATCCGTCGCCCTTCCCCCAGCCGGTGCCCGATACCGGAGCCGGCCGGCGTCCCCGCGGCGACGCCGGCGCCCGCGGTGATCGCGGCGGATTCCGCCCCGAGCTGCAGGGCCTGCGCGCCGTCGCGGTGCTGCTCGTCGTCGCCTACCACGTGTGGTTCGGGCGGGTGTCCGGCGGCGTGGACGTCTTCCTGTTCCTCACCGGGTTCCTCATCACGGGTTCGCTCGTGCGGATGGTGGAGCGGACCGGGCGGGTGCGGCCGTTCACGTTCCTCGCGCGCCTCGCCGCGCGCCTGCTGCCGCCGGTGGCGATCGTGCTGGCCGCGACCGTGGCCGCCGCGTTCTACCTGATGCCGCGCGGGCGGCTGCTGGAGACGATCGACCAGGCGCTCGCCTCGCTGACCTACCACGAGAACTGGCACCTCGCGCTGCGCGCCGTGGACTACAACTCGCGCGACGAGGGCTCCAGCCTGCTGCAGCACTTCTGGTCGCTGTCCATCCAGGGGCAGTTCTACCTCGTGTGGCTGGTGGTCGTCGCGGTGGGGCTCCTGGTCGCCACCGTCTTCCGGCGGCGCTCGCGCCCGGTTCGCGTCCGCGGGCCGGTCCTGGTGCTGATGCTCCTCGTCGGCGCGGCGTCCCTCTACTACTCGGTCGAGCTGACGGCGACGAACCAGGTCTGGGCCTACTTCGACACCGGGGCGCGGTTGTGGGAGTTCGCCGTGGGTGGCGTGCTGGCCCTCACGATCGACCGGTTCCGGCTGCCCCGCTGGTTCCGGGTCGTGCTGGGGTGGTCCGGGCTCCTCGCGCTGGTCTCCCTGGGCGCGCTCGTGGACGTCTCGACCTTGTTCCCCGGGTACATCGCCCTGTGGCCGGTGCTGGCCGCCGCGCTCGTGCTCGTCGCGGGGCACACCCGGGTGCCGGGGGCGGTCGACGGCCTGCTGGCGTCGCGGCCGTTCGCGGTCCTGGCGGACTGGTCGTACGCGTTGTACCTGTGGCACTGGCCCGTCCTGGTGCTCTACCTGAACCACCGGGGGGTGAGCTCCGCGGACGCGCTCGGCGGCGCCGTCGTCGTCGCGATCTCCCTCGCGCTCGCCGGGCTCACCACCGCCCTGCTCAAGGTGCCCGGGCTGCGGGTGCCGAGGAAGGCGCGGCGCTCGTTCACGCACTTCGCGTACGCGCTGGTGTGGGTGGTCCCGGCGCTGGCGGGCGGCCTGTACCTGCAGCAGCAGGTGGCGATCGCGGACCAGCGCGCGGCCGAGCGGGAGGCCTTCCTCGCCTCCGACGCGGGGCGCTACCCCGGGGCCGGCGCGCTCGTGGACCCGGAACTGCACCGCGACATGCCGCAGCTGCCGTGGATCCCGGCGATCCTGCCGCAGGACGACCTGCCGGCCGTGGCGAACGGCGAGTGCCTGCTGCGGCCGGCCGGCCCCGGCCTGGAGGTCTGCGAGTCCGGCGATCCGGCGGGGGACAGGACCATCGCGCTGGTGGGGTCGTCGCGGGCGGAGCACTACTACGACGCGTTCGACGCCGCCGCGGCGCGGAACGGCTGGAGGATGGTCACGCTGACCCGGCACGGCTGCCAGTACGCCGCGGACGCTGGCGGGAGCGCGCCGGACCGGGCCACGTCCGGGCCGGCATCCTCCTCGGGCTCGTCCGCCGATCCCGAGGAGGCCGGGTGCGCGGACTGGAACAAGGCCGCGCACCGGTACCTGACGGCCGATCCGCCGGACCTCGTGATCACCCTCGGCTCGCGACGGCTGGTGGACCAGGAGACGTACCCGGACGGGTTCGCCGCACGCTGGGACGACCTGACCGGGGCCGGCTCGAGGATCCTGGCGCTGGAGGACATCCCGCGGCTGCCCTCGAACATGCTCGAGTGCGCGCAGCTCCGCGGGCCCGGCCTGTGCGACCGGCCGGCGCCGGGGCTGCGCGGCTCGTCGACGATCGCGAGTCACTACCCGGATCTGCCGTCCGGGGTGACGTTCCGCAGCTTCGTCCCGCTGATCTGCCCGAAGGAGACCTGCTCGGCGGTCCAGGGGAACGTGCTCGTGTACCGGGACGCCTCGCATCTGACCGCCACCTACGCGGCCACGCTCGCGCCCGTCGCGGAGCGCTTCGTGCGTGACGCGACGGGCTGGTGAGCCCCGCCGTCCGGGGCGGGTGAATGTTGGAATACACTGCGTGCGCATGACGACCGAGCCCCTCCCGGAAACGACGCGGCTGCTGCACATCGGTCTGCCGAAGACAGGTTCGACCGCCCTGCAGCACGCCGCCATGACCCAGAGGCTGAGGCTTCGCGAGGAGGGCGTGGTCTACCCGGGCAAGGCCGAGAACCATCACCGGGGCCTCTCGTGGCTCGCGGGGCTGAAGGTCGACTACCTCAAGGATCCGGTACCGCGGGCCCCCTGGTGGCGGGCCCTGGACCGCGAGCTCGGCCGGTTCCCCGGGCACCGGGCGCTGCTGTCGTTCGAGATGACCTGCACCACCGACGCCGCCGGCGCAGCCGCCACGGTCGACGCGGTGGGGGCCCAGGGCGACCGGCCCGTGCACGTGGTCCTCGTGATGCGGAACCTCGGCGGCTTCGTCCCGTCGTACTGGCAGGAGAGCCTCAAGCGCGGGAAGACCAGGACGCTCGACGAGTACCTGCGCCGGGCGCTGGCGGACCCGGCGGCCGTGGCGTCGTCGGGCGCGTTCCACCGGCGTGACGGGATGGGCCTGATCGAACGGTGGGCCGGCGTCGTCGGCCCCGAGAACCTGAGCGTCATCGTGCTCGAGAAGGAGCACCCCACCCGGCTGCTCGACACCTTCGAGAACCTGCTCGCCCTGCCGGCGGGCATCCTGCACGAGGCCGAGCCGCGCGGCGTCGAGGCCAACCGGGGGATGACGCCCGCCGAGGCCGCGCTCGTCCTCAAGCTGAACCGCATGATCCTGGCCAAGTGGAAGGCGCCGGAGGACGAGCACCGCGCGCTGGTGTTCAAGGGCGCGGTCAACCGGCTGCTGGCGAACCGGGAGCCGACGGCGGCCGAGGGGCGCCTGATGATCCCGCACTGGGCCGCCGACGCCTGCGCCGAAGCGGGGTTCCTGCTGGCGGAGTCCGTGCGGGAGGCGGGCGTGCGGGTGGTCGGTGACCTGGCCGAGCTCGAGCGCACCGCGAAGTACACGGAGGAGGACGTCTCCGTGCCGCCCGAGCAGATCCCGTTCGACGTCGCCCTGGAGTCGCTGCTCGGCATGTACGCCGGGGCGACGGGCTGGGACGCCTCCCACAAGAAGATGATCCGCAGGGGCCCGACCGCCGAGGAGCTCACCGAGCAGCTGGCCGGGGCGAAGGAGGAGATCGCCCGCCTCACCGCCGAGCTGCGCGAGCTCCGTGCGACGAAGAGCCGCGGCGGACGCTACCGCGCGCTGCTGCGCGCGGGCCTGCGTCGCTGACGGCCGGCGCGGCCGGCCCGGGTCAAGGCGCCGGCGCGGGCTGCGCCTGCGCGGACGGGCCGGTCTGCGCCGGCCCGGTCCGTTCGGGCCCGCTCTGTTCGATCCCGGTCCGCTCCGGCCGGGGCTGCTCCGGCCCCGGCGACGGATGCGGGGGGCCGGCCTTCCGCGTCGGGCCCACCACGGGCCGCGAGACCGGGACGTGCTTCGTCAGCCGCTGCAGCAGCGTGTCCTCGAACGTGCGGATGTAGGTCATCGACAGGTGGTGCGCGTCGCGGTAGGGGATCACGCTGCCGACCGCCGCCGGGCAGGTGGTCTCGTCGCAGTAGAAGTCCAGGGTCCGCACCACCGGCACGCCTGCCATGCCCGCGATGACCACGAACCCGTCGGGATCGCCGGTGGCCGCCTCGCGGGGGACGTCGCACAGCCCGTCGCGCAGTTCCTGTTCCGTCGACTCGATGATGCACTGCTCGGCCTCGTCGCCGATGCGGGGGTTGTCCTCGATGACCACGAGCTTGGTGCCGCGATCCCGCAGCGCCGTCCAGTTGCGGACCGTGCGCTCCGGGTTGTCGAGCCCGCCGAGCCGCCCGCGGCCCCCGGCGAAGATCACCGCGTCGTACGGTTCCCCGCCGAAGAGCAGGTCCTCCTGCTGCTGGATGCGCTGCTGGCAGCGCACGGACAGCTCCGGGTCGTCGGCGCGGAGCGGTGACCAGACACAGCCGTTGCCCGACAGGGTGGTCAGCTGCCAGCCGTACCGCGCGGCCGCGTCCTCGAGGACCGGGTTGAACAGGGCGGCGTGGGAGTTGCCGATCAGCGCGATGCGCAGGGGGCCCTCGCCGAGGGTGCAGGCGTCGACGTCCTTGGCCCCGGCCCCCGTGTAGCACTCGTAGGCGTTCCCGACGTCGGCCTTCAGCGCGTTGCGGTCCGGCACGATCGCCGTCGACCCCAGCACGGCGTCGCAGGCGTCGCCCGTCACCAGCGCCGCGTAGCCGTAGCAGTCCCCGAGGGTGGCCTCGGCGGCCGCGGCCTCCTCCTCGAGGTGCTCCGCGGCGGCCGCGGCGGCGGCCACGCCGCGCTGCGCCAGGACGGCGATCGTGGCGAGCGACCCGATGAGCAGCACCGCGATGACGGGCTTCGCCCAGGTGACGTCCCAGCCCTTGGCCACGGGTCGCTCGAACAGGTAGTGGCCCGCGACGGCCAGGCCGATCGCGGCGGCGATCATGCCGATCCCGACGGGGACCGACGGCACGGCCTCCTCGCCGTACAGGTAGCGGTACCCGACGAGGATCGGGAAGTGCCACAGGTAGATGCCGAAGGCGACGCCGCCGAGCCAGGCCATGACCCGGTTGGACAGCAGGCGGGTCGCGGCCCAGGGCACCTCGTTCTCGCGCGTCGAGAGCAGGAGCAGCACGGCGCAGCCCACGGGCCAGAGCGCCGCGGTGCCGGGGAACACGCCCTGGACCGGCAGCACCATGCCGCATGCGACGAGCCCGAGCACGCTGACCCACGACATCAGGCCGGCCGCCGGGCCGCGCAGGGTGAGCCTGCTGCCCGCCAGGGCGAGCAGCCCGCCGACCGAGAACTCCCAGAACCGGGTGAGCGACGAGAAGTAGGCGAACGGCTGGTCGTCGGCGGTCTGCACGAGGTTCCACCAGAAGCTGGCCGCCCCCACCAGGGCGATCAGGATGCCGAACGCGATCCTGAACGCGCCCTCCGTCCGCCGGGCCACGACCAGGAGCAGCGCGATCAGCGCCACGACGAGCCACAGCACGTAGAACTGCCCCTGCAGGGACATGGCCCAGAAGTGCTGGACGGGGGTGTGCGGGTCCTCCTTGTTGAGGTAGTCGACCGCGTTGTTCGCCAGGAACCAGTTCTCGAGGTAGAGGGCCGAGGCGAGGACCTCCTCGAAGTTCCGTGCCCGCAGCGCCTCGGGGGTGATCGTGACCGTCATCCCGAGCACGAGGAGCAGGACGACGGCGGCCATCGGCCAGACGCGGCGCGCGATCCGCCCCAGGTACAGGAACGGGCGGATCCGTCCCTCGCGCCGTACGTGCCCCACGAGCGTGAGGGTGATGAGGAAGCCGGTGACGACGAAGAAGACGTCGACGCCGCCCGACACCTTGTTGAACCAGATGTGGTAGACGGCCACGAGCAGCGCGGCCAGGGTGCGCAGGCCCTCGATCTCCTGCCGCTTCCTCTTCGCCGGCGCTGGTGAGCCGGCCGGTTCGCGGTGCCGGGAGGCGGCCCGGCTCATCGAATCGGCGGAGGCGGAGACGGAGTATGGCACGTCCGCCGAGTTTACCGCCAGGGCCTGCGGCATGATCACCGGGAGCGGGGCGGGCGCCCGCGCATCACCTGGTTTCGACGGTGTCCCGCGGCGCACCCTAGGATCAGCGGGTGGCCGCCGGTAGCGGTACCACATCACGATGGAGAGGGCACAAGGGTGACGACGGTTCAGGGCCAGGGCCACGAGCGGGATCTGCTGCTCCCGGAGCGCACACGGCTGATCCACATCGGCCTCCCGAAGTCGGGTTCGTCGACCATCCAGGAGGCGGCCTCGGCGCTCCGGCCCCAGCTGCGCAAGGCGGGCGTGCTCTACCCGGGCAACGAGGTCAACCACATCCGGGCGGCGGGCTGGCTGATCGGTGAGCCGGTGCCCTTCACCGCGGACCCCGGGCCCCGCCCCGAATGGTGGGACTCGGTGCGCCGGCAGATCGAGGACGCGGACGACAAGCGCATCCTGTTCAGCAACGAGCGCATCTCCTGGGCCGACATCGACGCGGCGCGCAACGTCGTCGACAGCCTGGGCCAGCCCGCCCACGGCCTCCTCGTGCTGCGCAACCTCGGGTCCTACGCGCCGTCGGCCTGGCAGCAGAACCTCAAGACGGGGAACCTCCAGGGGCTGGACGAGTACCTCCGCCGGGCGTTCTCCGACCCGACCGGCGCGGCGGTCGGCCCGCCCTTCCACCGTCGTGACGGCCTGGGCCTGGTCGAACGCTGGGTCGAGGCGCTCGGCGGCCCGGAGAACCTGACGGTGGTCGTGCTCGAGAAGGAGGACCCCGACCGGCTGCTGGCGACCCTGGAGCAGCTGCTGGGCCTGCCGGACCGGATGCTCGTGAACTCGCCGGTGCCCGAGGACGGCGCGAACCGCGGCCTGTCGACGGCGGAGGCCGCGCTCGTGATGGCGCTGAACCGGCGGGTCCAGACCGAGTGGGGGGTCCACCGGCACAAGGCGATCGACCTGGTGTTCCGCGGGGCCGCGATGAGGCTGCTCGGCGCGCGGACGCCGGGGCCGGGCGAGGAGAAGATCCTCGCTCCCCGGTGGGCGGTCGAGGCGGCCGCCGAGGTCGGGGGTCAGCTCGCGGACTCCGTGCGGGAATCGGGCATCCGCGTGATCGGCGACCTCGGTGAGCTGACCCGGGTCGGGCCGTCGAGCGAGGCGGATCCGACCGAGCTTCCCGCCATGATCCCGTCCGACGTCGCGCTGGAGGCGCTCAGCGGGATGTTCGCCGTGGCGACCGGCTGGAACTGGCGGCACACCAGGCGCCGCGCGGAGAAGAAGTCGGCGCGGAAGCAGGCGGCGAAGGAGGCGGCCCAGGAGACGCGGCCGGTCGAACCCCCGGCCCCGGTCCCGGTCCCGACGTCGGCCCCGGTACCGGCCGCGACCTCGGCCCAGACCCCGGAGGAGGTTCTCGGCGCGGTCCCGGCCCGGACCCTCGTCGCCACGCTCGCGCGGCGCGCGGCGCAACGCGCCCGCCAGGTGGTCGCCCCGCGCTGACCATCCGCGGGGCCGGCCGCCCCACGAGCCGCCGCCCGTAAACGGAGTCGCGCACCGCCCCGGTACCAGGGCGGTGCGCGATCGGTCTCATCTCGTGCTCAGGACCGCACGAGCCTCCGCACGGTGTTCCGGGCCACCCGCCCCGCCTTGCGCGGCAGCTCGAGCGCCCGCTTCATCAACCCGGGGTTGATGTGCACCTGGCGGTTGGTCTCGCCGCGGAACACCCGTCGCGTCGCGTCGTCGTCGGCGATCGTCGGGTCGACGACGACGTCGAGCATCCCCAGCTCGTGCCGCACCCGCAGCCGGACGAACGCCCGCCCCACGGGCAGGTGCCCGACCTCGGCGGTCGCCTCGACCTGCCCGGTGTGCGGGTCGAGCCCGGTCCACTCGAACGGCGCCCGCGAGCTGCCCTGCGCCGTCTGCACCGTGGCCTCGGTGATCCGACCGGCCGGGCTGACCGTGGCGCTGAACGTCACGACCTTGTCCCGCACGGTGAGCTGCGGGTCGGTGATCGTCACGGGCTTGTCGGCCAGCACCCGGCGCACCGTGTCCGCGCTGCCGGTCTGGACGGCGAGGACGAGTTCCTGGACCGCCGCCGAGTGCCAGTGCAGCACGGTGGTGGGGTACAGGCGGCGGAACAGCTCGGCGTGCTTCACGAGCCGCTCGACCGTGTCGTCCGACGGCGGCTCGCTCGCCTCGGTGAGTTCCACCAGCAGCGAGCTCAGCGCGCGGCGGTGGTCCTTCTCGTCCACCGGGGCGCTCGTGCCGCCGGCGAGGGCGGGGAACGTCAGCGGCTCGTCGGTGACGAGCACGGCGACCGGGTCGGTCACCAGCAGCATCGCCTCCTCCCAGAGCCCGGCGCGGGCCAGCGCCCACACCCACTTGGAGCGCGAGCTGACCCGCTTCTCCGCCCGCTCGGTGAGGTTCCCCAGGAGCTGGTCGATGAGCGAGGTGAGCGTGGCGAGCGGTGCGGTGAGCTCCTCGTCGTCCAGCTTGCCGCCGGACGCCACGTTCTCCAGGAAGCCCCGCAGATGCACCCAGCCGTCGCGCAGGAGGACCAGCTCGTCGTACTCGCGGTTCAGGCCGTCGCTGCCGACGGCCCTGGCGAGCTCGCTCGAGGCGAGCTCCTGGCGCAGGTAGGACTCGAAGCCCGCCAGCCCGGACGCGCGCGAGCTCATCGAGGTGCCGCCGGGGCGGTTCCGGTAGAGGTACACGACATCGGGCAGCACGGTGATGCTCTTCGCGCCGACCAGCGCCTTCGTCATGGGGACGACGTCGTTCGAGCGTGGGACGGTCGGGTACTCGATCTGCTGCCCGAGCCAGAAGTCGCGCCGGAACAGCCGGTTCCAGCAGGCGCGGTTGCGGATGAGCGACGGGCTCTTGGCCAGCGTCGTCCCGCTGCGGCGCCTGGACCACGCGCCCCAGGAGGCGGTCGGGTGCCAGGTGCGGGTCGTGTAGAACTTCAGGAAGCCGCCCACCACCATGTCCGCGCGGTCCTCGCGCGCGGCGGCCAGCATGCGGCCGTAGGCGGCGCGCGGGACGATGTCGTCGCCGTCGGCGAACGCGATGTACTCGCCGCGCGCCAGCTCGACGCCGTAGTTGCGGGCCTGGGCGCCGCCCTTGCCCGTGTTGCGGACGGCGCGCACGCGCGCGTCCCGCCGGGCGAACTCCGAGACGATCTCCCAGGTGTCGTCCGTGGAGGCGTCGTCGATGACGATCACCTCGTGGTTCACGTCCTGGTCCGTGAGGATCGACGAGAGGCAGTCGGTGACCCACGGCGCGACGTCGTGCACCGGGACGATCACCGAGATCTCGGGGGTGACGCCGGGCGTGACCCCGGGGTTCGCGGTCGCATCGGTCGTCACGGTCGTCGCGCTGCTCACTGGAGCTCCTCGGTCCTGGCGGCGGCCGCCGCGGTCGTTGCCGGTACCCGCCGGCCCAGCCGCTCCAGCACGGCGAGGAAGTCCCGGGACATCGTCCACGGCGTGTGCGTGCGGGCGTAGCGGGTGGCGGAGCGCGCCGCGCCGTCGAGGCCGGAGTGCGCGGCCACGAGCGCGTCCGCGAGGTTCGCCGCCTGGTCGCCGGTGGCCCCGTAGGTACGGACCCAGTCCTCGCCGGCGTAGACGTCGGCCAGGGTCGAGGGGCCGGGGATGATCACCGGCGTGTCGAACGAGCAGGCCAGCATGGCGCTGCCCGAGTTCAGGATGCGCTGGTACGGCAGGGCCATGATGTCCGAGGCCCGCAGCCAGAGGCCGAGCTCCTCGTCGGGCACGAACGACAGCCGCTTGACGACCCGCGCCGACTTCGGCAGCACCTCTTCGACGGCGGCCTGGTCGGCCGGGCTCGCGTACCCGGCGAGCAGCAGGGTGATGCCCGGGATGCGCTCGGCGGCCCGCTCGACGGCGGCGCACAGGACGTCGACGCCCTTGTACGGGCGGATCCTGCCGATGAACCCGACGGTGAACGCGTCCTGCGGCACGCCCAGGTCCTGGCGGGCGCGCTCGCGCGACCACGGGTCGGGGTAGATGCCGGAGTAGCTGGAGTGCGCCACCGTCACGAGCTTGTCGGCGGGCAGCTCGTAGGAGCCCGCGACCGCCTCCGCGGTGCGCTCGTGCAGCTGGATGATCGCCGACGCGTGCTCGGCGAGCGCCTGGGCGAGTTCCCTCTCGATGTCGGGGAACCGCGCGTCGTGTGCCAGCTCGTTGTGCACGGTCCACAGCAGGTGGGCGCCGCGCTCCCGCAGGGTGCGCAGGGCGGTGCGGAACCGTTCGAGGTGGACGCGGGCCTCCTCCTCGGACTCGCATCCGGCCAGCACGGGGTTGGTCCAGTGCACGTGGGCCACGTCGCCGGGCTTCAGGCGGTCGGCCGCCCACTGCTCGAAACCCTGGAGCTTGGTGGTGCCGCGGATCCGCCACCCGTCGGCCTCGGCCGCGAGGTAGAGCATCGAGAGGTACGGGTTGTCGCTCCATCGAGGGAAGACGAGGAGCTGAGGGCGCCGGGTGGCCGTCCGGTCATCCTGTTCGCGTGTTCCGGCCTCCTCCTCCGTGGCCTCGGCCGGCATCAGGGATTCTTTCTGTCTCGTCACGTCCTGCCGTTCCGGTGTCGCGGTGTCGGCGAAAGTCTCTCGCCCGACTCTGACTACCGGGCAAGCATACGGTCGGCGAGTTCGGCGAAGGCGCGTGACATCGCCGAGGGGGTGAAGATTCGCGCGTGCCGCACGGCGGCCTCACGGGCGCCGGGATCGAGGAACCACGTGCTGTCCAGGAGTTCCGCGATGGAATCGGCGGATCTGGTGGAGGTCCGGCCGGTATCGAAGAACTTCACCCATTTCTCGTCACCGAAATCCGCCGTCAGATGCGGCTCCCCGGGCAGGATCACGGGAACCCCGTAGGTGGCGGCCAGGTGCATCGTCCCGGAGTTGAGGATCTTCTCGTAGGGCAGCACGGCGACATCGGCCGCGGAGAACCAGGTCGCGACCTCGTCGTCGGCGATGAACCGCAGCGCGGGGGTGACCGCCACGCCGTCGCGCGCCAGCGCGCCGACCTGCTCCGCGACGTCGCCCGACGGCTTGCCCGCGAGCAGCAGCCGCACCTCGGTGCCCCGTGCGGTCGCCGCGCGCATCGCGTCGAACAGGGCGCCGAGCCCCTTGTACGGCCGCAGGTGCCCGAAGAACAGCACGGTCACGGGCCCTTCCGGGACGCCCAGCGCCGCGCGCGCCTCGGCCGCGGCCAGCCGCGGCCCGTACACGCCGTGATAGCTGGAGTGCGGGATCACCACGGTCCGCCCCGGGTCGATCCGGTAGTCGTCGCGCACCGCGTCCACGGTCGCGGCCCGCAGCACGTGGACGACGTCGGCGGCGTCGGCGAGCCCCTGGTGCAGCCGCCGCGCCGCGGCGGCGTGCGTGGTGTCGTGCGGCAGGGAGTTGTGCACCGTCCACAGCACGGGGCGCCCGTTCTCCTTGGCGACGCGGACCGCGTCGAGGAACTCGTCCACGCGCCGCTCCGCGTCGGCGGCGCCGGACGCCTCGTCCGTCACCGGGCTCGGCCACTGCAGGTGCACCAGCCCGGTGGCGTCCGGGTCGCGCAGCGCCGCGACGGTCAGGCGGGTGCTCGCGTTGCCGGTCACGACGACGCCGCGCGCGGTGGCCTCGGCGTACAGCATCTGCACGAACGGGTTGGACGTCCAGTAGGGGAACGTCTGGATGCGTCGCGCGCCGTGTTCGGGGCGCCGGCGATCGGGCATCGGGGACCTCGTGACGTGTGTGTTTCAATGTGACCGCCACAGTCTACGGAGGGCGAACGGTGCACGAACCCCAGGCCGGTCAGGCCACCCGTCCCGGGCAGGTCAGGGCGCCGGACGTGCCGTTGGTCTCGGTGGTCCTCGCCACGATGGACGACGACGACCGCGTGGCCGAGACCGTCTGGTCCGTGCTGAACCAGTCCCTGGCCGGGATCGAGCTGATCGCCGTCGACCGCGGCTCGTCCGACGACACCCCCCGGATCCTCGCCGCCGCCGCGTCCGACCCGCGGGTCACCGTGCTCGAGGCCGCCGGAGCGAGCCGCGGCGCCGCCCTCGACCTCGGCGTCGCGCGGGCCCGCGGCACCTACCTGATGTTCGCCGACGCCGACGGCACCCTCCCCGAGCACGCCTGCGCGAGCGTCGTCGCGCGCGCCCGCGAGACGGCGGCGGAGCTGGTGGTCGGCGGGCACGTGCGGTTCGAGCCGCGCCGCCTCACCACGCACCCCGCCCCGGCGCCCGGCACGGGCCGGGCCCTGTGGAACCGGCTGATCGACCGGTCCGCGTGGCACGCGGCGGGCCTGACCTGCGACGGCGGCGCGTCGTCGGACGACGACGGCGCGCTCGCCGCGCTCCGCACCGACCGCGCGCTGCGCCGCGTGACCACGGACGACGGCGCCTGCGCCGTCCAGATCCGCCGCGCGCGCGTGGGCGAGCCCCGCCGTGCCCGGGAGGCCCGCGCCGCGAACTACGTCGCCGCGGAGCTCGCCTGCCTCGCCGAGCTGCGTGCGGACCCCGGCCTGCTGGACCGCTGGGCCGGCGAGGTGCTGCGCACGGGACTGTGGCCCCACCTGCCCGCGCTGCTGGGGCCCGAGGCGCTCGCGGACGCGGGACTCGGCGCGGCCCGGGAGGGCGCGGCCCGGATCGTCCGGGCGGCCCCGGCGTCGGTGTGGCGCGGGCTCCCGGCGGACCGCCTGCGCGGCTACGTCCCGCTGCTGCACCGCCGCTGGAGCGTCGCGGCGTCGGCCCTGCGGCCCCGCCGTCCGGCGACCCCCGCGGGCAGGCTGGGCGCCCGCGTGACGACCGCGGGCCTGTCGGCGCTGGGCGCCGCGGAGGCCCTGCTGCGCGGTCTGGCCGGGGCGGGCCGGTGAACGCCCCGGTGTCGAACGGCGGGCCGTTGTCCACCGGAGGAACCCCCGAGCTCACCGTCGTCGTCCCCGTGCACGACGTCGCGGACTGGATCGAGGAGTGCCTGCGCAGCATCCTCTCCCAGGGCGTCGACCTGGAGGTCGTCGTCGTCGACGACGGCTCCGCCGACGGCACGCCCGCCGTCGTCGCGGCGGTGGGGGACCCGCGCGTCCGGCTCGTCCCGGCGGACCGCCCGGGCGGCGGACCGGCCCGCAACCAGGGCGCCGCGCTCGCGCGCGGCGAGTACCTCGCCTTCGCCGACGGAGACGACGTCGTCCCGCCCGGCGCGTACGCGGTGCTGCTGCGCACGCTGCGGGAGTCCGGCTCGGACATGTCGGTCGGCAACTTCGTGCGGTTCCGGGACGGCGATCAGGTGCCCGACGACGACGCCGGGCCCGCGGCGGCCGGGACCGCCGGCCCGGACCCGGACGCCGGCGCCGAGCGGCAGACCCGGCACGTCACCCGGGCGCGCACCGGCGTGACCGTCGCTGACGAGCCCGGGCTGATCCGGAACCGCGCCTGCTGGAACCGCGTGTTCCGGCGCTCCTTCTGGCAGGCGCACGACCTCCGCTTCGAGGACTCCAGCCGGTCGAACGACATCGTGGCCATGGCCCGCGCCACCGTCGCGGCCCGCACCGACCTGGTGCCCGACGTCGTCTACCGCTACCGGCAGCGGTTCGGCAACGGCTCGATGTCCACCTTCGGCGCCACGAGCGAGGCCAAGCTGGTCTACCTGGCCCAGGAGCGCCTGTGCGCCCCGGTCCTGACGGGCGCGGGCCCGCGCGTGCGCACCGTGTACTCGGGCATGCTGCTGCGCTCCTACCTGTGGGGCGTCGTCTCGACGGTCCTCGCCGACCCGGACTGGGCCGCGCCGGAGCGCGCGGCCGAGCTCCGCGAGCGCCTCGCCGAGCCGCTCGCCGGGATCCTGCGCGGCCTCAGCCCGGAAACCTTCGCATCCTTGCCCCGGGCCCGCCGTCAGGTGTTCACGCTCGCGGGCGCGGGCGATCTCCCGGCGGCCCGGGAGGCCCTGCGGCGCGCGGAGTTCCCGACGCGCGGTGATCGTCTCGTGGAGGCCGCGGACCGTCTGACGCGCCGCGCGGCCCTCCTGGCCGCCCGCGTCCTGGTCCGGGCCCGCCGCCACGTGATGACGCCCTGAGCGCCGGTAGCATTTCATCCGCATCTCCCCCTCACGGAAAGACGACGATGAGCCTCTCGCAACGCCTGCGCCGGACCGCCGCGTCCGTCGCGCGTCCCGCGCTGTCCCGTCTCGCCGGGACCGCTCCGGCCGAGAAGGCCAAGGCCCTGCGCCGTTACGTGCTCGCCTACGACAGGATCGTCGCGATCCTCGGCGGGGAGACCAACCTGCACGCCCGCCGCTCGGTCGGCGCGATCCCGCCGCTGACGCTGACCGCCGAGCAGGAGCTGGACAACCGCCGCCGGGCCCGGGCCACCGTCGCCAAGGCGGACCTGGCGCGCGCCCTCGAGCGCGGCCTGCCCCTGGAGGGCGCCGTCGTGGCCGGGGTGCGCGGCCTCATCGCCGCGCGCGACGACGTGTCGATGCGCAGCCTCAACCAGTCCCTGATGCGCGACGACGCCACGCGCGTGGCCGGCGCGCTCGGCGAGGCCGTCGCGGCCGAGTACTACAGCTTCGACAACCTGGCGTGGACCCGGTTCAACGAGGTCCCGCTGGAGACGGCCGCCCGGTGGGCGGCGCGGGAGTACGCGCGGGTCGCGGCCCGCAAGGACCCGTCCGCGCTGGACGCGCTGGCCGACGTCGTCCTGGCCCAGGGCGAGGCGGACTTCGATGCAGACGGCGCGCTCGGCGTGCTGGAGGCCGCGCTGGTCACCCACCGCGGCAAGATCGCCGCGCGCCTGTACGAGCGGCTGGCCGCCGAGGTCCCGGCAGGGCCCGACGCCGCCGCGAGGCCTGCGGCCCCCGCCTCCTCCGGCCTGGCCGCGCGCCTGGACTGGCTGGCCGAGTGGGTGCGCCGCGAGGCCGAGCCCGCCGACCCGGCCCCGGTCGCGGACGGCGCGATCCCCTTCGCGGTGATGGGTTACCGCACGCCGGACCGCAGGATGACCACCCAGAACATCGGCGACTACGTGCAGACCATCGCGGCGTCGTCGCACCTGGTGCGGCGCGGCGGCCTGACGTTCACCGGGCAGCCGGACCTCGCTGCGAGCTTCGAGAAGCTGGCCGCGCGCGTCCCCGCCGAGCACCGCCTGGCGGGCGGGCCGGAGCGCGAGATCCACCTCGTGGAGCTGAACCGCGACGCGTCGTCGTCGGACCCGATCCCGCAGGACACCTGGACGCTCGGCTTCGGCTGGTACATGAACTCGGCCTTCGGGCTGCTCCCGGACTTCCCGTTCCACCCGAACCTGCACCCGATCCTCGTCTCCTTCCACGTCAACCGGCTGGAGCTGCTGACCCCGGAGGCGGTCGAGTACCTCAAGGCGCACGGGCCCGTCGGCTGCCGCGACTGGAACACCGTCTACCTGCTGCTCGCCGCGGGCGTCCCCGCGTTCTTCTCCGGCTGCCTGACCACCACGGTCAACCAGCTCTTCGAGCCGCGTCGTGCCACCGGCAAGCCCGCCGTCTACGTGGACACGCCCGCGCCGCGCGGCGCGGCCACGATCGCGCAGGAGTACGACGCCGTCCGCGACCGCTCGCTCGCGGAGAACATCGACGAGGCGGTCCGGCTGCTGTCCGGCTACCAGACCGACTACTCCCGGATCGTCACCTCGCGCCTGCACTGCTTCCTGCCCACCTGGGCCATCGGCGCCGACGTCGAGTTCCGGCCCAAGCGCGCCGGCGACATCCGCTTCAACGGCCTCCTCGACGCGACCGAGGCCGACCGGCGGGCCATGCAGAGCCGCATCACCCGCCTGCTCGACGTGGCGTTCACCGAGATCCTCGCCGGGAAGAAGCCCGAGGAGGTCTACGCGGCCTGGGCCGAGGCGTGCGCCCCGGAGGTGGAGGCGGCGCGTGCGCGGCTCGCGGCGCCGTCGTCCAACGACCCGCTGCCCTTCGACCTGGACGACGTCGTCGCCCGCGTGCTCGCCCGCGAGCAGGTGAAGCCCTCCGCCCTGACGCGGGACGGCGACGCCGTGCACGTGTCCATCGCCATGGACGGCAACCTCAAGGAGCAGGCCAAGGTGGTCGCGACGGCGCTCGCGGACCACTCGACCTCGCGCCCCGTGGTGCTGTACGTGCAGTGCCGCGACCACTCGCAGGCCGACATCGACGCGTTCAACGCGCTGTTCCCCGAGCTGGAGATCCACTGGCTGCCGTGCGACGGCATCGGGTACGGCGACATCTCCGGGATGCTGTCGCACATCACCGTCGCCACGATGGACCGGCTGCTGCTGCCGTACCTGCTGCCGGACGTGGGCAAGGTGATCTACCACGACATCGACGCCGTGCTGCTGACCGACATCGCCGAGCTGTACGACACCGAGCTCGGCGACGCGCCGCTCGCGGCGCGCGACGCCGCGGGGCGCTACTTCCTGTCCGGCTTCCGCAACACGTGGGTCACCACGAAGAAGATGCCGGGCGGGGCCGAGGTCGCCAACGAGTTCCTGCGCCGGATGTCCGCGCACCAGACCTACGACTACGTCGCGTTCAACGCCGGGATCATGGTGCTCAACCTCGACCGGATGCGCGCCGACGGGTTCGCCGAGAACTTCCTGCCCTGGGCCGGCATGTACGGGCTCAACGACCAGCAGCTCCTGAACCTCTACGCGGGCAACAGCCGCGTGGTGCTGGGGCCGGAGTGGAACGCGTTCCCCGCCCAGGAGGACGTCGTCGACCCGAAGCTCATCCACTGGGCCGGTCACCGCAAGCCCTGGAGCGCGGAGTACTCGACCTGCCAGGAGCACTGGCAGGCGGCCGAGGAGCGGCTCGCCGAGCGCGCGGCGGCAGCCGCCCGCTGACCGATTCCAGCGTGGTGCCCGATTAGACTGGGGCACCGATCAAGACCCCTGGTGCGTCCGGAAACGACCGGCCGACGAGAGAACGAGGAGTCCGTGACCGTCACCGAGAACGGCCGAAAGTCGGCGCCGAAGGCGTTGACCTCGGCGGAGGCGAGGGCGCTCGCCGAGCAGCACGGCCTCGCGGAGGCCGGCGTCCGCCCGAGCATCGGCGCCTACCTGAAGCAGCTGTGGTCGCGCCGCGACTTCATCCGCGTCTTCTCCACGTCCAAGGCCTACGCGAAGCACCAGGGCTCCTTCCTGGGGCAGATGTGGGCGACGCTGAACCCGACGCTGAACGCGATCATCTACACGGTGATCTTCGGGTTCCTGCTCAAGGCCGACCGCGGTGTGGAGAACCTGGTCGCGTTCATCGTGATCGGGGTGTTCGTCTTCCGCCTGATCGACAACGCCATCACCAGCGGCGCCCGGGCGATCGACGGGAACATGCAGCTCGTCAGGTCCCTGCGCTTCCCGCGCGCGGTGCTTCCGCTGGCCTCCGTCATCACGAGCCTGACGCTGTTCGTCCCGACGGTCGGTGTGATGTGCCTGTTCACCCTCGTCTCCGGGTACCTGCCCGGCGACCTCAAGGTGATCGTTCCCACGTGGCACTGGCTGGAGATCGTCCCCGCGATCGCGCTGCTCACCGTGCTGAACACCGGCATCAGCCTGGTCATGGCGCGCTACGCGTACGGCAAGCCCGACCTGATGCAGGTGCTGCCGTTCATCACGCGCCTGCTGATGTACGGCTCCGGCGTGCTGTTCCCGATCACGAGGTTCGTCGACGGGCAGGACCAGGTGCAGGTGGTGCTGCGGGCGATCCTGGAGTACCAGCCGGTGGCGGTCTTCCTGGAGCTGTTCCGGATGATCATGATGGACGACGCCAAGATTCCCTACGACCCCTGGCTGTGGGCCTGGGCCGGCGGCTGGGCGCTGCTGATCCTGGGGTTCGGTTTCGTCTACTTCTGGGCCGCCGAGGAAAGGTACGGGCGTGTCTGACAACCCTGTGGCGTCCTCGGTACGCCCGGAAGCCGAGATCGACTTCGAGATCGACCCCGAGGACCTGCCCGACCGCGCCGTGCGGACCGAGCTCGGCCCGCCGTCGATCATCGTCGACGACGTCCACGTGACCTACCGGGTCTTCGGCGGCAAGCCGGTCAGCGACGCGGGGAACAACTCGCTGTTCAACCGGCTCGTGGGCCGCACCCGGCAGAGCGTGGGAGCGATCACGCAGGTGCGCGCCGTGCGCGGCGTGTCGTTCGTGGCCTACCACGGCGAGGCGATCGGCATCGTCGGCACCAACGGGTCCGGCAAGTCCACCCTGCTGCGCGCCGTCGCCGGCCTGCACCCGCCCACCCAGGGCCGCGTCTACATCTCCGGCGAGCCGTCGCTGCTCGGCGTCAACGCCGCGCTGCTCAAGGACCTCTCGGGCGAGCGGAACATCACCATCGGCGGCCTGGCCCTCGGCATGTCCCAGCAGGAGGTCGCCGCCAAGGTGCAGGACATCGCGGACTTCGCCGATCTCGGCGACTTCGTGTACCTGCCGATGAACGCCTACTCCTCGGGCATGGCCGCGCGCCTGCGCTTCGCGATCTCCACGATCGTCACGCCCGACATCCTCATGGTGGACGAGGCGCTGGCCACCGGCGACGCCGCCTTCCGCAAGAAGTCCAAGGAGCGCATCGAGAAGATCCGCGCGGAGGCGGGCACCGTCTTCCTGGTCAGCCACTCGATCGCGTCGGTGCGCGCCATGTGCACGCGCGTGATCTGGCTCGACCAGGGTCAGGTCCGCATGGACGGCGACGTCGACACCGTGTGCGACGCCTACCAGAAGTTCATCCAGTCCAAGAAGGGCAACGCCAAGGCGGGCGGCAAGATCGGCCCCGCGACCCGCGGCAAGGGCAAGGCCGGCAAGCCGGGCCAGCGCAAGCCGGGCCAGGGGCAGGGCAAGGGCAAGCCCACCGTCAAGGTCGCCGGGCAGCACAAGCAGCAGGCGCGGCCGGCCGACGCCGCGCGTCCCGCCACCGGGGCGATCCGGAAGGTCGACCTGCGCCCGGCCACCGGTTCCGTCCGCCGGGTCACCCCGGACGACGTGCGCCCGGGAACCGGGTCGATCCGCCGGGTCGCGAGCGCGGACGGACGCCCGGCCACCGGCTCGATCCGCCGCGTCAGCCCGGACGACCTGCGGCCCGTGGCCGGCCCGACGAACGCGGGCTCGCGCCCCGCGACGGGTTCGGTCCGCCGGGTCACCCCGGACGACGTGCGCCCGGCGACCGGCACGATGCGCCGGGTGACGCGGGACGACACGACGCCGTCGCCCGGCACGCTGCGCAGGCTCACGTGGGACGACACCCGCCCGGCGCGCTCCCCGTTCCCCGAGCCCGACTGGGGCGGGGTCCCGGAGACCACCCCGGTCATGGAGCCGGAGCCGCCGCGGCGCCCGGCCCGGCCCGTGCCGTCGTCGAACAACGGATCCGCGAACGGCGCGTCCGGGGACGGCGACGCGCCGGCCCGGCGGCGCAGCTGGGTCGGCCAGCGGCGGGGCAGGAGCGTCGAGCCCGCGCCGGAGACCGAGGCGATCCCCGTCGTGAAGCTGACCGATCCGCGTAACGGACAGGGTGGTTAGCATGTCCGGCATGCCTGCTGCCCCCGACGACGCCGCGGACCCCGCGGACCTGCCCGCGGCTCCGCACCCGGAGCCGCCGGGCGTCTCCGTGTTCCTCACGGTCCGCAACGAGGAGCGGGACCTCGCCGAGGCGATGGGGCGGATCCTGGACCAGGACTACCCCGGTCCGTTCGAGGTGGTGCTCGCCGTCGGCCCGAGTCGCGACAACACCGCCGAGATCGCGGAGAAGCTCGCCGCCGAGGAACCGCGCCTGAAGGTCGTGGACAACCCCGCCGGCTGGACCCCGGCCGGGCTGAACGCGGCGATCCGCGGCGCCCGGCACGACTACCTGGTGCGGGTGGACGGGCACAGCCACATCGCGGCGGACTACGTGTCCCGCGTGGTCGGCGTGCTGCGCTCGACCGGCGCGGCGAACGTGGGCGGGATCATGGTGCCCGAGGGGCGCACCGCCTTCGAGCAGGCCGTGGCCACCGCGATGAGCTCGCCGCTCGGCATCGGCTCGGCGCCGTTCCACACCGGCGGCGAGGCGGGGCCCGCGGCGTCGGTCTACCTGGGGGCGTTCCGCCGGGACGCGCTGGAGGCGGTCGGGCTGTACGACGAGACCTTCCTGCGCGCGCAGGACTGGGAGCTGAACTACCGGCTGCGGCAGGCCGGGCACACGGTGTGGTTCGACCCGTCGCTGCGGGTGGGGTACCGGCCGCGGGGCTCGTGGAAGCAGCTCGCCACCCAGTTCTTCCGGTCCGGCCGGTGGCGGAACCACGTGATGCGGCAGTACCCCGACACGGCGAGCGTGCGGTACCTCGCGCCGCCGGCCGCGGTGTGCGCCATCGCGGCGGGGCTGGCGGCCGGGATCGCGGGGGCGGTGCTGGCCGCCCTGGGCGGCGCCGGTGCCGCCGCCGCGCCGTGGCTGCTGGCGGGCCTCGTGGTGCCCGGCGGGTACGTGCTCGGCGTCGTCGTCGGCTCCCTGAGGGAAGGCCGCGGCCTTCCGGCGCGGTCCCGGCTGCTCCTGCCGCCGGTGCTCGCGACCATGCACATGTCCTGGGGCGCGGGCTTCCTGCGCGGCCCGGAAGCCCGCTGAACCCCGGCCGGCCGCTCGCCGGCGGCGCCGGCTCACCGTTGATCCCGCCGGGTTCGGATACCCTCGTGGCGGAGAATCCGCCATCCATCGACCGCGCCCGCGCGGCCAGGCCACGGAAAGTTGTATGACTACCGAGATCAGCACGCCGGGCGACGTCGTCGCCGGCGAGACGGAGACCGAGCCGAACGTGTCGACCGCGTCGAACGAACCGATGACCCCTCGCGACGACGTGATCGTCTGCTCGTTCTACACCGCCGACGACTACTACCGCGGCCACGGCGAACGCCTCCGCACCACGCTCGACCGCATCGGCGTGGCCCACGAGCTGCGTGAGATCGAGATCCCGGAAGGGCTGGACTGGGCCGACGTGACGCGCCGGAAGGTGCCGTTCCTGGCCGAGGTGTGCGCGGCGCACCCGGACAAGAAGGTGTACTGGATCGACGTCGACTGCTCGCTGTCGGAGTTCCCCTCGCTGATCGCGGACTTCTCCGCCGACATCATCGGCTTCCAGCGCGGGTTCTCCTCGCCGCTGTCGATCGGCTACGCGAACCGCACGCGGTTCTGGGAGCCGGCGTTCTGGGGCGTCAACACGACGGCCGCCGCGCGCCGGTTCGTGACCGACGCCGCGGCCGCCGAGGAGGCGGGCCGGGACATCAAGGCGACGGACGACTACTTCTTCGAGGAGGCGTGGCGCAAGAACGCCGAGTCGCTGTCGTTCCAGATCATCCCGTCCGTCGCGGTGTTCTCGAAGGCGAAGCCGGCCTCGGGCGTGACGCCGTTCTTCCTGTTCGGCTCCAGCGGCAACGTCGAGGAGTTCAAGGGCAAGGTCGTGCAGCACGGGCGCGCGGGGCTGCCGGGCGGGTCGGCGTCGGCCGGCGTGCCGATGCGCCGCCGCGTCCTGGACGTGCTGAAGAAGGTCGAGCGCAAGCTCCCGGGCGACGCGCGCAACTCGCTGCGGCTCGTGGCCGACCGCGTGGGCGTCACGCACGTGCTGACGCACGGCCTCAAGGAGGGCTTCAGCGGGTCGGGGCGGCGCATCCGGATCGCGAACCGGCTGGTCCGCGAGGGTCAGGCGGGACGCGCCGACAAGGTCGCCGAGCTGTGGTCGCGGCTGGAGCAGATGGGGCCCGTCGACGACGCCGAGCGCGACGCGAAGGCCGCCGCCGACACGTTCGTGCACTTCCGGACCACCGGCGAGGGCGCGCCGATCCCGCTGGCCTGGTGGCCGCGGCCCTACCCGGGCAACTTCGGCGACTGGCTGTCGCCGCTCGTGCTGCGGCACTACGGCGGGCACCCGCTGCAGTTCCTGGAGCCGGCCGCGCCGGTGAGCCGGCCGCACCTGTTGTCGGTCGGGTCGATCGGGCGGTTCATCAAGCCGCGGTCGATCGTGGTGGGGACCGGGATCTCCAGCGACGACATCACGCTGGAGCCGAAGGCCACCTACGTCTCCCTGCGCGGGCCGATCACGGCCGAGCGGGTGCGCGAGTCGGGCGGGCCCGACGTGACGTCGTTCGGCGACCCGGGGCTGCTGCTGTCGCGGATCTACCCGGTGGATCGCGACGCGGCCGCCACGAACGGCCGGGTCGCGCTGGTGCGGCACTTCACGCACGCGAACCTGCCCGTGGTGCTGCCGGACGACTGGGACGAGCTGTCGGTGCTCATGTCCGCGCCCGAGGACGTGCGGGCGTTCGTGGCGAGGCTGGGGGAGTACGACGCCGTCGTCACCTCCGCGATGCACGTCATGATCGCGTGCCACTCGTACGGGATCCCGTGCGCGCTGGTCGTGTTCTCCGGGATGGAGGGCACGGTGCACGGCAACGGCGTGAAGTACCGCGACTACTCCCTGGGCGCCGGCCTGAGCCGCACGTACGAGCCGGTCAGCGTGCCGCTCGACCTGAACGGCGTCGACCTGCCGGGGCTGCTCGCGACGGAGCAGGTCAGCGAGGCCAAGCTCGACGAGGTGGAGGCAGCCGTCCGTCAGGCGGTCGAGCTGTGGTCCGCCGCCACGGCCCGCTGATGTCCTCGGGCGACGGCGCCGCGCGCGGCGCGGACGGTCCCGCGGACGACGACGCCCGCCGTGCAGGTGCGGAGGCTGTCGCGGACGACGACGCCGCGGGCGTGCCGGACGGCGCGGGCAAGGCCGTCCTGACGATCGCGTTCTCGTCGCTCGCCGAGCGGGCGCCGGACATCGAGTGGCCCGCGGGCGAGGACCTCGACCTGCTGCTGTGCGTGCAGGGCGACCTGCCGGACGGGTTCGCCGCGCCCGCCGGCGTGCGCGTCGTGCGGGTGCCCGGCCGCGGCGTCGCCAAGAGCCGCAACGCCTCGATCGACCACGCCCGCGGCCGTTACCTGCTGTTCTGCGACGACGACGTCCGGGTGGACCTCGACGGCGTCCGGCGCGGCGTCGAGCACCTGACGGAGACCGGCAAGGCGATCGCGCTCGGCCGGGGCCTCGGCGCCGACGGCGCGTTCCGCAAGAACTACGCCGAGCGGATCACGCCGCTGACCCTGTTCAACTCCGCCAAGGCCGCCACCTACGAGATGCTGGTCGACGCCTGGCAGCTCCGCGCGCGGGACGTCCGGTTCGACGAGCGCTTCGGCGCCGGCGCCGAGCTCTACCTCGGCGACGAGTACATCCTCATCGCCGACATGATCCGCGCGGGCCTCGCGGGCGACGCCGTCCCCTTCACCTACGGCGTCCACCCCGTGGAGAGCTCCGGCTCCCGCTGGGGCGGCCGCGACGCCCACGCCCGCGCCGTCGTCCTCAACCGGGTCTTCGGCCGGCGCGCGGCGCCGGTCCGGCTCGCCTTCGCCCTCCGCTCCCGCGAGAAGCTGGGCGGCTGGCCGGCGGCGGCGAGATTCGCGCTGAACGGATCCCGCCCGCCGCGAGCCGGCGCCTGACGAGCGTCAGGCGGCGTCCAGGGTCTTGCGGACCAGGGCGACCGCGTCCTTCACGGAGACCTGGCTCGTGTCGATCACCAGTTCCGCGTTCGCCGGGGTCTCGTAGGGGGAGCTGATGCCCGTGAAGTCCGGGATCTCGCCCGCGCGGGCCTTGGCGTAGAGGCCCTTGCGGTCGCGGGCCTCGCAGACCTCCAGGGGCGTGCTGACGTGCACCAGGAGGAAGCGCGCGCCCGCGGACTCCGCGAGCTGCCGGACCTTGGCGCGGCTCGACTCGAAGGGCGCGATCGGGGCGGCCACGGCGATCCCGCCGTGCTTGGCGACCAGCGAGGCGACGTACCCGATCCGCTCCACGTTCGTCTCCCGCGACTCGCGGTCGAACCCGAGCCCCTTGGACAGGTGGTGCCGCACCGCGTCGCCGTCGAGCAGCGTGGCGCCCAGGCCGTCGTCGTCCAGCTCCGCGGCCAGCGCCCGCGCGACCGTGGACTTCCCCGACCCCGACAGCCCCGTGAAGAACACGACCGTGCCCTGCCGGTGCCCGGCCGCGGCGGCACGCTCGACCTCGCGCGCGGACGCCTCGGGATACATCGCGCGCAGCGTGTTCGAGCGCGCGGTCGCGAAGCGCTCGAGCAGCTCGCCGGCCGGCGAGGACCGCAGGTCCGCCGGCACGACGACGCGTTCCGCGCCGTAGGCGGCCGCGACGTCCGCCGGCGCGGGAGCCTGCCCCCCGCGCGGATACGGGACGACGACGACGCGCAGCGCGTCCTCGATCGCCTCGGCGGCGGCCTGGGCCTCCGCCTCCCGCGCCCCGGCCTCTCCGCTCACGTCGCGCAGCATGTCCCGGATCCACTCCACGAGCCCCTGCGCCGCCCGGGTCAGGCCCGCGGCGCCGACCGTCCCCGGCTCGGTGTGCCGCGAGGCGGGGACCAGGAGCAGCACGGCGCCGGCGGCCGCGGCCTCGGTCACCACGCTGCCGTCCTCCACCGTGGGCGCCTCGGCCAGCCACATCGCCGTCGTCCCCGGAACGGATTCCGCGGCGACGTCGCGCGCCGCGAGGCGCAGCGACTCGTCCCACTGCGGGCCGAGCGCCCGGGCGACCGGCTTGAGCGGCGTGAGGGTGCCGTCCGCGGCGACCTCCGCCAGCGGGGTGTTCTCGGTGTCCGTGAGGGTGAGCGGGCCGGCCGGGGCGTAGGGCAGGCGGTCGATCGCGCCGCCGAGGGCGAGCTCGAGCAGGTCGAGCTCGTCGTCGGTCAGGACGCGTGCGGGAGAGCTGGTCATGAAGGGCGGCTCGATTCGGGTTCGTCGGTTCTGGCGGGCCCGCCGGTGCCGGCGGGGGCGTCCGGGCCGCGCGTCGTCGTCGCCCCGGTCGTCAGTGGCGCCGCGGTCGCGGCGGGCCGCCGGGTGCCGTCGGGCGTGCCGAAGCGTCGTCGTACCCAGATCCACACGAGGTTACCGCCCACGAGCGCCGTACCGGCGGCGGTGAGCACGACCCACAGCTCCGCGCCGAGCAGCTTGAGGCCGGACGCGAGCAGCAGGATCGCCAGGGCGCGGCGGATGATCCCGCCGGGCGCACGGCTGGAGACCTGGGCGCCGAGCCAGGCGCCCGGGATCGCGCCGATGAGCAGGGAGACCGTCAGGCCGAGGGAGAAGTCGCCGTAGAGCAGGTGCCCGGCGGACGCGGCCGCCACGAGCGGGATGGCCTGCACCAGGTCGGTGCCCACGATCTGGGACGCCTTGAGGGCCGGGTACATCATCAGCAGGATCACGATGACGATCGATCCGGCGCCCACCGAGGTCAGCCCGACCATGAGGCCGGCGACGGCGCCGAGCAGGACGGTGGGCAGCGGGCGGACCACGAGATCGGGGGCGCTGGGAGCGACCGGGCCTTCGCCGAGGGCGGACCGCTCCCGGACCATCTGCAGCACGGCCCGCACGACGAGGCCGAGCGACGCGAGCAGCAGCGCGACGCCGAGGAACTGCTTGAGGATCGTGTCGACCTCGTCGCCGAAGGGGATGAACTTGATCAGGAGTGCGCCGGAGAAGGCGGCGGGGACCGAGCCCAGGCAGAGCCAGCCGACCAGCGGCAGGTTGACGGTCTTGCGGCGCAGGTGCACGAAGGCGCCGGCAGGCTTCATGAAGAGGCTGGCCACGACGTCGGACGAGACCGCCATGAGGGGGTCCACGCGGAAGACGAAGATCAGCATCGGCGTCATCAGGGCGCCGCCGCCCATACCGGTCAGACCGACGACGAAACCGACCATGAGGCCCCCGAGAATCAGGGGGATATCCAGCTCCATTAATCCTACCTTTCCGGCCGGAATTACCGATCATTCGACTGCCTTCAGCGCCACCGACCTACGAATGGTAGCCTCAGCGCGACCTCGGAGTTTCACCCAGCTGTCATCGGCGCGTTGATCCCGGGGCGTCACCACATCCCGGATTCCGGCTGGAGACTGATGAATTCGCCCTCACCCCGACTTCCCGAGGTGTCGCTGGACGACACGGGACTGGCGCAAGCCCTGGCCGAAGGAGCCGCGGAGGTGTTGCTCGCGCTGCGCGCCGAGGTCGACGCCGCGGGCGGTGACTTCGACCCGAAGGCCTTCAAGGACGCCGGCGACGCCGCCGCCCAGGACTGGCTCGCCCGCGCGCTGGGCGCCGCCCGGCCCGGTGACGCCGTCCTGTCCGAGGAGGCGAAGGACGACGCGTCGCGTACGGGTGCAGATCGTGTGTGGATCATCGACCCGCTCGACGGCACGCGCGAGTTCGCGGAGCGCCACACGGGCACGGACGGGGAAGCGGGCACCTGGCGCGACGACTTCGCCGTGCACGTCGCGCTCTGGGAGCGCGGCTCCGGGCTGACCGTCGGCGCCGTCGGCCTGCCCGGCCGGGGCGCCGTCCTGACCACCGCGGACACGACGCCGGGCGGCCCCGCCGACCCGGAGGCCGTGCTCGCCGGTGACCGCCCGCTGCGGATCGCGGCGAGCCGGAGCCGCCCGCCGGAGTTCGTGGCGGCTCTCGCCGAGCGGGACGACGTCGAGCTGGTGCCCATGGGTTCGGCCGGGGTCAAGGTGATCTCGGTCGCAGGGGGTACCGTTGACGCCTACGTCCACGGCGGCGGGCAGTACGAGTGGGATTCCGCGGCCCCGGTCGCGGTCGCCCAGGCCCGTGGGCTGGTGTGCACCCGTCTCGACGGGTCGCCGCTCGAGTACAACCGGGAGAGCCCCTGGCTCCCCGACCTGTTCGTGTGTCACGCGGCGCTCGCGCCGCGGCTCCGCGAGCTGCTCGACTCCGTCGGGGTTTCGTCCGTCGCATCGACCACCGAGGCCGTCGCATCTGTCGTATCAACGAGCAAGGAAGGTGCTTGAGGAGTGAAGAGTCACGTCCTGAGCCAGTTGCGCAGCCTGGAGGCCGAGAGCATCCACATCATGCGCGAGGTCGTCGCGGAGATGCAGCGCCCCGTGCTGCTGTTCTCCGGCGGCAAGGACTCCATCGTCATGCTGCACCTCGCGGCCAAGGCCTTCGCGCCGGCCCGCATCCCGTTCCCGATCATGCACGTGGACACGGGCCTGAACTTCCAGACGGTCCTGGACACCCGTGACCGCTGGGCCGAGCGGCTCGGCGTGCAGCTCGTGGTGGCCTCCGTCCCGGAGGCGATCGACCGCGGCCTGGTGCAGGAGGAGCCCAACGGCTCCCGCAACCGCATCCAGACGCCGGTGCTCCTGGAGGCCCTGGAGAAGCACGGTTTCGACGCCGCGTTCGGTGGTGGTCGCCGCGACGAGGAGAAGGCCCGCGCCAAGGAGCGCGTGTTCTCCTTCCGCGACGACTTCGGCCAGTGGGACCCGAAGAACCAGCGCCCCGAGATCTGGAACCTGTACAACGGCCGCGTCCACCAGGGCGAGTCGATCCGGGTCTTCCCCCTGTCCAACTGGACCGAGCTCGACATCTGGTCGTACATCGAGGCCGAGGACATGGACCTGCCGGACCTGTACCTGGCGCGCGAGCGCGAGGTCGTGGAGCGCAACGGCATGCTGTACGAGGTCAACGAGTTCACGCCGCTCAAGGACGGCGAGACCGCGAAGTCCATGTGGACCCGCTACCGCACCGTCGGTGACGCGAACCTCACCGCGTGCGTCGAGTCGACCGCGGGCACGCTGCGCGACGTCGTCGAGGAGGTCGCCGCCGTCCGCCTGACGGAACGCGGCGCGACCCGCGGCGACGACAAGGTCAGCGAGGCCGCCATGGAGGACCGCAAGAAGGAAGGCTACTTCTGATGACGACGGCGACTGAGACCCCCGCCTCCGAGCAGCCCGGCGTGTACGAGGCCGGCTCGACGGACCTCCTGCGGTTCGCGACCGCCGGTTCGGTGGACGACGGCAAGTCGACCCTGATCGGCCGCCTGCTGTTCGACTCCAAGACGATCTTCGAGGACCAGCTCGAGTCGGTGGAGCAGGTCAGCAAGGACCGCGGCAACGACTACACGGACCTGGCCCTCCTCACGGACGGCCTGCGCTCCGAGCGCGAGCAGGGCATCACGATCGACGTGGCGTACCGCTACTTCGCGACCCCGAAGCGCAAGTTCATCATCGCCGACACGCCCGGCCACATCCAGTACACGCGGAACATGGTCACGGGCGCCTCGACGGCCGACGTCGCGCTGATCCTCGTGGACGCGCGCAAGGGCGTCATCGAGCAGTCGCGCCGGCACACGTTCCTGGCCACGCTGCTCGGCGTGCCGCACATCGTGGTGTGCGTGAACAAGATGGACCTCGTGGACTACGCGGAGGAGGTCTTCGAGACCATCCGCAAGGAGTTCACGGACTTCGCGGCCCGCCTGCGCGTGCCCGACATGACGTTCATCCCGGTGTCGGCCCTCAAGGGCGACAACGTGGTGGACCGGTCGGAGCACATGGACTGGTACCAGGGCACCACGCTGCTGAACCACCTGGAGAACCTGCACGTCGCCTCGGACCGCAACCTGGTCGACGTCCGCTTCCCGGTGCAGTACGTCATCCGGCCGCAGCAGAACGACGCGCGCGACTACCGCGGCTACGCGGGCACCGTCGCGTCCGGCGTGATGAAGCCGGGCGACAAGGTGCTCGCCCTCCCGGCGGGCCTGGAGAGCACGATCCTGTCGATCGACACGGCCGACGGCCCCGTCGACGAGGCGTTCCCGCCCATGTCGGTGACGGTGCGGCTGACCGACGAGATCGACATCTCGCGCGGCGACATGATCTGCCGCCCGAACAACGCGCCGACGGTCACGCAGGACGTGGACGCGCAGATCTGCTGGATGGACGAGTCCGCGTCGCTGGCGCAGGGCAAGAAGTACGCCATCAAGCACACCACGCGCTGGGCGCGGGCGATGGTCAAGGGCATCAACTACCGGGTGGACGTGAACACGCTGCACCGGGACGAGGACGCCACGGAGATCAAGCTCAACGAGATCGCGCGCGTCAAGCTGCGCGTGACCCAGCCGCTGTTCGTGGACACCTACCAGGCGAACCGCCTGACGGGCTCCTTTATCCTCGTGGACGAGGCGACCAACAAGACGGTCGCGGCCGGCATGGTCGGCGGGCTGCCGCACTCGTTCTGAACCGGGCTTTCCGAGGGGATCTGGGCACTGATGCAGAAGTTGTCGAAGTTCCATCTGGCGGCGGCCGCGACCGCGGTCGTCGGGCTGGTGGCGGCGGTGGTCGCGCTGACCGGGGCCTCCGGCGTCGCGCTGGCGCTGCTCGCCCTCACCGTGGTGCTGTTCGTGGTCGTGGTGGTCCTGGCCGACCGGCGCGGGGCGCGGCGGCAGCCTGCTCGCGTGCCCAGCGGGGTCGCGTCGTCCGCGGCCTCCGGGGAGACCGACGCCCGGCTCAAGGAGCTGGACAAGCGGGTGGAGATGATGGAGCGGCGCATCCTGTCCTCGATCGACGCGGCCCGGTTCGAGGCCGCGGAGCGGGCTCGCCCGTAGCCGGGGGAACGACGGCGCTCAGGGGGTGACTTCTTCGGAAGTCACCCCCTTGCTCGGTTCATGGGTTCAGCTGGTGGCGGTGATCTCGGCGAACCAGGTCTTCAGGGCCGCCGACTCCTCGTCCGGGGACGTCAGGGCTCCCGCCGGCGTGCCGGCCGGGGCCGTGACCGTGGCGCCCGCCGCCCGGGCCTCGGCGGCGAGGCGGTGGCAGGCGGTCGGCGTCGTCGTGCCCAGGAGGACGACGTCGGTGGCCGTGGCCAGGAGCGTGGGGAACGCGATGTCCTTGGGCGCGAAGAGGACCGGGCCGGCCGCCGCGCCGGCGAGCGCGGGGACGAGGGTGCGGCGCTGGTGCGGGGTGACGCGGAGGCGGACGTCGCGGCCGTCGTCCAGGAGGGCCCGGATCGCGGCGGTGGTGGCGTCCAGGCCGGCGGCGTCGTCGTCCACGACGACGACCGCGGTGACCGGGGACGGCTTGCGCAGCGCCGGGGCGGGGGCCGGGGTGAAGGCGACCGGGAGCGTGGCGGCCGTGCCCCGGAGCTCCGCCGGGAGGCCGATCGTGCCGCGGCGGGTCCAGGCGACCTCGGTGGCGCCGAAGCGGGCCGCCGCCGCGGCGACGTGGGCCGGGTCGTACGTGGACAGGGCGGCGCCGGGGGTTTCCGGGAGCCGGTCGGTCAGGACGACCATCCGGGTGGTCCGCAGGCCCGGGGGCGTGCGGGGGAGGAACGAGAGGGCGGTGGGGTCGGCGGCGACCGCCGCGGCCGCCGTGATCTCCTCGTCCCAGGGGAGGTGCTCGACGGCGCCGCGGGCGACGAGGCGCTGGGCCGGGCGCAGGAGCTCCTGGGCGCCGCCGCCGTCGAGGTTGACGCCCTCGACGTTGACGAGGCCGATGCGGTGCCCGGCGTCGGCGAGGCGCTCGATCCAGGTCAGGGCGTCACGTTCGCGCGGGCCGTCGTGACGCCAGTCGGCGAGGACGACGGCGTCGAACGGCGCGGCCGGCTCCGGGGCCCGGAGGAACTTGCGCGGGCTCGGGAAGGTCCGCGGGCCGTCGCGGTCGATGAACGGGGAGGCCGCGCCGGCCCGGATCTCGCGGTGCCAGGCGCGTGCGGCGGACTGGTAGACGAGGCGGGCCGAGTGGCGCCAGCCGTGCCGGAAGTCGTCGCGGGAGAGCGAGCCCGCGCCCATGCGCATGAAGAGCAGCGGCTCGGCGACGTCGGCGAGCTCGCCCGGGACGGCGCTCTCGATGCGGAGCTGGAACTCGGTGTCGGCGGCCTTGCGGACCGTGTCGAACGCGCCGAGCAGCGGCCACACCTGCGCGCGGCGGAACATCAGGGTGGGCGGGCCGGGCATCTCGTTGAGGTTGCGGCGCCGGGCGAGGACCAGGTCCTCGGTGAGCTTGAAGGCGCCCGTGCGGACCGCGGAGATGTCGGGAGAGCTCTCCAGGAGCGCGACCTGGCGTTCGATGCGCTCGGGGTGGGCCCAGTCGTCCGAGTCGTGGAAGGTGACGTACGCGCCGCGAGCCTGGTCGACGGAGAGGTTGCGGGCGGCGTACGTGCCGGCGTTCGGGTCCTGCGTGAGGACGCGCACGCGCGGGTCCAGGGCCTCGGCCTGGGCGTAGATCGCGGCGTACTCCGGGCCCGAGGCGTCGTCGACCACGAGGATCTCCAGCTCGGCCCACGTCTGGTCCGCGAGCGAGCGCACCGCGGTCAGGAGGTCCGGGCCGGGCCGGAAGGAGCTGACGACGACGCTGACGAGCTCGCCGTGCACGCTCCCGGGGACCGCGGTGCCGCGGAGGCGGTCGAACGGCGTGTCCGCGCCGTCGGCGGGCGCCAGCGTGATCGGGGTGAGGCCGGAGAGCAGGGCGGTGAACTGCTCGGTCCATGCCTCCTCGGTCGAGGTGGCGTCGACCCACGGGTTGGCCAGGTCCGCGCGGATCCGCAGCAGGGCGCGGGCGTCCAGCGGCAGCTTGCCCAGCAGGCCCGCCAGCTCGCCGGTGCGGCCGGACTCGACGAGCAGTTCCGCCAGCAGGGTCGCCTGCGTGCCGTTCAGCGCCTTCGGCTTGCGCCGGGCCACCTCGAGGAGTTCCGTGAGCGCCGCGTCGCGCTCGGCGTCGGTCATCGCCAGGCCGGAGAACGAGTGGGCGTGGGCGGCCGCCCAGCTGGGGCGGGCCCAGTTCTCGGCGCGGTCGCGGATCCGGGCGAGGAGCTCGCGGTGGTCGTCGGACTCCGAGCGCAGGGCCGAGCCGACGACGCCGGCCGGAGGGACGCGCAGCGCGAGGATCGCGTCGGCGAGGGCAGGGAGGTCGGTGCGTGCACTGCTCATGAGTGACTTCGGATCCGTTTCTGACGTCGTGCGGCGACGTGTCATCCTATCGGGCCGTGCCGCGGGCCGGGCGGCCGGGCGCCGGGCGTCCCCGGGCGCGCGGTTCGGGGCCGGGCGGGCGCGCGCGTTTTCGTCCTGGCCGGACCTCCCGATACGCTCGGGGTTTTGTATGCGAGGTGGCGCAGACCCCTCGCCCTCGGAACATGCGAACGAGCCCGCCCGTGGCGCATCCTGGAGAACGATGACACTGACGAATTCTCTGTCGACAGACTCGACCTCGACGTTGCCGGAAGGGCGGGTCGCGGCCCCGGCGAAGACGGGGTTCCGTCCCGACATCGAGGGACTGCGCGCGGTCGCCGTCGGCCTCGTGCTCCTGTACCACGCGGGAATCACGGTGATCCCGGGCGGCTTCGTCGGTGTCGACGTGTTCTTCGTGCTGTCGGGGTTCCTCATCACCGGCCTGCTGATCCGGGAGGCGGAGAACACCGGGCGGATCTCGCTGCCGAACTTCTACTCGCGCCGCGCGAAGCGGCTGCTGCCCGCCGCGGCGCTGGTCCTCGTGGTGACGGCGCTGATCACCTGGCTCACCGGCGCCGTGGTCGAGTTCGAGACGTTCGGCGGCGACATCGTGGCCGCCGCGATCTACCTCGTGAACTGGCGCCTCGCCGACCGCTCGGTGGACTACCTGGCCGAGGGGACCTCGCAGTCCCCGGTGCAGCACTTCTGGTCCCTGGCGGTGGAGGAGCAGTTCTACATCGTCTGGCCGCTGGTGCTGCTGCTGGTGCTGCTGGTCGTGCGGTACACCGGCGCGAAGCTCCGGCCGGCCATGGCGGTGGGGCTGTCGTTCGTGGCCGTGCCGTCCCTGGTCTGGTCGATCGTGGCGACGGCGAACCTGCCCGCGCAGGCCTACTTCGTCACCACGACGCGGCTGTGGGAGCTCGCGATCGGCGCGTTCGTCGCGGTCGGGGCGGCGCTGTGGACGAAGATCCCGCGGGTGGCCGCGTACGTCCTGGGGTGGGGCGGCCTGGCGGTCATCGTCGGCAGCGCGCTCGTGCTGCACAAGACGGTGGCCTGGCCCGGATCCCTCGCGCTCCTGCCGACGCTCGGCACCGCGGCCGTGATCATCGCCGGCTCGTCGGGCGGCTCGCCGGGCCTGCTGTCCTGGAAGCCCATGGTGTGGATCGGCGGGATGTCGTACTCGCTGTACCTGTGGCACTGGCCGCTGCTGATCGGCGCGGCGAACCTGTGGGGCAAGCCGGACGCGCTCACCGGGACGCTCGTCGTCGTCGCGGCGATCATCCCGTCGTGGTTGTCGCTGAAGCTGGTCGAGAACCCGATCCGGCACTCCCCGGCGTTCGCGCGGTCGGTGGCCCGGACGATGACGATGGCGCTGGTGCTCTCGCTGGTGGGCGGCGCGGCGGGCTACGCGCTCACGCGCGCGGTGCCGCAGGTCGAGACGGTCTCGCAGGAGGAGGTCGACGGCGCCGCCGCCCTGAAGAAGGGCGGTGACGGCCAGCTGCAGGGCATCGAGGTGGTGGAGTCGGTCGACGCCATGGCGCCGCAGCCGGTGGACGCGCCCGACGACGTGCCCGGCGCCTACGCGCACGACTGCCAGGCGCCCTTCGACGCCGTCGTGCCGAACTACTGCGAGTTCGGGGATCCGGACGGCACCAGGACGGTCGTCCTCGCCGGGGACTCCAAGGCCCTGCAGTGGGTCGACGCGATCGACGCGATCGCCCGGGAGAAGGGCTGGCGCCTGCTGGTGGCCACCAAGTCGTCGTGCGGGCTGTACGACGCGATGCCGGAGCTCGAGGGGCGCCCGTACCCCGACTGCCAGACATACAACACGGCGCTGCTCGACGAGCTGGTCGAGATGAAGCCCACGGCGGTGATCGTGTCCCAGCGGCACAGCCAGGCCATCGACCCCGCGACGGGCAAGCTGTCGCAGGCCACCATGGTGGACGGCACGGTCCGGGCCTGGCAGCGCCTCGTAGGCGCTGGCATCAAGGTGGTCGCGCTGCAGGACAACCCGGCGCCCGTCGGCGTCGACGGCGACGTGTACGAGTGCGTCGCCGAGCACCTGGACCAGCTCTCGGCCTGCGCGTTCGACCGCGCGAAGGGGACGGCGGGCAGCGGCACGCCCGCCCAGCTCGCCGCGGTCAAGAAGGTGCCCGCGGTGAAGTTCGTCAAGGTGGCCGACTTCATGTGCAACGAGCAGGTCTGCCCGGCCGTGATCGGCGACGTCCTGGTCTACCGCCAGGGCTCGCACGTGACGAACACCTACGTCATGACGGCCCTGCCGATCCTCAGGGAGCGTCTGCTGGGCGGCACCCTCAAGTAGTGCCGGAACCGGTCCGGGAACGACCGGTCCCGGAACACGGAACGGCCTGGCGGGGTGACCCGCCAGGCCGTTCCGCGTCCGTCAGGTCGGTCAGCGGCGCTGGACCGCGTCCAGGGCGTCGGTGATGCCGTCGCCGTAGAACGAGTTCTCGTCCAGGTCACCCACGCAGGCGGGGCCGCGGGTCACCGGACCGCACTCGTGGTCGTCGGCCTGGGAGCGGATCTTGCGCTCCATCCGCTCCGGCGACCAGTCCGGGTGCGCCGACTTCATCAGCGCGAGCACGCCCGCGACGTGCGGGGACGCCATCGACGTGCCGTTGTACAGCGCGTAGCCGTGGCCTGTGACCGTCGACAGGATCTGCGCGCCGGGGGCGGCGACGTCGATCTCGCCGAGACCGCGGTTCGAGAACGCCGCCAGGTTCGCGGCGCTGTCGATCGCCGACACCGTCACGACACCGTCCAGCTCCGTCGGGATGTCCTCGCAGCCCGAGTTGATGACCCGCTCGACCGCGGTCGAGTCGTTCGGGCTGGAGGCGTCCGTCGTGTTGTTCGACAGGTCGGTCGCGGCGTTGCCGGCGGCAGCGGCGTGGACGACGCCGCGGTGCGTGGCGAAGTCCACCGCGCGGGTAACGGCCTCCTTGGCCGCGGCCTCGTCCGGCTGGTCCGAGCACCAGTACATGAACGGGTCGACGTAGTAGCTGTTGTTCGTCACGTCCATGCCCTTCAGGCCGGACCACACGAAGCCGCAGATCGCGTACTCGGGGTAGATGTACCCGTCGTCGTTCACGACCTTGACCGACGCCATGGTCACACCCGGCGCCACGCCCACGATGCCCACGCCGTTGCGCGCGGCCGCGACCGTCCCGGCCACGTGCGTGCCGTGCGACGACGTCGTCGGCAGCCAGCCCGTGGCGGAGCGGTCGACGCGGCCCGCGTCGGTGCAGTTGACGGACAGGTCCGCGGCGACCTGGCCGACGAGGTCGGGGTGGTCCGCCTCGATGCCGGAGTCCAGCACGCCGACGACGACGTCACGCCGGCCGTCCGTGATCTCGTGCGCCTCGTCGGCCTTGATCATCGCCATGTCCCACTGCTCGGACTCGCGCGGGTCGACGTCGACCATCGCGGCGAACTCCTCGTCCGTCGACGCGTCCGCCGTCGCGGCGGAGGTGGCGTCGTCGGACGTCGCGCTCCGGAGCGCGCTCGACGACGGCAGCACGGACTCGGGCGTGCCCTCGGACACGGTGGCGGTCCGTGTCGCACCGACCGACTCGATCGCGGACTGGTGCGGCCCCGAGACGACGTCGTCCCGGAACGACCCGTTCGTGGAGTGCGCGACGACGACGCCGATCTGCGGCCAGGCCTGCACGACGACGCCGTCGGCCGCCTTGACGGCCTTCTTGACCCGGTCGGTCAGGCCGTGCGTCGCGCCCGTGGCGTTGACCACGTACGAGAACGTCTCGCCGTCGGGCGTGACGATCGGGACGGGCGTCGACGGCGGCTCGTCCGCGGCGCCGGCGCTCGCGGGGACGCCGAGCGACAGGGCGGCGATTGCCGCCACGGACGCGGCGGCGAGGCCGCGTGCGTGGCGGGGGAAACGCATACGCATGTGGGTAGCTCCCTTGGGATTGGAACGAGTCCCTGTGGTCCGGGACTCACAGGCAACTTACGCCCACATCGGGAGTACTGGAAGTGGCGGAATTCCGCCATTTGCGAGGCGGCTGACGCTTTCGCGCCAGGGGGCCGGGTGGCGGGCGGCGGTGACGCGGCGGTGACAGAGCTCCGCCCTCGGGCCGGCTCGCGGTGACGGCGCCCGGCCCCGGGTCGGCCGGCGGCCAGGGCGCCCCGCCTCGGGTCAGCCGGCGGTGACCGCGTAGGCGCCCGCCTCGTCGGCGGAGAGGTCGCCCGTCTCGCCGTCGCGCACCGCGCGGCCGCCGAGGACGTACGTGTAGGTCCAGAACGCGGCGAGCGCGACCATGCCGATGAGGATCTTCAGCCACCAGAACAGGTCCGAGCCCGTGACGAAGCCCTCGACGAGGCCCGAGACGCCCAGGGCCACCATGAGCACGACGGCGACGGTGACCAGGGCGCGGCCCTCGCGGGCGAGCGACGTCGAACGCTTGAGGGGGCCGGGGTCGATCCAGCTCCAGAAGAGGCGGAGGCCCGCGGCGCCGGCGACGAAGATGCAGGTCAGCTCGAGCAGGCCGTGCGGGGCGATGAGGCTGAGGAAGCGGTCCAGCTCGCCGTGCGCCGCCATCATGCCGCCCGTGGACCCGACGCCGATCGCGTTCTGCCACAGCACGTACAACGGGAAGAACCCCGTGATCCCGCCGCCGATGCACTGCCAGGTGATCCAGAAGTTGTTCGTCCAGACCAGGCCGGTGAAACCGGGCCCGGGCTCGTAGTAGTCCTCGAACTCGTAGTCGACGTACTTCTCCTGGGCGCTCGGGGACATGAACGAGTTCAGCACGTCCTCGTTCAGTGCGACGTGCACCCCGGAGACGACGGCCACCACCAGGAATCCCACCGTGACCGCATGCGTCCACCAGCGGATCCGGTACAGGGCGGCGGGCGCGGAGACCGTCGCGAAGCGGACGACGCCGCGCCAGGCCGGCTCGTGCGCCCCGGCGATCTTGGTGCGGGCCCGCACCAGGACCTCCGACAGGCGCGTGACGAGCGCCGGATCCGGCGCCGCCGAGCGCGCCGTGGACAGGTGCGTCGCGACGGCCTGGTAGAGCCGCACCAGCTCGTCCGCCTCCGCGCCGTCGAGCCGCCGGCGGCGCGACAGCTCGTCCAGGCGGTCCCACTCGGGCGAGTGCACGGCGATGAAGGCGTCGATGTCCACGGCCGATAGTCTGCCGCACGGTCGGGGAGTCCCGTAGATTCTGCGTTGGCCCCCAGAGTCCGTGAGCGAGGAGAGCACGTGTACGACGGCATCGTCATCGGCGAGGGCGTGATGCTCGACGCGCGCCCCGCGGGCTTCCTCTCGCGGGCGCTCGCGATCCTGCTCGACGTGATCATCCTCGGCGTGGTGCTGATCGGCGCCTTCTGGCTGGCCGCCGCGTGGCTGGGCGAGCAGTTCGTGCGGGGCGACGCCGGCTACGACGCGCTGATGATCGCCAACGTCGTCGTGGTGGTCGTCGTCTGGGTCGGGATCCCGACGGCCGTCGAGACCATGACCCGGGGGCGCTCCGTGGGCAAGCTCGCCGCCGGGATCCGTGTCGTGCGGGACGACGGCGGGCCCGTCCGCTTCCGGCAGGCCTTCGTCCGCGCGCTGGTGGGGATCTTCGACATCTGGCTCTCCGGAGGCGCCCTCGCGCTGATCACCTCGCTGATCAACCGGCGCGGGAAGCGGCTCGGGGACCTCGCCGCCGGGACGTACGTGGTGCGGGTGCGGGGCGGGCACCCGCCGTCGGCCCCGATCGTCATGCCGCGCGAGCTGGAGGCCTGGGCGGGCGCGAGCGACATGCGCCGGCTGCCGGACGGCCTGGCGCTTGCCGCGCGGCAGTTCCTCGGGCGGGCGCACAAGCTGGCGCCGCCGTCCCGGCTGCGGCTGGCGGACGATCTCGCGGGGCGGATCGAGCCGTACGTGGCGCCCGGGCCGCCGCAGGGGACGCCGCCGGAGATGTTCCTGCACGCGGTGCTCTCCGAGCGGCGCGAACGCGAGCGGGAGGCGGCGCGGCTGCGCCAGGCGCGGGCCGAGGAGCACGCGGGCCTGCTGCACCGGCTGCCGTACGCCGTGCCCGATCTGCGGGACTGACCCCGCCGTCGTTCCCTGCCCGCCCCGCGCGCATCCGGTGGGTGAATTTCCTGCGCAAAGGCCGGACTGTGTCGGGTTTTGTCCTCCCTGTCAGTGGCGCGTTGTAGTGTTGCGACCGCGCGCCGGACGACGCGCCGTGATGTGCTGGGAAATGCTGTGCCGGAGCCCTACCGAGACCCGGGAGACACGCCTGTGACGACGCCTGCCAACCCCGATGGCTCGGGTACGCCTGCCCAGCACGGGTGGGGCGAGCCGCCGCGCTACGGCCAGTACGCGCCCGGATACGGCGCGGACGAGCCCGCGGCGCCGCAGTCGGCGCCCTCCCCGCAGTACGGACAGGGCCAGTACGGTCAGGGTCAGTACGGCCAAGGACAGTACGGTCAGCCGCAGTACGGCCGGCAGCCGGGCGGGCAGCCGCAGAACGGCGGGCAGCCCGGGAACGGGCAGCAGCACGCCGTGTTCACGCTCCCCACGGACAAGCCCGGGATCATCCCGCTGCGCCCGCTCTCGCTCGGGGAGATCTACGACGGCGCGTTCCAGGCGGTGCGGCACAACCCCGGCGTGGTCATCGGGTTCACGACGCTGGTCCTGACCATCGCCTCCGTGATCGGCGCGGTGATCAGCCTGCCTCTCACCTCGATCTTCGCGGACCTCTGGGGTGACCTCGCCGATGTCGCGGCGAACGATCCCTCGTCGAGCCCCGAGGACCTCGCGACGCTGCAGGGCATGACCGGGCTGATCCCGGGCCTCTACGGGTCCATGTTCGGGACGCTGTTCACCTACGTGCTCGCCGCTCCCCTCGCGCAGGGCGGCGTGGCCGTGGCGGTCAGCGAGTCGGCGATCGGCCGCAAGCTCACGCTGGCCGAGGCATGGCGGCGCGTGGGGCCGCGCTGGTTGTTCCTCGTCGGGCTGGGCCTGCTGCAAGGTCTCGCGACCCTCCTGGTGCTGGCCGCCCTCGTCGCCCTGGTCGTCGGGATGTTCGCGATCGACACGGGCGTCGGTGTGCTCGGCGTCGTCCTGGCCATGATCGGCTGGATCGTGTTCGTGGCCTGGTTCACCACCAAGCTGCTGCTCATCGCGCCCGCGCTGGTGCTCGAGCGCCAGGGGTTCTGGGCCACGGCGGGGCGGGGCTGGCAGCTGACGAAGGGGGTGTTCTGGCGCACCCTCGGGATCTACCTGCTCACCAACTTCATCCTGTACTTCCTGAGCCAGATCATCTCCGCCCCGGTCGGCTTCCTCATGGGCTTCGTGATGATCACGGCGGACCCGATCCTGATGCAGATCACCTATGTCCTGACGATGCTCGTCTCGACCCTGCTGACGACGATCTTCCTGGGCGCAGTCGTCGCGCTGCTGTACATCGACACGCGGATGCGCCGGGAGGGCCTGGACGTCCAGCTCGCGGCGGCGGCCGCGGACCGATGACTCTGCTCGCCGAACCCCCGGTCGCACCGGGCCGCGACGAGGCCCGTGACTGGCTCGAGACCGAGCTGCAGCGGGCCGAGTACGCCGACGACCGCAGCCTCCTGCAGCAGCTCCTGGACGCCGTCCTGGCGTGGCTGGACAGCCTGAACCTGCAGGGCGCCGGGGTCCCGGGGAACCAGCTCGCGATCGGGATCGTGGTCGTGGTGGTGATCGTGCTGGCCGTCGCGTGGTTCGTCGCGGGTCCCGTCCGCCGGGAGCGGCGCGCGCGGCAGTCCGACGTCGTCGTCGAGAAGGACGACGACCGGACCGCGGCGCAGATGCGCGCCGCCGCCGACGCCGCCGCCCGCGGCGGCGACTGGTCCGCCGCGGTCGTCGAGCGCTTCCGGGCCGTGGTGCGGTCGTGCGAGGAACGCGCGATCATCGATCCCCGGCCGGGCCGTACGGCCCAGGAGGCGGCGAACGACGCCGGGGCGCAGCTGCCCGCGCTCGCGGCCCGGCTGCAGCTCGGCGCGGGGCTGTTCGACCAGGTGGAGTACGGCGGGCTGGAGGCCTCCGGGGCGGACGACGCCACCCTGCGGCAGCTCGACGACGCCGTCGCCGCGGCCCGCGTGGTCCGTGAGGAGGCGACCGTCTCATGAGCTCGCCCGTCGCTCCTCCCGTACCGGACGCGCCCGTCGTCGCCCCGCCCCCCGCCGGCGGTGCGGGAGGGGGGGCGCCCGTCGTCGTCGGCCGCCCTGTACGGCGCGGTTTCCCCTGGAAGCCCGTGGGCTGGACCGCGCTCATCCTGGTCCTTGTCGCGCTGCTGGTCTTCGTGCTCGCCTTCACGCGGCCCGCAGGGTCGGACACCCCCTACTCGCCCGACAACCCCGACCCGGAGGGTGCCCGCGCCGTCGCGCAGGTGCTCGGCGATCACGGGGTCGAGGTCACGGAGGTGGACAGCGTCCAGGAGGCGTACGACGCCGCCGCGGCGGGGGAGACGCTGGTCGTGGCGCCCCACCCCGGCTACTTCGAGCCGGGCCAGCTCGACGCGCTGGCGCAGGTGAAGTCGGACCTCGTGCTGCTCGCCCCGTCCACCGACACGCTCGACGAGCTGACCGGCGGACGCGTCGAGGCCTGGGGCAACCGCGAGGGGCGGACGGCCCCGCAGTGCGGTGCCCCGGCGGCGCGGGCGGCGGGGGAGATCCGGCTCGGCGCCGGGCTGAACGTCGTGACGGGCCAGGCCGAGAAGTGCTGGCCCGCCGGCGACGGATCCGGGTTCGCCTACGTCCGGATCAAGGACGGCGGGCGCTGGATCCATGTGATCCACGACGCCTCGCTCGTCCGCAACGACACCGTGACCGACGAGGGCAACGCCGCGCTCGCCCTCTGGACCCTCGGCGCTCGCGAGCAGCTCACCTGGTTCGTCCCCGACCTGTTCGACACCTCCATGATCGAGGGCCCCGACGGTTCGGGCGAGGGCGGTGAGGGCGGCGCCGGGGAGGCCGGCAGCGCGGTCGACCCACTGCCCCGTGCCATGGAGCCTGCCGCCTGGATCTTCCTGCTGACCGCGCTGTTCCTGGCGATCTGGCGCGGACGCCGCCTCGGGCCGTTGGTCACCGAGCCGCTTCCGGTGCTGGTGCGGTCCGCCGAGACCATGCGCGGCCGCGCCCGCCTGTACCGTGCGGTCCGGGCCCGCGGCCACGCGGCGGCGGGCCTGCGGGCGTCCGCGGCGCATCGCATGGCGCTCCGCCTCGGCCTGACCCGGTCCGCCGATGCCACCACCGTGACCGACGCCGTGGCCGCCGCCACCGGCAGATCGACCGAGCAGGTCGCGCACCTGCTGTACGGGCCCCCGCCCGCCGACGACGGCCAGCTCACCGAGCTCGCCCGGAGTCTCGACACCCTGGAGAGCGAGGTCCACCGATCGTGACCGAACCCATTTTCACCGGCACCCCTCAGGCAGCCGCCCCGCAACCGCCGGTCCCGCAACCGGCCGCCCCGCAACCGCCGGCCCAGGAGGCCGCCGCCCCCCAGCAGGCCGGTGCCCAGCTAGCCGCCGGCCCGCAGATCGGCGCGCCGCATGCCGCCGCTCCGCAGGCCGCCGCCCCGCAGCCGGTCGGCGTCCCGGAGGCCGCCGCCCCGCAGGCCGGCGCTCCCGTGCCGCCCGCGCCGTCGCAGGAGCTGCGTGCCGCGCTGGCCGGCGTGCGCGCCGAGGTCGGCAAGGCCGTCGTCGGCCAGGACTCGGCGGTGACGAGCCTGCTCATCGCGCTCCTGTGCCACGGCCACGTGCTCCTGGAGGGCGTGCCCGGTGTCGCCAAGACGCTCCTGGTGCGCTCCCTCGCGGCCGCGCTGTCCCTGGACACCAAGCGCGTCCAGTTCACGCCGGACCTCATGCCCGGTGACGTCACCGGCTCCCTGATCTACGACGCCAAGACGTCCCAGTTCTCGTTCCGCCCGGGCCCGGTCTTCACGAACCTCATGCTCGCGGACGAGATCAACCGCACGCCCCCCAAGACCCAGGCGTCCCTCCTGGAGGCGATGGAGGAGCGGCAGGTGTCGGTCGACGGCGAGCCGCGGATGCTCCCGGACCCGTTCGTCGTCATCGCGACGCAGAACCCCGTCGAGTACGAGGGCACCTACCCGCTGCCCGAGGCCCAGCTCGACCGCTTCCTGCTCAAGCTCGTCCTGAACCTGCCCGAACGCGAGCAGGAGGTCGAGGTCCTCGCCCGGCACGCGGCCGGGTTCGACCCGCGCGACCTGCGCGGTGCGGGCCTGCGCCCCGTCGCCGACGCCGACGTGCTCGCCCGCGCCCGCGCGGAGGTGGGCCGCGTCCAGGTCTCGCGCGAGGTGCTCGGCTACGCGGTCGATGTGTGCCGCGCCACGCGGTTCTCGCCGTCGCTCTCGCTCGGCGTCTCCCCGCGTGGCGCGACGGCGCTGCTGCGCACGTCGCGTGCGTGGGCGTGGCTGTCCGGCCGCTCGTTCGTGACGCCCGACGACGTCAAGGCGCTCGCCCACCCGACGCTGCGGCACCGCATCCAGCTGCGTGCCGAGGCGGAGCTGGAGGGCGTGACCGCCGAGAGCGTGCTCGACGCGGTACTGGCCTCCGTGCCGGTCCCGCGCTGAGGCGGGCTGCATGGCCCTGACCTGGCGGGCCGCCGCGCTCATGGCGGCGGGTGTGCTCCCCGTGCTGCTCTGGCCCAGCGCCGGGACGGTGATCGCCTGGACCCTGCTGGTGATCCTCGTGGTCTGCGCCGACATCGCGTTCGCGGCCTCCGCGCACCGCGTCGAGGTGCAGCGCCGCGTGCCCGCGTCGGTCCGGCTGGGGGAGCCCGCGACGTCGGAGCTGATCGTCCGGAACGTCGGCGGGCGGCGCCTGCGCGGCGTCGTCCGGGACGCCTGGCCGCCCGCGGCCGGCGCGCGCACGGCGTCGCTGCCCGGCGGCCCGGGCCGGCACGCCGTCGACCTGCCGCGCCACGAGGCCGTCCGGCTCGCGACCACGCTGCGCCCGATCCGGCGCGGGGACCGGTTCGCGGGCGGCGTCACGATCCGCACGGTGGGCCCGCTGGGCATCGCCGGGCGGCAGCACACCCTGCCCGTGCCGGGCAGGCTCCGCGTCCTGCCGGAGTTCTCCAGCCGCAAGCACCTGCCCTCGCGCCTGGCGCGCCTGCGCGAGCTGGACGGCCGCGCCGCCGTGCAGGTGCGCGGCGAGGGCACCGAGTTCGACTCGCTGCGGGAGTACGTGGTGGGCGACGACGTCCGCTCCATCGATTGGCGCGCCACGGCCCGTCGCGGTGACGTCGTCGTGCGTACCTGGCGGCCGGAGCGCGACCGGCGCGTGCTGATCGTGCTGGACACGGGCCGCACGTCGGCCGCGCGCGTCGGCGCGATCGGCAGCCAGATCGGCGCGCCGCGCGTGGACGCGAGCATCGAGGCGGCGCTGCTGCTGTCCGCGCTCGCGGGCCGCGCGGGGGACCGGGTCGAGCTCGTCGCCTACGACCGCGCCGTGCGCGCCCGCGTCCAGGGCGCGGCCGGTCCGCGCCTGATGCCCGCCATGGCGGAGGCCCTGAGCGTCGTCGGCCCCGTGCTGCTGGAGACGGACTGGCCCGGCGTGGTCACCCAGGTCCGCGAGCGGATGTCGCAGCGGGCGCTCGTCGTCCTGCTCACCACGCTCGACCCGGCCGCCGTCGAGAACGGCCTGCTCCCGGTGATCGACCAGCTCACGCGCCGCCACCAGGTGGTGGTCGCGTCGGTCGCGGACGAGGAGGTCGCCGAGATGAGCCGCGGCCGCGAGTCCTCCCACGAGGTGTACGACGCCGCCGCGGCCGCCCGCGGCGACCTCGAGCGCGTCGCCGCGACCACGATGCTGCGCCGCTACGGCGCCGAGGTGGTCGACGCCCTCCCGGACGACCTGGCGCCCCGCCTCGCCGACACCTACCTGGCCCTCAAGGCGGCGGGCCGCCTCTGACCCGGGCGCCCGCGGGCCCGCCCCGTGCGGGCCCGCGGTGCGCGGGCCCGGATCAGCCCGGATAGCCGATCGCGTCGATCTTCTCGGCGATCGGCTCGCCCCATCCCGTCGGGTGCTCCTCGTACAGCTCACCGGCCGAGGTCAGCGCCAGCGCGCCGGAGTCGGCGACCCCGGCGGTGACGGCGTCGACGTCGTACAGCTCCTGCACGGCCGCGGTGCTCCCGCTGTCGTCCGGCAGCCCGCCGACGCCGGTCTGGTGCATCGAGGTCGTGCCGTCGCCGTCCTCGGCGAGCAGCAGGAGCGACGTCTGGCCGGACCACTGCGCGACGACGACGCCGGACACGGACGCGGCCACCTCGATGCCCTTCGTGAGCTCCTGCGGCACGTGGTTCTCGTCGCGGACGACGGCGGCCACGTGGACCCGCGTCCCGCCCGCGGCCTCGGTGACGATCGCCACCCGCGTCCCGTCCGGCGCGACCCGTACGCCGACGACGCCGCGGCCCTCCAGCCAGGGCGCGCCGAGCTCGAGCGTCGTGCCGGACTCGTGCGCCACGAGCAGTTCACCCGCCTCGTCCGCCGCGATGTCCCGGCCGGGATCCGCGCTGGACCAGACGAAGCCGTGGGGGTCGACGGACGGCGCCACGAGCTCGTCCCCGCGCAGGAGCTCCTGCTGCCCGGACTCGCTCGGGACGTCGGCCACGCGCACGATGCGCTCGTCGCCGTCCAGCACCACCACGGGGGACGCGCCCGGGCCGAGCGCGATCGCCGTCGGCGTCAGGTCCTGCAGGTGCACCGTGCGCTGGAAGTCCGTGAGCTCGCCGTCGGACACCGAGTACAGCTCGCCGTCCTCCGCGAGCGCGACGGGCGACCCGAGGGTGGCGGGCAGGGACGGCTGCTGCGACTGCGGCGGCTCGGTCAGCAGCCCGTCCTCGGAGTAGAGCGCGATCTCGGGCTCGACGCCGCCGTCGGACAGGGTCGCGGCGAGCTGCGCGTACAGCAGCGCGAGCCGGGCCTCGGTGAGACCCGCGATCTCCGGCCCGAGGCTCACCTGGTACGCGCCGTCGCCGTCGGCCGTGACGGTCGGGACGGCGAGCTCGGTGCCCTCGGGCGCCGGGCCCTCGCCGACGGCGCCCAGCAGCCATTCGGACGGCCCGTCGAGGACCTCGTCGACGGCGTTGGTCCGCCACGAGCTGCGCGGGAACCAGCGCTGGTCGGGGACCCAGGAGCGCTGGTCGGCGGACGGGAAGTACAACGGCGTGGCCCGGAACTGGTCCGCGAACTGCCCTTCCCGGACGATGACGCCGTCGTCGAGCTCGTCGATGCGCCACTGCTCGTCGTCGCCCTGCACCAGCTCGAAGCTGGTGGTGTACGGCGAGGCCTGGGACGCCTCGGCGTACGCGCCGTGCGCGTCGACGCGCGCGACGGCGTCGACGAGGATCGACACGCGGACCCGGCCGGGCCCCTCGACGGACTGCGTGACCGTCGGGCTGCCCTCGTAGACGACGACGTCGCCGGTCGGCGCCCACTGCCCGGCGGCGTCGCCGGTCAGGTAGAGCTTGGCGGTCTCGAACTGGTTGGGGGCCGCGGCGCCGGACCCGCTCGCGAGCAGGAACGCGCTGACCAGCGACTCGGGGTCGGCGTCGTCGACGGGACCCGGCGGGACGAGGCCCACGGCGTCGTCGTCGTCCGCGTTCGCGACGCGGTACATGACCGGGCCCGACGACGGGACGGACGCGCACCCGGCCACGCCGGCCAGGCCCAGGAGGGCAGCGATCACGGCGGCCGTGCGGCGCCGGCGCACCGGCGCCGCGCCCGCCGGCGTACGGACACGCATCAGTGGATCTCCAGGTCGGGGATGTTCGTGGGCTGGGGGCCGGTGGGCGGGTGCACCACGGGAATCTGGTCGGTGGTCACGGCGGGCTCGTGGGAATCGGGCACGAGCGGCACGGGCGAGGAGTTGAGGGTGATGCCCGCGCGGCGCGGCAGCGTCAGGCGGAAGCTCGCGCCCCGCCCAGGCCTGCCCCACGCCTCGAGGCGGCCGGCGTGCAGGCGCGCGTCCTCGTGGGCGATCGCGAGCCCGAGCCCGGTCCCGCCCGTGGTGCGGGTCCGGGCCGGGTCGGCGCGCCAGAAGCGGTCGAAGACGTGCTCGACCTCCTGCACCGTCATCCCCACGCCGTAGTCGCGCACGACGACGGCCACCGCGTGCGCGTCGTGCGCGACGGTCACCTCGACCGGGCGGCCCTCGGCGTGCTCGATCGCGTTGACCACGAGGTTGCGCACGATCCGCTCGATGCGCCGCGGGTCGAAGTCGGCGACCGAGTTGCCCGGCCGCTGCAGGTCCACCGAGATCGGGACGGCCTTGTTCTCGGCGAGCGGCTGGGCCATCTGGACCACCGAGGTGACCACGTCGCCGAGATCCTGCTGCTCGGCGTCGAGCACCGCGGCGCCGGCGTCGAACCGGCTGATCTCCAGCAGGTCGGCGAGCAGGATCTCGAACCGTTCCACCTGGTCCGACAGGAGTTCCGCGGAGCGGCTCGCGGCGGGGTCGAGCTGGTCGCGCGCGGCGTGGATGACGTCGCCGGCCATGCGGATCGTGGTCAGCGGCGTGCGCAGCTCGTGGGACACGTCCGAGACGAACTGCCGCTGCGCCTTGGACAGCTCCTCCATCTGCTGGATCTGCTGCTGGAGGCTGTCGGCCATCGCGTTGAACGAGCGCGACAGGGTGGACATCTCGTCGATCCCGGTCGCGCCGGGCAGGCGCTCGTCCAGGTGCCCGTCCGCGAGGCGTTCGGCGACGGCGGCCGCCCGGGTCACGGGGGCCACGGTCTGGCGGCTCACCATCGCGGTGATCAGGCCGATGAGCAGCAGCACGAACGCGGCGCCCGTGCCGAGCACGCGGTGCATGAACGTCAGGATCTCCTGCTCGGGCTGCAGGGAGTACACGTAGTAGATCTCGTACGGCCCGGCCTGGGGGATCTGCACGGACGTCCCGACGACGACGCCGGGGGTGACCTCGTCCCGCACCGGGTCGCGCACCTCGGTGAACTGCATGACCTGCTCGTTCGTCGCCTCGCGCTCGCGCAGCTCCGAGTTCTCCCGGCGCAGCTCGTCCGTGAGCAGCTCGCGCTGCTGGGTGCCCATGCTGTCCGGGATGATGACGTCGCTGACCTGCGGCTGCGTTCCGGTCGGGTGCACCAGGAACACCGCTTCGACGGTGGACGCGCTCTGCAGGATCCGCGCGGCGACCGAGCTCATCAGCTGCTGCGCCTGTTGCTCGTCCATGACCACCGAGCTCTGGAACTGCTCCTCGGCGTTGGCCGTCAGGGCGGCGCTCTCGCTGTCGATGGCCTCGAGCCTGCGCTCGACCATCCCGTCGCGGACCGAGGTCGACAGGTACAGCCCCAGCGCCGCCACCGCCAGGACGCCCATGACCAGCGCCGAGGTCATGATCCGCAGCCTCAGCGACGCGCGGAACGCATGGGTGGCGCGGCGGGCCAGGCGGATCAGGACGAGGCGGACCTTCGCTGCCTTCCGGCGGAGCGTTCCGGCGAGCGAGGAGCCGAGCGACGAGAGCCCGGGCATTACTGGGGCGTGCCCGCCTTGTAGCCGACGCCGCGGACGGTCAGCACGATCTCCGGGTTCTCCGGGTCGCGCTCGATCTTCGAGCGCAGGCGCTGGACGTGGACGTTGACCAGCCGGGTGTCGGCGCTGTGCCGGTAGCCCCAGACGCGTTCGAGCAGCACCTCGCGCGTGAACACCTGCCACGGCTTGCGTGCGAGCTCCACGAGCAGGTCGAACTCGAGCGGCGTCAGGGCGATCTTCTCGCCGGCGCGCGTGACCGTGTGGCCCGTGACGTCGACGTCGATGTCGCCGACCTGCAGCCGCTCGGGGCCCGGGTCCTCCGTGCGGCGGAGGCGGGCCTTGACGCGGGCGACGAGCTCCTTCGGCTTGAAGGGCTTCGAGATGTAGTCGTCGGCGCCGGACTCCAGGCCCAGCACCACGTCGACGGTGTCCGACTTGGCGGTCAGCATGATGATCGGCACGCCCGATTCCGCGCGGATCTCGCGGCACACCTGTACGCCGTCCTTGCCGGGCAGCATCACGTCCAGCAGGATCAGGTCCGGCTGGTGGGTGCGGGCCATGGGCAGGGCGCCGTCACCGTCCGTGCAGAAGATCGGTTCGAGGCCCTCGCCCCGCAGGACGATGCCGATCATCTCAGCCAGGGCGGTGTCGTCGTCGACGACCAGGACACGCGATTTCATGGATTCCAGTGTGCCAGGTCGCGAGGTGTGCGCCGGGCACCTGCGTCCGTGGCGCGAGGTGAAATGCGTGGCCGGCCGAAACGGTTCGCGTCCCGGCCGGCCCGCATCTCACCTCGCGGCCGGCCGGCCGGCTACTTCACGGCACCGGCGCAGGCGTCGTCCAGCTGGACGACGCCGAACGACCAGCCCTTGCGCTTGTACAGGACGGACGGCCGGGCGGTCTCCTTGTCCACGAAGAGGTAGAAGTCGTGGCCCACCATCTCCATCTCGTAGACCGCGTCGTCGAGGGTCATCGGCTCGGCCTCGTGCAGCTTCTGCCGGATGACGACGGGGGAGTCGCCCATCGAGGTCTCCACCGAGTCCCCCGGCTCGGTGAGCGCGGCGGGCGCCGCGACCTGGGGCTCGGCCTCCTCGTCAGGGGCGAGCACGTTGTCCTCGATCGGCAGGGGGGCGGCTGCGGCGCCGTGCTTGCTGGTGTGGTTCCGGTGCGGCTTGCGCTTGTCGCGGGCGCGCCGCAGGCGCTCGTTGAGCTTGTCGACCGCGAGGTCGAGGGCGCCGACGCGGTCCTCCGCGGAGGCCTCGGCGCGGATCACGGGCCCCTTCGCCCGGACCGTGAGCTCGACGCGCTCGCGCTTCTCCGACATCCGCGGGTTGTTCTCGTGCGTGACCTCCACGTCCACCCGCATGGCCGTAGGGGCCAGGAGTTCGACCTTGGAGAGCTTGTCCTCCACCTGCTGACGGAACCTGTCCGCCACCACCGTGTGCCTGCCGACGACGACGATCTCCATGTTGTTCTCTCCGCTCCGGGTCGTGGGCGCCTGTCGCGCCTGGTGCTCCGTCTTGCCTGGCACTTGCCGGTGCCGGGAACCACCTCCCCCGTCGCGTTCGGAAGGGCTGCTCCGTCCTCGCGAGAGCCCCTCGGAGAACCCAGGCTAACCCCGGACCATGAGTTGGCGACAGGCCCAACGGCAGGTAAACAAAACGACAGGTTCGGTCGAGATCGTCAGCACATCCGTTCATCTCCGGTGGTGGCGCCGGGCGGCGGGGTCGCTGCCAGCACAGTTGCCCCGAGCACCGAGGCGCCCGCCGTTTCCAGGGCGCGTTCGCTCGTAGCGAGAGTCGCCCCGGACGTCAGGACGTCGTCGACCAGCAGGCAGACCAGAGCGTCCAGCGGGTGGACGGCGCGCACCGCCGACGCGAGGTTCCGCCCGCGCGCCCGCGCCCCCAGGCCGACCTGATCCCGGGTGGCACGCCGGCGCAGCACGGGCGCGACCCGCGCCCGGACGCCGCCGGCGCGCAGCCCGGCCGCGACCCCGCCAGCCAGCGCGGCCACGGGGTCCCGCCCGCGCCGTCGTCGTGCGGCGGCGCTGGCCGGCACGGGGACGACGGCGAGCGACGTCGCCGGCCCGAGCTCCGCGAGGGCCGCCGCGAGCAGCGGCGCGAGGCGCGCCGCGCCGCGGCGGGCCGCGGCGCCGAGCGGCCGGTCGAGGTCCGCGCGTCCGCGGTCCTTCCAGTGGACGACGACGTCGCGCACGCGCCCGGTGTACGCCGTCAGCGCCCACACGGGCAGCGGCGCGACGGCGTCGACCCGGTCCAGCCGCCCGGCCCCGTGCTCGACCCGGACGGGCGCGGCGGCGAACCGCGCCGCGCAGCGCGCGCACCAGCGCACGTCGGGCACGCCGCACGGGCACGCCACGGGCAGCAGCAACCGCGACAGCTCGGTGAGCGGCCGCACCGGCGCCCGGGAACCTGGCATGCCTCCAGCGTGCCGCCCGGATCCCGGCCCCGCTGCTTGTCCACAGGGTCTGCCGGGCTACCGGGGAGAGTCCGACTTCCCGCTCGCCTGGGCCTGGGCGTCACGGAGGGCCTCCGCGCCCGCGTAGCCCAGGGCGGCCTCGGCCGCCTGGTCCGCGAGGGCGAGGCCGGCCGTGCCGTACAGGTGGAACACCGCGTCCGCGCCGTGGCGCCGCAGCTCCTCCGCGTCGTCGTCGTACCGCGCGACGGCGGCGACCGTGCCGTTGAACTCCCCGGCGCGCAGCTGGCCCAGCGCGATGAGATTGGCCTGGTGGAACGGCATCGCCAGGATCGCGAGCTCGACGCTCCCGGCGTTGCGGACCCGGGCCCAGAACTCGATGTCGGTGGCGTCGGCCTGGACGACCTCGTACCCCTGGGCGCGCAGCGCCTTGACCCGCGCGGGGTCGTGCTCGACGCCGAGCACGTTCATCCCGTAGTCGTCGCAGAGCTGGCCGAACGCGCCGCGCCCGACCCGGCCCATGCCGAGCACGAGCGCCTTGGCGCCGGCCACGTCGATGAGCCGCTCCTCCGGGTGCAGCCACTCGTTCGGCTTGGACCGGAACCGCTTCGCCAGCGCGATGGCGATCTCGTTGCCGCGGGTGTTCACCGCCGACGAGATCACGAAGCTCACGGCCACGGCGACCGCCATCACGACGACCCAGTCCGTGTGCAGCAGCCCGGCGTCCACGCCGACGTCGACGACGATCAGCCCGAACTCCGAGTAGTTCGCCAGCACCAGGGCCGAGAGGATCGCGGTGCGCTTGCGCAGCCGGACCACGCGCAGCAGCAGCGCGGTGCAGAGTGCCTGCAGGGGGAGCATGAGCAGCACCAGCAGGCCCACGGCGACCGTCGCGCCCGTGGGCGTGCCCGCGAAGCCGATCGAGACGAAGAACCCGACCAGCAGCAGTTCCTTGAGCGTGAACAGGTGGCGGCTCAGCTCGGTCGCGTTGGTGTGCCCGGCGAGCAGCACGCCCATCACGAGCGCGCCGAGGTCGCCCTTCAGCCCGACGGCGTCGAACAGCGCGTACCCGGGACCGAGCGCGGCGGCGATGCCGAACAGGGCCTGGAGCTCGCCGTGGCCCATCCGGGACCACGCCTTGCGCAGCAGCCAGGCCCCCGGCACGAGCAGCACCAGCGCCAGCGCCCACGGGCTCGGCGGGTCGCCCTTGGCGACGGACAGGAAGACGACGGCGATGAGGTCCTGCATGACCAGCACGCCGATCGCGATCCGGCCGTACAGCGCGCTCTGGTCGGAGCGCCCGTCGAGCACCTTGATCACGAACACGGTCGAGGAGAACGACAGCGCCAGGCCGATCAGCGCCAGCGTGCCCAGGTCCTTGCCCGCCAGGAGCGGCAGCCCGATCAGCCCGAACACCCCGAGGAAGCCGACGGCGACGGCGACGCTGATCACCAGGTGGGCACCCGTGGTGAGCCAGACCTCCTTGCGCAGCAGCGTCTTGAGGTCGAGCTTCAGCCCGATCCCGAACAGCAGCAGGGTGACGCCGAGGTCCGCGATCGTGTCCAGATAGGCCGGTTCCGCCAGACCCGCGGCGTGCAGCACGAAACCCGCCACGAGAAAGCCCACGAGTGGTGGCAGCCGTAAGAGGTAGGCACCCAGGCCCAGCGCGGTCGTCACTACCAGAAGCGTCGCGGCGGTCACCATGGCCCGATCCTAGGCACCAATCGTTTCGACGGTGTTCCGCTGATTATTCCGTGAGCGAACCCCGCAACAACCACGGGGCCGTACGACGTTCTTCTTCCCGTACACCCCGCGATACCGCCTACGATGGGGCCAGCATGCCCCATGCGTGGGCAGTATCACACCGACCGATCCGGGAGAACCCGCGTGCCCTCCATGCTCGAGAAGGTCCTGCGCTTCGGCGAGGGCCGGACGCTGAAGAAGCTGCAGTCCATCGCAGAGCAGGTGAACCGGCTCGAGCCCAGTTTCGCCGAGCTGAGCGACACCGAGCTGCGCGAGGAGACCGAGCGGTTCAAGGAGCGGCTCGCGGCAGGGACGCCGCGCGAGGAGCTCCGCGCCGAGGCCTTCGCGGCGGTCCGCGAGGCGTCGCGCCGCACGCTCGGCCAGCGGCACTTCGACGTCCAGATCATGGGCGGCGCCGCGCTCGACCTCGGGAACATCGCCGAGATGCGCACCGGTGAGGGCAAGACCCTCGTGGCCACCACGGCCGCCTACTTCAACGCCCTCGAGGGCAAGGGCGTCCACGTCGTCACCACGAACGACTACCTCGCCAAGTACCAGGGCGAGCTGATGGGCCGCGTGTACCGCTTCCTCGGCATGTCCACCGGCATCATCCTGTCCGGCCAGGCCCCCGCCGAGCGCCGCGAGCAGTACGCCGCCGACATCACCTACGGCACCAACAACGAGTTCGGCTTCGACTTCCTGCGGGACAACATGGCCTGGGCGCCCGCCGACCTGGTGCAGCGCGGCCACCACTTCGCCGTCGTGGACGAGGTCGACTCCATCCTCATCGACGAGGCCCGCACCCCGCTCATCATCTCCGGCCCCGGCTCCGGCGACGCCAACCGCTGGTACGTCGAGTTCGCCAAGGTCGTGCGCCGCCTCGTGCCCACCCAGGACTACGAGGTCGACGAGAAGAAGCGCACCGTCGGCGTGCTCGAGCCCGGCATCGCGAAGATCGAGGACTACCTCGGCATCGACAACCTCTACGAGTCCCTCAACACGCCGCTGATCGGCTTCCTCAACAACGCCATCAAGGCCAAGGAGCTGTTCAAGCGCGACAAGGACTACGTCGTGCTCAACGGCGAGGTCATGATCGTCGACGAGCACACCGGCCGTATCCTCGCCGGCCGCCGCTACAACGAGGGCATGCACCAGGCGATCGAGGCCAAGGAAGGCGTCGAGATCAAGGCCGAGAACCAGACGCTCGCCACGATCACGCTGCAGAACTACTTCCGCAAGTACGACAAGCTCGGCGGCATGACCGGTACGGCCGAGACCGAGGCCGCCGAGTTCCAGGGCACGTACAAGCTCGGCGTCGTCCCCATCCCCACGAACAAGCCGCCGCGGCGCCTCGACGAGCCCGACCTCGTGTACAAGAACGAGGAGGGCAAGTTCAACGCCGTCGTCGCCGACATCGTCGAGCGCCACGCCGTCGGGCAGCCCGTCCTCGTGGGTACCACCAGCGTCGAGAAGTCCGAGCTCCTGTCCGGCCTGCTCAAGAAGGCCGGCGTGCCCCACAGCGTGCTGAACGCCAAGGAGCACGAGAAGGAGGCGCAGGTCGTGGCCATGGCGGGCCGCAAGGGCGCCGTCACCGTCGCCACCAACATGGCCGGCCGCGGCACCGACATCATGCTCGGCGGCAATGCCGAGCACATCGCCGTGGCGGCGCTCGCGGAGAAGGGTCTCGACCCGGTCGAGACCCCGGAGGAGTACGAGGCGGCCTGGCCGCAGGCGCTCGAGCAGGCGCAGCACGCGGTCGCGGCCGAGCACGACGAGGTGGTCCAGCTCGGCGGCCTGTACGTGCTGGGCACCGAGCGCCACGAGTCGCGCCGCATCGACAACCAGCTGCGCGGCCGTTCCGGCCGTCAGGGCGACCCGGGCGAGTCGCGCTTCTACCTGTCCATGCAGGACGACCTGATGCGCCTGTTCAACTCGGGTCTGGCCGAGGCGATGATGCACCGCGCCGGGTTCCCGGACGACATGCCGCTGGAGTCCAAGATGGTCACGCGCGGCATCCAGTCCGCGCAGGGCCAGGTCGAGTCGCGCAACTTCGAGATCCGCAAGAACGTCCTCAAGTACGACGACGTCCTGTCCCGCCAGCGCGACATCATCTACGCCGAGCGGCGCAAGGTGCTCGACGGCGAGGACCTGCACGAGCAGGTGCAGCACTTCGTGCACGACGTCATCAAGGACTACGTCGACGGCGCCGCGTCCGAGGGTGCCCCGGAGGAGTGGGACCTGGACGCGCTGTGGACCGCGCTGCGCAACGTCTACCCGGTGTCCATCACCGTCGAGGACGTCGTCACGGAGGCGGGCGGCCCCGCCGGCCTGACCCGCGAGATGCTGCTGGAGGAGGTCCTCTCCGACGCGCGCGTGGCGTATGCGGCCCGCGAGGAGGAGCTGGGCTCCCAGGCGATGCGCGAGCTGGAGCGCCGCGTCGTGCTGTCCGTGACGGACCGCAACTGGCGCGAGCACCTCTACGAGATGGACTACCTCAAGGAGGGCATCGGCCTGCGCGCGATGGCGCAGCGCGACCCCCTGGTCGAGTACCAGCGCGAGGGCTTCCAGCTCTTCGAGGCCATGAAGGACGCCATCCGGGAGCAGTCGGTCGGCTTCCTGTTCAACCTCGAGGTGTCCGTGCAGCAGCCGGACGGCCAGCCGGACGGTCTGCGCGAGCCGGTGGGTGCCGCCGCGCAGGCGCTGCCCGACGACGCCCCGACCCAGGCGACGCCGGTCGTGATGCCGGGCCAGGCGGGGAACGCCGCCGGGGTGCCGGGCGCCTCGGGCCTGACGAGCGCGATGTCCACGGTCGGCCGCGACGAGTACGTGCCGCCGCGCGGCAACCGCCTCGGCACCGGCCGGCCCGACCCGGAGCCGACCGAGCCGATGCCCGTGCTCCGGGCGCGTGGACTCGAGGCGCCGCAGCGCACGCCGTTGACGTACAGTGCGCCCAGTGACGACGGCAGCGGGGCTGCCTTCGTCCAGGGCCCCGGTAGCCGCCGGGCCCGCCGCACCGGCGGTGAGGTCCCGGGCCAGGCCACGGACGGTCCCGCCGACGGCCAGACCTACCCGGGCACGCCGCGCAACGCGCAGTGCCCGTGCGGCTCCGGGAAGAAGTACAAGGTGTGTCACGGCCAGAACGACGTGTGAGGAGAAAGTACCGATGACCGGACCCCGACCGTTGCGCGTCGCCCTGCTCGGTTGCGGAGTCGTCGGTACGCAGGTCGCCAAGACGCTGCTGTACGACCAGGCCGACCTGTCGGCCCGCGTCGGCGCGCCGCTGGAGGTCGCCGGCATCGCGGTCCGGAACCTCGACACACCGCGCGACGTCGCCCTGCCGCGTGAGCTGTTCACCACCGACGCCGAGGCGCTGGTGGACTCCGCCGACGTCGTCGTCGAGCTGATGGGCGGGCTCGAGCCCGCCCGCACGCTGCTGCTGCGGGCGATCGAGGGCGGCGCCGCCGTCGTCACCGCGAACAAGGCGCTGCTCGCCGATGACGGCCCGTCGCTCTACCAGGCGGCCGACGCCGCGGGCGTCGACATCCACGGCGAGGCCGCGGTCGCGGGCGCGATCCCGATCGTGCGCCCGCTGCGCGAGTCGCTCGCGGGCGACGACATCACGCGCGTGCTCGGCATCGTCAACGGCACCACGAACTACATCCTCGACCAGATGGCCACCAACGGCCTGGAGCTCGAGGTGGCCCTGCGGCAGGCGCAGGAGCTCGGCTACGCCGAGGCGGATCCCACCGCGGACATCGAGGGGTACGACGCCGCGGCCAAGGCCGCCATCCTCGCGAGCCTCGCCTTCCACACGCGCGTGCGGATGAAGGACGTCGCGTGCGAGGGCATCACGGGGGTCACCAAGGAGGACGTCCAGTGGGCGGCCGCGACCGGGTACAGCGTCAAGCTGCTGGCGATCGCGGAGCGCACCTCGGAGGGCGTCTCCGCCCGCGTGCACCCGGCGCTCGTGCCGTCCGACCACCCGCTGGCGAACGTGCGCGGCGCGTTCAACGCGGTCTTCGTCGAGGCCGACGCCGCGGGCCCCCTGATGTTCTACGGCCAGGGCGCGGGCGGCCGCCCGACGTCGTCGGCCGTGCTCGGGGACATCGTCTCGGCCGGCCGCCACCGCGTGCTCGGCGGGAAGGGGCCGCAGGAGTCCACGTACGCCGCGCTGCCCGTGCTGCCGCAGGACGCCGCCGTCACGCGCTACCAGGTGCGCCTGGAGGTCGCGGACCGGCCGGGCGGCCTGGCCGAGGTCGCGGGCGTGCTCGGCGACCACGGCGTCTCCATCGACACCGTGCGCCAGACCGCCGCCACCAACGGCAGCGCCACACTCGTCCTCACGACGCACGCCGCGCGTGAGGCCTCCCTGGCGGCCACGGTCGCCGCGGCCGACGGGCTGGAGTCCGTCCGCCGGATCGTGTCCGTCCTGCGAGTCGAGGGATAGAAATGTCAGTCGCTGCCCCGAACACCACAGCACCCGCCGCCCACCAGTGGCGGGGTGTGATCACCGAGTACGCGGAGCGCCTGCCGGAGCACCTCACGACGCACGTCGTGACGCTGGGCGAGGGCGGCACGCCCCTGATCCCCGCCCCGGCGATCGGCGACCGCGTGGGCGCCGAGGTGTACGTCAAGTACGAGGGCATGAACCCGACCGGCTCCTTCAAGGACCGCGGCATGACGACGGCGATCTCCGCCGCGGCGGCCCGGGGCGCGAAGGCCGTGGTGTGCGCCTCGACGGGGAACACGTCGGCGTCGGCCGCCGCGTACGCCACCCGCGCCGGGATGACCTGCGCGGTGCTCGTGCCGGACGGCAAGATCGCGATGGGCAAGCTCAGCCAGGCCATCGCGCACGGCGCGCACCTGCTGCAGGTGGACGGCAACTTCGACGACTGCCTGGTCGCGGCCCGCAAGCTGGCCGAGGCGTACCCGGTCGAGCTGGTGAACTCCGTGAACCCGGACCGCATCGAGGGCCAGAAGACCGCCGCGTTCGAGATCGTCGACGCGCTCGGCGACGCGCCCGACATCCACGCGCTGCCCGTCGGCAACGCGGGGAACATCACCGCGTACTGGAAGGGCTACACCGAGTACGCGGACCCGGCCTTCGGCGCGGTGCGCGCGTCGCGGACCCCCGCGATGTGGGGCTTCCAGGCGGCCGGCGCCGCCCCGATCGTCAAGGGCCACCCGGTGGACCAGCCGGAGACCATCGCCACGGCGATCCGCATCGGCAACCCCGCGTCCTGGCAGCAGGCCGAGGAGGCGCGGGACACGTCGGGCGGCGTCATCGAGGCCGTGACCGACGACGAGATCCTCGCCGCGCACCGGATCCTGTCGGCGGAGGTCGGCGTGTTCGTGGAACCCGCCTCCGCGGCCGGGGTGGCCGGCGTGCTCAAGCGCGGCGAGGCCGGGCTCGTGCCCGCCGGCGCGCGCATCGTGATCACGGTGACGGGCCACGGGCTCAAGGACCCGTCCTGGGCGCTGCGCGGCGCGGACGGCGGCGAGGTGACCCCGACCAAGGTCGGCGCCGACGTCGTCTCCATCGCCACGGCGCTCGGCCTCGGCTGACCCGTCCCGCGTGCTCCCGCGCGACGCCCGGTCTCGCACGACGTCGTCGTACCGCCCCGATCCGCCCGTGAGCGCCAGCGCTCCGCCGAACCCGTGAGCAAGAACCGCCATGACCCAGAAGGCAGACCAGATGCAGCTCGGTGCCGACCACGTGGTGGTCCGGGTGCCCGCGACGAGCGCCAACCTCGGCCCGGGCTACGACGCCCTGGGCCTCGCGCTCGCCGTCCACGACGAGGTGGAGGTGCGCCTCGTCGCGGCGGACGAGGTGATCGTCGAGGTGGAGGGCGAGGGCGCCGGCGAGGTGCCGCTCGGCGAGGACCACCTCGTGGTCCGGGCCCTGCGCCGCACGCTCGACCTCGCGGGTGCGACGCCGACCGGGATCCACATGACGTGCCGCAACGTGATCCCGCACGGGCGGGGGATGGGCTCGTCGTCGGCCGCCGTCGTCGCCGGGATCGTGGCGGCGCGTGCGCTGCTCGCGGATCCGCGGGCGGTCGACGCCGCGACCGTGCTGCGGCTCGCGACCGAGTTCGAGGGCCACCCGGACAACGCCGCGCCGGCCATCGCCGGCGGCGCCACCGTCGCGTGGGTCGACGACACCGGGCCGCGCGCCGTCGACCTGGAGGTGGACCCGTCGATCGAGGCGACGGTGCTCGTGCCCGACGCGCGCCTGGCGACGTCGGCCGCGCGCGAGGCCCTGCCCGCGCAGGTCGCCCACGAGGACGCCGCGTTCACGGCCGGGCGGGCCGCGCTGCTCGTGGAGGCGCTGGCGCGGCGGCCCGAGCTGCTCTTCGAGGCGACCGAGGACCGGCTGCACCAGCCGTTCCGGGGCAAGGTCCTGGGGGCCTCGAGCGAACTGCTGCGTTCGCTGCGCGCGGAACGGCTCGCCGCGACGGTGTCGGGTGCGGGACCCTCGGTTCTCGTACTCTCGACCAGGGACGACGCCGCACGACGGGACGCGGTGCTCACCTCGCTCGTCGGCGGAGCGGCGGGCTGGCGGGTGCTCCGGCCCGGCATCGACACCGCGGGCGCCAGGGCGCGGAGGCTTTCCGGCCATCCGGATGCGTTAAGGTCCGCACGATAATTCCCGCCGGGCGGCGGGCTCCGTCGTCCTCGGCTCGTCCCTCCCGCGGGTGCCGTCGTCACCGGCCGGCGGCCCGGCGGGGCGCCCGTGACAAGCATTGACGAGGTGGTAGGATGCAGTGAGCCTTTCGGGACAGAAAGTGGCGTCACGCAGTGACTGTTCTCAGCGATCACGCCGCAAGTACCCCGTGAGCAGGCCGAACCATCAGCAGTCCACACTGTGTTCGTGTGCGCGAGCTCGTTCGGTTGCCGCATCTAGGCCGACAATCTGCCCCCGTCAGCCGACGTCGTACCCATTGATGCGAGGTTTTCAGCGTCCGCTCTCTTTGGACGCACCGCCGATGTGGCCATTCCAACGGCCGCAGTTTCGAGGGGGAAGGGTCCTTCGTGACAGACACCACCGATAACGCCAAGCCGGCCAGCGGCGCGCTCAGCGCCATGCGCCTGGCGGAGCTGCAGGCACTCGCCTCCGAGCTCGGCGTCAAGGGCATCTCGAAGATGCGCAAGAGCGATCTCGTCGAGGCCATCCGATCCACCACCGGTGAGCCGGTGTCCGGTGGCGCAACGGCGCGCCGCGGTCCGGTCCGCCAGGCGAAGGTCGCCCAGCAGGAGCAGCTTCCCGTCGCGGCCGCGCAGGCCGCCACCGCGGTGCAGCCCGCCACGAGCGCGACCGCGGTCGCCTCCGAGCCGGCCGGGATGGCCGCCGGGTCCAACGGCAGCGCGCCGGCGACGTCGGGCGAGGCCGAGCGCGCCGCGCGGCTCGCGGAGCTCGCCGAGGCCGTCGCGCAGCCGCGGTCGCGGCGCGCGGGCCGTCAGCAGGGCCCGGCCCAGGGCGACGACAACGGCGTCGCCCCGGCCGGTGAGCCCGGCGCGGCCCGTCAGGACCAGAACGAGCGCACCGGTTCCGCCCGTGACGGCGGCCGGGACGCCCGCGGCGAGGCCGGTGGCAACCGGGCCGAGGGCCGCCGGGACGGCAACCGCCAGCAGCGCGACAACGCCGGATCCCGCGAGGCGGGCCCGCGCGACGGCGGCCAGCGGGACAACGGCCCGCGCGGCGGCAGCCGCGAGGACGACCGCTCGTCCCGCCGCCGTGGTCGCGAGCGCGGCCGGGACCGCAAGCGCCGCGGCCGTCAGGGCCCGGACGTCGAGCTGGAGGCCGTGGAGGTCTCCGACGACGACGTGCTGCTGCCCGTGGCCGGCGTGCTCGACGTGCTCGACAACTACGCGTTCGTGCGGACGTCGGGCTACCTGCCCGGCCCCAACGACGTGTACGTGTCGCTGAACCAGGTCAAGAAGTCCGGCCTGCGCCGCGGTGACGCGATCACCGGCGCGGTGCGCCAGCCGCGCGAGGGCGAGGAGCAGCAGCAGGCTGTGTCGTCGTCGGGCAAGAACGCGCGGACCAACAAGTTCAACGCCCTGGTCCGGCTCGACACCGTCAACGGCATGACGCCCGACGACGCCAAGGGCCGCCCGGTGTTCCACGAGCTGACGCCGCTGTACCCGCAGGAGCGGCTGCGCCTGGAGAACCCCGGCGCCACGAAGCTCACGCCGCGCGTCATCGACATCGTCGCGCCGATCGGCAAGGGCCAGCGCGGCCTCATCGTCGCGCCGCCCAAGGCCGGCAAGACGCTGATGATGCAGCAGATCGCGAACTCGATCACCGCGAACAACCCCGAGGTCCACCTCATGGTGGTGCTCGTGGACGAGCGGCCCGAGGAGGTCACCGACTTCTCGCGCTCGGTGCAGGGCGAGGTCATCTCCTCGACGTTCGACCGGCACGCCTCGGACCACACGCTGGTCGCGGAGCTCGCCATCGAACGGGCGAAGCGGCTCGTGGAGCTCGGTCAGGACGTCGTCGTCCTCCTGGACGGCATCACGCGCCTGTCGCGCGCCTACAACCTGGCCGCCCCGGCCTCCGGGCGCATCCTGTCCGGTGGTGTCGACGCCGCCGCGCTGTACCCGCCGAAGAAGTTCTTCGGCGCGGCGCGCAACATCGAGAACGGCGGCTCGCTGACGATCCTCGCCACGGCGCTGGTGGAGACCGGCTCCAAGATGGACGAGGTCATCTTCGAGGAGTTCAAGGGCACCGGCAACATGGAGCTGCGCCTGTCGCGGTCCCTGGCCGAGAAGCGCATCTTCCCGGCGATCGACGTCAACGCGTCGAGCACGCGCCGCGAGGAGATCCTCATGTCCAAGGAGGAGCTGGGCATCGTCTACAAGCTCCGCCGCGTCATGGGCGCCCTCGACACCCAGCAGGCCACCGAACTCCTCCTGGGCAAGCTCAAGGAGCACAAGTCCAACGTGGAGTTCCTCATGGAGGTCCAGAAGACCACCCCGGGCGCCCTCGCGGACGAACGCCCGGGCGAGACGGTCTGAGCTTGCGTTTTACTGGCGACGCACCACGTTCGTCCACGGTGTCGATGGCTGCGTAGCGGACCGGGTCTGCTACCTCAGCCATCGCGCCACGACCGTGGCCGATCAGTCTCAGCAGTGAGGTGCAGGAAGAGCGCCCGGCCCGAATGGGGCCTGGCGCTCTTCCTCTTTCCCTTTGTCCAGAGCTAGGGCCATGCCGTTATGTGGCGCAGTTGGCGCAGAATCCTACCGGTGACGGATCGGCGAACGATCCGAGGCAGGCGAGGCATGTCGTGCCGCGGAACTGGATCCGCGGCGGGTTGTGACCGGTTGACTGGGCGATCGCCTCGAACAGATCAGCATGCCGTCCGAAGAGGTTCGGGTGTTGCCTCGCGATCGCCGCGTGAAGTCCGGCAGTCGTCAGCGGTGGGTTTTTCATCCCAGCCGCCATGACCTCAAGGGTTTTCCGGTATACCCCACGATCCGTTCTCTCGGCCAGGAACAGGTCTGGGTTCACTGCGGTCACGCCCGCCATGCGCAGATCCTCTGCGGCGAAGTCGTCGACGTCCTCGGTGATGAGAAACGTGGCTCCGGCGGCTTCGGCGTCGGCGAGAATCTGCCTGTCTGTCAGTGGTGTGTCCTTGAACCGTTCGGCGCCGGTTCCCGAAGCGGACAGGTCAAGGTTCGCCATGTCGCGGACGGTCGCGAGCGGGGTCTGCCGACCGGACATGTGCCGGCTGGCCTCAATTTCCGCGGCCTGGCTCCACACCACGACGTAGCCACTCGGTGCGCAGCGCATGAGCAGTGTGCGCGTTACAGGCTTGACGAGAACGTTGGCATCTAGGAGAACAACCGGTGGCATCTCACTCGTCACCGAAGAGCTCCTGCTCGATCTCTGGGGCGACAAGCTGAGTCATGCGGTTGAGGCTTTCCTCCCGGAACCTCAGGAATTCCGAGTAGGGGATGCGGTGGTGCGTGCCGACCATGACCGCCCGGATCTCGCCGGATTCGATCTTCCTCACGACCGTGGAGCGATGCATCCCCATCCGCCTGCCCATCTGTTCGGGTGTGAGCATGCGTTCCTCGGCAGACAGCGTGACCGTCTGGCCTGACTCCGCCGCTTGACGGGCCCGGCTCACCAACAGGAGCGCCCAGTCGGGAAGTGCGGGGTCAGTCGTGCTGCCCGTGACCTCGTCGGGTTCCAGGGACATGAGATCCGCCATGGATTCAGGGTACGCCTCATGCGCGGATGCGGCACTTCTATCTGCGCATCGTCAGCAACGGCGTGCGATGACCATGCGAGGGCGGCCGGTCAGGTCGTCCCGGGTCTCCGCCGGCTCGAAGCTCCCTGTCGCGTCGACCACGGCCCGGGCCGACGCCGCCTGGACCTCAGCGTGCTCCATCACGAAGAGACCACCCGGCCTGAGTAGCCGCGCGGCCGCGGCCGCGATCCCGCGCGGGACCTCCAGCCCGTCCGCGCCGAGCCCGTACAGCGCGATGGCCGGGTCGTGCTCCGCGACCTCGGGGTCCCGGGGCACGGCGTCAGGCGGCACGTAAGGCGGATTGGAGACGACGACGTCGGTGGTTCCGTCGAGTTCCCGCAGCGCGGTCCGCGCGTCCCCCTTGACGAGATGCACGGGCGCGCCGACCGCGGCGACGTTCCGGGCGGCCCACTCATGGGCGCCCGCGTCGAGCTCCACGGCATACACCCGCGCAGAGGGAACCTCGGTCGCCACGGCCAGGGCAATGGCCCCGGACCCGGTACACAGATCGACGACGACGCTCGCAGGGAGGCGGAGGGCTTCGTCAATGGCTGTCTGGGCCACCTGCTCCGTCTCCGGGCGGGGGACGAAGACGCCCGGGCCCACCGCCAGGGTCAGGTGCCGGAAGTGGGCCTCGCCCGTGAGGTGCTGGAGGGGTTCGCGAGCCGCCCTGCGGGTGAGCAGGGTTGCGAAGCGGGCGGCGTCGTCGTCGGACACGGGTGCGCCCATGACGGCGCGGCGTCGGACCTCTCCGGGGTCGACGGCGAGGACGTGCGCCAGGAGGAGTTCGGCGTCGACTCGCGGGGAGGGCACACCGGCGTCGGACAACGTGAGCGTTGCCTGCCGGATGAGGGCGGCGGCATCGCGGAGCGAGCCACCGCCCGGCGCCGCGGCCGACGACGGAGTCATCGTCAGGCTTCCTCGCCGGCCGCCGCGAGGCGCGCGGCCTCGTCGGCCTCGATCGCGGAGTCGATGACCGGGGCCAGGTCGCCGTCCAGGACCTGGTCCAGGTTGTAGGCCTTGTAGCCGGTGCGGTGGTCCGCGATGCGGTTCTCCGGGAAGTTGTACGTGCGGATGCGCTCCGAGCGGTCCACGGTGCGGATCTGGGAGCGGCGCATGTCCGCGGCCTCGGCCGCGGCGGCCTCCTGGCGCGCGGCGAGCAGGCGGGCGCGGAGCACGCGCATGGCGGCCTCGCGGTTCTGCAGCTGGGACTTCTCGTTCTGCATCGAGACGACGATGCCCGTGGGGACGTGCGTGATGCGGACGGCGGAGTCGGTCGTGTTCACGGACTGACCGCCCGGGCCGGACGAGCGGAAGACGTCGATGCGCAGGTCGTTCTGGTCGATCTCGATCTCGCCCGGGTCGTCGACCTCGGGGAACACCAGGACACCCGCCGCCGAGGTGTGGATGCGGCCCTGCGACTCCGTGACCGGGACCCGCTGCACGCGGTGCACGCCGCCCTCGTACTTGAGGTTGGCCCAGACGCCTTCGGAGGGATCTTCCAGGGATTTCGCCTTGATCGCGACCTGGACGTCCTTGAAGCCGCCCAACTCGGTGCGGTTCTCGTCGAGGAGCTGGGTGGCCCAGCCGCGGCGCTCGGCGTAGCGCAGGTACATGCGCAGCAGGTCGCCCGCGAACAGGGCGGACTCGTCGCCGCCCTCGCCGGCCTTGATCTCCAGGATGACGTCGCGGCCGTCGTCGGGGTCGCGGGGGATCAGGACGCGGCGCAGGCGGTCGGAGGCCTTCGCCTCGGCCTCCCGCAGGGCCGGGAGGGCGTCGGCGTACTCGCCGCCGTCGTCGTCCAGGCCGGCGAGTTCCTCGGCGGTCTCGCGCTCCTCGCGCGCGCCCTCCCAGGCCCGGTGCGCCGCCACGACCTGGTTCAGCTCCGCGTACCGGCGCCCGAGGCTGCGCGCGCGGCCCGGGTCCGCGTGCACGGACGGATCGGCGAGCGACCGCTCGATCTCCGCGTGCTCCTCGAGCAGCGGGCCGACGGCGGAGTACTGCTCGGTCACTCTGGTCACCTCAGGTGGGTCGCGGGCTGGCGGGGCTGACGTGCGGACAAAGCAGCAGCGCCGGCGGATCCGCGTCCCGACTGCCCCTGGAGAGGTTGTCGGCGCGAACCCGCCGGCGCTGCGACGGTGCTACTTGGCGGTCTTCTTGCCGTAGCGGGCCTGGAAGCGCGCCACGCGACCACCGGTGTCGAGGATCTTCTGCTTGCCCGTGTAGAACGGGTGGCAGGCGCTGCACACGTCGGCGCTGATCTTGCCGGACGTCTCCGTGCTGCGCGTCACGAAGGTGTTCCCGCAGGTGCAGGTCACTTCGGTGACGACGTACTCGGGGTGGATACCCTGCTTCATGAATGCTCCTTGCATCTGATGCCGCCGGGTCGCCCCGCGGACAGCGGGCCGTGAACCGGCAGGCGACAGTCCATTCTGCCAGACGTCGCCGGAGGCGTCACAGCCGCGGCATGTGACGTCCGAGACCCCGACCGGCGGAACGGCGCAATCGCCTGCTGAGCTCCCCTCACCCGATTCGTGGAAGACTGAAGCCCGTGACCGATCCCGCAACCGTGCTCGATGCCACGGACCCGCAGACCTGGGGGCCCGCGATCGACGAGGGGGTCAACGCGATCTCGCGTGGCGGCCTCGTGGTGCTGCCCACCGACACCGTCTACGGCATCGCCGCCGACGCCTTCGACAAGGACGCGGTCGCCGCGCTGCTCGCGGCCAAGGGCCGCAGGCGGCAGATGCCGCCGCCCGTCCTGATCGGCGACGTCTTCACGCTCGACGGCCTCGCCACCCAGGTGCCCGACGACGCCCGCGCGCTCGCGGACGCGTTCTGGCCCGGCGGCCTGACGATCATCCTGCGTGCCCAGCCGTCCCTGCAGTGGGACCTCGGCGAGACGCAGGGCACCGTCGCCCTGCGCATGCCCGATCACCCCGCCGCGCTCCAGCTGCTGCGCCGCACCGGCCCGCTCGCGGTGTCGAGCGCCAACCGCACCAGCAGGCCCGCCGCGACCGACGTCGCGGCCGCCGCCGAGCAGCTCGGCGACTCCGTCGCCGTCTACCTGGACGGCGGGACCGCGCCCGGCGGGACGGCGTCCACCATCGTCGACGCCACCGGCGATCAGCTGCGCGTGGTACGGTCCGGCGCCATCGGGCTGGAGGCCCTGCGGGAGGTGGCGCCCGTCCAGGGCCCGGAGGACGCGGAGGACGACGCGTGAGGGTGTACCTGCTGCTGATGCTCGTGGCCGCGGCGGTCACGTTCGTGACGACGCCCGCCGCCCGCTGGATCGCGCTGCGCACCGGGGCCATCTCGGCCGTGCGCAAGCGCGACGTGCACAGCGTGCCCACACCGCGCGCCGGCGGGCTGGCGATGATGACCGGGCTGGTCGTGGCCGTGCTGCTCGGCTCGCGCATGCCGTTCCTGGAGGGCGTCTTCGACGGGCCGCAGGCGTTCGGCATCGTCGGCGGCGCGCTCATCGTGTGCCTGCTCGGCTGGGCCGACGACATCTGGGACCTCGACTGGCTGACCAAGCTCGCCGGCCAGATCCTCGCCGCCGGCTTCATGGCGCTGCAGCAGGTCCAGCTCTTCACCTTCCCGACGCCGGGCGGCCTGACCATCCCGTCCTCGCGCCTCTCGCTGCTGGTCACCGTGCTGGTGGTCGTCGTCGCGATGAACGCGGTGAACTTCGTGGACGGGCTGGACGGCCTGGCCGCCGGGATCATCGCCATCGGCGGCACCGCGTTCTTCCTGTACACGTACCGCCTCACCGCCGAGGACACCCCGGAGAACTACGCGTCCCTCGCCACGCTCATGATGGCGGTGCTGGTGGGCGTGTGCCTCGGGTTCCTGCCGCACAACTTCTTCCCGTCGCGCCTGTTCATGGGCGACAGCGGGTCCATGATGCTGGGCCTGGTCATGGCCGGCGCCGCGATCACCGTCACCGGCAAGGTGGACCCGGAGGTCATGACGGGCGTCGCGGCCATCCCCGCGCTCGGCCCGCTGCTGCTGCCCGTCGCGGTCATCATGCTGCCCCTGACCGACATGGTGATGGCCGTCGTCCGCCGGCTCGCCGCCGGGAAGTCGCCGATGGCGCCGGACCGCCTGCACCTGCACCACCGGATGCTCGCCGTCGGCCACTCGCACCGCCGCGCCGTGCTCATCCTCTACGTCTGGACCGCGGTGTTCGCGTTCAGCGCCGCGGCGCTCGTCGAATGGAACTGGCGGATCGTGCTCGCGTGCAGCGCCGTCGCCGTCGTCGTGGCCGTCGTCGTGACGATGGGGCCGCTGCGCAACCGCGGCCGTTTCCTGGACGACGACGTCGCGCTGGCCGGGACGGATCGCGCCGCCGACGCCGTCACGGGCGCGCTCCCGCAGGCCGGGGCCGCCGCGGCCCGGCCGGCAGTGGTCGCGACGCCCGCGGCCGCACCCACCCCGAGATCCGAGGAGAGCAATGTCTGAGACCCCGGCCGCCCCCGGCCCCGCCGAGACCCACGGCGCCGAGCGCGCGGTGCTGCGCACCGCCTTGCGCTACAGCGGCCTGCTCGTGGCGGCGCTCGCCGTGGCGGGCTCGATCGTGGGCTTCCTCGTGGCGGGTCTCCCGGGGCTCTGGGGCGCGCTCCTCGGGGCCGCGCTCGCCGCGTTCTTCTCGGGCGTGACGGTGTGGTCGGTGGCCCGGACCGTCGGGAAGGATCCGACGACGACGGGCGCCGTCGTGATGGGCAGCTGGATCGGCAAGATGGTCGTGCTCGTCGTGGTGCTCGTGCTCCTGCGCGGGCAGGACTTCTACGACCGCGTGGTGCTGTTCGTCGTGCTCCTGATCGGGGCCGTCGGCTCCGCGCTGCTCGACTACCGGGCCGTGCGGGGCGGCCGGTTGCCGTACGTCGGCAGCTGACGGCCGGTTGACCTGTACCTGGCCGGAAGCTGCCGGAAGCTGACACGTCCGGCACCGGAACCATCAGGTGGCGGCCCCGGGCCGCATCGACCTGACACGCCATTGCGCAATTCGTCACAAGGGGCCGGATCATTGGTCTCGGAAGCCCTGAACGGGCCAGACATGCGTTAGGCTACTCGCGAATCCATGACGGCCAGGCCCGATGGTGCGCCCGTTCCGCCAGCCGGTACCGCGCGCCGGGCCTCTGACCAACCTTGGGAGCTCTCCTGTCCACGCTAGCGACGTCCATTGTCCTTGCCGCCGCCGAAGACGGTCACGAGGACGCGGGCGGCTTCCACACGCCGTCGTTGTCTGACTTCTTCCCGGAAGCCATCGCGTTCGGCGACACCGTCTTCCAGATCGACCGGCTCTGGATCATCCGCATCATCGCCACGATCGCGCTGCTGACGGTCTTCGTGATCGCGGCGCGCCGCGCGAAGGTCGTACCGGGCCGGTTCCAGGCCGGGGTCGAGTACCTGCTCGGCTTCGTCCGCGTGCAGATCGGCGAGGAGATCATGGGGAAGGAGCGCGCCAAGCGCTACATCCCCATGCTGACCACGATCTTCTTCACGATCCTGGCCTTCAACCTCACGGGTGTCATCCCCGGGCTGAACCTGGCCGCCTCCTCCCGGATCGGCGTCCCGCTGCTCCTCGCGCTCTGGGTCTTCGTCACCTACTGGTACGCGGGCATCCAGAAGCACGGTCTGGGCGGCTACCTGAAGGCGAACCTCTTCCCGCCCGGGGTGCCGTGGCCGATCTACTTCATCCTGACGCCGATCGAACTGCTGCAGATCCTGGTCATCCGGCCTGGTTCGCTGATGGTCCGGCTCGTGGCGAACATGGTCGCCGGTCACATCATGCTGGTGCTCTGCTTCGCGGCGACGCAGTTCTTCGTCATCGACTCGGCGGGCTCGGGCCTGATGGCCTTCGGCCTGCTGACGCTGCCGGCCGGCATCTTCGTGACGCTGTTCGAGGTCTTGGTCGCGTTCCTGCAGGCGTACATCTTCGCCCTCCTGGCCGCGGTCTACATCAACATGTCGCTGGAGGAGGAGCACTGAGACGACGGGCTCCGGCCCGTCCCGCTCCCTCGCGGTACCCGCATCCCAGTGACACCTGAACTTTCCAACTGAATGAACGGCGATGGGCGCGCTGTGCGTCTATTCGCAACCACGCGACGTCGGGCCTGATCGGTCTCGGCGCCCAACGGAAGGAAGACGTAAGTGGACGCCATTACTCTCGCCGAGGTCACCGGTAACCTGAACGCGGTCGGCTACGGCCTCGCCGCCACCGGCCCGGGCATCGGTCTCGGTATTCTCATCGGCAAGACCATCGAGGGCATGGCCCGCCAGCCCGAGGTCGCCGGCCAGCTCCGCGCCACCATGTTCCTCGGTGTCGCGTTCGTCGAGGTGCTTGCCCTGCTCGGGCTCGTCGCCGGCTTCCTCTTCCCGGCCGCGTGATGTCGGCGCTCTCGGGCGCCGGCGGAATCGTGACGGCGCAGACGGAAGAGCCGGAAGGCATCGAACTGTTCCTGCCGGCCGGGTACGACCTGTTCTGGTCGGCGGTGGTGCTGGTCATCATCGCGGTCGTCTTCTACAAGTTCGTGCTGCCCCCGATGAACAAGGTGCTCGACGAGCGCGCCGCGCAGATCGAGGGCGGCATCAAGAAGGCCGAGGAGGCCCAGGCTCTGGCCGACCAGAACCTGGCCGAGCAGGAGCGCCTGCTCGCCGAGGCCCGTCAGGAGGCCGCGCAGGTCCGCGAGGAAGCGCGCGCCGAGGGCAAGGTCATCGTCAACGACCTCAAGGCCAAGGCCAACGAGGAAGCGGCGCGGATCGCCGAGACCGCGCACCGGCAGATCGAGGCCGAGCGCCAGCAGGCCGCGGTCTCGCTGCGCGCCGAGGTCGGCACGCTGGCCACGGACCTCGCGTCGAAGATCGTCGGCGAGTCGCTCCAGGACTCCGCGCGTCAGTCGCGCGTCGTGGACCGGTTCCTCGACGAGCTCGAGGCGACCCAGGGTGTGGTGGCGAACGCGGCGGCTGGCGCAGTGCCGGGCTCAAAGGAGGCGTGATGCGGGGAACGAGCGGAGCATCGCTGGAAGCGGCCCGGGAACGGTTCGAGCCGGTCCTGCTGGCCGCGGGCGCGGATGCCCTGACGATCGGCGAGCAGCTGTTCGCCGTCGTCGAGGCGCTGGACGAGTCGGGCGCGCTGCGCCGTTCGCTCTCCGACCCGTCCCGGGGCGGCGAGGACAAGGCCGGCCTGGTGGCCGGTCTGCTCGGCCGTTTCGACGAGCGCGTGGTCGACCTGGTGTCCGGCATGGTCCGGTCCCGGTGGGCGAGCGAGGGCGACCTCGTGGACGCCGTCGAGCGCCTCGCCGTGGACGCGACGCTGGCCTCGGCCGAGTCGCGCGGCACGCTGGAGACGGTCGAGGACGAGCTGTTCCGGTTCACCCGGGCGCTCGCCGGCCAGCGGGAGGCGCGGCAGGCGCTGTCGGACGGGACGTCCGCCCCGGCGCGCCGTCGTGCCCTGGTCGACGCGCTGCTCGGCGGCAAGGCCGACGCGGTGACGCACGCCCTGGCACTGCGCGCGACGCTGTACCCGCGCGGCCGGCGCTTCGTGCCGGCGCTCACCTGGTTCGGCGAGGTCGCGGCCGAGCGCCGCAAGCGCCTCGTGGCCACGGTGACGTCGGCCACGGTCCTGAGCCAGGCCCAGGAGGAGCGCCTCGCGGCGATCCTCGAGCGGTCGTACGGCCGTGCCGTGCAGCTGAACGTCACCGTGGACCCCGCGGTCGTCGGAGGCCTGCGCATCCAGGTCGGCGCCGACGTCGTCGACTCCACAGTCCTCTCGCGCCTGGCCGACGCGCAGCGTCGCCTGGCCGGCTGATCATGAACAAGACCTTCCGCCGCGCCCACCGCGGCACGACAGGAGAAGAGCAATGGCTGAGCTGACGATCCGGCCGGACGAGATCCGGTCCGCGCTGGACAGCTTCGTGCAGTCCTACGAGCCCGACGCCGCGGCGTCCGAGGAGGTGGGCCTGGTCGTCTACGCCGCCGACGGCATCGCCCGCGTCGAGGGCCTGCCCGGTGCGATGGCGAACGAGCTGCTGCGTTTCGAGGACGGCACGCTCGGCCTCGCGCTGAACCTGGACGTCCGCGAGATCGGTGTCGTGGTGCTCGGTGAGTTCACCGGCATCGAGGAGGGCCAGGAGGTCCGCCGGACGGGCGAGGTCCTCTCGGTCCCCGTGGGCGAGGGCTACCTCGGCCGCGTCGTCGACCCGCTGGGCAACCCGATCGACGGTCTCGGCGAGATCGCCACGGACGCCCGCCGCGCCCTGGAGCTGCAGGCCGCCGGCGTCATGGAGCGCAAGTCGGTCCACGAGCCGATGCAGACCGGCATCAAGGCCATCGACTCGATGATCCCGATCGGCCGCGGCCAGCGCCAGCTGATCATCGGTGACCGCCAGACCGGCAAGACGGCGATCGCGGTCGACACGATCATCAACCAGAAGGCCAACTGGGAGTCGGGCGACCCGAGCAAGCAGGTGCGCTGCATCTACGTCGCCATCGGCCAGAAGGGCTCGACGATCGCCTCGGTGCGCGGCGCGCTCGAGGAGGCCGGTGCCCTGGAGTACACGACGATCGTCGCGGCCCCGGCCTCGGACCCGGCGGGCTTCAAGTACCTGGCCCCGTACACCGGCTCGGCCATCGGCCAGCACTGGATGTACCAGGGCAAGCACGTCCTGATCGTGTTCGACGACCTGTCGAAGCAGGCCGAGGCCTACCGCGCCGTGTCGCTGCTGCTGCGCCGCCCGCCGGGCCGCGAGGCCTACCCGGGTGACGTCTTCTACCTGCACTCCCGCCTGCTGGAGCGTTGCGCCAAGCTGAGCGACGAGCTGGGCGCGGGCTCGATGACCGGCCTGCCGATCATCGAGACCAAGGCGAACGACGTCTCGGCGTACATCCCGACGAACGTCATCTCCATCACGGACGGCCAGATCTTCCTGCAGTCCGACCTGTTCAACGCGGACCAGCGCCCGGCGGTCGACGTCGGTGTCTCGGTGTCCCGTGTCGGTGGTGACGCGCAGCTCAAGCCCATGAAGAAGGTCTCCGGCACGCTCAAGCTGGAGCTGGCGCAGTACCGGTCGCTCGAGGCGTTCGCGCTGTTCGCGTCCGACCTCGACGCCGCCTCCCGCGCGCAGCTGCGCCGCGGCGCGGTCCTGACCGAGCTGCTCAAGCAGCCGCAGTACTCGCCGTACGCGGTCGAGGACCAGGTCGCGGCCGTGTGGGCGGGCACCAAGGGCAAGCTGGACGACGTCCCGGTGTCGGACGTGCTGCGCTTCGAGTCCGAGATGCTGGACCACCTGCGCCGCAAGTCCGACGTCCTGTCCAAGATCGCGGAGAGCAAGTGGGGCGACGACATCGAGGCCGCTCTCGCCTCGGGCATCGACGACTTCCGCGCGGGCTTCGTGAAGGGTGACGGCGAGGCCCTGGTCGGCGCGTCCGACGGCGAGCCGGTCGACGTCGAGCAGGAGCAGATCGTCGTCCAGAAGAGGGCCTGACCATGGCCGGAGGAATGCAGCGCGTCTACAAGGCGCGGATCAAGTCGACGCAGTCGCTGAAGAAGATGTTCCGCGCGCAGGAGATGATGGCGGCCTCGCGGCTGCCGAAGGCTCGTGCGCGCACGGCGGCGGCTGCCCCGTACGCGCAGGCGGTCACGCGCGCGGTGTCGGCGGTGGCGACCCACACCGACGTCGACCACCCCCTCACGCGTGAGGAGGCCGGCGGCACGAAGGTCGCCGTGCTGGTGATCTCGTCCGACCGCGGGCAGGCCGGCGCCTACCCGGCGAGCATCGTCCGGGAGGCCGAGCGCCTCACGGACCAGCTGCGCGCCGAGGGCAAGGAGGTCTCCCTCTACGTCACCGGCCGCCGCGCCATCGGGTACTACTCGTACCGCGGCCGTGAGATCGCGGGTTCGTGGACGTACGGCTCGGAGAACCCGACGACCGAGGTCGCGCACGAGATCGCCCGGACCCTCCTGGAGCGGTTCCTGGCGGCGGAGGACGAGGGCGGCGTCTCGGAGCTGCACGTGGTCTCCACGCAGTTCGTCAACATGGTCACGCAGAAGGTGCGCGTGGTCCGGATGCTGCCGCTCGAGGTCGTCGAGGGCGTGGCCCCGGCCGACGACGGCAGGACGATGCCGCTGTACGACTTCGAGCCCTCGCCCGAGGCCGTGCTGGACACCCTGCTGCCGCGGTACGTCGAGCTGCGCATCTATGCCGCGCTGCTGGACGCCGCCGCCTCCGAGCTGGCCGCCCGCCAGCGCGCGATGCACACGGCGACGGACAACGCGGAAGAGCTGATCCGTACCTACACCCGCCTGGCCAACCAGGCACGACAGGCCGACATCACCCAGGAGATCAGCGAGATCGTCTCGGGTGCCGATGCCCTGGCGTCCTGACGCCTGACTGACAACCGACACTCGCCGGAGGGACCCTCCGGCCCACCGAAGCGAGGCAAGCAATGACCGCCACTACCGTGGAAGCGCCCGGCGCGGGTTCGACCGCCCCGGCGACCGGCAGGGTCGCCCGGGTGATCGGCCCCGTCGTCGACATCGAGTTCCCCGAGGACGCGATCCCCGAGATCTACAACGCCCTCTCCGTCCAGATCGACCTGGGCCAGGGCGAGGAGCCCTTCACCCTGATGCTCGAGGTCGAGCAGCACCTCGGCGACTCCCTGGTCCGCGCCATCGCGCTGAAGCCGACCGACGGCCTCGTGCGCGGCGCCGTGGTGACCGACACGGGCGAGCCGATCAGCGTGCCCGTCGGCGACGTCACCAAGGGCAGGGTCTTCAACGTCACCGGTGAGGTCCTGAACCTCACCGAGGGCGAGAAGTACGAGGTCACCGAGCGCTGGCCGATCCACCGCAAGCCCCCGTCGTTCGACCAGCTCGAGTCGAAGACCCAGATGTTCGAGACGGGCATCAAGTCGATCGACCTGCTCACCCCGTACGTGCAGGGTGGCAAGATCGGCCTCTTCGGTGGTGCGGGCGTCGGCAAGACGGTCCTCATCCAGGAGATGATCCAGCGCGTGGCGCAGGACCACGGCGGCGTGTCCGTGTTCGCCGGCGTCGGCGAGCGCACGCGTGAGGGCAACGACCTCATCGGCGAGATGGAGGAGGCGGGCGTCTTCGACAAGACGGCCCTCGTCTTCGGCCAGATGGACGAGCCGCCGGGCACGCGTCTGCGCGTGGCCCTGTCGGCCCTGACGATGGCGGAGTACTTCCGCGACGTGAAGAAGCAGGACGTGCTGCTCTTCATCGACAACATCTTCCGCTTCACGCAGGCGGGTTCCGAGGTCTCCACGCTGCTCGGCCGCATGCCGTCCGCCGTGGGCTACCAGCCGAACCTCGCCGACGAGATGGGTCTCCTCCAGGAGCGCATCACCTCGACGCGCGGTCACTCCATCACGTCGCTGCAGGCCATCTACGTGCCCGCGGACGACTACACCGACCCGGCCCCGGCCACGACGTTCGCCCACCTCGACGCCACCACGGAGCTCTCCCGTGCCATCGCGTCGAAGGGTCTGTACCCGGCGATCGACCCGCTGTCCTCGACCTCGCGCATCCTCGACCCGCGCTACGTGGGCCAGGAGCACTACGACGTGGCGACGCAGGTGAAGTCGATCCTGCAGCGCAACAAGGAGCTCCAGGACATCATCGCGATCATGGGTGTCGACGAGCTCTCGGAAGAGGACAAGACCGTCGTCGCGCGTGCGCGCCGCATCGAGCAGTTCCTCTCGCAGAACACCTACATGGCCAAGAAGTTCACGGGCGTCGAGGGCTCGACCGTCCCGCTGGCCGAGACCATCGAGGCGTTCAAGCTGATCGCGAACGGCGAGTTCGACCACATCGCCGAGCAGGCCTTCTACAACATCGGTGGCCTCGAGATGCTCGAGGAGAACTGGGCCCGGATCCAGAAGGAGTACGGGGCCTGAGCCTCGTAGTTCCCCCGCGGTACGTCGTCGGACGAGCTTCGTGTCCGGCGACGTACCGTGACCCCGTACTTTTCAAGAGGGAGGCCCGCAGTGGCTGAGCTGAGCGTGGACCTCGTGGCCACGGACCGCAAGGTCTGGTCCGGGGTCGCCAAAGAGGTGAGTGCGCCGTCGGTGGACGGCCAGATCGGGATCCTGGCGAATCACACGCCGCTCCTCGCGGTGCTGCGCCCGGGCAAGATCACGGTGCGCACCGCGACGGGTACGGCCGTGGAGGCGGACGTCACCGGAGGGTTCGTGTCCGTGGACGAGAACCTCGTGACGATCGTCGTCGACGAGATCACCCTGGTCTGAGGAGGGACGGGTGCCGGGCGTCGTCTGGGTCGCGCTGGCGATCGTTGCCGCGATCGCATTGGTCCTCGGCGTGGGCGCGAGCCGTGCGCGCACCCTGTCCCGCCGGGTCGGATCCTTCGCGTGCAGCGCGCGGGCGGCCGGCACCGAGTCGTGGACGGCCGGGATCGCGCAGTACGCGGTCGGGAGGATCGACTGGTGGCGGGTCTGGTCGCTGTCGCCGCGCCCGGCCCGCACCTGGTACCGCGAACGGCTGGAGCTGATCGGGCGCGAGGAGTTCGACGACGACGGCCCGGCGCACTACCTCGTGCGCTGCCGCTACGACGGCGGTGACATCGAGCTGGACCTCGCGTCGGGCGACTACTTCGGCCTCGCCTCCTGGCTGGAGGCCGCGCCGCCCGGGCGGCAGGATCTCGTCATCTGAGCTGTCCGAGTGGTCCGAGCCGTCTGACCGGCCGCAACGTTCGCACGACCCGAGCCGAGGTAGTAGCTTCCCCGTGGAGCCTGCTGCCTCGGCGTTCGTCTGCCGGGGCGCAGGGCGGACGGCCCGGTCCAGGGGCCGTCGTTCCGCCCGGCCCAGCCGTCTCGTTCCGCCGCCCGACCCAGTAGGAGCTTCCTTGCGTCTCGTCGTCGCCGACTGTTCCGCCCGCTACACCGGGCGCCTGACCGCTCATCTGCCGCTCGCCAAGCGGCTCATCGTGGTCAAGGCCGACGGGAGCGTGCTGCTCCACTCCGACGGCGGGTCGTACAAGCCGCTGAACTGGATGAGCCCGCCCTGCACGATGACGGAGGGCCTGCCGGGCGCGGAGGCCGCCGAGCGCGGCGTCACCCAGCTCTGGACGGTGCAGCACAAGAAGAGCGACGACCGCCTGGAGATCGAGCTGCACGAGGTGCACCACGACTCCGCCCACGACCTCGGCATCGACCCCGGCCTGGTGAAGGACGGCGTGGAGGCGCACCTGCAGGAGCTGCTCGCGGAGCAGATCAGCCTGCTCGGCGCGGGCAGCACGCTGATCCGCCGCGAGTACATGACCGCGATCGGCCCGGTGGACATCCTGGCCCGCGACGCCACGGGCGCCACGGTCGCCGTGGAGATCAAGCGCCGCGGCGAGATCGACGGCGTCGAGCAGCTCACCCGCTACCTGGAGCTGCTGAACCGCGACCCGCTGCTGGCCCCCGTCCGCGGCGTCTTCGCCGCCCAGGAGATCAAGCCCCAGGCCCGCGTCCTGGCCACCGACCGAGGCATGCAGTGCCTAACCCTGGACTACGACGCGATGCGAGGCGCAGACGACCCAACCTCCCGCCTCTTCTAACCCGACACCCGGGGCTACCCGTGTCGTCAGTAGCACATCAAATCCATTCGACCGGCGGGTTTTCGGTGCTGAGATGCTACTGAATCGCCCTCCAGCCGGTGAGTGGGGCCGGGGCGGGGCCGTTTGGGCCGGAGGGGCCCTGGGGGTCGGGCAGGATAGGGGGCGTGACGGAGAGAACTTCCGGGGCGGTCGTCCTGCGTGGACGGATCGTTCTTCCGGACGCGGTGGTGGACGACGGCGTTGTGGTGGCCCGGGGCGGTCGCCTGGTCTTCGTGGGCACGGCACGGCAGGCACGCGACGCGGGCCTCGACGCGCAGGTGGACAGCGCGCCGCCGTCGTACGACTACCTCCTGCCGGGCCTCGTCGACCTGCACAACCACGGCGGCGGCGGCGTCGGCTTCCCCGACGCGACCAGCGCGGACGAGGCGATGACCGCCGTCCTGGAGCATCGCCGCCACGGGACGACGACGATGCTGGCTTCCCTGGTCTCGGCCTCCCCGGACATCCTGCTGACCCGCGCCGCGATGCTCGCGGACCTCGCCGACGCGGGGGAGATCGCCGGCATCCACGCCGAGGGCCCGTTCCTCTCCCACGAGCGGCGCGGCGCCCACAACCCGGCCGACCTGCGCGAGGGCGACGCGGACCTGGTCCGCGAGCTCGCGAAGGCCGCCCGCGGGCATCTGGCCTCCATGACGATCGCCCCCGAGGTCCCGGGCGTGGCCGGCCCGGGCGGCGTCGCGACGGCGCTCGTCGAGGCGGGCGCGATCCCGTCCCTCGGCCACACCGACGGCACCACCGAGCAGGCCGAGGCCCTGATCGCCCAGGTCTCGGGGAGCCTGCGCATGGTGGCGGAGCTGGCCGGGACGTCCGGGACCACGTTCCCGGTGCCCGGCACCGGCATCCCCACCGATGTCGGCACCAGCACCCACGCGAGCACCCGCACCAGCACCCGCCCCGGTGGGGGTGCCGAGGGTCGCGCCGCGGGCGGGGTCGCGAGCGCCCTCCCGGTGCTCCGCCGCCGCGAGATGACCGCGACCCACCTCTTCAACGGGATGCGCCCCCTGCACCACCGCGCACCCGGCCCGATCGCCGCGTGCCTCGCGGCGGCGGTGCGCGGCGACCTGGTGGTGGAGCTGATCGGGGACGGCGTCCACCTGGACCCGGCGACGGTCCGCACGGTGTTCGGCATGGCCGGAGCGAACCAGGTCGCGCTGGTCACGGACGCGATGGCGGCGGCCGGGGTCGCGGACGGCCCCTACGACCTCGGCCCGCTGCGGGTCACGGTCCGCGACGGCGTCGCGCGCCTCACCGACCCGGACCACCCGGGCGGCGGTGCGATCGCGGGCGGCACCTCCCACCTGATCGACGTCGTCCGCCGGACGGTCGAGGCCGGCGTCCCGCTGACGGAGGCGGTCCGGGCGGCCTCGGCGGTCCCGGCCCGCGTCCTGGGCCTGGACCGCGAACTGGGCACCCTCACCCGGGGCCTGCGCGCCGACGTCGTCGTCGCCGACGAGAGCCTCCGCCCGCTGCGGGTCCTGAGAGCGGGCACCGAGGTCGGCGGGCGGGATTGATACGGTCCGAGCATGACGAGGCTTTTCGCACCTGGTGAGACCGTGGTCCGGCGCGAGATCATGCGGGGTGAGCCCTGGATCGCGATACCGCAGATCTGCGTGCGGGACGACGGCGACCTGCTGGTGACCTACACGCCGACGGGCGCGGAGTTCGGGTACCTGCCGGACGGCGAGGGCGAGTTCCCGATCGGCCCGCATCCCTGGAAGGTCAAGGGCTCGACCCACTGGCACGGTCACGGCCGCCTCGAGCTGCACTGGACCGGCGTCGAGCACTCGCTCTTCCTGTTCTGGGCGGGCGAGGACCGCGCCTTCCAGGGCTGGTACTTCAACCTGGAGGACGCGCCCCGCCGCACCCCGATGGGCTTCGACACCCTGGACCACGAGCTCGACGTCTGGTGGGCCGCCGACGCCGAGACCTACGAGTTCAAGGACGTCGAGGACTTCGAGCGCACCGGCCCGGCCCGCTACCCGGGCCGCATGGAAGCCATCCGCGCGGAGGGCGACCGCATCGCCGCCCTCCTCGACGCGGGCCAGACCTGGTGGGACAAGTCCTGGGCCGACTGGACCCCGGACCCGGCCTGGACCGCCCGCCCGCTCCGCGCCGACTGGCACCAGCTCCCGTTCGACGCGCGCTGACGAGCAGCGTCCCGCCGGCTGGGCCGGCGATGTCGCCCGCGCCGGCGACGCCGCCCGCTCGGCGAGACCGCCTGCCTGGCGAGACCGCCCGCCCGGCGACCTCGCCCGCCCGGGGCGATGTTGCTCGCGACATGTCACCCGCCGACGGCGACCACCGCCTGCAGCGCCGCGGTACCCGCCGACGGTCCGGCCGCCAGGGTGTACCCGCCCGGCTGCACCCGCAACGCCCGGGCCGCGTCGTCCCAGACCGCGAGGCGGTCCGTCTCCAGGGGCACGACGACGGCGCGGGTCTCGCCCGGGGCCAGCCGCACCCGAGTGTGGCCCAGGAGCAGGCGGCGGGGGGTCTCGATCGGGGCGCCGGGCAGGCCCAGGGAGTAGAGCTGGACGAGTTCGTCCGCCGGGCGGTCGCCGTCGTTCCGGACGGTGACGGTGGCCGACGGCGCGTCGGCGCCCGCGGCGTCGTCGGCCACCTCGAGGCCGAAGTACTCGACCCGCCCGTACGTGAGGCCGTGGCCGAACCAGAACGTGGGTTCGTCGCGGAGCCAGCGGTAGGTCTGGCCGGCCCTACGGACGTCGTAGTCGAAGAGGTCGCCTGCCTGAGCCTCCGACGACGGCCAGGTCTGGGCGAGGCGGCCGTACGGTTCCGTGTCGCCGGACAGCACGTCGACGAGGCCGTGGCCGAGCTCCTGGCCGCCGTGGCTCGACCAGACCACGGCCCGCGCATCGGCGCAGTCCTCGGTCAGGACGTACGGGTAGCTCGACACCACGACCAGCACCGACGCGTCGTTCGCGTCGCGGGCCGCGCGCCACAGGTTCCGCATCGGCTCCGGCAGGAGCAGCGACGGGCGGTCCTCGGTCTCGCGGCCCAGCAGGTGGGGGTCGTTCCCGACGGTCACCAGGACGGCGTCGGCTCCAGCGGCAGCCCGCGCGACGTCGTCGGCCCCGGAACGGATGACCTCCCACGCGAAGACCGTCGCGTCCTCGGGCCGCGTGGCCTCGGTGACGATGCCGCCGATGTCCCGCTGCACGTGCAGCCACCGTCCGCTCCCCACGTGCTGCAGCGCCCAGCCGCCGCCGGTCGCCACGCGCCGGAACGACTCCTGCACGATCCAGCCGCCCACGCGCTCGGCGTCGGCCCGCACGATCCACCCGGCGCCCGTGAGCAGCTTGCCGGACGCCGCCGCGCGGATCGTCAGCAGGCCCTCGCCCCAGTCGGTCACGTCGAGCCAGGTGTCCGTGGGCGGCACGTCCGACGGCGTATCCGCCGGCGTCTCCAGTTCGTGCGTGTCCGACGACGTCGCGGCCGCGAGCGACTCCAGTGCCCTCTGCGCCGGTTCTGGACCGCGGGCCGTCACCGTTCCGTCCGGGTCCACGCAGACCCAGGCGTCCGTGTCGAGCGTGCGCAGCGCGACGCGGTCCGCGCCCGGGACGACGTCGACGGTCGCGCCGAGCCAGCGCTCGCGGACGGCGTCGGAGAGCGTCACGCGGTACGGCAGCGTCCCGGAGTACCAGTCCGTGCACACCTGGTCCGCGTGCGGGCCGACGACGGCGATCCGCCGCGGCTCGCCCGTCAGCGGGAGCAGGCCGTCGTTCGCGAGCAGCACCACCGACCTCGCCGCCGCCTCGCGGGCCAGGACGCGGTGCTCCGGCAGGTCGATCGCCTCGGGGCCGATCCCGCCGTAGGGGTCGACGTCGTCGCCGACCATGCCGTCGCCGACCATGCCGTCGCCGGACGCGCCGTCGCCGGACGCGCCGTCGCCGGACGCGCCGTCGTCCGACACGACCGCGCCGCGCGCCACCGCGCCGCTGCCGTCCTCGCCGCCGTCCCCGTCGAGCTCCCCGGTGCGGAGCCGCAGCTCCAACAGGCGCAGCGCGGCCCGGTCGACGTCCTCCTGCGTGAGGAGCCCTTGCTCCAGCGCCTCGCGGAGGCGGCCGAGCGAGATCGACGCGTCGGCGTCGTTGTCCGTGAACGAGTCGACGCCCGCGCGCAGCATCGCGGCATGCCCCTCGGCGTGCGTGGCGAACTCGCGCTGCACGGTCACCAGGAACGTCGGCGCGCCGGCGTCGGACACGAACGCCAGCGACCCCGGCGCGGCGTCCCGCAGCAGCGAGATCAGCTCGGCTGAGGTGTGCGCCGGCACCCCGTTCACCCGGTTGTACGACGGCATGACCGCGCCCGCGACGCCCGCCGCGACCGGCCCGGTGTAGCAGGGCAGCTCGTACTCGTGCAGGCTGCGCGGGTCGAGGTTCGACGACGTCGCCGACCGGTCCGTCTCGTTCCCGTACCCGAGGAAGTGCTTGAGCGTGGGCACGGTCTTCCACACCCGCGCGTGGTCCCCGCGCAGGCCGCGGCAGTAGGCCGTGCCGAGCGCCGCGACCAGCCACGGCTCCTCGCTGTAGCCCTCCTCGGTGCGCCCCCACGCGGGGTGCCGCAGCGGGTTCACCACGGGTGCCCACACGTTCAGGCTGATGTCGGAGTCCCCGGCGTGCTTGGCGCGCACCTCCGTGGCCACGACGTCGCCGATGCGGCGGATCAGGTCGGCGTCCCAGGTGGCGCCCATGCCCACGGGCTGCGGGAACACGGTCGCCGTGCCCTGCCAGGCCTGGCCGTGCAGGGCCTCGTTGCCGGTGTGGAACTCGGCGAGGCCCAGGCGGTCGATCGCGGGCTGACGCTGGTGCAGGAGGGAGAGGCGTTCCTCGGGGGTGAGCTGCACCAGGAGGGCGCGGGCGCGGTCGGTCAGGGGGCGACGGGGGTCCCGGAACTGGGGCGAGGTAGGCACGGCGTCGTGCTCCTTCCGCTCGAATCGGTTCAACGGCGAGGATAGCGGGAAGCGCGCAACTCCACGTACTACCCCTTGTCGCGCGGGGCCTGTAGCGTGTTGAAGCGCTTCGACGATCAGCGTACCGGAGTTCGGCATCTCGGTACCCTGTCGCTCGATCGACGCGCGGCCGCCCGGCCGCGCGAGGCCGCCAGGGCAGGGAGAGCACGTGGGGATCGACCCGGAAAGCAGGAACCTGCAGGGGCTGACGACCTTCCTGCACCTCGTCGCGCTCAACGTGCTGTACCTGATCGCGTGCCTGCCCCTGGTCACCGCCGGCGCCGCGACCGCGGCGCTGTACGAGGTGATGCTGCGCTACGCGGACGAGGAGCGCGGGTACCTGATCCGGGGCTTCCTGGTGGGCCTGCGCCGGAACCTGCTGCGCGGGACCATGGTCCTGCTGGCCTGCGGCACGCCGGCGGCCGCGGCCGGGTTCGCCGCGGCGTTCTGGCTGGCCACCGGCAGCGCGCTGGGCACCGCGGCCGGCGTCGTCGCCGTGCTGTTCACCGTGTACTTCTCGGGTGCCCTGGTGCACGGCCTGGCGCTCGCGGGCCGGTACGACGACGCCGTCGGCCGCGTCCTGCGCAACGCCCTGCTGCTCCCGGTCGCCGAGCCGCTGCGCACCGGCGCCCTGCTGCTGCGGCCCGTCGCCACGGTGAGCCTGTGGTACGTGTTCCCGCCGGCCGTCGTGCTGCTGGCGACGATCGGGTTCTCGGTGGGCGCGTACCTCGACGCGCTGATCCTGCACGGCGTCTACCGCCGCCGCGGCGGCGACCCGACGGCCCTGGACCCGGTGAGCCCGCACTCCGGCGAGTGACCGGCGGGGGCCCGCGGCGTCGGGCACCTTGATGCCGGCCCCGGACGGCGACGAACCGCCGCCGGCCGCCCGCCGACCGCGGCCGCACGGCGGCGAAGGGCCGGCGGGGATCTCCCGCCGGCCCTCTGCCGTCCGTCGTCACCGCACGTCCGGCCGGTCAGCCGAAGTTCTCGGCGACCTCCACGCGGGCGGCGTTCTGGGCCTCCGCGTTGGCCATGTCGAACTCCAGGACCTGGTCGTAGCCCAGCCCCTTCGCGGTCTCCTGCATCTCGGCGAGCAGGGACTCGAACTCCGCGTCGTCCTTGGCGAACGACATCTTCCAGGAGTACTCCACGATGCTGGCCTTGACCTGGTTACGGATGGTCTCGATCTCGGACGGGTCCGCCGGGGCGGCGTAGCTCGACCCCGGGGCCACCAGGAGCATGTCGTTCGACCGGAGGTACTCCATCGTCGTCGGCGCGCCGCCCATCTTCTCCGACCAGTCCTCGGTGAGCGGGTTCGAGGCGCTCTCCTGGTAGCTCGGCCAGAACTTGTAGTTGTACGGCACGCCCGTGTCCGGGTCCTCGTCGATCGGCAGCACCGCGGAGAAGTTCAGCGTCGAGACCCCGTCCTTGTAGCTGCCGCCGCCCCACTCGGCCGGCACGTCCGCGCCGCCCTCCAGGATCGCCTCGCGGCCGAACTCCGTGAACTCGGGCCCGTTCTCGCCCTTCTCCCAGGTCAGGCCCTCCGGCCCGGCGGCGCCCATCGTCTCCGACGCGCTCGCCTGCACGCCCTCGGGCGAGTACAGCCAGTCGATGAACGCGGCGAGGCGGGCCGGGTCCTCGGCCTTGGAGCCGATGCCGACGATCTGCTTGGCGCCGTACACGGCGGCGCCGTAGGAGAAGACCTGCTGGTCCTGCAGCGGGGCGATCATGAAGCCCTTGCCGTCGGCCATGTTCTGCTCGGTGTTGTACGCCGACTGCCCGAGCCACGGCCACCAGGACAGCAGCACCTGGCCGTTCTGGTACTTGGAGAACATCGTGTCGTAGTTCTGCGTGGTCGACTCCGGGTCGACGATGCCCAGCTGGTTCGCCTCGTGGTAGAAGCGCAGCGCCCGCACGTACTCCGAGTCGGAGTCGATGATCGACTGGTAGTCGGACCCGTCGGCCTTGGCCAGCACGAAGCCCAGCTCGTCGTAGCCGTAGAGGGTGGTGGGCTGCTTGCCCATCACCATCATGTTGCCGTCCCAGTCCTTGAACAGGGAGATGGCGTAGGCGGGCTTGCCGTTGTCGGCCTCCGGGTGGGCGTCCTGCATGTCCTTGAGGATCGGCAGCAGGTCCTCGAGGGTGTCGATCTCGGGGTAGCCGAGCTCGGCGTAGTAGTCCCACCGCAGGAACGGCCCGAACGTCGGGTCGACGCCCTCGGACGGCTCGGTCGGCTTCACCTCGGAGAGCTGGGTCGGGATGCCGTACACGCCCTCCTTGCCCTCGTTGAGGTAGTCGACGGCGGCGTCGTACCTGCCGACGTTCTTCATCGAGCCGACGTACGGCGACATGTCCGCCAGCAGCCCGCCCTCGACGAGCTCGTCCATCTTCTCGCCCCGGTCGACGACGATCAGGTCGCCGAGGTCGCCGCCCGACACGCGGGTGTTGTACAGCGTGTCACCACCGCCCGCCACGTTGGGGGCGATGATGTTCAGCTTCATGTTGAACTTCTCCTCGACGATCTTGCCGAACCAGCCACCCTGCATGCCCTGGTAGTTGGCCAGCCCGTCGAAGACGTCGACGGTGATCGGATCGGCCTTCGACCAGTCCTGGTCGACCGACACGGGCTCGCCGTCGTCGGCTCCTCCCGCGGTCGTGCAGGCCGCCAGGGACATGGCTCCCAGCAGCGGAGCCACCAGCAGCGCGATGGCCTTGCGTGATCTCATGACACTCCTTCGTGTGTGGACGTGCGAACCTGAGGTGCGGGAGGCGTCGCCGGACGACGACGCCTCAGCGAGGCGAACCGCTCAGCCCTTGACGGCGCCGAGCATGATGCCCTTGACGAAGTACCGCTGGAACAGCGGGTAGACGAAGATGATCGGCAGCACCACGATCACCGCCACGGTCACGCGGATCGACGTCGGCGTCTGCGACGTCGCCGCCGACGCGATCGCCCCCAGCGCCCCCTGCGCGTTCTGCGCCGCCTGCGCCAGGCTGTTGGCCTGGTTGAGGTAGGTGTAGAGCGTGTACTGCAGGGGGTAGAGGTTCTGGTCCGTGACGTACAGCAGCGTGTCCTGGAACGAGTTCCACTGCGCGACGGCCGAGAAGATCGCGACCGTGGCCAGGATCGGCGTCATGTTCGGCAGCATGATCCGGAAGAAGATCTTCACGATGCCGGCGCCGTCGAGCTCGGCGGCCTCCTGCAGCGAGCGGGGCAGCGACTCCACGTATGTCTTGACGAGGATGATGTTGAACGGCTGCACGACCGCCGGGAGGATGTAGACCCAGAAGTTGTTCGTCAGGCCGAGGCTCTTGATCGTCAGGTAGACGGGGATCAGGCCGGCGTTGAAGTACATCGTGAAGATGACCAGCCGGTACCACAGGGAACGCTTCCACAGGCGCTCCTGGGTGAACATGAACCCGAGGAACGCCGAGGCCAGCACCGTCGCCGCGGTGCCGATGACCGTGCGGGCGACCGAGACCAGCGTGGAGCTCGCCAGGCCCGGCAGCCCCAGGATCTGGGTGTAGTTCTCCAGGTGCACGCCGACGGGCCAGAGGCGGACGTCGCCCAGCGCGGCGACGTCGTTCGCGCTGACGGAGTTGATGATGAGGTAGTAGAACGGGTAGCCGCACACCAGCGCGAAGAGCGTGAAGCCCGCGTAGTTCAGCACGGCGAACGGGAGGTCCCCGCGCGAGGGCCGGAACCGGGGCGCGGTGGTCCTGAGATCCGTGGTCGTCACGACGTCGGTCCTTTCCCTAGATGATCGACGTGCCACGGGCGCGCCTGGCGATCGCGTTGGCGGAGACCAGGAGCACGAGGGAGACGAGGCTCTTCAGCATCGACAGCGCCGTCCCCATCGACAGCGAGTTCCCGGTCACGCCGACGTTGTAGACGTAGAGGTCGAGCACCTGGATGTGTTCGCGGTTGAACGCGTTCTGGAAGACGTAGTACTGCTCCATGCCGTTGTTGAGGATGTTCGCGATCGACAGGATCAGCAGCACCACGAAGGTCGGCATGAGGTGCGGGAACGTGATGTACCGCATGATCTGGAAGCGGCTCGCGCCGTCGATCCGCGCCGACTCGTACAGCGCCGGATCGATCGCGGCGATGGCCGCGAGGTACATGATCGCGCCCCAGCCCAGGCCCTTCCACAGGCTCCAGGCGAGCATCGTGAGCCAGACGTTCTGGTCGGTGTCGAGGAACTTGATCGGGACCGTGATCAGGCCCCAGTCGTGCAGGGTGGTGTTCACCAGGCCCGACGTCGAGAAGAGCGAGAACGCGATCATGTACACGAGCACCCACGAGATGAAGTTGGGGAGCGTCGTGAGGGTCTGCACCGTGTTCCGGAACCAGGTGGCCCGGATCTCGTTGAGCAGGATCGCGAAGAACACCGGCAGCAGCGAGGTCGCGATGCCGAGGAAGCTCATGGCGAGCGTGTTCAGCAGGACCTGGCCGATCTGCCGCAGCTGGGTCTCGGACGACACGAGCATCTCGAACCACTGCAGCCCGACGAACTCGCTGCCGTCCAGGCCGAGCGCGGGCTTGTAGTCGTAGAGCGCCGTCACCCAGCCGAGCAGCGGCAGGTACGAGAAGAGAAGGATCAGCACGAGGAACGGCAGGATGGCCAGGAACATCGCCCGCGACGTCTTGCGGTTCTCCGGTGGCCGGCGGCGTCCCCCGGCACGGCCCGCGCCGGGCGGGCGGTCACCCCGCGGGCCGCGGGCCCCGGCGCCCGGCGTGCTGCCGCCCGGCGGCGCGCCCGCGCCGAGCGCCTGTGGCGCTCCCTGAGTGAGACTCACCTGTCACTCCCTCGTGATCAGTGTCGACATGTGCGCGCTCGACCTGCTGCGACGCAGCTACGTCGAAGCGCTTCGACATTGATACCAGAGGTTCACCTTGCCGTGCAATGACCATCTGTTCACGGTTTGACAACGGCCGAGGTCCGGCCGGGAAGCGCTTGCTCGGGAGCCGGCGCCCTACCGCGCGCACGACGCTCCGGTCCGAGGGCGTACGGCGCGGGGCACCGCGCGGCCGCGCGGGCCTATCTCCGGGCCGTGCGCACGACGCCGCGGCCGGAGGGCCTAGCTCGCGGGGCGCGGCTGGATGAGGGCGGGGGCCAGGAGCCGGGTCTCCGCGGGGACCTCGCCCTCGAGGCGGGCCATGACCATGTCGACCGCCGTGCGGCCGATCGCCTCGGCGGGCAGCTCGATGTGGGCGAGCGGTACGGTCTGGGCCGCGGCGACGTCGGCCGGGCAGAGGGCGACGACGTCCGGCTGCCTGCCGGTCTCGGCGAGGCGCGCCAGGACGTGGGGGAGCGCGCCCTCGTTGTGCACCAGCAGGCCCGTCGTCCCCGGTGCCTTCGCGAGCAGGCGGTCCACCGCCGCCCGCCCGCCCGCCGGGCTCGCCTCGCACGGTTCCACCCGGATGGCGACGCCCGCGAGCTCCGCCTGCGTGCGGAAGCCGCGCAGCAGGCGGTCGGCGTAGGAGGTGTGCCGGGCCATGACCTCCGGCGGCGCGCCGATCAGGCCGATCTCCTGGTGGCCGGCCGCCGCCAGGTGCCGGACGGCGAGCCGGCCGGCCGCCTCGAAGTCCAGGTCCACGCAGCTCAGACCCTCCGGGTCGGCGGGGAGGCCGATCAGGACCGACGGCTGGTCGGCCGCGGCCACGACGGGCACGCGCGGGTCGTCGGCCTCGACGTCCATCATCACCAGGGCGTCCACGATCGATCCGCTGGTCACGCGGTCGAGGCCCGAGACGTCGTCCTGCGTGAGCAGCAGGACGTCGTGCGAGAAGTCCCGCGCGCGCGCCACGACCCCGCCCACGAACTCCATGATGACGTGCACGTTCACGCCCACCCGCAGCGGCACCATGAGCGCGATCGTGTTGGTGCGCGACGACGCCAGGGCGCGCGCCCCCGCGTGCGGCCGGTAGCCCAGCTCGGCGATCGCCTGCTCGACGCGCTTGCGCGTCGGGGCGGAGATGGGGCGCTTGCCGGACAGCACGTAGGACACGGTCGACGTCGAGACCTTCGCCTCGCGCGCCACGTCGTCGATGGTCACCGTTCGCTTCACGCGTCCTATCATCGCCGACCTTTCACCCGGATCGCGACGCGGCGCGTCCGTAAGCGCTTCGATTGGAGTCGGGCTCTGGACAACGGCGCGGTGAAGCCGTTAGGTTATTGAACCGCTTCGACGATCGCATCGATGTGATCGTCCCCCGCCGTCCAATGGAGGAACGCGTGCCGGATCGTTTCACAGCGCTCACCGCGGATCTCGGCCTCTGCTACGGCGGCGACTACAACCCCGAGCAGTGGGACACGGTGCGCCGCGCGGACTTCCCGGACCTCGGCGCCGCCGACGGCCCGGACACGGGCCGGGGGTCCGCGACGGTCTGGAAGGAGGACGCGTTCCTCATGCGGGAGGCGGGCGTCAACCTCGTGACCGTCGGCGTGTTCTCGTGGGCGCGCTACGAGCCGAGCCCGGGCATCCGCGACTTCGACTGGCTCGAGGAGGTGCTCGACCTGCTCCACGAGCACGGCGTCGCCGTCGATCTCGCCACGCCGACGGCGTCGCCCCCGGCCTGGCTGGGCCGGGAGTTCCCCGAGACGCTGCCCGTCGACGCGGACGGCGTCCGCCTCGTGGCCGGCTCGCGCAACCACTTCAGCCCGGCCTCGCAGGTCTACCGCGACCACGCGCTGGACATCACCCGTGACCTGGTCGAACGCTTCGGTGAGCATCCGGCGGTGCGGATGTGGCACGTCGGCAACGAGTTCGGTCAGGTGTGTCACGGCGAGGAGTCCGCGGAGCGTTTCCGCGGCTGGCTGCGCGCCCGGTACGGCAGCATCGGCGCGCTGAACGACGCCTGGGGCACGGCGGTCTGGTCGCAGCACTACGACGACTTCGCCGAGATCGTGCCGCCCCGCCGCATGCCGTACCACGTCAACCCCGCCCAGCACCTGGACTGGCGCCGCTACGGCTCCGACCTGCTGCGCGACCTGTACCGAGAGCAGCTCGCGGTCATCCGCGAGTACGACGACGCGCGCCCGGTGACCACGAACTTCATGGGCTTCTTCCCGCTGGTGGACGCCTGGTCCTGGGCCGCGGACCTCGACGTCGTCGCCGACGACACGTACCCCGACCCCGCGGATCCGCACGCGCCCGCCGACACCGCGCTCGTGCGCGACCTGATGCGCTCGCTGCGCGGCGGCGAGCCGTGGTTCCTCATGGAGTCCGCGACGAGCGCCGTCTCGTGGCGCCCGCACAACCTGCCGAAATCCCCCGAGCGGTCGCGGCTGGAGTCGCTGCAGGCGGTGGCGCGCGGCGCCGACGGCGTGTGCTTCTTCCAGTGGCGCGCGTCGCGCGCGGGCGCCGAGCGCTTCCACTCGGCGATGCTGCCGCACGCCGGCCCCGAGACCATGGTGCACCAGGGCGTGCGCCGCCTCGGCGCGGACCTCGCGCGCCTGCGCCCGGTCGCCGGCGGCCGCGTCCCGGCGCGCGTGGCCATGCTGTGGGACTGGCCGTCGTGGTGGGCCGCCACGGAGCCGGCGCTGCCCACCGGCCGGCTCGACCCGCTCGACCAGCTGCGCCGCTGGTACCGCGTGCTGTGGCGGGACGGCGTGGCCGTCGACCTGGTGCGCCCGGGCACGTGGCTCGACGGGTACGACGTCGTCCTCGTGCCGAACCTCTTCCTCATGGAGCCGACGACGGCGGACCGGCTGCGCGACGTGGTCGCCCGCGGCGGCAGCCTCGTCGTCGGCCCGTTCACCGGGGTGGTCGACGGCGACGCGCAGGTGCGGACCGGGCGGTTCCCGGCGCTGCTCAGCGGCGTGCTCGGCGTCAGCGGCGAGGAATGGGCGCCGTTGCCGGACGACGGCGTGCGGCTCTCCGGCGGCCACCGCGCGGAGATCCTCGGCGAGCGGCTGCGCGCCGACGACGCCGACGTGCTGGTGTCGTTCGCGGAGGGACACCTTGCCGGGTCGCCCGCGGTGACGCGCCGCGTGGTCGATGCCGCGGGAGCCGCCCCGGCGCCGGGCAACGGCCGGACGCCGGGCGGCGGGACGGCGTCGTACCTCGGGTGCGTGCCCGACGACGCGCTGCTGGCGACCGTGCTGCGCGACGCCGTGGGACGGGCCGGCGTGGGCGGCGTCGTGCCGGAACTGCGGGAGCTGAACGCGACGCGGCGCACCGGCACCGAGGTCGAGGCCGTGCAGCGCGGCGACGCGCTGTTCCTGCTGAACCATTCGGGCGCCGACGGCGCGCCCGGGGAGCCCGCGCACGTGGTCGTGCCGGGCTCGTGGACGGACCTGCTCACGGGTGAGTCAGTGACAGGCGAGGTCACGGTGGCGCCCGGCGGCGCCGTCGTCCTCGTCGAGAAAGGAAGATAGATGAAGGCGACGACGACGACCCGCGGAGCGGCGGCGGGAACCGCGCTGCTCCTGACCGCGGGGTTCCTCACGGGCTGCACCGGGCAGCCGGTGGCCGGCGGCACCGCCGGCGGCGAGGACTCCGACACCGACACGCTGACCGTCTGGCACTTCGAGTCCGAGGAGTCCGCGATGGGCCAGGCCTGGGCCACGGCCGTGGAGATCTTCGAGGAGGAGAACCCCGAGGTCACGGTCGAGGTCGAGAAGCAGACCTTCGAGCAGATCCAGAAGAACGCCAAGATCGTGCTCACCGGCGACGACGTGCCCGACGTCATGGAGTTCAACAAGGGCAACGCGACCGCCGGGCAGCTGGCCGCGCAGGGCCTGATCGCCCCGCTGACCGACGCCGCCGCCGAGCGCGGGTGGGACCGGACGGTGACCGGGTCGCTCGCGACGACCGGCCGGTACGACGCCGACGGGCTGATGGGCTCCGGCGACTGGTACGGGGTGCCGAACTACGGCGAGTTCGTGGGCGTCTACTACAACAAGGAGATGTTCGCGGAGTACGGCCTCGAGGAGCCCACCACGCTCGAGGAGTTCGAGGACGTGCTCGCGGCCTTCGCGAACCAGGGCGTGACCCCGCTCGCCGAGGCCGGCGCCGAGTACCCGCTGGGGCAGCTCTGGTACGAGCTGGTGCTCGCCTACGGCGACCGGCAGCTCGTGGACGACTACCAGCTGTTCGCGAACGACATCGATTTCCGGAACGAGGCCATGACCCAGGCCACCGAGAAGCTCGCCGACTGGATCGGCAAGGGGTACGTCGCGGGTGACTCCGCGGGGCTCACGGCCGAGGACATGGGCGTGTCGTTCATCGACGGGACCTACCCGATGATGGTCTCCGGTTCCTGGTGGTTCGGGCGGCTGGCCACCGAGGCGAAGCACGACTGGGGGCAGTTCAACTTCCCCGGCAACGAGCTCCACCCGGGCTCGTCGGGCAACCTCTGGGTGGTGCCCGCGAACGCCGGCTCACCGGGCCTGGCCGAGGAGTTCATCGACGTCACGCTGCGGCCCGAGGTGCAGGAGGTGCTCGCTCGGGAGGGCGGGCTGCCCGTGGCCGGGGACGCGTCGGCGATCGAGGACGAGCGGACGCGCGAGCTGACCGAGAACTTCCAGCAGATCGTCGAGGACGACGGGCTCGCCTTCTACCCCGACTGGCCCGTGGCCGGGTTCTACGACGTGCTCGTGAGCGAGCTGCAGTCGCTGGTCAACGAGTCCAAGACGCCCGACGAGGTCCTGACCGGGCTGCAGGAGGCGTACGACGAGGGCAAGGCGGATCTGGTCGGTGAGTGACATGAACCGTGATCCGGCCGCCGGCGTGCCCGGCGACGACGGCGCTCGCCGTCGCCGGGCCCGCCGGCGGCGGGCGGAGCAGCGGGGATACCTGCTGTACCTGCTGCCCGGGGCGGTGGCGTTCGGCGCCGTCATCGGGTACCCGCTCGTGACCAACGTGTACTTCAGCCTGTTCGAGTGGCGCGGCGGGTTGTCGCCGCTGCGCTGGACCGGGCTGGGCAACTACGCCGAGCTCCTGGGCGACGGCGACTTCTGGACGTCCTTCGGGAACTCCGTGGCCATGGTCGTGGCGATGGTGGTGGTGCCCACGCTGATCGGGCTGGTGCTCGCCGCCGTGCTGTTCGACTACCTCGGGCGGCGGTTCGGGGCGCGGGTGGCGTCCGTGCTGCGGGCGACCTACTACCTGCCGCAGATCCTGCCCGTCGCCGTGGCGGGCGTGCTGTGGAACTGGATCCTCAACTCGCAGTCCGGGGCGCTCAACGCGATCCTGCGCGGGGCGGGGATCGAGGACCCGCCCAACTGGCTCGGTGACCCCTCGACCGCGCTGCCCTCGGTGATGCTCGTGCTGATCTGGGTGCAGATCGGGTATCCCGTGGTCATCTTCATGGCGGCGCTGCAGCGGGTGGATCCCGAGCTGTACGAGGCCGCCGAGCTCGACGGCGCCGGGTGGTCGCGGCGGTTCCGGTACATCACCGTGCCGCAGATCCGGCCGGAGACCTTCGTCGTGACGCTCACCTGCACCGTCGCCGCCCTGAAGGTGTTCGGGCCGATCTACGTGCTCACGCGCGGCGGGCCCGAGAGCTCGACGCTGGTGCCCAGCTACTACTCGTACCTGAACTTCTTCGACAAGTCGCAGGTGGGGTACGGGGCCGCCGTGGCGACCGTGCTGACCGCGGTGATCGTCGTGGTGGCCGTGGTGATCCTCGCGCTGCAGGCGCGGGCCGAGCGGGCGGAGGAGATCCGATGACGACGACGACCACCGCCCCGGCTCCGGTTGCGGCCCCGGGTCCGGCGGCCGTGACCGGGAACCGGTACCGCCGCGGCGTGACCCGCTGGTTCGTGCTCGCCGCCGCCGTGCTCGTGGCGCTGGCCGTGCTCGCGCCGTTCGGGATCATGCTCCTGAACGCGTTCAAGTCCCCCGCGGACTACTCCGCCAACGGGCCGCTGGCCTGGCCCACGTCGCTGTACCTGGACGGCGTCGTCGCCTTCTGGGAACGCACCGAGTTCCCCGTCAAGCTGTGGAACTCCGTGTTCATCTCCGGGGTCGTGGCGCTCGCGGGCACGCTGCTGTCGCTGCTCAACGCGTACGCGATCGGCGTGGGGCGGGTGCAGGGGCGGATGTGGATCGTGACCGTGTTCCTGCTGGCGAACATGCTGCCGCAGGAGGTGCTGGTCTACCCGCTGTTCGCGGTGGCGCAGTCCGTCGGGCTGTCCAACTCGCAGTGGTCGGTGATCATCATCTTCACCGTCATCCAGTCGGCGTTCGGCACGTACCTGCTGGCCTCGGTGCTGGGGACGTTCCCGCCGTCGGTGCTGGAGGCCGCGCGGCTGGACGGGGCGGGGCGCTGGCGCATCCTGTGGAGCGTCGTCGTGCCGATGGTGCGGCCCACGCTCGCGGTCCTGATGATCTTCTTCTTCGTCTGGACCTGGAACGAGTTCTTCATCCCGCTGGTGATGCTCACGACCAACGACACGCAGACCATCCCCATCGCGCTCGCGTCCCTGCAGGGCGACCGGATGATGGATGCGCCGACCACCAACGCGGGGGCGCTCGTGTCGCTGATCCCCGCGGTGCTGTTCTTCCTGGTGTTCCAGCGGACCCTGACCCGGGGCGTGGCGGCGGGAGCGGTGAAGTGAGCGGCCGGGCGGGAGACCGGGCGCGCAGGCGTGCACGTGCCCACGAGGCCATGAGAGCAACCGTCGGCGGCATCGGCGTCGTCGTCCTGAGGGAGAGGCTTACATGAAGTTCACAGACGGTTACTGGCACACCCGCCCCGAGGTCGACGCGTTGTACGCGGTCGAGGTGGACGACATCCGCGTCGACGAGGCCGCCGGGACGATGACGGTCTACGCGCCGACGACGACGATCCGCGGCCGCGGTGACACCCTCAACCGGCCGCTGATCACCGTCACGTACTCGTCGCCCGCGCCGGGCGTCGTCACCGTGAAGGTCGAGCACTGGAGCGGCGGGGCGCGCCGCGGCCCGGAGTTCGCCGTCACGGGCGAGGAGGGGTTCCGCCCCGCCGTGAAGCTCGACGACGACGCCGGTGAGCTGACGTCGGGCAACCTCACGGTCCGGGTGAGCCGCGGCGGGCCGTGGAACGCCGCGTTCACGTGCGAGGGCCGGGACCTGACGGCGAGCCTGCCCAAGTCGGTGGGCGTGATGCACGTGGCCGGGCGGGCGCACCGCACGGACACGGCCGTCGCGCGGGGCCTCACGGGTCTCGGGCCCGACGGCGTGACGTCGTGGGTGCACGAGCAGCTCACGCTCGAACCCGGTGAGCAGGTCTACGGGCTCGGCGAGCGGTTCGGGCCGTTCGTCAAGAACGGCCAGGTGGTGGACATCTGGAACGAGGACGGCGGCACGGCCAGCGAGCTGGCCTACAAGAACGTGCCGTTCTACCTGACCAGCAAGGGGTACGGCGTGTTCGTGGCGCACCCGGAGCGGGTGTCGTTCGAGGTGGCCTCCGAGGTGAACACCCGCGTGCAGTTCTCGGTGGCGGGGCAGTCGCTGGAGTACCACGTGATCGCCGGGCCGGAGCCGAAGGACGTGCTGCGGCGGTACACCGCGCTCACCGGGCGGCCGCCCGCGGTGCCCGCGTGGTCGTTCGGCCTGTGGCTGTCGACGTCGTTCACGACCGACTACGACGAGGCCACCGTGAACGAGTTCGTGGACGGGATGGCGCAGCGGGACATCCCGCTGAGCGTCTTCCACTTCGACTGCTTCTGGATGCGCGAGTACCAGTGGAGCGACTTCGAGTGGGACCCCCGGGTGTTCCCCGATCCGGAGGGCATGCTGGCGCGGCTGCACGAGCGCGGGCTGAAGGTGTGCGCCTGGATCAACCCGTACATAGCGCAGCGCTCCGCGCTGTTCGAGGAGGCGCGTGCGGCGGGTTACCTGGTCAGGACGGCCGACGGCGGCGTGTGGCAGTGGGACCTGTGGCAGGCCGGGATGGGGCTGGTGGACTTCACCAACCCGGACGCGACGGCGTGGTACCGGTCGAAGCTCGCCCGGCTGCTGGACCAGGGCGTGGACTGCTTCAAGTCGGACTTCGGGGAGCGCGTCCCGGTGGACGGCGTGGTCTGGCACGACGGCTCCGACCCGCACAAGATGCACAACTACTACGCCCAGCTGTACAACGAGGCGGTGCACGGGCTGCTGGTCGAGCGCCGCGGGGCCGAGGACGCCGTCGTGTTCGCCCGGTCGGCGACCGCGGGCGGCCAGACGATGCCCGTCCACTGGGGCGGCGACTGCGACTCGACCTTCGCGGCCATGGGCGAGTCCCTGCGCGGCGGGCTGTCGCTGGGCCTGTGCGGGTTCGGGTACTGGAGCCACGACATCGGCGGCTTCGAGAACACGCCGGATCCGGCGGTCTTCAAGCGCTGGGCGGCGTTCGGGCTGCTGTCCTCGCACTCCCGGCTGCACGGCTCGCAGTCCTATCGCGTGCCGTGGGCGTTCGACGACGAGGCCGTCGACGTGGTGCGGAAGTTCACGCACCTGAAGATGTCGCTGATGCCGTACCTGGCGGGTGCCGCCGAGCAGGTGCGGTCCGACGGGACGCCGATGATGCGCGCGATGCTGCTGGAGTTCCCGGGCGACCGGGCGGTGCACACCCTCGACACCCAGTACATGCTGGGCGACTCGCTGCTGGTGGCGCCGGTCTTCCGCGCCGACGGCAGGGTGGACTACTACCTCCCGGCGGGGGAGTGGACCCGGCTGCTGCAGCCGGGCGGGCCGGCCGTGCCGGGCTCCCGCTGGGTGACCGAGGAACATGGCTTCGACTCCCTTCCCCTGCTGGCGCGGCCCGGTTCGGTGATCCCGGTGGGGTCGCGTGACGACCGGCCGGACTACGCCTGGGCCGACGGCGTGACGCTGCGGTGCTTCGAGCTCCCGGACGGGTACGAGCGCGACGTCGTCGTCCCCGGTGGTACCGGGGAACCCGCGACGTTCACGGTGCGGCGCACCGGCGACACCGTGCGGGTGAGCACCACCGACGCGCCGGCCGGCTGGGGCGTCGAGGTTTCCGGGCGTACCGCCCGGGCCGCGGGCGCGGGCGAGGTGGCGATCACCTTGGGCGACTGAACCCACCTCGGGCCGCTGGACCGCGGGTCCGGCGAACTCGGCCACCAGGGGGCGGCCGAGCTCGCCGGGCCCGCCGGGGGGCTCAGGACGGAGGCGCGTCCAGGTCCGCGCCGCCGTGCAGCACCGCGGCGCCGGACGGCGTGCCCGCCGGGCGGGGCGGGCCGGCGGGCACGTGCAGCACGGCAGGGCGCACCACGACGTCGTACCGGGTGCCGAACTCCGACCGCACGGGATGCGTCGCATCCGTGCGCCGGTATGTGATCCTCGGCGTGGTGAGCACCGCGTCGATCGCCGCGGCCAGGGCCGCTTCCGTTGCAGACATCCCGTGCACCTCCGTCTCCGTCATTAGCACGTACGTTCGATCCTAACCCCCACCCACCACAACCGCCACCGGTCATTCCACGACCCGGTCGCCACGAGCGACCATAGACCCGCTCACCGACACTGATCCCAGCACCTCGACGGCGTTCACCAGACGTCCGTCGAATCGATTCCATGGAGGCTCGCATGACGACCACGAGTGACGCCCGCACGTTCCCCGACGACTTCGTGTGGGGGTCGGCGACGGCGTCGTACCAGATCGAGGGAGGCGCGACCGAAGGCGGACGTGGCCCGTCGATCTGGGACACCTTCTCCCACACCCCCGGCAAGACCCTCAACGGCGACACCGGCGACGTGGCGGACGACCACTACCACCGCTGGCCCGAGGACGTCGAGCACATCAAGAACCTGGGCCTCGGCGCCTACCGCCTCTCGATCGCCTGGCCCCGGGTGCAGCCCGGCGGCACCGGCGACTTCAACGCCGAGGGCATCCGGTTCTACTCCGACCTGCTGGACGCCCTGCTGGCCGCCGGCGTCAAGCCCGTGGTAACGCTCTACCACTGGGACCTCCCGCAGGAGCTCGAGGACGCCGGCGGCTGGGCCAACCGCGCCACCGCCGAGGCCTTCGCCGTCTACGCCCGCCGCATGGCCGAGGAGCTCGGCGACCGCGTCGACGTCTGGACCACCCTCAACGAGCCCTGGTGCAGCTCGCTCCTGGGCTACGCCTCCGGCGTGCACGCGCCGGGCGTCACCGACGCGGCCACGGCGCTCGCGGCCATCCACCACCTGAACCTGGCCCACGGCCTGGCGGTCACGGCGATCCGGGACGTGCTCGGCGAGTCCGCGAAGACCTCGATCACGCTGAACCTGCACGTCGTGCGCGCCGACGACCCGTCGTCGGACGCCGACCTCGAGGCCAAGCGCAAGGCCGACGAGATCGCCAACGAGTCGTTCCTCGGCCCCCTGCTGGAGGGCGCGTACCCGGCCGGCCTGCTCAAGCGCACCGCGTCGGTCACCGACTGGTCCTTCGTGCGGGACGGCGACCTGGAGCTCATCCGGCAGCCGCTTGGCGTGCTCGGGGTGAACTACTACTCGACCGCGCGGGTGCGCGCCTGGTCCGGCGAGGGCGAACGGCAGCAGGCGGACGGCCACAAGGACTCCGCGGGCAGCCCGTGGATCGGCGCCGAGGACATCGAGTTCCTGCCCCAGCCCGGCCCGCACACCGCGATGGGCTGGAACATCGAGCCCGCCGGCCTCACCGACCTGCTGCTCGAGCTGCACGAGCGGTACCCGGACCTGCCCATGATGGTCACCGAGAACGGCGCCGCGTTCGACGACGAGGTCACCGAGACCGACGGCGTCAAGCGGGTGCACGACCCGCGCCGCGTGCAGTACCTGCACGACCACGTCGAGGCCCTGGGCCGGGCCCGCGACAAGGGCGCCGACGTGCGCGGGTACTTCGCCTGGTCGCTCCTGGACAACTTCGAGTGGGCGTACGGGTACGACCGCCGGTTCGGCATCATCCGCGTGGACTACGACACGCAGGAGCGCACCTGGAAGGACTCCGCGCACTGGTACCGCCGACTCGCGACGACGGGCGTGCTCCCGGAGGTGACCGAGGCCGGACCCCGGTGATCGCGAGCCGGTGACCAGGCTCCGGATGACACGCCCAACCGGTCGCGACACGCCGGGAGTTCAACTCGGGTTCGCATGAAGTTGGCGGGTGGTTCGTCCGCTTTCCAGACAGCCTCGCGGTCGTCGTCGGCTCGTGTCCGACGGCGGCCGCGGGCGACTTCAAGGCTATGTCGGACAGGGCGCGCCGGTGGCATTCGTGAGGCACGTGACGGGCGTGGACGCGCGTCTCGCAGCCCGTCCGGACGCGCCTCCCGGAGAGTGTCGTACCGGCGTGGCAGCATGGTCCGCGAGCCTGGCCCGGCCCTCTCGCGCGGCCGGTGCGTCGGGTGCGTCACACCCGCCGACCACAACATGTCGTTGCCGAGCGAGTGTCAGACACTAGGTGTAGTGTTTTGATCAGCGGGTGGATGAGACGCCCGCGGCAACCACATCGGTGTAGTTCCACCGATGTTCTTCGAGGTCACACCTACCCAGGGGAGGGCGGACATGAGCGTCACCGTCTACAGCAAGCCGGCGTGCGTCCAGTGCGACGCAACGTACCGCGCGCTCGACCGCAAGGGCATCGAGTACACGGTCGTGGACATCACGCAGGACGCCGACGCGCTCGAGATGGTGCGCGGCCTCGGGTACCTCCAGGCACCGGTCGTCGTGGCCGGCGACGAGCACTGGTCGGGCTTCCGGCCGGACAAGGTCATGGCGCTCGCGGCTGCCCCGGTGGTCGTCGCCTGACAGCTAGCGAAGGCAGGGGCGGAACGATGGGATCCCTGGTTTATTTCTCCAGCGTCTCGGAGAACACGCACCGGTTCGTGCAGCGCCTCGGGCTCGAGGAGCTCGGCATCCCGGTGCACCGGATCCCCGTGCGCCCGGCCGACGGCTTCCTGCGCGTCGACGAACCGTACGTCCTCGTGGTCCCCACCTACGGCGGGGGCAACGAGGGTGGCTCGGTCCCGCGCCAGGTTCGCAGGTTCCTGAACGACGAGCACAACCGGTCGTTCATCCGCGGCGTGATCGCCGCAGGCAACACCAACTTCGGGGCTGCGTACTGCATCGCCGGGGACATCATCGCTGCCAAGTGCGACGTCCCGTACCTGTACGCGTTCGAGCTCCTGGGCACAGCGCAGGACGTCACACGCGTCCGCAACGGATTGGCACGATTTTGGCAACAGCAACCACACACCCCGCCCCGGCAGGTACCGCTCTCGGCCTGACCGTGGGAGCACCCCTGAGCGCGCCGATGGACTACCACGCGCTCAACGCGATGCTGAACCTGTACGGCGCCGACGGGAAGATCCAGTTCGACAAGGACCGTGAGGCCGCGCGGCAGTACTTCCTGCAGCACGTGCTGCCGAACACCGTCGAGTTCGACACCCTCGAGGCCAAGCTGGACCACCTCGTCGAGAACAAGTACTACGACCCGGCGGTGCTCGCGAAGTACTCGCCCGCGTTCGTCAAGACGCTGTTCCAGCGGGCGTACGCCATGGACTTCCGGTTCGAGACCTTCCTCGGCGCGTTCAAGTACTACACGTCGTACACGCTCAAGACGTTCGACGGCAAGAAGTACCTGGAGCGCTTCGAGGACCGCGTCAGCATGGTCGCCCTCGGCCTGGCCGACGGCGACGAGCAGCTGGCCGAGAAGATCGTCGACGAGGTGATCGCGGGCCGCTTCCAGCCGGCCACACCGACGTTCCTCAACGTGGGCAAGGCCCAGCGCGGGGAGCCGGTGTCCTGCTTCCTGCTGCGCATCGAGGACAACATGGAGTCGATCGCGCGGGGGATCAACTCCGCGCTGCAGCTCTCCAAGCGGGGCGGCGGCGTGGCGCTGCTGCTCAGCAACGTCCGCGAGCACGGCGCGCCGATCAAGCACATCGAGAACCAGTCCTCGGGCGTCATCCCCGTGATGAAGCTCCTGGAGGACTCCTTCAGCTACGCCAACCAGCTCGGCGCGCGCCAGGGCGCGGGCGCGGTGTACCTGCACGCGCACCACCCCGACATCATGCGGTTCCTGGACACCAAGCGGGAGAACGCGGACGAGAAGATCCGCATCAAGACGCTCTCGCTCGGCGTCGTCATCCCGGACATCACGTTCGAGCTGGCGAAGCAGAACAAGGACATGCACCTGTTCAGCCCGTACGACGTCGAGCGCGTGTACGGCAAGCCGTTCGCGGACGTCTCGATCTCCGAGAAGTACGACGAGCTCGTGGCGGACGAGCGCATCCGCAAGACGACGATCAACGCGCGCGACTTCTTCCAGACGCTCGCCGAGCTGCAGTTCGAGTCCGGGTACCCGTACATCATGTTCGAGGACACGGTGAACAAGGCGAACCCGATCGCGGGCCGCATCACGCACTCGAACCTGTGCTCGGAGATCCTGCAGGTCTCGACGGCGTCGTCGTTCAACGAGGACCTCTCGTACAGCGAGGTCGGCCGCGACATCTCCTGCAACCTGGGTTCGCTGAACATCGCCAAGGCGATGGACTCGCCGGACTTCGGGGCGACGATCGACACCGCGATCCGCGCGCTGACCGCGGTCAGCGACCAGACGTCGATCGAGTCGGTCCCGTCCGTGAAGCTCGCGAACGAGCTGGGGCACGCGATCGGCCTGGGGCAGATGAACCTGCACGGCTACCTGGCGCGCGAGCGGATCTTCTACGGCTCCGAGGAGGGCGTCGACTTCACCAACATCTACTTCTACACGGTCGCGTACCACGCGATCGCGGCGTCGAACCGCCTGGCCACGGAGCGCGGCCAGACGTTCGGCGGGTTCGAGGAGTCGAAGTACGCCACGGGCGAGTACTTCGACAAGTACACGAACCAGGAGTGGAAGCCCGCGACCGAGCGCGTGGCGCGGCTGTTCGCGGATGCCGGCGTGGCGATCCCGACCCAGGAGGACTGGAAGGCCCTCAAGACGTCGGTGATGGAGCACGGCCTGTACAACCAGAACCTCCAGGCCGTCCCGCCGACGGGCTCGATCAGCTACATCAACAACTCGACGTCGTCGATCCACCCGGTGCCGGCCAAGGTCGAGATCCGCAAGGAAGGCAAGCTCGGCCGCGTCTACTACCCGGCGCCGTACATGACGAACGACAACCTGGAGTACTACCAGGACGCGTACGAGATCGGCTACGAGAAGATCATCGACACGTACGCGGCGGCGACCCAGCACGTGGACCAGGGCCTCAGCCTCACCCTGTTCTTCCCGGACACGGTCACCACGCGTGACGTGAACAAGGCGCAGATCTACGCCTGGAGGAAGGGCATCAAGACCCTCTACTACATCCGCCTGCGGCAGATGGCACTCGAGGGCACCGAGGTGGAGAACTGCGTCAGCTGCATGCTGTGACCCGCGGTTCTACCGCCTGACCCCGCCACGATTGTCGTCGGACACCTGGAAGAAGAAGCACCATGGCACCCACAGGAAAGCTCAAGCTCATCGATCGCGTCAGCGCGATCAACTGGAACCGGCTGCAGGACGAGAAGGACCTTGAGGTCTGGGACCGACTCGTCGGGAACTTCTGGCTGCCGGAGAAGGTGCCGGTGTCGAACGACATCCAGTCGTGGCACACGCTGAGCGAGCCCGAGAAGGTCATGACCACCCGGGTGTTCACCGGGCTGACGCTGCTGGACACGATCCAGGGGACGGTCGGCGCGGTGTCGCTCATCCCGGACGCGCTGACGCCGCACGAGGAGGCGGTGTACACGAACATCGCGTTCATGGAGTCGGTGCACGCGAAGAGCTACTCGTCGATCTTCTCGACCCTGCTGTCCACCAAGGAGATCGACGACGCGTTCGCCTGGTCGGAGAGCAGCCCGCACCTGCAGAAGAAGGCCGAGATCGTCCTCAAGTACTACCGGGGCGACGAGCCGCTGAAGCGGAAGGTCGCCAGCACGATGCTGGAGTCGTTCCTCTTCTACTCGGGCTTCTACGCGCCGATGTACTGGTCCTCGCGGGCGAAGCTCACGAACACGGCCGACCTGATCCGCCTCATCATCCGCGACGAGGCCGTGCACGGGTACTACATCGGCTACAAGTACCAGAAGGGCCTGGAGCTGGTCAGCCAGGCCGAGCGGGACGAGCTCAAGGGCTACACGTTCGAGCTGCTCTTCGAGCTGTACGAGAACGAGGTGGGCTACACCGAGTCGCTCTACGGCGAGCTCGGCCTGGTCGACGACGTCAAGGCGTTCCTGCGCTACAACGCCAACAAGGCCCTGATGAACCTGGGCTACGAGGCGCTGTTCCCCAAGGAGGACACGGACGTCAACCCGGCCATCCTGGCGGCCCTGAGCCCCAACGCCGACGAGAACCACGACTTCTTCAGCGGCTCGGGCTCCAGCTACGTCATCGGCAAGGCGGTAGAGACACAGGACGACGACTGGGACTTCTGAGAGTTCTCTCGGAGCCCGTAGCCCGGTAGGGCTGGTGAGGGGCCCGGAACCGCAGGATTCTGCGGTTCCGGGCCTTTCTGCGTGCCGACATCCGTAGGACACAGGAGGTCGGAGATGGACACCAGAACCCAGCCGGTGGGGCACGCCGGGGGCACGCGCGCACCTGACAGGGGAGCGCGAAGCGTGCTGCGGACCGGAATTCGGGTCCGCGGTACCGCCGAGGCCGTGCCCCTTCGTGCCCCTCGCGGGCTCACGGAGGGCGCGGGAGCCGCAGGATTCTGCGGATTCCGCCGCTCGTGCACCGCAAGGGGCACGGAGGGGCACGACGGTCCACGAGGGGCCCGCCGTGTCCACGGGAGGTCGCGATGAGCACCGCTAAGAAGCCGCAGAAGGCCGCCGTCCGGCGCGAGGCATGGGGGAGGCTGCGCAAGCTCCCGTCCGGCCGCTGGCAGGCGCGGTACACGGCGCCCGACGGCGAGACCTACTCGGCGCGGACCGAGGACGACAAGCCGCTGACCTTCGAGACGAAGACCGATGCTCGCGTCTGGCTCTCCGCCATGCACACGAAGATCGCCCGCAACGAGTGGGAGCCGCCCGCCGTCGCCGCCGAGCGTCGTCGGGCGGAGAGGGCCGCCGAGGAGGCGCGTGCGATCGGCTTCCGCGAGTACGCGCAGCGCTGGCTCGCGATGGTGCGCGAGCAGCCGAACCGGAGCGGGAAGATGCGGGCGGCGGGCACGCTCCGGTCCTACCGGAGCAAGATCGACGGCTACCTGGAGCCCGAGTTCGGCGACACGCTGGTCCGCGACATCGACGCCGACCGGATCAAGAAGCTGAAGGCGCGCCTGGATGCGATCCCCGCGGTCGCGAACCTGCGCTCGCCGAACAACGGGGTGACCCGGCCGGTGATCATTGTCCTGATGATGATCCTGCGGCAGGCCGCGCGCGACGGCGTCATCGCGGCCGTGCCGACCGTCTCGGTCCCGGCGCAGAAGCCCGTGCGGCACGGGCCGGACCACCGTCCCGGTGAGGACGTGGTGGAGCCTCAGAAGGTCGAGGAGCTGTGGCGGGCGACGGCGCAGCCCTACGCCATCGGGATCCTGCTGGCCGCGTGGTGCCAGCTCCGGCGCGGCGAGGTGCTGGGACTCCAGCGCCGGGACATCGAGTGGCACGACGACGGCACCGCGACCCTGCACGTGAGCCGCCAGCTCAACGCGAACACCGGGGACTACACCGGGCCGAAGAGCGACGCTGGCAACCGCTCGCTCAGCGTCCCGAAGATCATGCGGGACCGGTTGAAGGAGCACCTGCGGGACCACGTGGCGCCCGAGGCGAAGGCGCCCGTCGTCCCGACGTCGTCGCGCGGCAGTGTGCCGCTGTCGAACACGCGGTGGGGATACGCGTGGAGCGACGCTCGCGACGCCGTCGCCGGGCTGCCGAAGGGGTTCCGGTTCCACGACCTGCGGCACACCGGGCTGACGATCTTCGCGCAGGAGGGTGCGACGCTTGCCGAGCTGATGCGTCGTGGCGGGCACTCAGACATCCAGGTCGTGCTCCGGTACCAGCACGCCACGATGGAGCGGGACCGCGAGCTGGCGGACCGGATGAGCGATCGGGCGGCGGCGAAGATCGCGGCCGCCGACGAGGGCCCTGCCGCCTGAGTGCTGTGCGATCCGTTGGTGTGCCCGGTAGTTCTCCGCCGGGCACACCAACGGAGGGCGTAACGAGGGCTGCCGGGGAGCGCTGCACACCTGAGTGACGAGGGCTGCACTCAGGAGGCGCATCATGGCTGTTCGAACAAGCGCGGCACGTCGCGAGGTACATGATGGCCGCACGGTCGGTGAGGGGCGTCTGGTCGCGCTCGATGTAGCGGCCGAGGCGTTGAGCGTGTCGGTCAAGACGCTGCGACGCAGGATCGCGGACGGCAGCGTTCGCGGGTACCGGGTCGGGCGCCTGGTGCGGGTCGACCTCGACGAGGTGCGTGACGCGCTGGTCGTTGAGATCCCGACGGTGTGATGACCGCGCGAGAGCCCGGTTCGCGCGGCGGCAGCGCCGCGTGGCCGCAGGCTCTCGTTGGCGTGCCCGGTTCGCCTGGAGGCTCCCGCCCCGGCTATTTGCCGGAACCACAGAATTCCGTTTCGTTCCGGAGCCGGGCGGGAAGAGTGGCGCCCGTTTTCTCCTGCGGAGTCAACGGGACCGCACCCATCGTGGGCGGCTTGCCCGATGCCTCCGGTGATGTTGACTCAACAGAACCCAGGATGACCAGATCGTCCCGTCCCGTTGGCTCAACGGCTCCCACGTTGACCGAATCCGCCGGAATCGGCTCTTCGTGTTGGTGGGCGAAGGCGCCGTGTACCGCCGCTCTGCGCGGAAGTCCTTCGACTGTAGCACTGGCGGAATATCCGGAGTTCTTGGTGGCGGCGTGTCGGAGCGACGAGTGGTACCAGCTCCAGCCCGCTCGCCTCAATGCGGGGTCCGGCTCCTTGCCCGACAACGCACCGGCCGGCCCCGCCTCGACTGCCCACAGCGGCCCCGCCGTCGCCTCTGTTCTCCACGCCACTCGCTTCGTCCTCAGCCGGTCTCTCCCTTCGCTCAAGTCCGCTCCCGCCCGCCCCGTCCCTTCATCCGCCTATCCCGTCCTTCTCTCGTCCGACCTCGCCTCGCTCGCCTCCTCATCGAGATGCTCGTCCACCTCCGCCTCCGCCTCCGCCTCCACCTCCACCTCCACCTTCTCGTCCTCCATCTCCTCTCTTCTCACCGGCAGCACACCTCAGGCAGTTGTGGCGCCCGTCGGTGTCGCAGCGGATGTCACCGCCCTCGGAACCGCCGCCGCACGCCGCGCCGGAGGTGGTCCGGCGTGACGGTCTCGATGCGGAAGATGAGCGCGGGCGACGGGTACAAGTACCTCCTCAACTCCGTGCGGAACGCCGACATGGACGCCCCGCAGTCCAGGCCCGCGAGGCCCGGCCATCAGCCGGGCGGGCGCGGGCAGGATCGAGAGCGAGAGGCATCGTGGGTCGACCCGGTCGCGGCCTACTACGCGGCGGCGGGCACCCCGCCGGGGTTCTGGCTCGGTCGGGGCGTGCCCGACCTCGGCAACGGTGGACTCGCCCCAGGCGACGCGGTGACGACGAAGCACTTGGAACGACTGCTCGGCGAAGGACTCGACCCGATCACGGGAAAGCCGCTGGGTCGCCGCTACCCGAAGTACAAGCCCACCGCTGAACGGATCGCGGACCGCGTTGCCCAGCTCGACCCGGGCCTGTCGCCGACGGAGCGGCAGGCCGCGGTGGACACGATCACCGCCGATGAGGCCAGAGTCGGCGACAAGCACGCCACGGCCGGATTCGACCTGACCTTCTCCGTTCCCAAGTCCGTGTCGGTGCTGTGGGCACTCTCCGATCGCACCACCCAGGCGCTCGTCCTGGCCGCCCATCACCAAGCGACAGCCGAGACGCTGGGACTGATCGAGAACCTGTTCGCCGCGACCCGGACGGGCGCCGATGCCGGCGACGGGTCGATCTGCTTCGGCGAGGTCACAGGCCTCGTGGCGATGGCGTACGACCACTGGGACTCCCGTGCTCACGACCCGCAGGTACACACCCACGTCGTGGTCGCGAACAAGGCGAAAGCACTGGTTGACGGGAAGTGGCGGACTCTGGATTCGCGGGCGCTGTTCAACGCGAACGTCGCGTTCAGCGAGTTCTACAACGCGGCCCTGGCCGACCGTCTCACCGCGACGCTCGGCGTCACGTGGTCACGTCGCGAGCGGGGCGAGGGCAGGACGGCGCAGATGGAGATCGACGGCGTCCCTGACGACCTCCTGACCGAGTTCTCGTCACGGTCGGCGGAGATCGAGCACTGCGCGGACGTGCTGATCGAGGACTACCGGCGGACGCATGGTCGCGAGCCGTCGAAGCGGACGGTGGTGAAGCTCCGCGCGCAGGCGACGCTGATGACCCGCCCGCCCAAGACCCTCAAGTCTCTCGGGGAACTCACGACCTCGTGGCGCGAGCGTGCCACAAGCGTCCTGGGATGCGATTCCGACCAGTGGGTTCGTGATTTGCTCGCCAACGTTGCCCACACCGCAGGCACCGGTAAAGAGCACCTGTACGCGGCCACCGACGTTCCGGCGGAGGTGATCGAGGAAGCTGCCGCGATTGTGCTGAAGGCGGTGGGAGACAAGCGGTCCACGTGGCGGCACGCGAATCTGCGGGCGGAAGCCGAACGTCAGACGCAGACCTGGCGATTCGCCACCTCCGAAGACCGCATCGCCGTCGTCTCGGCCGTCGTCAAAGCGGCGGAGGGCGCCAGCGTTGCCCTGACTCCGCCGGACCTCGCACCGACCCCGGAGTTCCTGCTGCGTGCGGACGGGACGTCGATGCTCCGCCCCCGGCATGCCACGGTCTTCACCTCGGAGGCGGTGCTGCGCGCCGAGGAGAACCTCCTGACTCTGGCCGCCGACACCAGCGGTCCGGCCGTCACGGGGAGCCTGCTGGGCCAGGTCGCCGATGACGCGGTCGCGCAGCGGATCGTCTCGCGTTCCCAGGCCGGCGCCGTCGTCTCGATCGCGACCTCGGGGCGGGTGGTCGATGTGCTGGTGGGTCCGGCTGGAACCGGGAAGACCACCACCATGCGCCTGCTACGCGCTGCGTGGGAGAACGCCCACGGCGCCGGTTCCGTCGTCGGCCTGGCGCCGTCCGCTGCGGCTGCGGAAGTGCTGGCCGGCGAACTGCGGATCGGGTGCGAGAACACGGCCAAGTGGCTCTGGGACTACCGTGACGGCCACGCCATGTTCCTGCCCGGTCAGCTCATCATCCTCGACGAAGCCTCGATGGCTGGCACCCACACCCTCAACGCCATCAGCGCTCATGCCGCGGAGATGGGCGCCAAGGTGCTCCTCGTCGGCGACCCTGGCCAGCTCTCCGCGGTCGAGGCCGGTGGAGCGTTCAACCTCCTCGTGACCGAACGCCACCGCACCACGGCAGACGTACCCGAACTCGTGGAGGTCCACCGGTTCCGAGCCGAGTGGGAGAAGAACGCGAGCCTGCGCCTGCGCGCTGGTGACATTCGCGTGCTGACCGAGTACGAGGAGCACAACCGGATCGTGGCCGGTACGACTGAGGAGGTGCAGGAGGCCGCCTACCAGGCATGGAAGGCCGACAAGCGGGCCGGGCGCACCTCGATCCTCATGGCCGCCGACGGCGCCACCGTCACGGACCTCAACCGCCGCGCACGCACCGAACTCCTCCTCAACGGCACGGTGGACGACGGCCGCTCCGTCCACCTCTCCCACGACGTCGAAGCCTCCGCGGGTGACGTGATCCTGACCCGCCGCAACGACCGGCGACTGCGCTACGGGCGAGACGGATGGGTGCGCAACGGGAACCTGTGGACGATCCAGGAGGTCCACGGCGACAGGTCGCTGACGGTCCGCCGCCTCGATCCCGAGCACGACGATCGCAAAACGCGCACCAGCGGAAACACCCCGATTGGAACCGCATCGGTGAAACCGCGCCAGGTGCGACTACCGGCCGCGTACGTGGCCGAGCACGTCGACCTGGGCTACGCGTCCACGATCCACAAGGCAGAAGGCATCACCACCCACGCCGGGCACGTGCTCATCACCCCGGTCATGACCCGGGAGGCGGCGTACGTCGGCGCCACCCGCGGCACCGACAACAACATCTTCTACTTGCCTGTCGACCAACCTGACCGCGATGGAAATCACGAGCACGCCGTCGGCCAGGCACCCGACGAAGTCGTCCCGCCGCCCGTGCTCGCCAGGGCGATCCTCGCTGGCGTCCTCGCCCGCACCGGCGCCGAGACGTCCGCCCGCCAGTCCCGCCGCGAGGAACAGGAACAGTACGGTTCCATCGCCCGGATCGCCGCAGAGTACGAGACCATCGCCCAGCACGCCCAACGACCCCGTTGGACCCGCCTCGTCACTGCCACGCTCCGCAGCCAGGGATTCCCCGATCGCGACATCGCCGGAGCGCTGGCGTCCGAAGCGTTCGGACCGCTGCGCGCAGAACTCCGCCGCGCCGAAGCCGACGGACACGACGTCGACCAACTCCTACCTCACGTCGCCGCGGACAGGAGCCTGGGAGATGCGGACGACGTCGTCGCCGTCCTGCACCACCGCCTCGCTCACGCCACCCGCCAGCCCGCCACACGGCGTCCGGCCCGCATCGCCGGCCTGATCCCTGAAGCGCGCGGAGACCTGCCCGACGACGTCCGCCACGCCCTTGACGTGCGTGCGGAACTGATCGAACGTCGTGCTCGCGACCTCGCAGAGCAAGCCGTCCGCCACGGAGAGCCCTGGACCCGGCAGCTGCCGCGTCGGCCCTACAGCGAGGAGCGGGCATGGCGGGAGCAGGTTGTTGCCGTGGCTGCCTATCGCGACGTTTACGGTGTCACCACTGACCGACCCCTTGGAGACCAGCCAACGAGCATCGCGCAGCGCCGCGACGCGCGCCGCCTCGCATCCAAGCTCCGCAACGTCCTGGTGACCGGTGACGTTCCGCGAGTCCGCCACGAGTCGCAGCGGCACGGGCACAGCGGCCCTCGCTTGTGACTACCCAGATGCGTGAAATCACGCCTTCTTCGGATCGTCCTTGGCGCCGAACGTCTCCACCGCGTCCCAGAACCGCTCCTGGAAGTCCCAGAACTCTCGTTCTCGGCCGCTGACGGGGAGAACAATCGATCGTGACTCGGGGATCGAGAGCCCGAATCCCCGGCACAGCGCCGCGATCGTCTCGATGAGTGACCATCCGGCGTCGAGCATCGACCGCGCGGTGAGCACGCGAACCTCGGCCATGAACGTGCCGATGGAATCCCTCACGGTCTCCCAGTCGCGCGGTGCTGTCGTCGCCGTGGTGAAGCACGATCCTGCGACCCATCCGTGGCGGGTCTGTGTGATCCGGATGACGCCGGGCTCTGCATACGCATCAGGACTGTGCACGAAGCCCTCAGCTGGCTTGGAACCGTCACCGACCCAGGCGACCAGTTCCGCGGCCAGCTCGGCGACCTCGAACCGCGGCTCATTGAAAAGGACTGCGTCGCCGTCGCGGATCTGGAGATCAGCCTCGACATAGAGCAAGAGCTCGGCTGGAGTGATCCGGCGGCCCGTCGTGTGGAAGGCGCGCAGGTCGGTGAGATCCGGCGCACCGAGGTGAAGCCACGCACTGGGATCGGCAGCCCCGGTTGCCTCGGTCATGGCGTCTTCACGAGCGCGATCGACGGCCACCGGACCGTGACGACGACGGAGTCTTCTTCGGCTTGCCAGGAGTGGTCGATGCCGGGACCCCAGACGACGTAGTCGCCCTGCTTCTGCAGCGTGGTGGAGCCAACCGTGAGGTCGAGGCGGAAGCGACCAGAGACGAGCAGGACCAGCGTCGTGCGCTGGTCGTCGGCGGTCCATTCGGGGCGCTGCTGTCCGGCGGGGTGGATGCCCCACTTGATTTCGAGGTCGCCGGTGTTGCGGACGGCGGAGCCGGGTGTTTCGGGAGCGATGAAGTGGCCGAGGAGCCAGCCGCGGTGTTGGCCGGCGTCGTCGTTGGCGTTGCTGGCGTACCAGGTGTCTGTCATCGCAGGTCCACTTCGATGTCGGGGGTATCGACGCGGTGCCCGCCGGTGGCGGCGCGGCGGCGTAGGCATTGGATCAGAGCGAACGGTCCTGCTCTGCGGGCCGCGTCGTGGGTGAGCTTATCCACCATGAGTTCGACGCGAACCTCCTGCGAGCCGGCCACGAGGGCCCGCAGGAGGGACAGCGTTCAGTAACGCATCTGCATGAGCCCGCGGACGTCGTCCAGCGTGCGGTCGGCGATCTCGTTGGCTCGCTCGTTACCGCGGGCCAGCAGGTCTCGCAAGTAATCGGGTCCACGCTCGGCTGCCTCAGCGCGGCGGGTTCGCATCGGACGGAGCCCTTCGACGAGGGCTTCGGTGACGACCTGCTTGAGCCGTCCTGCGCCAGCCGCGCCGACTTCCTCGGCCAGGGCTTCCGGTGTCGTTCCGGCGAAGTGGGCGCCGATGGTCAGGAGGTTGGCGATTTCGGGGCGGCGGTCGGGCTCGTAGGTGATGTGGCGTTCGGAGTCGGTCTTGGCGCGCTTGACGAACCGCACCGTGTCGTCCTCGGAGGCTCGGATCTCCAGGGCGTTGCCCGCGGACTTCGACATCTTCGCGCCGTCGTTCCCCAGGATCGTCGGGGTCGGGACGATGAGCGCGTCCGGCTCGGGGAAGTACTGCTGGTCGGCGGAGTACCGGTTGTTGAACCGGCGGGCGATCGTGCGGCTGATCTCCAGGTGCGGGAGCTGGTCCTGTCCCACCGGGACGAGGTTGGCGTGGCAGAACAGGATGTCGGCGGCCTGGTGCACCGGGTAGGTGAACATCAGACCCGACATCCCGCGCCGGCCGCGCTTCTCCGCCGCAGCGGTCTCGGCCTTGACGGTGGGGTTGCGCTCCAGTTCAGAGACAGTGACCAGGGACAGGAACGGCAGCAGGAGCTGGTTCAGGGCCGGGACGGCGGAGTGCGTGAAGATCGTCGCGGCGTCAGGGTCGATCCCGGCGGCGAGATAGTCCAGCAGCACCTCACGGACGACGGCAGGCAGGTCGCCGGCGACGTCGCGGTCGGTGATGACCTGGTAGTCGGCCACGATCAGGAAGATCTCCACCCCGCGAGCCTGGAGGCGGACACGGTTGTCGAGCGTAGCGATCAGGTGACCCAGATGCAGGGCGCCGGTGGGGCGCTCGCCGGTCAGGACGCGGAAGCGGCTCGGATCAGTGGCGATCCGCTGTTCCAGGATGGTGGAACGTTCGCGGGCGGTGCGGACGGACTCGGTCGAGTGGACCTGCTCGCGGTCAGGCGTGGTGGTGGGGTTGGCGTTCATGGTGGCTCCTGGAAAGTTCGGGCCTGCCACCGCCGTCAGACTCCCTGGAAATGGGAACGTCCCGGCTGCGGCAAGCAGCTCGGGACGGCGTGGGCGCGTCTGGTCACGGCTGCGTGTGCAGCCACCACCAGTTTCGCCTCAGGGTCATGCCGGTGAGCATAGCCTGCGGTCGGCTTCGCGTCACTACAGCGCGGTGGGCTCCTGTTCGGATGATCGGCGGATGCTCAGTGCTTGGCGCGTGAGGTTGAGCTGGTCGTCGTCGAACAGGGCGAAGGGCATGCCGAAGGCGCAGATGATGTGGTCGACGTCGCGGTCGGTCCAGGTTCGGGCTCGGGCGGAGAGATCGTCGACAGTCCCGATGAGTCCTTTGGTGCGCCACTGGTCGAAGGTGACGCGGTCGAGGTAGCCGTCGGGTACCCGGCGGCGTAGTAGTTCCCATCGGCGGCGGAGGTCGGGCTCGTCCTGTCCGACGAGGGTCGTGAGCCCGACTGACACACGCGGGGCGGGTCTGCCCGCGGCTTCAGCGGCCGCGTTCACCTGGGCGCGGCGTGTATCGAAGGCGGCTGGGTTGGGGTCCCAGGCGAGGTTCCATCCGTCGCCGATCTTCCCGGCCATAGCGAGGGCGCCGGACCGTTTCCCGCCGATCCATAGCGGCGGCGTGGCCTCGCCGGCGGCTTGCCGCACCGCGTCGGCAGTGCGCTGAACGGCAGCGAGACGTTCTCCTGCGTCCGGGAAGGCGATCCCTGCCGACACGTACTCCTGCGCGTTCCACCCTGCACCGAGTCCAACATCGACGCGAGTGCCCGCCAGGTCGATGACCGTGGCGACCTGATGCGCGAGTAGGGCCGGAGGCCGCAGGCTCGCGTTGCTCACGAGGGAGCCAAGTCGGATCGAGTCGGTCCGCTGGGCGATGGCTCCCAGGAGCGTCCAGCAGTCTGGTGATCGTCGTCGTGGTCCGCCGTCGAGCGTGAGTGTCAGGTGGTCGGAGACCCAGACTTCCGCGAAGCCGAGGTCCTCGGCGCGGCGCGCGTAGGCGAGCGTGGCCTGCGTACGTCGGGCACCCCAGGTCGATGCATCGGGGAAGAGTCCGTCGTAATGCGGTAGTGCGAGTCCGTACGTCGTCATGAGCGAGCTGGGCCCGGTCGGAAGTAGGTGAAGTGGCCCGTGTGGGGTGCGCGTTCCAGGACGACGTCGGGGTGTTCAGCGAGGTATTCGCGGACGGCGCGGGTCTCGCCGGGGAAGGTGCCGAAATTGTCGACGATCACGATGCCGCCGGGCGAAACGAGCGGGACCAGATGCTCGAAGCAGGTGGTCCCGGGCTCGTACTGGTTGGTGTCGATGAGCAGGAGCGCAATGGCCAGTTCAGAGTGCTCGTGGACGTACTTGGGCACGGTGGCGCAGATGTCGCCGGGTACGAGGGTCGTGTTCGTCTCCAGGCCCCGGCCGCGGTCGGCGAGGGTCTGGTGGAGTTGGTCAGCGCCGATGCAGTTCGTGCCGGCGAGGTCACCGTAGTGGTCGAGCAGTTTGCCGTCGGCGGCAGTCGTGGCGGCGGGGATGCCGTCGAAGGTGTCGAAGCCGATCAGTGGGCGGACGTGCTCGGACTCCAGGAGGTTCCGCAGGATCGCCCAGGTGGTGAACGAGCCGCCACGGAACACGCCGCACTCGACGATTGCTCCGGGAATGGTGAGGATCTGCTGGTAGAGGTGGTGCAGGGCGAGGATTTTCCCGATCCGGCTCGGGGAGCACGTGAGCAGGAAGTCCTGCTCGTGCTGGAAGGCGTCGGTGGGGTCCGGCAGCGTGATCATCGAGGTCTCCTGTCGGTCTTGGACGGCGTGAGGAGCTGAAGTAGGTCGTCGGTGGGGCCAGCGGCAAGATGAGCCGCTTGTCCGAGCAGTGGCGCGACGCGCCAGGGCATGGTTCTGGCGACTTTCGGGATCTCTCGCAGGTGGAGCATGGCGAGATGGCGGGCCAGCGCGGTCAGGTCTCTGTCGCGGTCCGCTGTGGCCGTCATGGTGTCGAACGCTCGGGCGCCGGACGCGAACGCTCTCTCCGAGCCGTCGTCGGGTTGTTCGTAGGCGACGCTCAGGTCACCGCGCGGGGTCGTCGTGATAGTCCCGTGGGCGGTGGCCAGCAGTGTTTCGATCTGCCACCAACCGAGCAGGTGGCTAACCAGCATGCGCCAGTCGTGGTGCGTTCCGGCCCACTCCCAGTCGATGAGGTGCCATCTGTGGTTTTGGTCGACGAGAACGTTCCGTGGCTGGGGGTCTCCTTGGCAAGCTACGCGGGCCCGCGGCAATGGGAAGTTTCGGAGGCGCTGTAGGAGCGCGTCGAGGTTTCCGAGGTCGACGTCGTTGACCACGAGGCGACGGCCTGCGATCGAGCCGACGCCGACCTGGGCGAGGCTCCACTGCAGGCCCGCGCGTCCTCGTTCCCATCGGGTCGCGTGGCTGCGGGTCGCTGCCCGAGGGTCGAAGCCTTGTCGGGCGCTGGCCTGCCAGACCTCGGTCAGGTGGTCGACGATGTCGGACCACACGTCGAGCGCCGTCGTCGGGTCGGTAGCGGTCAGATCGGCGAGGGTGTCTGGGGACGGGCATCGGGTGACCAGCACGTCTCGGTTGTGAGCGGGGCCGGCGAACAGGACTTCCGGTAGCCGGCCCGGAAACCATTGAGCGATCAGGGCGCGTGCGTGGGCTTGCTGCGCGGCCGTCACGCGGGGACGGTGGGACGTCTTGACTGCCCGCATGGCCCCGCCGATGTTGACCAGGACGACGACGGCTCCCGAGCTTCCGGTCCGGACGATGCGGTCGATCTGCGGAGTAGCGAGCGAGTCTGGCGGAGCGGCGATGGTCATGGCGCCTCCACCTCCAGCGCCTCCAGCACATCGAGGAGCGGTGCGAGCGTGAGTTCGTCGATGAGGTGGACCTGGATCCACCCCGGCAGGCCCCACGGGTCCCCGTCTCGGTACCGGAAGGACCGATCACGCAACAGTCGAGTCACCGGGCCGTGGTGGCGCCCGAGGTCGAAGAGTAGGAAGTTGGCCTCGGTCGGCGCGTACTGCAGTCCGAGCCGGTGCAGCGTGCCGGTCAGGAGCGTTCGGGCGGCGTGGCTCGCCGAGATCGTGCGCTGTATCGAGCCGGCGTCGTCAAGTGCCGCATGCGCGGCCGCGAGGGTCATGGCGCTCAGGGCGTACGGCAGGCGTTCGGCGCGCAGGCGATTCGCAAGGTCTCGCCGCGCGACGCCGTATCCGATGCGGGCTCCGAGCAGGCAGTGGGTCTTGGAGAACGACCGGCACACCAGGGTGTTCGGATGTAGCTGCAGCAGTTCGGCCGTGCTGGGCAGCGGCTCTCGTGTGTAGTCGGCGTAGACGAGGTCGAGCAGCAAGAGCGCATCAGCCGGGAGCGCGGCCGCGATCTCCTGGAGGTTTTGGACCGGCGTGACGACGCCCGAGACCGAGTGGGGCACGTCGATGACGCAGACCGCCGGATCGTCGCCGACCGCCTTCTGGAGCACGGACGGGTCGTGGCCGAATCGGCCGTTCCATGGCACGGGCGTGTAGTCGAGGCCGTGGTGCTCGGCGAGGTCGGCGTAGAGCTCGAACGTCGGCGAGGTCGCGATGACCCGGCGTCCTTTCGCGATCCGGAAGGCGTGGTTGATGACCTCGGTCGTGCCGTTCCCGACGACGACCTGCGCCGGTTCGACGCCTTGGTCGGCCGCGATGGCTGCCTCCAGAGCGAGAGGGTCACGAGGCGGCGGTGCGTGCAGGTCACGCGCGGCCTCCGTCACCGCGAGCACCACGCCCGGTGATTGTCTGGCGCGCTGTGGACGGCTGCGCAGTTCGTCCAGGCGAGCGAGGACTGGCTCGACGTTGCGCGTCTTGCAGTCGCCGCACAGCAGCGTGCCGCTCTGGCACCCGGCGAGCGTCTCGCGGACGGCGGTCGATCCGGCGAGGAGTTCGACGGTGGAGAAGACCGCACATCGCGCGGGCTCACCGCCGAGTTGGCGTTGCTCGTCGGTGCTTGCGCGTCCGCCGGTGGTGGCCTTGAGGAACTTGGCTCGGGCGGTTTCTTGTGCGTCGTCGAGGAAGATCGTCGAGTCCGGGTTCTTCACCGAGCCTCGGCCGGTAGCGCTCCGCAGGCTCGGGAACAGGCGACGGTACAGCAGTACCGGGGCAGCCAGGTCCAGGGCACGACTCGCGCGGGCGAGTGCCACCGAGTGCGGCGCCTGCTTGGCATCGATGAACGCTATGTCTGGAACGCCGTCGGTGCTGGAATCGTGGAGGAAGAAACCCAGCATGGCGGACAGGTCGGTGAGCATGCCGCCGGTCGTGTGCTCGTCCCACCCGTAGACCCGCTCGAGTTTTCGCAGCGACAGGGTCGCGAGAGCGGCGCGTTCGGTCTGCCGCAGTGCAGCGCCGGCGTCGGCCACGTCGATTTGGGCCCTGTCCGCTCCGAACTTGTCGAGCAGGTGCTCGAACGCATCGATTGGCGCGGCCGCGCCTGAGGAGGCATCGAACAAGAGCACCCGCCCGCCGTCGGAGACCAGTTCGGCGACCGAGCGGGCAAGACCGAGGTGCCCCAGGTGCAGTCGACGGCCGGCGAACCCGACGCGAACTGTTCCCGACGGCCGGGCGTCGCTCGGTGTGGTCCGTTGCCAGGCCCACACCTCGCCCGGGAATGCCGGGGAGTCGTGGGAGGCGACCGGCCGTAGGCCGAACTGGCGTACCCGTGCGGACTCGTCGCGTGCCGTTGATGAATTGCACGCGGCGTGCCACTCCTCGACCGTCGTCAGCATGATGCACCTGCCGCTGCGATCGCGTGCAGGAACCCGATGGCGGCATCCTGCTCGGACCGGTCTGCTCGGACGTCAGCCTTGGCGAAGTACAGGTCGGGGAACCCGATGTCCGAACCGTGGCAGACCGCTCCGAAGGCCCAGAAGCGGGCAGTACAGCGGTCACGGACTTCGTTGACTTCCTCGGCCGGGCCGGTGTACTCCCACATGCCGCCGGGGATCGGTTCGACGAGTCCGGCTGCCTGCAGAGCTGTGACGTAGGCGTCCCGTTGGTGTGACCAGACCTGCCGCATCAGTTCGGGCTCGCGGATCAGCCGGGCAACGTAGCTGCCAAAGTCCGGGTACAGCGCCACGAACGCGAGGTACGCGCGGGCGAGAAGCTGGTCTGCCGTCCACGGCCCCGCAGCGGACGCGTCGCTGATGCTCAGCTGTCCCAGGAACCGTGCCGGTACCTCCATCAGTCTCTCCGTGCCGCCGTGCACGTCGGTGCAGAACGGCGAGAACAGCTTGAGCGCGAAGTACCCGCCGAACTTCCGCGTCGTGGCGTCGTCGGCGAGATCCTGTCGGGACAGGACGTACACCGTCACCGGGCGCCCGTCCCACGTGGCGTCGCGACGCTGCGGAGACCCGCCTGCGACGTCGTCGTGCAGCAGCATCGCGTCGAGGTCACTCGCCGCGGTTCCTGCTCCGAGTGGGAGGCTGCCGTAGAAGACCCACTGGCGGCCACCATGCGGGACGTCGGCCACGGCGCCGGAGATGGTGGAAACGATCTCGGGGATCCTGCTCATGAACACTGGGCTGATCGCGGTCATAGATGCGTCGTGCGTTTCGTGGAGCGTCATGGTTCTCCTCGGTCGGCGGTACGCGAGTCAGGGCAACGACGGCATCGGCGCGCTCGTTGGGACAAGGGAGAGCAGTACGTCAGCAGCGCCGTCGTCGGCGATCGAGGGGCAGATGGCCGTGGCCGCCTGCTTCACAGCAGCCGGGGCCTGACCCATGGCGAACGACGTGGCGGCCCATCGGAACATGGCGACGTCATTCGCGCCGTCGCCGACAGCGATCGTCGCAGTGCTCGGCACACCGAGATGGCTACGGACGGTTTCGAGCGTCGATGCCTTGGAGACGCCGGGCCCGACGACGTCCAGCCAGTCGGTACCCATGGTGGTGACCGTGACGCCCGTCGCGGCCAGGGCATCGGCGAAGCGGTAGATGCCGGGCGCCTTGAACGCGACCTTCGTCGCCGGCACCGCGCACAAGTCCGCGATCGAGGCCCGAAATTGCGGGCCGTTCACGGCAGAGGCGGGAAGTAGCCGGGAGAACCTCCAGCCGACACCGACGTCCTCGACACCGACGATGACATGGGGCACCAAGTCCAGCGCTCTCCGGATGACCGTACCCGGGTCGAACAGGTGAACGTCCTCGACGAAGTAGCCGCTCGGCGCGGTCCGATCGATCCGGACCAGGAGTGCGCCGTTCGAGGCGACCGCCCACCCATCGGCCAGTTCGAGCTGCGCGAGGATCGGGGGTAGACCCACCAACGACCGGCCCGTTGCGAGGACGACGCGGTTTCCTGCGCCGCGAGCGGCGGCAACAGCGTCGCGGGTTCGATGTGAGATCCGGCCCGCGCCGTCGGCCAGGGTGCCGTCGACGTCGAGCGCGATGAGGAAAGGAGTGCTCCCGGCCGACCGCGGCTGTGATGCGGTCGGACTGGTCTGTTGATTCGTCGTCATAGGTCCCCCGGCAGCGCTCCTGTTGGAGTGCTTGCTGCGTCGATGGCTTCACTGACCGCCGGATCACGTGGCCGAGATGAGTCTCGGACTACGCGGCCCGGTGATTGGTGACGCTATGGCGCGTAGGGAACCGCGAGGGGGACAGATTGTCCCCCTACGAGTGCAACGTCAGCGCACAGCCTTCAGGCGACCCGCGAGACGGGAAGCGTGGGCGCGCGTCGTGCCGCTAGTGCTCTCAGCGAGTTCATCGGCAAGTTCGCGCGCCCAGGGGATGAGCGCGACGGCCTCGTTCGAGATGTCCGCCGCGGCCGTCAACGTTTGTACCGCCGAGGCGTAGTCGGTCTTGTGTCGCTGGGCGTCAGCGGTCTCCAGCAGCAGGCGCGAGGAGCGCACCACCGACGGGGACGATGCGGGGTCGATCCGCCCTGCTTGGCTGATCGCGTCTCCGTGGCGCCGAAGGCACGAGGTCACGATGACCGACAGGATGCGCACGCCGGCGGGCTCGAACCCCGACTGTTCGTGCCACGCCCCTGGAGTCATCCGCGATGCGGTCTGATCCGCGAGGTCAAGGTACCGGTGTGCGTCGCCGTCGCGACCCGCGAGTGCATGCGCGGCCGCGGCCTCCATCTGGAGCGCGCCGAGTACGCCCCAAGCGTGGTCCGCGACGGGACCGGGGCTTTGCACCATCGGGGTGACGTATCGGGCGCCGGTGTCGGCCAGGTGTACCGCATCGTCGTAGTGCCCTGAAGCGCACAGGCTGACCGACGTCGACCATGCGGCCAACGCCAGTGAAATTGGTTCGTCGGCATCTTCGGACAGCGCGCGTCCGCGTTCGACCGCGAGTGCGTGGAGTTCGGGCTCGCAGATGTGGGCCAGTAGCCGCTGGACGAGGCGGTAAAGGTCGCCGCCCGCCGCCTTGGCTCGGCGACGATCGACACCGCGGTGGGACCGGATCGCGTGGTGGGTCTGGTGGATCAGGGCAGGTAGTTGGACGCCGACGTCGGTGCGCTGCCGCGGCGAGGTGTGCCACAGGATCCACAGCCGGCGAATCTTCGTCTCCAGGTCAGCCGGAGGAAGCGGAGGTTCGTTGCTCGGGCTCGGGAAGGCGACGTCTCGCATCGCCTGTCTGATCGCGGGAACGACGTGATGCGTCTCGTCGTTCCACGAGCCCACCGGTACCGATTGGGTCTCGCCGGTCAGCTCCGCCAGGTCCCGGACGTTCAACGCGCGAGCGATCTGCAAGAGCAGCGGCAAGGAGTTCAGTTGGCGGGATCCGGTCTCGACCTTTTTGAGCCAGTCCGTACTCCGCCCCACGAGTCCGGCGAGCACTGGGCGTGTCATGCCTTGGGACTCACGCAGCAGGCGGACACGTTCGCCCGTCGTCAACGGCGGGACGCGAATGGCGGACGGACGAGACTCCAGACCCTGGTCCATGCTGAAGACCGTAGGCTCTGCAGGTCACATCCACAACGCCCGATCGAGAGGTTCCGAAGCCATGACCGTTGTCGGTGTCACAGGGCATTCCGACCTCACCGAACCGACACTCGCGCTCGTGCGCACGGCACTCGACAAGGAACTCAGCAGCCACAGCGGTACCGAACTGACCGGGCTAACGTGCTTGGCGCGTGGCGCTGATCAGGTGTTCGCGGACGCCGTGCTCGCCGTTGGGGGCGCGCTTCATGTAGTCGTCCCTGCCGCCGACTATTTTGACAGGGTCACAGATCCTGTCGACCGTCGGCGATGCGACGAGTACCTTCGGCGTGCTGCCGCCACCGAACAGATGCCGTTTGAGACCGCCAACCGGGAGGCCTACGACGCGGCAAGCCGTCACCTCGTTGACCGTTGCAAGACGCTCGTCGCGGTCTGGGACGGCAGCCAAGACAGCGGCACGGGGCACGCGGTCCAGTATGCACGGCGCGCAGGCAAGCAGACGGTTGTCATCTGGCCGGATGGCGCTAACCGACGCTCTTCACGATGAGACATCGCTCTGCAGTCTCGCCCGCGCCCGCGGGCGTCTGCTAAGGCTGGCCCATGGGGGCATTTCTGGTAAGCCCTCTTCCCGACGGAGCGAGCCTGCGACGAGGGAGCCGCCTCGCAGGTTCGCGACAGCATCCGCGGGTGAATGTTCCTGGCGCGCCGTCTGAACTACCTGCGCGTTGACCAGTGCGTCCGGTATATTCCGGACTGGCCAAAGCCGTCCCGAGCACCCCGCGTCTGCACTGTGTCAAGGTGCTTGTACAGGCGACACATGGCGCGCGACCGAGGCGCATGGTTGCCTTTCGTGGCATTGTGTTCGGTCGCGCTTGAATGAACTAGATCTGACCTGCAGTCGATTGAAGTGGGGATGCATGGCATACGAGGCGCCGCCGATTGTCGAAGTCGAACTCAGTGATCTTCATCTGGACAAGGCGAACTATCGAATCGAGGAGGTTCAGCCATCCGAGCAGGCGGTAAGAAACCATCTGTATGTTGAGCAGGATGTGCCTGAACTCGCATCCCTAATACTGCGTGAGGGCTACATCGATATCGAGGTCCCTCTCGTTGTACAGGAGGACGGTGTCTACGTCGTCCTCGAGGGAAATCGGCGCGTGACTGCCCTGCAGACTTTGCTCGACCCTTCGCTCGTCCCAGCGCACCAGGCTGAAATTGAGCGGCTCCTGACACGGTTCGAGGCGGAGGCTCAGGGTTTGCCGACCGCGATCCGGGTTATGATAATTGGGAGCCGCGTGGAAGCAACGAGCATCCTTGCGCGATTGCACATCGGAAACTCAAAGAAGCGATGGGGCGTCGATGAGCAGGCTAGATTTGTCGTTGCACAGATCGAGGCTGGCTGGTCCATCGAACGGATTCGCCGGGAACTTCCCGGCATCAAAAATCCCCTTGATAAAGTGCGGCAGCACTGGATTCGCCAGATGCTGCGTGAAGCGCCTTTTGAGAACCCGAAGATTTCGACGTACGCGTCTGGATCCAGTCTGCCGATGACGGCATTCGAATACGCATACGGAAGCCCAGAAGTGAGGGAGATCATCGGGCTCGAATTCGACAAAGACGGGCGGATGACCTCGAAGCCGAGTACGCCTGATCAGCTTTCGGCACTTGAGCGTCTGGTTGGCCTGTTCATGGATCGTGAGCTGAACACCCGTACGTTTCCGAGGAAGACTAAGGACGTCGATTATCAAGAGCGGATAGATTACCTCCGTAAGTACCTGCGCGGCGAGATCGCCTGGAATCCGACGGGCGGTGCCCCAGCAACACCCATTCCATCCGGAGCCGGCGCGATATCAACACCCGCTGTGTCAGGTTCCGAAACGAATGCACCTCCACTTGAGGGGGCAACGCAGCGGCTGGATTCAGCGCACAGCCGAGAGGAGACGTCACCTCCGACCGCGTCTCGGAGCATGCGAGGACCAAACAACCCTGACACAAAGACTACGTTGGTGATATCCGTCGACTACTCGGAGGTTCCGAGCGGGCTTCAGAAGCGCTTCGGCGAACTGCGAGCAATTGCGGTTGACCGATTTCCTGTGGCGTCGACCATGCTGATGAGGCTTGTCCTTGAAGCAACGATCAAGTACCATTATCGGCTGGAACCTGCCCGCCTCCAAGGTAAGCGCCAGCTGGGCGACGTACTGGGTCCGGTGGTGGCGGACTATGGAAGTCACACGCAGGTGAGAAACGCAGTTGGCCTGCTTAGCAAGGTGAAACAGGCGCGCAATCAGCGAGGATCTGCCGACTGGTTTAATACCGCGAGCCATGATGCGGCGTTTGAGGTCAAGGGTCAGGATGTGCGCGATGCATGGCTGCAACTCGAGCCGCTAGTCGGGTTTCTAATTACGCAGGTTGCTGGTCCTGCATCCGCGCCTTGAGAAACCTTGCAACGCCTTCTGAGGCGATCATTAGTTCATCGGTGAGCCCGGGGTGACGTGCCGAATAGTTGAGTTCGTATCTGCATTGAAAGTTGTTGACATATAGCTCCTCGATCATTGGAGCGATGTCGTACGTCATGAGCCAATGCGCTTGCTCGACGTCACACACAACCTTGGCTAGTTCCGCGTGGTCGCGCGCATCGAACGCGTTGAGATAAAGGCGTGAACCTGCCCGCACATAGGGTGGATCGATGTACATGAACGCCGAAGGATTCTTAGCATACTGCTTGATGATTGTTCTGCCGTCTCGATCGTTGACGGTTATATGTTCCGCGAGTTTGCCTATTTCGGTGATTCGCTCTGCAAGGGTCGTCCGGTTAAATCGGGCATCGATCTTGTAATTGCCGGTTTGCGCCTGCCCGCCGATTACTCCGCCGCGCAGGACGCCAGATCTGTTGGTGCGGTTTAGATAGAAGAATGCGAAGCCGAGCGAAAGTGGGTCGCTGGTGTCAGCCGCGCGATATTTCGCGCGCTGCACCTGCCATTCGTCAATCGTGAGCGGAACTGTCCGCACGAGTTCCACGAACTCTTCAGTCTGTTCGAGGATACTGCGCCAGAACGCGTGCACAGCGACGTCGAAGTCATTGATAACGAGCCGATCGACCAATCCCTGGCGTAGGAGTGCGATACCTGCTCCCGCGCCTCCCGCGTATGGCTCGACATAAGTTGCCGAGGTGAGATTCAGAGAGGAGATCACGTCGGCAAAGAGTCCGGCGAGTGCCGCCTTTCCTCCCGGGTAGCGCAAGGGGGAGAGGGTCCCATAGCGGCGCGATGCCAGGATCTTGACCGTACTGGGCGCTGTCGCGATGTGTGTCATGCGACCTCCTGCTTCGGCGTCCGATGAGCAGCGACACGGCACCTTATCGAACAAAATTTCGCATCCCGGCGAGCCAGCCGGCGCGCGCCGCATCGCGCGCACGTCATCCATGAGCCGCGCCGTCGTAGGCGCTCCTGGCGTAGGTCGCGGGAGAGGGCCGCGAGTTCTGCATCGCTGATGTCGTGGAGATCCACCATGTAACGGATTCTATCCGTTACACCCGAGGTCAGCTGTCTCGGGCTGGACGTTCCGATACATGTTCCATGCAGGGTTGTATGTTGGATCCAGGCCGTGCTCATCAGTCTCGGTCACGAGTGGCACGCAGCAGGCGCGTGGCCGGTCCGCCGCCGCAGAATCCGCAGGATTCCGCCCCTCCCAGCCCCTCCGGGCAAGAACTGGGACTTCTGAGAGTCGTTCTGGCCGTGGCTGTGACCGTGTACTGCCGCGCTGAACTTGGCGCGGCAGCACACGCAGCTCTGTACAACCCGTGCTGTCGGCCGGGATCCCTGGAATTCCAGCGATCCCGGCCGATACCGTCTGCAGCCGTGCCGCCACTCTTGTCGACCAGCACTTACCTGGCGGACGCACGGGTTTCTCTGTGCCACACCCGCCATATGCCGTCTGCATCCCGCCGAGATAGCGTCGCCGTATGGTTCCGGAGACATCGGCAGCGGCCAGATCGGCCATCGAACCCCTCCTGACGGCGGACGAGCTCGCGAACTACCTCAAGCGAAGCCCGCAGTGGGTGAGGACGCATGCCGTGGAACTTCGCGGGATGAAGGTGGGCCAATGCTGGAGATTTGACCTCGCCGAGACCAAGGCCGCCATCCAGGTCACGCGTACCCCAGGCCTGAGCGAGAAGAGACCCGCTGACGCCGACCCGTGGGCGCCCACGCCTCTCTCAGCGAAGCACCAGGCGACAAAGCGCCGTCGCGCTGCAGGCTTGATGTAATACACGGTTTGACCGTGCGCGACGTCGACGTCCGCGGCCGCGCCTCGTCTGTGCCCGGCGTCTGTCATGATGCCGAAATGGACCCGGAGCTGCCTGTCGTGCAGGTGAACCTGTGGCGTGCCGACGCAGTAGTTCTGTTCGATTGGCTCATGTCGGTCGACCTGGACACCGTTCCGATCTCTCACTCTGCGCAGAAGCAGGCGCTGATGGATCTGCTGACGAGATTCGAGACGGAGACCGACCTGCCGGGCATGACCCAGGCCGAGATCGACGAAGCGCAGTTGGCCGTCGCGCAAGACATGGGTTGGTAAGCCGCTCGATCCCGTGGCATCGGCGTTACAGAATTCAGAAGAGCGCATCGGGGGCGATCTCCTCGTGTGTGGCGATCGGCGTGAGGGTCGCGGTGACGCCCGTCCTGTCGTCGGGGCGGGCGAGCGTCCAGCCCTGCAGGAGTCCTGTGTCGAGCAGGACGAGCCCAGCGGGGGTGGCGAGGTAGAGGTCCCGGCCGATGCGGCAGATCACGGTGCCCGTGATGACCTGACCGGGAGACAACGGCGCGACGGCGTGTCCTGGCCGGACGCCGTCGGGCGGGAGCCCGTAGGTGTCGGTGAGGTCGAACGGTGAGGGGTCACGGAGGGTCTGCCCGTCGGGCCAGTCGAGGGCGTGGGCTCGTGCGACGACGTCGGACAGTTCCCCGCCGCGTTGCTCGGCCGTGCCAGGGGAGCGGCGGGCCTCGCGTTTGCGCGCCGTCCTGACCTGCTGCGGCAGCCCGAGCGCCGCGGTCAGCAGCGACTCGCAGCGCCGTGCCGACAGCAGGCTGCCTGCCGAGAGGAACGCCGCGGCGAGGGCGCCCTGTTCGAGCAGCCGGGTCCGGCCGCGCTCGGTGGCGGTGATCCCGGCCTTGACGACGGATCCGTGGTGCGCGAGGTAGACCGAGAACTCACGTGGGTCGTCGAGCTGCGTATCGGTCGCGACCGACCGGGAGCGTGCCATGGCCGCGCAAGAGGCGCACTGTCCCGAGGTCGCCGCGGGATCGAGGGACGTGTTCGTCGCGCACGGGATGCGGCGCCCCGCGGCCCAGACGCCGACACAGCGGCGGTCCGGTCCGACGACGAGCCCCAGCTCAGCACCGAGCTCGATCTCGCCGGCCCGGACCTCACCCGTCGCCGAGAGCCATTCCATCCGCGCACCGGTCTCGGCCCAGGCGAGCCCGGTTGCCCGCCACAGGGGCGCGGTAGTGCGGCTCATGGTGCAGCTCCCTCGGTCGTACAGGTCGTGCAGGGCCCGCCCAGCAGCACCGGGAACCGCAGGATCCTGCGATTTCGGGCTTCCAGACTACAGTTCGTGCGGCGTTCAACCTCCAGTTCGCAGGCCCTCCAGCATGCAAGTTCGCGGGGCATGCAACTTCCAGCTTGCGGGACCTCCAGCCTGCAGTTCGCGGGATCCCATCAACAACTGAAGGACCCTGGCGCGGAGCTATCCTCCGGCCATGAATACCGAGGCTTCCGCCCTCCTGCGCCGCATCCGTGCCTGGCTGATCTTCTTCGTCGTGGCCCTGGTGCTCAGCGGCGCCACAGCGTTTCCCCTGGTTTCAGAGGTCCGGCTCCTCGACTCGCTGCTGGCGGCCTGGCACGTCGGCGACTGGTTCCCCGCGTTCGCCGAGTGGATCTCCCACGTCCGCGCCGGCCTCGACGCCACGGACGCGAGCTATCCGTTCGTGCTCTACGGCACCGACTGGCTCGCGTTCGCACACCTCGTCATCGCCGCCGCCTTCTGGGGCCCGTACCGCGACCCGGTCCGCAACATCTGGGTGATCCAGTTCGGCCTGATCGCCTGCGCGGGCATCATCCCGCTCGCCCTCATCTGCGGCCCGATCCGCGGCATCCCGTGGGGCTGGACGTTGATCGACCTGGCCTTCACCCTCGGCGCGATCCCCCTCTGGATCGTCCTGCGCCTCATCCGCCGGCTGGAAGCCCTTCAGGCCCAGACCGCAGGGCCGAAGCCGCCGACCCCCACACCTGCTTCGGTGAACCTCGCAGGCTGAAGCAGATCGGCCCGCGAAGGCGCGGTGTGGTCGGCTCGATGTCGCAAGATCGGCTCCTCGAGCGGCCGATCATGCGACAAGGAGCCGACCACACCGCGACGGCACGGGGCCGAACCGCCGTCACTCGGCGCTCCGTCAGTTCACCAGCCGGAACGTCGCGTCCTGCCGTGCCACATCCGTCCCGATCGGGTCGATCCGCAGCGCGTAGTCGGCATGCCGGAGGTACCGGTCCGGGAAGTTGTACGACTGGAACGACGCCCACGACGAGTTCGCCAGTCCCGCGACCTGCCGGAACGTCGCATCCGCCTGGAACGTCGCCGACCCGTTGTTCGGCGCCAGCTTCAGCACGTACCCCTCGTGCCGCAGGTAGTGCCCCGGGTAGTTCACCGACTCGAACGACACGTATCCCGCCCCGCCGTTCGCCAGCCCGGAGACCACCCGGAACTGCCCGTCGAGCGCCGGGCTCACGTTCGCGTCGATCCGCACGCCGAAGTCCGCGTGCCGCACGTACCGGTCCGGGAAGTTGTACGACTGCATCCGCCGCACCGGCACGGCCCCCGGGTTCCCGAGTTCTCCGGACGGCCCGGCCAGCACGGTAGACGTCGACACCGGCACACCCAGGTTCGGCGTCCCATCAGCGTTCCACGAGATCCGCTGCGCCCGGCTGGTCCGCGTCGTGCCGCACCCGTCGGACGACGATGCGTTGGCGTGATAGACGATCCAGTCCTCGGTCCCGTCCGGCGACCTGAAGAACGTGTGATGCGCCGGCCCGTACACCCCGTTCGCGTCGCTGCGCCGGAACAACGGCGTGCTCTTCTTCGCCCACGAGCTCCGCGCCAGCGGGTCGGACCCGGTCAGCTCCAGCATCCCGATCTTGTAGTCCGGCGTCCCGCAGAAACTCGCGGAGTAGGTCAGGAACGTGCGCCCGTCCCGCTGCAGCACGGTCGGCCCCTCGTTCACCGGGTTCCCCTGCGTCTCCCACGAGTACGTCGGCTGGGAGATCAGCGTCCCGGTCGAGGCGGGCGTCCACGGGTTCGTCAGCCGCGTGATGTACAGGTTCTGCGTCGCGCCGGTCTCGAAGCTCCCGTTGTTCGTGAAGGCCGAGTACACGAAGTAGTTCGCGCCGCCCACGGTCATCACGGACCCGTCGATCGCCCACCCGTCGTTCGGCTGCAGGTTGAGCTTGCCCTTGTAGGTGTACGGCCCCATCGGATCCGACCCGGCGCTCTCCAGCACGTGCTGCCGCTGCCCGCCGCAGCAGGCGCTCGGCCCCGCCGAGTAGTACAGGTACCAGCGCCCGTTCAGCAGGTGCAGGCTCGGCGCCCACATGTTCGACGTCGCGTTGGTCTGCGACATCTGGAACACCCGCGTCTCGGCCGCCGTCCTCAGCCCGCCGAGCGTCGGCGACTTGCGGAGGTAGATGCTCCCGGTCCACGTCGTCGCCGCGTAGTAGTAGTTCCCGTCGTGGTACCCCAGCCACGGGTCGGCGCTGTTCGGCGCTCCCACGATCGGGTTCTGGAAGGTGCTCCCGGGTGCGGCGGCCGCGTTGCCGCCGCCCCCCGCGAAGGGCAGCACGAGAAGCGCCGCCAGGGTGGCGAGTGCGGCCAGCACGGCCGGCGCGACGCGCCGTCGTCGTCGTTCCTGAGTCATCGGTTCGATCTCCTGCCGGTAGGTGTCGTACGGGACGTGCCCTGTCGTCACGGCGTCGGGACGACGACGGCGATGGCCCCGTCGGAACTGAAGGTGAGCCGGTCGATCGCGACCTCACGGTTCGTGCCGTTCCCGGCCGGTACCGCGAACCGGTGGTAGGCGATGTACCAGGTGTCGCTCGTCGGCGACCTCACGACCGAGTGGTGTCCCGGGCCCTTGATCCCGAGGCCGAGGTTCTTGCTCAGGATCACGCCGCGGTTCGTGAACGGCCCCATGGGGGACGACGACGTCGCGTACGCGACGCGGTAGTCCTCCGAGCGCGTGTCGTTCTCGGACCACATCAGGTAGTAGGTTCCGTTGCGCCGGAACATGAAGGGCGCCTCGTTGTAGCCCGACGGCGTGATCGCGCGCACCCGGGCGGCGTCGAACGACGTCATGTCCGCGTTCAGCGGCACGACGCGCAGGGCGCCCTGACCCCAGTACAGGTAGGACGTCCCGTCCGTGTCGGTGAAGACCATCGGGTCGATGGCCTGGCCCGTGTACGCGCCCGCGGCGACGAGCGGCCTGCCGAGCGCGTCCGTGAACGGCCCGGCGGGGGAGTCGGAGACGGCCACGCCGATCTGCTTGGCGGTGTCGCCCGACGCCGCCCCGCCGCTGAAGTAGAGGTAGTACCTGCCGTTCTTCGCGACGACAGCGGGCGCCCACGCCGAGTTGTCGGCCCACGAGACCCCCGGTCCGAGATCGAGGATGTTCCCGTGGAACGTCCACGACTTCAGGTCCGCCGACGACCACGCCGTGTACGCGGTCCCGGACCAGCCCGCATAGCCGTCGGTGGTCGGGTACAGGTAGTACCGCCCGCCCGCGTGGGTGAGGTGCGGATCGGCGAACAGCCCCGGAACGACGGGGTTCGCGGTGCTCTTCGCGACCCACGGCGCGCGCAGGTAGAAGGAGCTGTCGGCCTGGAACAGTGCGGTGTCCTCCGCCGGGTCGATCCACAGCTCGTTGTTCTTGTGCCGGAGCTTGCGCGCGGGGAAGTTGTACGAGGCGAACGTCGTCGACCCCGAGACGGATCCCGTCTCCGCGCAGAACGTCGCGTCGGCGCGAAAGGTCGCCGACCCGTCGTTGGTCTCCAGCCGCACGCGGTAGTCGCGATGCCGCAGGAACATGCCGTTCACCGCCTGGAACGAGTAGCACGACGACGACGCCAGGCCGGGCACGACCGTGAACGTCGCGTCACTCCTGAGCCGGCTGTCGCTCGACGACGTGACGGGATCCATCCGGCCGAGGTAGTCCTGGTGCCGGACGAACCGCCCGGCGTAGTTCACCGACTCCAGCGAGGCCCGGCCCAGGGCCACCGTGGTGGGTGCCGCCTGGGCCGCGGGCAACAGCAGGGATGGGGCAAGAAAAGCCGCCGCCACCAGGGCGGCGATCGAGGTGCGTCGCATGGTTCTCTCCTTCGAGGACCGCGGGCGATGGCCGGCTTCGCTGCCGGACATGATCCATGTTAGCGCTCACATCTCACGGTTGGAACATGAGGGGCGCGAGGCGGGCTGCGAAAAGCATTTCGCCGCGTGCTCGCGCCCCCGTCGGAAGCAGTGGTGCCGGCCGGTACCGCGCGCCGTGAGGGCGATCCGGTCAGATGCCGGCCCGGGCCCGGGCCTCCTTCAGGGCCTGGGCCTGCAACTTACGCGCCTGGCGCAACGCCTTCTCCGCCTGCAGCACCGCCTTCTCGGCCTCCGCCGCGGCCTTGGCGGCCTGGCGGTAGCGCTTGTCGTCGGCGACCTCGGCGTCGTCCAGCGTGATCCACTCGTCGGTGCGCTGGTGCGGCTCGCCGCGTTCGAGGCCGGCGATGTAGGACTCGACGCCGTCGAGGGTGCGCTCGAACCCGAACGTGAACGGGTTGAACCGGGAGCGGAAGACCCCCGTCTCGGCCGCGGCGCGCAGCCGGGGGAAGGCCTCGGGCGTGATGAGCGCCTCGTAGAGGGCCTGTTCCCGGGCCGCGATCTCGTCGTCGGACCGGCCGGAGCGCCTGCTCTCCTCGGCGTAGCCGGTGAGCACGATGCCGGTCCAGCGGGCCTGCCCCGTCATGGCGAGCGTGACCGCGAGCTTCTCCTCGGGGGTGAGCGGCGTGTCGTCGAGCGCGGTGAGCCCGGCCTCCATCCACTCCGAGCTGTTGGGCGTCACAGGTGATCCCGTGACGGGGATCGCGAGCAGCCACGGGTGGCGCAGGTAGAGGCCGACCTGCTCGCGGTACAGCACGGCCAGCTTCGCGCGCCACCCGTCGGTCTCGCGCCACGCGTGCGTCGGCACGCCGGTGCCCTCCTCCAGCATGAGCAGGAGCAGGTCGTCCTTCGCGGTCACGTACCGGTACAGGGACATCGGCGTGAAGCCGAGTTTCTTGGCGACCGCGGCCATCGACACCGCGCCCAGACCGTCGGCGTCCGCCAGCTCGACGGCGGCTTCCACGATGCGCTCCACGCTCATCTCGCGCTTCGGCCCGCGCTGCGGGTTCGCGGCGATTCCCCAGGCGAGGGCGACACCGCGGGGCAGGTCAAGGTCGTCGGTCATGAGCACGATCCTAGGCATGTCTACGCCATACACAGTGTGTTACTGTCATACACAGTGTTGGCCATACACTGTTTCTGCGATACACAGAACCGCTCCGGAGCTACCCCAGACGCCCACGGAAGGGAACGGATCCATGACTCACGCCATCGACGTGCGCGGACTGCGCAAGCGGTTCGGCTCGCACACCGTGCTCGACGGACTCGACCTGCAGGTCCACCCCGGCGAGATCTTCGCGCTGCTCGGCCCCAACGGCGCGGGCAAGACGACGGCGATCAACGTGCTCACGACGCTCGTGCGGCCCGACGCCGGAACGGCCCGCGTGGCCGGGTACGACGTCGTGCGTGATCCGGGCGGAGTGAAACGGCGCATCGCCCTGACCGGCCAGGCCGCCGCCGTCGACGAGGTGCTCACCGCGCGCGAGAACCTCGTGATGTTCGGCCGGCTGTCCGGGGTGCCCGGCCGTGCCGCGCGCTCCCGCGCGGACGAGCTGCTCGAACGGTTCGGCCTCGCCGACGCCGCCCGGCGCCGCGTGGGGACGTTCTCCGGCGGCATGCGCCGCCGGCTCGACCTGGCTCTGAGCTTCGTCGTCCAGCCGCAGGTGCTGTTCCTCGACGAGCCGACGACGGGCCTGGACACCCGCAGCCGGCGCGAGCTGTGGCAGGTCATCGCCTCGCTCGCGGACGCCGGCACCACGGTGTTCCTCACCACCCAGTACCTGGAGGAGGCGGATCAGCTCGCCGATCGCATCGCCGTCCTGCACGAGGGCCGCGTCGCCGCGCTCGGCACGGCCGCCGCGCTCAAGGCCCGCGTCGGCGGCGACATCGTGCGCCTGACCGCCCCGGACGGAACGCTCGTCCGCGAGATCCCCACCGACGGGACGGTCCACGGCCTGCGCGGGGCGCTCGACGAGCTCGACGCCGCGGGCCTCGACGGCGTCGTCGCCATCGACCGCCCCAGCCTCGACGACGCCTTCCTCGCCCTGACCGCCCCCACCCCCGAGAAGGAGCACGCCGCATGACCACCCTCGACCTCGCCCGCCCGGCCCCCGGCGGCCTGACCGCCGAACTGGTCTTCATCGGCCGCAGCCTGCGGCATTCCGTGCGCGACGCCGAGTCGCTGCTCATGTCGATCATGCTGCCCGTGGTGCTCATGCTGATGTTCACCTACGTGTTCGGCGGGGCGATCGACCCCAGCGGCGACTACGTCGACTACATCGTGCCGGGCACGATCCTCACGTGCGCCGGCTTCGGCGCGGCGACGACGGCGTCGTTCGTCGCGGGCGACATGAAGGCCGGGATCATCGACCGGTTCCGCACCATGCCGCTGCGGGCGGGTGCGGTGCTCACCGGGCACGTCGTGGCGAGCCTGGCCCGGAACCTGCTGGCCACGGCGGTCGTGTTCGGCGTCGCCCTGCTCATCGGGTTCCGCCCGGAGGCGGACCTGCTCGGCTGGCTCGGCGCCGTCGGCGTCATCGCGCTGTGGATCCTCGCGATCACGTACCTCTTCGCGGCCATCGGGCTCGCGGCGGGTTCCGCGGAGGCGGCGAGCGGCTACGGCTTCATCCTGCTGTTCCTGCCGTACGTGTCCAGCGCGTTCGTGCCGATCGACACGATGCCCGGCTGGATGCAGGGGGTCGCCGAGCACCAGCCGGTCACGCCGGTCATCGAGTCCATCCGCGCGCTCCTCTTCGGCCGGGACCCCGGATCGGACCCGTTCGTGGCCGTGGTCTGGTGCGCGGGCATCCTGTTGGTCGCCGCCGTGTGGGGCGCGTGGCTGTTCCGGCGCAAGGCCGGCCGGCGCTGACGGACGGGCGCTGACGGACGGGGCCGGGACCGCGGCGAGAAATCCGCGGTCCCGGCCCCGCGCCGGTTCTCACGACGGCGCGCGAGGGCCGTCGTCGTTCCCGGGCCGGAGGGGCGTCATGCCCGCCCGGGCTGCCGCAGCTGCCGTACCTCCACGGCCACCGGCTCACCGATCGCGGTCAGCTCGACGGCGGCGGTGCGGCCGGAGCACCTGACGGTGTGTCCGCCGAGCGCGCGGGCGTGGAGCGCGGTCAAGGTCGCCTCGACGACCTGACCGTTCTCCCAGGCGAGGTCGACGCCGACGCCCGGCCGCGCGACGAGCCCGCGGACCCTGCCGTCCCCGAGGGACGGCGGCAGGGCGGGCAGGAGCTCGATCTCGCCCCGGTGCGACTGCAGCAGGGCCTCGGCGACGCCCGCGACGAACCCGAGGTTGCCGTCGATCTGGAACGGCGGATGGGCCGCCAGCAGGTTCGGGTAGACGCCGCCGACCTCCGGGCCCCGGTCCACGGTCAGGTCCCGGAAGACCAGCGCGAGCAGGTCGTCGAGGCGTCGTCCGTCGCGCAGGCGCGCCCACAGCGCGAGCTTCCAGGCGAGGGACCATCCGGTCGAGTCGTCGCCGCGCTCGTCCAGGAAGACCCGCGCCGCACGCTCCTGGTCCGGCGTCACCGCGCCGTCGCCCGGGTAGAGGAAGAGCAGGGGCGAGACGTGCCGGTGGTGCGGGTCGGCCTGCTCGAACGCGTCGCGCCACTCGAGCACCGCGCCGGACGGGCCGACCGGGATGCCGGGCAGCCGCTTCTCGGCCTCCCGCGCGCGTTCCACGACGTCGTCGCCGGTGATCCCCAGCGACGCGGCGACCCGGACGAGGGACCGCAGGTGATCGCCGACGAGGGTGACGTCGAGCGTCGAGGAGACCGCCACCTCGCCGATCGCGCCGTCGGGCGTCAGGAAGTCGTTCTCGGGGGACGACGACGGCGCGGTCCCCAGGTAGCCGTCGCCGGTCTCGACGAGCCACCCGAGAGCGAACTCCGCCGCGGACCGCAGCACGGGGAACGCTCGCCGGAGGAGGTCGGCCGGCTCGCCCCGGAAGGCCGCGCCGTCGAGGTACTGCCGGCACAGCCACAGCCCGGCGAGCGGCCAGAACGACCACTTCGGGTGGTGGGTGCCGCCGCCGACGGGCCGGGTGTACGCCCAGGCGTCGGAGTTGTGGTGCGCGGCCCAGCCCGGGAGCCCGTACAGCTCCGTCGCGGTGCGCCGCCCCTCCCGCGCGAGCGCCTCCACGAGATCCAGGTAGGGCTCGGCGAGCTCGGGCAGGCCGGCGACGTCGGCGGCCCAGTAGTTCATCTGCAGGTTGATGTTCGTGGTGTAGTTGGAGCTCCACGGCGGGCGCATCGAGTCGTTCCAGATGCCCTGCAGGTTCGCCGGGAGGGTGCCCGGCCGCGACGAGCAGATCAGCAGGTAGCGCCCGTAGTGGAACATCAGCGCCGCGAGGGCGGGATCGGTCGTGAGGTCGGCGGTCTCGCCGCGGTTGGCGGCGGTGAGGCGCGCGTCCAGGGTGGCGTCCTCGTCGCCCGTGAGCACGAGCTCGGCCCGCTCGTACAGGGACCGGTGGTCGGCGGCCTGCCGTTCCCGGACGACGTCGAGCCCGTCCGCCAGGGCCCGGTCGACGCGCGCCCGGGCGGCGTCGTACGCACTGTGCGCGTCGCCCTCGGGCGCGCGCCCGATGCCGGTGAACGTCGTCGCGGACGCGTAGACCACCGCCAGCCGGGTCACGCCCGCAAGGACGAGCCTGCAGTCGCCGTTGCCGTCGCCGTCGCCGTCGCCGTCCGCCACGGGCGTCCCGTCGTGGATCACGCGCAGCACCGCCGCGCCCTGGAGGCTCTCGCCGTCGGCCCAGACGATTCCGTCGTCGGCGTCGTCGTGCGACGGCGCGACGTCGTCCGGCATCCGGACGAGGAGCGAGCGCTCCGTGCCGTCCCGCCCCGAGGCGATCGTGCGGAGCGGCGACGAGAGCGTGACGACGACGTCGATCGCGGCCGAGGCGACGAGCTCGTGGACGAGGACGTCGTGGGGAGCGCTGACCCGCGTCGTCTGCGTGACGGACCAGCCGTCGCCCGCCGTGCGCGTCTCGTGGACGGCGTCGGCGAGGTCGAGGCGGCGCCGGAACGCGGACGGCGGCCCGTCCCCGGCGGTGACCTCCACGTGCAGGTCCGCGAACGGAAGATAGCTCTGCGTGTGACGGTGCTGGAGCCGCTGGACCTGCGCGCCGGCCTCGGCGTGGTCGCCGCGCAGCACGGCGGCGCGGGCGGAGGCCATGATCTGCCGCGCGACCTCAGGTGCGATCAGCGGCTCACGGTCGTTGGCCGCGGGGGAGCCCGACCAGCAGGTGTCGTCGTTGATCTGCAGCCGGACCCCGTGCGTGGCGGCGTGCACCATGGCGCCGATGTGCCCGTTGCCGAGCGGGAGCGCCTCGGTCCACGCCCGGGCGGGCGTGGTGAAGGTCAGTTCGTGACGGCCGGTGTTCATCCGTGTCCTTCCGGAGCTCGCGGGGAACGACGACGCCGGGGAGCGCGCGCCCTGGGCGCGTACTCCCCGGCGTCGCCGGCCCCGGGTCAGGCGATCAGCCCTGGGCCGCCTTCTTGGCGGAGAGGATGTCGACCACGAAGACCAGCGTCTTGCCGCCGAGCTCGTGGGCGGCGGGGTCCTCGCCGTAGGCGTCGGCCGGGGGCGCGACGAGCAGCAGCTGGCTGCCGACCGTCTGCCCGTCCAGGCCGTTGGTCCAGGCGGGGATGACGCCGTTCAGCGGGAACGACGCCGGCGCGCCGCGGCCCCACGAGGAGTCGAACGACGTGCCGTCGATGAGGCAGCCGAGGTACTGCACCGTGACCTCGTCCTCCTTGGTCACCTTCGCGCCGTCGCCCTCGATGAGCGGCTGCACCACGAGCTCGGAGGGCTCCTCGAAGGAGTCCTCGATCGTGAGGGTCGGGGCGCCGTCCTCGGCGAGCTCGACCGTCGGCAGGCCCTCGACCGGCTCGACCGGCTCGCCCTCGGCCTTCGTCGGGGTCGGCTCCTTGGCCTTCGCGTCCACGACGTCGAGCACGTGCACCTGGACGGAGCCGTCCTGGCCCGCCAGGGCGACAACGAGGCGCGCGCCGACGTTGATGCCGGTGAACGGCTCGGTGAGCACGGGGGGGAAGGTCGGGTCGCCGAAGGTCATGACCGTGGGCTCGGCGCCCTTCTCCCACGTCGAGCTCGGCAGCGCCTTGCCGTCGGCGCCGTTGACGGTGTAGTCGTGGAACGTGACTTCGTCACCCTCCTCGATCGCCGCTCCGTCGCCCTTGTCGAGGACGTTGTACCCGGCGCCCTCGAGGGTGAGCGGGGTCTTGAAGCTCACGTCCTCCGGCTCCTCGCCGGGCTTGCCCTCGACCTCGATGGCCTCGACGGCCTTCTGGTCCGCGTCGGTCGGCGCCGGCTGCTCCGGGGCCGGCTGCTCCTGGGCCTCACAGGTACCGCCCGCGACCACCGGGGACGCGCTGGCCGCAGGGGAGCCCGACGCCGATGCCGAGGCGTCGCCGCCGCTCGAATCACCGGTCCCGCATCCGGCGAGCACGAGGGCCGAGCCCAGGGCGAACGCCGCCAGGCCGGCGGTGGTGCGCTGCTTCACGTTGTGTCCTTCGGTCGGTTCCGTTGGGGCAGACCGGCACACTGTAACGGTCCGAACCTGGAAACGGCTGGAGGCAATGAGATCGTCGCGGGCGCTACACGATTCACCCACGAATCAGCTGGAAGAATATGGATATGCCCTCGAGCCGCCGATCCAGCAAGCGCCCCTACGGGACGGAGCACCGCCCGCTCGACCTCGACCGGGCGTCCGGCGGCCGGCGCAGCGAGTCGGCGTCCGACGGCGAATGGGTGGTCCAGCAGGTGCGTTCCTCGGAGAAGACGTACGTCTGCCCGGCCTGCCGCCAGGACGTGCCGCCGGGCACGGCGCACGTCGTCGCCTGGCGCTCGGACGCGATCGGGGGCGCGGACGCCGGGCTGTCGGCGCGCCGCCACTGGCACTCGAGCTGCTGGAGCAGGCGCACCCGGCTTCATTGACTCGGCCGGCGCGCGGTGGCCGGCGCGCGGTGGCCGGCGCGCGATGGCCGGCACGCTGCCGTCGCCACGCTGCCGCCGCTGTGCCGCCGCCGGCACCGTCTGAAGCGCGTTGGCGCAGCCCCGCCCGGAGCGGGCCGGGACCGGCTCCGCCCCGGCGCCGTCGTCGGCGACAATGGACGCGATGAACACCCAGGCACCGCATGAGATCCGCGCCACGACCGTGCTGCCCGCGCAGCGGGAGGACGTCGAGCTGCACACCGCCGACGGCCTGACGCTCGTCGGGGAGCTCGCGCTCCCCGTGGGGCCCGACGGCGCCCCGCGCACACCGTCGGCCTCGCTGCTCACCTTCCATCCGCTGCCCACGCACGGCGGGTTCATGGACTCCCACGTGTACCGCAAGGCCGCCTGGCGGCTGCCCGCGATGGCGGACCTCGCGGTGCTGCGGTTCAACACGCGCGGCACCAGTTCCCCGCGCGGCACCAGCGAGGGCGCGTTCGACGGCGGCGAGGGGGAGCGGTACGACGTCGCGGCGGCCGTCGAGCTGGCGGAGTTCCGCGAGCTGCCGAGCCCGTGGCTGGTCGGCTGGTCGTTCGGCACGGAGCTGATCCTCAAGCACGGCGCGGACCCGGCGATCACGGGGGCGATCCTGCTCTCGCCGCCGCTGCACCGCGCGACCGACGCGGACCTGGACCGGTGGGCGGAGTTCGGCAAGCCGCTCGTCGTCGTCGTGCCCGAGCTCGACGACTACCTGCGGCCCGACGAGGCCCGCCGGCGGTTCGCGCGCGTGCCGCAGGCCGAGGTGATCGGCGTCGACGGCGCGAAGCACCTCTGGGTGGGGGAGGCCGCGGTGCGCCGGGTGCTGGACGAGATCGTCGGCCACGTGCTCCCGGACCACCCGCTGCCGCTCCCCACCCACTGGGACGGGCCGCTCGCCTGACCGCGGCGGAGCGGCTGACCGGGCCGCTCGCCTGAAGGTGCGGTGACACGGGACCGTGCGGCAGCGCCCGGCGCGGCCGCCCGTCCGGGGGTGACCCGGCGCCGGGGCCGGGAATAACCTGGGTCAAGGGGGCGACCCTCGCCCCGTGCGAGGAGGGGCTGCGATGACCGGCAACACACCGCTGAACACCGTCGATCTGCGGGTGGGCGGCGGGCTGCCGCTGGTCCTCCTGCACGGGTTCCCGCTGGACCTGCGCATGTGGGCCACGTGCGCCGCGGCGCTGGCGCCCGGGATCCGCGCGATCGGCGTCGACCTGCCGGGAGCCGGGCACTCCGACCTGGATCCCGGCGCCGCGCCCGCGCTGGAGCACAGCGCCGAGCGCGTGCACGACACGCTCCGCGGGCTCGGCGTGGGCAACGCGATCGTCGTCGGGCTGTCGATGGGCGGGTACGTCGCCCTGGCGCTCGCCGATCTCTACCCGGGCTTCGTCGCGGGGCTCGGGCTGGTGGACACCAAGTCCACGGCCGACGGCACCGAGGCGCTCGCCAACCGGCACCGGATCGCGGGCACCGTGGAACGGGACCAGACCGTCGACGCGGTGCTCGGCATGCCGGCCGCGCTGCTGTCGGCGCGGAGCCTCGCCGAGCGCCGCACGCTCGTCCCGACGCTCGAGGCGTGGATCCGCGCGCAGTCGCCCGCGGGGGTGGCCTGGGTGCAGCGCGCGATGGCGGCCCGGCCGGACCGGACCGCGGTGCTGGAGAAGTACGAGGCGCCCGTCGCCGTCGTCGTCGGCGTGGAGGACAAGCTGGCGCCGCTCGACCAGGCCGAGCACATGGCCGCCGCCGCGACGCGGGGCGGCGGCGACGTGACGCTCACCGCCGTCCCGGACGCCGGCCACATGGCCCCGGTCGAGGACCCGGCCGCGGTGGCCGGCGCCCTGTCGCTGCTGCACGAGCGCGTCTGCGCGGCGTAGGCCGGGGCCGCGCCGCCGGGCGAGACGACGGGGCCCGCGGCCCGGACGCGGCTCCGGTCACCGGAGCGCGTCAGGTCGCGGGCCCTTGTCGTCAGGCGTTCGCGCTGGTCAGGCCTTCGCCTCGGCCTTCGCGTCGTCCTTCTCGTCGGCGTCTTCCTCGACCTGCGGGACGACGACGGTCGCTGTGCTGACCTCGTCGGCCGACGGCGCCGGGTTCGGCGAACGCGGCGGGATCGCGACCGGCTTGGCGTCCGAGGCGGGCTCGTCGTCGGACGCGGCGCCCGCGCCGACGACGCCGAAGCGCGCCTGCTGGGCGGGGGTCAGGCCGCTGCCGCTGGACGCGGGGAGCAGGCCGGACGCGCCCTCGTTCTTGCCGGACCCGTTCCCCGGGCCGCCGAGCATGCCGCGCAGCTCCTCGAGGTAGCCGTTGATCGAGTCGTGCTGGCGGGTCAGGTCCTCGAGCTGGTTCTGGGCGGCGGCGCGCTGCAGCTCCGCCTCCTCGCGGGCGTCGGTGATGGTCTGGTCCGCGAACTCGCGGGCCTCGGCCACGATCCGGTCGGCGGTGCGGCGGGAGTCGGCGACGAGGTCCTTGACGTAGACGTCGGACTCCGAGCGCACCTTCTCCGCCTGCTCCAGGGCGACCGCGACGCGCTTCTCGGCCTCGGCGGCGTGCTTCTCCGCCGTCTTGACGAGCTTGTCCGTGTCTTCCTTGGCCTTGTTGTGGCGCTCGGAGAGCTCGGTCTCGACCTGCTCCTTGCGGGTCGCGATGTCGAGGTCCGCCTGGGCCAGCGCGGTGCGCGCCTGCTCCCGCAGCTCCTCGAGGTCCGAGGTGACGGCGTTCGCGGCCTCCGCGGCGGCGCGCTTGGCGTCGGCCACGAGCTGGTCCGCCTCGCGCCGGGCCCGCTCGAGCAGGTCGGTCGACTCGCGCTCGGCCGACTCGCGCTGGGCGGCGGTCTCGGCCGAGACCTTGGCGCGCAGCTGGGCGGCGTCGCGCTCGGTGTTGACGCGCAGCTCGGTGGTCTCGCGCTCGACGGTGGACCGCAGCGTGCCGAGCTCGCGCTCCAGGCTGGAGCGGCGCTCCGACTCCTCGGTGGCGATGCCGGAGGTGATGAGCGCGGCCTCGCGCTCGGCCGAACCCACCAGCTCCTCGGCGCGGCGCTGCGCGCCGACCAGGTGGCCCTCGGCCTCGGCGGCCATCGTGGTACGGATCTCCTCGGCCTCGCGGCGGGCGCTCGCCAGGAGCTCCGCGGCCTCGGACTCGGCGCGCGAGCGGATCTGGCCGCCCGACAGCTTCGCGCGCGCCATGATGTCCGCGGCCTGCTGGTTCGCCTGGGTGAGGATGTCGGACGACTGCTCCTCGGCCGACCGCAGCAGCATCTCGATCCGGGACCCGAGCCCCGCGTACGAGGGCTTGTCGGTCTCGGCCAGCTTGCGCTTGACGTCGTTGAGGTCCTGCTGCAGCTGCACGGACCTGCCGTCCGAGGTCTCGACCTGCCGTCGCGCCTCCTCCAGGGCGGCGTTGAGCCGGTCGAGGTGGCTGTGCACCTGGTCGCGGTCGTAGCCGCGCATGACGGTCGGGAAGAGCGAACGCTCGTCGGACACTGTGCAGACCTCCGTGGCAAGACCGTGGGTACCCTGGACTGGAGTTTGAGCCAGGGGATGCCGCGATACGCGGCCTGTCCGGCGCCCAGGATACGCGTCGCGCGCGCCGCTGGATAGCCGCTGCTGCAATGGGATCGGTGGCCCGCCGCGCGGGTCGTGAAGACGACGCGTGAAGGATGCGTGACGATCCTCGCTGTGCCCGCTCCCGGCCACGGCCCCTGGAATCCTCGGCAGCCGACGACTCTATGCTGGACTGTCGGTCCTCAGGCACCTACGAAGGGAACGGGTGGTGCAACGCTTCCTGGCGATCCTCCTGATCCTCGCCGGTCTCGGCGGGGCGGGGTACGGTATCGCGACCGCGACGATCCTCCGTGAATCCGACACGGTGGTCGCGACCGCGACCCCGAGCGGTGACGGAACGATGCTGGTCACGGCCCCGGGCGTGCTCGGGATGGTCGACGACAGCGTGACGGTCCGCGCCTCGGTCCCCGAAGGGCAGAAGGTCACCCTGGCCGTCGGCACCGAGACCGACGTGCTCGGCTGGGTCGGCGACGACCCGTACGACTCCGTCACCGGCATGACCGACTGGACGAGACTCGCGGTCGTACCCGGCAGCGGCGTGGCGGAGCCGTCCGGCGACGCGTCCGCCCCCGCCGAGGAGGGCAAGGAGGGGGAGGCCGGCGCCGAGGGCTCCGCGAAGCAGGACGAGAAGCCCGCGAGCGGCCCGGAACCCGCGGGCTCCGACCTCTGGGTCTCCGAGGTGAGCGGTGAGACGAGCGTCACGCTGCGCTACACCGAGCAGCCCGGTCCCTACAGCCTGCTCGCCGCGGGCGTCGGGAAGGGCGCCGAGGCCCCCACGGTCGAGCTGACCTGGCCCCGGCCCGTCACCACCCCGTACCTGTGGCCCGGCGTCATCGGCGGCGTGTTCCTCGTGCTGCTGGGTGTCTTCCTCCTGCTCGGCTCGCGCAGGTCCAAGGGGCCCCAGGGAGCGAAGGGCCGCAAGCCCGCACGCACGGTGCGCGCCCCGCTCACCCACCAGGACGACCTGCCCCGCCGGACCGACCCGGCGGACCCGCCGTTCCCGCCCTCGCGCGGCGACGAGGCGGGCGACGTGCCGGTTCCCGGCGTGGCGGCCTTCCCGTCCGCCCCGGATACCGGGCCGGGCGCGGGCCCGGGCACCGCGGTCTTCCCGCCCGCCGACGCCGCCCCGGCGCCGGGCCGGCGCCGGGGCCAGGCTCCCGCCGCGGCGCCGTCGTCGTTCCCGGCCGAACCCGCCGCGGCCTCGTGGGCTCCCGGCCGGCCCGAGCAGGGCTCCGGTCCCGCGGCGTACGGGCCGTCCGGCCCGGCGCCGCAGACCGGCGCGCAGCCGGTGCCCGCGGGCCC